>NZ_VWVV01000004.1 GCF_009830945.1 Nocardiopsis sp. FR4 | reverse complement strand
GCGAGTACTACGACGAAACCCACCTGGCCATCGCCGGCCTGGTCTCCGACCGCACAGCTATGCGGTAATCACCCACCAGCCGACTCGCTGGGCCAGCACGCCCCAACCTCAATCGCGCACCACGTCGTAACCCTGGGGTACGGGGCCCAACCGGTCGTGAGCGACCTGGACCTGGAGATCGGGGGCGGGGAGTTCACCGTCATCGTCGGCCCCAACGGGTGCGGCAAGTCCACCCTGCTCAAGGCGCTGGGGAGGGTGAACCGGCCGCTGTCCGGCCAGGTCCTGCTGCACGGCCGGGACCTGCGCAGGCAGGGCGGCAAGGCGGTCGCCCGCCAGATGGCCCTGCTCCCGCAGAGCCCGGCCGCCCCCGAGGGCATCACCGTGCGGGCGCTGGCCGGACGCGGCCGGTTCCCGCACCACACGCTGCTGCGCCAGTGGAGCCCGCGGGACGAGACGGCCATCCGCCGGGCCCTGGAGCTCACCGGCCTCACCGAGCTGGCCGACACCCAGGTGGGATCGCTCTCGGGTGGGCAGCGCCAGCGGGCCTGGGTGGCGATGGTCCTGGCCCAGGACACCGGGATCCTGCTGCTGGACGAGCCCACCACCTACCTGGACATCGCCCACCAGTACGACCTGCTGGAGCTGTTCGCCGAGCTGCACCGCCAGGGGCGCACGGTGGTCGCGGTCCTGCACGACCTCGCCCAGGCGGCCCGGTTCGCCACCCGCCTGGTCCTCATGGAGGGCGGCAGGGTGGTCGGCGACGGCCCTCCCGAGGAGGTGGTGACCGCGCCCCTGGTGGAGGAGGTCTTCGGCCTGGCCTGCGACGTGGTCCCCGATCCCCGCACCCGCACGCCCCTGGTCATCCCGCACGAGCGCGCGCCGCGCTAGCGGTCCCTCGGTCCGGTGGTCCGCCTCAGGGCGGACCGGCCGCGTTCCCGGTCGGCCCGGAGGCCGGGGGAGGCGTGACCCCGGGTGAGTCCGGCGTTGGGGCAGGCGGGTGCCTGGGGGACCCGGCGGCGGAGCGACCGCCATCAGGGCCCCGTCTCGACGCGGTTCTGGCCGGCCACCGTACTCACCCCTCCAGCCCTTGAACCCGCTGGTTGAGGAGATCCGAGGTCCGCGCTGGTGTCGTGGGACAACTCCGTGTGCTGCCGGACATGCCGTCGTACGGCCTGGCTCGCCGTCCTCCTCCAGGGGCATGGTGGCGGCGGGCCCCACCGCGCGGGCCGCCGGTACCGGCCCCGGTACGGTCGTCGGGACGAGAGGTGGTCCGATGGCGGAGATGACGCTGGAACAGGCCTCGCGGTTGGCCGAGGAGGCCCACGCCGGGCAGGTGGACCGGGCCGGCCGGCCCTACACCGAGCACGTGTTCGCGGTGCGCGACCTGCTGGCCCCGCACGGGGAGCACGCGCAGTTGGCCGGGGTGCTGCACGACGCGCTGGAGGACACCCCGCTCACCGCCGGGGACCTGCGGGCCCGGGGATGCCCGTCCCGCGTCGTGCGCGCCGTGGAGTCGGTGACCCGGCGTGAGGGGGAGCCCTACGAGGCCCTCGTCCGCCGCGCCGCCGCCGACCCCCTGGGCAGGCTGGTCAAGCTCGCCGACACCGCGCACAACGCGGATCCGGCCCGTCTGGCCGCGCTGCCCGCCGAACAGGCCGAACGGCTGCGCGCCAAGTACGCCCGCGCCCGCGGGGTCCTCCTGGCCGCCGAGCCCGGGGAACCGCCGCTTCCCCGGGCCGCGCTCCTGGTCCTGTACACGGCCCGGCTCCGGGAGTGCCGGGACTTCTACGCCGCCCTGGGACTGGAGTTCGTCCCGGAGCGGCACGGACGCGGTCCCGAGCACCACGCGGCGGAGCTGCCCGGCGGAGTGGTGTTCGAGATCTACCCGTCCGCCGCCGACAGGGCCACGGGGCGGGTACGCCTGGGGTTGGCGGTCGAGGGCCGCCGGGCCGCACCTCCCCTGGAGCCCGGGCGCCACCTGCTCACCGATCCCGACGGGCGCACGGTCGAGGTGAACGCGGTGTGACGTGCGGGGCGCGTGTCCTGTGTGCGCGGCGGGTACTGGCCGGTCGGTATGCTGTCTCGGCCGGTATTTCCGGGACGACGGGGCACGAGGTGGGACAGGACATGGCGCGAGCACAGCAGACGGTCGAGGGAGACACCGAGAACAGGTCCGTGCCCGAGCGCCTCCTGGGGGCGGCCACCCGCCTGTTCGCCGAACGCGGTTACGAGGGCACCTCCGTGCAGGAGGTCGTGGCCGCCGCGGGCGTCACCAAGGGCGCGATGTACCACTACTTCGGCTCCAAGGACGACCTGCTCTACGAGATCTACGCGCGCGTGCTGCGTATGCAGACCGAGCACCTCGTGCGCATCGCCTCCCGGGACGCGCCGGTGGCCGAGCGGGTGCACGCCGCCGCGGCCGACGTCATCGTCACCAGCATCGCCAACCTGGACGACAGCGTCATCTTCTTCCGCTCCATCCACCAGCTCAGCGAGGACAAGCAGCGCGCCGTGCGCGCCGAGCGGCGCCGCTACCACGAGATCTTCCGCGACATGGTGCTCCAGGGCCAGCGCGAGGGGGTCTTCCGCGACGACGTCCCGGCCGACCTGGTGGTCAACTACTTCTTCGGCTCGGTGCACCACCTGAGCACCTGGTACCGCCCCGGCGGCCCGCTCAGCGGCGAGGACGTGGGCCGCTACTTCGCCGACCTGCTCGTGGCGGGTCTGCGCCCCACCTCCTGAGACACCGCGCGGGTCGCGCTCCGTCCGGAGCGCGACCCGCGCGGCGGCGCCCGCCCTACCGGTACTTGCGCAGCTCCGCCCGGCCCAGCGAGCGCAGGTGCACCTCGTCGGGACCGTCGGCCAGGCGCAGCGACCGCGCGCCCGCCAGCCACCCGGCCAGCGGCAGGTCCTGGCTCACCCCGGCCGCGCCGTGCGCCTGGATGGCCTTGTCCAGGATCCACTCCACCGTGCGGGGGGCGGCGATCTTGATCGCCTGGATCTCGGTGTGCGCGCCCTTGTTGCCGACCGTGTCCATCAGGTACGCGGTCTTGAGCACCAGCAGCCGCAGCTGCTCGATGGCCACGCGCGCCTCGGCGATCCACTCGCGCACCACGCCCTGCTCGGCCAGGGGGCGGCCGAAGGCCACCCGGTCCAGCACCCGGCGGCAGGTCATCTCCAGGGCCCGCTCGGCCATACCGATGCCGCGCATGCAGTGGTGGATGCGGCCCGGACCCAGCCGCGCCTGGGCTATGGCGAACCCCTCGCCCTCGCCGCCGACGAGGTGGTCCGCGGGCACCCGTACGTCCTCGAACACCACCTCGGCGTGGCCGCCGTGGTCGCTGTCGTCGTAGCCGTACACCTTCATGCCGCGGGACACCGTCACGCCGGGGGTGTCCCGCGGCACCAGCACCATGCTCTGCTGCCGGTGCCGCTCGGCGTCGGGGTCGGTCTTGCCCATCACGATGAAGACCGCGCACTCGGGGTTGAGCGCGCCGGTGATGAACCACTTGCGCCCGTTGACCACGTACTCGTCGCCGTCACGGACGATGCTGGTGGTGATGTTGGTGGCGTCGGAGGAGGCCACCGCGGGCTCGGTCATCGCGAAGGCCGAGCGGATCTCGGCGTTCAGCAGCGGCTTGAGCCAGCGCTCGCGCTGCTCGGGGGTGCCGAACATCGTCAGCACCTCCATGTTCCCGGTGTCGGGCGCGGCGCAGTTGAGCGCCATCGGAGCCAGCCGCGGGCTGCGCCCGGTGATCTCGGCCAGCGGCGCGTAGCGCAGGTTGGGCAGGCCTCCGTGTTCGGGGTGGCCCGCCAGGAACAGGTTCCACAGGCCGCGCTTGCGCGCCTCGGCCTGGAGCTCGCGCACGACCGGGGCGGTGGTCCAGGGCTCGGTGCGCGCGGCCAGCTGCTCCTGGAGCACCGGCTCAGCGGGGTAGACGTGTTCGTCCATGAAGGCCAGCAGCCGCTCGCGCAGCTCCTCGGTCTCCTTGTCGTGGGAGAAGTCCACTCAGTCCTCCTTGAGCATGGTGTGCGCGCGCTCCACCAGCGGGGCGACCATGTCGCCGACCCGCTCGAAACCCGCGCCGACTGTCAGTCCCCGGCTGTGCCGGAAGTAGATGCCCTCGGCGATCACCGCGAGCTTGAAGCAGCCCAGGGCCACGTACCAGCCCAGCCGGGACACGTCGCGCCCGGTCCCGGCGGCGTACATCCCCACCAGCTCCTCCGGGGCGGGGTAGCCCTCGGCGGAGGTGGCGGGCGGCCCGCCCGGGCCCACTGGCTGGCCCTGGTAGACCAGCATCAGGCCCAGGTCGACGAGGGGGTCGCCGAGCGTGGCCATCTCCCAGTCCAGGACCGCGCTGATGCGCCCCCCGGAGGTGACGAGCACGTTGTCCAGGCGGTAGTCGCCGTGCACGATCCCGGGGGCGGACTGCTCGGGCAGCGTGGCGGCGAGCCGTTCGTGCAGGGCGTCGATACCGGGGATGTCCCGGCTGCGGGAGGCGTCCAGCTGCTTGCGCCAGCGGCGCACCTGGCGTTCCAGGAACCCGTCCGGGCGGCCGAAGTCGCCCAGCCCGACCTCCTCGGGCACCACCGCGTGCAGCCCTCCCAGCGTGGTGACCAGCTGCTCGGCCACCCGGCGCACGCCCTCGGCGCCCAGCGGGGCGATCTCGTCGCGGGTGCGGAAGGGGGTGCCCTCCACGTACTCCATGACGTAGAACGGCGCGCCCAGCACCTCGGGGTCCTCGCACAGCAGGTGGGTGCGGGGCACGGGCACGTCCGTCCCGTACAGCGCGGTCATGACCCGGTACTCGCGCGGCATGTCGTGCGCGGTCGCCAGGACGTGGCCCAGCGGCGGCCGGCGCACCACCCAGCTGCCTGTGCCGTCGGTGACCACGTACGTCAGGTTGGACTTGCCGCCCGCCACCACCCGACCGCTCAGCGGACCGGAGGCCAGGCCGGGCGCGGCCTTCTCCAGGTGGGCGCGCAGGCGCTCCAGGTCCAGGCCCGGAAGTTCGGCCTCGGAACGCGGTCCGCTCACGCCTCCCCCTCGAAGACCTTGGCCCGCAGGCGGCGCATGCCCGCCAGCCAGCGGTCGGTGTCGGTGGCCCGGGCCGCGTAGTAGTCGGCGACCTGGGGGTGGGGCAGGATCAGGAAGCGCTCGTCGGCCAGGCCGACCATCACCGCGTCGGCGACCTCCTCGGGGGTGATCGCGTCCGGGGCCAGGATGGCCTGCCCGGTCTCGCCGCTGCTCTCCAGCAGGTTCGTGCGCACGCCCAGCGGGCACACGCACTGCACGGTGATCCCGCGGTCGCCGTAGGTGGCCGCCATCCACTCGCCGAAGGCGAGCGCGGCGTGCTTGGTCACCGAGTACGGCGCGCTGCCCAGCATCGTGAGCAGGCCCGCGGCCGAGACGGTGGTCAGGAAGCGGCCCCGGCCGCGCTCCAGCCAGCCCGGGACCAGTTCGCGGGCGGCGCGCACGTGCGCCATCACGTTGACCTGCCAGGCCAGGTCCCAGTCGGGCTCGGGGGCCTCGGGGCCGCCGCCCACGCCCACACCCGCGTTGGCCACGTACAGGTCGATGCCGCCCAGGTGGGCCCCGGCCTCGGCCACGAGCGCGGTGACGCCCGCCTCGCTGGCGGCGTCGCCGGGTACGGCCACCCCGCCGATCTCGGCGGCCACGGCCTCCGCGGCGCCCGCGTCGAGGTCGTTGACCACCACGCGCGCCCCGGCTCCGGCGAGTCTGCGCGCGATCGCGGCGCCGATGCCGTTGCCGCCTCCGGTCACCACCGCTCCGGTGTCGGTCATGTCCATGTCACACACCTCCGGTCAGGGTCACGCCGCCGTCCAGCACCAGCGTGCGGCCGGTGATCCACGAGGCGTCGTCCGAGAGCAGGAAGGCCACCGCGCCCGCCACGTCCTCGGGCTCGCCCAGGCGGCCCAGGGGATAGGCCGCGGCGACCTTCTCCTCGCGGCCCTCGTACAGCGCCGAGGCGAACCGGGTCTTGACCACGGCCGGGGCCACGCCGTTCACGCGGATGCCCGGGCCCAGCTCCACGGCCAGTTCCTCGGTGACGTGGATGAGCATGGCCTTGGTGGCGCCGTAGAAGCCGATGCCGGGTGAGGGCTTGGTCCCGGCCACGGAGGAGACGTTGACGACGGCGCCGCCGTGCTCGGCCATCCAGGCCCGGTAGGCCCTCTGCGTCCACGAGATCGCGGACAGCGCGTTGACCTCGAAGATCTTGCGCGCCGCGTCCAGGTCCAGGTCGATCATGCGCCCGTAGACCGGGTTGATCCCGGTGTTGTTGACGAACATGTCGACGCTGCCGAAGGCCTCCAGCGTCGCGGCGATCGCCGCGTCCTGGTGCTCGGGGTCGTCGGCCCGGCCGGGTACGCCGATGGCGTGCTCGGGCCCGCCCAGGGCCTCGACGGCCTCCTGCAGGGGCTCGGGCTTGCGCGCGGTGACGCACACGCGCGCGCCCTCGTCCACGAGCCGCTGGGCGATGGCCAGGCCGATGCCCCGGCTCGCACCGGTGACGATGGCGGTCCGGCCGCCGAACCGGGATGTCATTCCGTTCTCCTTAAACCGACTGGTCGGTATGCTTTCGAGACTCTACGTCCCCGGGGCGCGTGCCGCAAGGGGAGGGGGGAAGGGGAAGCAGAACAACGGCGGTGCGAGCCCGCCGCGACCAGGAACGGGGGATGCCATGACCGCAGAGGTGGTCGACGTGCCCGACCGCAGACGCTACGAGATCAGGATCGGGGAGGAACCGGCCGGGTTCGCCGCCTACGTGCGTACGGACGACCTGGTCACCTTCACCCACACCGAGATCGACCCCGCCCACGAGGGGCGGGGGCTGGGCGGTGCGCTGGTGCGCGGCGCCCTGGACGACGTCCGCTCGCGGGGGCGGTCGGTGCTGCCGCTGTGCCCCTTCGTCAGGAACTGGATCGAGCGCCACCCCGACTACGCCGACCTGGTCCACCGGGCCTCCGGCGACTAGGCCGCGGACGGCCGTACCGGTCGGTGGTCGTCGGCCGCCCGCGACCACCGGCCGGCGCCGGCCCGGCCGTCTAGCGGTCCACCCGGTTCGCGACGACCACGCCGCCGGGAACGTGGATGTCCACGGAGACGACGTTGAGGTCGACCACCTCGTCCCCCCAGACCGGGCCGTCGTGGGCCTCGGCCGGGGCGGTCCAGGCCAGGACCGCGGAGGTGGTCAGCAGGACCGGAACGCGCATGGCCCCCCTTCCCGAACGCGTCATCACTCTCCGTAACAGTAGGCCGAACATCCGGCCCGCCCGGGGAGCGACAAGCCGTCCGTCGGGCGGCGGGGGAGGCGACTGGTGTCCGACGGTATATCGGACTTATGTGATCTACGTTGTTAAGGTGACGCTTTCGACTTGTCAGACAGTGGTGTCCAGGGTGAGCTTGCCGACGGTGCCGCGCGAGCGCAGCGCCTCGTGCGCCCGGGCGGCCTCGAACAGGGGGTAGGTCCCGCCCAGGACCGTCCGCAGGCGCCCCTCGGCCACCAGGGCGAACAGCTCGTCCATCGCCTGGCCCATCACGTTCCCCGGCAGGCTCCACACGTGCGGCAGCCACATGCCGCCCACGGTGGTGGAGAAGCGCATGAGGTTGGCGGGCTGCACCGCGGAGGGCCGTTCGCGCGAGGCCATGCCGTAGAAGGCCAGGCGGCCGAACGGGGCCAGGGCGCGCACGCTCTCGTCGGTCACCCGTCCGCCGACCATGTCCAGGACGGCGTCCACCCGCTGGCCGCCGTTGGCCTCCACCAGGGCCTTGGTCATGTCGGGGGCGGCGGAGTCCACGACGGCGTCCGCGCCCAGTTCCAGGGCCAGCGCGCGCTTGTCCTCGCTGCTGGCCACCGCGATCACCCGTCCGGCGCCGAAGTGCTTGGCCAGCTGCACGGCGAGCGTGCCCACGCCGCCGCCCGCGGCGTGCACCGCGACCGACTCGCCGGGCTCCATCCGCACGGACTTGCGCAGCAGCACCCAGGCGGTGGCCCCCTGCACGATCATGGCCAGGGCGTCCTCGTCGGAGACCCCGTCGGGGACGTCGAAGGACATGGCCGGGGCGGCGGTGGCCTTCTCGGCGTAGCCTCCGCTGGTGGTCAGGGCGACGACGCGGCGCCCGTCCGGCGTGCGCCCGGCGATCTCCATGCCGGGGACCAGGGGCAGGGAGGCGGGGGCCAGGTAGCTGTTCTCCGCCTGGTGGGTGTCGGCGAAGTTGATCCCGGCGCGGGTGACGTCGACGAGGACCTCGCCGGGGCCCGGTTCGGGGTCGGGCAGTTCGGTGGGGGTGAGGACCTCGGGTCCGCCGAACTCGGTGATCTGGATGGCACGCATGGCGACCCTTTCTTCGTGGATTCCTACCGACCGGATGGTATGTTACTCGCCAGAAACCTGCGGTTCGCGGCGGGGCCCGCCCGCCCGTCGAAGGGGGTCCTGCGGAAATCGGGGTCTTGCGCCCGATTACCTAACGTTGTTAGGTGGGGGTGTCGCCAACCGATGGGGAGGACGCACGTGGACGCCGAACGCACAGTGACGACAACGTCCGGACGGGTGCGGGGCACCGCCTCTCCGCGCTCCGAGAGCGGCGGGGTCACCGTCTACAGGGGCGTCCCCTACGCCGCCGCGCCCTTCGGGGAACACCGCTTCGCCGCCCCCGCGCCCGCCCCCGCCTGGGACGGCGTGCGCGAGTGCACCTCCTTCGGACCGCCCGCCCCCCAGGGCAACCTGATGCTCGGCGCCGCGCCCTGGACCCCGCAGACCCCCCTGGACTGCCTGTCCCTGAACGTGTGGACCGCCGCGCACGAGGGCGACCGGGCCCCCGTCCTCGTGTGGATCCACGGCGGCGCCTACCTCGTCGGCGCCGCCTCCGAGAGCCTCTACGAGGGCACCCGGCTGGCGGAGAGCGGCCTGGTCGTGGTCGGGATCAACTACCGGCTGGGCTTCGAGGGCTTCGGCCACGTGCCCGGCCGCCCCGACAACCGCGGCCTGCTCGACCAGGCCGCGGCCCTGCGCTGGGTGCGCGAGAACATCTCCGCCTTCGGCGGCGACCCCGACAACGTGACCGTCGCGGGCGAGTCGGCCGGCGCCGGATCGGTGGTGGCCCTGATGGCCTCCCCGCACGCCCACGGGCTGTTCCGGCGGGCGATCGCGCACAGCGTTCCCGGGGACGTGCTCACCGCGGACACCGCGCTGCGGGTCTCGGAGCGGATCGCCAAGGCCGCAGGGGTCCCCCTGGAGGCGGGCGCCCTGGCCGAACTGCCCCCCGAACGGATCCTGGAGGCCACCGAGGCCGTGCTGTCCGCGCCGGCCGCGGGCTCCGGGGGCGTGCGCACCAAGGCCCTGACCTGCTTCGCCCCCGTGGTCGGCGGTCCCGAGCTGCCCGAGGCCCCGCTGGAGGCCGTCGCCGGAGGGGCGGCCTCCGCGGTCGACCTGCTCACCGGCCACAACGCCCACGAGTACCGGCTGTTCACCGAGCTGGGGCAGAGCGTGGAGATCGACGACGAGGCCGCGCTGGAGGTCACCGCGTCCCGGCTGGGGCTCGGCGAGGGGGCGGTGACCGCCTACCGGGAGGTGCACCCCGGGGCCACCCTGCGCGAACTGTACGCCGCGATCCAGGGCGACGCCCTCTTCTGCGAGTACACCGTGCGCTTCGCCGAGGCGCACGCCGCCGCCGGGGGCCGCGCCCACTTCTTCCGCCTGGCCGCGGAGAGCTCCGCGCTGGGCGGGCGGCTGGGCGCCTGCCACGCCTTCGACCTGCCCTTCGCCTTCGGCAACCTGGACACCGACTTCGGCCGCTTCCTCCTGGACGGCGAGCCCACCGAGGCGCACCGCGCCCTGTCCCAGCGCATGGTCGCCGCCTGGCGCGACTTCGCCGCCACCGGGGACCCCGGCTGGCCCGCGGTGACGGCCGAGGCCACCCCGGTCCGGGTGTGGAACACCGAGGACCTGCTGCGCCCCGAGGACGACTCGCCCGTGCGCGCCCTGTGGTCCGGGGTGGCCATCGCCCCCCGGTAGCGCGTTCCCGGGCCCGGGGCGGGGTGCGGCCCCGGGAGGCCGCGCCCCGTGTGGAGTAAAGCCGCTTGACTCGAGCGTGTCGGGATGGGTGGCATGGACGAGCCGCTGGAGCGCGCCGAACTCACCTTCCTCCTGGGCATGGCCTTCCAGCTCGTGCTGGGCGAGTTCACCCGCGGAGTCGGCGCCGAGGGCTAGGCGGAGCTGCGGCCCGACGGCTTCGCCTTCCAGGCGCTGCGCGGGGGCGGAGCTGCCCCGCTGCGCCCGGTCTGGTGAGGAGGGACCCCGGACCCGGAGGCAAAGGTTCGGGAAATCCCTCCGGAGCGGTCGGCCCGGGCCCGGACGGCGGGCACCCTCACAGGTAGGGGCGGGCACCGGCGCTCCCCCGGAGGTGGGCGATGGCCACGAACGTCTTCGTGCTGGGGCTCGACGAGCAGAACCACGAGGTGCTGCTCTCCCTCCCCCACGACCGGGACTACCGCTTCCTCCCCCTGCTCGGCCTCGACGAGCTCGGCCAGGACCGGGAGGTGGACATGCCCGGCCTGCTCTCCCTGGCGACCGACAGGCTGGACTCCTTCCCCGGCACGGTCGACGCGATCCTCGGGTTCTGGGACTTCCCGGTCAGCTCGCTGGTGCCGCTGCTGTGCCGGGACCGGGGGCTGCCCTGCGCTCCGCTGGAGGCCGTGGTGCGGTGCGAGCACAAGTACTGGAGCCGCCTGGAGCAGCGGGCGGCCGCTCCCGAGGCCGTCCCCAGGTTCACCGAGGTCGGTCTGGACACCACGGACAAACCGGAGGGGCTGTCCTATCCCCTGTGGGTCAAACCGGTGAAGTCGTTCTCCTCCGAACTGGCCTACCGGGCCGCCGACGACGCCGAGTTCCGCACGGCGATGGACCGGATCAGGGCGGGGGCGGGGCGGATCGGCGCGTCCTTCCAGTGGGTGATGGACCGGGTGCGGCTGCCCGCCGAGATCGCCGAGGTCGGGGGTGTGGCGGCCCTGGTGGAGGAGGAGGCCACGGGTGACCAGCTGACCGTGGAGGGCTACGTCCGCGACGGCGTTCCGCACGTGTACGGGATCGTGGACTCCCACCGCTACCCGGGCACGTCGAGCTTCCTGCGCTACGAGTTCCCGTCCACGGTGCCGGAGGAGGCCGGGGAGCGTCTGGGCGCGCTCAGCGAACGCGTGGTCTCCCGGGTGGGCCTGGACAACGTGACCTTCAACATCGAGTACTTCCACGACCCGCGCAGCGGCGCCATCGCGCTGTTGGAGATCAATCCGCGGCACTCCCAGTCGCACGCCCGGCTGTTCGAGCTCGTGCGGGGGGTGTCCAACCACGAGATCTGCCTGCGGGTCGCGCTGGGGGAGGAGCCCGAGCTGGACCGCGGCGGACGGTACGCGGTGGCCGCCAAGTGGTTCCTGCGCCGCTTCCGCGACGGGTTCGTCTCGTCGGTGCCCACCGCTGAGGACGTCGCCCGCGCGCAGGGCAGGGTGCCGGACACGAGGGTGGAGATCGTCGCGCGCCCGGGGCGGAGGCTCTCCGAGCTGCCGATCCAGGACAGCTACAGCTTCGAGCTGGCCCACGTGTTCGTGGGCGCCCGGGACCGCGCCGGGTGCGAGCGCGGGTACCGGGCCTGCGCGGCGGAGCTGCCCTTCACGATCCGGGACACCGACACGGAGGACTGAGCACGGGAGGGGCCGGTGAGGATGAGGGTGGTCAGCGAGCTGCCGCACGAGGTCCGGGAGGACGAGTACGCCCAGATCCCCCTCAGCGACGGCGTCCGCCTCGCCGCGCGGATCTGGCGTCCGGTGGGCAGCGTGGAGGAGCCGGTCCCGGCGGTCCTGGAGTTCATCCCGTACCGCAGGCGCGACCTGACGGCGCAGCGCGACTCGGTGCACCACCCCTACATGGCCGGGCACGGGTACGCGTGCGCCCGGGTGGATCTGCGCGGCAGCGGGGACTCGGAGGGGGTGCTCACCGACGAGTACCTGGAACGCGAGCTCCTGGACGCCGAGGAGGTGCTCGCCTGGCTCGCCGACCGGCCCTGGTGCGACGGCCGCACCGGCATGATGGGCATCTCCTGGGGCGGGTTCAACGCGCTGCAGGTGGCCGCGCGGAGGCCGGAGAGCCTGCGCGCGATCGTGACGGCCTGTTCCACCGACGACCGCTACTCCGACGACGTGCACTACATGGGCGGGTGCCTGCTGGGGGACAACCTGTCCTGGGCGTCCACGATGTTCGCCTACAACTCCTGCCCGCCCGATCCGGACCTGGTCGGTGAGCGGTGGCGGCAGATGTGGCACGAACGGTTGGAGCACAGCGGCCTGTGGCTCGACACCTGGCTGCGGCACCAGCACCGGGACGACTACTGGAGGCACGGGTCGGTGGCCGGGGACCTGGACGCCGTCCGGGTGCCCGTCATGGCGGTGAGCGGGTGGGCCGACGGGTACTCCAACTCGGTCTTCCGCCTGTTGGAGGGCCTCCGGGTGCCCTGTCTCGGGCTCCTGGGCCCCTGGTCGCACAAGTACCCGCACCTGGGCCAGCCGGGTCCCGCGATCGGTTTCCTCCAGGAGGTGGTGCGCTGGTGGGACCGCTGGCTCAAGGGGGTGGACAACGACGTGATGGCGGCCCCCGCCCTGCGTGCCTGGATGCAGGAGAGCGTGCGGCCCTCCACCTCCTACGAGGCCCGGCCGGGGCGCTGGGTCGGCGAGCCGGAGTGGCCCTCGCCCCACGTGGTGACCGTCGCGCGGGACCTGGCGGCCGGCCGGGTGCTCGGGGAGGGCGAGCCCGCGGGCAGGGAGGACGTGCTGACCCTGTCCTCCCCGCTGTCCACCGGGCAGCACGCGGGCAAGTGGTGCTCCTACAACGCCCCGCCGGACCTGCCCTACGACCAGCGCGAGGACGACGGCGGATCGATCGTCTTCGACAGTGTTCCGCTGCCCGAGCGGGTGGAGATCCTCGGCTCGGTGGTGGTCGAGCTGGAACTGGCCGTGGACCGGCCCGACGCGATGGTCGCGGTGCGGCTGTGCGACGTCACCCCCGAGGGGCAGGCCACCCGGGTGACCTACGGGCTGTTGAACCTCACCCACGCCCGGAGCCACGAGCGGCCGGAGAGGCTGGTGCCCGGGCGCCGGTACCGGGTGGCGGTCCCCCTGAACGGGGTGGCGCAGGCGTTCCCCCCCGGGCACCGGATGCGGGTCTCGGTCTCCACCTCCTACTGGCCGCTGGTGTGGCCCTCGCCCGAGCCGGTGGTCCTCTCGGTGTTCCAGGGGGAGCACACCCGGGTGCTGCTTCCGGTGCGCCCGGTCGGGGAGGAAGGGGACGGGGGGAGGACGGTGGCGCCCTTCGGGCCGCCCGAGGGCACCGCCCCGATCGTGACGAGCCGGGTGGAACCGGGGGAGGAGCGGTGGGACCTGGCCCAGGACCTGGTGCGCTACCGCTCCGCGCTGACGGTGGTCAAGGACCTGGGGACGGTGCGCTTCGAGGACATCGGACTGGAGGTGACCCGGCGCGCGGACGAGTGCTACAGCCAGGTCGGCGACGACTACGACTCGGTGTGCGGCCAGACGGAGTGGACGATGGGCTTCGCCCGGGGCGACTGGTCGGTGCGGACCCGGACCCGTACGGTGCTCACGTCCTCGGCGACCGACTTCCACCTGCACGCGACGCTCGACGCCTACGAGGGGGACACGCGTGTGGCCACGAAGATCTACACCTCGGTGATCCCGCGCCGCCACGTCTGAAGTCCGGCGGCCGTGGCGGCGCGGGGCCCGGTGCGGGCACCTGGGTCCGCACCGGCACGGGAGGCCCCGCGGCCGTTCACCGCCCCCGGGGGCGTCCGGGGCCCGAGCCCCCAACCGTCGGGAGGTGTTCGGGCGTCCGGGGTTTGCGCTTCGTGAGACGTCCGAACACGGACCGGGGCGAGGCCCGCGAAGGGTACGGCCTAGCGGCCCAGGCCCGCGCGGCGCAGCGCCTCGGCCATGGCGCCCGAGGGGGCGGCGTTCTCACGGTTGTCCCGGCCCCGGCCACCGCCGCCGCGGCGTCCGTTGCCGTTCCCGTTGCCGCCGCCGCGTCCGTTCCCACCGCTGCTTCCGCCGCGGCGCTCGCCGCCCCGGCCGCCGCGGTCGGTGCCCCGCGGGGTCTCGTCGTCCAGGCGCATGGTCAGGGAGATGCGCTTGCGCTGGATATCGACGTCCTGGACCTTGACCTTGACGATGTCACCCGGCTTGACGACGTCGCGGGGGTCCTCCACGAACTTGTGCGAGAGCGCCGAGACGTGCACCAGGCCGTCCTGGTGCACGCCCACGTCCACGAACGCGCCGAAGGCCGCCACGTTGGTGACCACGCCCTCCAGGACCATGCCCGCCTCCAGGTCCTGCAGCTTCTCCACGCCCTCCTTGAAGGCGGCGGTGGTGAAGGCGGGTCGCGGGTCGCGGCCGGGCTTGTCCAGCTCGGCGAGGATGTCGGTGACCGTGGGCAGGCCGAAGGTCTCGTCCACGAACTCCTGGGGGCGCACCCGGGAGAGCAGGTCCCTGTTGCCGATGAGCGAGGGCAGGTCGGTGCCCACCCGCTCCAGGATGCGGCGCACCACGGGGTAGGCCTCGGGGTGCACGGCCGAGGCGTCCAGCGGGTCGTCCCCGCCCGGCACGCGCAGGAAGCCCGCGCACTGCTCGAAGGCCTTGGGGCCCAGCCGCGGCACCGATCGCAGCTCCTCGCGGCTGCGGAAGGGGCCGTTGGCGTCGCGGTGCGTCACGATGTTGCGGGCCAGGGTGGAGGTCACGCCGGACACCCGGGTCAGCAGCGGCACCGAGGCGGTGTTGACGTCCACGCCGACGCCGTTGACGCAGTCCTCGACCACGGCGTCCAGCGAGCGCGAGAGCTTGGCCTCGGCCAGGTCGTGTTGGTACTGGCCCACGCCGATCGACTTGGGGTCGATCTTGACCAGCTCGGCCAGCGGGTCCTGCAGGCGGCGGGCGATGGAGACGGCGCCGCGCAGCGACACGTCCAGGTCCGGCAGCTCCTCGGAGGCGTAGGCCGAGGCGGAGTACACCGAGGCGCCCGCCTCCGAGACCATCACCTTGGTGAGGCCGAGCTCGGGGTGGCGTTTGATGAGGTCGGCGGCGAGCCGGTCGGTCTCGCGGGAGGCGGTGCCGTTGCCGATGGCGACCAGCTCCACGGAGTGGGCGGCGCACAGCCGGGCCAGGCGGTCGATGGAGCCGTCCCAGTCCCGGCGGGGAGCGTGCGGGTAGATCGTGTCGGTGGCCACGACCTTGCCGGTGGCGTCGGTGACCGCGACCTTGACCCCGGTGCGCAGCCCCGGGTCCAGGCCGAGTGTGGCGCGGCTTCCGGCGGGGGCGGCCAGCAGCAGGTCGCGCAGGTTGGCCGCGAACACGGCGACGCCGTCGTCCTCGGCCCGCTGCCACAGCCGCATGCGCACGTCGATGTCCAGCCGGACCAGGATGCGGGTGCGCCAGGCCCAGCGCACGGTGTCCTGGAGCCAGCGGTCGGCGGGGCGGCCGCGGTCCACGATACCGAAGTGGTGGGCGATGGCGTTCTCGTAGGTGCTGCGGGGGGTGGTGCCGTCGGCGTCCTCGGCGGGGGCCTCCCCCGGCTCCATGCTCAGGGTGAGGACCTCCTCCTTCTCACCCCGGTACAGGGCCAGGACGCGGTGCGAGGGCAGCTGGGTGAGGGGTTCGGAGAAGTCGAAGTAGTCGGCGAACTTGGCACCCGCCTCCTCCTTGCCCTCGCGCACGGCCGAGACCAGGCGGCCCCGCTCCCACAGGCGCTCGCGCAGCAGGCCGGTGAGGTCGGCGTCCTCGGCGAAGCGCTCCACCAGGATGGCGCGGGCCCCGTCCAGGGCGGCCTTGGTGTCGGCCACCCCGCGGTCGGGGTCGACGTAGGCCGCCGCCGTCCGCTCGGGGTCCTGGCCGGGGTCGGCCAGCAGCCCCTCGGCCAGCGGTTCCAGCCCGGCCTCGCGGGCGATCTGGGCCTTGGTGCGCCGCTTGGGCTTGTAGGGGAGGTAGATGTCCTCCAGGCGGGCCTTGGAGTCGGCGGCCCGGATACGCGCCGCCAGCTCCTCGTCTAGCTTGCCCTGGGAACGGATCGACTCCAGGATCGCGGCCCGGCGTTCGTCCAGCTCGCGCAGGTAGCGCAGGCGCTCCTCCAGGGCGCGCAGCTGCGCGTCGTCCAGCCCGCCGGTGGCCTCCTTGCGGTAGCGGGCGATGAAGGGCACGGTCGATCCGCTGTCGAGGAGGTCGACGGCGGAGGCGACCTGGTGCGCGCCCACACCGAGTTCCTCGGCGATGCGCTGGTCGATCGTGGGTGTCACGGGGGTCGTCACTGGTTGGCGTCCACTCTCTGGCTGTTCGTTGCGGGCACGTTCGGGTGCCGGGGAGACGGGGCCCTCCGGGGAGGACCGCGTCTCCCAGCTTGCCGCACCGCGGGGCCGGTCGCGCACCGGCCCGCCGGGGCGGGGCCGGGGCGCGCGACGGCCACCTCCTCCAGGAAAGCGGACGGGCGCGTGCCGCGGTAGCCCCTGTGGACGACCCGCCCGGTGCCGGGTCAGCCGTCGGTCTCGTTGAGGTAGTCGGGCGCGTAGTACTCGTCCAGGGGGAGCGGGCCCCGGTAGCCCTGGCACATGCACTGGCGGTAGGTGGAGCCGGACTGCCCGGTCCAGCGGCCGGGGATGACCACCTGGGTCTGGCACTTCTTGGTCTTCTGGTCGTGGAAGACCAGGTGGTGGCCGCAGCCGCAGAGGGGTTGCGGGTTCTGCTGCGCGCCCAGGGCCCGGGCCTGTTCCTGTCTGCTCCGCCGTTCGAGGGCCTCCCGTGCCTGGCGTTTGGTGAGCACGCGGCCGAACACGAAACCGCCGAGTGCGATCACCGCTCCGAAGACCATGGAGACCGGATCCATCCGTGGACACCTTCTTCCTCGCTCCGGGGCACGCCCCGGGCTCTCGGGGCTGTCCCCATTGTCGCCGATTCCGGTTCTGTCGCCAGGGGCGGTCGCGCGGGCGCACGCGCCGGGGGAGCGCCTCGTCCCGAGTGTTCAAAGAAATCTTTGCGGAGAAAGCTTTGCAAAGAAAACTTTGTCTTAGTGTGGTGGCGTTCCCGCCCCCGACCCCCACCGAGAGGCCCCATGGACACCGCACCCCCCGCCGTCCCACCGAGCCGGGAACGCCTCGGCTCGGCCTTCGCCCGTTTCTGGGCGGCCGGGACCCTCACCAACCTCGGCGACGGCACCCTCGCCACCGCCCTGCCGCTGATCGCCGCCACCCTGACCTCCGACCCCCTCGCCGTCTCCGGGCTGGCGGCGGCTCGCTTCCTGCCCTGGCTGCTCGTCGCCCCCCTCGCGGGCGTGCTGCTCGACCGGGTGGACCGCCTCCGCGCCATGGCCGTCGCCAACGCGGTGGCCGCGACCGCCGTGGGAGTGCTCACGGTGGTGATCCTGACCGGACACGCGTCCCTGTGGTCCCTGTACGCGACCCTGTTCGCCGTTGTGTGCTGTGAGACGGTGAGCGATCCGGCCAGCCGGATCGGCGTGGTCCGCCTGGTCCCGGCCCGGCTGCTGGACCGCGCCAACGGAAGGGCGGAGGCGGGGCGCCTGGTCGCGCAGGACTTCGCGGCCCGACCCGTGGCCGGGGTGCTCTTCGCCGTGGCGGCGGTGCTTCCGGTGGCCGGGGCGGCGCTGTCCTACGCCCTGTGCGCCGTGCTGGTGGCCGTCGTCGTGGCGCTCCTGCGCCGCCGCCCTCCGGGCGCGGCGGTACCGGAGCCCGATCCGGGCGCCGAGCCGCGGGCCGGGGTGCTGCGCTCCCTGCGCGAGGGCTTCGGCTACGTCTTCGGCGACCCCCTGCTGGGTCGGCTCGCCCTCGTCAACGCCGCGACCATGGCCGGCGTCCAGACGGGCACCGCGGTGCTGGTCCTGCACGTCCAGCACGTCCTCGGCGTGCCGCCCGCCCTCTTCGGGCTCTTCCTGGCCTCCTCCGCCGTCGGCGGCCTGCTGGGCGCGGTGTGCGCGTCACGGCTCATGGCCCGGACCGGTCGCGCGGCGATGACGACGGGCGGTTACACCGGTCTGGGCCTGTGCCTGGTCCTGGTCGGCGTGCTGCCCAACGCCTACCTCGGCGCCCTGCTCTGGGCGGTCCTGGGCCTGTGCGTGGCCGCCTCCAACATCGCCGCCGCGCCGCTCCTGCAGACGGTGGTCCCGGACCGCCTGCGCGGCCGTGCCTCGGCCGCCTTCCGCACGGTCGGCTGGGGAGCCGCCCCCCTGGGCGCCCTGCTGGGCGGCCTGCTGGGCCGGATCGACCTGGCCCTGCCCTTCGTCGCGGGCGGACTGCTGGTCACGTGCACGGCCCTGCTCCTGCGCCGGGCCGTCGCGGAGGGCGCCCGGCTGTGCGACCGCGTCCCGGCCTCCCCGCGCTGACCCCTCCCCGCGACCGGGAGACCCGCTGCGCCAAGGAATCTTTGCAGTGCTCTGTCGGCGGAGGGGAGGCCCCAGTACGGTGGGGCCATGACCGACGACCACGCCGTCCCCGAGGCCTCCCAACAGCTGCTGGTCGACGCCCGGGCCCTGCGCGGGCTGGCCCACCCCCTGCGGGCCCGGCTGCTGGACGAGCTCACGCTGCACGGGCCGGCCACCGCCACCCTCCTGGGCCAGCGCCTCGGGGAGAGCAGCGGGGCCACCAGCTACCATCTGCGCCAGCTGTCCCGGTACGGGTTCATCGACGACGAGCCGGGGCGCGAGGGCGGGCGCGAGCGCTGGTGGCGGGTACGCCCCGGGGGCTGGAACATGCGAGGGCAGGTGTTCCTCCGCGACCCCGCCACCCGGCAGGTCGTCCGGGCCGTCCTGGACCGCCACTTCCAGCAGAGGCGGGAGCGCCTGGAGCGCTGGACCGCGCTGGTCCGGGAGCGTCCCGACGACCCCGCCGTACGGCGGTGGGAGAACGCCGCGGCCGACTCCACCGGCCATGTGCGGATGACCCCCGAGGAGACGGCGGAGTTCACCGGAGCGCTCCACGACTTCCTGCGCTCCTGG
This sequence comes from Nocardiopsis sp. FR4, assembly GCF_009830945.1. Taxonomy (GTDB): domain Bacteria; phylum Actinomycetota; class Actinomycetes; order Streptosporangiales; family Streptosporangiaceae; genus Nocardiopsis. The sequence continues at coordinate 356,385 of NZ_VWVV01000004.1, read as the reverse complement.
AGCGAGCGCTTCCGGGACCGGACCGCCGAGAGCCACCCGGGCACCGAGAGCGTCGAGGTGCACACCGACGTCTTCCCCGTACTCGCCGAGGCCGACCGGGAGGACCCCCGGGACGGGGAGCGGTGAGCTAGCCCTCGCGCAGCCTCTTCAGCGCGGCCACGTCGGCGGCGTGCGGCCCCGCCGGGCCCGGGGTCTCCAAAACGAGCGGCACCCCGGCGCTCACCGGGTGCCGGAACAGCTCCCCGAACGGCTCGGCGCCGATGTGCCCGGCGCCGATGTTCTCGTGCCGGTCCCTGCAGCTGCCGCACGGCGCCTTGGAGTCGTTGCAGTGCACGATCCGCAGCCGGTCGGCGCCGACCACCTCGCCGAAGCGGTCCAGGGCCGCGCGCATCCCCCCGACGGTGGAGATGTCGTGCCCGGCGGCGAACATGTGCGCGGTGTCCAGGCACACGCCCACCCGGGGGTGCCACTCCAGCACCTCCAGGTAGGCGGCCAGGTCGTCGATGGTCGCGCACAGCACCTGGCCCTGCCCGGCCATGGGCTCCAGCAGCACCGGGGGCACGTCCTCGCCGAGCCCCTCCAACAGAGGCATCAACCGCTCCCGGACACGCGAGAGCCCGAGGTCGCGCCCGCCCGAGACGGCCGAACCGGTGTGCACCACCACGCCCCGCGCGCCGATCTGGGCCGCGCGGCGCAGCGCGTGCTCCAGCGAGCGCACCGACTTGTCCGCGGTCTCCTCGCTGGGGGTGCCCAGGTTGATCAGGTAGGGGGCGTGGACGAACACGGGCAGGTCCGTGCGCTCGCGCATCCGGGCGTCCTGTTCGGGGTCTCCCCCGTTGGTCGCCCACCCGCGCGGGTTGGACACGAACACCTGGACGGTCTCGGCGCCGATCTCCTCGGCGTAGGCCAGGCCCTTGGCGGCCATGCCGCCCGCGACCGGGACGTGGGCGCCGACCGGGGACACGGGGCGCTGCTGCTCGTTGTTCCTCATCGCCCGACCAGCCTAGGCCCGCCCCGGAGCGGGCCGTCCGTGCCGGTGCTCACACCACCGGGCCAAAACCCGCCGACCCGTTCAGCACGGCCCGATCGGACGGTGGGAGTGGAACACGCCGTGCGGGTCGTACTCCGCCCTGAGCCGGACCAGCCGTTCGTGGGCACCCGGGTCGAACGCCTCGCGCACCTCGGCCTCCGTCATCGGCCCGAAGCCCAGGTTGAACGGGCGTCCGACCGTGTGCGCTCCGAACAGCGCCGCCGCCTCCTCGCGCAGGCCGCGCATCGCGTCGGTGTCCTCGGACCCGGCGAAGGTGAGCACCGTCAGCGCGTAGGCGGCGTCCCGGTGGCCGACCGCGTTGGCGCTCCGCGGCGCCCGGGCCAGGGCGCCGCCCAGGTGGCGCAGCCAGACCGCGCACATGAACGGCGCCGCGTCCGTCAGAGCGGTCAGCGCGGCCAGGGAGTCCCCGTCCAGGCGGTCGACCAGTACGCCGCGGCCCCGGAAGCCCGCCCGGTCGTGGTGCTCGTCGAAGACCTCGCCCGAGTCGGTGTAGGGCATCTCGCGCAGGGTGTCGAACAGTACCGGGGCCGCCGAACGCAGCGGTTCCACGACCGCCGGGCCCTCCTCGGGCGGCCCCGACCAGGCCACCGACACCTGGGCCACCCGTCGGCCGCGCAGCGTCTCGGGCAGGCCGTCCGCGTCCGGGTAGGCCACCACCGACACCCCCGAGGTCAGCTCCTCGGGCACCGTCCCGGTCCACCGAAGCCACTTCCCCAGGGCGCCGGGTCCGGCGGTCAGGTCCAGGTAGAGGCTTCCGCCGTAGATCCGGGGGACCGGGAACAGGTCGATCTCCATGGCGGTGACCACCCCGAACGTCCCCGCCCCGCCGCCGCGCAGGGCCCAGAACAGGTCCGGGTCGCCGGACTCGGTCACCTCGCGCTGGCGGCCGTCGGCCGTGACCAGGTCGACGCGCCGCACGTGGTCGGCGGCGAACCCGTACCGGCGGGCCAGCAGCCCCACGCCGCCGCCGAGCGTGTAGGACACCGCACCCACCTCCGGTGAGCTGCCCGACAGGGGCGCCAGCCCGTGTTCGGCGGCCGCGTCGACCACCGCCCGCCAGGTGGCCCCGGCCTCCACCCGCGCCGTGCCCCGGGCGGGGTCCACCCGCACCCCGTCCAGGCGGTGGGTGAGGACGAGGACACCGCCCTCCATGCCCGCGCCCAGCCCGTGCCCGGTGAGCTGGACCGACACCCGCGCCCCCCGCCGGGCCGCCCAGGCCACGGCGGCGCGCACGTCCCCGGTGTCGGCGGCCTCCACCACCGCGTCGGGCCGGTGCCGGTCCAACTGCTGCATCCCCGTGCGCGCCTCGTCGTAGCCGGGGGTCGCGGGCCCGTACACCGGGCCGCTCACGTGGCGGGCCAGGGAACGCGCCGTGTGGTTCTTCTCGCTCATGGGCGCCACCGTAGGGGGCGATGCGGCCACACCACGGCCGCGATCCCTGGCAGTCTGCGCCCATGAGCGATTCCGTCCGCGCGGGTATGCCCCAACGGCTGCTGCGCCTGCTGTCGCTGCTGCACTCCCGGCGCGAGTGGAGCGGGGCCGAGCTCACCGAGCGGCTCGGGGTCAGCGCCCGCACCCTGCGCCGCGACGTCGAGCGGCTCCGCGAACTCGACTACCGGGTGGAGGGAACTCCGGGAACGGCGGGCGGCTACCGGCTCGGCTTTGGGCACGGCCTGCCCCCGCTGCTGTTGGACGACGATGAGGCCGTCGCGATCGCCCTGGGCCTGGTGACGGTCCCCGGGCTGGGGGACAGCGCGCTGCGGGCCCTGGCCAAACTCGAACGCCTCCTGCCCGCGCGCCTGCGCCCGCGCCTGGCCGCCGTCGCCGACAGCGCCACCGCGGTGCCCCACCACCGGGCCTCCGGTGTGGACCCCGCCGTCCTTGGCCTGCTGGCCTCCCACTGCCGGGGCCGCGTGGTCACCGACCTCGCCTACCGAGACCGGGCGGGCAACGCCAGCGAACGCCGGGTGGAGCCGCACCACCTGGTATTCCACGGCGGGCACTGGTACCTGATCGCGCACGACCAGGGCCGCGACGACTGGCGGTCCCTCCGAGTGGACCGCGTCCGCGACCCCCGGGCCACCCACCGCCGGTTCCCCCCGAGGAGGCTGCCCGAACCCGACCCGGCGGCCTTCCTCACCCGCCTCTTCGCCGGGGGGACCTACCGGTACACGGTGCTCGCCACCCTGGAGACGGGCGCCGAGGAGCTGCGGGCCCGTTTTTACGGCCCCCTGCCGGGCCGGATCGAGCCGCGGGGCGCCCACGGCTGCCGGGTGCGGATCAGCGCCGACTCCCTGGACCTGGTCTGCCAGTACACGGCCGCGGTTCTGTCCCTGGGCGTGTCCGGTGACCTGGAGGCCCCGCCCGAGGTCGCCGTGCGCCTGCGGGAGGCGGGCGCCCTCCTGGGCCGGGCGGGGCAACGCTTCGCCGACGGACCGGAGGAACGCTAGTGTCGGGGCGTGAACACCCAGACCGCGCACCCCGCACTGTCCGACGTCACCGCCGCCTTCGAGCGGGTCTACCCGCCCGCCTGGGCCGCCTCCTGGGACGCGGTCGGCCTCGTGGCGGGCGACCCCGTCCAACCGGTGGCGCGGATCCTGTTCGCCGTCGACCCGGTGGACGCCGTCGTCGACGAAGCCCTGACCTGGGGCGCCGACCTGATCATCACCCACCACCCGCTCATGCTGCGCGGGGTCACCAGCGTGGCCGCCAACACCCCCAAGGGGCGGATCGTGCACCGCCTCATCCGGTCCGGGACCGCCCTGTACACCGCGCACACCAACGCCGACACCGCCGCGCCGGGGGTCTCCGACGCCCTGGCCCGCGCGGTGGGCCTGACCGGGCCGCTGCGCCCCCTGGACCCCGACACCACCGACCCCGAGGGCCGCCGCGGCATCGGCCGGATCGGCGCCCTGGAGCGGCCCACCCTGCTGCGCGAGTTCGCTCAGCAGGTGGCCTCGGCGCTGCCCGCCACCGCCGCCGGGATCCGCGTGGCGGGGGACCCCGACCGCCTCGTGACCTCCGTCGCGGTGTCCGGCGGCGCGGGCGACTCCCTGCTCGGTGCGGCCCGGGCCGCTGGCGTGGACGTCTTCGTCACCTCCGACCTGCGCCACCACCCGGCCTCGGAGTTCATGGGGAACCCGGGCGGTCCCGCCCTCGTCGACACCGCCCACTTCGCCAGCGAGTGGCCCTGGCTGGCCGACGGAGCCCGCCACCTGACCGAGGAACTCGGGAGCACGTCCGGCCCCGATGGGGCTAACGTGGAGATCCGCGTTTCGACGACGGTGACGGACGCCTGGTCACAGGCCGTCCCGAACCTCTGAGAGCCCGCGCCGCCCCGTCCGGGGCGGACCGACCAACTGCACAGAGTAGGGCGCGGACGGCATACTCGCCTTCCCCAGCCACCCCAGGAGACGTCACACGTGAAAGCCGAACCCGCCGCACAGGCCAGACTGCTCGACCTCCAGGCACTGGACACCGAGCTCCAGCGCCTGGACCACCGCGCGCGGAACCTGCCCGAGGTCGCCGAGGCGGCCCGGCTCAAGGAGCGGGTGGACCAGCTCGACGGCGAACTGATCGCCGCCCAGACCAGGGTCTCCGACGTCGAGCGCCAGCAGCGCAAGGCCGAGAGCGACGTCGACCAGGTGCGCGCCCGGGCCGAGCGCGACACCAAACGCCTGGAGTCGGGACAGATCACCAACGCCAAGGAGCTGCAGAACCTGCAGTCGGAGGTCGCCTCGCTGGGCCGCCGCCAGGCCGAGCTGGAGGAGATCGTCCTGGAGGTGATGGAGCGCTCCGAGGAGCTCAGCGCCGAGGCCGCCCGGCTGGCCGCCGAGCGCGAGCGCCTCGTGGCCGAGCACACCGAGGTGGTCGCCCGCCGGGACACGGCCGCCGCCGGGATCCAGTGGGACCGCGCCCGGGTCACCGAGGACCGCGCGCGGGTGGCGGAGGACGTTCCCGCCGACCTGCTGGCCCTCTACGACAAGCTGCGCTCCCAGTACGACGGCGTGGCCGCGGCACCGCTGCGCTACGGCCGCTGCGGGGGCTGCAAGCTCGCCCTGAGCACGGTCGAGCTCAACGAGATCAAGGCCACCCCCGCGGACGAGATCGTGCGCTGCGAGGACTGCCGCCGCATCCTGGTGCGCACCGAGGAGTCGGGCCTGAACGCCCCGGCCGCGCGGTGAGCACGGGCTGGGCCTCCGCCGACACCGAACCCACCCGGCTCCTCCTGCTCAGGCACGGGCAGACACCCCTGTCGGTGGAGCGCCGCTTCGCGGGCCGGGGCGATATCCCGCTGACCGAGGAGGGCCACGCCCAGGCCCGGGCTGCGGCCCGCCGCCTGGCCGGGCGGCCGATCGACGCGGTGGTGTCCTCGCCGCTGCGGCGGACCAGGGACACCGCCGCACACGCCGCCCAGGCGCTCGGGCTGCCGGTCGAGATCGACGAGGGGTTCGTCGAGACCGACTTCGGCGACTGGGAGGGGATGACCTTCGCCGAGGCCCGGGCCGCGGCCCCGGCCGAGGTGGACCGCTGGCTGGCCGACCCCCACACGGGGCCGCCCGGCGGGGAGAGCTTCGCCGCGGCGGCCGCACGGGTCGGTGCCGCCCGGGACGCCCTGGTCGAGCGCCACCGGAGCCGCACCGTCCTGGTGGTCACCCACGTGACCCCCATCAAGGTGATGGTGCAGCAGGCCGTGCTCGCCCCGTTGGAGGCGCTGTACCGGATGCACCTGGACACCGCCTGCCTGACGGAGGTGGACGTGTTCGCCGACGGCCCCATGGTGGTGCGCTCCCTCAACGACACCGCCCACCTGGCCTGAGACGGCGGTGACGCGGGGAGGAAAGGGGCCCGCGAGGGCGTAGAATCGCGGGGGAGGGGAGTCGGCCAGGCGGTCGCGGACCGCGCCGGGTGCGCGGTTCCGAGGAAAGTCCGGACTCCACAGGGCAGGGTGGTCGGTAACACCGACCCGGGGTGACCCGCGGGACAGTGCCACAGAAAACAGACCGCCACCGCTCGCGGTGGTAAGGGTGAAACGGTGGTGTAAGAGACCACCAGCGGCCGGAGTGATCCGGTCGGCTCGGTAAACCCCACCCGGAGCAAGGTCAAAAAGGGAACCCCGGGGTTCCCGCGCGGATGTTCGAGGGCGGCCCGCCCGAGTCCGCGGGTAGACCGCACCGAGGCCGTCGGCAACGACGGTCCCAGATGGATGACCGCCCGGTCCGTACGGACCGACAGAATCCGGCTTATCGGCCGACTCCCCCTCTTCCACCTCTCTGACCAGGTGCGCGGCGAGCGAGAGTCGGCCGCGTTTGCTCCTTGTTTGCTCCGGCGGATCAGCCGGAGCGCAGGAGCAGGTCTATCGCCCCGCGTCCCAGCTCCTCATGGTCGGGGAACAGGTGCCCGTAGGTGTCGAAGGTCTCGGTGATCGAGGCGTGCCCCATTCGGTGCTGAATGGCCTTCGGGTTCACCCCGGCCGCGATGAGCGCCGAGGCGTAGAAGTGCCTCAGGTCGTGGAAGCGGGTGCCCTTGGGCAATCCCGTCTTGGCCACCGCGTTGGACCAGGCCGAGTTGAACGCCGAAGGCTTGGCCACGGCCTTCCACGTGTTGCTGATCAGCACCTGTCCCGGAGCCGGTTCGTAGAGCTCCATGTGCCGCCGGACCTCTTCCAACACCAGGTCGTCAACGGGCACGATCCGCCGGGAGTACTTGGTCTTGAGCTCCACGAGCTTGCCCTTCTGCGCCTGGACCCGCACGTCCACATGGCGCCTGGTGAAGTCGATCCGGGGAACGGCGAGCCCGAGAGCCTCACCGCGTCGCAGGCCAGCACCGGCACCGAGGAAGACCGCCACCCGGTAGCGCGGGCTGATCTCGTCCGCCAGGGCGAGGACCGCATCCGCAGGAAGCGGGTCGACCACCCGGTCACCGAGCCTGGGCAGCTTGACGCGCGAGCACGGGTTGGCGGTGATGATCTCGTCATCCACGGCGGCCTGCATGAGGATCCGCAGCGTCGCGAACGCCGTGTGCACCGTACTCGCCGACAGCCCCGGATCACCCGCCAACCGGGCCACGAAGGACTTGGTGTCAGCGCGCGTCACACTACCGATCTCACGTCCACCGAACGCCGGATAGACCCGGTGCCGGAGATGGCGCTCATAGGTCTCCTTGGTCCCGTCCGCCACGTGGACGAGCTGAGGGAGCCAACGGGTCTCCGCGTACTCGCGAACCGTCACCCGACCCGCGCGGGGATCGACGTAGACGCCCCGGAGCCGGTCAGTCTCCATGACGGAGACGTGCTTCTCGGCATCCACCTTGCGCCGGAAGAGCTGGGTAGCCCGTTCGCCGCCGGGATCCCGCCACACGGCGAGATACCGCTTGCCCTTGCCGTAACGGGCGGTCTTACCGCCTGCCCGGGTCTTCCACAGGTCTTGTACGTGTCCCATGAGCGGCCCTCAGTCCTGTTCCAGGACCCAGGCGCGGACCTCGGTCGGTTCGTAGCGGACGTGACGGCCGACCCGGTGCGAGGGCGGGCCGGTGCGCAGGTAGCGCCACTGGTACAGGGTCTTGACCGGGACACCGAGGTAGGCGGCCGTCTCTTCCAGGGTCCACAGGCGTTCCAGGGTCTTCACCGGGACACCTCCGCATCCTCGGTGGTACGGCCTATCCCGGCCACCATGGACGCCAACGCCCACTCGCCGGGGGAGAGCCCCTGTCCGAGGTAGTGCCAGTTGGTCAGGGTCAGCGTGGTCTCTTCGTCCTGGACCACGAGCGGGGTGAAGGTCTCGGTGTCCCAGGGGCGTCCGGCCGCGTAGTCGGCACGCACCTGACGCAGCTTGCCCAGGGTCGTGGAGTAGCGACGCGACTTGGTCGAGAAGTGGCCCCGGAACCCGAGCATGTGCGCCCACTGACGCAGCTTGAGCCCTTCAAGTTGGGGGTACAGGCGGGCGTTCCCCAGCCGCCAGCAGGTGTAGATGAGCCTGCCCGCGTGGGGCCGGACCTGGGTCATGTCCACGTGGTCGATGTCGTGAATACGCCGGTCCAGGGTGCCGGTGTCCTCAGCAGCCTTGGTGGCGTACTTGGCGATGTACCCGGCCACGGCCGTGTCGGTGAGCGCCCGATCGGGACCGAAGCTCTCGATGGGGCGCACGTCCACCTGCTCGCCCCAGGCCAGTTCCCAGGTGCGGCCGTTGACCTCCGGAGAGGTGAGCGAGACCGCCCGAGCGGCCGAATCCACGGCGGCGGTGAGCATGTCCATGCTGGCCCACACCGGGGGCGGCGGCCACGCGCCGGGGTCCTTGGTGTAGCCGTCCAGGCGGATCACCGCGTGGAAGTGCACCGCGCCCCGGGATTGGAACTCAGCGACCTTGGCGTAGGAGACGCGCACTCGCTTGGAGAACTCCGTGCGCGAGAGGCCGGCGGCCGAGGCCAGGTGGTTGCGCAGGTACAGGGTGAAGCGCCGCCACAACTCCCCGGTGTGAGCGTGCCAGAGCACGTGTCCCACGTAGTCGTAGGCGGCCGGGTCCAGGGGTTGGCCGATGAGGGGGTCTTCCGCGCGGTGGTGCTTGAAGCAAGCCGCACCGCTCCGGCGCGGGTGGCAGACCCGAGTACGGCCGTCCTTCCCCGGGCCACGGTGGACCGGACCGAAGGAGGGAGCGGTCAAGGTGATGAACGCCCGCGGATGCACCCTCACCGAGGAAGGCACGCCCTTGTCCCCGCCGACGATCCCAGCCTTGACCAGGTGGTAGGTGTCAGCGCGGTATTCCTCCGAGCAGGAGGGACACCGGGAGGCGCGACGGTTCTTGCACCGCATCAGCAGTTCGTTGGCCGGTTCCGTGGCAGTGGAGTAGTGCGAGAACACCTCGCCCGTCTCAGGGTCCAGTCGGGTGGTCTCGCCGGTCAGGCGGACCGGGCAGGAGCAACCGCGCAGAGCGCGGGCACGGGTGATCCACCGGTCCAGGTGGTTCTCGTCCATGGCGGTGATCCGGGCCAGGGCGGGGCCGAGGAGTCCGCCGATGTGTTCGGGTTCGGACATGACGAAGCAGGGCCTTTCGTGGATAGGTGAGGCCCTGGTGCGGCGGGTGTTGTGGAAGCAGCACCGTCACCAGGGCCGAGAAGCGGTCAGAGGTCGGGGGTTACCAGGTGTTCGAGCAGTCCCCACACGAGGAGCCCAGGTGTTCGCCGTTGCGGCTGTGATCCCTGACGTTGCTGCTCTGACAGAGCGGGCGGTTCACGACGGTTCGCCCCCGGAGGTGGCCACGAGTGCGGCCACGAACAGGGCGGCGTGGTGCATGGCCTGGTCTGCGTGCGGGGCACCGCCGTTGGCGTAGAAGCCCTTGGAGCCGGTGTGGGTCATCCACCAGCGCACCGGCCAACGGCGGTCGATCACCGAGTGCGTCACCCAGGACACGGCCACCCCGGCGGCCAGCCGGACGGGGGAGAGCCGCAGCCCCAGGACGCGGGAGGCCAGGCCGACAGCGGCGAGCTGGGCCAGGTGGTAGCTGGCCACGTGCGCCTGGTTCGCTGTCCAGGACTCAGTCTTGTGCTGGGCCTGGTGGTCGTTCTGGAGGAGGTAGTCACCCGCGTGGTGCGCGGCCGTCATCGCGGCGAACACCGTGGGGAAGGCGTTGGATGTCATAGGCTGGTCGGGCCCCTTTCGTTCCTTGCATTCGCGTGTTGGGTTCGTTGGGTAGGTGAACCGGGGTGCGGCGGGTGTGTGGAAGCAGCGCCGCACCCCGGCGCTTTGCTGTCTAGGCCGACTTGGGGCAGTGGAAGCACCGCTGCGGGGCGGTGTCGATCGGGCCGCTGTAGCTGACCGGCGAGCCGCAGTGGCGGCAGGTCTCGGTGCGCCTCATCGGGTCGGCTTCCCCACGGTCAGCTTGGTGGTCTCGTCATCGCCCTTCGTGGGCTTCTCCCAGCAGTTCACGGCGTGTCTCCTTCGTTCTCGTGTCGCGTGTTGGGTTGGTTGGTCAGGCGAAGCAGGTGACGGTTCGGCGGGTGTGTGGAAGCAGTGCCGTTCCGTCCGGTCAGGTCGAGGTGTGGCCGTAGCCCGAGCAGTCGGAGCAGGTGTCACCCTCGCTGGTGACGCCGTGGCCGTAGCAGGTCGAACACAGACAGCTGTCAGGCACAGTCATCGCGGGTTCAGCGGGTGTACCGGACGGTCTTGCCGGAGCCGTCGCACTTGCCGCAGGTCCCGTACCGGCGCCCTCCCAGGATCCCCAGCTTCTCGACCACGACCCGGCCCGTGCCGTTGCAGATGTTGCAGGTCTCGTACTTGGTTGCCATGATGTTCGTCCTTTCTCAGGTCAGTTCTCGTGTGCAGTGGTCTTGCCGGTGCCCAGGCAGGACAGGCACCAGGCTTGCTGTCCGGGCAGGTCCTTGCGTCGCATGGGCACGTCTTCGACGACCTGTCCAGTCCCCTGGCAGTGCGAGCAGTCCTTCACAGCTTCACCGTCCCGGTGCCCTTGCAGGTGGGGCAGGCGTGGTACTTGCGCACCAACAGCCCGAACTTTTGAGCGAGCACGCGGCCGGTGCCGGAGCAGTCCAGGCACTTCACGGTCTTGGTGTTCACGTCGTTCTCCTCTCAGAGGGATCCGGTTCCCTTACAGGACCTGCATGTGCCGGTGCGGCTTACCTTGGTTCCCGCGCAGGTGGGGCACTGCATCGAGCGATCACCTCCTCTCTGTCAGCTGGTGATCTGGTCACGCAGGGTCGCGGCCACCGTTTCGGAGACCCCCAGCCGGGAGCGCAACGCGGTCACGGTGATCTCACGGCCATGGGTGACCCGGTAGTCCTGGGCGAGCTGAGCGGCGTAGGAGGCCAACGGGTGACCCTGTTCCACGGCGACCGGGGCCGGTGGTGCAGGCGCGGCCACCGGAGCAGGCGCAGGCTCAGGCGTCGGGGCGGAGGGCGGGGCGGTTTCGGTGTGTTGCCAGCGCACCTCGGTGACCCTGTACTCCTCACGCCCTTCCCCAGCCTCAGCCTCAGTGGCCGGGGCCGGTTCCTCGGTGGGAGCGCGGTGAGCGGCGCGGCGTTCCAACATGGACACCGCCACCAGGAACGCGGCGGCCGGAGTCGCGGCCATGATCCAGCCCCACACCGTGGGCTGAGCCGTGGCCAGATTCGCCGCCAGGGTCAGCACCACCGCCCCGACCAGGACCACGGTCGGCCACGTCAAGCCTGCCGAGGTACCACGGTCGGCATCACGCTGACGCTCCCGGGCCGCCATCACGCAGGTCAGGTCGATGGAGACCGCGATAGCCCAGGCCATCCACCCGTGCTGTCCCGACTTCTCGGCCAGGTCGCGGATGTGGGTGAAGGAGCCCGCAGCGGCGATCCCGGCCAGTACCAGGATCGGACCCCAGTCCGCCGACACGGACAGTGCGCGCTTCATGTCTCACCCCAGTCGTAGTCGAAGTACAGCCAGTCACACCGCTTGCAGACCGTGTAGGTCACACCGACCGCGTTCTTGACCCGGTAGGCGCCGCCCGTGCCGCACATCTGGCAGGTCATGGGCTATCCGTCGATCTCGCGATAGTGGGCTTCACACACCCACTCGTCGGTGGTCGTGGTCTTGGTGTAGGCGTTCTTGCAGCACCGCGTGCACCAGTAGGAGAGCGCCATGGCCGATCACACCCAGTTGCGGAACCCGCGCAGGTCCCCGTCGAAGTTGGCTTCCATGTCCGCGTAGTGGGTGTTGCACACCCAGGACGACTGCCCGCCCGAGATAGCGCGCGTGGTCGCGGTGTTGGAACAGAACTCGCAGGTCATCAGGACATCTCCTCTTCCAGTCGGTCCCAGTCGACGGCGTCGGCCGGAACGGTTTCCTTCTCCTTGGTCCGGCCCGAGACCAACAGGTCCCAGTCCGGGGCCATGTGCGCGTATTCGGCCGAGGCCTGTTCGGCCATCTCCTCCGTGGTCAGGTCAGAGCGGCCCCGGTACCAGCGCCCGTCCGCTCCCACGGTCACGGCCACCCCGGGCATCTCGGCGGGGATCCTCATCGCGGCCGACAGTGAGTCCGGGGCCAGGTCACCGAGCGCCATCTTGGCCGTCTCGCCGTCGTTGACCCGGTGGCAGATCCGCCCGGTGATCTGCGAGCGCAGCGCGGTCACACCCGGACCCAGGTCGGAGCCGACCCGCTGTCCTGCGATCACCAGGTGCAGCCCGAAGGCGCGGCCCAGTTGGGCGTTGCGCAACAGCAGCGTGGACGTGCGCGCGATCTCGTCCTTCTCGGACTTGTCCGTCATCAGGTACAGTTCCGCGACCTCATCGACCACGGTGACCACCGGCATGGGCCGGTCGGTTTCGGGCAACTGCCAGATGTTGCGCACCCCCGCCTCACGGCACAGGGTCATCCGGTCGTTGAGCATGGCCATCAGGTCATCGAGCAGCACCACGCACTCCGTGCGGGTCGTGGCCAGCTTCGACATCCGCCGGGCGTAGGGGGTCAGTTCCACACCGCCCTTGAGATCCAGCCCGGCCAGCGCCACGGGTTGGGGCGCCAGTTGGTAGACCAGGGCGTTGATGTCGGTGGACTTGCCCGACTGGGTGGCGCCCATGATCAGCCAGTGCGGCACCGCCCGGAAGTCGATGATCCACGGGTCGCCGGTTTCCAGGGTGCCCATGCGGACCTTGAGCAGCTCCCAGTCCGGGGCCAGCGGCGCGGCGTTGGTGACGGTGCTCAGCGGGTCGCGGCGCGAGGCCACCAGTTCCACCCACCCGGGCCCGGAAGTGCGGATGCGGACCGCGTCCACCCGCCAGGCGTGCGCCAGCCGGGTCAGCGCTTCCTGGTAGTCCTCCGGGGTCTGGCCGTCGTGCAGGCGGGCACGGACCCGGAACCCGTAGGGGGTCGGGCGGAACCGGCGCAGCCTGGGCTTCTTCTGCACGCTCACCCGGCGCACCCCGCCCTTGACCTGGGTCTTACGGCGGGTGTAGGAGAGCCCGCAGCCCTGGGCTACGTCCTCCCACGTCAGGTGCACGCGCAGAGCGGAACCGACCAGGCCGGGACCGTAGGACCAGGTGGTAGGCGACCAGTGGTGCCAGGCGGCGGCCGAGAGCGGCACCGCAGCGGCGGCCGGAGGGACCGCCCACAGAATCTCGGGGAACATCAACCTTCTCCTCTCAGGAGGTTTCGCCTTTGCCATGGCAGGTGGGGCACAGGGTGAGGCGGAAGCCGGGCATGTGCCGGACCTCCCCGGTGCCCGCACACACCGAGCAGGCAGGCATCACTCAACGCTCTTGCGCGGGTCCATGGGCGCGATCGAGGCGGCGGCGAAAGCCACGCCGTGACGGCCGTTGGTCTCCCACGGGATCGCCGTCAGGTCCTGCACGTTCAGCGGGGTGCCCAGGCGAGCGGTGATCGCGTGCGCGGCCGGGAAGCTGATCAGCAGGGTCTCGGCGTCGTTGTCCTCCACCTGCGCCAAGACCTGGAGCTGCCACATCGGGGAGCCGTCGGCGTTGTACTTGATCTCGCCGGTCTGGCGGTCCTTGACCTTGGGGCGCGGGGAACCAGCCGCGATGAAGACCATCCGGGACGTGTCAACGGGGATGCTTCGCATCAGGAATCTCCTTGGTGCACTTGGTGTTCTAAGTTGTGAGTACTTTGTACACCAAGTTGGAGTGGAAGGCAAGAAGATCGAGGCAGGCCGCACATCGCTTGGAGATCTAAGTGCACTAAGCTCGCAGGTCAAGGAGGGATAGATGAAGTTCGCAGAGGACGAGGTCTTCTACCGGCGGATCGTGGATGACATCCGCGCGAAGATCCAGCGTGGAGACCTGAAGCCCGGAGACAAGCTGCCCTCCTTCGCGGAGATCGCTGAGGAGTACGGGGTCTCGTCAACCGTCATCAAGAACGCGATCCAGGCACTCAAGACTTCAGGCGACATCTACGGCCGCCAGGGGAAGGGCACGTTCGTCAGCTCCCGGCAGAGGGCACAGCGTGTCAGGCGCATCCCGTTCGACCGGGGCAAGAGCACCGGCAGCACCTTCGCCCAGGAGATGGAGAGGCTCGGACTTGAGTCGAGCGCACGCCTGGTGAAGTGCGAGGTGGAGAAAGCTTCCCCCGAGATCGCAGACCATCTTGGGTTGCCCGCCGATGCGGAGGTTTTGGTTCGTCAGCGTCACATGAGCGCTTCCGGCCGTCCGGTCCAACTGGCGACCTCTCACATCCCGATGGCCGTCGCGGGAAGCATCGACATCGCTTTCCCCGATGCGGGCCCCACGGAGATGTACCGGCGTCTCGGAGAGCGAGGACACAGGCCGGTCAGATTCACTGAGGAGATCACCATCCGCCGACCCCTTCAAGAAGAGGTGGACTTCCTCGGAATCGACGGAGGGCTTCCGGTCATCGTGGTGACCCGAACAGGCATCGATGCGAAGGGCACGAACGTCGATGTGACAGTGAACGTCCTGGACGCCTACGCCTGGTCCCTCGTGTACGAGTGGGAAGAGGGTCAGGATGGCTGAGATCCCAAAGCACTCCGTCAGTGTCACGGGTGTGGTGTTCAACGATGACGGCCAGGTCCTAGCGATCGAGCGCGACGACGATGGCCGATGGGTTCCACCCGGCGGAGTTCTGGAGCTACACGAAGACCCCAGGGATGGAGTTGTCCGCGAAGTCTTCGAAGAGACCGGTGTGAAGGTCAAGCCGGGACGCCTGGTCGGGGTCTACAAGAACATGCCACTCGGCGTGGTGAGTATGGCCATCGCGTGCACGGTCGAATCCGGAGAACCGCGACCGTCGGATGAGGCGAAAGCAGTCCGGTGGGTCAGCGTCGAGGAGGCGCGTGAACGGATGCCGGAAGCGAGGCTGATCCGTGTCTTGGACGCTTTGCGGGATGACGGCCCATTCATCCGGTGCCACGATGGCACGAACCTGGTGTGAGTCAGGGAGTAGCCCGGAAGATCTTAGAGTCTTCCGGGTTTCTTCATGCCCGGAGCCGGGTGATGAGAAGTTTCCTTACGTCTTCAAGCCCGCACCTGCGGTGCGGGGCAGCCTGCGGCTGAGCTGAGCGGGCCAGGTGCGGGACGCAGTCAGGAGGGCGAACGGCTGAGCGCGTTGCTGGCGGTCACCACTCCGCGGTTGCTTCCGTGAAGACATGCCTCCGGCGGGGAATCAGGGATCCAGGAAGCGGGGGACAGCCTGAACCGCTGCGGTGGTCTGTGGTGATAGGTCCCTCTTCCCGTCACCCTTCATCCAGTCAGAGACCTACCACACCACCCAGGGGCCACAAGGTCGTTCGGACAGTGGGGCGCTCCACCTTGTGGCCCCTGGGCGGCGCGGTCGCGCGGGGCGTGGATGAAGGGTGACGGGAAGAGGGACCGGGGAGGCGCGTAGCGCCTGCGGCGCTACACGCCTCCCCGGGAGGGTAACGGAAGGGGAGGGGTATGAAGTAGTAGGGGCCTGGTTCTTTTGCTGATTCGACCTGGGCGGGTCGAAGCGCAAAGCGAATGAGGCAGGCCGGGCCGAGGGTGATGGAGCGGACGCGGGGCGAACACGCGGGCCGGCGGGGGTGTTTCAGGGAACGGACGCAGGACCGGGGCGTTGGGGACGCGGGTGTCGCGGAGCATGAGCCACCGGGGATTCTCTCCGGCGGATCAATGCGAGTGTTTTGATGTACCGAGCAACCAAGAGTGCGCAAGCGCGGTTGCTGGACACCCTGACGGGTGTCCGGCGGTAGGCGCGCCGCGTCCGCGCTCGCCTGCGTCCCGCGCGGCGCGTCCTCGCGCGCCCCGCCGTGCCCAAGGAGATCGGGCACAGCGTTCGTCTCAGGAGGGCGAACCAAGGGCGGCAAAAGTCCAGAGACCAAGGGGTGGACTGGACCGACAAGCGGGAAGGCCGGGGCGAGCATGCTCCAGAGAACCAGACCAGGGCAGCGGGTGACGGGCGCAGGACACCAGGAAGCAGGGCCTCAGAAGAGAGCAGAAAGCAGATAAGATAGAGAAAGAATGGTTAATTTATAAAAAAGAGAAGTTTTTCCTTTGGTTGGAGCGCTGGCTTGAATTTTTCGAGCCATCTCACTCTTTTTCTATCCTTTGTTTTGCAACATTGAAAGCCCACGCATGAGTTGAAACCTTTTTGTCGATCGCAAAGTGTTTCCCAGTTGCTTCCTTTAGTACCGTTTGGTATTGTTCCATTAGCTCCCAAGGTGCGGCGGAGAAGTCCTCCTCTTTCCAGTTGTAGAGACTTATGAGCTCTGCCTTGACCAATCGAAAGAAGTTGTCTGAACCATCGTCAATTTTCTGACTCCCTGGACTCGCTTCTTTTGGGTTGAAAATTTCCATGATTGCTTTTTGGCGATTATCTGAGTATTTATTTCGTTCGTGGTCTATCCAGGACCAGAACGCCTCGGAGTCGGCAACATCGGGCGAAGCTTTGTGGTGGTCAGTGCACAGTGGTGCGAAATTTCGCACATCGTTTGATCCGCCTAGGGATCGCGGTACCGCGTGTGCTCGTTCAACTGATTCGCTGGTCCAGCAGATCAGGCAGCGAAACTCCTTCATTCCAAGGTAAGCCATGATTGCTTGCGTGGTTGGATAGGTCTTCCTTTTATCTGGTGAGTCTTCCCGTGGTCGATTTTTAAGCTCTTGGAAGTCAAATGAGTACTCATTTTTCTCATCGGTTATGATGAGCTCTTCGGGTAGGGGTAGTTGTGGTTTATTGGTGATGATGTGAATCAGAGGAGTCCTTACTTCTGTCAGATACTGTGCCATTTTCTCAAGGGCAAAATAGTGGATCAACTCGAAGGCGTCATGATCGAACCCCCCTTCGCTGTTCCTGTGGCCCTGGACGTCGATATATAGCGCTCGCTTTTTGTTGGGAAATCTATCTTGGCAATTTTTGAGCATTCGAAAGATGCGACTCGCGGCCTTGGTGAAGTCTTCCTCGATTGTCATTTCATGCCAAATTATTGCCTTTTTTCCGCTGTTGTTTATCTTTTGCTTCTTGCTTTGGTTCTTTTTTGTCTTCTTGGGCATTACTTTTCCTTGCTTGTGGTGATGGTTTTGGATCGTATCGCTGGCCAGTGACACATGCGCTTGCTCGGAGGCCGGGGACACCAAGAAGCCGCGAGACCTGTCATCGCAGGCGGCATACTTGCGAGGAACGTCAGTTGAGGTCAACGGGCTGGGCATGGTGGAAGCTAACTTTCGATCGAAACGCTCCGGCCAGCAGCTTGTGGCGGCGCACATCGGGTGCACATGGGTATGGGCAGAGCTGAGAAACACCGAGAGTCCGTGAGCTGTGAAACCACAGCTCAGACGGGTTTTCGGTGTCCAGGTGCAGGTAGGCCAGGTGCCGCGATGGGTTGCACGACGACCTACGCCAGCGGTGTTGCCCGTGTTTGCTCTGTGCTTGCTCAGAGGCTGGGGAGCACCGAGGAACAGCGAGAAGCCGCGAGACCTGTCGTCGCAGGTGACGCGGCTTCTGTGGGTGTCGTCCGAGGTCAGCGGAACGGGCGTGGTGGAATCCGGCTTATCGGCCGACTCCCCCTCTTCCACCTCTTCGACCTGCACCGCAGTGCGGGAGAGCCGGCCGTGTTCGCTCCCCGGTCGGCGCTCTGGCCGGTGTGGCGGGAGCGCCCCTCGGGCCCGCGCCGGTGGGGACCGGTACCGAAGACGGCGCCGTGCTGCCCGTCCGGGATCACCGTCCTCGCGGGCGTGTGCTCCGCGCACTCCTGGTCGACGCGGGCGAGCGGGAATCCCGGGTGGGCTCGGCGGCCTCCTCGTCCCGGGCCGCGGGCCGTGTGCGCCCGGCGCACACGGCCACATTCCTACAGCCCGCCGGTGATGGTCACCTCACCTCGGGCCCCGATAGATTGGCCCTTGCGCTCCCCATCCCGGACGAGTCCGGGAGCGCGTACACCCGTGGGCCGACGTCCGGGGTCGACGGCCCGGCGGGCAGCGGCGTTCACGGGAATGGATGACTCTTGTTCGACTCCACCGCCTTCTGGGTGGCTCTCTTCGGTCTGCCGGTCCTGGCCATCGTGGTGATCATCCTGCTCGCCTCCTACCAGGCCTCGGGGGTTCAGCAGGACGGTCGTGACGACGCGCCCGAGGACGACCCGTCCAGCAGTTGAGCCTCCCTGGGCCGGGGCACCGGCCCGCCCATGTCCCGCACGGGGGTGAACTCCCCCGTCTCGGGGTCCAGCAGGTGCACCCTCGCCGTCTCCAGGTCGTAGTACATCCCCGACAGCGACAGCTCGCCCGACTCCACCCTCTCGCGCACCACGGGGTAGCCCAGCAGGTTGCCGATCTGCTCCTGGACGTTGGCCTGGGCCAGGCGGCGCAGCGCCTCGGCGGCCGGCAGCCCTGCCAGGGCCCCGGACTCCCCGCCCGCGCGGGCCAGGCTCGCCGCGCCGTTGGCGAGCCAGCGGCACATGTGCGAGGTCTCCTCCTCGTCCTGGTCCAGGTAGGCCTTCTCCAGCAGGGCCTTCATCGCGCCGCAGTGCGAGTGGCCGCACACCACGATCGAGGGCACACGCAGGACCGTCACCGCGTACTCCACGGCGGCCCCCACCGAACCGTCGCCGGGGGTGCCCCGCGGAGGGACGAGGTTGCCCAGGTTGCGCACGGTGAACAGGTCCCCGGGTCCGCTCGCGGTGATCAGGTTCGGCACCACCCGTGAGTCGGCGCAGGTGACGAACAGCGCTGTCGGGTGCTGGCCGTGCGAGAGGCGGCTCATCAGCGACCGCATCCGGTCGGCCGTGCTGGCGTGGTACTCCCGGGTCCCGGCGGTCAGCAGTCCCAGGGCGTTGACCTGGGCGTCGGCGTCGCCGCGCATGTCCCAGGGCGCCCACCAGCGCGCCAGGCCGCCGGGCGCGGTCTTGGCCGCGGGGGCCGAACGCGTGGAGCTGCGGGTGTACCACTTCTCGTGCACCTCGTCGATGTCGACGCTGCCGCCGTTCCGCTCGTGGTCCACCCTCCAGGCGTGGATGGCCTCGAAGGCGGCGTGATCCATGAAGTCCACGTGCAGGTCCAGGTCGACCCGGGCGCCCTCGGGGACGGTGCGCAGCACGTGCGCGAGCCTCGGGACCCCCAGGAAGGTGAGGGAGCCGTGCACGGTGATGTGCACGCGGTCCGCCCGCTCCTCGGTGGTCACGGTCAGCTTGGTGAGCCTGCGCAGTGACACGACCATGGCCAGCGCGAAGCCCGTGAACACGCCCTCCAGCAGACCGAGGAAGACCACGCCGAGCAGGGTCACCAGGTAGACGCTGGCCTCGTGGTGGCGGCGCAGGTCGCGCAGCCGGGCGACCGAGACCATCTGCACGCCGATGAACACCAGCAGCGCGGCCATCGCGGCCATCGGGATCAGCTCGACCACGTGCGCGAACAGCGCCACGAACAGCAGGATCCACACGCCGTGGAGTACGGCCGAGCGCCGGGTGTGCCCCCCGGCGCGCACGTTGGTGGTGCTGCGCACGATCACCCCGGCCACCGGCAGGCCGCCCAGCGCGCCGCTGACGACGTTGGCCGCGCCCTGGCCGCACAGTTCCCGGTTGAGGTTGACCCGGCGCCCGCTGTGCAGGCGGTCCACGGCGATCGCGCCGAGCAGCGACTCCACGCTGGCGACCATGGCCACGGCGGCCACGGCCAGGGCGATGCCGTGCCACTGGTCGGACTCGGGCAGGGCCGGTCCGTTCCAGGCCTCGGCCAGGGAGCCGGGCAGGGAGACGGTCTCCACCTGCCACCGGCTCAGGGTGGCGACGGCGGTGGTGGTGCCCACCGCCACCAGCGCGGCGGGGACCACGGCGGGCCGCAGTCGCCCGAGCGAGGGCAGCCTGTTCCAGGTGAACATGATCGCGATGGTGATGACGCCGACCGCCACCGCCGGGGTGTGGTTGTGCGCGATCTGCTGGGGCAGGTCGGCGATGTTGGCCAGCGCGGAGCTCTGCGGTGCCCCGCCCAGTACCACGTGCAGCTGGGCCAGGACGATGGTGACCCCCACCCCGGCGAGCATGCCGTGCATGACCGCGGGGGAGACCGCCAGGGCCGCCCGGGCGATGCGGAAGGCGCCCAGGGTGAGCTGGAGCAGCCCGGCCAGGACGGTGACCAGGCAGGTGACCCGCCAGCCGTAGGTCATGATCAGGTCGGCCACGATGATGGTCAGGCTGGCGGTCGGGCCGCTGACCTGGACCACCGAGCCCCCGGCCAGACCGGCGACGATTCCGCCGACGACGGCGGCGATGATGCCCGCGATGAGCGGGGCGCCGGAGGCGACGGCGATGCCCAGGGACAGGGGGACGGCGACCAGGAAGACCACGAGGGAGGCGCCGACGTCGGAGAGGACCCCCTTGCGGTCGGCGGGGGAGCCGGGTGGGACGCTCTCGACGGGCGGCCTCTGGGGCGGACTTCCCTGGGCGTCGTTGCGCATGGTTGCTCCGTTCGGGTTGGACCAGGCAGGTGGTGCGTGGGCGCTCGGGGACGGGCGTCCTGACCAGGGGGAGGTGCGGGGGACACGAGAGGACAGGAACCCCGAAGGGTGCTTCTGCAATCACCAACTGTAGTCAATTGCTGACGCGCAATGTTACGGACTGTTGTGGTCTTGGTAACCATTTTCCTGTCTTCACACGCCTCCGGGACAAAAGCGGACAGAAGAAAACCCCGGGACAGCGGGTTTTTCCGCTGTCCCGGGGGTCTGTGAAGACAGGAGCGACGCCGGGCTCGCGCTTCGGCGATCCGTTACTTTGAGTTACGGTTGTCCGGGAAGATCACAGAAAGCGGCCGTTCTCGTAGCCCCCCTCGTACCGCTCCTCGCCGTACCCGTGCCGGTCGCGGTCCTCGTCCGGGTACCGCGGCGGCGCCGGGGTGCCGTGGCGCCCCTCCTCGCCGCCCGCCCAGTCCTCCGCAGGCGGCGGGTGGGAGCCGTATCCCGGCTGCCCCGCCCCCGCCGGGTAGCCGCCGCCCAGGACGTCGGAGTAGCCGCCGCCGGTCCCGGGCGCCGGGTGGCCGAAGCGGTTCCCGGGATCGGTGTGGCCGCCGTAGCCCGCGGGCGCGTCCCCGCGCAGCTGGTCGGCGGGGTAGCCGCCCGCTGGGGGGGAGCCGTAGGGGTGCCCCGCCGGGTCGCCCGGCAGCCCGGCGCTCCCCGAGGGGTGCGGCGGGGGCGCGGGCTGGCCGGTCGGCCCCTGGTTGAACGGTGAGGGCACGCCGGGCGCCGGACGGCCCGGGTCGGTCCCGGCGCCGTGACCGCCCGGCGTACCGGAGGGGCCGAACGGGGCGCTGGTCTCCTGGCCGCCCCACAGCGGAGGGTTGGGGTCCTGGTAGGGCATCCCCTGACCGCTGCCGTAGTCGGCGCGGGTGTGCTGGCCGGTGTCGTAGCCCGGTACGCCGAGGTCGCCGCGGTGGGAGCCGCCGGTGTCGTAGCTGGGGTGGGTGTGGCCGCCGGTGGGGTAGTCGCCGCGGGTGAAGGAGTCGGTGTCGTAGGCGGGTCTGGTCTGGGCTCCGGAGTCGAAGCCGCGGTAGGCGGGTGGGCCGTAGTCGGCGCGGGTGTGCTGGCCGGTGTCGTAGCTGGGGTGGGTGTGGCCGCCGGTGGGGTAGTCGCCGCGGGTGAAGGAGTCGGTGTCGTAGGCGGGTCTGGTCTGGGCTCCGGAGTCGAAGCCGCGGTAGGCGGGTGGGCCGTAGTCGGCGCGGGTGTGCTGGCCGGTGTCGTAGCCCGGTACGCCGAGGTCGCCGCGGTGGGAGCCGCCGGTGTCGAACCCCTGACCGGTGCCGAAGTCGGCGCGGGTGTGCTGGCCGGTGTCGTAGCCCGGCTGGCCCGGCGCACCCAGGTCGCCGCGACCGGAGGCGCCGCTGTCGAAGGAGGACCTGCGGTGCGTCCCCGTGTCGTGCGCCGGTTCCGAGAGCGGGCGGTAGCCGCCGCCCAGCGGGTCGGCGGAATCCGGCCCCGGGGCCGGAGAGCTCCCCGGACCGCTGCCGAAGCCCAGGCCGGATCGCTGGTGGGCGCCGGTGTCCATGCTGGACCAGATCGGTGACCCCGTGTCCGAGGCCGAGGGCCGGAAGGAGGGGTCCAGCGGGTCCGCGGCGGAGGGCGTGCCCGCGGCGCCGGAGAGTCCCGGGTGGTCCGCACGGCTCGTCGACCCGCTGTCGGGGGACGAACCGCCGTACCCCGCGCTCCGGGAGCCGCCCAGGGGGTCACCGGGGGAGGAACCGGGGGTCCAGCCGCCGGTGCCGAGCGGGTCGGGGGAGGCCGCGGGCGGCTCCGGGAGCGCGGCGGGCGAGGACGGTGCGGAGCGCTCGGCCCCCGCGGGCCCGGAGGGCAGCGCGTGTTCCGCAGGGTCCGCCTGACCGCGGTGCCTCCGGCCCGACCCGTGGGCCGGGGGTTCCTCCTCCGGCCCACGGGGGCCGCTGCTCTGCCCCAGGCTGGCCAGCACCGCCAGGTCCGCCGAGGGGCCGGCGTCCCCGCCCCGGGCCGCGGGCAGGACCGTCGTGGCTCCGGGCGGCCCCGTCTCCGCGTCCTCGTCGACGTCGTCGTACCCGTCGTCGTAGTCGTCCTCGTACTCGTACGCCGTGACGTTGGGGGCCCTGTCCCCGTCCTCCGCCTCCCGGGTCCGCTCCGCCGGTTCGTCCTCGCTCAGACTGGACCAGAAGTCGCTGTCGGCCAGGGAGTCGTCGTCCCAGTCCTCGTCCCGCCTGCGCTTGGCCCTGGGCCGCCGTTCATCCCCGCCGCCCCCGTCCTGGCGCGACCGGCGCCCCCGGCTCCGGGGTGCCGGTTCCGGTTCCCCGCCGTCCCGACCACGGCGCCGACCGCGGCCCCGCGGCCGGTCGTCGGTGTCCTCGGCGTCCTCGTACTCGTAGTCGTCGTCGTGGTCGTCCTCGCGGGAGCCGACGCTCATCGCGCGCATACCCAGCAACAGCAGGACCAGCACGGCGAGCACGACGATGATGGCGATGATGATGATGACGGTGACGGTCATGGTGTACGCACTACCTTGGGGAGGTCGGCCGCGCCCGGATCGCACCGGGGACCGGCCGGGCGGGGACCGGCCGTGGGCAGGCGGTGACCGCCCGGTTCCGCTGTGGCCGGGCCGTCTGCGCGTAGGGGGGAGGGCAGGCGTTCCGGTGCGGTTGAGGGTCAGGGCGCTGCGCGGCGAGTGGACGGGTATCGGTCATCTGAAATGGGGGGAGGGGCACAGGCCCACTGTATGCCTTGTCGCGCGCTGTGTGCAGAGGGCGATCGCAGCTTCCTCAGGTGATCCCCGTGCCCCTGGAGTCGTCGGATCATCCGGGTTCTCGCGGGAGCGAAACGTCCATTATGACCTACGTCACGCGTTGCTCGTGGTCAGGGTGCCGCGAGCGACGGCCTGGTCGGCGATCGCCTCCAGCGACGCGCTCAGCGAGGCGCCCTCCGGCAGGCCGAGCGGGTTGCGCAGCGCGTACACGGTGAACCGGTACTCGTAGGCCTGCCCCTCCTCGGGGCAGGGCGCGTTGTAGGCGGACTCGCCGGCGCTGTTCTGCCCCTGCTTGGCGTCGGCGGGCACGGTGTTCTGGCGCAGCTCGACCAGCTGCGGATCCAGGTCGTAGACCACCCAGAACACCTGGGCCTCCTGCGGGTCGTCCACCACCAGGGCGATCGACCCCGCCTCGTCGGGCAGGCCGGACCAGCTCAGCGGCGGCGAGTAGGCCTGCTGGATCCGCTCGTCGTCCTCCTCCCCGGTCGCCTCCGCCTCCTCCTCGGCCCCCGAGCCGTCGCAGGCGTAGGCGGCCGGAAGCGGCTGGCCCTCCTGCATGAGCGGGCTGGTGACGGTGATGTCGTCGGGCATGTCACCGTTCTGTCCGGGGGTGAGGATGCCGCAGCCCGTGGTCAGGGCCAGGGCCGTCCCCGCCGCCACCGCGCACGCGCCCGCGCGCGAGCCGGGGAACGTGCTGCGGGGCGCACCGGTGATCCGGGGGAAGGGGAGGGCCGGGAACAATGGGACTCCTGCTTTTCGGGCCGTGGAGGCGAGACTCGCTGTGACTCCGGCGCGGCGCTCGGGACGGAAACCGGCGCCGGGCTCGGCGGGGGAACGCGCGGTCCCCGACACGGGGGCGCCGGTCAAACGTTCCTCAGCGAACCTTACTGCGGCCGGGCGGGCGTTCGGTCTCCCGTCAGCCGGTGCGTCCCCCGGTCCGGCCGCGGTGCGGTTCCGGCGGTTTCAGCCGGGGGTGAACAGGATCCGGGGCGGGGTCCGGCCACGGGCGGCGGCGCGTCCGATCGGTCATCATGGGTCAGTGCGGTTCTCCATCCTGGGTCCCCTCCTGGTCCACGACGCGGCCGGCCGGCCCGTCACCGTCGGCGGCGCGCGACTGCGCACGCTGCTCACCCTGCTCCTGCTCCGGCCGGGACAGAGGGTCACCACGGAGGAACTGACCGAGGCGATCTGGGCGGGCAGCCCTCCCTCCGCGGCCGACAACGCGCTGCAGGCCCTCGTCTCGCGCCTGCGCCGCGCCCTGGGCGAGGGCGCCGTGATCGACGGCGACGCCTCCGGGTACCGGCTGGAGGCCGACCCCGAACAGGTGGACCTGGTCCGCTTCGAGTCCCTCGCCAGACGGGGGCGCTCCCGCCTGGCCGCCGCCGACCACGCCGGTGCCGCACGCGACCTGGAAGCCGCCCTGGCCCTGTGGCGCGGACCGGCCCTGGCCGACCTCACCGCGCACGGCCTGGCCGAGGACACCGCGCTGCGCCTGTCCGAGACCCACCGCGCCGCGCTGGAGGACCACCTGGCGGCCCTGACCGGCCTGGGCCGCCACGCCGAGGTGCTGCCGGAGGCCGAGGCCCTGGTCAGCCGGGAACCGCACCGCGAACGACCCCTGGAACTGCTCGTGCGGTCCCTGGCCGCCACCGGCCGCACCGCCGACGCCCTGGCCGCCTACGACCGCTTCCGCGACCGGCTCGCCGGGGAGCTGGGCCTGGACCCCTCGGCCCGGCTGCGCGACCTCCACCTGCGACTGCTGCGCGGGGAACTCGACGCGCCCCCTCCCCCGGAGGGGGCCGGCGGACCGGCCGGCGGGCCCGCGGCTCCCCGTCCTGACCGGGCCGACCCGGCCCCGCCGCTGCACCTGCCCGTCACGCTGACCAGCTTCGTGCCGCGCGAGGCCGAGGTGGAGGCGGCCCTCGGCCGGCTCTCCCGGGGACGCCTGGCCACGCTGACCGGCCCCGGCGGCGCGGGCAAGACCCGCCTGGCGATCGAGACCGCCTCGGCCCTGGCCGCCCGCGCGCCGCACCTGCTCGCCCGCGGCGGCTGGTTCGTGGAACTGGCCTCCCGCGCGGCCGAGGAGATCCCCCAGGCCCTGGCCAGCGCCCTGGACCTGCGCGACCACGCCATGATCCAGACGCGCTCCGCCGGCAGCGCCCCGGCCCCGCCCATGGAGCGGGTGGCCGCCTTCTTCGGTGAGGAACCCGCACTGCTGGTCCTGGACAACTGCGAGCACCTGGTGGGGGAGGTGGCCCGCACCGTGGAACCGCTGCTCGCCCGGTGCCCGCGGCTGCGGATCCTGGCCACCTCGCGCGAGCCCCTGGGTGTGCCCGGCGAGCAGCTGCTGGCGGTCCCCTCCCTGGCGCTGCCGCCGGAGGGCGCCACCGCGGAGGAGGCCGTCGGCTACCCCTCCGTCGCCCTGTTCACCGAACGCGCCGCCGCCGTGAGCCCCGGCTTCCGGCTGGGCCCGGGCAACGTCGCCCACGTCGTGCGCGTCACCCGGGAGCTGGACGGTATGCCGCTGGCCCTGGAGCTGGCCGCCGCCCGGCTGAGCTCCATGACCACCGCCCAGCTCGCCGAGCGCCTGTGCGACCGCTTCCGGCTGCTCACCGGCGGGGCCCGCTCGGCGCTGCCGCGCCACCGCACCCTGCGCGCCGTCGTCGACTGGAGCTGGGAGCTGCTCGACGAACCCGAGCGCCGCCTGCTGCGCAGGCTGTCCCTCTTCGCCGGGGGAGCCACCCTGGAGGCCGTCGAACACGTCTGCGCCGACCCCGGAACCGAGGGCGAGATCGGCGGCCACGACGTGTGGACCGTGCTGTTCGCCCTGGTCGACAAGTCCCTGGTGGTCGCCGAGAACCCGGTCCGCGACGACGCGCCGCCCCGCTACCGCCAGCTGGAGACGGTACGCGCCTACGGTGCCGAGCGCCTGCGCGGCAGCGGGGAGGAGGACGACCTCCGCGACCGGCACGCCCGCTACGTCCGCGACCTGTGGCGCCGCTGCGACCCGCTGCTGCGCGGTCCCGCCCAGCGGGAGCTGATCGTCCGGCTGGACGCCGAGGCCGACAACTGCAATCCGGCCGTGCGCTGGGCGCTCCGGCGCCGCGACGCCGACCTGGCCCTGGACCTGGTCGAGTACATCCAGTGGTACTGGACCCTGACCGGGTCCTGGCGCCAGCTCGGCCGGTACTCCGAGGAGGTCCTCGACATGGTCGGCGACCAGGTGCCGCCGGGCCGCGCGGTCGCCTACGCCAGTTGCCTGTTCCACCGCACCGTCGACCCCCTCACGGACGGTGCCGCCATGCTCGCCCGCCTGGACCGGGTCGAGGCCGTGCTGGAGGAGGCCGGGGAGCGGCCCGAGGAGCACCCCATGCTGGTGTACGGCCTCGTATACAGGGCGCTGGTCCACGGCCCGGTCGCCGACACGTACGACCGCCTCGTCGCGGCCTCGGACCAGCCCGACCCGTGGATGCGCGCCATGGTGCGGCTGCTGCTGTCCCTGCTGGACATCGTCTCCGGCCGCGTCGGCCCTGCCCTGGAGCGCGCCGCCGGCGGCCTGGCGGAGTTCCGGGCCTGCGGGGACGCCTGGGGTATGTGCCAGGCGCTCGCCCAGATGTCCGACGTGCACCGGTACGGCGACCTCGAACGCTCCCGGGAGCTGCTCACCGAGGGGATGCGCCTGGCCGAGGACACGGACCTGCGCGGTATGGCCGCGGTGTTCCGGAGCCGTCGGGTCCAGGTCCTCACCGACCTCGGAGACCTGGAGACGGCCCGACGGGACCTGTGCCTGCTGCTGGAGTCGGAGGAGCCGTTCGAGCGGGAGCACCGGCTGCTGCTGCGGTTGAGCCAGGCCCACTGGCTGCGCGAGGCCGGGGACCTGTCAGGGGCCCGTGAGGTCCTGGACGGGCTCGGGGCCGACGTGGCCGAGCTGGACTGGATCTCCCCGGCCTCCCTCGACGCGGCCTGGCGCACCCAGCGCGCCGTGGTCCTGTGGTTGTCCGGCGAGGCGGAGGAGGCCTGGCGCGAGGCCGGGCGCGGGTGGTGGCTGGCCGCCCACGGGCTGGCGCCGATGTGCGCGGAGGTCGTGGACGTGTTCGCCCTGATGCTGGCCGAGAAGGACCCGGCCCGGGCGGCCCGGCTGCTGGGCTGCTCCGAGGCGCTGCGCGGGGTGCCCGACGAGGCCACCCCCTACGTGGTGCGGGCCCGGGAGCGGGTGCGCCGCGGACTGGGCGAGGAGGAGTACGCCCGGCTGCTCGGCCTCTCCCGCGACCTCGGCGCCGGCGGGGCGCGCCGGTACGTGGACGCGTGGCTCGCGCCGATCGTGCCCGACCCCGGTGGGGACCGCCGTAACTGGCACCTCTGAGGCCGGGGCGGCCCGCCCCCGGGGGAGCGGCCCGGGGCCCGGACCGCCCGGGCGCCCGCGCGGTTCCCCGGGCGCCCGACGCGGACCTCGGCGCTCAGGTGCGGCGCCGGTAGGCCCACACGGCCAACGGGGCGAAGACCGCGGTGAAGACCGCGGCCCACACCAGGGTCCACAGCACCGGACCGGTGGCCTCGCCCGTGCCCAGCATCAGGGCGCGCATCGCGTCCACGACGTGGGTGACCGGGTTGTTGGCGGCCACCGCCCGCAGCCAGCTGGGCATGTCGTCGGGGTTGACGAAGGCCGAGCTGCTGAAGGTCAGCGGGAACATGAGGATCATCCCGAAGGCCTGCACCGCCATCGGCGTGCGCACGACCATGCCGACGAAGGCCGACATCCAGCACAGCGCGAAGGCGAACAGCAGCACCAGGGCGGCCGCGACCACCACGCCGGTCACCCCGCCCTCGGGGCGGAAGCCGATGACCATCCCCACCAGCAGCACCATCACCACGGTGATCGTGTACCGGACCAGGTCGCCGAGGATGGCCCCGGTCAGAGGCGCCGAACGGGCGATGGGCAGCGACCGGAACCGGTCGAAGATCCCCTTCTCCACGTCCTGGCTCAGCGAGAAGCCCGTGCCGAGCGTGGCGAAGATGACCGACTGCGCGATGATGCCGGGCATGAGGAAGTCCCGGTAGGTCTGCCAGTCACCCATCATCGCCTGTCCGAAGACGAAGACGAAGAGGGTCACGAACATGACCGGCTGCAGCATGAGCCCGAAGACCTCCTCCGGGTTGGCCCGGATCTTCAGGACGCTGCGCGTGGCCAGGTGCAGGCCGTGCCGCACGGTGGCCGGCACGCTGACGCGCTCCGGGGCGGCGGGCGCCTCCCCGGGGCCCGCGGACGGTGTCCGCGTCGTCGTGGTGCTCATGTCCCTGCCCCTTCCCGGGCGTTCTCGTCCGCGCCCTGCTCCTCGGCGGTGTGCCCGGTCAGGGCGAGGAAGACCTCGTCCAGGCTGGGCTTGCGCAGCGACAGCTCGGCGACCGCCACGCCCTGCTCGTCCAGGCGGCGCACCACCTCGGGCAGCACGCCCGAGTCGGTGACCGGGACGCTGGCGAGCAGCCCGTCGGAGGCCGCCGGTGTGCTGGTGACCGCCTCGATGACCTTGGTGGCCAGCGGCAGCTGCCCGGTGTGCAGGGTGCGCACCTCCAGTACCTGCTTGCCCGCCCGGCTCTTGAGCTCCTCGGGCGTGCCCGTGCTGATCACCCGGCCGTGGTCGAGGACCATCAGGTCGTCGGCCAGCTGGTCGGCCTCCTCCAGGTACTGCGTGGTGAGCAGGACGGTCACGCCGTCCTCGACCAGCCCGCGCACCACGTCCCACAGGCCGTTGCGGCTGTGCGGGTCCAGGCCGGTGGTCGGCTCGTCCAGGTACAGCAGCGACGGGCGGCCGACCAGGCTCGCGGCCAGGTCCAGCCGTCGGCGCATACCGCCCGAGTAGGTCTTGGCCGGGCGGCCCGCCGCGTCGGTGAGCTCGAAGCGCTCCAGCAGCTCGGCCGCGCGCGCCCGGGCCCCGGCCCGGTCGAAGCCCAGCAGCCGGGCGATCAGCGTCAGGTTCTGGGTGCCGGTCAGGTCGGCGTCCACGGCCGCGTACTGGCCGGTCAGCCCGATCAGGCGGCGCACCTGGTGGGGCTGGCGCACCACGTCGAACCCGCCGACCTCGGCGCGGCCCCCGTCCGGGCGCAGCAGGGTCGCCAGGATGCGCACCGTCGTGGTCTTCCCGGACCCGTTGGGTCCCAGGACGCCCAGCACGGCCCCCGTCCTGGCCGTCAGGTCCACACCGTCCAGGGCCCGGTTGCCCTTGAACTGCTTGACCAGACCCTCCGCGCGAATGGCGTCAGTCATCGGTCCTCCATTGTCAACGTCTGTCACCCAGTCTGGGGGAGGGGTCTGACAGAACGCTGACAAGCGGCCCACATCCGGATATGGGCCCTTCGCCCGCGTGGCAACGGGTCCGCGGGGTCGCACCGCCTAGACTCGGGCACGTGACGAACACCCCGCCGCACGACACCGCCCCCGCGGGCGCGCCGCGGTCCCCCGATCCCGAGCCGGGGGAGACCGCCCGGCTGCGCCCGCCGCTGCGCCGCGTGAGCGCACGCGCGATCGGGGTGTGGACCGTACGCCTGCTGTTCTCCAGCGTGTTCACCCTGCTGTTCCTGTCCGCCCTGGCCTGGGGGGCCTCGACCCTGCCCTGGGCGTGGATCCCCGGGTGGGCGCGGGAGAACGCCTGGCTGCTGCCGTCCGCCTACACGGTCTACGCCCTGCTCAAGGTGGCGATCGCGCCCTCCTGGCGCTACCGGGTGCACCGGTGGGAGGTGGCCGACGACGTCGTCTACACCCGCAAGGGCTGGATCAGCCGCTCCTGGCAGCTGGTCCCGGTCAGCCGGCTGCAGACGGTCGACCACACGCAGGGGTGGCTGGAGCGCGTGTTCGGCGTCGCGACGCTGGAGGTACAGACCGCCTCCTACGCGGGTTCGTCCACGATCGAGGGCCTGGACGCGCGGGAGGCCGCGCGCCTGAGCGAGGAGTTGGCCGTGCACGCCGGGACACTGCGGGACGACGCCACCTGATGGACGGACGCGAGGAGAACCACCCGTACCAGGACCGCGACGACGGCTGGGCGGCCCCCGGCGGCTGGATCGCTCCGGGTGGCGCTTCCGGGGGCGGCGCCCCGGGCGACCGGGCCGCCGGAGGCGCCGCGCCCGACGGCCGGGGGGTTCCCCGGGCCCCGGACCCCGGCCGACATGCGCCGCCGCGGGACACCACCGGTGCGGGCGCCCCGCCACCGCACGGGCACGGGGACGCGCCCCCGGCGGGCGCGGAGCCGCCGGACGCACCCGCGGTCGCGGAGCCGCGGGAGCCCCGTGACTGGTGGGGCGGCGCGGAGGGCGGCGGCACGGCCCCGCCCGCGGCCGAGAGCGTCCGCCGCCTCAGCCCGCGCAGCATGGTCGTGGGACCCATCAACCAGCTCCGGGGACTGCTGCTGCCGATCGCCGCGGGCCTGGTGCTCGGGGGCTTCAACGCCTGGGTGCTGGCCGCCACGGGGGCGACGGTGGTGGCCCTGCTCGTGGGAGGGTTCGTCACCTGGCGGACGACCCGCTACCAGGTCGCCGGGGACCGCCTGGAGATCCGCCGCGGGCTCCTGCACCGCTCGCAGCGCACGATCCCGCTGGAGCGGGTGCGCGGCGTGGACGTCACCAGCACCCTGCTGCACCGGCTGCTGGGCGTGGCCGTGGTCCGCGTCGAAGCCGCCGCGGGATCGGCGGGGGCCACCGAGGACGGCAAGCTCGACGCCGTGGAGACGGCCGAGGCCGACCGCCTGCGGCGGGTGCTGCTGCACCGCCGGGCCGTGCTCACCGGCCAGCACGCCGGAACGGTCCCCGGCCGGGACGGCGCGCGGGAGCCGGAGGAGGGCGCGGCCGAAGACGGGAACGGGGACGGGACCGTCACCTACTTCACCATGCCGCCCTCCTGGTACCTGTACGGGGCGTTGAGCCTGGGCTACCTGCTCACCCCCTTCGCGGTCCTGGCCACCCTGTCCGGCATGGTCCAGCAGACGGCGGGGGAGCGGGCCGCCGACTACCTCGTGGACTGGGTGGCCGACGCCGACCCCGGGTTCCTCGTGGTCCTCGCGACGGCCTCCGCCGTCGCGCTGGTACTGCTGATGCCGGTGTTCGCCGTGACCTCCTACGCGTTCACCCACTGGGGCTTCACCCTGCGCGGGCGCGACGGCTCCCTCGTGGCCGAACGGGGCCTGTTCACCCGGCGCAGCGTGACGCTGGAGCGGCGCCGCATCCGCGGCTACGAGATCCTGGACACCCCGTTGGAGCGCACGCGCGGCGCGGTACGGCTGCGCGCCATCGTCACCGGGCTCGGCGACACCGCCAACCGCGCGGTGCTGCTGCCGACCGGTGACCGGGCCAGGGTGGAGGAGGTCGTGGACCGGGCCCTGGCGCTGTTCGGGGGGCGCCTGCGGCGCCACCCGCGCGCCGCGCTGTACCGGCGCCTGACCCGCGCGGTGGCACCCTTCGCCGCGGTCCTGGCCGTCGCCCTGGCCCTGGACGTGGCGTGGCTGGCCTGGGCGGCGGGGGCCCTGGCCGTGCTGGGCGTTCCGCTCGGGGTGGACCGCTACCGCTCCCTGGGCCACGGCTACGACGGCGAACGGGTCAGCGTGCGCTCGGGTTCGCTGCGCAGGGAGCAGGCGACGGTGGAGCGCTCGGCGGTGATCGGCTGGACGTGGACGCAGACCCTGTTCCAGCGCCGCTCCGGGCTGGCCGACCTCCAGGTCACGGTGGGCGCGGGGGCTGGCGGCTACACCGTCCAGGACGCGTCGCTGCCCGGGTCGGTGGACTTCGCGGCCCGGGTCACGCCCGGGATGGTGCGCCCGTTCCTGGTCGACTCCGCGGAAGCGGGCGGGCGGGTGACCGGCGGGGGGTGACCGGCGGCCCCGCGGCGGGGTCGGGCCGCGCGGGACCCTCCGGGGCGCGCCCGCCCTACTCCTCCTTCTTGGAACCGAACATGATCTCGTCCCACGAGGGAACCGAGGCGCGGCGGCCGCGCCCCTTGCGCTTGGGCGCCGCGGGGCGGTCGGGTCCCGCGTTGGCGGCGGTCGGGACCGCGGGCGTCTGGTCGACGGCGCGGCGCGGGGTGCCGCTCTCGTTGAGGTCGATGGTGGCCCTGCGGCGGCGCGGGGCCGGCCGCGGCGGCACCTCCGCGGCCGGAGGGGCGGGCTCGGGCTCGGCGGGGCGCGCGGGGCGTGCCTCCACCGGCCAGTCGACCTGGCGCCGCTCGGGGCGGCGGACGCGTTCGGCGGCCTCACCGCCCGCCGCGGGACCGGGACGGCGCTCGGGCTCCGGACGCGGCCGACGCTGGGCCGTCTCGGGGCGCCGGTGTTCGGCGGGCGGCTCGGCGGGGCGCGTCCGCTCGGATACGGCCGGCCGGCGCTCCGCGGGAGGGGCGGCCGGCCCGCCCCACGGGTCGGGGCGGACCGCCGGCGCGGGACGCAGCGGCTCGTCCTGGGGCGTGTCGGAGGACGGGCGCCCGGAGGAGGCGTGGTCCGCGCGGGGCTCGGGGGTCGGGACGGGCCGCGGGTCGGGGCGGAGGGGCTCGGCGGGGGCCTCGGCCCGGCGCGGCGCGAAGGGCGTCACGTTCGCGCCGGGGGAGGGGGCGGGCTCGGTTTCGGCCGAGGAGAACCACGCGGCCTCCTCGTCGGCGGGGGCCACGCTGTTGTGTCTGGGCTCGTACAGCCAGTGGGCGACGCGCTCCTCGCCGCCGTGCAGGAAGACGAGCTTGATCTGCCACGAGCGGTCCTCGCGCTTCCACGAGTCCCACACCGCGTCCCCGGTCTCCAGCTGGTGCGCGCCGATCCGCTTGGCCACCAGCTCCTCCAGGGAGGGCCCTGGAGCGGCGTCGCCGTGCGCGCGCACGCTGGCGCGCTGGGCCTGCTGGGCGATGTACTCGCGCTCCTGGAGCACGGGGCCCTCGAACCAGCGGACCCGTTCGATCGGTATGCCGGAGATCTCGGAGATGGCCTCCGCGGTCTCGCCGGACCGGATGCGGGCCTGGATTTCCTTGGGGCGCAACGGATTCTCCACTTCGATCTCGTACTGGCCGAGCCGGGAGAACTGGCCGCGTACTGCGGCACGGAGCCGGTCGTCGACGGGCAGCATGAAACGGGTTCCACGGCCGGCGCTGGCGAGCACCAGGTAGGTGCCGTCCTCGCTCACGGCCACGAGGCGAAGCTCGTGCATCGCCCTCCCTTTCGCGTCCCGTCGAGGGTCAGGTCGCGCGACCGACCCCCGCGTTCTCCAAGTCTGGTCGGCCGACAACTGTTCGGCCAGTACCGCGCCCGGCATGTCCGAACTGTGTGCCCGCCTCCCAATCCGCGGCGTGTGCCGCGGTGGGAGATGCTCCGGGTGCCCCGGAGCCCTCACGGTCGCTTCCCGCCAATCTTGGCACGCTGACCCTTCCGCGACCGGGAGCGATCGCGGGGGAATGTCGCCGATCCCGAGCGAAGGCTCCGCCGTGATGGTATCCCGCGCCCCTCGAATCACCCCAGGTCTGGGAAAAACTCAGATCTCGGGCCGTTCGCGGAGGACAGGGATCCACCTGGGCGCAACTCGACACGCCGGTGTCAGCCAGAGAGTGATGCTTCTTATTTGATGTCGTTATCGGAAACCTGTCGCCCCTAGGCGTAGTTATCCACGTATGGGCGGAATGTGAAGCTTGAGGTCTGTGGGGACGTCTGCCCCACCACACGCCCATCCCGTACTCGGCGGTACCGGTGCGCCCCTGTGCGCCCCATAAAGGAAGGATGACCGGATGGCTCGGAGTGGAGGTCGGGACGACCGCGGTGAAGAGGGGGAGGGAGGCGTACGCCGACGGATCGACCTGAGCGCCTCCCAGGTCGCCGGCGCCGGTGCCGCGACACTGGCGGCGGCCACAGCGGCCTCCTACCTCAACGTGTACGGCACGGTCATCGGCGCCGCCGTCATGGCCGCGCTCAGCACCCTGGTCAGCCCGCTGCTGCAGCACTGGTTCACGCGCGGAGGAGAACAGGCCCGCCAGCTGGCCGGAAGGGCGGTCGGCCAGACCGGCGAGCCCGTCCCGCACGCTCCGGGGGCTCCGGTCGCCCCCGCCCCCGAGGGGATCTCCGAGACCGCGCTCCTGCGCGGAACCGCCGCCGTACCGGAGGCCGACGCCACCCGTACGGCGGCCCTCCGCCCGGAGGGCGGGGACCCGGCCGACCCCGCGCCCGGCGCGGAGGCGCCCCGGGACGGCGCCGTTCCCGTACGGCGGCGCGGCCGGCGCTCCCCGGCCGTTTCGGCGGTCGTGGTGTTCGTCCTGGTCATGCTCCTGATCCTGGTCTTCGAGCTGTTCACGGGGCGCTCGCTGACCACCTGGACCCGGGGCGACGACGGGGCCAGCGCCCCCACCCTGTTCGGCGGCACCGCCTCCGCGCCCCCTGCCGAGGAGGACCGGGAGGGGACCGGGGACGCCGACACCGTCCAGGAGGAACCCGGCGCCGCCGTCCCCGGGCGGCAGGACGCGCCCGGCACCGCCCAGCCGACCGCCCCCGCCACCGGGGAACCCGGGGACGACGGCGCCCCGGAGGACGGTGGCGCCGCCTCCCCCGATCCCGCCGAGGAGCCCGGCGGGGACTCCCAGGACTCCGGCGGCCAGGACCCCGGCACCGGGACCGGCGGCCAGGACGGCCAGGACGGCCAGGAACCCGCTCCCGAGCCCGTGGTCCCCGACCAGGGCTGAGGCCGCCGCGCACCCGCTCGGTCAGTCCAGGACCCGCTCCAGGTAGGCGTTGCCGAAGCGGCGGTCGGGGTCGACCCGGTCGCGCACCGCCAGCGCCCGGTCCAGCATCGGGTAGACCCCCTCCAGGTAGGAGCGGTCGCGGGTGTGCATCTTGCCCCAGTGCGGACGCCCGCCCACGGAGGTGAACAGCGCCTCCAGGTCGGCGAAGTAGGACTCGTAGGGCGTCCCCTGGTACATGTGCACCGCCACGTAGGCGCTCTCGCGCCCGTAGGCGGTGGACAGCCACACGTCGTCGGCCGGGGCGAAGCGCACCTCCACGGGGAAGCTCACCCGGTGCCCGCCCCGGTCCACGATGGCGCGCGCCTCGCGCAGGACCTCCGGCAGGACCTCGGCGGGGACCGCGTACTCCATCTCCACGAAGCGCACGTTGCGCACCGAGGCGAAGACCCGGTGGGAGGCGTCGGTGTAGCCGCGCGCCGACAGCGCCCGCGAGCTGATCCGGTTCACCGCGGGCACCACGCGGGGGAAGCGGCGGCACACCCGGTTGACCCGCTCGAAGAGCGTGTTGGACAGGAAGTCGTCGTCCAGCCAGGCCCGCAGGGGAGACAGCGGCCGGGCCGGTCCCTCGCTGATGTTGTTGCGCTTGGTGTTGGTGTTGTTGGTGTGGGGGAACCAGAAGAACTCGAAGTGGTCGTTGTCCGCCCGCAGCTCGGGCAGGCGCTCCAGCACCTCCTCCAACCGCATCGGCTCCTCGCGCGCGTGCAGCAGGAACGCCGGGCGCACCGCCATGGTCAGCGCGGTGACCACGCCGAAGGCGCCCAGGCCCACCCGGGCCGCGTGGAACAGGTCCGGGTCGCGCTCGGCCGAGCACTCGACCACCGAGCCGTCGGCGAGCACCATCTCCATGCCGACCACCTGGGCGGCCAGGCCGCCCGCGTCCCGCCCCGTGCCGTGCGTGCCCGTCTGCACCGCGCCCGCCATGGTCTGCACGGCGATGTCGCCCATGTTGGCCAGGGCCAGGCCGTGCTCGGCCAGGGCCTCGTTGAAGTCGCACAGGGGAAGCCCCGCCTCGACCGTGGCGGTGCCCGCCGCGGGGTCCACCGAGCGGACCCGGGTCAGGGAGGCGGGGGAGAGCAGCAGGCCGTCGGTGACGGCCACGTCGGTGAAGGAGTGCCCGGTGCCGACCATGCGGACCCGCAGGTCCTCGGCGGCGGCCGCGGAGACCGCGGCGGCGACCTGCGCCGTGCTGCCGGGCGCCGCCGTGCGCCTGGGGCGGGCCTGGTGGGTGCCCGCCCAGGTGTGCCACATCACATCTGTCATGCGGCGACATTACCGACGAGTCACCTTTCCGGCCAGATGTCGGACGGCCCGTGCGGGGGAGAGTCCAAGACCACAGGCCGCCTTACCGGGAGGCCGCGCGGGCAGGCGCGGGGGAGCTGGTTTCATAGGGCGCATGAGCTACTACGACGCGTTTTTGCTGATCTCCTTCGGTGGACCGGAGGGCGAGGACGAGGTCATCCCGTTCCTGGAGAACGTCACCCGCGGACGCAACATCCCGCGCGAGCGCCTGGCCGAGGTCGGCGAGCACTACTTCCTCTTCGGCGGCGTGAGCCCCATCAACCAGCAGTGCCGCGACCTGGTCGCCGCGATCACCGCCGACTTCGCGTCCCAGGGGATCGACCTGCCGGTCTACTGGGGCAACCGGTTCTGGGCGCCGATGCTCACCGACACCCTCGCGCGGATGAAGGAGGACGGGGCGCGCCGCGTGCTGGCCCTGCCCACCTCCGCCTACTGCAACTGGTCCAGCCGCACCGCCTACGAGGAGGACATCGCCCGCGCCCGCGCCGCGCTGGGCGAGGACGCCCCCGAGGTGGACCTCGTCCGCCCCTTCTACGACCACCCCGGGTTCGTCGGTCCGCTGGCCGACCACACCCGCGCCGCCCTGGACGCCCTGCCCGAGGAGCAGCGCGCGGGCGTGCGGCTGCTCTTCTCCGCGCACTCCATCCCCACCTCCATGGCCGAGGCCAGCGGCGGCCCCGGGCAGGAGTTCGGACCCGAGGGCGCCTACGGCGCGCAGCTGGCCGAGGTGGCGCGCCTGGTGGTCGACCGGCTCGACCGCGACTACCCCTTCGAGGTCGTCTACCAGAGCCGCAGCGGCCCGCCCAGCCAGCCCTGGCTGGAGCCGGACGTCAACGACCGCATGGAGGAGCTCGCCGACGAGGGCGTGCCCGCCGTGGTCGTCGTCCCGCACGGCTTCGTCTCCGACCACATGGAGGTCAAGTTCGACCTGGACGTGGAGGCCCGCGAGACCGCCCAGAAGCTGGGCATCGGCTACGAGCGCGCGCTCAGCCCCGGCACGCACCCCGACTTCGTGTCCATGGTGAGCGACCTGGTCCGCGAGTACGACGAGCGCCGCCCGCCCCGGCGGCTGAGCGCCCTCGCCCGCTGCACCGACTGCTCCTGCCCGGCCTGAGCCGGGGGCTCCGGTCGCGGCCGTCCACAGGGGGAGCCGGGGACTTCCCCCGCGGTCGGCGGGGACCCGCCCCGGAACCGGTCCGCGGCCGGCGACTGGCCCCGGTACGGCCTACCCCGCCCCCGGCGCGTGTGACAGGGTGGGGTAAACGCTGCTGACACCGTCCCGGGGCGTGCGCGCGGACCAGCCGCGGCCCGCCCCGATAGGGTCGGCCCCGACCACAAGTCGACATAGGAGTGTGTCTTGGTCCGTTCCTGGTACGAACTGCCGGAGTACGTCCGCCTCCGCCGCGTCAACGGACTGCGCCTGTCCCCCGACGGAACCCGTCTGGTGGCACCGGTCAGCGACATCGCCCCCGACTCCACGTCCTTCCGCGGCGCCCTGTGGGAGATCGACGTCACCCCCGGGTCCGAGGGCGGACGCGCCCCCAGGCGCCTCACCCGCTCGGCCAAGGGCGAGAGCGGCGTCGGCTTCCTGCCGGACGGGTCGGTCCTGTTCACCAGCGGCCGCCCCGACCCCGAGACCAAGGCCGACGACAAGGCCGGTACCGCCCTGTGGCTGTTGCCGGCCGACGGCGGCGAGGCCCGCCAGGTCGCCTCCCGGCCCGGCGGCGTCTCCGGCTTCGCCGTGGCCCGCGACTCCGGCCTGGTCGCCCTGACCAGCAACACCCTCCCCGGCAGCGAGGACGAGGAGGCCGACCGCGAGGCCCGCAAGGCCCGCGAGGAGGCCGGGGTCACCGCCATCCTCCACGAGGCGCTGCCGGTGCGCTCCTGGGACAGCGACGTCGGCCCCGACCACCCCCGGCACCTGGTCGCCGAGCCGCCCGCCGACGCCGACTCCCGCCTGGGCGAACTCCGGGACCTGACCCCCGACGCCGGGACCGCCCTCCTCGGGGCCGGCGCCGCGCTCAGCCCCGACGGCTCCGTCCTGGTCACCGAGTGGCAGGTGCCCACCGGCCGGGGCGCCCGACGCTCCGAGGTCGTGGCCATCGACACCGCCACCGGCGAGCGCCGCACCCTGGCCTCCGACCCCGACCACGACTTCTCCGGTCCGCTCGTCTCCCCCGACGGCCGCCACGTCCTGCTCCTGCGCGGCTTCGAGGGCGACTACGACGGCGAGCCCCGCGACGAGACCGCGTGGCTGGTGGACCTGGAGACCGGACACGGCCGCGACCTGCTGCCCGACCACGAGCTGTGGCCGCGCGAGCTGGCCTGGGCCGCCGACTCCGGCTCCGTGTTCTTCGTGGCCGACCAGAACGGCCGCCGCCCCCTCTTCCGGCTCGACCTGGCCAGCGGTGAGCTCACCCGCCTGACCGGCGACCACGGTGCCTACAGCAGCCTCAACCCCGCACCCGACGGCCGCCACGTCTACGCCCTGCGCGACGCCTGGGACGCCCCGCCCGCCCCCGTGCGCCTGGACGCCCGGACCCCGGACGGCCGACCGGAGTACCTGCGCACCCCCGGGTCGGAGCTCACCATGCCCGGCACCCTCACCGAGATCGAGACCACCGCCGACGACGGCACCCGCATCCGCTCCTGGCTGGTGCTGCCCGAGGAGGCCTCCGCGGACTCGCCCGCCCCGCTCATGCTCTGGGTCCACGGCGGCCCCTACATGAGCTTCAACGGCTGGTCATGGCGCTGGAACCCCTGGCTGCTCGCCGCGCGCGGCTACGCCGTCCTGCTGCCCGACCCCGCCCTGTCCACCGGCTACGGACAGGACATGCTGCGCCGGGGCTGGGGGCAGTGGGGACCGCGCACCTTCGCCGACGTCATGGCCGTCACCGACGCCGCCGAGGCGCGCGAGGACATCGACGCCGAGCGCACCGCCATGATGGGCGGTTCCTTCGGCGGCTACATGGCCAACTGGATCGCCGGGCACACCGACCGGTTCCGGGCCATCGTGTCCCACGCCTCCCTGTGGGGCCTGGAGGCCTTCAGCGGCACCACCGACTACCCGCCGGTGTGGGAGCACGAGTTCGGCACCCCGCTGGAGCGCCCCGAGCGCTACGCCCTCAACTCGCCCCACCTGCACGCGGCCGACATCCGCACCCCGATGCTCGTCATCCACGGCGACAAGGACTACCGGGTGCCCATCTCCGAGGGACTGCGCCTGTGGCGCGACCTCATGCTGCACGGGGTGGACGCCAAGTTCCTGTACTTCCCGGACGAGAACCACTGGATCCTCACCCCAGGCAACGCGCGGATCTGGTACGAGACGGTCTTCGCCTTCCTCGACCACCACGTGCACGGCAAGGAGTGGACCCGGCCCGAGCTGCTCTGAACCCCGGCCGGGCGCCCCGCGGCGCCCCGAACCCCGTCCCGGGGCACCGCGGGCCCCGGCCCTCATCCACGACCCTAAGGACACCTTGTGAGTACCACCGGCGCCGTACCCGACCGGGAGAGCCTGCGCGACCTCGCCGTCACCGTGGCGGCGGAGGCGGGCGCGCTCGCCATGGAGGGGCAGGCGGGCATCACCGTGCTCGACACCAAGTCCAGCCCCACCGACGTCGTCACCAAGATGGACCAGGCCACCGAGGAGCTCATCCGCTCCCGCCTGCTCGCCGCGCGCCCCCACGACGCCGTCCTGGGCGAGGAGGGCGGCGACGAGGCGGGCACCAGCGGGGTGCGCTGGATCGTCGACCCCATCGACGGCACCGTCAACTACCTGTACGGCCAGGCCGACTGGGGCGTGTGCGTCGCCGCCGAGGTGGCGGGCGAGGTCGTGGCCGGAGCGGTCAGCGTGCCCCGGCGGGGGGAGATGTTCGAGGCCGTGCTCGGCGGGGGCGCGCGCCTGAACGGCGACCCCCTGCAGGCGCCGCCCGCCGTCGCTCTGGAACAGGCCCTGGTCGCCACCGGGTTCGGGTACCTCCCCGAGCGGCGGCGCCAGCAGGCCAGGGTCCTGCTGGAGGTGATCCCGCGCGTACGCGACATCCGGCGCGGCGGGGCCGCCTCGGTGGACCTGACCAACCTGGCCGCGGGACGCGTCAACGCCTACTACGAACGCGGGCTCAACCCGTGGGACTGGTCCGCCCCCGGCCTGGTCGCCAGCGAGGCCGGCCTGCGCGTGACGGGACCGGACGGCGGTCCGCCCAGCGGCGAGCTGATCGTCGCGGCGCCCCCGGGGCTCCACGAGGCCCTGTGCGCGCTCCTGGCGCCCCTGGGAGCCGACACCGACGGCTGACGAAGCGCCGCCCGCGCGCCGCGTCCCCGCACACGGCGGGGGCGCGGCGGGAGAGTACTCTCCCGCCGCGCCCCCGGGGCCGGTGTTCCCACGGCCCGTGCGCCCGACCGGGCCCCGCCGCGCGGGCCGGACCCGGCGTGCCCGAGGCCGACGCGGCCTAGGCGCAGGTGTCGACGCCGTTGCGGGCCGCGATGCGGTAGAGGTCCTCCAGCTCCGCCGCGTGCGTGTCGGCGAGGAAGTCGTCTCCGGCGGCCTGAGCGGCCTGGAACGACCGATAGGTCTCGTTGATACGGACCTTGATCTCCGTGCGGAACTCGCCCATCACACCTCTTCCAGGGGTAGGCACCGGGGCACGGGTGTGCCCCGGCGCGAGTCGGTTGGCGCACGCCGCGACGTGCGCACGATCGAAGAGAGCCACTTTCCGGTGAGTGCGCGTTCGTCGCGGTCCGGCGAGGGAGCCGGTGTCCACGCGCGCGTCCCCTACCCTTACCGCGCCGTGACCGCGCTCAAACCCCGGCCCCCCGGCGTGATCCTTCCGTGACCGGACGGGTCCCCGCCCGCGCCGCCGCGCGGAGTGTCCCACGACACATTCCGTGGGGAGGGCTTGTGCTTACTTGTTTCTTATTCTTGATGTGTCAGATTTGAGATGTGCGGGGTTAAGTCGCTGCCGGCGGTTGGGGGATTCGCCGGCGGCGACTCCCCGTGCGCCAGGGGAGTCACAGCTCCCGGTCCAGCGCCCGTGTGCCAGGCGGGGGCGAGGAGGACGGCCCGGTTCGCGCAACCGACGCGAGGGGTTTACCGTCTCCTTACCCCGGTCGTGGGAGAACGGATGACGCGGCCGGGACCACGAACGCCGCTGCCGGTGTGTTGGGGGATGCGCCGGCAGCGGCCCCCCTTTTCTCCTCCCGGACCGAGGCTGTAGAAGGACAACGTGCGCGTACTCGTGGTCGAAGACGAACGTGTTCTGGCCGACGCCGTGGCGCTCGGCCTGCGGCGCGAGGCGATGGCCGTGGACGTGGTCTACGACGGCGACGCGGCCCTGGAGTACACCGCGGTCAACGACTACGACGTGGTCGTCCTGGACCGCGACCTGCCCGGCACCCACGGCGACGACGTCGCCCGCTCCCTGGCCCGGGAGAGCTACAACGGGCGCATCCTCATGCTCACCGCCTCCGACGGGGTCCAGGACAAGGTCGAGGGCCTGACCATCGGCGCCGACGACTACCTGGCCAAGCCCTTCGCCTTCGCCGAGCTCATCGCGCGGGTGCGCGCCCTGGGGCGCCGCTCGGTGCCCCCGCTGCCGCCCGTGCTGGAGCGCCACGGCATCACCCTGGACCCGGCCAACCACCGCGTGCACCGCGACGGGCGCGAGGTCACCCTCACCCCCAAGGAGTTCGCGGTGCTGCACGTGCTCATGCGCGCCCAGGGGACCGTGGTCAGCGCCGAGGGCCTGCTGGAGAAGGCCTGGGACGAGAACGCCGACCCCTTCACCAACGTGGTCCGCGTCACCGTCATGACCCTGCGCAAGAAGCTCGGCGACCCGCCCGTGATCCAGACCGTCCCGGGCGCGGGGTACCGGTTGTGAGTCCGGCCGAGCGCGCCGAACCGGGCCAGGTGGAACCCACCCGGCCCGGCGACACCGGCACGTGGCGGAGCCTGGGCGCCGCCGCGCCCGAGGGCGGCGAGCGCTCCGCCGCCGCGGCCCGGGTGCGCCGCTTCACCGACAACCTCAGCCTGCGGGCCCGGCTCACGCTCATCTACGGGATGCTGTTCTTCGCGGCCGGGTCGGTGCTGGTCCTGGTCAACTACCTGATCGTCGCGGTCCTGCTCAACGCGCTCCTGGACGAGGAGACCGCCTCGGAGCTGATCACGCACCGCTACCTCATCGAGGAGGTCCTGACCCACGTCACCAGGTTCTCGCTGCTCGCGCTGTTCCTCGTGGGGCTGCTGGCGGTCGCCCTGGGCTACGCCGTGGCCGGTCGGGCGCTCTCCCCGCTGCAGAAGATCACCCGCATCGCCCGCCGCCTGTCGGAGCGCTCCCTGCACGAGCGCATCGCGCTGTCGGGCCCCGACGACGAGATCCGCGAGCTCGCCGACACCTTCGACGGCATGCTGGAGCGCCTGGACCGCGCCTTCGACGGCCAGCGCCGCTTCGTGGCCAACGCCTCCCACGAGCTGCGCACCCCGCTGGCGATCAACCGCACCCTGCTGGAGGTGGCGCTCAGCGCCCCCGACGTCTCCTCCGATCTCAAGACCGTCGGGCAGACCCTGCTGGAGACCAACGCCCGCCACGAACGCCTCATCGACGGCCTGCTCTTCCTGGCCAGGAGCGACCGCGAACTGGAGGTCCGCGCCCGGGTCGACCTGGGCGAGGTCGCGGGCACGGTGCTCAGCCAGCTGGACGGGCCGATCTCCGAGTCCGGCCTGGAGCTGCGCCGGGACCTGCGCCCGGCGGTGGTGGTCGGCGACCCGGTGCTGCTGGAGCGCCTGGTGGGCAACCTGGTGGAGAACGCCCTCAAGTACAACGTCCCCGAGGGTGAGATCACCGTCCGCAGCGGCATGTACGAGGGGATGCCCGCGGTGCAGGTGGAGAACTCCGGCAAGGTCATCCCGGCCTACGAGATCGAGGGCCTCTTCGAACCCTTCCGCCGCGGCACCAGCGACCGCGTCGGCTCGGGCCGCAGCGCCGGACTCGGACTGTCCATCGTCCGCTCGGTGGTGCGCGCCCACGAGGGCATGGTGACGGCCTGGCCCCGCTCGGGAGGCGGACTCGTGGTCACCGTCTGCCTGCCCGTGCCGCGCCCGGAGGCCCCCGAGCGCCGCTGAGCCGTCCCCGGCCCGGCGGGGCCGCCGCCCGGCGCGGCGCCCGTGCCGGACGGCCTCCCGCGGCCACGGGGCGAAGCTGCGTTCACCCACTCTTCGTGATATCTATACGTGTCCGAAGACACGCCCACCCGTGTCACGGGTGCCGAGCTCGGGTGGGTATGCTTCCCCGGGCGTGGACACGGAGGGAATGCCTCCTGACGTGGGCATGTCTTGGTTTTCGCCTACCCCTGGGGAAGTGTTCGGCGCTTTGTCCGGGATGGGCGGGAACGGTTTTTCCAGGTCTACGAGTCACCCGGCGTTGGGTAGTACACAGGGAAACCGACCCTGGGGGCGGTGGCCGTACGTGGCCGCCTTCGGTCACGAACCGTGAAAGTACTGCTGACCTGTGGACAGTGGCCCGGGAGGGGACACGGTCCGCCGACAAAGGGAAAACTCATCGGCCGAACCGGGCACAACCGAGGTCTCTCAAGCGTTACACCCGCGCGACGAGGCACTGAACGAGGGGGATGGAGTTAGCAGAGATGGCCACCGACTACGACAGCCCGCGCAAGACTGACGAGGACATCAACGAGGACAGCCTCCAGGAACTGCAGGCGCGGCGCGTGGACAAGGGCACCGGCACGATCGACGTCGACCCCGACGAGGTCGCCGAGGGCATGGAGCTGCCGGGGGCCGACCTTTCGGGTGAGGAGCTCGCGGTGCGCGTCCTCCCGCGTCAGGCCGACGAGTTCACCTGCTCGCGCTGCTTCCTGGTGCACCACCGCAGCCAGCTCGCCGAGCAGCGCGCCGGCCAGCTGGTCTGCAAGGAGTGCGCCTGAGCGGACGGGACGGACCCTGAACCGTCCCGTCCAGGCGAACCCCCGTACGCGCGGAGCCCCACCGCGGCCCGGCGCGTCCCCCGGACGCGCCGCGTTCCCCGGTCGCGGTCCGTCCGGCCGCGGGCGGTCCCGGAGACGACGGCGGACGGCCGACCGCACCCCGGTGCGGTCGGCCGCCCGCCGTCGTCATGGGAGCGGCGCT
This sequence comes from Nocardiopsis sp. FR4, assembly GCF_009830945.1. Taxonomy (GTDB): domain Bacteria; phylum Actinomycetota; class Actinomycetes; order Streptosporangiales; family Streptosporangiaceae; genus Nocardiopsis. The sequence continues at coordinate 311,995 of NZ_VWVV01000004.1, read as the reverse complement.
CCGGTCCTCACACGTCCAGCTCCTTGGGGCCGGCGCCGAGCAGCTTGGCGCGGGCGGCCCGCACGGCCAGCACCCGGGCCACCTCGGTGCCCACACCGGCCATCACGGCCCAGCCCAGCGCGCGCCCGAGGGTGACGTCGGGGGAATCCACGTCCGTGGGGGGCTCCTCGCCCACCGCCCGCGTCCAGGCGAAGTTCAGGGCCTTGCGCATGACGTACTGTGCCGCGAGCCCGGCCACGAGACCAGCGATCGCCGGGCCGATGTCGCCGCCGTCCTTCTTAGCCATCGAATTCGTCCACCGTTTCCGTTGGGTGTACCGGGGGCGCGCGGAGGGCGCACCCCCGCGTGCGTACGGGGAGATCCTTTCACGTCCGCGTGCCGGACACCGGACGCAACCCCCGCCGCCAGCGTGCCCCGACGCCTACCCGCGGAGGGGCGGCGGTAGCCCCGGTTTCCCGGAGCGATCACGCTCCGGAGCGCACTACCATTGCCCCATGACCAACCGCTCTCATTCCTTCCGCATGCCCGACAAGCCTTCGCTGGACGGTATCGAGGCGAAGTGGGTCGACGTATGGGATGAGTCCGGCGTCTACCACTTCGACCGCACCCGCAGCCGCGAGGACGTCTACTCCATCGACACCCCGCCGCCCACGGTCTCGGGTTCGCTGCACATCGGCCACGTGTTCTCCTACACGCACACCGACACCGTCGCGCGGTTCCAGCGCATGAACGGCAAGGCCGTCTTCTACCCCATGGGCTGGGACGACAACGGCCTGCCCACCGAGCGCCGCGTCCAGAACTACTACGGCGTGCGCTGCGACCCCTCGGTCCCCTACGACCCGGACTTCCAGCCGCCGGCCAAGCCGGACCCCAAGCGGCAGGTCCCCGTCTCGCGGCGCAACTTCATCGAGCTGTGCGACACCCTCACCGCCGAGGACGAGAAGGTCTTCGAGTCCATCTGGCGCCGTCTGGGCCTGAGCGTGGACTGGCGGCACACCTACGCCACCATCGACGACAACTCCCGCGCCGCCGCCCAGCGCGCCTTCCTGCGCAACCTGGCCCGCGGCGAGGCCTACATGGCCGAGGCGCCCACCCTGTGGGACGTCACCTTCCGCACCGCCGTCGCCCAGGCCGAACTGGAGGACCGCGAGCGCCCCAGCGCCTACCACAAGGTCGCCTTCCACAAGCCCGACGGCGCCCCGGTCCACATCGAGACCACCCGCCCCGAACTGCTGGCCGCCTGCGTCGCCCTGGTCGCCCACCCCGACGACGAGCGCTACCAGGACCTGTTCGGCACCACCGTGCGCACCCCGGTATTCGGGGTCGAGGTCCCGGTGCGGGCGCACCGCCTGGCCGACCCCGAGAAGGGGTCGGGCATCGCCATGATCTGCACCTTCGGCGACACCACCGACGTCACCTGGTGGCGTGAGCTGCAGCTGGAGACGCGTCCCATCATCGGCTGGGACGGCCGCATCGTCGCCGACCCGCCCCGCGGCCTGGAGAGCGGCGCGGCCCGCGAGGCCTACGACACGCTCGTCGGCGCCACCGTGCACACCGCCCGGGAACGCACCGTCGAACTGCTGCGCCGCAGCGGCGACCTGGTCGGCGAGCCCACGCCGATCACCCACCCGGTGAAGTTCTACGAGAAGGGCGACAAGCCCCTGGAGATCGTCACCACCCGCCAGTGGTACATCCGCAACGGCGGGCGGGACGAGGGCCTGCGCCAGCGGCTGGTCCAGCGTGGACGCGAGCTCGCCTGGCACCCGGAGCACATGCGCGCCCGTTACGAGAACTGGGTCGAGGGCCTCAACGGCGACTGGCTGATCAGCCGCCAGCGCTTCTTCGGCGTCCCCTTCCCCGTCTGGTATCCGCTGGACGCCGACGGCAACCCGCGCTACGACGAGCCGATCCTGCCGGCCGAGGAGCAGCTGCCCGTCGACCCCAGCTCGCAGGCGCCCGAGGGATACACCGAGGACCAGCGCGGGCAGGCGGGCGGGTTCATGGGCGACCCCGACGTCATGGACACCTGGGCCACCTCCTCGCTGACCCCGCAGATCGCCTCCGGCTGGGAGCGCGACCCCGACCTGTTCGAGCGCGTCTTCCCCATGGACCTGCGTCCGCAGGGGCAGGACATCATCCGCACCTGGCTGTTCTCCACCGTGGTGCGGGCCCACTTCGAGAACGGCACCCTGCCCTGGCGGACCACCGGCATCTCCGGCTGGATCCTGGACCCGGACCGCAAGAAGATGTCCAAGTCCAAGGGCAACGTCGTCACCCCGCTGGCGCTGCTGGAGAAGTACAGCTCCGACGCGGTCCGCTACTGGGCGGCCAGCGGTCGCCTGGGCACCGACACCGCCATGGACGAGGGCCAGATGAAGGTCGGCCGCAGGCTGTCCATCAAGATCCTCAACGCCAGCAAGTTCGTCATGTCGGTCGCCGGAGAGGACGCCACGGCCGACCCCGCGCAGGTCACCCAGCCGCTGGACCGGGCGATGCTGGCCGCACTGGCCGAGGTCGTGGAGGAGGCCACCGCCGCCTTCCGCGGCTACGACCACACCCGGGCCCTGGAGCGCACCGAGCGCTTCTTCTGGGACCTGTGCGACGACTACCTGGAGCTGGTCAAGACCCGCGCCTACGACACCGGGTCCGCCGAGGGGGCCTCGGCCCGCGCCGCGCTGCTCATCGCCCTGAGCGCCCTGCACCGCCTCTTCGCCCCCTTCCTGCCCTTCGTGGCCGAGGAGGTCTGGAGCTGGTGGCAGGAGGGCTCGGTGCACGCCCAGCGCTGGCCCGACGCGGCCGAGTACCGCGCCGCCGCGGCCGACGGCGACCCGGCCGTGCTCGCCGCGACCGCCGAGGTGCTGCGCGCGGTCCGCAAGGCCAAGTCCGAGGCCAAGCTGTCCATGCGCGCCGAGGTCGAGCACGTGCGGGTCGAGGGCAAGCGGGTCGAGGCCGCCCGCGCCGCCGGCGGTGACATCGCCGCCGCGGGCCGCGCCGCCGGAATCGACTTCCACGCCACCGACGACGCCGAGCTCACCGTCGAGGTGACCCTGCCCGAGGCCGCCGCGGAGTAGCCGGATACCAGCGATCCCGAACCCGGGGGCGGCGCCGGAGTCCTCCGGCGCCGCCCCCGCGCGGTGGTGCGCGGCACCGGTCCAGCCCCCGGGGAACGATAGGCTCGGCGAATGTGAGTACCACATCCCAGCAAGGCGGAGGAGTCTCCGTCACGGTCCACCGCCTGGACCCCGAACTCCCCCTGCCCGCCTACGCCCATCCCGGCGACGCGGGTGCGGACCTGTGCACCGCCGTCGACGTCGTCCTGGACCCGGGGGAGCGGGCCACGGTTCCCACCGGCCTGGCCATCGCCCTGCCCGACGGATACGCGGCCTTCGTGCACCCGCGCTCGGGTCTGGCCGCGCGCTGCGGACTCACCATCGTCAACGCGCCGGGCACGGTCGACGCCGGGTACCGGGGCGAGATCAGGGTGACCCTGCTCAACACCGACAGGGACACCCCGGTCAAGCTCGCCCGGGGCGACCGGATCGCGCAGCTGGTCGTCCAGCGCGTGGAACGGGCGGTGTTCACCGAGGCCGACTCCCTGCCGGAGTCGCCCCGGGGGACGGGCGGTTTCGGTTCGACCGGGGGACACGCCGCACAACGGTGACGGCGCCACGCAACCCCGGTACCCACCCGGGTCCAACGTAGAGCGAAGAGGTGAAGGCGTGTTCGGACGCCGCCGCAAGAAGCGGGACGACAAGACCGACAGAACGGGGACGGAGGCCGCGCCCGGAAGCGAGGGCGCCGCCGGAGCCGTCTCCTTCGGAAACGAGATCGAGCCCGAGAGGGCTCGGGAGCAGCCGGCCAAGGAGGCCGACCGCCACCGCGCCACCGGGCCCTGGGACGAGGCCGAGGAGTTCCCCGAGGCCAGGCGGATGGACCTGGGGAGCATGCGCCTGCCCATGGAGCAGGGCACCGAGATCCAGGTCAACGTGGCCCAGGACCGGCAGGGCAAGCAGAAGATCATCGGGGTGACCCTGGTGCGCGGCAAGAGCGCCCTGCAGGTGCAGCCCTTCGCCGCGCCCAAGTCCTCCGGGCTGTGGGACGAGATGCGCGAGGAACTGCGCGAGCAGGTCCTCAAACAGGGCGGCAAGGCCGAGGACCACGACGGCACCTTCGGTCCCGAGCTCAGGGCCGTGATACCGGTCAAGGGCCGCACCACCGAGGACGGCAAGCAGCTGGGCCAGCGCGTGCGCTTCATCGGCGTGGACGGCCCGCGCTGGGTGCTGCGCGGCGTGATCCGCGGCGAGGGCGCGGTCAAGCCCGAGCTGATGGCCGAGATCGAGCAGCTCTTCGCCAACATCGTGGTGGTGCGCGGCGACCAGCCCGTGCCGCCCAGCGAACTGCTGTCGATCACCGTGCCCAAGGAGGTCCAGGAGCAGATGGCTCAGGCCGCCAAGGCGCGCGCCGCCCAGCAGGCGGCCCAGCGCGGCAACGCGGGCCACTCACCCAACGGTGCCGCGGGTGGTTCCGGACAGTCCGTCTGACCCCCTGCGGACGAAACCGTGCCGGGGGCACGCCGCTCCTTCCGTAGTCTGTGCTCCATGACAGAGACGATGGAGAACAGCGTGCCCCGGCCGCTGCCCGAGGACTGGCAGCGCGCCCTGGCCGTGGTGGCCCACCCCGACGACCTGGAGTTCGGCTGCTCCTCCGCCATCGCCCGCTGGACCGGCCAGGGCAAGGACGTGGTGGAACTGCTGGTCACCAAGGGCGAGGCGGGCATCGACAGCATCGCACCCGAGGAGTGCGCGCCGCTGCGCATGGCCGAGCAGCGCGCGTCGGCGGCGGCCGTGGGCGCGGCCACCGTCGAGTTCCTCGACTTCCCCGACGGAACCCTGGAGTACGGACTGGAACTGCGCGCCGCGCTCGCCGCCGCGATCCGCCGCCACCAGCCCGACGTGGTCGTCTCCATCAACTTCCGCGAGCACTTCGGCGGGGGCGGCGGCTTCAACCACGCCGACCACCGGGTGCTCGGCCCGGCCCTGCTGGACGCCGTCCGCGACGCCGCCAACCGGTGGGTGTTCCGCGAGCAGACGGAGGAGGGGCTCACCCCCTGGTCGGGGGTGCGCTTCGTGGCCTTCGGCGCCTCTCCCCGAGCCACCCACTACGTGGAGCTCAGCGAGGACGACCTGGCCGCGGGCGTGGCCTCCCTCGCCGCCCACGAGGTCTACCTGGCCAACCTCGGCGACTTCGACCAGAAGGGCTTCCTGCCCCGGATGGCCGCCCAGTCGGGGGAGTGGTCCGGTGTTCCGCTCGCCACCACCTTCGAGGTGTTCGAGACCTGACCGGAGCTCAGGAGGCCGGGCCGGGGTCCACCGGATCGCTGACCCGGCCCAGGAACAGGACCGCCCCGCGGCGGCGCAGCACGAAGGCGAAGGGGCGGTCCACCGTGAACCGGACCGGCCGGGAGGGCGTGACCGAGGCTCGAAGCATCATCACCGCCGTGGCGGCGGCCCCCTCGGCGCCCCTCTCGTCCACACGCAGCACCGCCTGGTGCAGGATCTCGTCGGCCCGCAGCGACTCCGCGCTGATTCCGTCGAATCGGGCGTCCCCGGTGGCGATCCGGCGTACGCCCAGGGCCGCCAGCGGTTCCAGCAGGGAGGTCTCGGTCTCCACCCGAAAGCGCGGCAGGGCCAGTTCCACCTGCTGGGACGCGCCGCGACGGTAGAGCTCCGCGAGCACCCCGGCGGGAACCGGTCCGGGGGAGGCCGTGCGCTCGTCGGGCAGCAGCACGTCCAGGGTCAGTTCGTGGTCGCCCGGCAGGCTCACCATGCTCCATCCCCGCGCCCGTGCGTGGCGCAGGCGCGCCGAACGGTGCATGGTGGGGATCCGCCGCCTGCCGCCCGGGGCGTGGAAGGGCCGGTCCCGGGTCAGGCCGGGATCGAAGGGCTCGGGCCAGGTCACCTTCACCCACAGCGCGTTGACCAGCAGCATCCGCAGGTCGCGGTGGACGCTGTTCGGGGGGAGCAGTTCGGGGATCAGGCCGCGTGTCACCTCCGCCACCCGGCGGTTGATCCGGGAGCGCACTCCGTCGGCGTCGTGGGTGAAGTCGGCGTGCTCCACCTCGGCTCCCGCCCGCCCGCGCACGCGCGCCTCGAAATCCGGCACCACCTTCAGGTCGGCGGGCACGTACAGGCCGTTGAGGGCGGCCAGTTCCAGTCCGGGGTCGGCGGCCACGGCCGCGTCCAGGGACTCCAGCACGTCCGCGGGCTCCGCGCCCAGCAGGGCGCGCAGCTCGTCCAACGTCTCCCCGGCCGCACCGGTGGCCAGCAGGGCCAGCACCGTGCCCACCGAGTACGGCGACCACACGTGCGACCCGCCGGGCCGGGCCAGGACCCGGTCCAGAGCGGCGGCGAACTCCAGGTGCTCCGGGGACGTGTTCGGCTGCATGGCATCCTCGCTCGCGGTCGGCTCTGGCGGCCAGCGTACGGACCACGGGCCGCGCGCGCCAGGGTGGCCGCCCCGGCGGATCTGGACGGCCGGGGTGACACCGGACCGACACGGTGCCACCGGACACAGCGCACGCGACTCGATACACTCCGTGCGCACCGGGTCGCGTAGGCTGGGCACCGCGGTGCGGGCGCGGCCCGCGCCGGGCAGCGACGACCCACGACCGGACCGGGAGCAGGATGACTGAGCAGCAGCACGGCGCCGAGGAGGCCGCCCCGCGGACCGGGGCGGAGGAGACGGACCGGGCATCCGCCCCAGCGGTCACAGAGGACACGGTCGAGGCTCTCGTGCGCTCCCAGCTGGCCAAGGCCCTGGGCGGCAAACGCGGGATGGTCGAGGCGGCCATGCCCACCCTGGCCTTCACCGTCTCCTACATCATCGGATCGGACCTGCGGCTGTCCATCGGCCTCGGCGTCGCCGCCGCCCTGTTCCTGGGCGGGGTCCGGCTCCTGCAGCGCTCCTCGGTGCAGTACGTGGTCACCAGCCTGTTCGGCATCGGCATCGCCGCCGTGTTCGCGATGCGCAGCGGCAACGCCGCCGACGCCTTCCTGCCGGGGATCATCTACAACGCCGTCTACGCCGTGGTGCTGAGCCTGTCGGTGCTGGTGCGCTGGCCCGCCATCGGCCTGATGATCGGCCCGTTCATCGGGAGCAAGGAGGACTTCACCTCCTGGCGGGCCAACCCGGCCGTGGTCGCCCTGGCCTCGCGCCTGACCTGGCTGCTGGTGCTGCCCTGCGTGATCCGCGTGCTCGTGCAGTACCCGCTGTGGATGGCCGACACCTACGGCTGGGCCGACACCTTCGGCCTGCTGGGCCTGTCCAAGATCGCCATGGGCTGGCCGCTCCAGGTCGCCGCCTTCGCCGCCATGGTCTGGGTGCTGGCCCGGGGCCGCACCCCGCTGGAGGACGGGGCCGCCGTCCGGGCGGAGGACGGCCGGGAGTAGGGGCCGCCGGGGAGGCGGGCCCCGCCCGCCCCGAGGCAGGACCCCGGGCGCGCTCACCCCGGTCTTCGCGGCTTCGCCGACATCACCGCCCGGGCGTGTGCCCGGATCCACTCCTGCGCGTCCGCGGGACTGAGCACACCGCACCCGCGCACGAACGCCAGCACCGACACCAGCGTCGGCCTGGCCCGCGGCTCGACCAGTCTGCGCAACGCGCTGTGCGAGCGCGTCTGGTGCAGGTGGTCGCCCAGTCCCCCGGTCTTCTTCTCGGACAGCTTGGCCATCGTTCTCCACGGGGGCGTGCCGTGGGCGACGCGCAGCGCGTCCAGGGCGCGCACCAGGTCCGGAAAGGAATGTACGCGCCGGGGGTCGCAGAGCTCGTCCACCGGCTCCTGGGACCGCTGTCCCGTCAGCTGGTACCCGCGCTCGCGCAGGTCGGCGGCCCCCATGGGGGTCCGCTGGTCGATGTTCCTGCGCAGTCTCTCGTACTCCTTCCGGAACGCGGAGCGCAGCTCGGCGGCCGAGAAGGCCAGCCTCTCGCCCTCCTTGGTGTTGAGCAGTACCTGCGGAAAGGCGTGGCCGTGTTGACGGCCGGCGGCCGAGCGCAGAGCGTCCGTGCGGCCGTTGAGCAGGTCGTGGAGGAGACCCGCGGGTGCCTCCTTCTTCCGGAGGACCGACGACCAGGTGAGCTCTACCAGCCCCTGGGTGCGCATGAAGAACAGCAGCACACCGATGCGGTCCTCCTGGGAGTACCGGTCCGGCGGGAAGTGCTGGTCCAGGAGCGCATGGATCGTTCTCGGTCGCTGGGAAACGTTGTTCATACCGCTCGACTAACGGAACAGGCGGCGCGCCACGGACACCGCGGCGTAGCCGGCGGCCGAGGCCAGGGCGACGGCGGCCGGGGCCTCGTAACCGATCACCATGGCGTACATGACCAGCAAGATCACCACGACGGTGACGACCACCTTGGACCAGGGGACGGCTCGGGACCCCGCGGGCATGTAAATCTCGTACCAGGTGCCAGCCATAACGGAACATCTCCTTTGATGTGAGGGTGGTATCCGGCGAACAGGGAGGGAACCCGCATCCGACGCATATGTGTGCGTTCAGGGGGTAACCACTGTCCCTCGCCGCATCCCACTATGGCAGGCAGGGGGAAGTTTGGAAGCGGGACAGAGGGTGTGTAGGTGTCATTTTCTGTAACAAGCGCTCTAGCTGCGCCTATGCCCTCATTCGGGTCGCGCGGTGGAGTTTCGTGGAACTCGCTGCTCCGTGCTGGAACACCTTGGAACGGCGCGGAATCGGATTCATGTCATGCCCTGTTTTCGGGATATCCGTATATGGGGTCAGAATTCCGTTCCATCCCTTTGGGGAACAATGTCCCTGAGGGTGTGATGGGTTCCTGACGTGCGTTGCCGTGCCCTCGCGGTCGTGGAGGAACCGCCGGGCGTCCCGCCCGGCCGGTGCGTCTAGAGGGTCTCGGAGCCCTCCGGGGGAGCCAGCAGGGACTCCAGGGCGTCCAGGGACTCCGGTTCGGCGAGGAACACCACCGTGTTGCCCACCGACAGGGTCCGTGCGGGGTCGGGCGGGCGCACGCCGCCGGGGCCGACCACCGCCACCAGCGCCACCCCCTCGGGCAGCGCCTCCGTCAGCGCGCCCTCCGGACCCCCGGCGAAGCGGCTCTCGGCGTGCAGCACCGACTCGGCGATCTCCGCGCCGGGCAGCGGCGGCAGCGACCCCTCCGGGTCCGCCTCCTCCTCGGGGACCCCCTCGACCAGGTCGGCGATCAGCCGGGGCGGGGAGACCGCCAGGTCCACCCCCCACGACTCGTTGAACAGCCACTCGTTGTCGGGGTCGTTGATGCGGGCGATCACCCGCTCCACCGCGAACTCGGTCTTGGCCAGCAGCGACACCACCAGGTTGACCTTGTCGTCGCTGCTGGCCGCGACCACCACGTCGAAGTCGCCCAGGCGGGCGTCCTCCAGGGTGGCCAGCTCGCAGGCGTCGGCCAGGAGCCACTCCACCTGCGGCAGGTCGTCCACCCCGATGGCCCGGGTGTCCCGGTCGATCAGCAGCACGTCGTGGCCGTTGCCCGCCAGCTCCGTGGCGATGGAGCGGCCCACGCTCCCGGCTCCGGCGATCGCGATCCGCATCTCACCCACGCCCCGTCTCGTCCTCGTGCGGCCGCAACCCGTCCAGGTCGCGCCCGTGGGCGATGACGTGCAGCACGTCGCCCTCCTCCAGGGGGTCGTCGGAGCGGACCAGCACGATCCGCCCACGGCGGGTCAGGTAGGCCACCCGCAACGGCGCCCGGTCCTCCAGCTCGCCCACGCGCCGCCCGGCCCACCCCGGCGGCAGGGTCAGCTCGGTCATCGCCAGGGTCCCGGAGGCGTCCTGCCACTCCGGGCCCGCGGTGAGCCGCCCGTCCCCCGGCACCATCCGGCGCAGGATCGCGTCGGCGGTCCAGCGCACCGTCGCCACGGTGGGGATGCCCAGGCGCTGGTAGACCTCGGCGCGGCGGGGGTCGTAGATCCGCGCCACCACGTGCTCGACCCCGAAGGCCTCCCGGGCCACCCGGGCCGAGATGATGTTGGAGTTGTCGCCGTTGCTGACCGCGGCGAAGGCCCCCGCGCGGTCGATCCCCGCCGAGAGCAGCACCTGCCGGTCGTGCCCGGAGCCCCGCACGCCGTGCTTGGCCACCGAACCGCGCAGCCGCCGGAACGCCTCGGGGTCCTGGTCGATCACCGCCACCGTGTGTCCCAGGTCCACCAGGGTGTGCGCCAGCGTGGAACCCACGCGACCGCACCCCATGATCACGATGTGCACCTCGTCCGCACTCCCGTCGAGACAGCCGACCACCGCGCCGCGCGCGCCTGCGTCCACCTTGGCACAGATGCGTCCGACGCGCGCGTCGGCCCCCGGGCCGTCCGAGGCCAGCACGGACGGTGCCCGCCGGCCGGTAGATTGGGAACGGTTGGTGGCTGTGCGCGCAGGGTCACCCGTCACGTGACCCGACCACCCTTGTGAGGACACCGCCATGACCCGTGTGGGTACCGACTTCGAACTGACCGTCGACGACGTCGCGCACGGAGGCTGGTGCGTGGGGCGCCGCGACGACCAGGTGGTCTTCGTGCGCCACGCCCTGCCCGGCGAGCGCGTCCGCGTCCGCGTCACCGAGGAGACCTCCCGCTTCCTGCGCGGCGACGCCGTCGAGGTGCTCGACGCCTCGCCCGACCGGGTGCGGGCCCCCTGCCCGTTCGCCGGTCCCGGCCGGTGCGGCGGCTGCGACTGGCAGCACGCCTCCCTGGAGGCCCAGCGCGCCCTCAAGGCCAAGGTCGTCTCCGACCAGCTGCGCCGCATCGCCGGCATCGACCGCGAGGTCGTGGTGGAGGAGCTTCCCGGCACCCCCGACGGCCTGGGCTGGCGCACCCGCGTGCGCTTCGCCGTGGACACCGAGGGACGCGCCGGACTGCGCCGCCACCGCTCCCACGACATCGAGCCCGTCGACCGCTGCCTGATCGCCCACCCGGGGGTGGGCGAACTCGCGGTCACCGACGCGCACTGGGAGGGTGTGCGCGACGTCGAGGCGGTGGCCTCCGCCAGCTGCGCCGACCGCGCCGTCGTGGTCACCGCCCTGGGGGCCAAACTGGGCGCCCTGCCCGAGCTGGGCACCTCCAGCGCGGTGCTGCGCCGCTTCAAGGGCGGACGCCTCCAGCAGGTGCGCGGACGCCGGGGCGTGCGCGAGCGCGCCGCGGGCCGCGAGTACCGGGTCAGCGCGGGCGGCTTCTGGCAGGTGCACCCGGCCGCCGCCGACGTCCTCACCGACGCCGTCATGCGGGCCCTGGAGCCCAAGCCCGGCGAGACCGCCCTGGACCTGTACTGCGGCGCGGGCCTGTTCACCGGCGCGCTGGCCGAGGCGGTGGGCCCGGAGGGGCGCGCCATGGGCGTGGAGAGCGGGGCCGAGGCCGTCCGCGACGCACGGTACAACCTCAGGGACCTGGCGCAGGTGCGCGTGGAGCGCGGCGACGTGGCCGCCCAGCTGCGCGAGTGGGCCGACGTGCGTTCCGACGTGGTGGTCCTGGACCCACCCCGCTCGGGCGCGGGCGCCGAGGTGGTGCGGTCCGTGGCCGGAACGCGTCCGCGCCGGGTGGCCTACGTCTCCTGCGACCCCGCCACCCTCGCCCGCGACCTGGACCAGTTCGCCCGCCTGGACTACCGCCTGGTGGGTCTTCGCGCCTTCGACGCCTTCCCGATGACCCATCATGTGGAGTGCCTGGCGGTGCTGGAGCCGGTCCACCCGGCCCGCCGCCACCGCGACTGAGCCGGTGCGGGGCCGTCCCGCGGCCCCGCACCCCTCCTACCGGCGGGCCGGGGCGCGCAGGATCGCCAGGCCCAGCGCGAGCACGGCCAGGCCCGCCCACGACACGGCGGGCAGGCGCTCACCGACCACGAGCACGCCCAGCAGCGCGGCCACCGCCGGTTCGGCCAGGGTCAGGGTGGTGGCCACCGACGCCGAGGTGTGCCGCAGCCCCAGCCCGAACAGCCAGTAGGCCGCGAACACGGTGAACACCGCCAGGTGCAGGGCCACCAGGGCGCCGCTGACCGTGGCCAGCCAGGCCGTTCCGGCGGCCAGGACCACCGGGAGCACGGCCAGCCCGCCGCCCGCGAACATCGTGCCCATCACGGCCTGCGAGGGGTGCCCGCGCTGGATCAGCCGCTCGGCGACGAGCGTGTAGGCGGAGTAGGACAGCCCGGCCACCAGGGCCAGCAGCACGCCCGCCGGGCGCACCGCCTCGGCTCCGGTGAGCTCGGAGCCCAGGACGAGCACCGCGCAGCCCAGCACCGCGGCCAGGGTGGCCGCGGTCCAGCGCGCCGTGGGGCGGCCCCGCCCGGTCAGCCAGGCGAGCAGCCCGGCGAAGACCGGGGCGCTGCCCAGGGTGATGACCGTGGCCACCGCCACGCCCGCCAGCGCCACGGCGGGGTAGAAGGACAGCGGGTATCCGGCGACCGCCACGGCGCCCAGGGCCAGGGCCCCGCGGGTGGGCCGGTCCCCGTGCCGGAGCAGGGCCAGCGAGCCCCGGCCGGTGAGGAACAGCAGCAGGCCGCCCAGGACCAGGCCCGCGGAGCCGATGGCGGCGGCCGGGGCGCTGGCGGGCGCCAGGGAGCTGGCGGTTCCGGTGGTGCCCCACAGCACGGCCGCGGCCAGGATCGGGAGCGGGCCCCGGGCCAGGGCGGCGGTGCCGGAGGGGCGGGAGGGGGAGAGGGAGCGTTCTGACACGGTCGTGGTCCTTCGTCGTCGTGTGTTCCGGCAGGGGAGACGGGCGCACGACGAACACGGCCCCGGCGAGGGGCCGCCGCTCTTGCCACGGGAGGGAAGAGGAGGGGGTGCGCCCGGTCAGGCGCCCAGCGGGGGGAGCACGACGTGCCAGTACGGGTTCTTCACACGACCCATCCTACGACCGGATGTCATCGGGGGTGCCGCCGCCCCTCCCGGTCGGAGGCCCCGTCCGCCGCCGGTCAGGAGCACACCGGCCAGGTCAGCGACCACGGGTCGGGGGACAGGTCCCCGTAGCCCAGTTCGGGGTAGACCCGGTCCCAGTCCGCGCCGTCGGCGGGCGCGGTGGAGGTCTCCCGGAGCTCGACCCCCAACAGGTCGGCCAGGTCAGCGGTGTCCGTCTCCGGCGCGGACAGCTCCTCCCAGTGCTCCTCCAGCACCCGGCCCACCCGTTCCGGGGGCATCTCCGTCAGTGCCAGTCCCGTCTCCAGGTCGACCGGTGAGGGCAGGCGGGGAAACATGCCCATGGCCAGGGCCTCCACCTGCTGTGAACGGTCCTCCCCGACCGCGGCGGCGCCCAACCAGGCCGCCAGGACCATGCGCGCCTGGCCGTCGGCCCGGCACGCGTCGATTCCGTAGGGGGAGGGCAGGCCCACCACGGCCTGTCCGGTGTTCACGGCCAGGTCCGCGCGCCAGTACGCATCGTCCGGATCCAGATAGGAGTAGACGACGACGGAGCGCTCCTCGGGCACCTCCAGGCCCCGCGTGTAGGAGGAACTCTCCTGCCACACGACGAGCCCGGGCTCCAGCGCCCGCTCGGGCAGCGGATCCAGGACCGGGACCAGCGCCGCCTGCCAGTGGTCCACCCACGGTTCGAAGCCCGGCAGCGGGCAGTAGGTGATGCCCTCCCTGTCCTCGCACGGCTCCTCCGGGGCTCCGTGGATCCGGCTGTCGGCGATGGGCGCGTCCCGCGGCTGCGCCCAGCGCCCGTGCAGCACGGTGCCCCCCGCGCCCGCCAGCAGCGCGGCGACCGCGGCCAGGCAGACGGTGCGCCGGGCGCGGTGTCCGCGCGCGGCCAGGCCCAGGAACACCAGGGCGGCCACCACCAGGGCCGTGTAGGCGAGGAAGTGGGCGGCCACGTCGGTGACGGCGGGGGCGCGCATGGTGAACGGGTGCAGGGCCACGCGCGCGGCCCACTCCACCCGGGAGACCGCGCTCTGCAACCGGGACTCCGCCAGGGCGAGGCCGTACAGCCAGTAGGCGGGTACGGCCAGCACCGCCAGGACCAGCGGCAGGTACGAGCGCGTCCACAGCACCAGGGCGATCGAGGCCAGGGGGCCCGCCGCCGCCATCAGGAACGGGGTGGGCAGGGCCATCGGGCTCAGCGTGCCCGCCGGGGGCGAGGAGAGGAGCCACAGCTCCCACCCGGCCGCCAGCGCCGTCAGGGCCGTGCTCACCGCGACGGAGGCCGCCATCAGCGAGAGCACCCGACCGCTCCGGCCAAGGGGGGCCACCACCGCCGCGGAGTAACGGGCCTCGCGCATGGCGGGGAAGGCGGTCGCGACGAACATCAGGACGCCCACGAGCGTGGCGGTGGTGGTGGTGTCGTCGTACCAGCCCTCCCACATGGGCAGCCCCGCGGGATAGTACAGGTCCGGCCGCAGGACCAGGTAGGAGCCCACCGCCGTACCGGGCAGCAGCAGCGGGTTGCGGCACAGGCGCACCGTGTTGAACCACGTCAGCCGGGCGAACGTGCCCGCACTCCGGGGGAGGGCGGGGCTCATCGCGCACCCGTGAGCAGCAGGTAGGCCTCCTCCAGGGTGGGCTCGACCGGTTCCAGGCCGGGCCCGGCGGGGGCGGAGGTGGGGGTGAGCACCCGGTAGCGCCCGTCGGCCAGCCGCCAGGCCGTGTGGCCCCGGCCCGGGTGGCCGTCGTGGTCCCACACGTGTCCACGCGCCCGGTCCACCAGCTCACCCGGGGTGCCGTCGAAGACCACCCGGCCCTCGTCCAGGCAGACCACCCGCTGGCACAGCGCGGCCACGTCCTCGATCTGGTGGGTGGAGAGCACCACGGTGCTGCGCACGCCCAGTTCCGAGACCAGGCCGCGGAACCGGATGCGCTGCTCGGGGTCCAGGCCGATGGTCGGCTCGTCCAGCAGCAGCACCTCGGGGTCGCCGAGCAGGGCCGCGGCCAGCCCCAGGCGCTGGCGCATACCGCCGGACAGGCGGCGGATCCGGCTGTGCCGCCGGTCCGTGAGCCCGACCCGCTCCAGGCCGCGCCGCACCTCGTCGTGGCGGGCCCGGCGCCCGCCGAGCTCCTTGAGCACCGCCATGTAGTCCAGCAGCCCGAACGCGGTGAAGTAGGGGTAGAACTCGGGGTTCTGCGGCAGATAGCCCAGGCGGGCGCGGATCCGGGCCCGCTCGGCCGCGCGCTCGGGGTCGCGGCCCAGGAGGCGTATCCGACCCGCGCTGGGTTCCAGGTCGGTGGCCAGGCAGCGCAGCAGGGTGGTCTTGCCCGCGCCGTTGCGGCCCAGCAGCCCGGTCACCCCGGGCCACAGGTCCAGGTCCAGGCCCTCCAGGGCGGTGCGGGTGCCGTAGCGGCGGGTGAGCCCGCGCACGTGGACCGGTGCGCTCAACGTGCTCACGCCGTTCTCACCCGCCAGGCGATCGCGCAGACCAGGGCGATCAGCGCCCCAGCCCACCAGGCCTGCGCCTGGGGGGCGAGCAGCTGCAGCGGCTCGGTGCCACCGGAGGCGGTCAGGGCGCCCAGGGCGGTCAGCCACAGGGTCCCCACCACGGTGCTGGCCGCGCCCAGGGGGAGCCAGCGGCTGAGCACGAGCGAACCCGCGACGAGCGTGAGCGCCGGCAGCAGCCAGAACACCGCGGACCAGGGCGTGCGCGCCGAGGGCAGCAGCAGGGCCGCCGCCGTGCACAGGGTCAGCGCGGGCACCAGAACCGCGCTGGTGCGCAGGAACAGCAGCCGCTGGCCGGACAGCGGGGTGACCGAGGTCAGGGCGTGCGCGGGGTCCACACCGCGCCCGTAGGCCAGGGCCACGCCCACCAGGGGCACGACCGGGGCGGTGAAGGCGAACATCAGCGAGCCCCGCGGCAGGTGGTGGGCGGCCAGCAGGGCGGCGGCCAGCACCACGACCGTGGCCAGCAGCCAGGCCCGGTACAGCCCCGGGGTGGCGGCCAGCAGCTTGGCGGTGCCCTCGCCCACCCCCAGCCGGGACAGCAGGAACTCGACCGGGCCGCGCCGGGGGCGGTCCACGACGTCGCGCAGGTCGGCCCAGCTGCGGGCCAGCCAGGCCTCGTCGTCGGGCAGCAGGTCGCGGCAGGGCGCGCAGCGGGTGATGTGGGCCTCCACGGACATGGCGGTGACGTCGTCGGATCGGTGGTGGGCGTACTCGTGTGCCTGGGCAGGGGTCAGGTGCCAGCTCAAGTCAGTGCCTCCCGTAGGCGCGCCTTGGCGCGCATCACCCGTGTCTTGACGGTTCCCTCGGGGATCTGGAGTATCTGTGCGGCCTCGCGGACGGTGAGGCCGTCGAGCACGGTGGCCTGGATGGCCGAGCGCAGCTCGGGGGAGAGGGAGTGCAGGGCCGCGCCGAGGGGGCCGTGCTCGATGTTGAGCAGCACGGTGTCCTCGGCGGAGGCGTCGCCGATGGTCTCGTAGTCGGCGTCGCTGTCGGAGATCCAGTGGTTGGCGCGCTTGCGCAGCTGCGAGATGAGCTGGCGTATCGCGATGGTCCACAGCCACGCCCCGGCGTCGGTGTCGCCCGGGCGCGGGGTGAAGGAGCCCGCGTTGCGCCACACCGCCAGGAAGGTCTCCTGCAGGGCGGCGTCGAGCTGGTCGGGGTCGGAACAGCGGTAGCGCAGCCGTGCGCGCAGCCAGGTGGCGTGCCTGCGGTGCAGGATCTCCAGGGCGTGGGTCTGGCCTGCGGCGACGGCGGCCAGCAGCACCGCGTCGGTGCTGTCCGGGCCGTAGTCGGGGGCGCGGCGGCGCGCGCGGCGGAGCAGCTTCACGTGGGTGGCTATCGCTCGGGGGACGGGGATCGGTTCCGCGGGGAGGCGGGGCGCGGTGCGCCTGATTCCACGCTAACCGCGCGGCGGATTCGGTCTGCCCCCCGCTGTGGGAGAAAATGGGGCGTATGCGCCTGAGGATCTTCCTTGAGCCCCAACAGGGGGCCACCTACGATGACCAGCTCGCCGTCGCCAGGGCCGCGGAGGACCTTGGCTTCGACGCCCTGTTCCGGTCTGACCATCTTTTGCACATGGGGGATCACGTCAGCGGCCTCCCCGGGCCCACCGACGCCTGGATCACCCTGGCGGGCCTGGCCCGCGACACCTCCCGTATCCGCCTGGGCACGCTGATGACCGCGGCCACCTTCCGCTACCCCGGCCCCCTCGCCATCTCCGTCGCCCAGGTCGACCGCATGAGCGGCGGTCGGGTCGAGTTCGGCTTCGGCGCGGGCTGGTTCGAGCAGGAGCACGCGGTCTACGGGATCCCCTTCCCGGCCACCGCACGCGAGCGCTTCGACCGCTACGAGGAGCAGCTCGACATCATCACGGGCCTGTGGGCCACCCCCGTGGGCGAGACCTTCCGCTACGAGGGCAAGCACTACCGGCTGGCGGAGGGCCCCGCGCTGCCCAAGCCCCAGCAGGGTCCCCGCCCGCCGGTGCTGATCGGCGGCACCGGCCCCAAGCGCACGCCGCGCCTGGCCGCCAAGTACGCCGACGAGTACAACGTGCCCTTCGCCTCGCTGGAGGACACCGCGGCCGCCTTCGAGCGCACTCGCGCCGCCGTGCGGGCCTCGGGGCGCACCGCGCCGATGGTCTACTCGGCCGCGCAGGTGCTGTGCGCGGGCAGGGACGAGGCGGAGCTGTCCCGGCGGGCCGACCGGATCGGCCGCCAGGTGCCGGAGCTGCGGCGGAACGGCCTGGCCGGCAGCCCGGACGAGCTGGTGGACAAGATCGGCCGGTTCGCCGAGGCTGGGGCCGAGCGCATGTACCTGCAGGTGTTGGACATGTCCGACCTGGACCACCTGGAGCTGGTGGCGTCGAAGGTCGCGCCGCAGCTGGACTGAGGCGGGGAGCGGTGCCGCCCCCCGGCCTTTCGCCGGGGGCGGCCGCGCGGGGGGAGAGCCCGCCCGATAACTTGATATCGAGATACAAGTCAGATACCTTGACATCAAGATAACTGCGGGGTCCTCCCCCCGGCCCGCACCGGTGCGGCCGTGTGAGGTTGACCGCTCGGCGGCGTCCGGACCCGCGAGTGGCGGGCGCTCGCGTTCCGTGGGCACCCGGTTGGTGACCAGGTGCGTCACCGCAGGTCACAGCGGTTCCGGTGGCGGCCGGAAGGCGGGGGAGGCCACCCCCGCGGCCCTGACGCCCCCGGCGTCCGGTCAGGGCGGACTCAGTAGGTCCCGCACCTGCCCCATGGGGCAGGATGCTGGGAACACAGTGGCGAGATCAGGAGGCAGACACCGTGTCCGCGAACAGCTTCGGCGCCCGTGACACGTTGCGCGTTGGCGACGAGTCGTACGAGATCTTCCGCTTGGAGTCCGTTGAGGGCTCCAAGCGGCTTCCCTACAGCCTGAAGGTGCTGCTGGAGAACCTCCTGCGCACCGAGGACGGTGCGAACGTCACCGCCGACCACATCCGGGCCCTGGGCAACTGGGACCCCAACGCGCAGCCCAACCAGGAGATCCAGTTCACCCCCGCGCGGGTGATCATGCAGGACTTCACCGGCGTCCCCTGCGTCGTCGACCTCGCCACCATGCGCGAGGCCGTGCGCGACCTGGGCGGCGACCCGGACAAGATCAACCCGCTCGCCCCCGCCGAGCTGGTGATCGACCACTCCGTCGTCGTCGACCTCTTCGGCCGCCCCGACGCCTTCGAACGCAACGTCGAGATCGAGTACGAGCGCAACTACGAGCGCTACAAGTTCCTGCGCTGGGGCCAGACCGCCTTCGACGAGTTCAAGGTCGTCCCGCCCGGCACCGGCATCGTGCACCAGGCCAACATCGAGCACCTGGCCCGCGTCACCATGAGCCGGAACGGCCAGGCCTACCCCGACACCTGTGTGGGCACCGACTCCCACACCACCATGCAGAACGGCCTGGGCATCCTGGGCTGGGGCGTGGGCGGCATCGAGGCCGAGGCCGCGATGCTCGGCCAGCCCATCTCCATGCTCATCCCGCGCGTGGTCGGCTTCAAGCTGACCGGCGAGCTCAGGCCCGGCACCACCGCCACCGACCTGGTGCTCACCATCACCGAGATGCTGCGCCAGCACGGCGTGGTCGGCAAGTTCGTCGAGTTCTACGGCGAGGGCGTGGCCTCGGTGCCGCTGGCCAACCGCGCCACCATCGGCAACATGAGCCCGGAGTTCGGCTCCACCGCCGCGATCTTCCCGATCGACGACGAGACCATCCGGTACATGAGGCTGACCGGCCGCTCCGAGCAGCAGGTCGCCCTGACCGAGGCCTACGCCAAGGCCAACGGCTTCTGGCACGACCCGGCCAACGAGCCCGCGTTCTCGGAGTACCTGGAGCTGGACCTGGCCGAGGTGGTCCCCTCGATCGCCGGCCCCAAGCGCCCGCAGGACCGCATCGCGCTGGCGCAGGCCAAGAGCACCTGGCGCCACGACGTGCGCAACTACGTCGAGGACGGCGTCGACGAGTCGGTGGAGGAGTCCTTCCCGGCCTCCGACGCCCCCTCCCACGCCGCCAACGGCGGCCGCCCGCACAAGCCGGTCAAGGTCACCATGGCCGACGGCACCGAGACCGAGATCGACCACGGCGCCGTGGTGATCGCCGCGATCACCTCCTGCACCAACACCTCCAACCCCTCGGTCATGCTCGGCGCCGCCCTGCTGGCCAAGAAGGCGGTGGAGAGGGGCCTGTCCCGCAAGCCGTGGGTCAAGACCTCCCTGGCCCCGGGCTCCAAGGTGGTCACCGACTACTACGAGCGCTCCGGCCTGACCCCCTACCTGGACAAGCTGGGCTTCAACCTGGTCGGCTACGGCTGCACCACCTGCATCGGCAACTCCGGCCCGCTGCCGGAGGAGATCTCCAAGGCCGTCCAGGACCACGACCTGGCCGTCACCTCGGTCCTGTCCGGCAACCGCAACTTCGAGGGCCGGATCAACCCGGACGTGAAGATGAACTACCTGGCCTCGCCGCCGCTGGTGGTCGCCTACGCGCTGGCCGGGTCGCTCGACGTGGACATCACCACCGAGCCCCTGGGCGTGGACAAGGACGGCGAGCCCGTCTTCCTGGCCGACATCTGGCCGAGCGCCGAGGAGATCCAGGAGGTCATGGACTCCGCGATCGCCTCGGACATGTACGAGTCCGCCTACTCGGACGTCTTCGCGGGCGACGAGCGCTGGCGCTCGCTGCCCACGCCCACCGGCAACACCTTCGAGTGGGAGGACGAGTCCACCTACGTCCGCAAGCCCCCCTACTTCGAGGGCATGGACACCACCCCGGCGCCGGTCACCGACATCACCGGTGCCCGGGTCCTGGCCAAGCTGGGCGACTCGGTCACCACCGACCACATCTCCCCGGCCGGCGCCATCAAGCCGGGCACCCCGGCGGCCGAGTACCTCAAGGCCCACGGTGTGGAGCGCCGCGACTTCAACTCCTACGGTTCCCGTCGCGGCAACCACGAGGTGATGATCCGCGGCACGTTCGCCAACATCCGCCTGCGCAACCAGATCGCGCCGGGCACCGAGGGCGGCTACACCCGCGACTTCACCCAGCCCGACGCCCCGGTGTCGTTCATCTACGACGCCGCGCAGAACTACGCCGAGCAGGACATCCCGCTGGTCGTCCTGGGCGGCAAGGAGTACGGTTCGGGCTCCTCGCGCGACTGGGCCGCCAAGGGCACCCGCCTGCTGGGCGTGCGCGCGGTCATCACCGAGTCCTACGAGCGCATCCACCGCTCCAACCTCATCGGCATGGGCGTGCTGCCCCTGCAGTTCCCCGAGGGCCAGTCCGCGGACTCCCTCGGCCTGACCGGCGAGGAGACCTTCTCCATCACCGGTGTGACGGAGCTGAACGAGGGCCGCACCCCCGCCACGGTGAAGGTCAGCACCGACACCGGCGTGGAGTTCGACGCCGTGGTGCGCATCGACACCCCGGGTGAGGCGGACTACTACCGCAACGGCGGCATCCTGCAGTACGTGCTGCGCCAGCTGATCGCCAGGTAGGCCGGTTCCGCGCGCGCCGCGCGACCCCGCACGGGGCCGCCACCGACCGGTGGCGGCCCCGTTGCGTGTGCGCCTCCGCTCCGCAACCCGGAAAAGGTCACGGAAAGGTCTCGAAATGGTGATTGCGCGGAGGCCATGCGGGTAGCCGCCCTCATGAGGACGCGGGACACCAGCGTCAGACGAGGGAAGGAGCCGTACCGATGTCGGACATCATCGAGACGATCGAGGTCGACGTCCCGGTCACCGCCGCCTACGCGCAGTGGACCAGGTTCGAGGAGTTCCCGGCCTTCATGGAGGGGGTCGAGAAGGTCGTCCGCACCGGTGAGGGCCGCATGGTCTGGACCATCGAGATCGGTGGCCAGGAGCGGGAGTTCGAGGCCGTGGTCACCGAGCAGGTCCCCGGTGAGCGGATCGCCTGGAAGACCACGGACGGCACGACCCACGCGGGCGTGGTGACCTTCCACCACCTGTCGGACACGCGCAGCAGGATCACCCTGCAGGTCCAGACCGTGCCGGAGGGCCTGGTGGAGCAGCTCGGTGACAAGCTCGGCCTGGTCAAGGCCCGCGTCAAGGGCGACCTGAAGCGCTTCAAGGCCTTCGCGGAGCCCTCGAACGGCACCCCCTCCGCCTGAGGACCTCCCCGGCCCCGGGCCGGGGGGAGGACTCCGGTCCCCGTATCACCCGGCATTGCGGGGAGCGGAGCCACACGCGGGCTCCCGTGTGCCCGGGGCGCTAGCTGGCGCCGCTCACCGTGGTCGAGGAGTGGGCGCCGCCGTGGCCGGCGTGGCTCCAGGACTCGTAGAACCAGGCGCCGCCGTCACCGGCGAAGGCTCCCAGCTCGTAGCTGAACGCGCCCTTGGGCCCGGCTCCGTTGGCTTCCGTGTAGTAGAAGGCGTCCGCCGAGGCCAGGGCCGGGGCCCCGAGTGCGAGCGCGGGCGCCGCGATGGCCGTGAACGCGAAGCGGCGAAGAGTCTTCTTCTGCATGACGGTGGGTTCCCTTCAAAGCTGTTCCCGGGGAGTGGCTGTACCGGTCGGTCCCGTGTGGGATCCGTCCGCGAGATGCGAAGGCGCTGGACCGCCCGACCTCGTCCCCGGTGTCCAGCCTGCGCCGGAGCCAGGGAAAGAAGGAACACCACGCCGATGAGCGAACGACAAAATCGGGGGGAGGGGAACCGAACGGCGTTTTCCGTGGGCGGCCCCCGGAGCGCTATCCCCGGATCCCGCCAGGGGAGACGGCGTGTCGCGCGGGAGGTGAACGCTCCCGCTTCCCGACGATGTCCTAAAAGGCGATAATTTCCGTTTTGTGGGTAAATGCTGGATATCCTCAGCGCATGCCCGGCCTTACCCGCCCCCGGTTCCGCGCCCCTCCTGCCCGCCCCCGCCGACCGGACGGCCGGGACGGCCTCGGCGTGCTCCTCCAGCCCGACGCCGTGCCCCGGGCGGTGGGTGCATACCGCTGACGAGCGTGCGGAACCGCCTGCGGCGCCCGTGCTTCTCCCGGGACTTCTCCTGCTGGAAGTCCGGGTCCCCCACCGCGATCGCGGCCGCCCCACGCCCGGTGGCCCAACGCGACAGGCTCCTCGGGGCGTGGCGCACCTGCGCGTCGCGGTGCGCGGCCGCCCCTGACAGGCCGGAGGGGAGCCGGCGGCACGCGCTCGATCCGGGCGCCGCGTGCGCCCGGACCGCCCGCGACCGCACGCGGCCCGTGGCCCTGCCCGTCGAGCACAGCGTGTGGGCCGCGACCGGTTACGGCACGCTCACCGACGACCTCGTCGAGCGGATCCAGCGAGGGGACCACCGGGTGGGTCCGTCCGGCCGCTGACCTTCCCTCCGCTCGGATCCGGGCGGGAGGGCGGCGGCTTCGGGGCATGCCCACACCCCCGGATCCGTAGCGGCCGAAACGTGGCTATAGTTCCTCCGGGCCCGTCATGGGCCGCGGGGGGAAGCGGACGACGACGGATACGGGGTGAACCGGTGGAGGACGTGGACGGCCGGAGGGACGGCGGCGCGACGGGCCGGTCCGCGGTCCGCACGGCGGGGAACTACCGCCTGGTGAAGACGCTGGGCCGCGGCGGCTTCGGCGAGGTGTTCCTCGGCGAGGCGCCCGACGGCAGCCGCGCGGCGGTCAAGATCCTGCACGCGAGCTGGGCGGGGGACCCGGAGATGCGCCGCCGCTTCACCACCGAGGTGGAGCAGGCCCAGCGGGTGAGCGGCTTCTGCATCGCGGCCATCCTGGACGCCGACCCCCTGGCCGACGAACCGTGGATCGCCACGGAGTTCATCGACGGCCCCACCCTTCAGGCGGCGGTGGCCAAGGAGGGGCCGCGCCGCGGGGTCGAACTGCACCGGCTGGCCGTCTCCACCGCCACCGCCCTGGCCGCGATCCACGCCGCCGGGGTCGTGCACCGCGACCTCAAGCCCGACAACATCATGCTGGCCCCGGACGGGCCGAGGGTGATCGACTTCGGTATCGCCCGGGCGGTGGAGGCCACCTCGGTCACCGCCAGCGGAGTGGTGGGCACCATCGGCTACATGGCCCCCGAGCAGTTGGAGGGCATGCGGCTCACCTCGGCGGTGGACATCTTCTCCTGGGGCTCGGTGATGGTCTACGCCGCGACCGGGCGCGAGGCCTTCTCCGGCCCCACCCAGGCCTCCCGCATCGCCCGGATCCTCAGCGGGGAGCCCGATTTGGGGGACCTGTCCGAGCCGCTGGCCGGGATCGTCCGCTCCTGCCTGTCCAAGGACCCCGGGCTGCGCCCCGACGCCTCCACCCTGCTCAACCTGCTGATCAGCGCCCCAGCCGAGGGCACCGCGGCCCAAGGCGCCGCCTGGGCACCCGCCCCGGCCGGTGCGGACCCGATCGCGGTCGCCCCGGCGGCGGGCCTGGCCCCCACCCGCGTGGCGTCCCCGCAGGCGGGCGCGAACGCGGTCCCCGGCGTGGATCCGACCCGCTCCTACACGCGCATGGCACCGCCGGGCGGCGTCCCCGTCACCGGAGGGCCGCCCGCCCCGACGCCCTCCTTCCCGGCCCCCGTCGCGGGGCCGACCGGTGGTGGGCTCCCGGCGCCGACGCACCGCTCCGGAGTTCCGCCCTACCACTTCCTCGGCGTGCGCTTCACCGACCCGCGGGACCTCGCCGAGTCCATGCAGCAGAACTGGACGGCCGCCGTCCAGGTCTTCAACAGCACGGATCAGCGGGCCGCCCTGGGCGCCTGGCTGGTCAACGACCTCGGCGACACCACCGTGGACCGCTCCCTGTTCCGGGGCCACGTCAACAACGACGCCAACCTGGCGCTGGCCTCCTTCATCTCCCAGCTGCGCCCCGACCTGCCGCCGATCTTCCGCGGCCGGGGCGCCACCGTGGCCGAACTCGGTGAGATGTTCACCGACCCGCGCCCCCTGCTCACCGGCGCGCCCCTGTCCAACGAGATGGTTCTCATGGCGCGGCCGAGCGTGCTGCGGATCATGGGCGCCCACCACGGTGCGGACGCGGCCGAGCTGATGCGCCTGGCCGACAGCCTGGAGGAGGCCGAGCGCTCCGCCAACGCCCTGCGGGAGCAGCTGAGCACCGAGCTGGAGGGCTGGCGCGGCACGAACGTCAGCGTCAGCACCGCCCTCATCCTGGCCTTCCTGCTGCACCCCGAACGGCTCGTCGCCCCCGGTGACGGCGGCGACCCGGGGGTGGGGGAGTGGGTGGCCATTCTCTGGAGGCGCGTGCTGGACGCCCCGGCTCCCGTCAACGCCGGGTACGCCGCCGTGGTCTACGGCGCGCTGCCCGCACTGCGGACCCTGGCCGAGCAGCGTCGGCACTGGGAGGGGCGGCACACCAAGGCCAGCACCGAGTACGAGGCGCTGCGGCGGCGGGTCCTGCTCCAGGACCGCCTGCTGCTGGCCCTGCGGATCTCCCGCCTCGCGATCCTGGGCCTGCCCGCCGCGTTCGTGGTCGAGCTGGCCATGCAGGGCGTTGACGGGACGCTGGCGGCCCTGTTCGTCGCCGTGGGCGTGCTCGGCCTCCTCGGAACGGTGCTCCTGGAGGCCACCGTGCGCATCACCTCCGGCAACCAGGTCCGGCGCAACCTGCGCTACCAGGAGCTCAACTCCTCGGCCGCCCAGCTGCCGCAGCTGACCGCCGGGGTCGAGCGCATCCACCGCGACCTGCGCCGCGCCCGCGAGATCTGCGGGCCCTGACCCTCCGCCGCGCGGTGCCGGACCGCCCGGTCTCCGCGGTGTCCGGGCGGCCCCTCAGCCATGGTCGGCCCAGGGCCGCGGGGTTCCCGGTGTGACCAGGGCGTCCAGCCGCGCGACGATGGCGGCGCGCGCCGCGGCGTAGGGGGTCTCCAGGTCCTCCTCCAGCAGGGAGAGCGAGTTGGCGCTCTCCAGGAACGAGCGCAGCTCGAAGGAGAGCAGCGCGGGGTCGGCGTCGGGGGAGAGTTCGCCCAGCTGCCGGGCGTCCTCGACGGTGTGCGCGACCAGCTCCCGCCACCGCCGGTTGGCGTCCACCAGTGTGTCGCGGATCCGTCCGGGCCGGGACTCGTACTCCGCGGTGACGGTGTAGAAGAGGCACCCGCCCGTGAACACCCGTTCCCGGGAGTAGTCGATCCAGTCCTGGCACAGCCGCCACAGCCGCCCCACACCGGGGCGAACTCCCAGCGCTCCGCGCACCACGTGGCGGACGAAGACGCGCCGTCCGGCCTCGATGGTGGCCAACTGCAGCTCCTCCTTGGACCCGAAGTGGGCGAACACGCCGCTCTTGCTGATGCCCAGCTCCTTGGCCAGCCGACCGAGGGACAGACCCTCCAGGCCCTCCGCCGAGGCGATGTTTGCGGCGCGGTCCAGCACGGCGCGGCGGGTCTGGTCGCCCCGTTGCAGCCTGCCGTCGGTCTGGGTCGTCATGGTCGTGCTCCCGGGGTTCCCTGGTCGTGGTATCCGAACGGTCGGTCGCCCGTGGCAACAGACTAGACGCACTTGACCGGGGCTCCGGGACCAACAAATAATACGATCGTTCGTTTAGTTTTCTGGCGTGGTCACCACGCGGAAGAGAGACAGCCATGCACACCCTCCCCCTCGTCGGCGCGGCCCTGAACACCCTGGCCCCGGTGGCCCCGCGACCGGTCGGAGCCCTGCTGCGCCGTATGTGGTCCCGGCCGGGTGCGCCCCGGCCCGTGGCCGAGGCCGACCGCGACATGCACGAGCGGGCCCGGACGGAGACCCTGCGGGCGGGGCGCTGGGACGTGGCGACCTACGCCTGGGGCGACGGGGTGCGTCCCGTGCTGCTCGTCCACGGCTGGGCCTCACGCGCCTCCCGCTTCGCCCCCCTGGTCCGGCGCCTGCTCGACCTGGGCTACAGCGCCGTGTCCTGGGACGCCCCCGGACACGGCGCGACACCCGGACCCGTCGGCATGGTGCCCGACGCGGTGGAGATCATCCGCCGCCTCCAGGAGCGCCACGGACGCTTCCACGCCGTCATCGCCCACTCCCTGGGCGCGGCCGGCGCCGTGCACGCCCTGCGCGAGGGCGTGCGCGCGGACCGCCTGGTCCTGGTGGCGGGGGTAGCCGAACTGGGCACCACCACCGAGGAGTTCACCGCGGCCCTCGGTCTCGGTCCGCGCGCCGTCCGGGCCCTGCGCCGATCGGTCGAGCGGCACCACTTCGGCGGGGACCCGTCCGTGTGGGAGCGCTTCTCGACCACCCACGCGCCCGGCACGGTGACCCGGCCCGCCCTGCTCGTGCACGACGTCGACGACGCGCGCGTCCCGGTGGAGCAGGCCAGGCTGACCCTGGCCGCCCTCGGCGGGCCGGCGCGGCTGGTCACCACCTCGGGCCTGGGCCACAACCGGATCCTCACGGACGGCGCGGTCATCGACCGGATCGCGGGGTTCGTCCGAGGCGTGCCCGCCCCGGCGCGGAGCGGCGACTGACCGCCCCGCCGGCGGGGCGGCCGGTCAGGGGGCCGGGTTGTCCACCACCACGTCGGCGTGCTCGCGGACGCGGTCCCCGCGGTGGAGGAACTCCTCCTGGCGCGCCCACAGGTCGCGGTGGGGCGCGTAGAGCCCCGCGTCCCACCGGCGGTCCAGACGCCGGAGGCGCTCGCCGTCGTCCGCGGCCACCCACACCAGGAGATCGAGGAGGCCGCGCACGGCGGCCGCCCCCGAGCCCGTCCCCTCCACCACGAGCACCCCGCCCGCCGCCACGTCCCCGGGTAGGCGGGTCCACTCCCGCGCGAAGGCGCCGCGCTCCCAGTCGTAGCGCCGCCAGGCCGCGCGTTCCCCCCGGCGCAGGGGGTCCAGCACCCACGCGCGCAGCAGCTCCGGGGCCTCGGCCAAGCCCTCCCACCCGGGGTAGAGGTCTTCCATGGTCAGCACGCGGACCGCCTCGCCCCGCGCGGCCAGCGCCGCGCGCAGCCGTGCGGCCACCGTGCTCTTGCCCGCGCCAGAACGCCCCTCGACGGCCACGACGCGCGTGTCCGGGCGCGCGGGAACCTCGCGCGCCAGGCGTTCCGGCCACCCGGGGCCGACGGTGCTGATACGTGCTCTGGCCACGTTCGGACCCTAACGCGACCGACACGGCGTTCCGGCTTGTGTTCAATCCTTGTAGCATTTTTCGGGACAGTGCCGACGCGCCGAGAGGCCATCGAGACAAAGGGGCAGCCGGTGACCGAGGCCACCACGACGCCGGGATCCCAGTCCGCCCTGCGCCAGGCGAACGAACGGCGGGTCGTGGACGTGCTGCGCCGGGACGGAACCTGCACCCAGGCAGAACTGGCCCGGGCCACCGGCCTGTCCGCGGCCAGCGTCTCCAACATCGTGCGCGGCCTGCGCGCCGCCGGGACCGTCTCGGTGCGCGACACCTCCTCCAACGGCCGCCGGGCCCGGGCGGTCACCCTGCTGCGCCCGCCGGGCGCCGTCGTGGCCGTCGACTTCACCGCCGACCGCGTCGGCGTCGCGATCGGGGACAGCGACGGCAACATGCTGGCCAGCGAGCGGATCGCCTACGACGTGGCCGCCGACGCCGAGCGCGGCGTGCGCCGCGCCGCCTGGCTGGTCGAGACCACGATGGTGCGGGCGCGGATCGACATGGGCACGGTCTCCTCGGTCGTGGCCTCCGTGCCCGGGCCGGTCGACCCCGGCACCGGCGAGGTCGGCCACATCTCCTGCGTGCCGCGCTGGGCGGGCTTCCGCCCCGCCAAGGCGCTCACCGAACGGCTGGGCCTGGAGGTCCACGCCGAGAACGACGCCAACCTCGCCGTGCTGGCCGAGCAGCACCAGGGCGCCGGGATGGGCGCCGAGCACGTCGTGTACGTGGTCATCAGCGAGGGCGTGGGCGCGGGCATCATGATGTCGGGCCAGCTCTTCCGCGGCGCGGGCGGCACCGCCGGAGAGATCGGGCACATCGCGCTGGACCCGCGCGGACAGGTGTGCCGGTGCGGTAACCGGGGGTGCCTGGAGACCTTCGTGGGCGCCAACTACCTGCTGGACATGCTGCCGTCCAACCCCGGTGCGGCCCGCGCGTCCGGGCCCGTGCGGATCCCCGACATGGTGGCCGCGGCGCTGGAGGGCGACCCGGGCAGCCGGCGCATCATCGCCGAGGCGGGTACCGCCCTGGGGCAGGGCACCGCGATCGTGGCCAACCTGTTCAACCCCGAGCGGGTGATCGTGGGCGGGGACCTGGCCGAGGCGGGCGAACTGCTGCTGGACCCGATGCGCCGGGCGATGGAGCTGGGCTCGCTGGGCAGTGCGCTGGAGCGGCTCGAACTGGTGCGGAGCGCGCTGGGCCGGGACGCGAGCCTGTACGGCGCGCTGCGACTGGCGGCCCGGTACGCGAACTGAGCCGCCCGGAACCCGGCTCCGGCGCCGACCTTCACCCGGGCACCCGTGGTGATGACCGTCCGTACCGGGTCCGGGGTGTCCCGTTCCGGTTCCGTGCCCGCGAAGCAGGCGGGGCGGCGGGTGTCCCACCCGGGGGTCGGCTTCGCGCGTAGGCTGGAACGAGGACGAACACCGAGGTCAGCGCTGGAGCGACGGCACGGTTCGGTAAAAATCGCAGTGTCTTCACACGAGGTCACACCTCGGGATCCCGCTCTGGCCAGTGTTTTCAGTGATTTTAAGTCCTGAATCCAAGCTCCGTGATGTTTCGGTTATGTGTTCAGGAGTTGACGACAAGGTGGCGTCGGGGTTTGACTTCACTCCACCACTCGCGAGTTCCACAGATCACATCCCCCGTCATGAGAGGCACCTCGCGTTGAACACACGACGCTTCACAGCACGCCGCACGGCTGTCGGCGGCTTCGCCGCGGTCGGAGCCGCCCTTGCCCTGCTCGTCTCCGGGTGCGGGTCGCTCACCAACACCGGTGAGGACGCCGAGCGCGAGACCCACACCGTCGAGGAGGGCTTCCACGTCGGCCTCCTCCTGCCCGACCTGCACACGGCCCGCTACGAGGCCTTCGACCGGCCCTTCTTCGAGGAGGAGCTCAACGAGCTCTGCCCGAACTGCGAGCTGTCCTACGCCAACGCCGACGGCGACGTGGACGAGCAGCAGACCCAGGCCCAGGCCATGCTGACCGACGGGGTGGACGTGCTCGTCCTGGACGCCGTCGACGCCGCCGCCTCGGCCGGAACCGTCAACGAGGCCCGGTCCCAGGGCGTTCCGGTGATCGCCTACGACCGCCTCGCCGAGGGCGGCGTGGACATGTACGTCTCCTTCGACAACCACCGCGTCGGCCAGGTCCAGGCCGAGGCCCTGATCGCGGCCATGGAGAAGGAGGGCACCGCGGGCGAGGGCCAGATCGTCATGATGAACGGCTCTCCCACCGATCCCAACGCCGGCAGCTTCAAGGCGGGCGCCCACGAGATCTTCGACGGTCAGGTGGAGATCGGCCAGGAGTTCGACACCCCGAACTGGTCGCCCGACGAGGCCAACTCCCAGATGGAGGGCGCTATCACCTCCCTGGGCCTGGACGAGATCATCGGTGTCTACGCGGCCAACGACGGCATCGCCTCCGGCGTCATCTCCGCGCTGCGCAGCGCGGGTGTGTCCGTGAAGGATCTGCCTCCGGTGACCGGTCAGGACGCCGAGCTCGCGGGCATCCAGCGCATCATCGCGGGTGAGCAGTACATGACCGTCTACAAGGCCATCCAGCCCGAGGCCCAGGTCGCCGCCGCCATGGCGGTCTCCCTGGCCACCGGTGAGGACCCCCAGCTGGGCGAGTACTCCCTCACCGAGGTGGAGGACGCCGCGGGCGAGACCGTCCAGGCGGTCCTGCTGGAGCCGATCGCGGTCACCAAGGACAACGTCGGCGACACGGTCGTCTCGGACGGGATCTACAGCATCGAGGAGATCTGCACCGACGACTACGCCGACACCGAGTTCTGCCAGGAAGCCCTCTAGAGCCGGTGTGACGGCCCGTTCCGGGGCGGGAGGCCATCCGCTGGCCGCCCGCCCCGGAACGGGAGGAGAGAAGAGAATCGAACGCATGAGCACACCAGTCCTGGAACTGTCCGGGATCTCCAAGACCTTCGGCGCGGTGCGCGCCCTCAGCGACGTCGACTTCCACGTCGGCGAGGGCGAGGTCGTCGCCCTGCTGGGTGACAACGGCGCCGGCAAGTCCACGCTGGTCAAGGTCATCTCCGGAGCCCACCCCGCCGACAGCGGCGGAGTCATCACGTGGGACGGCAAGCCAGTCAGCATCTCCAGCCCCGCCGACGCCCAGCGGCTCGGGATCGCCACGATCTACCAGGATCTCGCCCTGTGCGACAACCTGGACATCGTCGGCAACCTCTTCCTGGGCAACGAGAAACTGCACTTCCCCGGCACCCTCGACGAGGTCGAGATGGAGAGCCGGGCCATGGACCTGCTGGACTCGCTGTCCGTGCGCATCCCCAGCCTGCGCGTCCCGGTCGCCTCGCTCTCCGGCGGCCAGCGCCAGATCATCGCCATCGCCCGCTCGCTCCTGGGGCAGCCGCGCGTGGTGATGCTCGACGAGCCCACGGCCGCCCTGGGCGTCGCCCAGACCGCCCAGGTCCTCGACCTCATCGAGCGCCTGCGCGACCAGGGCCTGGGCGTGCTGCTGATCAGCCACAACATGGCCGACGTACGCGCCGTCGCCGACCGTGCCGTGGTGCTGCGGCTGGGCCGCAACGCCGGTAACTTCCCCATCGCGGAGACCAGCTACGAGGAGATCGTGGCCGCCATCACCGGTGCCGCCGACAACCCGGTCAGCCGTCGCTCCGAGCGCACCGGTACCTCGGCCCTGGCCACGGAGGACAAGTGATGACCCAGCAGACCCCCGTTTCCAAGGCGCCCGCCCCGGGCGGGGCCGAGCCCGCCGGACCCAGGCGCGATCCGCGGCTGCTGGCGACGGTGGCCTCGCCCAAGGGCTGGCTGGAGGCGTTCAAGCGCAACGTCCGCGGCGGTGAGCTGGGCGCGATGCCGGTGATCCTCGGCCTGATCCTGATCGCCGTCGTCTTCCAGTCGGCCAACGACCGGTTCCTGTCGCCGCAGAACCTGTCCAACCTGTCCGTGCAGATCGCCGCCATCGGCCTGATGACCACCGGCGTGATCATGGTCCTGCTGCTGGGCGAGATCGACCTGTCCATCGGCTCGGTCGCCGGACTGTCCGCCGCGGTCCTGGCGGTCCTGGCCGTCAAGCAGGGCCTTCCTGAGCCGGCGGCGATCGCGGCCGCACTGGGTATGGGCCTGCTGGTCGGCCTGCTGCACGGCTTCGTCTTCGCCAAACTGGGAGTCCCGGCCTTCGTGGTCACCCTCGCGGGCCTCCTGGGCTGGCAGGGCCTGCACCTGTACCTGATGGGTGCCGACGGAACCATCAACACCAGCCCCAACGGGGCGATCGCGCTACTGACCCAGACCTTCTTCGTGCCGTTCATGGGCTGGGCGATCGCGGGTCTGGCACTGGCGCTGTACGTGGTGTCGGTGGCCGTGGTGGAGCGCCGCCGCCGCCAGGCGGGCCTGCCCTACAAGCCTCCGGTGGAGATCCTGTTCCGCGCGGTCCTGCTCGCCCTGCCGATCCTGGGCGGGGTGTGGGTGCTCAACCAGTACAAGGGCGTGCCGCTGGCCTTCCTGATCTTCGTGGGCTTCGTCGTCGTGCTCGACCTGGTCCTGCGCAAGACCCGTTACGGGCGCATGGTCTACGCCGTCGGCGGCAACGCCGAGGCCGCCCGCCGCGCTGGGATCAACGTGGACTGGATCCGCATCTCGGTGTTCGGCATCGCCTCCACCCTCGCCGCGCTGGGCGGCATCATCCTCACCTCGCGCAACTTCGCCGCGAGTGTGTCCACCGGTGGCGGTGAGGAACTCATGATGGCCATCGCCGCGGCGGTCATCGGCGGCACCAGCCTCTTCGGCGGCCGTGGCAACGCCTACTCCGCCCTCCTGGGCGGCCTGGTTCTGGGCGCGATCGCCTCCGGCCTGCTGCTGCTCCAGATGTCCACGTCCGTCCGCTTCATGATCACCGCCGCGGTTTTGCTGATCGCGGTGATCCTGGACGCCGCCTCCCGCCGCGGTCGCAAGACCCACGCCCGGGGCGGGGCCTGACCAAGGCCGGCGGTCCGACGGCGCCCTCTCCCCGCCGTCCCCGCCCGTTCCGCCCGGCCCGGCGCCCCGTGCGCCGGGCCGGGCGGTTCCCACGTTCGTCGGTGTTCGTCCCGTCCTCCTATCTCCCGAAACCGACCGGAAGAGTGGGGATATAGCGTCGCGGACCGTGCCCGTCGAACTCGCCGCCCCCGCGCTCCCCTCCACGGCCCTCCGCCTGGGGGAGTACTTCGCGCCCTCCGGCCACGGAGTGCTCACCGGAGCGGACCTGTGGCCGTTCGTCCTGGTCGGCGCGCTCGCGCTGGTCTGCGGGGCCGTCGTGCAGAGCACCGTCGGGCTCGGCCTCGGACTGGTCGCCGCCCCCGTCGTCTCCCTGCTCGACCCCACGCTCATGCCCGGGGCGCTGCTCGTGACCGTGATCGTCCTGCCGGTGCTCACCCTGCTCCAGGAGTGGCGCCACGTGGACTGGCGCGGCATCGCCTGGGGACTGCCCGCGCGCCTGCCCGGGACCGTCCTGGGCGTGTGGGTGGTCGCGGTGCTGGAGCCCCGGGCCCTGGCCGGAGCGGTCGGGGCCATGGTGCTCGTGGCCGTGGCCCTGTCGGTCTGGTCGCTGCGGGTGCGCCTCACACCGGTCTCACTGGTGGCGGCCGGGGCCCTGTCCGGGTTCGCGGGCACCGCGACCTCCGTCGGGGGCCCTCCCATGGCCCTGCTGTACCAGTACGAGGAGCCCGCCAGGGTCCGGGCCACGCTGGCCGCGTTCTTCCTCCTCGGAGGGGCGGTCTCCCTGGCCGCGCTGGCCCTGGGCGGGCAGATGGACGCGCGGACCGCGGTGGTCGGGGCCTCGGCCGCGCCCTTCGTGGGCGCGGGCTTCCTGCTGGGAACCGCGCTGCGCCGCCGGGTCAACGCCGCCTGGCTGCGGGCGGCCATGCTCTGCGTCGTCTCCGCCTCCGCGCTGGGCCTGCTCACGCAGGCCGTCCTCGGATGAAGTGCTCCGGGAAGCGAGTAATGTACGCGGAAACCGGGGTGTGCCCGGTGTGGTGGCGGTCCCGCCCCGGGAAGGCTCCTGCCCGCGGCCCCGGACGGGGCCGGGCGGGACCCGTGGACGTAGGCCCATAAACTCGGGTATGTATACCTGCCGGTAGCCAAGTCCGTCCCACGTCAGGGGCCGGGTAGGGCGAACGCAACGGACACGCTGGACGAGGGGACTGACGAGACAGTGGCACTGTTCGAGTCGATGCACAATCCGGAGGCGCTCAAGAGGCTCCCGGCCGACCGGCTCCCTGCGCTGGCACAGGAGATCCGGGAGTTCCTGATCGATTCCTGCTCCCAGACCGGCGGGCACCTGGGCCCCAGCCTCGGCGTCGTCGAGCTGACCATCGCGCTGCACCGGGTCTTCGACTCCCCCAAGGACCCCATCCTCTTCGACACGGGCCACCAGGCCTACGCGCACAAGATCCTCACCGGCAGGCACGACTTCACCAACCTCAAGTCCGAGGGCGGACTCTCCGGCTACCCCTCGCGCGCCGAGTCCGAGCACGACTTCATCGAGAACTCCCACGCCTCCACCGCCCTGTCCTACGCCGACGGCATGGCCAAGGCCAACGAGGTCCAGGGCCGCACGGACCGCACCGTGGTCGCGGTCATCGGCGACGGAGCCCTCACCGGCGGCATGGCCTGGGAGGCGCTCAACAACATCGCCGAGCGCAGGGACCGCCGCCTGGTCGTCGTGGTCAACGACAACGGCCGCTCCTACTCGCCCACCATGGGCGGGCTCGCCGACCACCTGGCCTCCCTGCGCATGGCCCCCGGCTACGAGCAGGCCCTGGACCTGGCCAAGACCACCCTCAACCGCACCCCCGTGGTCGGCCAGCCCCTCTACGAGGCCCTGCACGGCATCAAGAAGGGCCTCAAGGACGCCATCCAGCCGCAGATGATGTTCGAGGACCTGGGGCTGAAGTACCTCGGCCCCATCGACGGACACGACGAGCAGGCCCTGGAGAAGGCCCTGCGGCGCGCCCGCGACTTCGGCGGCCCGGTCATCGTGCACTGCATCACCCAGAAGGGCAAGGGCTACGCCCCGGCCGAGAACCACGACGAGGACCAGTTCCACGCCCCCGGCCCCTTCGACGTGGCCACCGGCCAGGCCAAGCCCGGCTCCAAGGCCGTCAAGTGGACCTCCGTCTTCGCCGACACCATGGTGGAGATCGGCGCCGAGCGCCCGGACGTGGTGGCCATCACCGCCGCCATGCTCCACCCCACCGGGCTCAACAAGTTCGCCGAGGCCTACCCCGACCGCGTCTTCGACGTGGGCATCGCCGAGCAGCACGCCGCGACCTCGGCCACCGGCATGGCCATGAACGGCCTGCACCCGGTCGTGGCCGTCTACGCCACCTTCCTCAACCGCTGTTTCGACCAGGTGCTCATGGACGCCGCCCTGCACCGCCAGGGCGTGACCTTCTGCCTGGACCGCGCCGGGATCACCGGCAACGACGGCGCCAGCCACAACGGCATGTGGGACATGTCCATCCTGCAGGTGGTCCCCGGCCTGCGCCTGGCCGCGCCGCGCGACGCCGAGCGCCTGCGCTCCCTGGTTCGCGAGGCCGTGGCCGTGGAGGACGCCCCCACCGTCGTGCGCTACCCCAAGGGCGCGGTGGCCGAGCAGGTGGACGCCGTGGGCAGGCTCGGCTCCATGGACCTGCTGCGCCGCGCCGCCGACCAGGGGCACTCCCGGGACCTGCTCATCGTGGGCGTGGGCACCATGGCCCAGACCGCCTGCGAGGTCGCCGACCGCATGGCCGCCCAGGGGCTGGGCGTCACCGTCGTCGACCCGCTGTGGGTCAAACCGCTGGACCCCGCCCTGGTGGCCGAGGCCGCAGCGCACAGCGTCGTGGCGGTCATCGAGGACAACGGCCGCACCGGCGGGGTCGGCGACGCCGTGGCCCGCCTGCTGCGCGACCACGACGTCGACGTCCCGGTGCGCACCTTCGGCATCGCCCAGGAGTTCCTGGACCACGCCAAGCGCGACAGCATCCTGCGCGAGCAGGGCCTCACGCCCCAGGAGCTGTCCCGCAGTCTCACCGAGACGGTCTCGCGGCACACCGACGCCGCCGCGACCGAACTCGCCGACGAGACCGCCTGAGCCCGTCCCCCCGGGGACGGCGGGGGACGACGGCAGCCCGGCGCACCGCTCCGGGCTGCCAGAATGGCCCCATGACCTCTCCCGAACCTGAGCAGCAGTCCGGACCGCTCCGGGTGGCCGTGATCGGCTCCGGGCCGGCGGGCGTCTACGCCGCGGACGCCCTCACCCGGCAGCGGCGCGTCCCCGTCCGGGTCGACGTCATGGACCGCCTGCCCACCCCGTACGGACTGGTGCGCTACGGCGTCGCCCCCGACCACGTCAAGATCAAGGGCGTGGCCCGGTCCCTGCGCAGGATCCTGGAGCATCCGGACGTGCGCTTCGTGGGCGGGGTCGAGTTCGGCGCCGACCTCACCCGCGCCGACCTGGCCCGTACCCACCACGCCGTCGTCTACGCCACCGGGGCCAGTGTGGACCGGCGCATGGGCGTGCCGGGGGAGGACCTGCCCGGCAGCGTCGCCGCCACCGACTTCGTCAACTGGTACTGCGGCCACCCCGACACCGAGCTGGAGCGCTTCGTCCTGGACGCGGAGGAGGTCGTGGTGGTCGGGGCGGGCAACGTCGCCCTGGACGTGGCCCGGATCCTGGCCAAGACCGCCGACGAACTGCGCCACACCGACATTCCGCAGCCGGTCCTGGACGCGCTCGCCGCCAGCCGGGTGCGGACCGTGCACCTGCTCTCCCGCCGCGGACCGCTCCAGGCCAGGTTCACCGCGCCCGAGCTGCGCGACCTGCTCGCCCTGCCCGGCGCCGACGTGGTCGTGCGCCCCGAGCAGGTCGACATCGACCCCACGGCCGTGGGAGCCGGCGGTCCCGAGCTGAGGGAGGTCGCCCGCGCCGCGCGGACCAACCTCAGACTGCTGCGCGAGCACGCCGCCCGCGAACCCCGGGGGCGGCCCCGCGCCGTCCGGCTGCACTTCTGGGCGCGGCCCCAGCGGGTCCTGGGCACGGACCGGGTGAGCGGGGTGCGGGTGGAGTCCACCCGCCTGGACGCCGAGGGCCGTCTGGCGGGCACCGGGCACACCACCGACCTGCCCGCCGGAATGGTGCTGCGCTCGGTCGGGTACGCGGGCGTCCCGCTGCCGGGGGTGCCCTTCGACCCCGAGCGGCGCACCGTGCCCCAGGAGCGGGGCCGGGTCCTGGACGCCGAGGGCCGCGTGGTCGGGGGGGACTACGTGGCCGGGTGGATCAAGCGGGGCGCCACCGGGGTGATCGGCACCAACAAGTCCGACGCCGCGGCGACCGTGCGCTCCCTGCTGGAGGACGCCGGGGCGCTGCGCGCGGCGGCTCCGGACCTGGTTCCGCTGGAGGAGCTGCTGGACGAGCGGGGCGTCGCGCACAGCGACTACCGCGACTGGCTGCGCATCGACACCGCCGAGGCCGAACAGGCGGTGCAGCTGGACCGCGGCGAGCGGGTCAAGCTCCACGGCTGGGCGGCCTACCGGCGGCTCCTGGAAGGCTGAGCGGGGCCCGGCCGGCGCGGTGCCCGCGGCCGAACCCCCGCGCGGTGACCGGCCGGCACGCGCCCGCCGCTAGCTCACCCGGTCGGGGTCGGCTCCGTAGGTGTTGCAGGCGCCGACGGTCGGCTCCGTCCAGCCCTGCTCCAGCCAGTACGCCCGGTTTCCGGCGCTGCCGTGCGTGTCCAGGTCGCCGCCGGTGTTGAAGTTGGCGTTGACCGCCTCCAGCGCGTCCGGGTCGGCGCCGGTGATCCCGCGCAGGCCCACCCCCGCCATGCACTCGGCCTGCAGTTCGGTGCGGCGGACCGTGTCCAGCTCCTCGTCCAGGCTCCCGGCGTTCCAGCGCAGGTCGTGGGAGATGTCGAGGATGCCGGTGACGTGCTGGACGTGGTGGCCGTACTCGTGGCCCATGAGGGCGAGCCAGACGTCCTCGCGTTCGCCCGCGGGGATCTGGGCGCCCAGCTGGCGCACGTTGGGCAGCACGACGGTGATGCGGGTGTAGTCGCTCTCGTAGTAGGCGAGCGTGTAGCCGTCCTCGTTGTCGTCGTCGGGGGAGACGTCGGTGACGGTCCACTCGGGGGTCTCGCCGAGCAGGCCCAGTTCCGCCATCACCGGGCTCCACAGCTCGTCCAGGCAGCCCCCGGCGGCGGAGGCGAACTCCTCCCAGGACGCGTCCGAGCCCATGTCGAGCTCGGGGATCGGACAGTCGATCCGCTCGGGTACGGCCGCGCCGTAGAGGGGGTGGCCGACCAGGTCGACCTCCACCTCGTTGGGCCGGGCCGTCAGCCGCTGGTCGTAGAGGGCGGACAGGTCGGTGCCGGTGGTGCGGGGCTCCTCGCGGGGGGTGGTGGCGACCATGAGGATGCTCGCGGCCAGGGCCACCAGGGCGACCACGGCGGCCAGGGAGGACCCCACCAGCACGCCGAGGCCGCGGCGGCGCGGCGGCTGGGGCGGCGGCCCCCAGGGCCCGGGGTGGAGCTGCCGGGGAAAGGGGTGGCCCCAGGGGCCGGGCGGCGGATGGGCGCCGGGGTGGGGGGTGTACACGGGCGCCGCGGCGGCCCACGCGCCGGTGGCGCGAGGGGGCGGGGGTGCGCCGCCCGGGGCGTGGGGGCGGTTGGCGGCCTGACCGGGGTGGCCCGGGGGCTGGGGGCGGGACGCGGGGGGACCGGCGTGCGGGCCCGGGGGCGGCGGGTAGGCCGGAGGCGGTGGGTAGACCGGGGGCCACTGCCCGGTGGCGGGGCCGGACCGGCCGTACTCGGGGCCGGTGGCGCCCGGGGGACGGGCGGGGGCACCGTCGGGGTGGGCGTGCGCGGGGCCGGGTTGTTCGGGGCGGGGGGTCTGGCCCTCCTCCCGCTCACCGTCGGGTCGGTTCTCCACGGGTCCGTCCTCGCTATCGTGCTGCCGCACGCTGGGCTGTGCCGGATGTCCCTGCGAAGAATCCGGCAAGAGTCACAGACCACCAGTATGGGGCTTAATCGGGTGTACCTGTGGTAACCGAAGCGCTACTTTCCGGTGGCAGGTAACGCACGCCCAGGCCTGTCAGTATGCTTCGAAGCTCGGACTCGAAGAGTGGTTCCATGTCGCGCATCACGAAGTTCAGGTGCTCGAACACCTCCATGGACACCACCCCGTACAGGCGCACCCAGCACGAGCTGAGCACCATCACCGCCTCCACCGGGATGTGCGGCGCCGAGAAGCCGCAGGTGTCGGCGAAGGCCCGCAGCTCACGGGCGAGCTGGGGGGAGACGCGGTCCCCGTCGGGCAGCGGGAAGCGCTCCTCCGACAGCAGCCGGTCGAAGAGCGTGTAGAAGGTCGCGCCGAAGCGCCGCCCGGCCTCCACCGCCGGCGTGATGTCGGTCTCCGGGGCCAGGCGCACGTGTGGTCCGAACATCGTGGCGAACTCGGCCCGGTGCGTGACCGCCCAGGAGCGGAAGGCGCGCAGCGAGGTGAGGATGCGCAGGTCGGTGTCGTCCGCGGGCACGCTGGCGTCGGCGGCGGCCACCGCGTCGGCCAGCTCCTGGAACATGTCCGCGGTGATCAGCACCAGCAGCGCGTCGATGCCCGAGACGTAGCGGTACAGCCCCGGGGCGGTCATGCCCATCTCCCGGGCGACGGCGCGCAGGGACACCCCGCCCGTCCCGTGCTCGACCAGGTGGTTGCGGGCGATCTGCTTGATCTCCGCGAGTGTGGCCTCGCGCACACGCTCGCGGCGGGTCGGCTGCGCGGCACCCAGGTCCAGCTGCGGTTTCGTCATCTGCTGCGGCACACCCCGTCTCAGGCGCCCGGTCCGGGCGCCGCGGTCCTCGTCGGCGATGTTGACATCGTAACGCCTGCACGCTTTAGTGAACGCCGTTAGCAAACGCCGTTAACAGACATGAAGCCTGTTTCCTGGAGGAGCGGCTTATGCCGACGCATACGGGGCTTTTCGGGCGGATCGGTCGGGGGATGCACCGCTTCCGCTGGGCGGTGCTGACCGCCACCGCCCTCTTCGCCGTCTTCGCCGCGGTCTGGGGCTCGGGGGTCTTCTCCGACGTCAGCGACAGCGGGTTCGAGGATCCCGGCTCCGAGTCCGCGCGGGCCACCCGCGTCCTGGAGGAGGAGCTCGGCCACGACGACGTCGACGTCGTCGCCGTGTATCGCAGCGAGGAGCTGCGGGTGGACAACCCGACCTTCGCCGCGGCCGTCCAGCGCGTCGCGGACGGGATGCCCGACACCGTCGCCGACTTCGACCTCTACCTGGACGAGGAGCTCAGCGAGACCGAGCGCGGCATGCTCGTGTCCGAGGACATGCACGCGGTCTACGTCCCCGTCACCCTGAGCGGACGGACCCACGCCGAACGCCTCCAGCAGTACGGGGAGGTCGCCGAGCACCTGTCCTCCAGCAATCTGGAGGTGCACCTGGGCGGCACGCTGGCCATCGAGCACGAGCTGACGGAGACTGCCGAGGGCGACATCGTCCGCGCCGAACTCGTGACCCTGCCGGTCCTGCTGCTCCTGCTCGTGGTGATCTTCGGCGGACTCGTCGCGGGCCTGGTCCCGCTCGCCGTCGGGGGCCTGGCCATCCTCGGCTCGCTGACGATGCTGCGCGCCCTGACCCACGTCACCGAGGTGTCGGTGTTCGCGGTCAACGTCGCCACCATCCTGGGCCTGGGGCTGGCCATCGACTACGGCCTGTTCATGGTCAGCCGCTTCCGCGAGGAGCTGGGTCGCGGCCGGGGGGTGGGGGCGGCCGTCGCGCGCACCGTCGACACCGCCGGGCGCACCGTCGCCTTCTCCGGGATCACCGTCGGCATCGCCTTCGCCGGACTGCTCTTCTTCCCCCAGCCCATCCTCAAGTCCATCGGCTGGGGCGGTATCGCGGTCGTGCTGTTCGACCTGCTCGCCGCGCTGCTGTTCCTGCCCGCGCTCATGTCCGTGGTCGGCCACCGGATCAACCGCCTGCGGCTTCCCCTGCCGCACCGCAC
This sequence comes from Nocardiopsis sp. FR4, assembly GCF_009830945.1. Lineage (GTDB taxonomy): Bacteria > Actinomycetota > Actinomycetes > Streptosporangiales > Streptosporangiaceae > Nocardiopsis. The sequence continues at coordinate 271,466 of NZ_VWVV01000004.1, read as the reverse complement.
GGTCACCGGCGCCGTGCACGACGGCGCCGGGACCTGGTTCCGGCTGGCGCGCACCGTCATGCGCGGCCCGGCCGTGTCCCTGGTCGCGGTCGGCGCCGTCCTGCTCGTCTTCAGCTCAGGGCTGTCCGCGACCGCGCTCGGCTCCACCGACCAGCGCTACCTGCCCGCCGACGCCGAGAGCCGGATCGCCACCGAGGCGGTCACGGAGGACTTCCCCGGCGGCGGCCTGGGCCGGATCCACGTCGCCGTGCTCGGTCAGGTGGGGGAGGCCGACCTGGAGGAGTACGCCGAACGCCTGGGGGACCTCCCCGAGGCCTCCCTGGCCCGGGTCGAGCGCACCGGGGACGGGGTCGCCCACGTCATGGTCGCCTACGGAGGCGCCTCCGACTCCCCGGAGGTCGCCGGACTGGTCCGCGACGTGCGCGACGCGCCGCTGCCCGAGGGCGCCGAGGAGGCCCTGGTCGGCGGGGTGGCCGCCATGCAGCAGGACAACGTGGCGGCGATCGTGGACGCGACCCCCGTGACGGTCGGCTTCATCGCCGGGGCCACGCTGCTCCTGCTCTTCCTGGCCTTCGGCTCGGTGGTGCTGCCGCTCAAGGCGGTGCTCATGGGCGCGCTGTCCCTGGGCGCCTCCCTGGGCGTGGTCGTCTGGGGCTTCCAGGAGGGCGCCCTCTCCGGGCTGCTGGGCTTCGACGCCGTGGGCACGATCGACCCCACCTACCTGGTGCTGATCACCATCGTCGCCTTCGGCCTGGCGATGGACTACGAGCTGTTCCTGCTCAGCCGCGTGCGGGAGGAGTACCTGCGCACCGGCGACAACACCCGGTCGGTGGCGGCCGGGCTGCAGCACACGGGCCAGATCATCACCAGCGCGGCGATCCTGCTCATGGTGGTGCTGCTGGCCATGGGTACCTCGGGCCTGCTCTTCCTGAAGATCATCGGGATCGGCCTGGCCATCGCGGTGCTGGTGGACGCCACCCTGGTCCGCGCGGTGATGGTGCCCGCCACGATGCGCCTGCTCGGCGGCGCCAACTGGTGGCTGCCCCGCCCGCTGCGCTGGTTGCACGACCGGATCGGGATCTCCGAGGGCGGCGGGGAGGACGAGGTGCCCGGCACCGTCGCCGAGGGGGAGCGGCGGCGCGTTCCGGCTGGGGTCTGACCTCCTCCGGGCGGGGGAGGCCGCGCACGGCCCCCGCCCCGGGCCCGTCCGCGGCCCCGCGCGGGACCCGGTGAGGGGTGCCCGGCCCGCCCTGTCCGAGGGCGGGCCGGGCACCCGCGTGAGCCCCGGTGCTCCGGCGCGCGGGGCTCAGGCGTGCGTCGTGGGCAGGGGGGGCGTGGCGCCGGATCGCCTGGTACAGGTCGTTGAGCTCCGGGCGGGGCGGCATGTTGAGCTCGCCCAGCATGCGCGTGGACAGGCGCTGGTAGACGCGCACCGCCTCGGCGGTGCGGCCCGACCGGTACAGGGCCAGGATCAGCATCCTGGCCAGGTTCTCCTCCAGGGGGTGGCTGCGCAGGGCGTCGCGCAACTGGTCGGTGACCTCCTGGTGGCGCCCGACCGCGATGCTCAGGGCGGCGTACTCCTCCAGCACCACCAGACGGACGGTCTCCATGAACTCGCGTTCGTCGTCGAAGGCCGGGCCGGGCAGCTCGCCGAGGAGGGGGCCCCGCCACAGCTCCAGGGCTCGGGCGAACGCGTGCGCCGCACCCTCCTTGTCACCGCTCTCGCGCAGGTCGCGCGCGGCGTTGACGTGGGTGTGGAACAGGGACAGGTCCACCTGGTCGGGGCCGGCCGCCAGTCGGTAGCCGCCGCCCCCGTTGTCGATGCTGACCCGCTGGTGCGCGGGCAGGGCGGCCAGGGAGCGGCGCAGGCCGGACACGTACTTGTGGACGAGGTTGACGGCGTAGGCGGGGGGACGGGGCCCCCAGACCATGCCGATGATGCGCTGTGTGGTCAGGGTCTGGTTGGCGTTGAGGGCCAGCGCGGCGAGTACGGCTTGCTGCCGGGGAGCCCCCAACGGAAGGACACGGCTGCCGTCGGTGACCGTCAATTCTCCCAGGACCGCCACGGTGCTGGTCACTCGGTGGTGTGCTCTGTGCATTCCGGAGCCTTTCCGGCTGGTTTTCCCCTGGCGTCGGCTTTGTCTGATTTCTTAAGACCTGGTGTTTTTGTGACTCGGGTGCCGGCAGGCCCTTCCCGGGGTGACGTGCGGGGTCGATGTGGTGCGCGAGCGCGCCCTGCTCGGTGAGTCGATCATAAACACGCAGGTTATGGCGGTCCGTAGTGAGCGGGTTTCGCTCCGACGTCGGAAGATGCGGTTGCCCAGCCTGCGGTGCCGCCGACAGGGTCGAAGCCGTCGCTTGTGGCGATAGTCACAGTTCGCCGATGATCAAGGCCGGAGATGAATTGCACGTGCGTTTGCGCAGTTGATCCAGGCTCGCGAGGAAATATGTGAACTATTTTCGCGATTGGTCTTCAGGTTCGCTTCAGGTCCGCTTCCGGGGCGGTATTGATACTCGGTGACCGTACGCCCGACGCGGATTTCCCTCCCTCGGAGGGGTCCGATCCCTTATGGAACCCGATCCCTGAATCGCGGGGGCGTGAACGAAAGGGAAACGATGAACCGTACGACCGTCAGCGCGCAGGAGGCCCCGGCCGCGGTGGACACCGCGACCCGGCCCGGCGCGGATTCCCTCGCGGGGCTGGACCCGGAGGACGCGGGCACCCGCGAGCTCGACTACGACGCGACCGTCCCCCGGGGCCTGGTGCACCGCAGCGCCGTCTCGGAGGTCTTCGTCACCGACTCCCGGCAGACCGGTGAAAGCGTCTTCGAGGTCGCGGCCCAGCTGCCCCGCGGCCACGTCATGCTGGAGGCGCCCGCCTACGACCTGCCCCTGCTGCTGGAGGACTGCCGCCAGACCGGTGTGCTCATCTCTCACCGGCACCTGGACGTGCCCATGGACCGGGCCTTCATCATGCAGCGGATATCGCTGCACATCACCGACCTGGAGGGCCTGCGCCAGGGCCCCGAGCCCGCACGCGTGCTCGTGCGCACCGACGCCGACCTGTACCGCAACCAGGCCGGGCGGCTGCGCGGCTACGACTTCCGCGGTGACGTGTTCCTCAACGGCGGCCAGGTGGCCCGGGCGACGGGCGCGCTCGTCTTCCTCGCCAAACCCACCTACCAGGCCCTGCGCGCCAAGGGCCGCAGGTCCCTGGACTGGAGCGCCGCCGCGGCGCCCCGCGCGGTCCCCGCCCCGCCGGCCGTCGTGGGCAGGCGCGACGCGCGCAACGTCGTCATCACCGAACCCGTCCAGCGCGGCGAGGACGGGTGGCGTGCCACCGTGGTCCCCGACCACAACCACCCGCACCTGTTCGACCACCCGCTGGACCACCTGCCCGGCAACCTCCTCATCGAGGCGGCCCGCCAGCTGGTCGTGGCCTCCGTGGCGCGCTCCAGCGGCCTGGACCCGGCCACGCTCGTCCCGGTCTCGGTGGAGGCCCACTTCTCCTCCTTCTCCGAGAACGACCTCGTCTCCGTGGTCGAGGCCGACCTGGCCCCCTTCCGCGCCGACGAGCGCTTCGGCCCGGTCGCCGCCGCGGACGTGCGCGTCGTGCAGCAGGGCAGCACCGGCAGCACCTTCCGGATCGAGGTGGCCCAGTGGACCTGAACCGGATCGAGGCCGTCGTGTGCGACTACGGCGGCGTGCTCACCAACCCGCTCATCGAGACCCTGGAGCACTTCGCCGCCTCCGCGGGTCTGACCGCCGCCGACATCCTCACCGCGATGGGCGCCGCGGCCGCCCGCCACGGCGCCGACCCCATGGCGCTGCTGGAGATCGGGGCGATTCCCGAGGCCGACCTCGTCGCGCAGATCAGCGCGGAGCTCCCCGAGGGCGCCCGGGCGCTGCCCGAGGGGCGGACCTTCGGCGAGCTCTGGTTCGCCGGGCGTACCGGCAACGCCGAGTTCGCCGAGTTCCTGCGCGGACTGGGCGCGGACGGCTACCGCCTGGCCCTGCTCACCAACAACGTGCTGGAGTGGGAGCCGCTGTGGCGGGCCACGATCCCCGCCGACGACCTGTTCGAGGTGGTGGTCAACTCCGCGCACGAGGGCGTGCGCAAGCCCGACCCCGAGATCTACCGGCGCCTCCTGGACCGGCTCGGCCTGCCCGCCGAGCGCTGCCTGTTCGTGGACGACCTGGAGGCCAACCTGGAGCCCGCCGCCCGGCTGGGCATGGCCACGGTCCGCTTCCGGGACACCGCCCAGGCGATGGCCGAGCTCACCGAGGTACTCGCCGGGGCGGCCAAACCCGGACGAGTGGCCGGGGGCCCGCGGTGAGCGCGCCCGGTCCGCACCCCCCGGTGCTCGTGGTCGGCGCCGGGCCCACCGGGCTCACCGCCGCCTGCACCCTGCTCCAGAACGGGGTCTCCTGCCGCGTGGTCGAACGCCGCGCGGGGGTGGCCGAGGAGCCCAAGGCGCTCATCCTCTGGAGCGGCGCGCTGGAGGTCCTGCGCAGGCTCGGCGTCCACGAGGCGGTGGTGCGCCAGTCCCTGCCCCTGGAGTCGGCCTCCTACTTCTCCCAGGGGCGCAAGATCGGCGGGGTGCGCTTCGGAGGCCTGCCGGACACGGCCTTCCCCGGCCCGGTCTGCCTGCCCCAGCCCGGTACGGAACAGGCGCTGTACGACCGCCTCCTCGCCCTCGGCGGATCCGTCGAGTGGTCCACCCGCGTCCACTCGGCGGCCCCCGCCGGGGCGGGGGTCCGGGTGGTCCTGGGCCCGGCCGGCGCCCCCGACACGCGCGAGGAGGTCGCCGTCCCCTGGGTGGTGGCCGCCGACGGCAGCCGCAGCGCGGTCCGCGAGTCCCTGGGCGTGGCCTTCGAGGGCGACACCTACGACCGCACGTTCCTGCTCAGCGACGGCGTGGTCAGCGGACCCGTCCCGCGCCGGGAGGCGCAGTACCACCTGACGCCCGACGGGGTGCTGGTGATCGTGCCCCTGCCCGGCGGCGGCCACCGCGTCTTCTTCGACACCGAGCCGGACGGGAGCGCCGAGCCGCCCGACGACGCGTTGCTCGCCCGCCTGCTGGCCGAGCGCGGACCGGCGGGCCTGCGCATCGAGGAGGTGTGGTGGCGCAGCCGCTTCCGGGTGCACGCCCGGGTGGCGCGCGAGTTCCGGCGCGGGCGCGTGCTTCTCGCCGGGGACGCCGCCCACCTGCACAGTCCGGCGGGCGGCCAGGGGCTCAACACCGGCATCCAGGACGGCTTCGACCTGGGGTGGAAACTGGCCGCGGTGCTGCGCGGGGCCCCGGAGGGGCTGCTGGAGAGCTACCCGCTCGAACGCCGCCCCACCGCGCGTGCTGTGGTGCGCAGCGCCGACCAGCAGACCCGCATGTGGATGGTGCGGGCACCGCTGGCCCGGCGGGTGCGCGACACCCTCATGCGGCTGCTCTCGGCGTCGGGGCTACTGGAGCGGCGGCTGGTCCCGCAGCTGGCGCAGATCTCCCCGGACCTGCGCGACAGTCCCGCCGTCACCCCGCCCCCCTCCGGCTGGCGGGCCCGAGACGCGGTGGGCGCGGCGCTGCCCGGCAGGCGGATCGGCGACGCCGCTCTGGTCCCCCTGGCCGGGACCGGGGCCGGGAGCCTGCACGACTACCTGGCCTCCGGGCGGCACGTGCTGCTGGTCGGAGGCGACTCGCCCGCGGCGGCCGAGGCCGCGGCGCGGCTGCGCGACGGCGTGGCCGGTGACGTGGACGTCCTGCGGCTGTGCTCGCGGGCGCCCGAGAACGCCGACGGCCCGGCCGCGGCCCGCCCCGAGTCCGCCGTGCGGGGGGAGTGGGTGGTCCACGTGCGCCCCGACGGCGTGGTCTCCGCGGTCGCCGACCTGTCCGACCCCGCCTGGAGCGCGCGCGACTTCGCGGCCGCGGCCCCGCTTCCCGTGGCCGAGCGGACCACCACGTAAATGATATGTGAACAATACTATCTGAGAGAATGATCGTCACATGCTTCTACTGTACCGTGGCGACGAGGACACGACGGGCGGCGGCAGCCTGACCGCGGCCGCCGCCCGCGGTCCCGCGCGCGCACCGAGGAGGGGGGTGACACGATGCTCGACGCGCTGACCGCGCTGACCACGCGCCGGCCCCGGTGGGTCCTGGCCGTCGCACTGCTCGCGGTGGTCGCCGCCGCGGTGCTCGGCTCCGGCGTGGCCGACCGGCTCCGCGCGGGCCAGGGCACCGAGGACCCGGGCTCGGAGTCGGCCCTCGCGGGCCGCCTCCTGGAGGAGCACTTCCCCGACAGCCGCCCCAACCTGATCCTGCTGGTGGAGTCCGAGGCCGGGGTGGACGACCGCGAGGCCGCCCGCCAGGGACTCGGGCTGGCCGAGGGCCTGGCCTACGAGGAGGGCGTCACCGGCGTCACCTCCTACTGGCAGACCGGCGCCGACGCCCTCAAGTCCCACGACGGCACCCGCGCCCTGATCGCCGCCCACCTGGGCGGCACCGAGGCCGAGGCCGGGATCGCCGCGGCCGAGCTGGCCGAGCGCTACGGCGGCGACCACGGCCCCCTCACCGTCAGAGTCGGCGGCCAGACCGCCGTCCTCAACGACATCGAGACCACCATCGCCGAGGACCTGGTGCGTGCGGAGGTGATCGCCCTGCCCCTGACCCTGCTCATCCTGGTGTGGGTCTACGGCAGCGTCGTCTCGGCCGTCCTGCCGCTCGTGGTCGGCGTGGTCGCCATCATCGGCACCAACGCCGTGCTGTGGGTGGTGGCGGGGCTCACCGACGTGTCCGTCTTCGCGCAGAGCCTGACCATCGCCCTGGGCCTGGGCCTGGCCATCGACTACGCCCTGCTCATGGTGCGCCGGTTCCGGGCGGAGCTGGCCGCCGGAGCCGACCCGCCCGCCGCCACCGCCGTCACCGTCCGCACCGCCGGGCGCACCGTCGTCTTCTCCGCCCTGGCCATCTGCGCCGCGCTGGCCGCGATGCTCCTCTTCCCCCTCTACTTCCTGCGCTCCTTCGCCTACGCGGGCGTGACCGTCGTGGTCCTGGCCGCCCTGACCTCCCTGCTGGTGCTCCCGGCCGTGCTCACCCTGCTCGGCCACCGCGTCAACGCCCTGGACCCGCGCCGCCCGCTGCGCCGCCGGGGCCCCTCCCCGGAGGAGGCGGCCGACCTGCGCTGGCGCCGCCTCACCCGCCTGGTCATGGGGCGCGCCCCCGTCTTCGCCCTCCTCGCCCTCGTCGTCCTGGTCGTGGCCGGGCTGCCCTTCCTGCGGGTGGAGTTCGGTATGGCCGACGACCGCCAGCTGCCCGCCGGGACGGAGTCACGGCAGGTCATGGACGCCATCCGGCAGGACTTCGACCCCGCCGCCACCGGCGTGGTCGACGTCCTCGTGCACAGTCCGCCCGAGGAGACCGACACCGGACGGCTGGCGTCCTACGCCGCCGCGCTGTCCCTGCTGGAGAACGTCGACGAGGTCCGCTCCCCGCTCGGCGTGTACGCCGACGGCGACCCGGTCCGGGACCGGACCCCCGTGGACGCCCTGCGCGAGTCCGAGGAGCTGTCCTACCTCCAGGTCGTCCCCGACGCCGCGGTGGAGGACGTCTCCCCCCAGAGCCAAGACCTGGTCCGCGCCGTCCGCGCGGTGGACACCCCCCTGGAGACCTCGGTCTCCGGCCAGGCCGCCGCCGTCGTGGACGCCCAGAGCGCCATCGCCGAGCAGCTGCCCCTCGCGCTGACCGCCGTGGTGGCCGGAATGCTGGTCCTGGTCTACCTGCTCACCGGCAGCGTCCTCCTGCCGGTGCTGTCGGTGCTCTTCAACGCCCTGAGCCTGACCGCCATGTTCGGCGCCGTGGTCTGGGTCTTCCAGGACGGCAACCTCAGCGGTCCGCTCGGGTTCACCCCCACCGGGTTCATCGACACGGCCCTGCCGGTGCTCATGTTCTGCATCGCCTTCGGCCTGTCCATGGACTACGGGGTCTTCCTCCTGGCCCGGATGCGCGAGGAGTACGACCGCACGGGCGACCACCGCACCGCCGTCGAACTCGGACTGCGGCGCACCGGCGGCGTCGTCACCGCCGCCGCCGTCACCCTCGCGGTCGTCCTGTTCGCCATCGGCGCCTCCCGCGTCACCAACACGATGATGCTCGGCTGGGGGGTGGCCCTGGCCGTCGTGGCCGACGCCACCGTCGTTCGCTGCCTCCTGGTTCCCTCGGTCCTGCGCATGACCGGGCGCGCCACCTGGTGGGCCCCCGCGCCCCTGCGCCGGTTCCACCGGGCCTTCGACTCCGCCCTGGGCGAGGGGGCCGCCGAACCCGCCCGCGCCCCCGCTCCCGCCGCCCCGCCGCCCGCGCGGCCGGACGGGGAGCCCTCCACCGACCGCGCCGGGACGAACACGGAGGTGGCCCATGCCCACGACTAGGAGCGTCCTGGGCGCCGCGGCGGTCGCGGCGGCCGCCTGCCTCACCGCCGTGCTCGTACTGGCACCGGACGGCGGCACCGGACCCGCCGCCGGGCCCGCGCCCACCCCCGAGGAGCGAGCCGAGGCCACCGCCCGGCGCATGGCCGAGGCCGGCATCGTCGACCTCCCGGTCTCCTTCACCGTCACCAACACCAACCGCTCCGACCTGCCGTGCAACAGCGACGGGGGCGAGTACACCGTGCGCGGCCACCTGACCGCGCCGCGCGGGGCCCTCGACGCGGAGGACCCCCGCGTCACGCTCTACCAGCACGGCCAGGCGGCGGGGGAGTGGTTCTGGCGCCTGGACGCGCCCGGGCTGCACCACGCCGAGGAGATGGCCCTGCTGGGCCAGGCCTCACTCACCCTGGACCGCCTGGGCTACGGCGCCAGCGACCGCCCCGACGGCATGGCCATGTGCCTGGGCAGCCAGGCCGACATGACCGCCCAGATCATCGCCCGTCTGCGCGCGGGCGACTACACCGCCGCCGACCCCTCCGGCGCGCCGGCGCCCGCCTTCGACCACGTCACCCTGGCCGGACACCACAGCGGCGCCCAGATCGCCCAGATCACCGCCTACTCCTTCGAGGGCGACCGGGCCCCCGACGCCCTGGTCCTCATGGCCTGGAGCGGCACCGGCCTCACCGACCGGGCCAACGCCCGCTTCTTCGGCGGCCTGGCCGCCTGCATGCAGGGCGGGGTGCCCGCCGGCGCCGGAGCGGGACCGCCCGACCCCGACACCGCCGATCCGGCCGGATACGCCTACGTCGACGTCGGCGCCACCTCCTACACCCGGGCCAACTTCCACGACCCCTCCGGGGAGACGGCCGCGCTCGCCGCGCCGCTGCAGGACCGCACCCCCTGCGGGGACCTGGGCACCCAGGTGGAGGCCCTGGCCACCGACATGCGGTCCCTGGACCGGATCGACGTCCCCGTCCTGCTCGCCTTCGGCGGGCGCGACACCCGGGTGGCCGGGGGAGAGGAGCACGCCGCGCTCCTGACCTCGGCCGCCGACACCGAGGTCGTCACCGTCGACGACGCGGGCCACTACCTCGTCCTGGAACCGGGGGCGCCCGCGCTGCGCGAGGCCCTCGCCGACTGGTTGGGGGAACGGTGACCCGCGCACGCCAAGGAGCCCCGATGCACCGCCGACTCCGGCTGGCCGCGGCCGTCCTGGCCGCCTCCCTCGCCGCTTCGGGCCCCCTGACGGGGACCGCCGCCGCCTCCCCCGGGGCACGGGCGCCCGAGGCGGAACCCGCGGCGGCACCCGCCCCGGTCGGAGCGCCCGCCGCCCCGCCCGAGGGGGTCGTGGACGTCCCCGTGGAGTTCACCATCGACAACGTCAACCGCACCCGCGGCCAGTGTTCCGCCGACGGGCGCGAGTACACCGTCCGCGGCCACCTGACCGCGCCCGAGGAGGTGCTGGAGGCCGACGCGCCAGCCGTGGCCCTGCTGGTCCACGGCACCAACACCGGCGAGTGGATCTGGCGCCTGGACGTGCCGGGCCGCAACTACGTCCACGAGCTGGCCGCGCGCGGACACGCCTCGGTCACCATCGACCGGCTCGGTTACGGGTCCAGCGACATCCCCGACGGCTTCGCCAGCTGCAGCGGTGCCCACGCCGACATCGCCCACCAGGTGGTCGAGCAGCTGCGCGCGGGCGGGTACACGGTGGAGGAGGGCGACCCCGTCCCCTTCGACACCGTGGTCATGGGCGGCCACTCCAGCGGCGCCCTGGTCGCCGAGACCGCCGCGGTCTCCTTCGGCGGGGTGGACGGCCTGCTGCTCACCGGCTGGGCGGCCGTCGGCATCACCGACGACACCAACCGGCGCTTCCTCACCGCCTACCAGACCTGCCTGGAGGGGGGCGAGGAGCACGGCCGGCCCGGCGACCCCCGCGGCTACGTCCACTTCGACCCCACCCTGGAGGACTTCCTGGACGGCGGCCTGGGCGCCCGCGCCGACCCCGCCGTGGTCTCCGCGGTCGAGGCGCACTGGGGCCGCAACCCCTGCGGGGTCATGGTCTCCGAGCCCATGGCCATCCTCTACGACCTCGGCCTGGTCGGTGAGATCGACGTCCCGGTCCACCTCGTCTTCGGCGCCCACGACGTGCTGCGCCAGGGGGTCGAGGGCTACCCGGGGCTGTTCACCTCCAGCCCCGAGGTCACCGAGACCACACTGGCCGACGCCGGACACTTCGTCACCGTCGACGCCGGCTCCGAGCTCCTGTACGACACGGCTGCCGCGTGGATGGACCGGCACGCCCCCACCCGTTGACCCCGAAAGGCGAGAGCACCATGGCCACGACACCGACGACCACCTCACCCCCCGACCCGCGGGGGGCGCCGCCGGGCAGACCGCCGCTGCTCACCCGGCTCGGCGCGGTGCTGGCCCGACGCCCGGGCCGGGTGATCCTGGCCAGTGTCGTCCTCCTCCTGGTCTCCCTGGTCCTGGCGGCGGGCACCATGGACCGGCTGCTGCTCAGCCGCTTCGAGAGCCCCGGCTCGGAGTCGCTTCGGGTCGAGCAGCGCCTGGAGGAGGGGTTCGGCACCGGCAAGCACCACTTCCTCCTCCTGGTCACCGCCCAGCAGGGCACGGTGGACGACCCCGAGGTGGAGGCGGCGGCCACCGCGCTGGAGCGGGAACTGGCCTCCCGGGAGGGCGTGGCCGAGACCGCCTCCTACTGGGGGCGCGGCGGTTCGCCGGCGATGCGCTCCGAGGACGGCACCCAGGCGATCATCACCGTGCGGATGTCGGGCACCGTCACCGAGGCGCGCACCGCGCTCGGCGACATCTCCCCGGACTTCACCCGCGAGGACGAGGTCATGCGGGTGGAGGTCGGCGGCGGCGACGAGGTCTTCCGGCAGGCCGCCCGGCAGGCGCAGGCCGACTTCCTGCTCGCCGAGGCGATCATCTTCCCCCTGGTGTTCGTGCTCCTGGTCCTCATCTACCGCAGGATCTCCGTGGCCGCGCTGACCCTGGGCATGGGCCTCTTCTCGGTGGTGGCCACGCTCGCCCTGCTGCGCGGGTTCACCTACCTGACCGACGTGTCCACCTTCGCCGCCAACCTCACCCTGGTGATGGGCGTGGGCCTGGGCGTGGACTACAGCCTGTTCGTCATCAACCGCTTCCGCGAGGAGCTCGCGCGGGGCGCCGCGGTGCCCGAGGCGGTCACCGCGGCCGTCTCCCGCGCCGGGCGCACCGTCCTGTTCAGCGGCCTGACCGTCGCGGTCGCCCTGTCGTGCCTGCTGCTCTTCCCCTTCCCCTTCCTGCAGTCCTTCGCCTACGCGGGTGTGGGCACCGTGCTGACCTCGGTCTTCGCCGCCCTGGTCATCCTGCCCGCGGCCCTGGCCCTGGTCGGCCACCGGGTGCGCCCCCGGCGCGAGCCCGCCCCCGACAGCGGCTGGTGGCACTCCACGGCACTGCGGATGATGCGCCGACCCCTGCTGTGGGGCCTGCCCGCGCTGGCCGTGGTGCTGGTGCTGGCCGCGCCGGCGGTGGGCCTCAACTTCGGGCTGCCCGACGCGCGGGTGCTGCCCCCCGGCAACTCCAGCCGCGACGTGCAGGACCAGATCGAGACGGGCTTCGCCCAGGAGGAGATGGACGCCGTCCAGGTGCTGGTGGACCTGCCCGGCGGGGAGGCCGGCGCCGGGGCCATCGACGCCTACGCCGCCGACCTGTCCTCGGTGGAGGGCGTCTTCCAGGTTGACGCCCTGACCGGGCGGTTCGTGGACGGCCAGCGGGTGGACGGCCCCGAACCCGGGGCCGAGGAGCGCTTCGGTTCGGCCGAGGCCACCTGGCTGTCCGCGGTGCCCACCGCCGGGGCCCTCGACGACGCGGAGGACCTCATCGAGCGGATCCGCGAGGTGCCCGCGCCGGCCGACACCGAGATCGGCGGCTACCCGGCCGACCTGACCGACTTCCGCGAGGCCCTGCTCGGCCAGGTGCCGCTGGTGTTCGGGCTCATCCTGGCGGTCACCTTCGTGATCCTGTTCCTCATGACCGGGAGCCTGCTGCTGCCCGCCAAGGCCATCGTGCTCAACGTGCTGAGCCTGGCGGTGATGTTCGGCGTGATGGTGTGGATCTTCCAGGAGGGCAACCTGTCGGGCCTGCTGGGCTTCACCGCCAACGGCACCCTGGAGACCACCTTCCCCATCCTGATGTTCTGCATCGCCTTCGGCCTGTCCATGGACTACGAGGTGTTCATGATGTCCCGGATCAAGGAGGAGTACGACCTGACCGGGGACAACACCGGGGCCGTGGCGGCCGGTCTCCAGCGCAGCGGCCCGCTCGTCACGGCGGCGGCGGTCATCCTCGCCGCGTCCTTCGCCACCTACGCCGTCTCGGACGTGCTGTACCTGATGATGCTGGCGGTCGGCATGGCCGTGGTGATCCTGGTCGACGCCACCCTCATCCGCGCGGTCCTGGTGCCGGTCTTCATGCGGCTGGCCGGACGGGCCAACTGGTGGGCGCCCGGACCGCTGCGGCGCCTGCACGCCCGCTTCGGCCTCTCCGAGTGAGGGCGCGTCGGGGGCCGCGCGCGGCCCCCGACGCGCCCCGCTACTCGTACTTGGTCACCCGGGGGTGGGAGGTGAGCAGGCGGCCCGACAGCTCGTGCAGCACGGCCACCTCCTGCTCCGACAGGGCGGCGAAGAACTCCTCCTCGGCCCGGGCCACGCTCCGGCGCGCCTCCTCCAGGATGCGCTCGGCCTTCTCCGTCGGCGTCACGATGTACCGCCTGCGGTCCCGGGGGTTGCGCTCCCGCCTGGCCAGGCCCTGCTCCTCCAGGTCGTCGATCAGGCCGACCATCACGTTGGGGTCCACCCCCAGCACCCGGCTCAGCTCCTTCTGGGAGGGGGTGGGCATCGACGCGGCGGCCGAGAGCACGTGGAACTGCCGGGAGGTGATCTGCTGGGGCGCGAAGACCGCCGCGGTGGCCGCCTGGGCCAGTTCGCCCAGCTTGATCAGTCGGAAACCGGTCGTGTGCCACATGGGGGTGTCCCACCCGGCCGCGTTCTCCATCTCGGTCACCCTCACTCAGTAGTACAGAACTGCAGACAATCCTAGAATTATATAGTTTGGGAGTGAAACGATGACGGACGCCCACGCCCCGGAGCTCCCCGCGCGCGGACGGGCCCTGGTCACCGGCGCGACCGGCCTGCTCGGCGGCAACCTCGTGCGCCTGCTGCTCAGCCTGGACCAGGAGGTCGTCGCCCTCGTCCGCGACACCGACCGCGCCCGCCGGCTCCTGCCCGAGGACCCCCGCCTGCGGGTGGCCGCCGGGGACGTGACCGAGCCCGACTCCTACCGGCCGCTGTTCGCGGGGGTGGACGAGGTCTTCCACACCGCGGCCTACTTCCGGGAGTACTTCCAGGACCCCAGCCTGACCGAACCCCTGGAGCGGGTGAACGTGCGCGGCACCGAGCTGGTCCTGGCCGGGGCCGCCGAGGCCGGGGTGCCGGTGTTCGTCCACACCAGCTCCGTCAACACGCTGGCCCTGCGCGGCCCCGAGCGGCCCGCAGACGAGTCCACCCCGCCCCCGGACCGGTTCGCCGACCTGCCGACCTCACAGTGCTACCCCTCCAGCAAAATCCGCGCCGAGGGGGCGGTGGCGGAGATGGTCCGCTCCGGCCGCACCGGCTCCACCCCGGTCGCCACGGTCCTGCCCGGGTGGATGTGGGGCCCGGGCGACGCCGGTCCCACCTCCGCCGGGCGACTCTTCCTCGACGTGGCCAGGGGACGGGTGAAGGCGGTGCCCCGCCTGTCCAACTACGTCGTCGACGCCCGTGACGTGGCCCTCGCGTGCGTGGCCGCCGCGCGCACGGGCGGCCACGACCGCTACGTGGTGGCCGGGGAGAAGCGGTCGCTGCCCGCCCTGGTGGGCGCGGCCGCCGCCGAGACGGGCGCCCGCGCCCCCCGCGCCGTCCCGGCGGGCCTGGCGATGGCCGCCGCCTCGCTCATGGAGTTCCAGGCCCGCGTGCGCGGCGGCGAGCCGACCGCCACCCGCGCCGGTGTGCGCGTGCTGCGCGAGGGCGACGCCCGCAACATCTCCTCGGAACTGGCCCGGAGCGACCTGGGGGTGCGGTTCCGCCCCGTGGCCGAGACCGTGGCCGCCATGGGCGCCTGGTACCGCCAGCACGGGATGCTGCCCGCCGGTGCCGTCGCGGCCTCCGCCGCCCGCTGAACGCACGCGGCGGGCCCGGCATCCGGGTGGATGCCGGGCCCGCCGGGGGAAGGGCTACAGCGCCTTCGGGGCTCCTTCGTGGAACCGCTTGCCGTTCACGGCCTCGGACACGCCGGACCGGTCCAGGTACGGGGTGATGCCGCCCGTGTGGAAGGGCCAGCCCGCGCCGGCGATCAGGCACAGGTCGATGTCGGCGGCCTCGGCCACCACGCCCTCGTCCAGCATGATGCGGATCTCCCGGGCCAGCGCGCGCAGCGCCCGGTCCAGGATCTGGCTCTCCTCGGACGGGTTGTCGCCGCCGACGAAGAGCTCGCGCACCTCCGGGTCGATCGTGAAGTCGGGGGCGAAGATGGCCGTCTTGCCCGCCCTGACGATCTCGGCCAGCTGCTCGGAGACCGCGAAGCGGTCCGGGAAGGCCTCGTGCAGGGTCTCGGACACGTGCAGCGCGACCGCCGGACCCACCAGCTGCAGCAGCATCAGCGGCGACATCGGCAGGCCCAGGGGCGCCACCGCGCGGTCGGCCACCTCGGGCTCGGTGCCCTCGCCGACGGCGCCCAGCACCTCGCCCATGAACAGGGTGAGCAGGCGGTTGACCACGAACGCCGGGGCGTCCTTGCACAGCACCGCGGTCTTCTTCAGCTTCTTGGCGGTGGCGAAGGCCGTGGCCAGCGCGGCCTCGTCGGTCTTCTCGCCGCGCACGATCTCCAGCAGCGGCAGGACCGCGACCGGGTTGAAGAAGTGGAAGCCCACGACCCGCTCGGGGTGCCTGAGCTCGGAGGCCATCTCGGTGACCGACAGCGAGGAGGTGTTGGTGGCCAGGATCGCCTCGGGGGAGACCACGGCCTCCACCTCGGCGAAGACCTGCTTCTTGACCTCCATCTTCTCGAACACGGCCTCGATGACGAAGTCGGCGTCGGAGAAGGCGTCCTTGGTCAGGGAGCCGGTCACGAGGGCCTTGAGGCGGTTGGCCTTGTCGTTGTCGATCCGGCCCTTGCCCAGGAGCTTGTCGACCTCGCCGTGGACGTAGTCCACACCCCTGTCCAGGCGCTCCTGGTCCAGGTCGGTCAGGACCACGGGCACGTCCAGGCGGCGGGCGAACAGCAGCGCCAGCTGCCCGGCCATCAGACCGGCGCCGACCACGCCGACCTTGGTGACCTTGCGGGCCAGCGACGTGTCCGGGGCGCCGGCGGGCCGCTTGGCGCGCTTCTGCACCAGGTCGAAGGCGTACAGCCCGGCCTTGAGCTCCTCGCTCATGATGAGGTCGGCCAGCGCCTCGTCCTCGGCGGCGAAGCCCTCGTCACGGGTCCGGTTCCCGGCCTCGGCGACCAGCTCGACCGCGCGCACGGGCGCCGGGGCGGCGCCGTGCAGCTTGCCCTCGACGGTGAAGCGGGCCATGTTGACCGCCTGGTCCCAGGCCTCGCCCCTGTCGACCTCGGGGCGCTCGACGGTGACCTCGCCCTTGACGACCCTGGCGGCCCAGCGCAGCGACTCCTCCACGAAGTCGGCGGGCTCGAACATCGCGTCGGCGATGCCCAGCTCGAAGGCCTTCGCGCCCTTGGTCATCTTGTTCTGGGCGAGCGGGTTGTCGATGATGAGCTTGAGGGCCTTCTCCGCGCCGATGAGGTTCGGCAGCAGGTAGGTCCCGCCCCAGCCGGGCACCAGGCCCAGGAAGGTCTCGGGCAGGGCGACCGCGGGCACGCCCGAGGAGATGGTCCGGTAGGTGCAGTGCAGCGCCAGCTCCAGGCCACCGCCCATGGCCGCGCCGTTGACCAGTGCGAAGGTCGGCACGTCCAGCTCGCCGAGCTTGCGGAACACGTCGTGGCCCAGCTTGCCGATGGCGTGCGCCTGCTCGCGGGTCTGGATCGCCGGTACGCCGCTCAGGTCCGCGCCCACGGCGAAGATGAAGGGCTTGCCGGTGACGGCCACGGCCACGATGTCGGTGCGCTCCCTGGCGGCCTCGATCGCCGCGTCCAGGCTCAGCAGACCGCCGGGTCCGAAGGTGTTGGGCCGGGTGTGGTCGTGCCCGTTGTCCAGCGTGATGAGGACCGCGGTGCCCGCTCCGTAGGGGAGCTCGACGTCACGGGAGATCGCCTTGGTGACGACCTCGTCGCTGAACAGCTCCTGTGCCTGCTCGATGGCGGTGCTCACTTGCCCCCCTCGTAGTTGGTGTTCTCCCACAGGACGGTTCCGCCCATGCCCATGCCGACGCACATGGTGGTCAGGCCGTAGCGCACGTCGGGGCGCTCGGCGAACTGGCGCGCGAGCTGCATCATCAGGCGCACGCCGGAGGAGGCCAGCGGGTGGCCGAGGGCGATGGCGCCGCCCCACGGGTTGACGCGGGCGTCGTCGTCGGCCAGCCCGAAGTGCTCCAGGAAGGCCAGCACCTGCACGGCGAAGGCCTCGTTGATCTCGATGAGGCCGATGTCGTCCATCGAGATGCCCTGGCGGGCGAACAGCTTCTCGGTGGCCGGGACCGGGCCCACGCCCATGACCTCGGGCTCCACACCGGCGAAGGAGAAGTCCACCAGGCGCATCCGCGCGCCCAGGCCCAGCTCCTCGGCCACGTCCTCGGCGGCCAGGATGGCGCCGGTGGCGCCGTCGTTGAGGCCCGCCGCGTTGCCGGGCGTCACGTTGCCGTGCGCGCGGAACGGGGTCTTCAGGCCCGCCAGCGATTCCATGGTGGTGCCGGGCCGCGGCGGCTCGTCCTGGGTGGCCAGGCCGTAGCCCTTCTCCAGGGAGCGCACCAGGACCTCGACCAGGTCGGGCTGGATCTTGCCGTCGGCGTAGGCCTTGGCGACCTTCTCCTGGCTGCGCACCGCGTAGGCGTCGGCGCGCTCCTTGGTGATGCTCGGGTACCTGTCGTGCAGGTTCTCGGCGGTGTTGCCCATGACCAGCGCGGAGGGGTCCACGAGCTTCTCTGACAGGAAGCGCGGGTTGGGGTCGACGCCCTCGCCCATGGGGTGGCGTCCCATGTGCTCGACGCCGCCCGCGATGACCACGTCGTAGGCGCCGAAGGCGATGCCCGCGCCGGAGGTGGTGACGGCCGTGAGCGCGCCGGCGCACATGCGGTCGATGGCGTAGCCGGGGACGCTGCGCGGCAGCCCGGCGAGGATCGCGGCGCTACGCCCGATCGTCAGGCCCTGGTCGCCGATCTGGGTGGTGGCGGCGATGGCGACCTCGTCGATGCGCTCGGCCGGCAGACCGGGGTTGCGGCGCATCAGTTCGCGGATCACGCGGACGACCAGGTCGTCGGCGCGCGTCTCGGCGTAGAGGCCCTTGCCAGACTTGCCGAACGGGGTGCGGACCCCGTCGACAAACACGACATCGCGGGCAGTTCGCGGCACGATGGCCCCTCCTTCTCCAAGGGATTGAGTGGACTCGATACGTCCATGCTACTGGTCAGTAACAAGTAGTTCTAGCAAAGGGCTGGTTCTAGCGAAGGGCTTGGTTCTAGCCAAGGGCTGGGTTGTGGCGGGGGGCGGGTTGCGGCGAGGGCCGGTTCCGCGGGGGCACTGGTTCTGGCCGGGGCGTGAGCGACCCCGGCCATGATCCTCCTCGGGGGCGGGAAATCAGGGTCGCGCCCGACTTTGGTCGCTTGCCGCCGCATCTCCGGACCCGGTTGGCTCAGAGCTCGGACCACGAGCGAAGACGACGACCGGAGGTACCCGGTGGCAGGACCCGACGGCGCGGACCACACGGCGGTGCTGCGCGCGGCGCCCAGGGCGCCCCTGAGGCGGCTGTGGGACTACGCCCGACCCCACTGGCGCGTGCTCGCCCTGGGCGGAGGCCTGAGCTTCCTGGGCGGCCTCACCAGCCTGGCCCAACCGCTGCTGGCCAAGTACGTCATCGACGCGCTGGGCGCGGGCGAGTCCGTTCTCGGTCCCGTCCTGGCCCTGACCGGCGTCATCCTGTGCGGCGCGGTCATCGGCGCCCTGGGCGCCTTCCTGCTGGAGCGCACCGGCCAGAGCGTCGTGCTCGGGGTGCGCCGCAACCTCGTGGGCGCCCTGGTCCGGCTGCGGGTGGCCGAGGTGGACCGCCTCAAGCCGGGCGACCTGGTCGCCCGGCTGACCGCCGACACCACTCTGCTGCGCACCGTGGCCACCAGCGGGGTCACCAACGTCTTCACGAGCACCGTGCTCCTGCTCGGCGGCATCGCGGTCATGGTCGTGCTCGACGTGTTCCTGTTCCTGGTCGCAGCCGGGATGATCGTCGCGGTCGGCCTGCTCATGGGCGTGGTCCTGCCCCGGATCGGCGCCGCCACCCAGGCCGCCCAGGCGGCGCTCGGGGAGATGGGCTCGCACCTGGAGCGCGTCTTCGGAGCCTTCCGTACCGTCAAGGCCTCCTCCGCCGAGGAGGCCGAGACCGCGCGCCTGGACGCCGCGGCCGAGGAGTCCTGGCGCAGGGGGGTGGCGGTGGCGGGGTGGACGGCCGTGTCGGGCACCGCCACCTGGCTGGCGGTCAACATCGCCTTCCTGACCATCCTCGCCGTCGGCGGCGGCCGCGTGGCCGCCGGGGAGTTGGCCGTCTCCTCCCTCATCGCCTTCCTGTTGCTGCTCTTCTACCTGATGGAGCCCATCAGCACCCTGGTCAGGTCCGCCACCGAGCTCCAGACCGGACTGGCCGCCGTGCGGCGCGTGGACGAGGTCTCCGAGCTGGACCAGGAGGACCCCCGCGGCGGCACCGCGCCGGACGTGGACCGCGACGGCCCCGCCTCGGTGGTCTTCGACGACGTCGCCTTCCGCTACCGGTCCGACCTGCCGCTGGTCCACCACGGGGTCAGCTTCGAGGCCGCAGGGGCCGGGCTCACCGCGCTGGTCGGACCCTCCGGCGCGGGAAAGACCACCGTCTTCTCCCTCGTTGAGCGCTTCTACGACGCCACCTCGGGAAGCGTGCGCGTGGACGGCGTCGACGTGCGGGACTGGCCCCTGGGGGAGCTGCGAGCCCAGATCGGCTACGTGGAGCAGGACGCGCCGGTGCTGGAGGGCACCCTGCGAGAGAACCTGCTCATGGCCGCGCCGCGGGCCGGTGAGGAGGAGGTGCGCGACGTGGTGCGCCGCGCCCGCCTGACGGACCTGCTCGCCCGTCTTCCGCACGGCCTGGACAGCACCCTCGGCCACCGGGGCGTGACGATCTCGGGGGGAGAGCGCCAGCGCGTGGCGATCGCCCGCGCCCTGTTGCGCCGGCCCCGGCTGCTGCTCATGGACGAGGCCACCTCCCAGCTGGACGCCGCCAACGAGGGCGCCCTCAAGGAGGCCATGCTGGAGGCCGCCCGCCACACCAACGTCCTGGTGGTGGCACACCGGCTGTCCACGGTCACCAGCGCCGACCGGATCGTGGTCATGGACGCCGGGCGGGTGCGCGCCGTGGGTACGCACGCGGAGCTGGTGGCGGTCGACGGCCTCTACCGCGACCTGGCCGCCGGGCAGCTGCTCGCGTCCGCGGACACCCCCTGACACGCCGCGGGGCCGGGGAGCGATCCCCGGCCCCGCGCGCGGTCGGCGTGCTCAGAGCAGCGCGTTCGCCTCGCGGTGGCGGCCAGTGGCGTTGTAGGCCCCGGCCAGGTCGCGGCGCAGCCGCAGGGTCAGCCGCCGCACCTCCGGGTCTCCGGAGGAGCCCAGCGCCACCCGGTAGGCCTCGCGCAGCACCTCCACGGCCTCCTCGCCACGGCCCGCCTGGGTGTAGGCGCGGCCCAGCCGGTGGTGCACGGTCAGCGTGTCCAGGTGGCCCTTGCCCAGCCGGCGGCGCCGCCCGGCCAGCACCATCCGCAGCTGTCCGATCGCGTCGTCGTAGCGCCCCGACATGCTCTGCGCCGCGCTCAGGCCCAGCCGCAGCTCCTCACGGCGCTCGGTGGAGGACACGTCCTCGATGGCCCGCTCGTAGTGCGCCACGGCCGCGTCCAGGCGCCCGCTGCGCCGGTAGCAGACCGCCAGACGCATCCGCGCCTCCACCGTGTCCTCGTCGGCCGGGCCGAACTGGCGCTCGCGTTCGCGCAGCAGCAGCTCCCACTGCCCGGCGGCGTCCGCCGGGCGCCCGGCGTCCTCGTAGGCCCAGGCCAGGTTCTCGCGGATGATCTCGGTGCGGGGGTGCTCCTCGCCGAAGACCTCCACCGCCTCGGCCAGGGCCAGCTCGAACTGCTGCACGGCGGCCTGGCGGCGGCCCATCTGCGCGTACTTGGTGGCCAGGTTGTTGCGCGCGGTGATCGTGTCCGGGTGCTCGGTGCCCAGCCGCTCCACCAGGGAGCGCAGCGTCCGCTCCAGCGAGGCGGCCCGCATCCCCGCGGTCGGCGCCGGGGCGGGCGCGCCGCCCGCCGGGCCGGGGGGCTGGGACCCCCGTGCGACGGAGGCCTGTGCGACCCGGGCCTCCTCGCGCTCCTCCGGCAGCGACAGCGGCTCGGTGGACAACGCCGGTGTCGGCTCCGGTACGGCCACGGGGGCCGGCGGTACGGGACGCTCCTCGCGCGAGGGCGCGTCGGTATCGGCCGAGCGGGTCCTGGTCGCACCCGCCAGCCCGGTCTCGCGCAGCAACGCACGCCAGAACGACAGCACACTCACCACTTTTCCCTCATCGCCCACCGCAAATCAAATGCGGTGACACACCCGTCGGACCATCACGCACCCTGCAACATCAGGGCACGTTTCTATAACTTAATCGGACACGGGGCCATGGAACAGGCGTCTACCGCCCCGGTGGGGTGGTGAGTTCAATCACGTCCGGGTTGATTGTGACGCATGGGGGTAAAAGTCACGATTCATCGGCGTCGCGCAGCGCGGTAGCCAGGGGCTGCGCGGTCAGCGCCACCTGCCACTCGCGGGCGCCGCGCTCGCGCAGGAACGCCCCCACGGAGTCGGCGTCCACGTCGGCGGGCGGGGCCCAGGCCAGGCGGCGCACGGTGTCCGGCAGCAGCAGGTTCTCGGTCGGCATCACGACGTCCTCGGCGATCCCCGTCACCGTGGCCCGGGCCGCCTCCAGACGGCGGGCCGCCTCCGGGGCCCGGTCCGCCCAGCGGTTCACCGGCGGGGGGCCGTCCCCCGGGGCGTTGGGGCGGGGAAGCTCGTCCTGGGGCATGTCGCGCGCCCGGTTGACGGCCCTGATCCACGTGGTCAGGTAGCGCCGGGCCAGCTTGATGCCGAACTGGCGGATCTCGGCCAGCTCCGCCGTGGTGCGGGGCATGGCCGCCGCCGCCTCCACGATCGCCGCGTCCGGCAGCACCCGGCCGGGTGAGATGTCCCGTTCCTGGGCGATGCGGTCGCGCTCGTACCACAGCTCGCGCACGGCGGCCAGGGCGCGCTGGTTGCGCACGCGGTGGATGCCCGAGGTGCGCCGCCAGGGGTCGGGCCGGGGCTCCTTGGGCGGGGCGGCCAGCACCGAGGCGAACTCCTCCCGCGCCCACTCCAGCTTGCCCGCCTCCTCCAGCTCGGCCTCCAGCGCGTCGCGCAGCTCGATGAGGATCTCCACGTCCAGCGCGGCGTAGCGCAGCCAGTCCTCGGGCAGGGGGCGCTGGGACCAGTCCACGGCCGAGTGCTCCTTGGCCAGCCGGATGCCGAGCATCCGCTCCACCATGAAACCCAGGCCGACCCTCTGGTAGCCCAGCAGCCGTCCGGCCAGCTCGGTGTCGAACAGGCGCTGGGGGCGCAGGTTGACCTCGCTCAGGCAGGGCAGGTCCTGGTGCGCGGCGTGCAGCACCACCTCGGCCCCGTCCACGGCGTCGTTCAGCTTGCCCAGGTCGGGGCAGGCGATCGGGTCGATCAGCGCCGAACCCGCCCCCTCGCGGCGCAGCTGCACCAGGTAGGCCCGCTGCCCGTAGCGGTAACCGGAGGCCCGTTCGGCGTCCACGGCCACGGGGCCGGTTCCGGCGGAGAACGCGGCGACCACACCGGCCAGCGCGTCGGCGTCGGAGGTGACCTCGGGCAGGCCCTCGCGCGGTTCCCGCAGCAGGGGCGCCCTCTCAGCGCCGTCGTTGCCTGTGTCGCGGGGTTCTGTCTTGGAGTTCAACGCGTTCGCCACACCACTACGGTATGCGCTGTCGCCACCGAACGCGGATTCGGACTGTCGCGGGCCCGGTCCCGACCCGCCCCTCAGGGCCGGGAGCGCTGTCTGGCGATGTCGGTGACGTCCAGCGGGGGCAGCCCCGCGGCGGAGGCCAGCAGGGCCGACCAGGCGTTGACGTGCCCGGACAGGTCCTCGGACTCCGGGGTCCAGGAGGCGCGTATCTCCACCTCCGTCGTGGCGCCCTGGTCCGCCTTGGTCCCGAAGCCCTCGGTGGTGGCCCGGGTGACCGTGCCGCTGAGGGTGTGGTGCGCGGCGCCCGCGGCCTCCAGGGCGTCGGTCAGCCAGCTCCAGGCGACCGGTCCGAGCAGCGGGTCGCTGGCGATCTCCGACTCCAGTTCGGAGTTGACCTGGCAGACCACCCGGAAGGGTCCCGGCCAGTCGCGGGTGCCCTCGGGGTCGTACAGGACGATGAGCCGCCCCCAGGCGACCTCGTCACCGTGCACGGTGACCTCGGCGGAGACGGCGGCGGAGTGGGGGGCCAGCCGCTGGGGCGCGGGGATCTCCCGGACGGTGATCTCGGGGCGCAGGAGGGGTGAGCGCAGGGCCTCGATCGCTCGCCGGAACGTTTCGTGTGCGTCCTCGGCGCTACCGACATCGGGCATGGTGGAAACGTCAGCCTTCGTTCTGTGGTGATCACGTCTGGGCGGGGGGTGCCTGGGCACGCCGGGCCTCCCCGCCTCAGGCACGATGGTGGGCACGGCAACGACCGTGGCACGAGTCACGGGCCGCTGGTCGGAGTTCGCCCGGCGTGTCGGTGTTTTGTGATGATCTTGGGACCGGTCCGCCGCCGGGCGGGGCGCTCCGGGCTCCGCGCCGCCCGCCGCCGGGCCCCGGGGAGGGCTCCCGGATCCGGCGATCCGCGTGAGAGCACGGGCCCGGGCATGGCACGATCGAGGAGTGACGCTGCAAGATTCTCCCTTCCTCCGCGCCTGCCGGCGCCTTCCCGTGTCCCACACGCCGGTGTGGTTCATGCGCCAGGCCGGGCGCTCCCTGCCCGAGTACCGACGGGTCCGCGCCGACGTGCCCATGCTTGAGGCGTGCGCGCGCCCCGACATGATCACCGAGATCACGATGCAGCCGGTGCGCCGCTACGGTGTCGACGCCGCGATCTTCTTCAGCGACATCGTGGTCCCGCTCAAGGCGATCGGCATCGACCTGGACATCAAACCCGGGGTCGGCCCCGTGGTCGCCGACCCCGTGCGCGACGCGACCGGTGTCAAGCGCCTGCGCGAGATCGAGCCCGACGACCTGCCCTACGTGACCGAGGCCGTGGGCCAGCTGGTGGGCGAGCTCGGCGACAGGCCCCTCATCGGCTTCGCGGGCGCGCCCTTCACCCTGGCCTCCTACCTCATCGAGGGCGGCCCGTCCAAGAACCACGAGCACACCAAGGCGCTCATGTACGGCGAGCCCGAGCTGTGGGACGAGCTGATGCGCCGCCTGGCCACCATCACGCTGGGCTTTCTGCGCACCCAGATCGAGGCGGGCGCCAGCGCCGTCCAGCTCTTCGACTCCTGGGTGGGCGCCCTGAGCGCCGAGGACTACCGCGCCTCGGTGCTGCCCTACACCTCGTGGATCTTCGGCCAGCTCAGCGGCTACGAGGTGCCGCGCATCCACTTCGGCGTGGGCACCGGTGAGCTGCTCGGCCTGCTCAGCGAGGCCGGGGCCGACGTCGTGGGCGTGGACTGGCGCGTGCCGCTGGACAAGGCGGCCCAGCGCGTCCAGCCGAACACCGCGCTCCAGGGCAACCTGGACCCGGCGACCCTCTTCGCGCCGTGGGAGGTCGTCGCCGAGCGCACCCGCGACATCCTCTCCCGCGGCCGGGCCGCCGACGGGCACGTCTTCAACCTGGGGCACGGCGTGCTGCCGTCCACCGACCCGGACGTGCTCCAGCGGCTCACCGAGTTCGTGCACGAGGAGACCGCCAGCTGAGGCGGTCGTCCACGGCCCAGCGGCCCCCGTCGGCGTCCGGCTCCGCTGAGCCGGACGCCGACGCGCGCTCAGCCCCCGCCCCGGGGGGACTCCCCGCCGGGCGCGACCTCCCCGCCGCGGGCCTCCTCCCCGGGCGTGCCCCCGGCCACGGCCGCGCCGTCACCGGATCCGCCGGAGCCCTCACCCGGGCCGGAACCACCGCCGGGCTCGGAGCCCCCACCGGGACCGGGCCCGTCCGCGGAGCCGCCGTCGTCCGCCGCCGCGGAGCCGCCCGGCCGGTCCCCGCCCGTCCCGGCCGCACGCCGGCGGCGGAGGTACCACCACAGCGGCCCCGCGGCCAGGACCGCGGCGACCGCCAGGAAGGGCAGCAGCCAGCCCACGACCACGGCGATGCCCTCGCCCAGCGAGACCAGGGCCCGCCAGCCCCGCTCCAGGCCGCCGAGGAACCCGATGGAGTCCTCCGCGGGCTCCTCCACGTACGTCTGCGGAGGCATCAGGGTCAGGTGCACCGTGGAGTAGGAGGTCTGGTCGCGCAGCGCCTCCAGGCGCGCCTGGTAGGCCTCCAGCTCCGACTGCCGGGTCTGGATCTCGCTCTCCACCCGCAGCAGGTCGTCGACGTCCTCGGCCTCCTCCAGGTATCCCCGCAGGGTCTCCAGGGCGGCCTCGGACGAGGTGATGCGGCTCTCGACGTCGGCCACCTCCTCGGTGACGTCCTCGACCGAGCGCCGCAGGTCCGACCGGTCGCCCAGCTCCGTGAGGCCGTCCAACGCCTCCTCGTAGCCGTCGCTGGGGATGCGCAGGGTCAGCGACCCCTCCGGCGTCCCGCCCCTGGGGGTCGAGACCGTCTCGTGGGCGACGTAGCCGCCGGCGTCGAAGGCCAGGTCCTTGGCGCGCTCGACCGCCTCGGGGACGTCCGCGACCCGCACCGTCATGTCGGCGGTGTGGATCAGCTGCCGGTCGTCCGCCGCCGCCTCCGGGCTGAGGGAGGAGCCGACGGAGGAGCCCGGGACCTCCTCGGTCGCGGCCTCCTCGTCGGCCGCGCCGTCCTCGGCGGCACCGAACCGCTCTCTCCCGTCGGGGGCGGGTGCGGTGACCTCGGCGGAGGAGTCCGCCGCACCGCCGGACTGGGGGGAGGAGCCACAGGCCGTGGCCGCCAGGGCCGCCAGGACCACGGAGAACACCACCCCGGCGGCACGGCGCGCCGGGGGAAACGCTGGAGTAACCATGTTCCTTGGACGCACTCCCGGCCGGGGCCGTTTCGGGTCCGGCGTAACGACCGGGCAACGGCGTCGATCCGCCCCGGCCCCCGCCGGTCCGCGCCGCAGGCCGCGGTCCCGGGCCGCGGCACGCCGACGCGACCCGCATCACCCGGCGCCGAACGGGACGGCGGATCACGGTGACCCAGGTCATCTGGGAAGCTAAGGACATGGCTGAAGCACCGCACGTCGTCGTGGTCGGGGGAGGGGTCTCCGGACTCACCGCCGCGCACCGTCTCGCCGGTCGGGGCGCCACCGTCACCGTGGTGGAGGCCGCCGACTCCCCGGGCGGCAAACTGAGCGCCTCCCGGGTGGCCGGAGTGCCCGTCGACGCGGGCGCCGAGGCGGTGCTCGCCCGCCGCCCCGAGGCGGTCGACCTGTTCCGGGAGCTCGGCCTGGCCGACCGGGTGGTGCACCCCGGTCCCGGCGCCGCCGCCGTCTACAGCCGCGGACGGGTGCGCCCCCTGCCCACGGGCCAGCTCATGGGGATCCCCGGCGACCTGCGCGCGCTCGCCCGCAGCGGGGTGCTCTCCCCGGCGGGGGCCCTGCGCGCCGGACTGGACCTGGTGCTCCCGCGCACCCCCGTGCGCGGTGACGTGTCCGTGGCCGACTACGTGGGCGCCCGGATGGGGGCCGAGGTCGTGGACCGCCTCGTCGAACCGCTCCTCGGCGGCGTCTACGCGGGCCGGGCCGACCGGCTCTCCCTGGACTCCGCACTGCCGCAGATCGCGCCCCTGGCCCGCCGCGACCGCTCGCTGACGCTCGCCGTGCGCGCCAGCCTCCGGGGCGGGGGGGCCGCTCCCACCGCCGCCGGACCGGTCTTCGCCTCCCTGCGCGGCGGCGTGGCCGGGCTCGTCGACGCGCTGGCCGCGCGCCACGCCGACAGCCTGCGCGTGGGCAGCCGCGTGCGCGCCCTGCGACGCCTGCCCGAGGGCTGGCGGGTGCAGCTGGACAGCGACGAGCGCCTCTCCTGCGACGCCGTCCTGCTGGCCTGCCCCGCCCCCGAGGCCGCCCGCCTGCTCGCCGACCACGCCCCCGGAGCCGCCCGCGACCTGCGCGGCGTCGAGTACGCCAGCATGGCCCTGGTGACCCTGGCCCTGCCCGCCTCCGCCTTCCCCGCGCCGCTCACCGGCACCGGCTTCCTGGTTCCGGCGGGGGAGGGGCTCACCGTCAAGGCCGCCACCTTCTCCAGCAACAAGTGGCCCTGGCTGGCCGAGGAGCTGGCCCGGGCCCACCCCGGCGACGACCTGGTGGTGCTGCGCTGCTCCATCGGCCGGGTCGGCGAGGAGAAGGTCCTGGAGCGCTCCGACGAGGAGCTCGTCGCCACCGCCGTGCGCGACCTCGGCATGGTCACCGGTATGTCCGGCACCCCGCTGGAGACCCGGGTCACCCGGTGGACCGACGGCCTGCCCCAGTACGCCGTGGGCCACGCCGACCTCGTGGGCCGCGTGCGCGCCGACGTGGCGCGCCATCCGGGCCTGGGGGTGTGCGGCGCCGTCTACGGCGGTGTGGGCATCCCCGCCTGCATCGCCGACGCGGCCCAGGAGGCCGAGCGCCTCCTCGGCACCCTCGGCACCAACAGTTCCACCACCGGCGCGGACGAGAGCGCCGGAACGAACCAGCAAGGAGTCAACCCGTGACGGGCCAGTACAACGAAGCCGTCGACCAGGACGGCACCGACCTCAACTCCCTCATCCGCTACACCATGTGGGCGGTCTTCAAGGTCGAGCGCCTCGACGGGATCGACCGTGCCGCCGCGGCCGACGAGCTGGCCACCCTCTTCGACAAGGCCGCCGAACAGGGCGTGGTCACCCGGGGCGGCTACGACGTCCAGGGCTTCCGCGCCGACGCCGACATCATGTTCTGGTGGGTGGGACAGACCCCCGAGCAGGTCCAGGACCTCTACACGGCCTTCCGCCGCACCCAGGTCGGCCGGGCCAGCACCCCGGTGTGGTCGGTCGTGGGCCTGCACCGCCCCGCCGAGTTCAACCGCGGCCACGTGCCCGCCTTCCTGGCCGGGGAGGAGCCCCGCGGGCACCTGTGCGTGTACCCGTTCGTGCGCTCCTACGAGTGGTACCTGCTGCCCGACGAGGAGCGCCGCGCCATGCTCGCCGAGCACGGCCGCATGGCCGCCCCCTACCCGGACGTGCGCGCCAACACGGTGTCCTCCTTCGGACTCAACGACTACGAGTGGCTGCTCGCCTTCGAGGCCGACGAGCTGCACCGCATCGTGGACCTGATGCGCCACCTGCGCGGCGCCAGGGCCCGGCTGCACACCCGCGAGGAGGTCCCCTTCTACACCGGCCGCCGCAAGAGCGTCGCCGAGCTGGTCGACTCCCTGCCCTAACCCCTCAGCAACCCGTCAGCCGGGAGGGCGCGCCGGTCCGGCGCCCCGGCGGCGGGCCCACGGGCCGGAAACGGCCGCGGGCCCCCTCCTCCGCGGAGGAGGGGGCCCGCGGCTCGTGCGTGGCCGGTGCCCGTCCTAGGGGACGCGGGCGCCGCGGTCGGCGGCCCGCGACATCCGGCGGAGCGGGACCAGGACGATGAACAGCAGCATCACCGAGCTCATCAGGTAGATGAGCGTCTGGCCCGCGGGCAGTCCCATGCCCCAGGCCGCCATCAGGGCGACTCCGACCGCCAGCAGGCCCAGCACCGCGTAGGCCTTGCCGCCGCGCGGTTTGGGGTACTCCATCCGGCTCACCATCAGCCAGGCGATGAGCAGCACCGCGGCCACCCCCGCCATCGGCGGCGGATCCAGCAGGACCACCGTCACCACGGCCATGGCGCCGAAGGGGCAGGGCAGGCCGCTGAAGTGGGTCGCGTCCGCCGCCTGGCACGAGAACCGGGCCAGGCGCACGATGACCGCCAGCAGCACCGCGCCGCCCGCCGCCACCTGGAGGACCCCGGCGCCGGAGGACTGGGTGCTCCACACGACGAAGAAGAACGCCGGGGCGAACCCGAAGCTGATCACGTCGGCCAGGTTGTCCAGCTCCGCGCCCATGCCGCTGCCGCCCAGCCTGCGGGCCACCCGGCCGTCGAGCACGTCCAGCGCGGCGGCGACCAGCATCAGGCCCACGACCGTGGCCATGGCGCTGCGCGGCAGCGGGCCGGCGGCGCCGGCCGCCGTGTGCGCGGACTGGGCCACCACCAGCGCCCACACTGCGAGGAAGCCGCACAGGGCGTTGCCGAGCGTCAGGTAGTCGGCCAGACCCAGGCGCGGCCGGGGCTGGGCCGTGGCGGCCGCGGGGAGCCCCTCGGCCGCCACGGCCGCCTCAGTCGGCGTCAAGGCGGGTTTCTCCGGCCCGGACCTTCTGGCCGACCTCCACCGCCGGGGTGATACCGGGCGGAAGGTAGACGTCGACCCGTGAGCCGAACCGGATGAGCCCGATCCTCTCGCCTTGCTCGACCTTCTGCCCCGCAGCGAGATACGGGACGATACGCCTGACCATCGCGCCGGCGATTTGAACGACCGTGATCGCACCGATCTCGGTTTCAAGGGTCCAGATGACGCGTTCATTACGCTCGCTGTCCTTGTCGAATGCGGGGCGGAAACCGCCCGGACGGTGCTCGACGCCTGTCACCACGCCGGCGAGGGGGGCACGGTTGACGTGCACGTTGAGGGGGTTCATGAACACCGCGACCCGGGTACGCCCGTCGGGCTGGGGGTCGAGGCTCTGCACGACGCCGTCGGCCGCGGACAGCACCCGCCCGGTCGCCGGACCCCGCTCGGGGTCGCGGAAGAACCAGGTCATCCCCGCCGCCAGGGCGATCGCCGGAACAGCGAGCGCCGTGCGGGTCCGGGAGCCGCGGGCGGCCAGGACGGCGGCTCCGGCGGCCCCCAGCACGGGCAGCAGCCAGGGGGCCGAGCCCTGCGCCATGCCCCAGCGGGGCCGTGCCGCGGGGCGATGGGAGGCGGATGAGAAAGGTGAGTCGTCGGTCATCGGGCGCTTTCGTCGCGGGTTTGTCGGTTCGCCCGCACATCGGTGGCCGCTGTGAGGGGGCGGCCCGGGCCGCTGCCGGGTCGGCTGGCGGAACGGGCGGGTCGGCGCCTGCGCGCCGCGCTCCGCGGGCCGACGAGGAAGCCGGCCGTTGGCGCGCTGGATGCGATTATCCCTGATCCCGCCACGGGCGGGCCACGGCCCCGACGGCGGGTTCGGCCGCGCGCCCGGAACCAGGATCGTATGACACCTACTCCGTGGGCTCCAGGGTCAGGGCCACGGAGTTGATGCAGTACCGCGCGTCGGTGGGGGTGGCGTACCCCTCGCCGTAGAAGACGTGGCCCAGGTGGGAGTCGCAGGTGGCGCACCGCACCTCGGTGCGCACCATCCCCAGGGAGCGGTCCTCGTGCAGGGTGACGGCGTCGGACCCGGCCGGGTCGTAGAAGCTGGGCCACCCGCAGTGGGAGTCGAACTTCTCGTCGGAGCGGAACAGCTCGGTCCCGCAGCCGCGGCAGCGGTAGACCCCGGTGGTCTTGGTGTCCACGTAGGCGCCGGTCCAGGGGCGTTCGGTGGCCGCCTCGCGCAGCACCGCGTACTCCTGGGAGTTGAGCTTGGCGCGCCACTCCTGGTCGGTCTGGGGAATGCCCTCGGGCCCGGCGCCGGCGCTCGGGCCCCTGTCCGCTGAGTTCGCCATGGGACGACGCTACCCCGAATCGGCGTCGGACGCCGCCTCGTTCCCCGTCGTGGCGGAACATCCGCTATGACGTGTGCGACAGGTACGCCCTGCTTCGCGGTCACATACCACTAACTTCGCCTTTGACGACGTTCGGTAAGGAAAGTGGCGGGTACGGCTGTAACCAGGGCCAGTGGTCGAACGGTGCATGTGAGGCGGGTGACATGGCTGTTACAGCGCAACAGGCACTCGGAGTAGGCAGACGACCGCTGCGCGTGGGCAGGATCCGATACGGACTGTGGTGGCTGGACCAGGCCACCGCGGGGACGCGGTCGCGGGCGCTGGCCGCGGCGGCCGCCGCGGCCACGGTCGGCCGTGAGCTGCGCTGGGCCGCCGAGCTCAGCGTCCGCGCCACGGTCGTCCGGATCGACCGTGCCAGACCCGCTCCCCTGAACGACCAGACACTGCTCCTCCTCGCCGCGGCCGTGGCCGTGTGCGCGCTGGCGGTGTCCGTCGTCCTTGGGTTCGGTATGGCGCGGTGGGCGATGACCGCGTCGGGTTCCCTGCCCTTCGTCGCCGCGGGAGCGCTCGCGGTGGGACTCGTGCTCCTACCGTTGGCGTACCTGGTGTTCGCCTCCAGACGAGGCCGTAGCTGAGGATTGCGAGGGGGAGGGGCGCCGCGTGCGGCGCCCCTCTCCGTGTGCGGGGTCCCCTGCGTTCAGGCCTCGAAGTCGTAGCGCAGCACGTACGCCGAGCCGTCCATGGTGATCTCGTTGAACTCCACCGGCCGGTGCTCGGCGGTCAGCGCGGTGCGCGCCACCTCCAGCACCGGGGTCCCGGCCGACAGCTCCAGCTCCTCGTTCTCCTCCGGGGTGGGCATGCGCACCCGGACCTCCTCCGTGAAGTGGGCCGGTGCCTGCCCCAGTTCGGCCAGGCGCGCGTAGATGCCGCCGGGGCCGCTGTCGTGCGCCCGGATGCTCAGGGCGGCCGCGGCGTCCCCGGCTCCCTCCAGGACGCCCAGGGGCACGTGCGAGACCGCGCTCTGCACCGGCCTGCCGTCCACCAGGTAGCGGCGCGAGCGCCGGACCACGCCCGCCCCCTCGGCCAGTTCCAGCGCGCGCGCGACGTGCTCGTCGGGAACCGCCTCGTCCACGCGCAGGCGGTCCACCTCGTACTCCCGGTCCTCGGCGTCGGTCTCCCAGATCGCGCGCCCGTCGCCCCACAGCTCCTTGGACAGGCGGCGGGCCCCGTGCCTTCGCACGGGGCGGAACAGGCGCACGTAGACGCCCGAGCCGCGCACGGCCACGGCCAGGCCCTCGTTGATCAGTACGGAGAGTGCCTGCCTCGCCGTCGCCCGCGCGACGCCGTGGCGTTGCATGAGGGCGTTCTCCCCGGGCAGGCGGTCGCCGTCGGCGTACCGTCCGGAGCGGATCTGTCCGCGTAGTTCCTCGGCTATCTCGCGATAGACCGGAGGGGATCCGTTTTCGGACGTCGGCACCACTTTCATCCTCTCGGCCGGGGGGCCAAGCCGGTAAGCCCCGTCAATGCGGTGTGTCCTGGGTCCAGTGGGGGTGTTTCCAGTGGATGGCACACTTCGGGTATGTCCGGTTGCGGGACGGTTCATGCCTTGTTGCGGGGTGGCCGAAACCGACCGGTTACCAGCGCGACCTCCGCAGGCGCGCTATCCCCTGACGTAACGCGCGAACAGGTTGCCCTCGGCCTCCAGCAGGTGTGCCATCCGCACGGGTGTGCTCTGGGCGCCGGCCGGGCCCTCCGGCGCGCCGGGGCCGCCCGTGACGATGCGCGGTGCCCCCGCGCCCAGCAGCCACGGGCTCACCGTCAGGCACAGCTCGTCCAGCAGTCCCGCCGCCACGAACTCCGCCAGCAGGACCGGGCCGCCCTCGGTCAGGACCCGGTACAAGCCGCGTTCGGCCAGACCCTCCACCACGTGCGCGGGGGTCACCGAGGCCCCCCGGACCACGACGAGGTCGGCGTGCCGGGCTACCTCGCGGCGGCGCCCGGCGGGGGAGCGGTCCGTGGTGAAGACCAGGGTGCGCGCGTGTTCGGGCGCCTCGGCCAGCAGAGCCGGGGGCAGGTCGAGCGAACGGGAGACCACCGCGACGGCGGGGGTGGCCGGCCGTCCCGCGCGCAGCCGTTCCCAGCTCGGGCGTGCGCGGACCGGGCCGTACCCCTCCAGGCGCGCGGTGGCCGCACCCACCAGCACCACGTCGCACAGGCCGCGCAGCACCCCCATCACCCTGCGGTCGGAGGCCGAGGACAGGTCCCGGCTGCGCCCCGAGGGGCCGATGGCACCGCCGTCGGCGCTGGCCACCATGTTGGCGCGCACCCAGGGCCGGTCCAGGGGCGCGGGGTAGGCGTAGGCGGCGGGCAGGTCCGCGTCCGCGCCGCCCGGCGGGGGCAGCAGTGCGCGGAAGGGGAGGGGGGCGGCGGCCGCGCCGCCGGGCTGGGTGCTCGACATGGTCACACAGGGTATCCGCGGCGCGGGCCGGTGCGTCCCGGGCGCCCCGCGGCGGGGACGACCGGGACGCGGCACGCCCTCAGGGGCGTGCGGAGGCGTGCTGGTGCGAGACCCGCCGCAGGAGCAGCAGCGCACGGTCGATCACCCGCACCGGCCCGGACGCGGCCACGAACGGACGGTCCCGCACGTCCGGGTCGGCCGTGTCCAGAACGGTCTCCCACGCCATCCCGTACTCGGTGCCCGGCACGGTGAAGACCACCGCGTTCGCGCTGCTGTTGAGCAGCAGCAGGAACGAGCTGTCCCGGATGCGCCGGCCGCGCGGGTCGGGCTCGGTGATGGCGTCCCCGTTGAGGAACACGCCCAGGGCCTGTCCGGTGGAGTTCCAGTCGTCCCCCGACATCGCCTTGCCGTCCGGCCGCAGCCACACGATGTCGGGCAGCCCCTTCTTGCCGGAGGCCGCGGCCCCCACCGGGCTGCCCCGGAAGAACCTGCGGCGCCGGAAGACCGGGTGGTCGCGGCGCAGCCGCCCCAGTGTGCGCACGTAGTCCAGCAGGTCGTTGTCGGGCTCCCCGTCCTCCCCGAGCCCGGCGCCCTTCCAGTCGATCCAGGCGATCTCGTTGTCCTGGCAGTAGGCGTTGTTGTTGCCGCCCTGGGTACGCCCCACCTCGTCGCCGTGGGAGAGCATCACCACCCCCTGGGACAGGTACAGGGTGGTGAGGAAGTTGCGCACCTGGCGGCGGCGCAGCGTGATGATCTCCGGGTCCTCGGTCGGCCCCTCCACGCCGTGGTTCCAGGAGCGGTTGTCGTCGGTGCCGTCCCGGTTGTCCTCGCCGTTGGCCTCGTTGTGCTTGTGGTCGTAGGAGACCAGGTCGGCCATGGTGAAGCCGTCGTGGCAGGTGATGAAGTTGATGGAGGCCACCGGGCGGCGGCCGTCGTCCTGGTACAGGTCGCTGGACCCGGCCAGGCGCGAGGCCAGTTCGCCCACGACCGGCTGGCCCCGCCAGTAGTCGCGCACGGTGTCGCGGTACTTGCCGTTCCACTCGGTCCACAGGGGCGGGAAGTTGCCCACCTGGTAGCCTCCCGGCCCCACGTCCCAGGGTTCGGCGATCAGCTTGACCTGGGAGATCACCGGGTCCTGCTGGACGATGTCGAAGAAGGTGCTCAGCCGGTCCACGTCGTGGAACTCCCGGGCCAGCGCCGAGGCCAGGTCGAAGCGGAACCCGTCCACGTGCATCTCCAGGACCCAGTAGCGCAGTGAGTCCATGATCAGCTGCAACGAGTGCGGGTGGCGCACGTTGAGGCTGTTGCCGCACCCGGTGTAGTCCAGGTAGTAGCGCTGGTCCTCGTCGCTGACCCGGTAGTAGCTGAGGTTGTCGATGCCGCGCAGCGACAGCGTGGGGCCCATGTGGTCGCCCTCGGCGGTGTGGTTGTACACCACGTCGAGCAGCACCTCGATGCCCGCCTCGTGCAGCGACTTCACCATCGCCTTGAACTCCTGGACCTGCTGGCCGCGCGAGCCGCGCGCCGCGTACCCGCTGTGCGGCGCCAGGAAGGCCAGGGTGTTGTACCCCCAGTAGTTGGTCAGGCCGCGGGCCACCATGGCGTGCTCGGGCACGAAGTGGTGCACGGGCATGAGTTCGA
The DNA here is from genome assembly GCF_009830945.1 of Nocardiopsis sp. FR4. Classification (GTDB taxonomy): domain Bacteria; phylum Actinomycetota; class Actinomycetes; order Streptosporangiales; family Streptosporangiaceae; genus Nocardiopsis. The sequence goes on along the minus strand of NZ_VWVV01000004.1, from coordinate 236,865 downwards.
CCGCCGTGACCCCCAGGGAGGTGAGGTAGTCGATCATCACCGGGTGGGCCAGCCCCGAGTAGGTGCCCCGCTGGTGCTCGGGGATGCCCGGATGGCGCATGGTCAGGCCGCGTACGTGCGCCTCGTAGATCACCGTCCGGTGGTAGGGGGTGCGGGGTCTGGACTCGTTGCCCCAGTCGAAGAACGGGCTGACCACCACGCACTTGGGCACGTAGGGGGCGCTGTCCTTGGTGTTCTTGCGCTCCGGCGCGGCGAAATGGTAGCTGAACAGGGATTCGTGCCAGGTGAGGTTGCCGTTCAGTGCCTTGGCGTAGGGATCGGTGAGTAGTTTGTTCGGATTGCACCGCAGGCCGTGCTCGGGAGCGTAGGGACCATGGACCCGGTACCCGTACTGCTGCCCCGGTCCGATACCGGGGAGGTAGCCGTGCCAGACGAATCCGTCGTATTCGGTCAGCGGTATCCGGGTCTCCTCGCCGTCGTCGTCGAACAGGCACAGCTCCACCCGTTCCGCGACCTCGGAGAACAGGGAGAAATTGGTGCCGGATCCGTCATAGGTCGCACCGAGCGGATAGGAACTACCGGGCCAGACTTCCACCATAGGCGTCGTCAGTCTCTTGTGGTCGGGGCCCTCGGGAGCGGGTGCGGGACCGGGTGCTCTCCCCGGTCGGAGCGGGGCACCCGGCCCGCTTCCCGTCCGAAAGCGTGCGGTCGTGTTTTGTGACGCCTTCTTTCTTCCGCTCCGATCGCCGAAGTATGCCGAACTGGCCGATGATCATTCGCCCGCTGTCCCAATGTGGGGGTTTTGTTGGAATTATTATGGTTAAGAGGATGACGTGTGTGGTGAAAGTGGAGGTCGCGGCAGCACGGGTACGGGTGGAACGCACCGGGACCGGCGGGCCCGCGCCCCGGACCGGCCCTCCCCGCGCCGGGAGCCGCCGCCGGTCAGCGGCGCGGCCGCGCCCGGTCCAGGATCAACCCGGTGTCCGCGCCCCGCGGCAGGGTGCCGAACACGTGCCCCCACTCCCCGCCCAGCCGGGAGGCGGTGAAGGCCTCGGCCACGGGGTGGGGCGCGTGCCGCAGCAGCACCGACGCCTGCAGGGTGAGCGCCATCAGCTCCACCACCGACCGCGCCCGGTACTGGGCCCCGTCCGGGTCGGCCAGGACCTGCTCCAGGCGCTTGACCGCCGCGTCGTAGTGCCTGTCCACGCCTCCGGCCGCGCCGAGCTCGGCCCGGAAGGCCTCCAACGGCTCCGGGTCGCGGCCCATCGCCCGCAGCACGTCCAGCGCAGCCACGTTGCCCGAGCCCTCCCAGATGGAGTTGAGCGGGGAGTCCCGGAACAGCCGCGGCATCCCCGACTCCTCCACGTAACCGTTCCCGCCCAGGCACTCCAGCGCCTCGGCGGCGTGCGCGGGCTGGCGCTTGGTCACCCAGAACTTGCCCACCGCCACTCCCAGGCGGCGGAAGGCCGCCTCGCCCGCGTCGCCGGAGACCGCGCGGTCCGCGGCACCGGCCAGGCGCATCATCAGGGCGGTGGCCGCCTCCGACTCCAGGGCCAGGTCGGCGAGCACGTTGCGCATCAGCGGCTGGTCGACCAGGGCCGAGCCGAAGGCCCGGCGGTGCTCGGCGTGGTGCAGCGCCTGCACCACCGCGGCGCGCATGCCCGAGGCCGACCCGATCACACAGTCCAGCCGGGTGCAGTTGACCATCTCGATGATGGTGGGCACCCCCCGGCCCGGCTCGCCGACCAGGTGGGCCACGGCGCCGTCGTACTCCAGCTCCGCCGAGGCGTTGGACCGGTTGCCCAGCTTGTCCTTGAGCCGCTGGATGTGCAGGGCGTTGCGGCCGCCGTCCTCCAGCACCCGGGGCACCAGGAAGCAGGTCAGCCCCTCGGGAGCCTGGGCCAGGGTGAGGAACAGGTCGCTCATCGGCGCGGAGGTGAACCACTTGTGCCCGGTCAGCAGGTAGTGCCCCTCGGCGGCGGGCACCGCGCGCGTGGTGTTGGCGCGCACGTCCGAGCCGCCCTGCTTCTCGGTCATCGACATGCCCGCGAGCAGCCCGCTCTTGGTGTGCGGGGCGCGCAGCCCGAAGTCGTACGTGCGCGCGGTCAGCAGGGGTTCGTAGCGCCGGGCCAGCTCCGGTGCGTGGCGCAGCGCGGGAACGGCCGCGTAGGTCATCGAGATCGGGCACCCGTGGCCCGCCTCGGGCTGGGACCACAGGAAGAACTTGGCCGCGCGCGCCACGTGCGCGCCCGCGCGCCCGTCCGCCCAGGGGGCGGCGTGCAGGCCCTGCTCCACCGCCTGGTCCATGAGCACGTGGTAGGCGGGCTGGTAGTCGACCTCGTCCACCCGGTGCCCGTAGCGGTCGTGCGTGCGCAGCACCGGGGGATAGGTGTTGGCCGACTCGCCCCAGGCCCGGACCCGCTCCGACCCCGCGGCGTCGCCGACCGCGCGCACCTCGGCCTCGGCCCACCCCGCCCCCTCGCGCCGCAACCCCTCCAGGAGCGCGGGATCGTCCCCGGCGGCGTGGTCGCCGAGCGGCGGGGCCTGGTTGAACACCTCGTGGGTCGGGGGCATGGCGGCTGCCTTTCTGGACGGGGTCCGGGCGGGTGGCCGGAGTGCGGGCATCCTACCCCTGGCCGCCCCACCGAACCAGGCTCGGTTTCCCGAACCCCCGCGGGGAACGGGCCCCAGCGGGGGAGGGGACTCCTACGGCCAGAGCAACCCCCGCTCCCAGGGCGCCCCGGTGCCCGGGCGGGTGTAGCGCAGGCGGGTGTGCCGCCGGTCGGGGTCGGCCTGCCAGAACTCCACCTCGGTCGGCCGGACCACGTACAGGCCCCAGTCCCCGGGGACCAGCGCGGGGTCGCCCTCCAGTCTCGCGCGGCTCCGCTCGGCCACCCGGTCGACCTCGGCCGGGTCGTCCAGGGGCTCGCTCTGCCTTCCGTGCAGCCCCGCCACCCGCGACTCCAGCGGCCGGGCCAGGTAGTCCTCGGCGCACCGCCGCGGATCGGCCAGCTCGGCCCGGCCGCGCACCCGCACCTGGCGTCCCTGCGCACTCCAGTAGAACAGCAGCGCCACGCTGGGGTTCGCGGCCAGGTCCCGCCCCTTGGCCGAGGTGGTCGTGGTGGCGAACCACCAGCCCTCGGGGGTGAGGTCCTTCATGATCACCACCCGGGCCGAGGGCGCGCCGGCCCCGTCCACCGTGGTGACCGTCATCGCGTGCGGCTCGGCCACACCGGCGCGCACCGCCTGCGCGAGCCACTCCGGGAACAGCTCCAACGGGTCCTCGGGCGCCGAGGCCGGGTCGAAGTCCGGCAGCTCACCGGCGAACACCGGCAGCCCCCGCAACAGGTCGCGGATACCGCCCCGCGCTGGTCCTCGCTGCTCCGACACGGCCACCCCCGGATACGCGTTGCACAGTGGGCGGAGTCCCCGTCCGCCCACCCTGATTCTTCTGGGCGCGGCCCTTCCGGGCAACCGCGTGCGCGGGGCCGCGGACGACACCCCCGGAGCGCGTGCCCCGCGCCCCCCGGGCGCTCTCAGGCGGCGCGGTCGGCGCGCCGGGCGGCCAGGGCCGCGTCGTAGCGGTCCAGCACCACCCGGGCCAGCTCGGGCGCGTCCCCCAGGGCCTCCGACACCGTCCAGGCGCCCGCCTCCAGCGACTGGGCGCGCACCCGTTCGGCGAAGAACCCCGGTGCCAGCAGGTAGGTCGCCACGGCCACCCGCGAGGCGCCCCGCGCGCGCAGGGCGGCCACGGCCTCGCCCGGCCGCGGGCCCGACGCGGACGCGTACGCCGACACCACCTCCCGCCAGGGACCGCGCCCGGCCAGTTCCGCCGCCGTCGCGGCCACGGTCGCGTTCGCCTCCGGGTCGCTGGAGCCGGCCGAGGCCAGCACCAGCGCCGTGTCCGGGTCGGGGGCGGCACCGGCCTCGGCCAGGCGCCGCTCCACCGCGCGCACCAGCAGCGGGTGGGGGCCCAGGGTGTCGGCGTAGTGCACGCGCAGCCAGGGGCCGCGCTCGCGCGCCCGGGCCAGCACCGCGGGCAGGTCCACCTTGCTGTGGTAGGCCGCCGTCAGCAGGGCCGGCAGTACCACCGTCTCACCCGCCCCGCGGGCGGCCAGCTCCTCCAGGGCCTCCTCCGCGCCGGGCGCCGCGTGGTCCAGGTAGGACACGCGCACGTCCAGTCCCGGCCGCAGCGAGCGCACCCGCGCGAACACCGCCGACACGGACGCCGCCGACCGGGGGTCGGCGCTGCCGTGCGCCACCGCCAGCAGGGGTACCCGCTCCTCCCGGCACCCGCCGCTCGGGGCCCCGGTTCCGTCCGCCGTCATGGTCAACCTCGCCTCGTGGTCGTCGGCACCGCGACCGCTCCTTCCGTCGCGCGGCCCTGGGGGCCGCGGTGCGGGGACGGGCGCACCCGTCCCCGCACGCGGCCCGCGCTCACACGTGGATTCCGCACTCGGTCTTGCCCGTTCCGGCCCACCGGCCGCTGCGCGGGTCCTCGCCCGGCGCCACCCGGCGCGTGCAGGGCTCGCAGCCGATCGAGGGGTAGCCGTCGTACTGGAGCGGGTTCACGAGCACCCCGTTCTCGGCCATGTAGGCGTCCACCTCCTCCTGCGTCCACCGGGCGATCGGGTTCACCTTGGTCATCCGCCGACGCTTGTCCCACTGCACCACCGGGGTGTCGCGCCGGGTCGCGGAGTCGTCCCGGCGCAGACCGGTCAGCCACGCGGAGTAGGGCTCCAGGGCCCGCTTGAGCGGCTCCACCTTGCGCAGGTGGCAGCAGATGCCCGGGTCGCGTCCGTGCAGGCGCGGACCCAGGGCCAGGTCCTGCTCGGCCACCGTGCGGGTGGGCTCGACGTTGATCAGGTTGATGTCGTACACCGAGGCCACCGCGTCACGGGTGCCGATGGTCTCGGGGAAGTGGTAGCCGGTGTCCAGGAAGATGACGTCGATGCCCGGCACCTGCTTGGAGACCAGGTCGACCATGAGCGCGTCGGCCATGGAGGAGGTCATGCACAACCGGTCGCCGAAGGTCTCCGCCGCCCAGGAGATGATCTCCCGGGCCGAGGCCTCCTCCAGTTCGCGTGCGGCCCGCTCGGCGAGCTCGGGACCGCCCAGGGGGGTGATGGTGGTGGAGTTCATTGGTTCCCTTCCGTCGGTCTGGAGGGGGCGCCTTCCGCGGAGAACGACGCGGAGCGCAACCCGACGTACTTGACCCGGAACACCCGGGCGCAGGACAGGCAGGCCCAGGGGTAGCCCTCGCCCCTGACCGGGGCGCCCTCCTCCGGTACCAGGTCCTCGTCGCCGCAGTAGGGGCAGTAGTAGGGCGCGGCCCTCTCGGACATGGCACACCCCTTCCTCTCGCTCGGGTTCCTCGGGGTCTGTTCCCGGCCGGGGGCCGGCCCCGCGCGGGGCCGGCCCGGTCCGGCCGTGCTGCTGCGGGGCGCCGCGGTCGGCACCGCCGCGGCGCGGACTACTTCAGGTCGGCTTCCTCGGCCCTGGCCACCCAGGACGCGAAGGTCTCGCCGCCCTCCTTCTGCTTCTGGAACCGGCGCAGCACCCGCTCGACGTAGTCGGGCAGCTCCTCCGCGGTGGTCTTCAGCCCGCGGACCTTCTTGCCGAAGGACTGGGTCAGGCCCATGCCGCCGCCCAGGTGGATCTGGTAGCCCTCCACCTGCTCGCCCGCCGCGTTCATGACCAGCTGGCCCTTGAGGCCGATGTCGGCCACCTGGATGCGCGCGCAGGAGTTCGGGCAGCCGTTGACGTTGATGGTCAGGGGGTCCTCGAAGTCCGGCAGCCGCTTCTCCAGCTCGTCGATCAGGGAGGAGGCCCGGCCCTTGGTCTCCACGATCGCCAGCTTGCAGAACTCGATGCCGGTGCACGCCATCGTCTGGCGGCGGAACACACTCGGGTTGACCTGCAGGCCCTCGTCCTCCAGGGCGGAGGTGATCGAGGCGACCCGGTCCTCCGCCACGTCGAGGACGACCAGCTTCTGGTCGGCGGTGGTGCGGATGCGGTCCGAACCGTGCTCCTCGGCGATGTCGGCGATACGCAGCAGCGCGGTGCCCGAGACCCGGCCGACCTTGGGCGCGAAGCCCACGTAGAACCGGCCGTCCCGCTGGCGGTGCACTCCCACGTGGTCGCGCTCCACGCCCGGGTCCAGCTCCGGGCCGGGGCCGTCGGCCAGCGCGTACCCCAGGTACTCGTTCTCCAGCACCTCGCGGAACTTCTGAGCGCCCCAGTCCTTGATGAGGAACTTGATCCGGGCGCGGGTGCGCAGGCGCCGGTAGCCGTAGTCGCGGAAGACCGAGCAGACCCCCGCCCACACCTCGCTCACCTGGTCCGGGCGCACGAACGCGCCCAGGCGCTGGGCGAACATCGGGTTGGTGGACAGGCCGCCGCCGACGAAGAGGTCGTAGCCCGCCTCGCCCGCCTCGTTGCGCACGCCCACGAAGGCGACGTCGTTGATCTCGTGGTTGACGCAGTGCGAGGTGCACCCCGAGATCGAGGTCTTGAACTTGCGCGGCAGGTTGGAGTACAGCGGGCTGCCGATGTGGTCGTCGTAGACCTGGCGGATCTGGGGGCTGGCGTCGATGACCTCGTCCTCGGCCACTCCGGCCAGGGGACAGCCCAGGATGACGCGAGGGGTGTCGCCGCAGGCCTCGGTGGTGGACAGGCCCACCGACTCCAGCTTCTCCCAGATCGCCGGGACGTCCTCGACCTGGATCCAGTGGAACTGGACGTTCTGGCGGTCGGTGATGTCGGCGGTGTCGCGCCCGTGGTCGCGGGAGATCTCCCCGATTGCGCGCAGCTGTGCCGCGGAGAGCTGACCGCCGTCGATGCGCACGCGCAGCATGAAGTAGCGGTCGTCGAGCTCCTCGGGCTCCAGGACGGCCGTCTTGCCGCCGTCGATGCCCGGGGCCCGCTGGGTGTAGAGCCCGAACCAGCGGAAACGCCCGCGAAGATCGGCCGGATCGATCGAGTCGAAACCGCGCTTGGAGTAGATGTTGATGATCCGGTCGCGGACGTTGAGCCCGTCGTCGTTCTTCTTGTTCTCCTCGTTCTTGTTCAGCGGCTCGCGGTAGCCGAGGGCCCACTGGCCCTCGCCGCGGCGGCGGCGCGGCTTGGCCGCGGACGCTGTCGTGCCGGGCTGCGCGGAAGAGGGAGGCATCGCGGGTGTCTCCGATGGGTGTCGCGGAGTGCTCACGGCCCCGGCGCCCGCACCGCATCGCCCGTCGCGCGCACATCGTCGTGCTGGCGAACGGGTCGGAATCCGCGTGTGGGAACGAAGAAGAGGGGAGGGCGCCGGTGCCGCGCGCACCCCTGGGGTGCGTCAAAAGGCGGCGAGATTAACCGACGCTGCAACAGATGGCGCTGCGGACCCGAAGGTAGTCCACGTGGCGGCGCACGCAGAGCATGGGGTCCAGAGCAGCGATCATGTCAACGAGAATGTCACGCGGGCCCGGACTTTGTCCAGGCGGCCCCGTGCCGTCGCGGAGTGAGTCACGTCACCCGCCGGACGGTGTCGGAGGCGGCCCCGCCTCCGCGGAGCGCTAACGTTTCCCCGTGGTGGGTTTCTGGGAGGGACTGTGGTTCACGGTCCACGGATGGTTGGAGCGGCACCCCCGTGTGCACAGCGGGATGCTCCTCGTCGTGCGCACCGTTCGCGCCTTCGCCAGGGACCGGGTCGTGGGTCTGGCCGCGGAGTCGGCCTTCTTCACCCTGATCTCCCTGCCCGCGCTCATGCTGGGGCTGCTCGGGGCCCTGGGGCCGTTGGCCGCCGTGCTGGGGGAGGAACTGGTCGAGGAGATCCGGCTGTGGATGCTGGACCTGACCGCGCGGGTACTGACCCCCGACACCGTGGAGACCGTGATGGAGCCGCTCGTCGACGACTTCCTCGGCGGCGTCCCGGGCGGCCTGCTGTCGGTGACCTTCCTGGTGTCGCTGTGGTCGGGGTCGCGGGCGATGAACGTCTTCATCCGCTCCATCACCATCTCCTACGGCCTGGACGAACTGCGCGGCTGGATCCGCCAGCGCGTCCTGGCCTTCGTCGCCTACCTGGGCGGCCTGCTGTTCGCCCTCGTGGTCCTGCCGGTCCTGGTGGCCGGGCCGAACCTGATCCACACCCTGCTGCCCGTGACGGTGGGGCGGCTCAGCCTGTTCTACTGGCCGACCGTCGCGCTGATGGCCACCGCCGCGGTCACCCTGCTCTACGCGCTGAGCGTGCCGGTGCGCACCCCGCTGTGGCGTCACCTGCCCGGGGCTCTGCTGGCCACCCTGGTGCTGGTCGCCGGGTCCGTGGCGCTGCGCGTCTACCTGGACGCCTCCTTCGGGCAGGTGAGCATCTACGGTTCGCTGGCCGCGCCGATCGCCATCCTGGCCTGGCTGTTCGTGATGGCGATCGCCGTGCTGGTGGGATCCTCCTTCAACGCCGAGATCGACGCGATGTGGCCGACCCCGCGCACCGCCGCCGCCCGAGCCGAGATCGCCAACCGGCACTTCGAGCGGGCCAACCGCCTCGTCCAGCGCCGGGAGCGGGCGGTGCTCGACACCCGCGTCGGAGGCGACCGCCGCTGACCGGTTCCGGACGGTCGCGGCTTCGGTGAACCGGGGAACCGGACGGGGCCCGGTCCTGTCGGTGGCGCCGACGCCGTCCGGCGGGCGGGCCGCGCCCCGCCGCCCCGGGCCCGTACGCGCTTTCCGATGGGGAGGGCCAAGCGGGGCTCCCCGTCCTCTTCCCGGCGGCCCTGGCCCCGCTGCCCGTGCTCGGCCTGCGCTTCCCGCGGTGGAGCACCGGCCGTCGGTGCTCTCAGACCAGGTCGGCGCGCGTGGAGGGCCCAGCCCGGTCCTCGCCGCGCGGAGGCGGGAGGAGCGGGAGGGACGCGAGTCGCTGGCCCGGTCCGGGCTGACCGGGCCCAAGGCCACCGGTGTCCGAGGCCCCGAGCAGGTGCCGCCGGGGCCGCACGAGCTCCAGGGCAGGCCCGGCGGGCTCACCAACGCCCCGGTGGCCTTCACCGCGCGGCCGGGGGAGGCGGTGTACTCCACGGTCGCGCCGCGCACGCCGCACCAGGCGGCCAACGCCGACCGCCGCTCCCGTCCGCGGACGTACTTCCAGGTCGTCCGGGTGCCCGAGTGGACACGCAACTGAGCCTCCCGCCTCCCCGAACGGGGGAATTCGGTGGCCGGATCCGGCCAGTTTCGGTGTGAACCTAATAGCTTTCCCATGTGTCCATTCTTCGGGCGGACGGGTGACCACGGTGTCGCCCGTCACCCGGGTCCGGACGATTCCGCAGGTCAACGGAGAAAAACCGGTGCGACAGCCGCAGGTGTGGCGATCGGGGCCCCTGGCGCCGACTCCTGGTCCAAATAGGCGCCGGGGGCGACGATCAGTATCATCGCGTGCAGCATTGACTACGCGTGTGCCGACACCACCGCTTGGTAACCCCCAGGCCGCGATCCGCCGTCATCGCTGACCGAGGTCCCGTACCCCGTACACGAACAGGTCCACGTTTTCCCATGCCTTCGGAGGCACCATGAGCCGGGCGTCCCGACCGGGGCAGTCACGGCCCACCGCCGTCATCGTCATCGCGCCCGACGAACGCACCGCCGAGATCGTCATCGAGGGGCACCGCCAGGTCGTCACCGGCCAGGTCCCCCGGGAGACGCGACGCGCCGCGCTGGACGTCGCCACCGGCTACGCCGCCAGGATCGGGCAGCCGGTCCTCGTCGACGCCCGCGACGCGAACGGCTACTGGCGCCTGGTCGCCACGCCCGACGGTGTGGTGCAGGCCGCCGACCAGGCCGCGCCCGAGCCCGCTCCGACACCGGCGGCCGTGCCTCCGAACGGCGGTTCCAACGGCGGGCGGGGCCTGGTCATCGTGGGAGCCGCCGTGCTCGCCCTCGTGCTCCTCGCGGGTGCGGGCGCGGTGGTCTGGCGCTTCCTGCCCGCGACCGCGGTCGAGCCCGGCCCGCAGGCCACCGCGGACGTGACCACCCTCAACCACCCGGCGCCTCCGCACTTCGCCGCGACCGTCGACTTCAGCCAGGAGCTCGCCCCCGGCACCGAGCCGGGCGTCAGCCGCGAGGGCGACCTGCTCGCCTACGTGGACCCCCGGGAGCGCCTCAACCTGCTCGACGCCGAGGGAGAGCGCCAGTGGTCGGTCGACCTGCCCGCGGCCTCGGGTGAGTTCCTCGGCCCCCCGCGCTTCGCGGAGTACGGCGGTGGGACCGCCATCGTCATGGAGACCGCCGGAACGCTGTGGCTGTGGCCCACCGAGGGCGGCTCCCCCGTCAGCGTGGAGCTGCCAGAGGACACCGCCGCCCGGTACGCGGGCAGCTCCGTGCTCGTGCGCAACGACGAGGAGGCCTTCGTCCCGGTCGACGGGGGGCTCCAGCCGGTCGAGGTCCCCCCGGGCTCCGCGGCCATGCTGGCCGACGGCGAAGAGGTCCTGACCGCCGTTCTCAACGGTCCCTGGGCCTGGGTCGGCGTCGACGGCGGCCACGAGGAGGTCAGCCCCCAGCGGCCCGAGGGAACGGGCGAGATGGAGTCGGTGGTCACCGCCCTGCACGAGTACGTCCTCGTCCGCTGGAAGCCCCGGGACGGTGACGGCACGGTCCTGGCCTTCCACGACAGCCGGGACGGCAGCGTGGTCGGCAGCGCCGAGATCGACCCCGCCGACCTGGAGGACGTGCGCCACCGCTCCGCCCCCGTCGGAACCGAGCTGGTCGCCTACGGCCCCGTGGTGATCGATCCCGCCGGCGGCGGGACCGCGGTGGTTCCCGGCTTCGAGCCCGAGATCGCGGTCGGCTCCCTCGTCTTCGGCCAGCTCGACGGCGCCCTGGTGGCCGTCGACGCCGAGGGCGCGGTCGAGCGGGCCGAGGACGGCTCCGTGCAACCCAGCGGCCTGCTCGGCGAGCGGGCCGTCGTGGTCCATGACGACCACCTCTATGCCATCCCCTCTCAGTAGATCCATCCCCAAGAAAAGAAAGGAGTGGGATGTCCCCCAACAAGCGGGTTTTCACCGTGACGGCGGCCGGCCTGTTCATGGCCGGTTTCTCCGCTGGACCGGCGTTCGCTGACACCCTCCCCGAGGAGACCGTCGAGGCTTCGGCCGTCGACGCCCCGCTCGTCGAGGAGCTCATCGCGGCTCTGGACGTCACCAACCCCGATGACGGTGTGACGCCCCCGGACCCCGGCGACGGCGGGGGTGACCCCGGTGACGGTGTGACTCCTCCGGACCCCGGTGACGGCGGCGGCGACAACGGCGGCGGCGGTGACCCCGGTGACGGCGGTAACCCCGGCGGCGGTGACGGCGGCGACGACGGCAACCCCCCTGGTGGCGGTGACGGCGGTGGCGACAACGGCGGCGGTGACGACGGTTCCGGCGGCGGTGGCGACAACGGCGGCGGTGACGACGGTTCCGGCGGCGGTGGCGACAACGGCGGCGGTGACGACGGTTCCGGCGGCGGTGGCGACAACGGCGGCGGTGACAACGGTTCCGGCGGCGGTGGCGACAACGGCTCCGCCCCCGGTACCGGCGGTTCCGACGGTGACGACGCCGACGAGAGCCTGGGCTCCGGCCTGACGGCCACCGGCGGCGACGCCGGCGGTTCCGGCTCCCGCGGTGGTGACGAGACCCTCGCCACCACCGGCGTCGACATGCAGGGCTTCGTGCTCGGCGGCGCCGTGGTGACGGGTATCGGTGCCCTGGCCCTGTGGGCCAGCGCCCGCCGCCCGGCTCCGATCGCCTAGGGGCCGCCCTCCCCGCGGTTCCCGGCCCCCGGGGCCAGGGTGAGGGCCGACGGCTTCGGCCTGCGGGGCGCCCGGACCCGGATCCCGGCGGAGCCGGGAACCGAGGGAAGCACCACCTGGCGACACACCCCGCACCCGCGGCCCGACCGCGGGTGCACGAGGGCCCCGACCGTCTCCGGACGGCCGGGGCCCTTCGCGCGTCAGGCGTCCCTCAGCCGCGCGGGCGCAGCGCGAAGGCCAGCAGCAGGGCGCCCACCCCGGCCCCGGCGATCACCCACAGCGCCGAGCCGAGGCTGGAGGAGTCGGCCAGGAGGCCCACCAGCGGGGGGAAGGCCAGGAACCCCGCGCGCCCCAACCACCCGACGACCGTGATCCCGTCCCCGGTGCGCACACCCGGCACGCTCCCGGCCGCGGCCAGGGTCAGCGGGAACAGCGTGGACACGCCCAGCCCCATCACACCGAAGCCGATCACCGTGGTCACCGGGTGCGGCAGCAGCAGGGCGAACGCGATCCCGCCGGCGGCCAGCAGACCGCAGGCCCGGCCCACGGTGACGGCGCCGAAGCGGTCGGTCATCCGGTCGCCGAGCAGGCGTCCCACCGTCATCATCGCCTGGCAGGCCACGAACGGCATCGCGGCCAGGAACAGCGGCGCCCCCAGTTCCGAGGTCATGTACACCGCTCCCCAGGAGGCGGCCGAGTCCTCGATGCCCCCGGCGAACATCAGCAGCACGCCCAGCGCCAGCAGCAGCGCGACGGCGCGTCCGGGCACGCGCGTGCGCCTCCCGGTCCCGGAGTCGGTCCCGTCCTCGCGCTCGGTGCTGTCCGGCCCCGGCAGCAGCATCCGGCTCACCATCAGGTTCACGCACACCAGCAGTGCGGTCACGCCGCCCAGGTGCCACAGGATCGGCACCCCGGAACCGGCCATGGCCGCGCCCAGCAGGCCGCCGGAGACCGCGGCCAGGCTCCACAGCGCGTGGAAGGTGTTGATGATGGAGCGCCGGTAACGCCGTTGCACGCGCAGCCCGTGTGAGTTCTGCGCGGAGTCGGTCCAGGCGTCCGCGCTGCCCAGGACGAAGAGCGCCGCCGCGAGCATCCACCAGTTCTGCGCCAGGGCGATGAATGGAAGCGCTCCCAAAGACAGCAGGCTGGTTCCCACCGCCGTCCGGCCGCTGCCGAACCAGTGGATCAGCGGACCCGCGAGCATCCCGGTCAGGATCGCCCCCGTGGGCATCGCCGCGATCGCCAGGCCCAGTTCCGTGTTGCTCAGCCCCAGTTCGGACTTGATCACCGGAAGCCAGGGCACGGCGTTGGTGTAGGTGAAGCCGTTGACGAAGAAGAGGGTGGAGACCGCGGCCCTGGCCCGGCGGGCCTCCGGCGGTGGCGCGGTCCTGGTCTGGGTGTTCAAAAAGCTCCCCCGGTGATGTCGGTGCGCGCAGATGCTATCCATCCCGACCGAAGGTGAACAGGCGTTTGCGCGACCCGCCCTGACGGGCTTGCCATCGCACCCGGACCGGATTTACATAGAGGTTCCGCTCCGTAACCGGGCGGCCCCCCGCCCGTCCCCGACCCCTGATCACCCGCTCTCCGCCACCGGTACCTCCGGCGCCGCCGACCCGCCACCGCGGCCCGGACCCCGGCCCCCGCCCAGCGGCCCGCTCCCGCGCACGGGCACCCAGCCTGCTGTCCGCCGACTCCCTCACGCCGGGAACCGTGTCCGCACGGCCCGGACGGAACCGGAAGATCACATGATCAACACGAGCGCGCTGCGAGACAAACCCACTCTCACCGGGAAAAGCGTACGCCTGGTGCCTCTCTGTTCGGAGCACACCGACGCCTATTTCGCCGCCAGCCTCGACGAGGAGGTCCGCAGACTCACCGGCACCCACCGACAACTCACCTACGCGGAGGCCAAGGAGTGGTGCCAGACCCGCGCGAGCCGCACCGACCGCCTGGACCTGGCCATCACCGCGCCCCGGGACGGCCGCTACCTGGGAGAGCTGTCCATCTACTCGGTGGCCCCCGAGAACGAGAGCGCCGGATACCGCATCGCCCTGTCGGCGATCGAGTTCGCCGGCCGGGGACTCGGACGCGAGGCCACCCAACTCGTGCTGGAGTACGCCTTCGAGCACATCGGCCTGCACCGGGTCTGGCTCTACGTCTACGCCTTCAACATGCGGGCCATCGCCGTCTACCGCTCCTGCGGCTTCACCGTCGAGGGGCGGCTGCGCGACTCCCTGCTGTGGGAGGGGCGGCGCCACGACGCCCTGCTCATGGCGGTGCTCAGGAACGACTTCCGCCCCACCTGAGGTCTTTTGCTCGGATGCGGGGTTGCGACCGCCGTGTCGGGGGGTATCTCGGTACCACCTTCCAGCGGCTCATCCACACAGCCGAGAGGAGCGGTACCGGGGCCCGGGTCCCGGACCGGTGAGGACATGAACCCAGTACCCGTTTCACTGCCCTTCGCCGACCGGTCGGAGGCGGGACGCCGCCTCGCGGAGCGGGTGCGCCCCTTCGCGGTCAACGATCCGCTCGTGCTGGCCCTGCCCCGAGGCGGGGTACCGGTCGGCGCGGAGCTCGCCCGGCGGCTCGACGCCGACTTCGACGTGCTCATGGTCCGCAAGATCGGCCTGCCCGGCCACCCGGAGCTGGGGGTCGGGGCGATCGCCGAGGACGGGCGCGTGCACTACGACGACCTCGCCCTGGCCCGGATGCACGTGCCCCGCCAGGCCCTGTCCGCCACCGTCGCCGCAGAGCGCGACGAACTCGACCGCAGGCGCCGGGTCTACCGCGGCGAGCGCCCGGCGCCCAGGATCGCCGGGCGCGACTGCGTGGTCGTGGACGACGGCGTCGCCACCGGCGGCACCGCCCGGGCCGCCCTGCGGATGGTCCGCCAGGCCGGACCCGCGCGGCTGGCCCTGGCCGTTCCCGTGGCCTCGCCGGAGGCGGTCGAACTGCTGCGGGAGGAGGCCGACGCGCTGGTGGTGCTCAGCGCGCCGGACAACTTCCGCGCGGTGGGGGAGTGGTACCGCGACTTCGGCCAGCTCTCCGACCACCACGTCACCGCGATCCTGGCCGAGCGCGGCCGCTCCGAGGACCCCGACGTGACCCGGGGCGTGCGCGTGCGCGCCGGAGGGGTCTACCTCGACGGCGACCTCACCGTGCCCCCGGCGCCGCGCGGGGCGGTGGTGGTGGCCGCGGGCCGGGCGGACGAGTCCTGGCGCCCGGCGGCCTCGGCCCTGCGACGGGCGGGGTACGCCACCCTGGTCCTGGACCTGCTGACCGACCAGGAGAGAGCGGAGGGAGGTGCGGGCGCCGGGGGACCCGGGCCCGCCCCGTTCGGCGAGCGGTTGAACGCAGCGGTCACCTGGCTGCGCCGGGCCACGGATGCCGCCGACGGCCCCCTGGGCGTGCTGGCCTCGGGCGAGGCCGCCGCGGCGGCCCTGGCCACCGCGGCCGAACGCCCTGAGGACGTGGCCGCGGTGGTGGTGCACGGCGGCCGGATCGACCTGGCCGAGGAGAGCCTGCCCGGTGTGCGGGCACCGGTCCTGGTCCTGGTGGAGGGCGGGGACTCCTTCGTGCGCGAACTCGGGGAGTGGGCGCGCGGCCGGATGGGCGGACCCACCGACCTGCGGGTCATGGAGGGCGCCGAACGGCTGCTCGGTGACGCGCACGTCTGGGACCGGGTGGTCTCCGAGGCCCTGGACTGGTTCGACGAGCACATGCCCCGGAACCCGGGCTGAGCCCGTCCCCGCCGTTCCCGGCCCGCCGCCGGAGCGGCGGGCCGCAGGCACGAGAAAACCCGCGGCGCCCTCGACGGTGTTCGTCGGGGCGCCGCGGGTTGTTCGGGGGCCGGGGCCACCGGGGGAGATCCGCAGGTGAGAACCTGACTAGGCAGCGTTGGCGCGGCGCATACGGCGACGGCGCTCGGAAGCGCGCTCGTCCTCGTTCAGGCCGCCCCAGGTGCCGTACTTCTCCGGACGCGAGATCGCATAGTCCAGGCACTCGTTACGGACAGGGCAGGCCGCACAGATCTCCTTGGCCTTGCGCTCACGGATCTCCCGCTCGGGCTGGCGTTCGCCGTCCGGGCCGAAGAAGAGCACAAGGTCCTCGCCCCGGCACGCGGCGGCATCCTGCCACCCCCAGCTCGGGCGGGGGCGCAGCGCGGCCTGCCGGCGTACCTGAGACATGCTTGAACCACCTCTACTGAAATCACTAGTAAGCTGTCGGAAAAAGCTTCAGTCACCAAAAGTTGGTCATGCGGCGTGAGCCACCCCGCACGACGCAAACGCCATGGGGTGCGAGCGATGTTCCCCGGTGTGGCTGAGACCACGAGAAGCACAGCCTTGCGGCACTGAACCCGCCGACGGCGGAGTGCTCTCACGCGAACGGCTGCGGAGGCGGTGACGGCCTCCGTCCGAGCCGGTACGTAATCATGCCATCCCCACTCCCGCTCATGCACGGGGGGTGGGGAAATTCCTCGCCCAACCGTTACCGAAATCAGTCGTGAACTGACCGGTCTACGGTTGTTTGTCCGAGTTTGCCGCTTAGCACAAGATCTGGTGTCTTGCGAAGGACACAGCACATCGTATGGTGCGATGTCCCTCCTGCCTAGGGGGTCCTCCTGATACACCGATCACATTCCGGTCCGCGCCTTGTTCCGAGTTCGGGCCTGGCCGGATGTCCTCACCCTCCGTCGCCGCCCCCGGGGCGCCCTTGGCCCCCCGCCTACCCCCCGAACACGTCGCGACACGCCGGTCCCGCCTCGCGTGAGGGGCCCGCACCCCCTCCCACGTGCGTCGGAACCTTCCCCTAGGGGAAGTGTCAGGGAGGAGCGCCAGAACGGGTCGTGGTGCGCGTGCGTCCCAGGCGGTAGAACACAACGGACGCGGCCCCGGCCGCGCGCTCCCGACAGCGGGACCGAAACAAGGAGGAAGGCACACCGTGGCCCTCGTGCGGCTCATCCTGAACATCATCTGGATCTTCGTCGCCGGATTCTGGTTGGCGATCGGCTACATCCTCGCCGGTCTCATCTGCTGCGTCCTGATCGTCACCATCCCCTTCGGCATCGCCTCCTTCCGCATGGCCAACTACGCGTTCTGGCCCTTCGGCCGGGACGTGGTCCGCAGGAACGGGGCGGGCGGCGGCAGCACCGCCCTCAACGTCATCTGGGTGATCGTCGCCGGATGGTGGCTGGCCCTCGGCCACATCGCCACGGCGCTCGGCCTGGCGGTCACTATCATCGGAATCCCCATGGCCTGGGCCTCGCTGAAGATGATCCCCCTGGCCCTGGCGCCCTTCGGCAACGAGATCGTCGCCAGCGGCCACACCCGGGAACCCTGGCAGTTCTGACAGCGTTAACCGGGGGCCGGAGAGCCCCCGGATCCCCCCGGGCGCCCGTCCCGCAACATCCGGAGAATGGAGTCCATGTGCAAGCCCAGCGGCCGGGAGTGTGGGCGCTCCTGAACAAGTGGCTCGAGGCCCGCAGGGCCCGCGCCGAGCGCCTCGCCCGACTGGAGGAGCAGAGCCAGTGCGCCCAGGCCGAGGCCCAGGCCGCGAAGGAGAGCGTGGCCGAACAGAGCTCCGGCTCCGACGACCTGCTGCGCACCATCAGCGACGTGGCCTGGCGGGTCCTGCTGATCGGCGTGGTGGCGGCGCTGCTCGTCTACGCGCTCATCTACCTGTCGGTCGTCACCCTGCCGGTGATCCTGGCGGTGTTCCTCACCGCGCTGCTCATGCCGATCGCCAGCGCGCTGCGTTCCAGAGGGCTGGGCCGGGGCAGCTCCACCGCGCTCGCGCTCCTGGTCGGCCTCATCGTGTTCGGCGGTGTGATCTCGCTGATCGTCACCCCGGCCATCCAGGGTTTCGGCCCCCTGGTCGACAGCGTCACCAGCGCGGTCCGGGAGCTGCAGAACATCCGGGTGCCCTTCGGGCTCGACCCGGCGCTGTTCACCGACATGCTCGACGACGCCTGGCTCCAGATCGAGAACATGATCACCCAGAACCAGGACCAGCTGCTCAGCGGCGCGTGGACCGCCACTTCGGCGGTCATCTCGGTCCTGGTCGGCCTCGTCCTCATCATCGCCCTGACCGTGTACTTCGTGCACTCGGGCGACCAGCTCACGGAGTGGCTGCTGAGCCTGCTGCCGCCCCGGTCCCGGCCGGGCCTGAGCCACGCGGGGGAGGTCGCCTACGGGGTGATGGGGCGCTACGTGCGCGGGGTGGCCGCGGTCGGCTTCTTCGACGCCGTCGGCATCGGCATCGCCCTGGTCGTCTTCCTCGACATCAACCTCGCCATCCCGCTGATCGTGCTCACCTTCATCGGCGCCTTCCTGCCGATCATCGGGGCCTTCCTCACCGGCCTGCTCGCCGCCCTGGTCGCCTTCGTGACCGAGGGCTGGATCGTGGCGCTGATCATCGTCGGCGCCGTGATCCTGGTGCAGCAACTGGAGAGCAACGTCTTCGCGCCGCGCATCTACGGCGCCTCCCTGGACCTGCCCTCGCCGATCGTGCTCATCTCGATCTCCGTCGGCGCCGTCGTCGGCGGGGTCCCGGGCATGTTCCTGGCCACTCCGGTGGTCGCCGTGCTGGCCGCGCTGCTGCGCAACCGGCCGCCCGCCTCGGGCCGGGACGACGAACCCGGCGAGAGGGCGGAGGTCACCAGGGTGCACACGGACACGGTCGTGGTCAGGAACGAGGGGGAGGGGCCCGCGGAGGAGGGCGGCGCCACCTCCGCGGACACCTCCGAACAGAGGTGACGTCTGCGGCGCGGCGGCCGTCCGCCGCGCCGCAGACGCCGCGAACACGCCGGGAATGCGCCGCGCCCCCGATCCGTTGGCCGGACGGGGGCGCGTCCGTGCCCGGGGGCCGAAACTCCCGTGCCGCCCTCCACCGGTGCCGTTAGTCTGGGTCGGTCGGCCGAGGCCGCCCCCCAACCCCCACGCGGGCCACGACGCCCGCGCCCAGCGCGCCCGACCGGACACGACCGTCCCACGACCTGTGTAGGAAGCCGCACCATGCTGATCGCCACCGACCTCGAACTGCGTGTCGGTCCTCGCCTCCTGTTGGAGCCGACCACCTTCCGCGTCGCCGCCGGGGACCGGATCGGACTGGTCGGCCGCAACGGCGCGGGCAAGACCACCATGACCAAGGTCCTGGCGGGCGAGGGCCTGCCCACCGGGGGGACCGTCACCTCCTCCGGCACCATCGGCTACCTCCCCCAGGACCCGCGCACCGGCGACCTGGACGTGATCGCCCGGGACCGGGTTCTGTCCGCGCGCGGCATCGACGAGGCCCTCAAGGGGCTGCGCGAGGCCGAGAAGAAGATGGCCAGCACCGACACCAAGACCCGCAACAAGGGTGTGCGCGCCTACGCCCGCTGGGAGGAGCGCCTGCACGTGCTGGGCGGCTACTCCGCCGAGTCCGAGGCCGCCGCCATCGCCTCCAGCCTGGGCCTGCCCGACAAGGTGCTCGACCAGCCCCTGCACACCCTCTCGGGCGGCCAGCGCCGCCGCATCGAACTGGCCCGGATCCTCTTCAGCGGCGCGGACACCCTGCTGCTGGACGAGCCGACCAACCACCTGGACGCCGACTCCATCTCCTGGCTGCGCGACTTCCTCAAGTCCCACCAGGGCGGGCTCATCGTGATCAGCCACGACGTCGAGCTGGTCGAGCACGTGGTGAACAAGGTGTTCTACCTGGACGCCAACCGCAGCGCCATCGACATCTACAACATGGGCTGGAAGCAGTACCTGGCCCAGCGCGAGGCCGACGAGCGCCGCCGCAGGCGGGAGCTGGCCAACGCCGAGAAGCAGGCCGACGCGCTGCGCAAGCAGGCGGACAAGTTCCGCTCCAAGGCCACCAAGGCGCGTGCCGCCCAGCAGATGCTCAACCGCGCCGACCGCCTCCTGGACGGGGTGTCGGGCGTGCGCCAGGCGGACAAGGTGGCCAAGCTGCGCTTCCCCGACCCCGCGCCCAGCGGCCGCACGCCGCTCATGGCCGAGGGGCTGTCCAAGTCCTACGGCTCCCTGGAGATCTTCACCGGCGTGGACCTGGCCATCGACCGGGGCAGCCGCGTGGTCATCCTCGGCCTCAACGGCGCGGGCAAGACCACCCTGCTGCGCCTGCTCGGGGGTGTGGAGGAGCCCGACACCGGCCGGGTGGTCCACGGCCATGGGCTCAAACTCGGCTACTACGCCCAGGAGCACGAAACCCTGGACGTGGACCGGACCGTGCTGGAGAACATGATGAGCGCGGCCCCGGACCTGCCGGAGGTGGAGGCGCGGCGCACGCTCGGCTCGTTCCTGTTCACCGGCGACGACGTCGACAAGCCCGCGGGCGTGCTCTCCGGCGGTGAGAAGACCCGGTTGGCCCTGGCCACGCTGGTGGTCTCCAGCGCCAACGTCCTGCTGCTGGACGAGCCCACCAACAACCTCGACCCGGCCAGCCGAGAGGAGATCCTGGCGGCGCTGCGGGGCTACAAGGGCGCGATCGTCCTGGTCACCCACGACGAGGGCGCGGTCGAGGCGTTGCAGCCCGAGCGCGTCATCCTGCTGCCCGACGGGGTGGAGGACGTGTGGAACGCCGAGTTCGAGGACCTCGTGGCGCTGGCCTGACCGCGCTCCGCCCCGGCCGTCTCCCCGCGGCGGCGGGCACGCCCCGCGGGTGCCGGACGCACCAGGGGCCGTGAGGTTCACCCCGTTCCTTTTCGGTCATGGATTGCCGCGTTCCGAAACGGGTTCTCGGAACGCGGTCCCGCCCGTCGCGGCCCCGCCGTGTGGCGTGGCGCGCGCGGCATCCGTGATCATGAGGGGATGTTGGTCAGGGTGACCGAACGACTCGGAGGAGTGACCAGTGAACGATGTGCCGGGCAAGGGCAGGCGCCTGGTGGGGCCCGACCGCTCCGAACTCGCGGCCCAGCTCAAGCGCCGCTACGACGCGGGTGAGAGCATCCGGATGCTGGCGGCGGCCACGGGCCGCTCCTACGGTTTCGTCCACCGGCTGCTGAGCGAGGCGGGAGTGGACCTCCGGGGCCGCGGCGGGGCCACCCGCAGAGCCTGAGGGCGCGCGCACGGGTTCCGCCCGTGCGCGCGACCTCGCCGCCCGCCTTCGGTTACTGATGAGTAATATCTGGGTGACACCGAACACGACGGAGGAACCCATGGCACAGGCGTCGAGCGGCCGCGCGCTGCCCACCGAGGAGGAGCTCTCCCGGGCCCGGCTCAGGCTGCGGGTGGAGGGGCCGGTCGCCCGGATCACCATCAGCCACCCCGAGCGCCGCAACGCGATGACCGGACGCACTTGGACCACTCTGGCCCACATCGGCCACGCCCTTCCCGAGGATGTCCGAATCGTGGTCCTGGAGGGGGAGGGCGACATCTTCTCCGCCGGAATCGACCTCGGGATGTTCAGCCCCGAGGGGGTCGACGGTGAGCGCTCCCTGGTCGGCGGGCTCGCCGACGGCACCGCCACCGAGGCCGAGGTCCGGGACTACGTCGCCGGTCTGCAGGAGGGGTTCCTGTGGCTGCGCCGCCCCGACCTGGTCAGCGTCGCCGCCGTGCGCGGCCATGCCATCGGCGCGGGTTTCCAGCTGGCCCTGTCCTGTGACATCCGCATCCTGGCCGACGACGCGCAGCTGTGCATGAAGGAGCCCGCCCTGGGCCTGGTCCCCGACCTCACCGGCACCAAGCCCCTGGTCGACATCGTCGGGGTCAACCGCGCCGTCGAGATCTGCCTGACCGCGCGCCGGGTCGGCGCGCACGAGGCCCGAGACCTGGGCCTGGCCGAGCTGGTGGTGGGCGCCGACGAGCTCTCCGGCGCCGTGGACGACGTCGTCGCCGCCCTGCTGGCCACCGACCGCGAGGCCGCCACCGCCACCAAGGCCCTGCTCCAGCAGGCCCCGGGCAACACGCTGGCCGAACAGGCCGAGGCCGAGCGCCGGGCCCAGGTGGCCCGGCTCACCGCGCTGGCCCGGGCCGCGAACGCCGACTGAGGCCGACCGCGCCCGCGCGGGGCCCGCGCACCGGGCCGGCCGGCGCGCGGGCGCGCTCCCCCCGGGGCGGGCGGGGCGTCAAACCCGTACCGGGGGAGACCCGTATCACCGGGGAAAAACCGCGTCCGGGTCCACGCGGCCAGGCGTTCTCTAGTAGGCTGCTGCAAGCGGTCGTGACATGCCGCGCGCATCCGAGCGCGCCGAGGCCGCGCAAGACGCGGACAGCGTGCCGACCCGGTCGGCGCCGCTCTGACCCGAAGAGTCGCTCGTCTCCCCCACAGCAGTGAGGAACTCGCGAGCTCAGGAGCCCCGTATTTCGCAAGGGGCCCGCTTCCGCGTGTGATCAGGCGCGTTTGTGTGATTTCTTCGCTGGCCCGGCCGTGTGGAGCCTTCCTCGAAACGCTGCCAAACGATGAGGAAGGTACACGTCACTTGACGACGGACACTGCCGTAATGCCCGCTTTCGACACCCTGGGACTTCCCCAGGACATCGTCGCTGAGCTGGCCAAGAACGGTGTGACCACCCCGTTCCCGATCCAGGCCGCCACCATTCCCGACGCTCTCGAGGGCCGCGACGTCCTCGGCTGCGGCCGCACCGGATCGGGTAAGACCCTGGCCTTCGGCCTGCCGGTCCTCGTGCGCGCCGCCGAGCGCCGCGCCGCCGCCAACCGCCCCCGGGCCCTGATCCTGGTCCCGACCCGCGAGCTGGCCCACCAGGTCCGCGACGCCCTGCGCACCTACGCCCGCATCGTGGGCGCCCGCGTGGGCGACGTCGTCGGCGGCAGCTCCTACACCCGCCAGATCAACGAGCTGCGCCGCGGCGTCGAGGTCCTGGTCGCCACTCCGGGCCGCCTCACCGACCTCATCGACCAGGGCGCCTGCGACCTGGGCGACGTGGAGGTCTCGGTGCTGGACGAGGCCGACCAGATGTGCGACATGGGCTTCATGCCGCAGGTCAGCGAGCTCCTGGACCAGGTGCACCCCGACGGCCAGACCCTGCTGTTCTCGGCCACGCTCGACGGCGACGTCGACAAGCTGGTCCGCAAGTACATGAACGACCCGCAGACCCACTCGGTGGACCCGCCGGTCTCGCAGGTCACCACGATGGAGCACCACCTGCTCAAGGTGCTGCCCCGCGACAAGAACAAGATCGTCACCCAGATCGCCGCGCGCGACGGGCGCACCATCCTGTTCGTGCGCAGCAAGTACCGCGCCGACACCATCAGCGAGCAGCTGATCCAGGCCGGGGTGCCCTGCGCCTCCCTGCACGGCGGCAAGACCCAGAGCGTGCGCACCCGCACCCTGGCCAAGTTCCGCGAGGGCCGCATCCAGGCCCTGGTCGCCACCGACGTCGCCGCGCGCGGCATCCACGTCGACGGCATCGACCTGGTCGTCAACGTCGACCTGCCCACCGGCCACAAGGACTACCTGCACCGAGGCGGCCGCACCGCCCGCGCGGGCTCCTCGGGCGCCGTGGTCTCCCTCGTGGCGCCCAACCAGCGCCGCATGGCCCGCCGTCTGCTCAGCGACGCCGGCGTCGAGGCCAAGCAGCACCTGGTCAACCCCGGTGACGAGCTGCTCACCGAGGTGACCGGGGCCAAGGAGCCCTCCTGGGAGCCGTGGATCGAGCCGCCGGAGCCGGTGCGCGAGCGCCGCGGCCGCGGCGGCCCCCGCCGTAGCGGCGGCTACCGCGGTGGTTACCGCGGCGACCGCAGCGGCGGCGGTGGCGGTTACCGCGGCGGCAGCGGCGGCGGCTACCGGGGCGACCGCCCGCGCGGCGAGCGCTCCGAGGGCGGCTACCGCGACGGCGACCGTCCGCGCGGTGAGGGCGGCGGCTACCGGGGCGACCGCCCCGGCGGTGAGCGCCGCGAGTTCACCCCGCGCGGTGAGGGCGGCTACCGCGGCGGCGAGCGCCGTGGCGGCGGTGGCGGTTACCGCGGCGGCGCCGGCGGCGGCTACCGGGGCGACCGCCCGCGCGGCGGCCCGCGCCGGGGCGAGCGCTACGACGCCGCTCCGCAGCACTAGCGAGCGCGGTCACTCCGCTGGGAGCGCGTTGACGGGCCGTCCTCGCGGGGGCGGTTGACACAGCGACGGGCCCGGGTCCGGCAGGTGGCACCTGCCGGACCCGGGCCTTTTCACCGGGGTCACGAACTCCTCTCGGACACTGACCCCTCCGGCGCCGCCACCCGGCGCAGATCGCGGCCCCGGGTCTCCCGGGAGGCCGCGACCGCGACCAGGGTGACCGCCCCCATCGCGGCCACGTACAGCGAGATCGGCGTGCTGGTGCCGAAGGAGGCCAGCAGCGCCGTGGCGATCAGCGGCGCCAGGCCGCCCGCCACGATCGACGCCAGCTGGTAGCCCACAGAGGCGCCCGAGTAGCGCACCCGCGTGCTGAACAGCTCGGAGAAGAACGCGGCCTGCGGGCCGTACATCGCCCCGTGCAGCACCAGGCCCACCGTCGCTGCCAGCGTCACCGACCCGAAGGTGCCCGCATCGACCAGCGGGAAGAAGGCGAAGGCCCACAGCGCCATGCCCGCCGCGCCCAGGGCCGTCACCGGACGGCGTCCGATCCGGTCCGAGAGCGCCCCCCAGGCCGGAATGGTCACCAGGTGCACGGCCGAGGCCGCGAGCACCGCGTTCAGGACTTGGCCGTTGGGCATCTGCGCCTGCTGGGTGGCGTAGACCAGGATGAAGGCCGTCACGACGTAGTAGGAGACGTTCTCGGCCATGCGCACGCCCATGGCCACCAGGGCCTCGCGCCAGTGGTCGCGCAGTACGCCCAGGATGGGGGCGCGCTCGGGCGCCGCCGCGCCCGCCGCCCGCTCGCTGGCCTCCCGGAAGACCGGGGACTCGCTCACCGCCAGCCGGATCCACAGTCCGATGAGCACCAGTACGCCCGAGAGCAGGAACGGGATCCGCCAGCCCCAGGACAGGAAGGCCGCGTCGGTCATCGCCACGGCCAGGACGGCCAGCACGGCGGTGGCCAGCAGGTTGCCGCCCGGAGCGCCCGCCTGCGGCCAGGAGGCCCAGAAACCCCGGTGGCGGGGGGATCCGTGCTCGGCCACGAGCAGCACGGCGCCGCCCCACTCCCCGCCCAGGGCGAAGCCCTGGACCACCCGCAGCAGGGTCAGCAGCAGCGGAGCGGCCACGCCGACGGCCGCGTAGGTGGGCAGCAGGCCGATCGCGAACGTGGCGCCGCCCATCAGCAGCAGGCTGAGCACCAGCAGCCGCTTGCGGCCGATCCGGTCGCCGAAGTGGCCGAAGACCAGGCCGCCCAGGGGGCGTGCGACGAACCCCACGGCGTAGGTGGTGAAGGCCAGCATGGTGCCGACCAGCGGGTCGGACTCGGGGAAGAAGACGCGGTTGAAGACCAGGGCGGCCGCGGACCCGTACAGGAAGAAGTCGTACCACTCGATCGTCGTGCCGATGAGGCTGGCCACGACCACCCGGTGGAAGGGCGTCCCGCGCCGGTCCGGCGCCGGTGACGGGGAGGTGTTGTGTTCCATGCCCGGAACCGTAGGCAGCGGCGACGGGGCTGACCATGGGTGCCCCCACCACAGGCGGCGGCGCGATCATGTGCGCGCGGCGGGTTGTTGACCCATGACGGTCCTTTACCTTCCCTTCGCGTGTTCGTCCGGGTCGCGCCGCCGGTGACGTGGAAGGTTGCGGGATGGCCCCGATCCGCGCGGGGCGTCCGGGCCGTCCGAAGGGGAACGCGTGAACGCGCTCAACGACGCCATCGTCGCCGTCAACGACGTCTTCTGGAGCTACTTCCTCATCCCGCTCCTGATCATGCTGGCCCTCTACTTCACGGTGCGGTCGGGGATCGTGCAGCTGCGGCTGCTGCCGGAGATGTTCCGCGTCATCCGCAGCGCCCCGGGGATCGCGCCCGACGGGCGCCGGGAGATCTCCTCCTTCCAGGCCTTCGCGGTGTCGGCGGCCTCGCGGGTGGGGACCGGCAACATCGTCGGCGTGGCCACCGCGATCGTCCTGGGCGGGCCCGGCGCGGTGTTCTGGATGTGGGCGATGGCGGCCCTGCTGGGCGCGGCGGCCTTCGTGGAGTCCACCCTGGCCCAGCTGTACAAGGTGCGCACCAGCACCGGCTTCCGGGGCGGGCCCGCCTACTACATGCAGTACGGGCTGGAGCAGCGGTGGATGGGCGTGCTCTTCGCCGTCATCATCACCGTGACCTTCAGCCTGGTGTTCAACACGGTGCAGGCCAACAGCATCGCCGGGGCGGTCTCCGCCTCGGCGGGCGCCCTGGGGGCAGCGCCCGGGGCGGGGCTGGCCGCCGTGGTCGGCCTGGGCCTGGCCGCGCTGACCGCGCTGGTGATCTTCGGCGGCATCCGCCGCATCGCCCACGTGGCGCAGAGCCTGGTGCCGCTGATGGCCGTCCTCTACATCCTCATCGGCCTGTACGTGGTGCTCCTCAACATCGGCGAGGTACCCCGGGTCATCGGCGACATCCTCGGCTCCGCCTTCGGGACGCGCGAGTTCCTCGCCGGGGGCGTGGGCGCGGCGCTGGTCCAGGGGATGCGGCGCGGCATGTTCTCCAACGAGGCGGGCCTGGGCTCGGCCCCCAACGCCGGGGCCACCGCCTCGGTCTCCCACCCGGCCAAACAGGGGCTGGTGCAGACCCTGGGCGTGTACTTCGACACCTGGCTGGTGTGCTCGGTGACCGCCTTCATCGTCCTGCTCGGTGACCCCGAGTACGGCGGGGAGACGGGCATCCAGGTCACCCAGGGCGCGCTGGAGGCCAACCTGGGGGCGTGGTCGGTGCACGCGCTCACGGTCATCCTGTTCCTGCTGGCCTTCACCTCCGTGCTGGGCAACTACTACTACGGCGAGACCAACCTGCTGTTCCTGGACAGCTCCCCCCGGCACATGACCTACTTCCGCTTCGCGGTCCTGGCGGCGGTCCTCGTCGGCGCGGTGGCCCCGCTGACCCTGGTGTGGAACCTCGCCGACGTCTCCATGGGGATCATGGCCACCGTCAACCTGCTGGCCCTGGCCCCGCTGTCCCCGGTCGCCTTCCGGCTGCTGGCCGACTACAGCCGCCAGCTGCGCAACGGGCTGGACCCGCAGTTCACGCTCGCCAAGATGCCCCACCTCAGCAACGTGGAGTGCTGGGGGCCCGCCTCGGGCGCCCTGCCCCGCGACGTGGCGCGCGCCGAGGGCGAGGCGCCGCCGGACCCGGGCCTGGCCGCGGCCGACGCCGAGCGGTCCGGAGCGGAGGGCGGGGAGGAGCCGCCCGAGGAGGACGAGGGGCGCGAGGGCCCCGCGCGGGGCTGAGCCGGGCGGCGGAGGCGCCGCGGGGAGGACCCGGGGGCGGGAGCCCCCGGGGGAACCGGGTTTCCGGCGCGGAGCGATAACCCGGGTATGCGGAACGCCTCCCCCTCCTCCCGCTCCGGCCCGGGCGCGTCCACCTCCCTCCGGTTCCTGGGGATCACCGCGGCCGGCCTCGCGCTCGGCGGGCTGTCCGTCCTCCTGGCCGCGCTGTTCCCGTGGTGGATCTGGTTCCTGGTCACCGACACGTCCGCCGTCTGGTGCGCCGCCGTGATCGCGCTGGGCGCCCTGGCGGCCACGCGCCCGCCCTCCTGGCGGCTGCCAGCCGCCGGGGCCGTGGTCCTGCTGTGCGCCGTCGTGGGCTACTACGCCGTGACGGTCCTCGTCAGCGGCGGGGCGGCCGCACTGCCGCGCCCCGCGGCGTGGCTGTTCCCCGCCTGGCTGTGGCTGCTGGCCGCGTGCGTGGCCGGACCGGTGCTGACCGTGGCCGGGGCGTGGACCCGCCACGGGGAGCGGACCCGCCGCCTGGCCGGGCTCGGCCTGCTGGGCGGGGTGTTCCTCGCCGAGGGGCTGCTCCCGGTGCTGGCCTGGACCGGTTCCCGGCTCCGGGACCCGGAGGTCCCTCCGCCCCCCTCCCCGGCCCCCATGTTCACCGAGGCCGCCCTGCTCGCGCTCCTGGGCGCCGCGCTCGTCCTGCTGGTGGCCCGCAGACCGGGGGACCGGCCGCGCGCGCTCGCCGCGATGCCGCCCGCCGGGCTGGTGTGGTGCGTGGGAGTGTGGGGGGCGGACCGGGTGATGCTCATGACCGGGACGGGCTACTTCGGCTGACCCGCGGCACCGCTTTCCCCAGGTGCGGGTGGGAACACACGGGCGAAAACGGTTTTCGGTACACGGTTTTCGGTACGATGCGTGGAGATCCCACCCGACCACCGCGGAGTACCACCGTGTCCGACCGGACCACGCCCGCCGCCGCACCCGACCCGGCCGCCAGCTCCCTGGGCGACACGCTCGCCGGGGGATGGGACGGGCACGGCGACGACCTGCCCCCCGAGGACTGGGGAAAGCGCGGGGGACAGCGCAGGACCGGCACGGTCTGGCTGTTCGCCCTGTTCATCACCGCCATGGCGCTGGCGCACGCCTGGCTGTCCGATGACCTGACCAGCCAGGCCTTCCTGGCCTGGGCCACCATCTTCACCGCGATCAGCTTCCAGGCGCTGCCCTTCCTGGTCTTCGGGGTGGCGCTGTCGGCCGCGCTCACCGCCTTCGTGCCGCCCTCGGCCTACCAGCGCTTCATCCCCGCCAAACCGGTCCGCGCCGTCCCGGTGGCCGGGGTCTCCGGCGCGCTGCTGCCCGGATGCGAGTGCGCCTCGGTGCCCATCGCCGGAAGCCTGATCAAGGGCGGGGTGGCGCCCGCCGCCGCGCTCACCTTCCTGCTGGCCGCTCCCGCCATCAACCCGATCGTCATGATCGCCACCGCGGTGGCCTTCGCCGGGCAGCCCGAGATGGTGCTGGCCCGCTTCGCGGCCTCGCTGCTGGCCGCCGTGGTCATCGGCTGGATCTGGGTGCGCTTCGGCCGTGCCGACTGGCTGCGCCTGCCCGCGCGCCCCCACTCCCCGGGCGAGTCCCGGTGGCGGGTCTTCCGCGAGTCGATGCTGCACGACATGATGCACGCGGGCGGCTACCTCGTGGTCGGCGGGCTGGCCGCCGCCACCATCAACGTCATGGTGCCGCGCGAGTGGCTGCTGACCGTGGCCGGGATCCCGGTGGTCTCGGTGCTCGTGCTGGCCGCCCTGGCCATCCTGCTGTCCATCTGCTCCGAGGCCGACGCCTTCGTCGCGGTCAGCCTCACCGATTTCTCGCCCACCGCCAAGCTCGCGTTCATGGTGATCGGTCCGATCGTCGACCTCAAGCTCATCGCGATGCAGGCGGGGGTGTTCGGCTGGCGCTTCGTGGCCCGCTTCGCCCCGCTGTGCCTGGCGGTCGGCCTGCTCAGCACGTTCCTGATCGGAGGCCTTCTCCTGTGAACCGCATCGCCCAGGGACTGACCCTGGTGCTGCTCGGCGCCGCCGCGCTGACCAGCACCGTGGCCACCAAGCTCTACCTGAACTGGGTCAAGCAGGGTTTCGGGCCCTTCCTCATCGCCGCCGGTGTCGTCATGGTGCTGCTCGGCCTGCTCGTCATCGTGGCCGAGCTGCGCGGGGAGCGCCGGGAGGCGTTCGCGGACGAGCGGGACCCGGCCGCCGAGGCGCACGGCGGAGCCTCCGACCACGGAGCGGACCCCTCCGGACACGGGCACGACCACTCCCGCGCGCCCGCCGTGGCCTGGCTGCTCCTGCTCCCGGTGATCGCGGTCTTCGTCGTCGCCCCGCCCGCGCTGGGCGCCTACACCGTGGAGAGCACCGCCGGGTCCTCCGCCCCGCCGCCCGACCAGCCCCGCTCGGGCCGGTTCGACGACGGCCTGGCCGAGGCGGGCCCGAACGAGGTGGTGGCGATGGACATCCGCCAGTTCGTGATGCGCGCGTGGATCGACGAGGAGCGCCTGCTCGCCGGGCGCGAGGTCGAGCTGACCGGGTTCGCGGTGCCCGCCTCCGACGGCGAGGGCTGGTACCTGGCCCGCCTGCAGATGGCCTGCTGTGCCGCCGACGCCGTCGTCAACAAGGTGCTCATCACCAACGAGCCCGCCCCCGAGGCGGACACCTGGTGGACGGTGCGCGGCACCTGGGTCGAGCCGGCGGGGGAGATCTCCGACGTCAGCGAGCACGAGTTCGCGGTCACGGAGATGGAGTCGGTCACCAACCCGCCGGACCCCTACGAGTAGGCGCACGGCCCCCGCCGGACGCGGGCCGGGGAGACGGTCCGCGCCCGGGCGCCGGGAGCGCCCCGGTCCGCTCCCGGCGCCCGAGATGTCCCGTAGGGGGTTCCTGGCCCCGTTCGGGGCCGAGTGTCCGCCACACCGCCGAACTTTCACCGGATGACCGGCCCCGCGGGTGACAATGAGCGGGTGCCAGGTTGGAGGGATGGAGCCAGAAGGGCGTGGAACCGGATACGCCCCCGCTCGATCCGTGCCCGGGTCACCGTCGGGGCCCTCCTGGTCCTGTTCCTGATCACCGCCATGGGCATGTTCGCCACCAACGCGCTCATCCGCGAGGCCATCCTGACCCAGGCCCGCGAGCGCGTGGCGGAGGAGGCCCGCGTGGTCTCCGAGCACGTTTCCCTCGAGCGCTACCCCGGTCCCGTCCCCGAGGGCGACTACATCGTGCGGACCCAGGTCGTGGACCGCGACAGCGGGGAGGTGCTCGCCGCCAGCGACCTGCTGGAGGGCCGGCCGCAGCTGACCGCCGAGCGTCCCGCCGAGGGTGACCACCGACTGGACACCATCGTCTGCGGGACCGACGACGCCGTGGTCGACGACGCCTGCCTGCTGGTGGTGGGCTACTCCCTGGACGACACCGCCTACGGGGACGTCATGGTCCTGGCCGCGTCGAGGCTGCCCGCGGTCACGGGCATCCGCACACCGGAGGCCCTCCTGGTAGTGATGTCCCTCAACCTGCTCACCGCCACCGGACTCGTCCTGTGGTACGGGGTGGGCCGGGCGCTGCGCCCGGTGGAGGAGATCAGTGCCGAACTGGACACCATCTCCGCCCAGGACCTGCACCGCAGGCTCCCGGTGCCCCGCAGCCAGGACGAGATCTCCCATCTGGCCCGGACCGCCAACGCCACCCTGGAGCGGCTGGAGGAGGCGGCCACCCGGCAGCGCCGGTTCGTCTCCGACGCCTCCCACGAGCTGCGCAACCCCATCGCCGCGCTGCGGACCAAACTGGAGGTGGAGGTCTCCGACCCCGACCCCGACCCCCGCACGCGCGAACTGCTGCTCACCAGCCTGCTCTCGGACGTCGAGCGGCTGGAGAACATCGTCAACGACCTGCTCGAACTGGCCCGCCTGGACACCGGCACCGCGATGGAACTGCAGAAGGTGGACCTGGCCGCGCTGGTCGAGGAGGAGTTCGTCGACCGGCACCGCGCCCCCGTCCTGACGGTGCACTCCTCGGGCCCGGTGCACGCCGAGGTCAACCGGCTGCGCATGGTCCGGGTGCTCACCAACCTCGTGGCCAACGCGCGGCGGCACGCCGACTCCCGCATCGACGTCATCGTCCGCAGGGAGGAGGGGTACGCCGTGGTGGAGGTGCACGACGACGGGGCCGGGATCCCCCCGGGTGAGCGGGAGCGGATCTTCGAGCGCTTCGCGCGGCTGCGGGAGTCACGGGAGCGCGACCCCGGCGGCAGCGGTCTGGGCCTGCCGATCTCGCGGGAGATCGTGCGCGCCCACGGAGGCAGCCTCGTGGCCGGACACAGCGACCTGCTCGGCGGGGCTGCCTTCACCCTGCGCGTTCCCGAGCGCCCGGTTCCCTCCGAGGAGGCCGGAGAGCCCGGGGCCGCGTAGGCTGCGCGCATGGGAACGGGACACGCGCGCGCCGCCGCGCCCCGGTTGGCGCTGCTGGCGCTGTGGGCCGCCGTGCTCGTGCTGGCCCTGGTGCGCGGACCGGATCCGGAGACGCTCCGGGAGTGGGTGGAGGAGGCCGGGGCGGCGGCTCCGCTGGCCTACCTGTGCGTGTACGCGGCGGCGGTGTTCGCCCTGCTGCCCCGGCCCGTGTTGAACGCCGCCGCGGGCCTGCTCTTCGGATGGCCATGGGGGCTGCCGCTGGCCCTGGTCGGCGGGGTGTGCGCCGCCCTGGCCCAGTTCTGGGTCGCCCGCTACGTGGCGGGGGAGACTGTGGCCCGGCTGCTGCCGGAGGGGGTCCGCACCCGTGTGGACGCCCTGGAGGGCGGGCGCGCCCTGCTGGCGGTGCTCCAACTGCGTCTGCTGCCGGTGGTGCCCTACCAGGCCGTCAACTACGGTTTCGGGCTGACCCGGATGGGGGCGTGGCCCTTCGCCGCGGGCACACTGGCGGGCGGGGTGCCGGCGACGGCCGCGCTGGTGCTGGTGGGGTCCGGCGGCGCGGACCTGGGCGTTCCGGCGGCCGTGGGCGCGTGCGTGCTCGCCGCCGTCCTCGGTCTGGCCTGGTGGTGGCACGCGCGGCGGGCCCGGGCCTGAGACGGCCCGTGCCCGGCCGGTCACCCCCCGGTGGCGCCGAAGAGCTCCGTCTCCTCCGGTGAGGGGCGTTCCAGGTCGAAGGGCAGGATCTCCCCGCCGTCGCTGTCGGTGACCATGGGCTCCTGCAGCACCTCGGGCTCCTCGCCCGCGCGGTGCCGTACCACCATGACCCCGGAGTAGCCGCTGTGGTCGTCCTCGGTGGCCGCGAACGGCACCAGCCCCGGACCCGTCCACTCGTGCGAGTTCAGGGTCTCCAGCAGGTTCTGCCGGGTCAGGTCGGGACCGACCTCCATGAGCACCTGGGCCAGCAGGGTCGCCTGCGCCATGCCGTAGACGGTGGTGTCGGTGAAGGGCGTCCCGGAGTTGTACTCCTCGTGGATCTCCAGGAAGAACCTGGTCCAGGGGTCGTCGCGCTGGGCGGCCATCGGCAGGAACGCGGTGATGATGAGCCCGTCCAGGAAGGCCTCGGAGGGCATGTCCTCGGCCGGGGTTCCCTGCGCGTACTCCTCGATGAGCGCGGTGACGATCTCCACGTCGCCGCCGAAGCTGGGCGCCACCCACTGCGGCGTGTAGCCGATGGCGGCGGCCTCCAGGACGGCCATGCCCAGGAAGGCGGGGATGCAGTAGCAGACCGCGACCTCGGCGCCGGAGGCCTTGAGCTCCTCGATCTGCCCGGACAGCTCGGGCACGCCCGGGTCGTAGGACTCCCAGGCCACGATCTCGTCCGTGAGGTACTGCTCGATGCCCGCGTGGGAGGAGGGGCCGACGTCGTCGTTCTGGTACAGCAGCCCGACCTTGTCGCCGGCGAAGTGCTCGGCGAGGAACTCGCCCTGGATCTTGGCCTCCCTGGTGTAGTCCACCTGGAAGCCGTAGCTGTAGGGGTAGACCTCGGGCTGGTCCCAGGACAGGGCGCCCGAGGAGACGAAGAGGTCGGGCACGCCCTCCTCGTTGAGTTCGTCGATCACGGCCTCGTGGGTGGGGGTGCCCAGCCCGCCGAGCATGGCGAAGATCTCGTGGTCCTCGATCAGGCTGCGGGTGGCCTCCACCGTCTGGGCGGGGTCGAAGGCGTCGTCCTGGACCTGGTACTCGATCCGGCGCCCGTGGATGCCGCCGTTGTCGTTGATGTAGTCGAACACGGCCCGGGCGCCGGAGGAGACGTGGCGGAAACCCGGGGAGGCCGCTCCGGTGAGCGGCTGGTGCGTGCCGATGACGACGGCGTCGTCGGAGACCCCCTGTGTGTCGGCCTCCGCTGCCCCGTCGGTGCCCTGGTCCTGCGAGCAGGAGGTCAGCGCAACCGTGACGGCCAGTGCCGAGGCGAGGATGCTCAGTGGTCGCATGTTGGTGTCCTGGACTCTGTCGTGCCCTGCGGGAGGACAGGCGCGAGGGCGCCCGTAGGGAGGTGCGCGGCGCGAGCACGCAGTGGGGGCCTACTTACTCGCCGGTACGTTACTTGCGAGTAAATACTGTACGCGCGCTCGGTCTCAGTGCAAACCGACCAGTAGGTTCGCGCGTCGGGGCCGCGCGCCCTCCCCGCGGCTCCTCGGACCCCTTCCGCGGCCCCGTCGGCGGGGCCGCCGCCCCGGGCGGCGCCGCGTGCCCGTGGCGGCCCCCGTGAATTCCCGGACCCTCCGCGCAAAAATGGAGAAGACGTTTCACCGGTGTCCGATCCATGCTTGGTTTCCAGAGTCGTATGGATTTCTGTTGTAACCACGGACCGGAGGTGCCCTATGGGCGGCGGGCGGATTGCGATCGTAGGCATCGGCCTCTGCTATCCGGACGCTGATACTCCTGGTCAGCTGTGGGAAAACGTTCTCGCGGGCCGACGTGCCTTCCGTACGATTCCGCGGGAGCGCCTCAACCTCGATGACTACTGGTCTCCGGACACCGACGCGCCGGACCGCTTCTATTCCAACAAAGCGGCGCTGCTCCGCGGGTTCGAGTTCGACCGTGAGAAATACCGGATCGCGGGAAGTACTTTCAGATCCACCGATATGACGCACTGGCTCGCCCTGGAAACGGCTGCGCGCGCCTTCGAGGACGCTGGATTCCCCGGCGGCGACGGACTGCCGCGGCGCACCACCGGAGTGGTCCTGGGCAACAGCCTCACGGGAGAATTCGCCCGTGCCAATACGTTGCGGCTGCGCTGGCCCTACGTCCGCCGTACCCTGGCCGCCGCACTCGGGGAACGGGGCTGGGCCGAGGAGGAGACCGCTGACTTCCTCGCCGGGTTGGAGACCGCGTACAAGGCGCCCTTTCCGGAGGTGGACGAGGACACCCTCGCCGGGGGCCTGTCCAACACCATCGCCGGACGCCTGTGCAACCACTTCGACCTCAACGGGGGCGGCTACACCGTTGACGGCGCCTGCTCATCCTCCCTGCTCTCCGTGACCACCGCGGCCCGCGCCCTCGCGGACGGGGACCTGGACGCCGCCCTGGCCGGGGGAGTGGACCTCTCCATCGACCCCTTCGAACTGGTCGGCTTCGCCCGTACAGGTGCCCTGGCCACCGGCGAGATGCGGGTCTACGACCGCGGCTCCAACGGCTTCTGGCCGGGAGAGGGCGCGGGAGCGGTCCTGCTCATGCGCGAGGAGGACGCCATCGCGCGCGGTGCGCGCGTCTACGCGCTGATCACCGGCTGGGCGGTCTCCTCGGACGGGCGCGGCGGCATCACCCGGCCCGAGGAGAAGGGGCACGTCCTCGCCCTCGAACGCGCCTACTCGCGGGCGGGCTACGGCGCCGACACGGTCGGCTACTTCGAGGGGCACGGAACCGGGACCGCGCTGGGCGACGCTACCGAGATCGCGGCCCTGTCCCATGCCCGGGGCCCGTCCCCAGCCGCCCCTGCGGCACTCGGCAGCATCAAGGGCAACATCGGCCACACCAAGGCCGCCGCGGGTGTCGCCGGGCTCATCAAGGCGGCGTTGGCCGTCCACCACGGCACCATCCCTCCCGGCACCTCCCACCGCGACCCCCATCCGCTCCTCCTGGGCGAGGCGCCCGCCCTACGCGTTCCCGACCGCGCCGAACCCTGGCCGCGGGAACACCCGGTGCGCGCGGGGGTCTCGGCCATGGGATTCGGCGGCGTCAACACCCACGTCGCCCTGGAGGCCGCGGAGGGGCACGCCAGCGGCCCCGACGCACGGGCCCTCGGGCTGGTGGCCGGACGCCAGGACGCCGAACTACTGCTCCTGGACGCCGACACCCCCGCCGGGCTGCGCCGAGAGCTGGACCGCTTGGCCGACCTGCTGCCCCGGCTCTCCTTCGCCGAACTCACCGACCTCGCCGCCGACCTCGCCCTCCGCCTCGCGGGGCGCCCGGTGCGCTGCGCGATCGTCGCCGACGCCCCACTCTCCGCCGCGCGCTCCGTCGCACTCCTGGCGGAGCGCGCGGACGCCGGGGAGACCGAGGTCCTCTCCTTCGAGCACGGGATCTTCCTCTCCGAGCGGCAGGCACCGCCGAGGATCACCTTCCTCTTCCCCGGACAGGGCTCGGGCAGCGGGGCCTCCGGTGCGGTGCGCCGACGCTTCGCGGCCGCGGACGCGGTCCTCTCCTCAGCGGACGTTCCGGCGGGCGCGGACCAGACCGCCACCGAGGTCGCGCAGCCCAGGATCGTCGCGGGCTCCCTCGCGGCCCTGGCGGTCCTGGACGGCCTCGGCGTGTCCGCCGGCGCTGCGGTCGGCCACAGCCTCGGCGAGATCACGGCCCTGCACTGGGCCGGGGCGATGGACGCCGACCAGCTCCTGAGCCTGGCCGCCCACCGCGGTCGCGCCATGGCCGACACCGGGTCCGGGGACGGCGCGATGGCCGGGTTGTCCGCCCCCCTCCCACGGGTTCTGCGCCTGCTGGAGGAGCAGGGCGGCGGTCCCGGCGAGGAGGTGGTGGTGGCCGGGCACAACGGTCCGGAGCAGACGGTCGTCTCGGGCCGGTCCGGCGCGGTGGAGAAGCTGCGGGCCAGGGCCGAGGCCGAGGGCGTCACCTCGGTGGGCGTGAACGTGTCCCACGCCTTCCACTCACCGCTCGTCGCACCGTCCGCCGACGCCCTGGAGCGCGTCCTGGCCGGTCTCGACCTCGCACCGCTGTCCGGGCGGGTCGTCTCCACCGTCACGGGTACCGATCTGGAGCCGGGGGCACGCCTACGGGACCTGCTGCGCGACCAGGTGGTGCGCCCCGTCCTGTTCCACGAGGCGGTCACCCGGGTGGCTCCCGACACCGACCTGTTCATCGAGGCCGGACCCGGCAGGGTGCTCTCCGGGCTCGCGGGACGGATCGCCACCGACACACCGGTGCTGCCGACCGACACCGACTCCCCGTCCCTGTCGCCCCTGCTGCGTGCCGTGGGAGCGGCTTTCGCCCTGGGAGCCCCGGTACGCACCGACCGCCTCTTCCACGGCCGTCTCGTCCGTCCCCTCCCCGAGGACCTCGCCTTCCTGGCCAGCCCCTGCGAGGCGGCCCCCGACCTTCCCCAGGGCCGCGGCACCGCGACCGCCGCGGCGCCGGACCCCGCCCCTGCGGCCGTGGACGGCGCCGACACCCTCCAGATCCTGCGCGAACTCGTCGCCGGCCGGGTGGAGCTGCCGGTGGACACCATCACGGGGAGCACCAAACCCCTGGACGAACTGCACCTGAGCTCAATCACGGTCGGCCAGATCGTCAACGAGGCGACACGCGCCAGGGGATTGCCGCCGCTGGAAGCCACCAGCGGTTACGCCACGTCCAGCCTGGCCGACCTAGCCGCGACCATCGACGGTCTGGCCCGCACGGCCGGCACCGGTGACGACGGAGCCGGGGAGGTCGCCGGAATCGGGCCCTGGGTCCGGTCCTTCCGGGCCGAGCACCGACCCCTCCCCGCACCGGTCGCGCCGCCCCCCGCGTCCGGAGCCGGCGGTGCGGACTGGTCCGTCTACGCCCCCTGCGACCACTCCCTGGCCAAGTCCCTCGAAGACGCGCTGGCCGGTGCCGGGATCGGGGACGGTGTCCTCCTGGTCCCCGACGGCGAGGACGTCGGACTTCCCCTCGCCGCGGCCCAGGAGGCGATCCGGCGCGGGGTCCGCCTGGTCCTCGTCCAGGACCGACCGCTCGCCTCCGGCCTGGCCCGGACCCTGCACCTGGAGGCACCGGAGGTCCCCGTGACCGTGGTGGAGGTGCCCGACGCCGCGCCCGCCGACAGCGGTGCCGCCGAACGGCTGGTGGAGACGGTCGTCGCGGAGGCGGCGTCCACGACCTCCTACGCCGAGTCCCGCCACGGCCCCGACGGCCGCCGTTCCGTTCCCGTCCTCACCCCTCTCGTCCCCCCCGCCGACCCCCCTCCCTCGCAGGAGCCCGCACTGGGCTCCGACGACGTCCTGCTCGTCACCGGGGGCGGTAAGGGCATCACCGCGGAGTGCGCGCTGGCGCTCGCCGCCGACCACGGCACACGGCTGCTGTTGATCGGCCGCTCCGACCCGGCCGCCGACCCGGAGCTCGCGGCCAACCTGGAGCGCGTCGCGGCTGCGGGCGTGCGGTACCGCTACGAGCGCGCCGACGTCACCAGCCCCGAGCAGGTGGCGGCGGCCGTCTCCCGGGCCGAGGCCGACCTGGGGGCGGTCACCGCCGTCCTGCACGGCTCGGGCCGCAACGAGCCCGCTCCGCTCAGCGCGCTCACCGCCGAGGAGATGCGCGCCACGATCGCCCCCAAGGTCGACGGGCTGCGCTCGGTCCTGGCGGCGGTGGACCCCGCCGGACTCCGGCTCCTGGTCTCCTTCGGCAGTATCATCGGACGCTCCGGTCTGCGCGGTGAGGCCCACTACGCCACCGCCAACGACCGTATGAGCGCGCTCACCGCCGAGTACGGGCACCTCCACCCGCACACGCGCGTCCTGGCCGTGGAGTGGTCGGTCTGGTCCGGGGCGGGGATGGGCGAGCGGATGGGCGTGGTCGAGGCGCTGACCCGCGAGGGCATCACCCCCATCTCCGTCGAGGAGGGTATCGCGGCGCTGCGCGCGCTGCTGGCCGACCCGCGCACCGGTCCCGTGGTCGTGGTCAGCGGGCGCACCGGTCCGCTCCCCACCCTCCCCCGGTACCCCGACCTGCCCCTGGGGAGGTTCCTGGACCGGGTCCTGGTCCACTATCCCGGCGTCGAACTGGTCACCGAGACCGAGCTGGCCGCGCACACCGACCCCTACCTGGACGACCACAGGCTCGACGGCGACACCCTCCTGCCCGCCGTCCTGGGCATGGAGGCGATGGCGC
The DNA here is from genome assembly GCF_009830945.1 of Nocardiopsis sp. FR4. Taxonomy (GTDB): domain Bacteria; phylum Actinomycetota; class Actinomycetes; order Streptosporangiales; family Streptosporangiaceae; genus Nocardiopsis. The sequence goes on along the minus strand of NZ_VWVV01000004.1, from coordinate 198,519 downwards.
AGGTGGCCGCGGCCCTGAGCGGGCACCCCGGTGTCCCGGTCCTGGAGGACATGGAGTTCCTGCGCCCGATCACCGTTCCCGGCTCCGGCGCGACCACGGTGAGGGTCGCCGCGCTGGTCCGCGACTCCCGGACGGTGGAGGCGGCCGTACGGAGCGAGGAGACCGGCTACGCCACCGACCACTTCCGAGCGGTCCTGAGATGGGCGGCCGAGACCCCGGACGGCGGGGAACCGGTTACCGGCCCCGCCTCCGTGCCGACGGTCCCGCCCGTCCCGCTCGACCCGGTCACGGACCTCTACGGGAGCCTGCTCTTCCAGGGCAAGCTGTTCCAGCGTCTCCTGGCCTACAGGAAGGTGAGCGCCCGGCGCACAGTGGCCGAGGTCGCCGTGCGCAACGCCGCCGGGTGGTTCGCCCCCTACCTCCCCCAGGAGCTCGTCCTCGCAGACCCGGGCGCGCGCGACACCGTCATGCACGCTCTCCAGGCCGGTGTGCCCGACGCGGTCCTGCTCCCCGAACGCGTGGACCGCCTCCGTCCCGCCGATCCCGCCGACCAGGAGACGGGACACCTCGTCCTGTACGCGTGCGAGCGCGCCAGGGAGGGCGACTCCCACGTCTACGACGTGGAGGTGCGGGGCCCGTCAGGACGGGTGGTCGAACGCTGGGAGGGCCTGCGCCTGCGGGCGGTGCGCTCACGGGGAGGCGCCGGGCCCTGGGCCCCGCCGCTGCTGGGACCGCACCTGGAGCGCTCCCTGGAAAGCGTGCTGGACCTTCGGATCGCGGTCGCCCTCGAACCGGGGCACCTGGTCCCGGGGGAGGGAGCCGAGGGGAGGCGGTCCCGGACCGAACGCGCGGTGGGCCGCCTGCTGGACCGGCCGGCGAGGGTGCGCCACCGGCCGGACGGCCGTCCCGAGGTCGACGGCGCCCACGTGTCGGTCTCACACACGGCCGGGGTGACCCTGGCCGTGGCGGGGGAAGCGCCCCTCGGCTGTGACATCGAGTCCTGCGCCGAGCGCCCCAGACGTGTCTGGGCGGACCTGCTCGGGCCCGCGGCGCTGTCCGTCGCCGACCTCGTCTCCGAGGAGACCGGAGAGCCGGCGTCGGTGGCCGGGACACGTGTGTGGGCGGCCCTGGAGTGCCTGCGCAAGACGGGCACCGCCGCCCGGGCACTCACCCTCGAACGCGTCCGCCCCGACGGCTGGGTGCTCCTCTCGGCCGGGGCCGTCCGCGCCGCCACCTGGGTGACGACCCTGGCCGGGGACGGCGGCCCGACCGTCGTCGCGGTCGCTGACCCGTCCCCCACCCCTCCGCGACGCCCATGAGAGGAACCGCGTCCGTGAACGAGCACCCCGGCTACTACGAGATGCGCCACATCGTCAGCCTCGAGGAGACCAACCTGGTCGGCAACGTCTACTACGCCCACTACCTGCGCTGGCAGGGGCGCTGCCGGGAGATGTTCCTCAGGGAGCGGGCCCCGGCGGTCCTCGACGACCTGCGCGGGGACCTCAAACTGTTCACCCTCCACGTGGACTGCGACTTCCTCGCCGAGACGACCGCGTTCGACGAACTGTCGGTACGCATGCGGCTGGAGGAGCTGACCCAGACGCAGATCGGCTTCGCCTTCGACTACGTGCGTCTGGACGGGGAGGGCGCGACCCTGGTCGCGCGCGGAAGACAGCGTGTGGCGTGTCTGCGCGGGGCCAACGGCTCCGCCGTGCCGGTGCGGGTCCCCGACTCCCTGCGCACGGCGCTCGCGCCCTTCGCCCCCCTCCAACGGCAGACGGTGCGCGGCTGATGGACGGTCTCCGCCGGGTCATGTCCCGTTTCGCCACCGGGGTGACCGTGGTGACCACGGGGGGAAGCACGCCCCACGGTATGACGGCCAACGCCTTCACGTCGGTGTCCCTGGACCCGCCGCTGGTGCTGTGCTGCGTGTCCCTCACCGCGCGCCTGCACGCGGCGGTCGTCGGCACCGGCTCCTTCGGTGTGTCGCTGCTGGCCGCCGACCAGGAGGACGCGGCCCGGCACTTCGCCGACGGTTCCCGCCCGGAGGGCCGCGCCCAGTTCGACGGGTACGACTGGCGGCCCGGTCCCCGTACCGGAGCGCCGCTGCTGTCCGGTGCGCTTGGCTGGTTGGAGTGCGAGGTGGAGCACCGCTATCCGGGGGGCGATCACGCCATCCTCCTGGGCCGGGTGCTCACCGCCCTTCGCGGGTCGCGGACCGAGGCGCTGCTGTTCGCCGACGGCGCGCTGCGCGCGGCCCCTCCTCCGCCGCCGCCCCCGCCAGGCGTGCGGGAGCGGGCCGGGGGCGCCCTCGGAGGACGCCCCCGGTGAACAGCACTCCCCGGGACTCAGCAGGCGAGCCGGTCGGCCAGCCGCGCGCGCCACACCTCGTAGCCGACGCCCTCCTCCCCGTCTCCGTCCGACTCGGGGCGGGTGCTCCGGGCCAAGTCGGCCGCCGCCTCCGGTGACAGGCCGCACAGGGCCCCGGTGGCGGCGGCGACGTGCGGCACCACCAGGCCGGCGCGCGCCCTGGCCTCGGCGGCGAACGCGCTGCCCTGCGCCAGCCAGCGCCGGTGCTCGCCGGCGCGTTCCCGCAGGGCCGACAGCCCGGACGCGCCTCCGCCCGCGTAGGTCGCCGCCAGGCCGACCCCGCCGTAGAGGTCGGCCCTGCGCCCGGGGGGGAAGGACTCGACCAGGTCGGCGGCACGGTCCGGGTCGGCACAGGCCACGAACCACAGCGCTCGGCCCACGCCCTGGTCGAAGGCCCGGGCCGCGTAGCCCGGAGCGCCCGACCACCGGGCGGGCCGGTGGTCGAGCGCCTGCCCGCGCACGAACCGCCGGGTACGGAAGTACGTCTGGTGGAACCCGTAGCCGTCGAGGACCAGCCACCTCAGCACGGGATCGAACCCCGACGGGGACGGCCACAGGGGCCGGGGCAGTCTGGCCATGGCCCAGCCGACACCGACGTAGGCCATGTACAGGTGGGGGCGGCCGACCCCGGCCAGGAAGGCCGTCGTGCGGCGGCCCCGGGGCAGCAGTGCGTCCAACACGGTGAAACCCATCGCGGCGCCCTCGTAGGCGAAGCCCCGGAAGCGCTCCGGGAGATCGCGCAGGAGCCCGTCGGTACGGGCGGGGGAGGCGGTCTCCACCGCATGCCCGTAACCGGTCAGGAAGTACCTGCCGACGGCCTCGATCATGCGGCGTTCGTCCGGCTTCCCCTCGTGGAAACCGCGTGTGCTGACAAGGGTCTCGGACATGCTCGGGGTCAGGACGCGGCGCCTCAGCGACCGCACAGCGGTGTGCACCATACCTCCGGGTGGGACGGGGACGCGGGGTCAGCTGCCGACCAGGGCGGGGAAGCGGTCCGCCTCGTACGTGTGCGCGGGAAGGGAGCGGAGGGAGGTGTCCGCCAGGGTGACCGCGATGGGGGCGTCTGTGGGGGAGAGCCGCCGCATCGGAAGCCTGGTCCAGGAGGTGGATCCGGGGGAGACGGAGATCCGGTTGGGCGAGGAGCAGAGGAAGACGTTCTCCCGGTTCTCGGCGATGCCCGCCCGCATGGCGATCGCCATGACCGTCCAGGACCCGTAGGGGACCCCGGTGAGGGAGAAGTGAGTGCGCGTGTCGGCCGGCAGGGCCATGTGGACGACGGGGGCCTGCTGGGGGACGTGCTCGTGGTAGACACCGATCAAAAGGGTCGTTCCGGGTGCGTGGCGGGGCAGTTCGACCACGCCGTTGAGCGTGCCGGTGGGCCGGTGGGCGCTCGGCGGCCGCCGCGTCGGCGCCATCAGCTCCCCCAGGGCGGGCATCCGGTTGAGCTCGCCGGAGGCGGCCACGAGCAGGCGCTCCACCTCGGGCTGGCGGTACTGCCGGGGTGACATGCCCACGGCCCTGGTGAACCGGCTGGTGAAGGTGCCGACGCTGTTGTAGCCGACGCTGTAGACGATGTCGCAGACGGTCATGGATGAGGTCAGGAGGCGTTTCTTGGCTTCGAACATGCGAACGGCGGTGAGGTACCGGCCCGGGGGGACGCCGGTTTCCTGGGAGAAGACGCGGGAGAGGTGGAAGGGGCTGACGAAGACCTCGGCGGCGATGTCCGTCAAAGTAATCGGTTCGGAGAATCGTCTGTGTATGGTCGCGACGGCCTGACGAACTGCTTCGCGCACTTCCACTCCTGTAGATATCGAGCCTGCACAGTGACCATGAGTACGGGAGGTGGTCGTTGAGGAGAGCCGGTGCTCCATCGCTCCATCTTGATCAGGGTCTAATCGCATGACCTCTTCCACATTGCTCATTGTCTCGTTAGTCCTCCTTCTGGAAATCGCCGGTTTGCCGACGGGGCGCCGCGTACGGGACGCGGTCGCGGAGCCGGGGTTCTGCGCCTCGGTGTCCGTGGGTTCAGGCCCGGGCCGTCCATCCGAGGGGAGCGGGTGCCCAGTGGTGTCCCGTCACTGGGCAAGAGGCCTTCGGGCTCGGTTCGCGGTCTGTGGACAGGGTTCCGCGCTCTGGGGTGGACGGTTCCGGGAGGTGCGGACGGGCCCCGGCCCATTCGGGTCGGCACCGATCCGACTGTTCGCGTCGGCCGGGCGAGCGGCGGTCGGCCTGTTCGACCTGAGGCGGAGGGCTCCCGGGCACGTGTCGCCGCTGGTGGGCGCAGTTCGCGCCCACGGGACGTCCGAGGCTTTCGCGGCCAGCCTTCCGTGATGGACCCCTGGTTTCTTCCCCTATATGTCAAGGGTTTTATTGGTGAAAAAGTTAATCCTTTTTAATGGAAGATTCTCCCGATCGACATGCCGGTTCAACCGTCTTGCGAGAGACCGTCTCCGGCGGTGTCCGGACTGAAAGGCCATTCCCCCTTCTTCCGGGGTCGCCGCCGCAGTAGTATCAGGGGCATGTCTGTCGTACCCGAGGGAACCGGCCCCGGCACGTTCGACCGGGGGGCCGACTCCTGGGCGCGATGGCGGGAGACGCCGTGGGGCAGGATGCGCTACCTGCTCGTGGCGCACACACTCGCCACCGCGCTGGAGTCCCTGGGGCCCGGGTGCCGGGTGCTCGACATCGGCGGCGGGGACGGAGCCGACAGCCTGCCCCTGGCCGCGCTCGGGCACCAGGTCACGATCCTCGACGGTGCTCCGACGCTCTTGCGGCGGGCCCGGGAGAGGGCCGCCGCCGAGGGGCTGGCGGGGAGCGTCCGCGTCGTCTGCGCCGACCTGGAGGAAGCGGCCCCGGCGGGTCCGGACGGCGCTGCCGGAAGCGGCTACGACCTCGTCCTGTGCCACAACGTCGTGCAGTACACGGCCGACGTCGGCGCGACCGTGGACCTGGTTGCCCGCAGCGCCCGGGTCGGAGGGGTCGTCTCCGTGCTGGCGCCCAACCCGGCGATGGACGTGCTGGCCGCGGCGGTGCGCCGGTCCGACCCCTCCGCCGCGCTCGCAGTGCTCGGCACCGCCACCGTGCGTTCCGAGACCTTCGGCCACGACATGCGCAGAGTCGAGCGGGGCACCGTCGAAGACGCTCTGCTGCGCAGCGGCTGCTCGCTGACGCACCGCTTCGGCCTGCGCTGTGTCACCGACCTGGTCGCCGACGACGAGCGCAAGCACGACGCGGACTTCTTCGAGGAGCTGTACCGCCTGGAGGTGGCGCTGTGCGACCGGGAGGAGTTCCGGAACACCGCGCGGTTCTGGCAGGTCCTCGCGGTCCGCGGTTGATCCGCTCATGTGCGGCGGGGGGCACCGGGCCCGCGCTGTGAACGGGCGAGACAGTCCTCCAGCGCGTCGGCGGCGCGTGAGGGGCCGCCCGAACGTATCTCGCGGCGCAGCCGCCCCACGCGCTCCAAGATCCGCTCGTCCTGCGACACTCGCTCCACCTGTTCCCGGATCTTCGTGGCGTCCGCTTCCCCCGGAGGCAGCACCGCACCCAACGACAGCGCGCCGACCTGGCGCACCATGGGCGCCACGTCCGGGGAGTGCGGAACGCACACGGCCGGGCGCCCCCGGGAGAAGGCCTCCATGAGCGTCCCCATTCCGCCGTGCGTCACACACACGCGGGCGTGTTCGAGCACGGCCTGGTGCGACACCCAGTCATGGGCCTCGACGTTCGGGGGCAGGGGCCCCAGGTCCTCCGGGGACAGGTGCCCCCCGAGCGTGACCACCACGTGCCAGGGCGTGCCGCCGAACGCCCGCGCGCACTCCCGGAAGAACTCGGGACGGCTGCCGAAGGTCGTCCCCAGCGAGACGAGCACGACCGGCGGGTCGCCCTGGGGAGGTTTCCACGAACCGAGGAAGCCGCGGTCGCCCAGACAGGGGCCGACGAAGGCGAAGCGCTCGTCGAACCCCTCGCCGGCGATCTGGAAGGAGCGCGGGAGGAACACGAGGTTGGAGTCCTCCACCCGGTTCCAGCACTCCTCCGCCGAGACGCCGAGTCCCTCCTCGGCCAACAGCGCCGCCAGGCGCTCGCGGAACCGGGGCACCGTCAGGGGGTCCTCGAACCCGGCTGACTCGACGAGGTCCCGCGAGAACGAGTACCTCTCGTCGGAGGCGAACGCCGCGCTCGTCCTGACCGCCGGCCGCCGCCACCGGTGCGCGAGCACCTGCCCGGCGATGATGGGGAAGTCGCCGTAGACCACCAGGTCGGGTGGCTGCGGTGCGGTGCCGGCTCGTGCGGCGCGCAGGATCGCCGCGTTCTCGGCGAGGTAGAGCATGTGCGCCGCCGACCCGTCGTCGCGGGCGAAGGCCTCGGCGGTGTTCTCCGGGGTGATCGCCGAGGTGTAGGGGACGACCTCGGCGCCCGCGGCCTCGATCTGCCCGGCGAGTTCGGAGGTGCTCGTGTAGCTGACGCTGTGTCCGCGCCGCACCAGCTCGGTGACCGTCGTCAGGGTCGGGTAGACGTGGCCGCGCTGGGCCACGTTGACGAACAGGATGTGGCTCATGGTGGCCCTTTCCTCGTGGGCTGTGGTGGACGGTGCCCGGCGCCTCACTCCAGCCAGGCGTCGGGCGCCGGACCGCCCCGCCCGATCGGTGGGAACAGCGCGTCGAGCCTGGCGAGGGCCGATGCGTCAAGCGGCTCCGCCAAGGCCCGCAGAGCCCCGTCGACGTGCTCGGGCGTACGCGGGCCGATGACCGCCGAGGTGACTCCCGGACGGGTGAGGACCCAGGACAGCCCCACCTCGGCGGGATCGCGCTCCAGGTCCTTGCAGAGGTCCTCGAAGGCCTCAAGGGCACGGCGGTGCCTGGGGAGGGCTGACTCGGCCCGCCCCTGGGCCGATTTGACCGCAGTCCCCCGCGAGCGCTTGTGCAGCGCACCGCTGAGCAGTCCGCCGTGGAGGGGCGACCAGACGAGGACCCCGATCCCGTAGGCGGAGGCCGCCGGGACGGTCTCCAGCTCCGGCTGGCGGGTGACGAGGTTGTACAGGCACTGCTCCGAGGCAAGCCCGAGGAACCCCCTCCGCAGCGCGGACTCCTGGCACGAGGCCAGGCCCCAGCCGCTGAAGTTGGACGATCCGACGTAGCGGATCTTCCCCTGGGCGGTCAGGGTCTCCATCGCCTGCCACACCTCGTCCCAGACGACGCCCGGGTCCATCCGGTGCATCTGGTACAGGTCTATCCACTCGGTGCCGAGCCGCCGCAACGACGCCTCACAGGCGGAGATGATGTGACGGGCGGACAGGCCCCCGTCGTTCGGCCCCTCTCCGACGGGGTTGCCGACCTTGGTGGCCAGGACGACCGCGTCCCGCCGGGAGGGGCTCCTGGCCAGCCACCGGCCGATCATCTCCTCTGTGAAGCCCCGGTGGACCCGCCAGCCGTACATGTCCGCAGTGTCGATGAAGTCGATGCCCCGGGCGAGCGCGTGGTCCAGCAGCGCCCCGGCCTCGGGTTCCTCGACCCTGCCTCCGAAGTTGACCGTACCGAGGCAGAGTCGGCTGACGTGCAGTCCTGTCCTGCCCAGGCGGGTGTGCAGCTGGCCCTGGTGCGGCATCCCTGTGCTCCCTCTGGTCCTGCGGGTGTACTCGGCGACCCAAGGACAAAATCCCATGCAGCTGTCTAATATTCAAGTGTGTAGCTTCGTTTTTCCGACATGCTTGCCTATCTCCTCGCCTTAGCTTTAAAATCATATTTCGAATGACGATGTGGTGTGCGGTGGTCGAGGTCGACGTGCGAGCGACTGATGAGGGGAGCCGGGATGATTCCGCTGTTCAAGGTCGCGATGTCGGAGGAAGCCCCCGACCGCGTCGCCGAGGTCCTGCGCAGCGGCCAGCTGGAACACGGCCCGCGCGTGGAGGAGTTCGAGGCCGAGCTCGGACAGCGCCTGGGCAACACCAGGGTCACCGCGGTCAACTGCGGCACCTCGGGCCTCCACCTCGCACTGAGCCTGGTCACCGGACACGGCGGCGGCCCCCCCGATTCCGAACCGGGGGAGGTCCTGGCGTCACCGCTCACCTTCGAGGGCACGAACTGGCCCATCCTCGCCAACGGCATGCGCATCCGCTGGGTCGACGTCGACCCGGACACGCTGAACGTCGACCTCGACGACCTGGAACGCAAGATCTCCCCCAGTACCAGGGCGATCATGGTCGTGCACTGGCTCGGGTACCCCGTGGACCTCGACCGGCTGCGCGGGATCGTGGACCGGGCCGAGAGCCGCCTCGGGTTCCGCCCCCCGGTGGTCGAGGACTGCGCCCAGGCGTGGGGCGCGACCTACCGCGGTCTGCCGTTGGGCAACCACGGCAACACCTGCGTCTACAGCTTCCAGGCCATCAAACTCCTCACCTGCGGCGGGGGAGGCCTGGTGGTCCTCCCGGAGGAGGAGCTGCACCGCCGCGCCGTGCTCCGGAGGTGGTTCGGCATCGACCGCGCGGCGGACCGCGCCCGGGGCGACTACGACGTCCCCGAGTGGGGCTTCCGCTTCCCGATGAACGACACCGCGGCGGCGATCGGCATGTCCAACCTGCGGATCGTCGACCCGCTTCTGGCGCGGCACAGGGAGAACGCCGCCTACTACGACAAGGAGCTCGCCTCCGTCCCCGGAGTGGAGCACACCGAGCGGGCGCAGGACCGCGAACCCTCGTTCTGGGCCTACCCCCTCAAGGTCGACGACCGCGCGTCCTTCATGCGCATGATGGCGGACGCGGGGATCATGACCAGCCTCATCTCCCGGCGCAATGACGAGCACACCTGCGCGGCCCCGTTCCGGAGCGAGCTCCCCGGCCTGGACAGCGTCCACGACCGGATCGTCTACGTCCCGGTCGGCTGGTGGCTGTCGGACGAGGACCGCGGCCGCGTCGTCGACGCGATCAGGTCGGGCTGGTGACGCGCCTCCGCGAACCCCGTCCGGCGGGCCGGGACGCCCCGGCCGCACACCCCTGCACATGAGCAAAGGAACCGAAGCATGCGCGTGCTCTTCTCGTCCTCACCAGGCCTCGGACACTTCTTCCCCCTCGTTCAACTGGCGTGGGCCTTCCGGGCCGACGGCCACGAGGTACTCGTCACCATCGCCGAGCACGCCGAGAGGGCGGCGGCCGCCGGACTGGAGGTCGTCGACGTCGCACCCGACTACAGCGCCGTCGCCGTGTTCGAGCAGGTGGCCAGGGACCACCCGGACTTCGCCGCGAGGATGGCCGCGCGCCCGGAAGCCGACATCGAGGAGTGGGCGGTCCAGATCGCGGCGGTCAACCGGCCGATGGTCGAGCGCACCATGGACCTCGTCGACCGCTGGCGCCCCGACCTCGTGGTCTACGACCAGGGCGCGACGGTGGGCCTGCTCGCCGCCGCCCGCTGCGGTGTGCCCGCGGTACAGCGCAACCAGAGCGCGTGGCGGACCGGGCGCATGCACGAGGAGGTCGCCGCTGAACTGGGCGACCTGTGCGAACGGTACGCCCTCTCCGTCCCCAAGCCGGACGTCACGGTGGAGTCCTTCCCGCCGAGCATGCTCACGGGGGTGGCCGAGGAGGGCTGGTTCATGCGCTGGGTGCCCTACGGCGGGGGCGGCGTGCTCGGCGACCGCCTCCCCCCGCCCCCCGAACGGCCGCGGGTGGCGGTCACGATGGGCACCATCGAACTCCAGACCTTCGGTCTCGGCATGCTCGAACCGATCCTCCGCGCGGCGGCCGACGTGCCCGCGGACTTCGTGCTCGCCCTCGGTGACATCGACGTCGCGGAGCTCGGTCCGCTGCCGTCCAACGTCACCTCCGTGGGGTGGACCCCCCTGCACGCCCTGCTGCGCGACTGCTCGGCCGTCGTCCACCACGGAGGAGGGGGCACCACACTGACCGCGGTCGGGGCGGGGCTCCCGCAGCTGCTGACCCCCGACCCCCGGGACCGGCTGCAGTACACCGCGTGCAACGCGGTACGGGACCGCGGGATCGGCCTGGTCAGCACACCGGAGGAGGTCGACCCCGCCCTCCTGCGCCGACTCCTCGACGACCGGTCGCTGCGCTCGGCGACTGCCGAGGTACGGGACGAGATCCTCTCCCTGCCGACCCCCGTGGAGACCGAGAAGAGGATCGTGGAGTCCCTGTTCTAGGGCGCCGGACGGAGAACCGGACGTAGGAGCGAGGTGGAAGGCGGCCATGCGGTTCTTGCCCGATGACCGAAGTCCGAGAGTGGCGATCGTGGGGTTCGGCTACGTCGGCTGCTGCCTCGGCGTGGCCCTGGCCGAGCGCGGGACCGCCGTGGTCGGTGTGGAGAGCGACCCCGGCCTCGTCGAGGAGCTGCGGGCGGGGAGGTGCCACGTGCCCGAGCCCGGCGTCGCGGAGGCGCTCAGCCGGCTCGCCGGCTCGGAGCTCCTGTCCTTCACCACCGACTACGACGTCCTCCTGGACGCCGATGTCGTGGTGATCGCCGTGGGCACCCCCGTCGACGAGCACGGCACCTTGGTGACCGACCAGCTGGAGGGGGTCTGCTGGCAGATCGCGCAGAGGCTTCGCCCGGGGCAGCTGGTCATCGTCAAGAGCACGGTGGTCCCGGGGACGACCAGGACGCTCGTGGCCCCGCTGCTGGAGCAGAGCGGCCTTGCGCAGGAGGCGGACTTCGGCCTCGTCTGCTGCCCGGAGCGGCTCGCGGAGGGGGAGGCCCTCACGCAGCTGGGCGAACTGACGGTCCTCGTCGGGGGCGACGGACCGGAGGGCACCGCCGCCGCGGTCCGCTTCTGGGAGCGGACGCTCTCCGTCCCCACTCGCAGGCTGGGCAGCAGCGACGCCGCCGAGACCGTCAAGCTCGCCACCAACTGGTGGATCGACGCCAACATCGCGGTGGCCAACGAACTGGCACGTTTTTGCGCCGTGTTCGACGTCGACGTCATGGACGTCATCGGCGCCGCGAACTCCCTGCCCAAGGGGGACGGCAGCGTCAACATCCTGCGGCCCGGCATCGGCGTGGGCGGGGCGTGCCTGACGAAGGACCCGTGGATGGCCTGGAAGGTCGCGCTGGACCGCGGGGTGCGGCTGCGGACGGTCAGCACGGCCCGCGAGGTCAACGACGCGATGCCCGGCTACACCGCCCAGACGATCCTCGACGAACTCGTCAAGATCGGCAGGGACCCGGCGGCGGCGACGGTCGCCGTACTGGGGGTGGCGTTCAAGGGCGGTACCGGGGACCTGCGCAACACCCCGGTCCGGGGCGTGGTGGAGCGCCTGCGCTCGGCCGGGGCGAAGACGCGGATGTTCGATCCGCTGGCCGATCCGGGACTGGTGCGCGCCCAGCTCGGCGACACGGTGGCGGACACCCTGGAGGAGGCGGTGCGCGGCGCCGACGCCGTGGCCTTCCTCGCCGGGCACCCGCAGTGGGGGGAGATCACTCCGGAGGGACTGCGGAGCCTGGCCTCGGATCCTTGTCTGGTCTTCGACGGGCGCGCCCACTTCACGGCCGACGCCGTCGACCGGCTCCGCGGGCTGGGGCTCCACTACCGGGGGGTGGGCCGATGACCCCGCGCAGGTCCCTGGTCACCGGAGGGTTCGGCTTCATCGGCGGACACCTGGTGGAGCGGCTGCTCCGGCGCGGTGACGACGTCGTCGTGGTCGACCCGGCCCCCGCGCCCCCGGACCTCCGCGACGACCGGGCCGCGGTGCGCCACGTCCCGTGCGACGTACGGGACGCGGAGGCCCTCCGCCTCGTGGACGTCACCGGGGTCGACGAGGTCTACCACCTCTCCTCCCTGGTCGGGGTCGACCGGTACCTCAGCGATCCGCTCGACGTGGTCGACACCTCCGTACTGGGCACACGCAACGTCCTGGACCTGGCCCGCCGGGCGCGGGCCAAGCTCGTGCTCGCCAGCACCAGCGAGGTCTACGGCAAGAACCCGGTCGCACCCTGGGCCGAGGACGCCGACCGGGTGCTGGGCAGCACGGCCGCCGACCGGTGGTCCTACTCCTCGAGCAAGGCCGTGGCCGAGCACCTCGCCCTCGCCTACGCGCACCGGTTCGGGCTCCGCCTCTCGATCGTCCGCTACTTCAACGTCTACGGCCCCCGCCAGCGCCCCGCCTACGTGATCAGCAGAACGCTGCACCGCCTGCTGCGCGGGGAGCGGCCGCTCCTCTACGACGGGGGAGAGCAGACGAGGTGCTTCACCTACGTGGACGACGCGGTGGAGGCCACCCTCCTGACGGGCGGGAGCGGGGCGGCGGACGGGGAGGTCCTCAACATCGGCAGCGACCAGGAGTGGACGATGGCCGAGGCGGTCGACCTCGTCCGCTCCGCGGTCGGGTCCGACGCGGAGCCGGTCGTCCTCCGCACCCGCAGCGCCTTCGGGGAGGCCTACGAGGACATCCCGCGCCGTGTGCCGGACGTCTCCAAGGCGCGAAGGATCCTGGGCTGGCGGTGGGGCGTCCCGCTCGGCGCGGGCGTCGCCAGGACCGTCGCATGGGCGCACCGCAGCCCCTGGTGGGCCGCGGCGGAACCGCCGGGCGGCTGCCCGGGCGGGAACGCGGAGACGAACCGGGCGACTGGAAGGACGGACGGACATGTCCGCTGAACCCCGCAGCGGTGGAACGCTGCGCTACTTCGGTCCGGGGGGCATGGACCACGTCGACCCCTCCTGCGCCTACTACGCCTTCTCCCACCAGATCATCCGGCTGTTCGCCCGGCAGCTGTTCAGCTATCCGACCGCCCTGGACCGGTCCGCGCTCACACCGGTACCCGACGTCGCGCGGGAGATGCCCACGGTGGGCAACGGCGGGCTCAGCCGGGACGGGCGCACCTACACCATCCGCCTGCGCCGGGGGGTGCTCTGGGACACGGACCCGGTCAGGGAGGTCACGGCCGCCGACTTCGTCCGCGGGCTCAAACGGCTCTGCAACCCGGTCGCCGGCTCGGGGGCCCTGGCCTACTTCACCAGTACGGTCGACGGAATGGCGGAGTTCGCCGAGGGCTACCGCCGCGCGGTCGGCACCGGACCCGCCACCGCGGGCGACCTCGCCCGCTACCAGAACACGAACGAGGTCCGCGGTCTGCGCGCGGTCGACGACAGGACGCTCGTCATCGAGCTCCTGCGCCCCGCGAACGACCTGGTCAACATCCTCGCCACCCTGTTCGCCTCCGCCGCTCCCGCCGAGTACGACGCCTTCCTGCCCGACAGCCCGGAGTTCGTCGCCGGGGTCCGCTCGAACGGCCCCTACCGGCTGACGAGCTACGAACGGGGCTCCCGGCTCACGATGGAACGCAACCCGGTCTGGAGCCGGGACACCGACCCCCTGCGCCACCAGTACGTCGACGGGATCGACGTGCGGATGAGCCGGGTCACCGACGACGAGGTGCGGCGCGCGGTCCAGGAGGGGCGGGCCGACCTGTCCTGGGGGGCGCCCGTGATCAACCCCGACCGCGTCGTGCCCGACGCCGACCGGCGCGTCGGATACGCCATGAACCCCTACCTGGTCTTCAACATGCGCAGCCCCAACGAGCGGGGAGCGGTCCGGGACCTGCGGGTCCGCCGCGCGATCGCCTACGCGATCGACAAGGCCGCGATGGTGCGGCTCCTCGACGACATGGACCTGGGCACCGTCACGGAGACCGCGAGCACCGCCATACCGCCCGGGAACATCGGGTACCGCCCCTACGACCGCTATCCCACGCCCGGGCACCGCGGCTCGCCCGAGCGCAGCCGCCGACTGCTCCGTGAGGCGGGCCGCGGCGGCCTCACCCTGCGGGTCCTGTACCGGGAGGAGACCCCCCACCGGGACGTCGGGGAACGCCTCGCCGCCGATCTGGCGGCGGTGGGCATCGACACGGACCTGCGGATGGTCCGCCACGCTGACGAGTACTACCGCATCCTCCAGGACCCCTCCAGGGCGGAGGCCGGGGAGTGGGACCTGACCGCCGCCGCCTGGACCCCGGACTGGTTCGGCAACAACGGGCGGACGTGCGTCCAGCCGCTCTTCCAGTCGCACTTCGCCGTCGGCACGGCCAACTACGGCGGGTACAGGAGCGCCGAGGTGGACCGCCTGATCGAGGAGGCCCTCGCGGCCCGCAGCCCGGAGCGGGCGGACGAACTCTGGCACCGGGTGGACCGCCGGGTCATGGAGGACGCCGCCATCGTCCCGATCCTCGTGTGCGAGCCGACCATCCCCCACATCATGAGCGACCGCGTGCGCAACGCCATACCCCTTCCGCACGTGGACCGCTGGTACGACGCGAGCCACATCTGGCTGGACCCGCCGGACGGGCCCGCGCCGCGCACCGGTCAGCCCTCGTCCGGGGCCTCGGAGGAGAGCCGCAGGGTGGCCAGGTCGTAGGAGAAGCCGAGGCTGGGCATCCCGACGGCCTCCCGTACGCGCGCCCCGCGTAGACGGGGCGCCGCGGGCGTCTGGAACAGCAGCGGGACGACCGGGAGGTCCTCCAGTACGCGGTCCTCGACGTCCGACCACGCGGTCTCGCGCCGCTTCGGGTCCGCCACCGCCTCCAGCGCCCGCTCGATGAGCGCGTCGACCTCCGGGTTCGCGTACCCGCCCAGGTTCCATCCCCCCGGCGGGCCGTCGCACAGCGGTTGGAGGAAGGCCCTGGCGTTGTGGTGGAACCAGCCGGGCGACCACGACGAGGCGGCGATGTCCCAGCCGCGGTCCCGCCCGTCCCCCGTCCCGCGGAGCGCGCGCCGCAGGGAGTCGGGGTCCAGGGCGCGGAGCCGTACCGAGACACCCGCCTTCTCCAGGTCGGCGGCGTAGGACCGCGCCATGGCGGTGTCGGTCTCGCCGTCCGGATGGACCACTGTCAGGCGCAGGCTGCCGTCCACCCCCGCCTCGGCGAGCAGGGCCCTGGCGCCGTCGGTGTCGCCGCCGGCGTCCGCAGCCGGAGGCCGACCGGGGTCCCTCGCCGCGTCGTTGCCCGGGGGCACGATCGAGTCCGCCACCCGGACCGCGGTCCCCGCGCCCGACCCGGCCGCGATCCTGGCGAGTGCGCCCTTGTCGATGGCGCGCGCGACGGCCCGCCTGACCCTGACGTCGTCCAAGGGCCCGCCCCCCGGCGAGTCCAGGTTGAAGACCAGGTACGGGTCGAGCGAGTAGCCGAGCCGGTGTCCGGGTGAGCTGGGCGGCTCCGTCCGGGGTTCGGCCAGGGACACCCCCCAGGGCAGGTCCGCGGCGCCGGACCGGACGAGTTCGGTGACGCGCGCGTTCCCGCTGCGCTCCACCGTGACCTCTACGGCGTCCACGTTCTGTTCGCGTACGGGGTCGGAGTCCCCGTTCCAGACCGGGTTGCGCTCCAGGCGCAGGAAGGCGCCCGGTTCGTGGGCGGCGACCCGGTACGGGCCGTTGGAGCGCGTGTCGAGAAGCGTGTCCCCGCCTCCGGGCACGAAGGCGTCGTACTCCTCCGGCGCGGCGGCCGCGCACGGCAGGGCGAGGATATCGATCGCGTCGAGCGCGGGGCGCACGAGTTCGATCACGAGGGTCTCGTCGTCGAGCGCGAACACACCGGGGATGCCGTGGGTGTTCTGGAAGTCGCTGAAGGCGCGGGGGTCGGAGGTTTCGCGGCCCACGCTGGCGGCGTACTCCGCGCAGAAGTCCGCCATGCCCCTGATGGTGCTGGTGAAGTAGCTGATCGCCGCGGGCCTGGCCACGGGGTTGCACATCCGCTTCAGGCCGCGCACTACGTCGTGCGCGGTCACCGCGCGCGGCGGGGCGGTGTCCCACATGACCCCGGGGCGCAGGTGGACCACGTAGCAGGTGTGGCTCGCCCCCAGCCCCGCGTTGTAGGTGGAGGGGACCGCGGCGGCGAGGTCGGGGACCGGTTCGAGGGCCCGCCAGTCGTCCGGATCCCCGACCGGCGCGTAGGTGAACAGCTGCCGGGAGAACAGCCGCCGGATCTGGTCCGCCGGGGACTGGTGCGCGCAGACCGGGTCCAGCGGGGGGATCCCGGCGGGGCCGCGCAGCCGCAGAGTGGGGCCGGGGAGTGCGTCGTCGCTCATGTCCTTCGTCCTCATCGTTCAGGAGATCTCGCGCGCCAGCGCGGCCATGGTGCCGACCGCCCTGTCGATCTCGTCGTGTCCGTTGAACAGGTGGGTGCACAGGCGCGCGGCGTAGTGCTGGTGGGGGGAACCCGGTACGTCGAACTCCGTCCACCGAATCCAGATCCGGTGCTCGGACTCCAGGCGGTCCACGAAGGTGATGAACTTCTTGATGTTCCACGCGTCCTCGCGTGCGCGGAAGGGGTTGAAGGCGATCAGCGGGGAGCGCAGGCGGGGGTCGGAGGAGGGTGAGTAGAGGGACTCCCAGCCGAAGTGCTCCACCAGTCTGCTCCGCGCGTACTCGGCCAGCTCACGCACCCGGAGTTCGATGCGGTCGCGGCCGATCTCGTCCCACAGCTCGCACGCCCTGGCCAGGGCCGCGCCCTTGGCGATGTTGGCGCTCCCCGCGCTCTGGAGGTAGTCGCCCATGTTGTAGCTCTCCACCGACGTCGTCGTCCTCGGAGGGGGACTGCCGATCATCGGGTACCAGGTGGAGATGACGGGCCAGAAGGTCGGCAGGGGAAGCGGGTTGTACTCGGGGTGCACCTTGTTGCGCACGTAGAGCAGTCCGGTCCCGAGCGGACCGCACTGGAACTTCGACCCCGAGCAGGAGATGAAGTCGGCGCCGTACGCCCGCAGGTCGCAGTCGAGCATGCCCGGGAGCAGGGCTCCGTCGATGACGGTGATGAGACCGTGCCGGTGGGCCAGCTCGCACAGTTCCCGGACGGGCATCATGGTGCCGGTGAACAGGGTGATCGCAGCGAAGGCGAGGACTTTCGTCCGCGGGGTGATCTGCCTCTCGAAGAGCTCGACGATCTCCTCGGCGCGCACGTCGGGGCCCGACGGGGGTGTGACCGTCCTGATCGTCAGCCCGTGCCGGTTCCGGACCAGGTTGAAGTTCGACAGCACCGAGTAGCACTCGTGGCTGGTGGTGACGACCTCGTCGCCGTCCCCCAGGTCCAGTCCGTGGATGACCCTGGCCACGCCCTCCGTGGCGTTGTGGCAGATGACCATCTCGTCCTGGTCGACGCCGAAGGCGCGCCCGATGTTGGCACGGTGCTCGGTGTACATGGCGGGCGGGTAGACGTTCATGAGTCCCCCGGTCCACTCGCGGGTCACCCGGTCGTTGACCTCCAGCACCTCGTGCGGCATGGCGCCGACGGTTCCGGTGTTGAGGTGGGTGCAGTCGCGGTCCAGCGCGAACAGGTCTCGTATCTGGTCCCAGGAGGCGTTCCGGAGCCCTCCCTCGGGACGGCGTGTGCCGGGCGACGGATCCGGCCGGTCCGGTCCTGCTGTGGAAACCACGCTCTCTCTCCTCCGTGGTCGCAACGGGCGCGGCGGTACCGCGCCGGTGTCTGTCGTGATGGTGCGGTCTCGTCCACCGGGCCGGCCGGGCCCCGCCCGGCGCTCGTCCCCCTCAGGCGTGCGCGCGCAGCGCGTTGAGGACGAGGAGCAGGCTCCGGGCCTCGATGTTGACGTGGTGGCTGCGCCGGATCAGCCGGGAGAGCTGCCGAGCGGTCAACCAGGCGTAGTCCGGCGGAAGGACGTACGGCAGCGGAGCGGTGTTCTCCACGATGAGGTGACGCGTGACCGCGTGGTGGAAGCGCCCGCCCTCCTCGGACTGCTCGACGTCGTAGTGGACACGGGTGTGCGGGGAGTGCAGCACGTGGTCGAGGAAGGCGGGGCGCCGCTCAGCGGGCAGGCCGGCGAAGTTGTCGGGTGTGCACTGCACCGTCGGGCCGATCTCGACCGTGTCCCGGTAACCGGGCCTGAGGTCGGCGTGGACCAGTACGTGGGCCGTCCCCGCCACCCGTTGGACGACGAACGCGGTCAGCCCGGTGCCGCGGGGGGCCAGCAGGGGCTGGCTCCAGCTCGTGACCTCCCTGCTCGTGGCCGCCACGTCCACGCCGAGAATGCTGAAGAACCTGCCGGACTCGTGGCGGATCTCGCCGTCGGCGCGCCTCCACCCCCCGACGTCGTCCAGGGGGATCGGCTCCGCGCGCAGGTAGTAGGCGGACTTGCGTTCGGCCACCCACTCCTCGACCTCGCCGTGGGTGTGGAGCGACTGCTGGTCCGAAGCGGCGAAGGAGCGCTCCACCTCCCCGGGGAAGCCCTCCCCGGCGCGGCGGGGAGGCAGGTCGGGCAGACAGGACAGCACCGTCCGGGTGTCCATGTTCACCAGGTGGGGCTGGTGCAGCGCGTCGAGGATGTCGCCGAGGGTCAGCCAGGCGAAGTCCTCGTGCCCGTCCACGTCGGCGGTCGTCTCCACCACGATGTTGCGGTTGCGCTTGCCGTGGAACCAGGACCCCTGCTCGGACTGCAGGAGGTCCACGAGGACGCGGGCCTTCCCCGGTTCGGTGAAGTACTCCAGGTGGCGGGGCCGCGCCCCCCGGTGGGTGCGCAGGTAGTTGCTGGACGTGGCCTGCACGGTGGGGGACAGCTGGACCGTGTTGATGTTGCCGGGTTCCATCTTGGCCTGCATGAGGAAGTGCAGGACCCCGTCGATCTCCTTGGCCAACAGGCCGAGGATCGCGACGTCGGACTGGCGGATGATCGGCTGCTGCCAGCGCGGCAGGGGGCCGTAGTCCGTCTCCACGTCCAGGCCCTCCACGGTGAAGAACCTGCCGCTGTCGTGCACGAGGTTGCCCGATCCGGGCGCGAAGCCCCACCCGCGCAGGCCCTCCAGCGGTGCCCGCTCGACGCGGAAGGAGCCGCTGCGGCGCCGTGCGGCCAGCCAGGCCGCGATCCCCCCGCGGGCGGAGGGCCGCGACCCGGCCGATACCGCCAGCCGCTCGGACAGCGGTGTTCTCCCGGTCTCGGTGTCCGTCCGCATGCACCCTCCCGTCGGGTCGGCTGCCCCGGCCCGGGCGAAGGCGCCGGCAGCGATTGTGTCGCCGTACATTTACTTTAAATAGATATATCTTTTTTGGGGGGCTCATACAAGGGCGAGCCGGCGGGCGTCACGCGGGCACCCCCTCGGCCACGGACATGACCGAGGGGGTGCCGATCACCCTGGACAGGCGCAGGCCCGCCGCGGTGAACAGCGGTTCCAGTTCGGCCTCGCTGCGCTCCTGACCGGTGAGGGCGGCCAGCATCATGAGGTCCATGGCCTTGCTCTGGTGCATGCCGCCGCCCGGCGGGATGACGGCGTCCACGACCAGGACGCGCCCGCCGGGTGCCATGGCCCTGCGGCAGTTCTCCAGGATGCGCACGCTCCGTTCGTCGTCCCAGTTGTGCAGGATGCGCTTGAGCAGGTAGACGTCCGCAGGGGGCACCTCCTCGAAGAAGTCGCCGCCGAGGGCGCGCCAGCGCCCCTCCAGGTCCGGGGCCGCCTCCAGGCGGCCGGTGTCCACGGCCTCCGGGCGGTCGAAGAGCACGCCGCGCAGTCCCGGGCGCCCGCGCAGGACCGGGACGAGCAGGCTGCCGTTGCGTCCGCCGACGTCGACGACGGTGCCGTTCTCGGGAAGCTCACAGGCCCGTGCCACGAGGTCGTTCTCGGCGTCGGAGACGGTCGCCATGCCCTCGCGGTACAGGCCGTCGACGGCCGGGTCGGCGTCGAGGTACTCGGGCAGGGAGCGTCCGAAGAAGCGCGCGAACCGCGGGTGGGGGTCACGCGTGCTCGCCGGGAGTTCGTGCGTCATCGTCCAGAACATGGTGTCGGTGAACATCAGGATGCCGGGGACCGCGCAGACGGCGGCGTCGCCGCGCAGCGAGCGCCCCCGGTCCGTCAGGGAGAAGCGGTCCCCCGGGTGCTCCCGGAACACGTCCCGGGAGGCGAGCAGCCGCAGTACGCGCCGCAGGGCGTCGGGGCGCGTCCCCGTCGCCTCGGCCAGCTCCCCGACGGGCCTGGGCTCCGCGTGGATGTGGTCGGCGACCCGGACCGCTGCCGCCGTCCGCAGGGCCGCGGAGTACGTGTAGGCCATCGCCTCCTCGTAGAGGAAGAGCGCGGAGTCGCAGTCGTCCATGGACCTTCTCCCATCGTGGGTCGGCCCGGGCGGGCCGCGTCGGCGCACCCGCGTTCTGCGGGTTGACTTCGGTAACCGGCTTTACAACTATACTTATATGAAGTTCTCTTTTTCTGGTCTCTTCACCGGCGGGGAGCGGGCGGGGCGTACCCCTCCCCGGGCACCGCGTCCGGGGGGGCCGGCACCGAACGGAGCGGACGCCATGACGACACAGCACACCGACGGCGGGCCGGTGGTCGCCTCCCTGCCCGTGCCGGGGACCTACCTGTGCGGACTGACCTGGGACGGCGGGCGGTTCTGGCACTCCGACCAGCGGGCGGGGGAGCTCTACGCCCTCGACCCGGCCGACGGCCGGGTCCTCGCGCGTCACAGCTGTCCCGGGGCCCGTGCGGACCTGGCCTTCGTCGACGGCCTGGTCTGCCAGGTCGGGGAGCGGCCCAAGAGGCTGCTGCTGATCGACCCGGGCACCGGCGAGGTGACGGGACGCAAGGCCGTCCGCCCCTCCAACGGTCGCCTGTGCGGCACCGAGGCCGGACCCGAGGGTGTGTGGATGTGTCTCCGCAGGCCTCCCGTGGTCCAGTTGCGGGACTTCGCCACCATGACGGTCCTACGGGAGTTCCCCGTCGAGGGGAATCCGTCGGGGCTCACCTACGCGGACGGGACCGTCTTCTACAGCGACTACGAGGAGAAGGTCATCCGCGGGTACGACGTCCTGACGGAGCGGAAGGTCTTCAGCGCCCCGGCTGTGGGCAATCCCACCGGGATGGCGTGGGACGGGCGGCTGCTGTGGTACTGCGACTTCCCGGGGAGGGCGCTGCGCGCGATCCTGCCCGGAACGGCGCGGAACGGGGACCGGGGATGAGCGGCGCCGCGGCGGGGACGGGTGGCCGGCCGACGATCCTGCTGGTGGGCGTCGTCTTCGAGCACTACCGGGGGTACCTGCTGCGCAGCGTCGCCCGGGTGGCGGATGTGTGGCTGCTCGCCGAGCGCGAGACCACCTGGGAGGACGAGTACCTCGTCGGCAGCACCGTGGTCGACACCTCCGACGCGCCGGCCCTGATCGCGGCGGCGCGCCGGGTCGCCCGGAGGCGCCCGGTCGGCGGAGTGCTGTGCTGGGACGAGCTGAAGATGGAGAACAGCGCCCGGATCGCCGCGGACCTGGGGCTTCCGGGCGTGTCCGCGGACGTGGTCGACCGGTGCCGTGACAAGTACAGGACCCGTGTGCTGCTCGGGGCCGCGGGCGTCCCCCAGCCGAGGTCGGCCCTCCTCCTCTCCCCCCAGCACGCGGCCCGCGCCGCCCCGCGCATCGGCTTCCCGGTCGTCTTCAAGCCCCGGGCGCTGGGCGCGAGTATGGGGGTGGTGCGGGCCGACTCCGCCGAGGAGGTGGAGGGCGCCTACGCGCACGCCCGTGCCGCGCACGTCCCGATAGCGCGGCACTACGAGGCGGGCGTGCTCGTCGAGCAGTGCGTCGAGGGACCCGAGATCAGCGTCGACTCCGCCTGTGTGAACGGGCGGGTGCTCCCCCTGTTCGTCGCGCGCAAGCAGAGCGGTTTCCCGCCCTACTTCGAGGAGACCGGCCACACGGTGGACGGGGCCGACCCCCTGCTCTCGGACCCGGGCCTGCGCGACGTGCTCGGGCGCGCGCACCGGGCCCTGGGCTTCACCACCGGCATGACACACACGGAGCTGCGCCGCGGCCCGAACGGGGAATGGCGGGTCATCGAGGTCAACTGCCGGCTGGGGGGCGACCTCATCCCCTTCCTCGGTGAGGCCGCCACCGGTATCGACGCCGCCAGGATCGCGGCCGAGATCGCGCTCGGAAGAGAGCCGGAGCCGGCACCCCTCCGCCGAAGGGCCGCCGGGGTGCGCTTCCTCTACCCGGACCGGGCACTGACCGTGGAGCGCGTCGTGGTCAGGCGCTCGTCCCTGCCCTCCTCCGTCGTGCTCGCGACCCCGACCGTCCCTCCCGGCGCGCGGGTGGCGCCCCCTCCGGAGGGCCACGTCTGGGGGCGCTACGCCCTGGTGGTCGCGGTGGAGCCGACCGTGCGCGGCTGCCGGGAGGCGCTCAGCACCGCGGCCGAGGCGTTCGAGCTCCGCGCCGTGAGGGAGGAACGGGTCCGGGCGGGCTGAACTCCCCCTCACAGCGCCCCGCGGGCGGCCACCGCCGTGGCCGCCCGCTTCGTGCTGCCCGGAACGGCACGGACCCCTCTTACCGCCGGGTGAGAACAGTCTTCCGGTACGGGGGTGAGTGTTGACCATTACTTGAAAAAAATATAGTTTCTGAAGCCGATGCACTCCGCTGCCGATCGGCGGCGCATCGAGTAGGAGGTCCTCAATGGCCATGGAAAACTACGAATCCCTGGATCTGGCCCCGAAGCCGATCCGACCGCACATCCTGGCCGCCGCGACCATCGTCTACGGCGATGACTACTACGGCGGCAAGCGGGAGACCATCAACCTCTCCGGCTTCGTCCAGATGAACAAGTGGCCCATGCCGGGCTTCGAGCACCGCGTGGACGCCAAGGGGCACGCGGAGTTCGACACCGAGCTGATCAGCGCGCCCGAGGTGGGCATCAAGGGATTCAGCTACGAGCTGAACGACAGGATCCAGATCCTCTCGAACCCGATGCTGCCGAACACCGGGCACGTGCGGCAGATCGCACCGGGCACCAACTTCCCCGCCGAGTTCCACATCCGCCGCTTCGGCATCCTGGAGACCAGCACCATGCGGCTGGTGCACCGCAACGTCATCGACATCTACGGTGTCGTCGACTCGGTGCCGCCCTTCCAGAAGCCGCTGGGCCGGCCCTACCTGGGCTACCCGCGCGGCGACCAGCAGATGGAGCTCGTCCAGTCCCCGGGCGTGGTGCGGGGCACCACGCTGCCCGAGGCCTGGTACCCCTCGACCGACGACAACCAGCCGATCGGCACGACTCCGACGGTCTTCTTCGCCGACAGCCCCGCCGCCTGCATGTCCATGCTGGTCGACCCCTCGATGATCATGCAGGTCTCGATGGAGGGCCAGCTGGAGCTGGAGGTCGACGGCCGGACGGTCCGGGTGGAGCTCGCCGGCGACCACAAGCTGGCCGCGGGAGCCGAGATCCTCCTCTTCGGCCCGGAGAAGCACGACGAGGGCACCGGAGTCCTCGCCCAGCTGGCCAGGACGGCCCTGGTCGGCCACTGCGAGGAGCTCGGCGGCAGGGTCATGCTGCGGGCCAGCTGGCCCCGTCCCTCCGGGGGCAGCCTGGGTGACGGTACCGAGAGCAGCCTCAGCGGTGTCCGCTACCCCGGCGACCTGCACATCGACGCCGAGTTCGAGCTCGTCACCCCTCGCGGCGTCCTGTACGCCGCGAACCCGGTGCACGTCTCCGGAAAGCTCTCCGACCTCGACCCGGAGGGCACGGAGCTGACCATGGTCGGCTCCGACGCCGCGCTCCTCACCACGGAGGACGAGGCCAAGGCCCGCCTGAGCGGGCTCCGGCTCGTCATGCGTGAGGCTGTCGTCGGCGAGCACGCCGCCGTCAACATCTGATCCCGTGGCAGCCCGCCCCTTCCGGCCCCACGGGGCCGGAAGGGGCCCGTCGACAGGAGGCCCGGTGGACGGCCGGACACTGCTGATGCACCAGGTGATGCTCTCCGACGGGGAGCGGTTGCGCGCCTACGACCTGGCCCTGCGGGAGTCGATCAACCCCGGGGACGTGGTCGCCGACCTCGGCGCGGGCATGCTCGCCCTGAGCTTCCTGGCCCTGCGACACGGGGCGGGGCACGTGTTCGCGGTGGAGGGCGACCCGGACACCGCGGCCATGGCCGCGCGCATCGCCGAGAGCAACGGACTCGCGGACCGGCTCACCGTCGTCCGGGGCGACGCCCGCAAGGTACGGCTGCCGGTCCCGGCGGACGTGGTGGTGGGCGAGCTGATGGGCAACCTGGGCCCTGAGGAGGAGATGCCCGAGACGTTCGCCGAGTTCGCGGCGGACAACCTCGCGGAGGGAGGGCGCGTCGTCCCGGGGAGGCTCACCACCGACCTCACGGCGATCCAGTTCGACGGGGAGGGCTGGGGCGTCTGGTCGGAGGACTTCCTCGGTTACGACCTGAGGGCGGTCCAGGAGCACGCGGCTCCGGGGCCGCAACTGCACTTCTTCCAGCGCGACCCGCTGCCGCTGAGCCGCAGCGTGCCCGCGGTCACGGCCGACCTGGGGGCCAAGGCCCCGTCCGCCTCCGGCGAGGTGCACGAGCTGCCGATCACCCGCCCCGGCACGCTGCACGCCGTCATGGGATCGTTCACCGCGGCGTTCACACCCGGTGTGAGCCTGTCGAACTTCCCGTCCTACCCCGGCTGCAACTGGGCCGTGTGGATTTGGCCCCTGCGCCACACCGCCGTGGCCCCGGGGGACGTGCTCGGCGTGAGGCTGCACCGGCCGGAGTCGGTACGTGACGTCGCCGAGTGGCGGCTGGACTGCGGAATCGTCCGCCGGAAGGAGAGGACATGACCATCCTGGCCGGTATCGTCCGGGATCTGCCGGTCAACGCGCTGACCCCGTGCGGTCTGACCTGGTTCGGCCAGTTCCTGTGGTTCTCCGAGGGCTTCACCCGGCGCATCAGCGCGGTGGACCCGCACACCGGGCAGGTCATCCACCAGATCTCCTGCGACGACATCAGCACCGACCTCACCACGGTCCGGGGAGCACTGCTCCAGATCGTGGGGGAGGAGGACCGGCTGCGCCTGCTGGACCCGGGAACCGGGGCCACCCTGGACGAGGCGCCCAACCCCCGCCCGGGCCACTCCGTGTCCGGTATCGAGGCCGGCCGCGACGGCCTCTGGATGAGCTACGGGGACCTCGGCGTCCTCGACTTCCGCTCGCTCGACGACCTCTCGCTGGTGGAGAGTGTGCCGGTGGGCGGACGCCCCACCGGTGTGACGGTCTCCGACGGCTACGTCACCTACGCCGACCAGCGCCGCGGGCGTCTGACCCTGCTGGACGCAGGCGGCCACCACGAACGCGTCACCGTCTCCGTGTGGGGGCGCCCGAGCGCCCTCACCTGGGACGGGAGGCTCCACTGGTACTGCGATTACGACACACTGCAGCTGCGTGCGGTCGAACTGCCGGGCTTCCGGCGCTCGGCGGGCCGCGGCGCCGGACGCTGAGGGGAACCTGTGGCACACGGATTCGAGGACCTGCTCCGGGCGGTGCGGGTGGTCGCCACCGCGGCGGTCGCGGTCCCGGCGGCGCTGGTGGAGGGAGCGGCCGCCGCCGCGGTCGCGGGCCGCGGGAGCGGCCGCCGGAGGTTCAACCGGCGGATGGTCGGGCTGCTGGTGAGGCTGGGTCCGGCGTTCGTGAAGGTGGGCCAGGTCCTCGGAACCCGCCGGGACGTGCTCTCGCCCTCCCTCTGCGACGAGCTCGCCCGCCTCCAGGACGACGTCGCCCCACTGGACGAGGCGCGCAGCGAGAGGGTCCTGCGCGACATCTACGGGGACGACCTGCGGGTCCTGTTCCGCGACGTCGACTTCCGACCGGTCGCCGGAGGCAGCATCGCCTGCGTCTACCGCGCGGTCAGCGAGTCCGGCGGCGCGGTCGCGCTCAAGGTCCAGCGTCCCGGGATCGCCGCCGTCATGGAGCGCGACCTCCGGCTCATGCGCCGGGGGTCGGCGCTTGCCGCCCGGCTGCCCCTCCTCTCCGGGATGCCGGTCGTCCAGGTCGTGGGCCAGGTCACCGAGGCCGTCCTGGGCCAACTGGACTTCCCCCGGGAAGCGGAGGCGCTCCAGCGGCTGCGGCGCGACCTCGCCGCCGTGCGGCGCGTCCGCGCCCCGAGGGTGCACGCGGAGCTGTGCCGACCGCGCTGCATCGTGATGGAGTTCGTCCCGGACCTCGACATCCGTACGGCCGAGCGGTGCCCGCCAGTACTGCGCAGGCGCTTCGCCGAGTCCGCTCTGGAGGCCATCTACCGGATGCTGTTCGTCGACGGTTTCGTCCACTGCGACCTGCACCGGGGCAACCTGTACTTCACGGAGGCGGGCGAGGTGGTCGTGCTCGACGCCGGGTTCAGCGTCCAGCTGTCGGACCGCCTGCGCCGGCTCTTCGCGGAGTTCTTCATGAACATGGCGGTCGGGCGCGGTACCCGCTGCGCCGAGATCGTCGTGGAGAGCTCCTCCGGGCTGGGGGAGGACGCCGACCTGGAGGGCTTCACGGCGCTCATGGCGGACCTGGTCCACCGCAGCCACGGGCTCCCGGCGCGTGAGTTCAGCCTGATCGCCTTCGCCACCGAGATGTTCGACCTCCAGCGCAGACACGGGGTGCACGCCGCCCCGGAGCTCGTCTTCCCGCTGCTCTCGCTGCTGGTCATCGAGGGGACCATCCGGGACCTGCATCCCGGCATCGACTTCCAGGAGACGGCCAAGCCGATGCTGAACAAGGGGCTCTTCTCCGCCTGAGCCCCGGGCCCGTCCCGGGCCCGGGGCCGGGCCCGCTCAGCCCGCCGCGCCGCGGGCGGCGGCAGCGGGCTCCCCGCGCAGCGCGCGCCCCAGGGCCGCGGTGTGCGCGGGAGACGTTCCGCAGCAGCCCCCGAGGAGCGCGAGTCCGAACTCCCCGTGCCAGCGCGTCAGGGTGTCGGCGAAGGCGGCGGGTGTGACCGCGGTCGGCAGGGGCCCCTCGCCCGGAGGCGTCCCGGGGCGGCGGTCCTCGATGTTCGGGTAGGCGCCGATCGCGCCTGAGAACGACGCGCGCAGAGAACGCAGGGCGGTCTCGGTGCGTCCGACATCGGTGCAGTTGACGCAGACCAGTTCGGCCCCGGCCTCCCCGACCGCCTCGGCCGCGGCGGCCAGGGGCTCGCCGGACAGCAGCGCGGCGCCGTCCCCGCAGACGAACCCGACCCACGGCACGCCGCCCACCGCGACGACCTCCTCCACCGCGATCCGGGCCTCCCTCACCGTGTTCATCGTCTCCACGAGGAAGGTCCGGATCCCGCAGCGCCTGAGCTCGGTGGCCAGCCAGCGGTGCTCCGCGCGCAGACGGTCGTCGTCGGAGGGGACCGCGTCGGGGCGGTAGCAGTCCTCGACGGGGCCGATGGACCCGACCACCTCCGCGTCCGGACGATCCCTCGCCGCGGCCTCGGCGGCTCCCACCGCCGCGTGGACCATCCACGCCATCCCGGCGCTCGGATCGAAGCCCAGCCTGTCCAGGGCCCGGAGGTTGCACCGGAAGGTGTTGGCGGTGAGCACGTCCGCCCCGGCGGTCAGGAAGTCCCCGTGGATCCGCTTGAGCCGCTCGCGCTTGGCCCCCACCATGAGGGGCTTGTTGGTCCACCAGGGTTCTGCCACCGGTTCGCCGGAGCGCGCGAGCTCGGTGGCCAGGCCGCCGTCGAGGAGACGCGGTGCTCCCGGGTGTGGAGGACGGGTCATGTCCCCTCCTTCGCTTCCTCGGGGGCGAACGGCACCCCGAACCGAATCATAAATTTAAAAATATATACTAAAATCGTAGCATGCGGACGCCTGGGGTGTCAGGGGGAACATGCGGCGGACCTCCCCGGCGGGACCGGAAAGCGGCCCGGGAACGCCGGGAAGTTGGTATCTTCCCCTATCCGGGCTGCGGGTCGGCGTGACTGTCGTCAGCCTGCCGCGGCGAGGCCTTGCCGGTACCGGAAAGACAAGCCAGCCGACCGGGCGTCAGAGGGACTCTGGAGGGTTCGTGGATGAGGACAACGACATCGTGCTGTGGCCGTCCGGAGCCGGCCCCGAGTACGTGGCCGCGCGCCGCGCGCTGCTGGAGCGGGAGCGGGAGCTGTCCCGCCTCGCCGAGAGCGTGGCCGCGGCCCGGCGGGAACTGCCGCGGGGCGCGAGCGCGGACGGGTACGTCTTCGAGGAGGGGTCGGCCGACCTGTCCCGCGAGGGCGGGATCGTCACCACCCCTCTGGCCGACCTCTTCGGCCGCCACGACACGCTCGTCGTCTACCACCTGATGTTCGAGCCGGGGAGCGGGCAGGCGTGCCCCATGTGTTCGATGTGGGTCGACGGTTTCCGGGGTGTCGCGGCCCACCTGGAACAGCACACGGCCTTCGCGGTCGTGGCCAAGGCGGGAGCGGCCGAGCTGCGCCGCTGGGGCGCGCTCCGCGGCTGGGACGGCCTGCGGCTGCTGTCCAGCCGACACTCCACCTTCAACCGCGACTTCGGAGCGGAGACGCGGGAGGGCGCCCAGGCTCCTGGGGTGTCCGTCTTCGTGAGGGAGGACGGTGCGGTGCGCCACTTCTACAGCGCCCGTCCGGAGCTCTCGCGAACGCTGACGGAGCGGGGTATCGACCTGCTCTCCCCCGTCTGGCAGGTCCTGGACCTCCTGCCGGGCGGGCGCGGCCAGTGGTACGCGAGCAACTCCTACACCGAGGAGGGCTGAGCGGCCGCCGGGGCGCGACCGGTGCCCGCCAGGCGGCCGCGGCGGTCCCGCGGGGCCCTACTCCTCCCCTCCGTGGTCCTCCCGCCGCGCGGCGTCCTCGGAGGAGGGCACCGCCGCGTCGGGGTCGGAGGACTCACGCCGCAGGCGGCGTTCGCGTGCTCCGCGGGTCAGTTCGGTCCCGAGCGCGTCGAGCCGCTGGTTCCAGAACTTCCTGTAGCGTTCCAGCCACATGTCGACGTCCTTAAGCGGAGAGGGGTCAACGGCGTAGAGTCGTTGGGCCCCGGCGGCGCGAACGGTCGTGAAACCGTTCTCCCTGAGGACCCGCAGGTGTTGGGACACGGCGGGCTGCGAGATCCCGAACTCCTCCTGGATGACCGCGCCGACCTTGCCCGCCGCCAGTTCGCCGTCGGCCAGCAGGTCGAGGATGCGGCGGCGGACCGGGTCGCCGAGTACGTCGAAAGCATGCACGGCTCCAGTCTAGCAACGGGCTTATATAAGTCAACGCTGATATTGAGGGGGGGTCGGGGGGCGACCGGCGGTTTCCGGGGCGAGGGGGCGGTTCCGGGGGGTGCCCCCGCCCCGGGCCAGGTGCCGCTCCACGGCGTCGGCCGCGCGTACCGCACCTCCCGAGGCGGCGATGTCCGCGCGCATGGAGGCGACCCGCTCCGCCACGCCGGTGTCTCCGGCCAACCGCAGGACGGCGCGGGCGATGCCCGGGGCGTTCACCTGGTCCGCCTCCAGGCGGTGGCCGAGCCCCAGTTCGACGACGCGGTCAGCCGAGGGGCGGGCCTCCGTGGCGAAGTGCGGGACCACGAGGAGGGGGCACCCCCAGCGGAGGGAGTCCATGGCCGCGCCCGTCGTTCCCTGGGTCACGAAGGCGGACGCGTGGGGGAGGACCTCCTCGAACGGAAGCCAGGCGTGCACCTCCGTGCCGGGCGGGAGGTCGCCCAGCAGCGCCGGGTCGAGGAACTGCCCGATCACCAGGACCACGTGCCACCCGGTGTCCGCGAGGGCGTGGGCGCACGCGCGGAAGAACTCCGGGTGCTCGTTGAACTGGTTGCCCAGGGAGACCAGGAGCACCGGCGCTCCGTTCTCCGGCGGGCGCCAGCCGGACGGCTCGGTCACGGGCGGCTCCGAG
This sequence comes from Nocardiopsis sp. FR4, assembly GCF_009830945.1. GTDB lineage: Bacteria > Actinomycetota > Actinomycetes > Streptosporangiales > Streptosporangiaceae > Nocardiopsis. Next base: position 168,616 of record NZ_VWVV01000004.1, on the reverse strand, counting down.
GGGCCGACGAAGACGAACCGGTCATCGAAGGTCTCGGCGGCTATCTGGAACGACCGGGGGATGAAGACGACGTTCAGGTCCTCGATCTCGTCCCAGAACTCCCTGATGGACACGTCCCCCCGGCCGGACTCCGCGAGGACCTCCCGCATGACCGGGACGAACGCCTCGACCTCGGCGGGGTGGCGGAAGCCGTTGCCGCGCCAGAGGTCCTCGTAGACGGAGTAGTGCTCGTTGGCGGCGAAGATCGGCGACAGCCGCACCGCGGGACACCGCCACCTCCCCGCGAGCAGCCTGCCCGCGATGAAGGGGAAGACGTCGTAGAGCAGGAGGTCGGGGGGCGAGCCGTCGCCCGCGGCCTCCGCCGCGCGGAGGATCGCCAGGTTCTCCTGGAGGTGGAGCAGGTGCATCCGGGTCTCGGCGTCGCTCTCCTCCACGACGTCCGGGACGTGGACCTCGTCGAAGACGGACGTGTAGGGGACCGGGTCGGCCCCGGCCGACCGCACGTCCTCGGCGAACATCCCGCCGGTCACGTAGGTGACCTCGTGGCCCCGGCGGACCAGTTCCCGGACCAGGCCGAGCGACGGGTGGACGTGGCCGTGTCCCTGGACACTGACGCACATGATGTGGCGCGATCGCATGTCTTCCCTCGCATGGTGGCGTCGAGGTCCTGTTGGGGACCACGCCCAAAATAACTATAAAAATCTGTAGTGTATAGGGGTGTACTGTTTGTCGTGGAGACGTCGCTCCGCGTATCCGCACGTGCTCTTCGCGTTCAATGTAGCATTGACTTATATAAGCCAAAGCTTCTATTGTGGTCCATGAGCACAGGGGTGCCATCAGGGCGCCATCCCGCCGGACCCGCGACCCCGGCGCGGTCGACGCGACCGCGCCGCGGGGAAGGGTGCGGGCCGCTCCACCCCACCACCCCAGAGGAGGAAGGCCATGACTTCGGACTCGGGCCCGGCCATCGAGGCCGTGGACCTGGTGAAGGGCTTCGGCTCCCGACGCGCGGTCGACGGGCTGAACATGAACGTGCCGCGCGGTGTCGTCTACGGCCTGCTCGGGCCCAACGGCGCGGGCAAGACGACGACGGTCCGGCTCCTCAGCACGCTCGCGCGGCCGGACTCCGGCACCGCCCGGGTGCTGGGGCACGACGTCGTCGCCGAGGCCGACTCCGTCCGCTCCCGTGTGAGCCTGACCGGCCAGTCGACCACCGTGGACGAGGAGCTGACCGGCAGGGAGAACCTGGTGCTGGCGGCGCTGCTCCGGGGCTTCCGGCGGGGCGCGGCGCGGCGGAGGGCGGACCAGCTCGTCGAGGCGTTCGACCTCGCCGACGCCGCAGACCGGCTGCTGCGCACCTACTCCGGCGGGGAGAAGCGGCGCATCGACATCGCGGCCAGTATCGTGACCACCCCCGACCTGCTCTTCCTGGACGAGCCGACCACCGGCCTCGATCCGCGCAGCCGCAGCCAGGTCTGGGACATCGTCCGGGCGATGGTCGAGGCCGGGACCACGGTCCTGCTCACCACGCAGAACCTGGAGGAGGCCGACCGCCTGGCGCACTTCATCGCCCTCATCGACGGGGGCAGGGTGGTCGCGAAGGGGACTCCGGCGGAGATCAAGGAGGCCGCGGGGGAGGCCACCCTGCGCCTCGGCCTCCGCGACCCGTTGCGGCGCGAGGACGCCGAGGCCCTGCTGGCGCGCCACTTCGGAGTCGACTCGACCTGGGATCCGGGGACGGGGAGGCTGTCCGTGCCGATATCCGAGCCCGACCGGGCCGCGCTGGCCATCACCGAACTGTCGCGCGCGGGTGTGGAGGTGAGCGAGTTCACCGCTGACCAGCCGAGTCTGGACGAGGCGTTCCTCGCCATGACCGGACACAGGACCACCACCGTCGGTTCCGAGGAAGAGGAGGCCCTCCGATGAGCGCTCCTGCCGCACCCGTCAACGACCTCGACCGCTCCTCGCTGCGCGAGGTGCTGATCGGTTCCGAGCGCCCGAGCCGCGCGGGGCGCACGGCCGCGTCCCTGGCCTTCGCCTGGCGGGCGCTGCTGAAGATCAAGCACGTACCCGACCAGCTCAGCGACGCGATCATCTTCCCGATCATGTTCACGCTGCTGTTCACGTACCTGTTCGGCGGCGCGGTGTCGGGTTCCCCGGCGGACTACCTCCAGTATTTCCTGCCCGGCGTCGTCGTCCTGGCCGTGGCGCTCACGAGCATGTACACCGGTATCACGCTCAACCAGGACATGGCCAAGGGGACGTTCGACCGGTTCCGGTCGCTGCCCGTCTGGAGGCCGTCGGTCCTGGTGGGCTCCATGCTGGGCGACGTCGTCCGGTACGCCGTCGCCTCGGCCGTGCCCGTGCTCCTCGGCCTGCTGCTCGGTTTCCGCCCCGAGGGCGGGCTGGTGGGCGTACTCCTGGCCCTGCTCTTCCTCCAGCTCTTCACCTTCAGCCTGGCGTGGGTGTGGACGCTGTTCGGGGTCATGATGCGCACGCCGACCGCCGTGCAGGGGGCGACCTTCCCGCTCCAGTTCATCCTGGTCTTCGGCAGCAACATCCTCGTCGACCCGTCCACCATGCCGTCCTGGCTGGAGCCGGTGGTCTCGGCCAACCCCGTGAGCCACGCCGCCACGGTCGTGCGCGGTCTCATGCACGGTTCGGCCACACCGGGAGAGCTGGTCAGCGGGTTCGCGGCGTGCGCGGTCCTGATCCTGCTCTTCGCGCCGCCGACGATGTACTTCTACAACCGCAAACAACGCTGAGTACGCACCTGGAACTACATAAAGACGTAGTGTAGTGTGCCGTCGAGTCTGCCCTGGCCGTCCGCCCGGGATTCCCGCGCGAGGACTCCCCGGGTGCGGAAGAAGGAGGAGCGATGTCCCCGTCCCGCCCCGTCGAGGCCTTCGGCCCGGAGCACGCCGACGTCTATGAGTGCATGTACCGGGCACGGGGCAAGGACTGGGAGGCCGAGGCGGAGGACGTGGCCCGGCGCGTGCGCTCGGCCGCACCCGGCTCCTCCTCCCTGCTCGACGTGGGATGCGGGGCCGGAGCGCACCTGGAGGTCCTCTCCGGGCTGTTCGACCACACCGAGGGCCTGGAGCCCGCCGAGGCGATGCGGGACAGGGCGCGCCGGCGGCTGCCGTCGGTACCGGTCCACGCCGGGGACATGCGGGACTTCGACCTCGGCCGCCTCTTCGACGCCGTCACGTGCCTGTTCACCTCTGTGAACTACGTACGGAGCGTCGCTGAGCTGAGGGATGCGGTGCGGCGGATGGCCGCCCACCTGGTGCCCGGCGGGGTGCTCATCGTCGAACCCTGGTGGTTTCCCGAGCGCTTCCTCGACGGCCATGTCGCGGGGGACCTCGTGCGCCGGGACGGCCGGACCATCGCCCGTGTGTCGCACTCGACCCGGGCCGGCCGCGCGACCCGGCTGGAGGCCCACTGGGTCGTCGCCGAAGCCTCGGGGGTCCGGGCGTTCACGGAGACGGAGTACCTGATGATGTTCACGGAGGGCGAGTACCGCGAGGCGTTCACCAGCGCCGGGTGCGAGGTCGACTTCCACGAGGGGTGGCTGACCGGGCGGGGCCTGTTCGTGGGCGTCCGGGGACAGGGTCGGGTCCGCACCTAGTATTAGCCTTGCCTTATATAAGGCTGGATTGCATAATTGTCAGCGACATGGCGGCGGCCGCCGAGGCGGCCGCCGACCGTCCACAGGAAAGGAATGGGGGAGAGAGATGACCGAGGCCGCCAGCTCTTCTGCGGAGACCCACCGGGAAGTGGGGCGCCGGACCATCGACGCGGGGGAGGCCCACACCGCGCTGATCCGTCGTACCTATGACGCGCCCGTGCAGGACGTCTGGAACGCCTGCACCGATCCGAAACGGATCAACCGGTGGTTCATGGAACCGACGGGGGACTTCCGGGAAGGGGGCCACTTCGCCCTGGAGGGCAACGCCAGCGGCAAGATCCTGCGGTGCGAGGAGCCCAGCCTCCTCGCGCTCACGTGGGAGTACGGAGACGATCCCGTCGCGTACGTGGAACTGCGCCTGTCCGAGGCCGGGGGCGGTGGCACCGTGCTCGAACTCGAGCACGCCTCTGTGAGCGACTCCTTCCTGGTCAACAACCCGGAGACGGGGGACTGGGGCGTGGGTGTCGGCTGGGAGATGCCGCTGGACTTCCTGGAGAGCTACCTCAAGGGGGAGACCCCGGACGCGCCGACGTCGGAGTGGTTCGAGTTCACCCCCGAGCTGGAGAAGCGCGCCGCGGAGCGCGGCGCCCTCTGGGCCCGGGAGGTCGAGATCGCCTACTCGCGCTCCCTCAAGGGCGCCTAGTTCGGTCCGCGCCGGAGCCGCCGGGGCTCCGGCGCGATGCGTCTCCGAGGGGCGTCGTTCAAGTTCGCTATATATTAATATAGTATTTGGGCGTACTGCTCGACGGAACGAGGTCTGCTGCATGGGCGAGATGGTGTACGTGCCGGGCGGGGAGTTCCAGAAGGGATCCCCGCCGTGGGTGCTTGAGTGGCTGGAGCGCGAGAGCCAGCCCTTTCCGGGGGAGTGGTTCCGCGACGAGGTCCCCCAGCGCCCGGAGACCGTGCCGCCGTACTGGATGGACAAGTACCCCGTTACCGTCGCCGAGTTCGCCGAGTTCGCCCGGGACACCGGCTACCGGACCAGCGCCGAACGGGCGGGCCGCGGCATGGTCTACGGCTCCCGCTACTGGGAGGAGCGCGCGGGGGCCTGTTGGCGCCGTCCGGCCGGAGGGGATGCGCCCGGGACCGCGGGCTACGAGGACCACCCCGTCGTCCACATTTCCTTCGAGGACGCGAACCGCTACGCGGAGTGGGCGGGGAAGCGGCTCCCGACCGAGTCGGAGTGGGAGTTCGCGGCGCGTGGACCCGGATTCCGTATCTGGCCCTGGGGCGACGTCTGGAAACAGGACGACGCCAACACGGCGGAGTACCATGCCGGCGCCCTCCACACGCCCGAGCAGTGGCGGCGGTGGTGGGAGGCGGTCTGCTCCGTGAGCGGGCCGATGCCGCAGACCACCCCGGTGGGGGCCTTCGGACCCGCCGGGGACAGCGTCTTCGGCTGCTCCGACATGGCCGGCAACGTCTACGAGTGGAACTCGACCGTCGCCCACCTCTACGACGAGGCCTCCGAGTGCGACGCCACGCTGCGCGCGGTGATGGGGCGCTACAGGGTGATTCGGGGCGGCTCCTGGATGAACTTCCGCTACCAGGTGCGGTGCTGCGAGCGGATGTACGGAGACCCGGACGGCTGGTCCAACTTCGCCACGGGGTTCCGGTGCGCCAGGGACACCTAGGGCGCACCGCCCCGTCTCCGGGGGCGCGCACCCCGCGCGACCGCCCCGGTCCCCAGCACACGACAGGCCCCGGGCCAGGAGGAGCGGAACAATGATCACGATCGTGCTGTCGTCGGCGTGGACGCAGGGAGGGCAGACGCGGTTCGAGGCCCGCGAGGGCACCCTGCGCGAGGTCCTGCGGGACTTCGCCGCGAGCCGACCCGCCTACCGCCACCGCCTCCTCGACGGTGAGGGCGAGCCCCTGGGCTACTTCAACGTCTACCTGGACGAGGAGTTCGTGCCCCGGGGGGAGCGGGCCACGACCCCGGTCCGACCCGGCGCGACGGTCACGATCGTTCCGCCCCTGGCGGGGGGCTGAGGTCGCTCACCCCGGCCCCGCCGAACTCCCCGCGCAGCCTGGCGATGTCGTCCAGCATCGCCTTGCGCAGGGACTCCCCGCAGAACGCCGCGCGCACGCCCGTCTCGGCCAGGTCCAGTATCCGCGGCGCGGGGAGTCCCCACAGCTCACGGCAGAGCCGGTACTCGCGGTCGAGGTCGGTGTCGAACATGGCCGGGTCGTCGCTTCCCAGCACCACGGGGACGCCCGCTTCGAGGAGTTCGGGCAGCGGGTGCAGTGCGAGCGAGGGCACGGCGCCGGTGCGCAGGTTCGATGTCGGGCACACCTCCAGGGGGATGCCGTGCTCGGCCAGGTACCCCACCAGGTCCGGGTCGTCCGCGGCGCGGATCCCGTGGCCGACGCGTTCGGCGCCCAGCAGCCGGACGGCGTCCCAGACCTCTTCGGCGGTCGTCGTCTCCCCGGCGTGGGGAACGCTGTGCAAGCCGTTGGCCCTGGCCCTGTCGAACGCCTCCCGGAAGAGCGCACGGGGAGCCCCGGCCTCGGGCCCCCCGAGCCCGAAGCCCACCGTCCCCTCCGGCCGGTACCGGAGTACCCAGTCGACGGTGTCGAGCGCCCCCTGCGGCCCGTCGTCCCCGGAGGCGTCGAAGATCCAGTTGACGGTGACGCCGTGTCGCTCCGCGACCAGGTCCCGGCCCCGGGCCAGGGCGTGCGCCAGTTCGGCCGGCCCCGTCCCCGAGCGCAGGTGGGAGAGCGGGGTGACGGTCACCTCCGCGTAGCGCACCGCGCGCCCGGCGAGGTCCGCGCCCAGGCCGGCCACCAGCCCCCCGACGTCGTCGCCGCTCGTCACGAGGGCGTTGACGGCCGTGTACACCTCGATGAAGTGCGCGAAGTCGGTGAATGAGAAGTAGTCGCGCACGCTGGCTGTGTCGGTGGGCACGTCGCACGGCGGACTGCGGCGGGCCAGAGCCGCCACGGTCGCGGGCGGTGCCGCTCCCAGCAGGTGCAGGTGCAGTTCGACCTTGGGCAGCGCGGACAGTAGGGCGTCGACGCCGGACGGGTCTTCGGCTCCGGGGGGAAGCGTGTGCACGGGAGTCCTCCTGGCTCAATGTCCTGTGCTGAATTGCTATACAATAATGTAGTGAATTGATGTTCTGTCGCCCAGGACGCCTACCGTGCGGAGGTCCCGTGGTTCGGTTCGACTTCGAGGCGGTCGCCGAGGACTACGTGGAGAGGCGCTTCCCCGGGGCCGGCCGCAGCCTGCGCGGCCTCCCGGGCACGCGCCTGGACTGGGACGAGGAGTACTGCCGTGCGGTGGCGGAGAGCTTCCACCGCGCTCCCGCGGCGCCCGCGCCCCCGTGGCTCCTCCGCTCCTACCGCAGCCTTCAGCGCGAGAGCCTCATGCAGTTCCGGGCGCTCCTGGACGCCGGTCTGCGGATCGAGCCCTGGCACGGGGAGGGGAGCCCGTACGCGGACTCCGGGCAGCTGCGCCGGAGCGTGCTCTCCACGGGCGTGCTCCTGGTCTACCTGACCAGGTCCGGGCACGGCCCGCGGGGAACCGGAGGCCCGCATCCAATGCGGGAGCCCTCCCCGTTCCGGTCCGGCGGTGTGCGGTTCACCCACAACGACGTCTTCCGCGCCGTACACGACGTCTTCGGCCACGTGGTGCACGGCAACGGCTTCGGTCCCCGGGGGGAGTTCCGGGCGACCTACTGCCACATGCGGATGTATCCGCGAGACGTGCACCCCGTACTGTTCACGGAGCAGGTGGCGCAGATCTGCTGGTTCTACTACGGCCCCCACCTGGCGGACGCCGAAGGGCGCCTGCCCCGGCGGGGGGAGCCCGGCTACGTTCCCCCGCCCGAGCGGCCCTACCCGGAACAGAAGGTCGTCGCCCTGTCGCCGGAACTCCTGCGCGGATTCCGGGCCCTGTTCACCGAACCGCTCGCGGAAGCCGGGCCGAACACACCCGGAGGCACCCACCGCGGAGGACGGTGACACCCGGCCCCGGGCGGCAGGGAACACGCCTAGGACGAGGTGGTCGTCGAGGACATCGTGAAACCGGCCACGCGCAGGGCGGGCATGGCCGTCCGGGTGGAGCAGTCCCCCCACTCCCGGGGCAGGGTCCGCTCGGTCCGGCCCACCTCGACCACGCGGTCCAGCATTCCGAGGGGGCTCTCCTCGAAGCGGAAGTTCCCGACCGCGCCCGTGATCTCGCCGTTCTCGACCAGGTAGACCCCGTCGCGTGTCAGTCCGGTCAGAAGCAGCGATCCGGGATCGACCTGGCGCAGGTACCACAGGCTGGTGAGAAGGAGCGCCCGGTCCGTGGAGGCCACCATGTCGGCGAGCGACGGCGCGTCCGCCGGGCCCGCCAAGCACAGGCTGTCGGTCCTCGGGGTGGCCGCGGCGCCGGCGCCCCGGGCCGACCGGCGGTCGCGCACGAGGGCCCCGAGGGTGCCGTCCGCGATCCAGTCCGTGGGCCGCAGGGCGAGCCCGCTGTCGAAGACGGAGCCCTCGGCGTCCCGGGCCACGACGAAGGGCACGCATCCCAGGCCCGGCGATCCCGGGTCGCTCCGCAGCGTCAGCGGCTGCCGGGTGAGCCGCTCCCCGACGCGCGTTCCCCCTCCGGGCCGCCCGAAGGCGGTGCGCCCCGCCAGAGCCTCCTCCGCGTCCATGCTCCGGTACATGTGCAGCATGAGGTCCGCGACGCAGGAGGGGGAGAGCAGCACCTCGTAGCGCCCCGGGGGCAGGACGGAGCGCTCCTTCCGCCAGGGGCGTTCGCGCAGGCGGTCGTCCATGGACGCGACCCAGCCCGGGGGGAAGGGCGTGAGCGGGTCGCCGGACGCGCTGTCCCCCGCCCAGGACGAGGCGGGACTGTCGGCGGCGCGCACGGTGAGGTCCAGGGTCGCCGAGGGCTGCACGTGCCGCAGGCGCGTTCCGGAGGAGGACGCCAGATACGTGGTGCGGATACGGTGCTCGGCGTATCCGTAGAGCAGTCGGGACTCGGCCCGCGCCCGGGCGAAGACGGACCCCAGCTCCTCGGGAACGACCGCCAGGGCGTCCTCCAGCACGCCGGGGACGGGGGCGTCCCAGTCCGCGGCGGAGGAGGCGGGCGCCTCCCGCGGGCCGGGCAGGGCGGGCGCGTCCCGCGACGGGATGCTCTGGAAGGAGGCCCGCCGTGCGTCCTCGGCTATGCCCGCCGTGTCCAGGCCTCGGACGCCGCCCCGGGAGACGACACCCGCGGCCGTTCCCTCCGGTGTGTCCCGCAGGGCCGCGACGGTCGTGCGCCCCTCGTCCGTGTGTCCGTTCCCGATGACGGTGTTCCCCGCCCATCTCAGGTAGGCGGTGCTCGTCCGCTCGACGACGACCACGCATCCGTCGGCGCCGCAGTCGGCCAGCACCCTCTCGGCGGTGTCCTGGGGCGTGTGTTCGGCCACTCGTCCTCCTCGTCTGCGTGCGCGGACGCGCCGCCCGCTCAGGCGGTGCGCTGGACGCGGACCCCCTCGAACAGCGCCGCGGGACAGCCGTGGCCGACCGGGGCGGCCTGTACGGGCTGGCCCTTGGCGCACAGGTCCGCTCCGAAGAGCCGGTACGTACCGGTGCCCCCCACGGCCGTCAGCGAGGCCCAGAAGTCGAGGGTCGTCCCCTGGTAGGCGACACCGCCGAGCTGGCCCGCCAGCTCCCCCCGGCGTACGCGGTAGCACCGCTGGGCGGTGAACTGGAAGTTGCGGCGCTGCATGTCGATGGACCAGCCCGCCGCGCCCACGACGTAGATGCCGTCGGCCATCCCGCTGATGAGGTCCTCGGTCGACGGTCCGCCCGGGACCGGCTGGAGCGAGACGTTGGGCATGCGCTGGAGCGGCGCGTGCGCCGCCGACTCCGCGTACGCGCACCCGTTGGACCGGTCGGCCCCGACCGTGTGCGCGCCGCGCCGGTCGACTTGGAGCCCGGTCAGCACCCCGTTCTCCACCAGGGGCCAGCGCTGGGCGGCCACGCCCTCGTCGTCGAAGCCGACCGTCGCCAGCCCGCCCGGCTCCGTGCGGTCGGCGGTGACGTTCATCAGCTCCGAGCCGTAGCGCAGCGCCCCCACGCGGTCGGGGGAGACGAAGGACGTGCCCGCGTACCCGGCCTCGTGGCCCAGGACCCGATCGAGCTCCGTGGCGTGGCCGACCGACTCGTGCAGGGTCAGCCAGAGGTTCGACGGGTCGATGAGCAGGTCGTACCGGCCCGGTTCGACGGGGGGCGCGTGCAGCTTCGCCTCCAGGTGCCCCGGCAGTTCCTCGAGTTCGGCGTCCCAGTCCCAGTCGGTGCCCGCCAGGTACTCCCAGCCCTGTCCGCTGGGGCCCCCGAGCGTCCGCAGGCTCGCGGACGCCCCCGTGCGCGGGTGGGTGCCCACCGCCACCAGCATGGGGTGCATGCGTATCCGCCGCTGCGCGGTCTCGGTCCCCGCCGAGTCCGCGTAGAACGTGTTCTCCTCGGTGACGACGAGCATCGCCCAGACGTGGGACACCGGGGGGACGCGGAGCAGGCGCCGGCTCCAGTCCGCCATGAGCGCAGCCCTGTCCCCCGACGGCACGTCGAACGGGTTCACCTCGTACTCCGAGCACCAGGTCGCCCGGTGCACCGGCTCCTCCGCCAGGGCCGCGCCGCCGACCCCGGCCCGCGCGGTCGCGTCCGCCATGCGCACAGCGCGCTCCGCGCAGAGCACCGCGGTCCCGGGGGTGGGGTCGGTGAGGGAGGCGAACCCCGTCCCGCCGCCCCGCAGCACCCGCACCGACACCGCGGTGTCGACGGTGTCCGAACCGCTCGACGGCACCCCGTCGTGGAGGAACACCGAGGAGCGGCGGAGGAACCCGACGCGCGCGGACGCGTGCCCGCTCCCCAGCCGCGCCGCCCGTTCCAGGGCCGCGCCTGCGGTCTCGCGCGGGCGAAGGTCGAAGAGGCCGGGATCCACGTCTCCTGGCAAGGGTTCCTCCCGGGCGGCGGCCGTCGGTGCTGTGGCGGCTCGGAACCGGCCGACCGGCCGGTTGAGCGTCAGCGCAGAACATAGCGGTTCGCCGGGGCCCGGACGAGACCCCCGACCGCTCCACGGGGGAACGGGAAGCGGTGCCCGCGCAGGTGGCGGGGGGTCACGGGCCGATGAGATGAGCAAGGATGAAGTAGTATGTGATTAGGAAGTGAATCTACTACGCTGTGAAGGTGAGGTCCGATGGCTCGGACACGCCGTAGCTACAACCAGTACTGTGGTCTGGCATCAGCGCTGGACATCATCGGCGAGCGGTGGACGCTCCTGATCGTGCGCGAGCTGCTCCTCGGCCCCGCCCGCTACCGGGACCTCCTGGACTCCCTGCCGGGCATCGGCACCAACCTCCTCGCCGAGCGCTTGAAATTCCTTGCCGAGCAAGGCGTGATCCGCAGGGCGGCGGGGGAGAACGAGCGCGGCTACGAGCTCACCGAGCACGGAGAGCGGCTGCGGGAACCCGTGCTCCAGATAGCCCACTGGGGCCTGGAGCACCTCGGTGCCCCGGACGAGGGCCAGGAGGTGCGGCCGCACTGGGGCTTCCTGGCGGTGCAGTCCATGCTCGACCCCTCCCGCGCGGGGGACGCCGACGAGTGCTACGAGTTCCGGGTCGACGGGACGGACTTCCACATCCGCGTCGAGGGGGGCAGGGCCACGGCTCACGAGGGGCGCTGCGAGGCCCCCGCCATGCTCGCGGTCACCGACGCGAGGACCTTCGTGGAGATCGGCTCCGGCAACCTGAACCCGTTCATGGCGGTGGTCAGCGGCAGGCTCTCCCTGGACGGCGACGAGGAGTGCGTCCAGCGCGCGATGGCACTGCTCGGCCTCATCGAAGGCGCCGAGGCCCCGCGCAAGCGGTCCCAGGAGGCGGTGGAAGCGGTCTAGAGGGGGCCGCGCGGGTGTGCCGAGGGGCCTTCGGTGCCCGCTTCTGAATCCTTGAAGCTTTAAAATTAAGTGGTAATGTGCCATGGTGTGACACGGTCCTTGTGGTCATCTGCATGGAAGATGGTGGCTGAGGTATGTCCCACCCAGCGCGAATCGCCCCGGTTCATCCGGTCCTACCCGACCGGCGGGGCTCCGAGAGCCAGCTGACCCCGACGCCCGGAGGCGCACCCGCCGTCCGCGGCTCGCGCGCCGGGGTCCGGCCCCGTGTCGCTCACTCTGTCTTCTCATGTCAGGGTGGCAATAGGAATTTCAAGTTTTTTGTTTCCAGGAGCAGCGTGGCGGCACCCGCGCCGCACCGCCGGGAGGCGCTGGCGCAGCCGTCGGCGGTGGTTCCCGACGGAGCCCACGCCCCCGTCCGGGGGGAGGGGGCCGGATGAACCGCGCCGTCCCGGTCGAGGCGGGGCCCGCGGTCGGCCGCGCCGTGAGGGACCGTTTCCCCATCCTGGAGACCCGCCGCGGCGGCCTGCCCCTCACCTACCTCGACAACGCCGCCACCACCCAGAAGCCGCGCGAGGTCGTGGACGCGCTCGTCGACTACTACTCCCGCGCCAACAGCAACGTCGGGCGCGGGTACTACAGCCTGAGCCTGGCGGCGACCGAACTCTACGAGGGGGCGCGCGACCGGGTGCGCAGGGCCCTGAACGCCGAGCACCCCGACGAGGTGGTGTTCACACAGGGCACGACCGCCGCGACGAACCTCCTGGCTGACACCTTCGGCAGGAGGGTCGTGGGCGAGGGCGACCAGGTCGTGGTCAGCGGGATGGAGCACAACTCCAACCTGCTCCCGTGGCGCAGGCTCTGCGAGCAGCGGGGCGCGGAACTCGTCGTCGTCCCCGTGAACGGCCGGGGGCACGTGGACGAGGCGGACTTCCGGGCGGCACTCGGCCCCCGTGTCCGGCTCGCCGCCGTCGCCCACGTCTCGAACGTCCTCGGAACCGTCAACCCCGTGCGCGCGATGATCGCCGACGCACACCGGCACGGAGTCCCCGTGGTGGTGGACGGCGCCCAGGCCGTTCCGCACCGGCCGGTGGACGTCCGCGAGCTCGACGCCGACTTCTACTGCTTCTCCGGCCACAAGGTCTACGGCCCCATGGGCGTGGGCGTCCTCTACGGCAAGCGGGACCTGCTGGCCGACCTGCCCCCCTACCAGGTCGGGGGCGGGACCGTGAAGGGCGTCGCCCACGACGCCCCGGTGCGCCACGTGCCGGTTCCGGCCCGGATGGAGGCGGGGACCCCCGACGTCGCGGGGGCGGTCGGGCTCGTGGCGGCCCTCGACTTCCTGGAGGGCCTCGGGTGGGACGCAGTGCGCCGCCACGACGCCGAACTCGTCGGCCACGCCGTCCGCGCGCTCGGAGGGGTGGAGGGCGTGCGCGTGGTGGGCGACCCCGCGGCCGATCCCAGCGGCATCGTCTCCATCGTCGTCGACGGTGTCCACCCCTACGACGTGGGCGGGCACCTGGACCGCCACGGCATCGCGGTGCGCAGCGGGGTCCACTGCGCCAGTACGTTCCTCGACGACCTCGGTCTGCTGGGCACGGTGCGCGTCTCCTTCGGCGTCTACAACACAGTGGAGGAGATCGACCTGCTCGTCCGGGCGCTCGGCACGCTGCGGCCGGGGAGCTGGACGGCCGACCACCCCACCACCCGGTTCCTGTGACATGCGGTTCGACACGAGGGTCGTCCACGCCGGGCAGGAAACCGACGGTACCGGGGCCGTGGTCCCGCCCGTCCACGTCGCCACGACCTACGACCAGCGGTTCCAGGACCCCCCGCGCTACTTCTACTCCCGTGGTGAGAACCCGACACGGGAGGGGCTGGAGCGCGCGCTGGCCTCCCTGGAGGACGCGCCCTTCGCCACCGCGTACTCCTCGGGACAGGCCGCCGGGGACGCCGTCCTGTCCCTCCTCCCGCCGGGTGGGAGGCTGGTCGCCTCCGACGACGTCTACGGCGGGACGCGGGCGCTGTTCGCCCTCCTGTCCCGGCGCGGGATCACGGTGGAGCACGCGGACCTGACCGACCCGGGAGAACTGGGCGCCGCCCTGGCGCCGGGTGCCGACATGGTCTGGATCGAGGCGCCGACGAATCCGCTGCTCAAGATCGCCGACCTGGCCGACGTGTGCCCGCGCGCCCGGGCGGCGGGCGCGGTGGTCGTGGTGGACAACACGCTGGCCAGCCCGGCGCTGCAGCAGCCGCTGCGGCTCGGCGCGGACGTGAGCCTGTACAGCACCACCAAGTCGATCGCGGGCCACTCCGACGTACTCGGCGGAGCGCTCGTCTGCCGGGACGAAGGGGTGCACCAGAGGCTGCTCGCGTACCGCACGGCGGTGGGCAGCGTCCCCGGGGCCCTCGACTGCTACCTGGTGCACCGGGGGTTGAAGACGCTCTCCCTGCGCGTGGCCAGGCAGGTGGACAACGCCCGGGCCGTCGCCGGGGCGCTGGAGGACGCGGGGCTCACGGGGGCCGTTCACTACCCCGGGCTCCCCGGGCACCGCCAGTACGGCGTGGCCCGCAGGCAGATGGCGGGGCCGGGGTCGGTCCTCAGCTTCGAGTTCACGGGCGACCCCGACAAGCTCTTCCGCCGGCTCCGGCTCTACTCGTGCGCGGTGAGCCTGGGCGGTGTCCGGTCGCTCATCCAGTGCCCGGCGCGGTCGACGCACGCCGGGCTTCCCCGGGACTTACGGCTGCGGCTGGGCATCACCGACGGCCTGGTCCGCCTGTCAGCCGGGATCGAGGACGGAGCCGACCTGGTCGAGGACCTACTGACGGCACTGGACGCCACCGGCTGACCGGTGGGCGTCCCACCACGACGCGGAGGGGTGGACACATGAACGGTCCGCGGACCGGGCGGACGCCGCCACGGACCCGGGGCGGCGCCCCGGGGAGGGGGCCGGCGGGGCGTAGGGGCGGAGACGACGTGAGGCGGACCGACGTATGAGGATGCTCGTCACCGGCGCCGCCGGATTCATCGGTTCCAACTACGTCCGGCGGCTGCTCGGCTCCCGGTCCCTCCCGGGCGGACGGCCCCGGCGGATCACCGTGCTCGACAAGCTCACCTACGCGGGGAACAGGGAGAACCTCGCCCCCGTGGAGCACGACCCGGATTTGACCTTCGTCCGGGGGGAGACCACGGACACCGCCCTGGTCGGCGACCTCGTCGCCGCGCACGACGTCGTCGTCCACTTCGCCGCCGAGTCGCACGTCGACCGCTCCATCCTGGCGGCACAGGACTTCGTCGTGTCCAACGTCCTGGGCACCCAGACGGTCCTCGACGCGTGCCGGCTGCACGGCGTCGGCCCGTTCGTGCACGTCTCCACCGACGAGGTCTACGGGTCGGTGGAGCGGGGATCGTGCGGGGAACAGGCGCCGCTGCGGCCCTCCTCGCCCTATTCGGCGTCCAAGGCCGCGGCGGACCTGCTGGTGCTCTCCTACCACAGGACGCACCGGATGGACGTGCGGATCATCCGCAGCTGCAACGGGTACGGTCCCTACCAGTTCCCCGAGAAGCTGGTCTCCTCCTCGATCACCCGACTGCTCACGGGGCGCGAGGTGGCCCTCTACGGCGACGGCATGCACGTCCGCGAGTGGCTCCACGTGGACGACCTCTGCGACGCCGTGCACCGCGTCCTGCTGTACGGCCGCCCCGGCGAGGTCTACAACGTCGGCGGCACGCAGCTGACCAACAGGGAGGTGACCGGCATGCTCCTCGCCGCCTGCGGAGAGGGATGGGACCGGGTCCGCTACGTGGAGGACCGCAAGGGGCACGACCGCCGGTACTCGCTGGACTGGACCAAGGCGCGCCGGGAACTCGGCTTCGTACCGGCCGTCCGCTTCGCGGACGGAGTGTCCGGCACGGTCGCCTGGTACCAGGACAACCACCGCTGGTGGAGGCCGCTGACGGACACCGTCGCCTGCTGACGGGCGTCCGCCGTCCCCCTCGCCGACCCGCCGTCCGCCGAGCGCACACCCCCAGACAGCCCGACCGGGAGGACCCCATGCCGAGCACACGACTCGATCCGCACACCGTCAAGAGCGACCAGCGCGCCACGTGGGACGCCATCAGCCCGGGCTGGGAGGCATCGCTGGCCGTCTTCGAGCGGGGCGCGGCACGGGTGACGGACCGCCTCCTGGAGCTGGGAGGCGTCCGCCCGGGCCAGCGGGTGCTCGACGTCGCCACCGGGCTGGGCGAGCCGGCGCTGACCGCCGCGAGGGCCGTCGGCCCGCGGGGGAGGGTCGTCGGCGTCGACATCTCGCCGGGAATGCTGGAGGTCGCCGCCCGGCGGGCACGGGGCCTGGGGAACATCGAGTTCGAGGTCGGCGACCTGGAGGCGATCGACCGGCAAACGGGTTCCTTCGACGTGGTGCTCAGCCGCTGGGGCCTGATGTTCGCCCTCGACCGCGTGCGTGCGCTGCGGACGATCGCCGGGCTGCTCGCCCCGGGCGGAGTCCTGGCCGCGGCGGTGTGGGGGCCGCCGCGGTCGGCGCCGATGATGTCGTTCGGCTACGCCGTGCTCGGCAAGATGATCGATCTCGAGCCGCCTCCGCCGGGGACGCCGGGGCCGTTCACCATGTCGGAGCCGGAGGGGGTGGCCGAGGAACTGCGCGCCGCCGGCCTCGGTGAGGTGTCGGTCGAGGAGGAGGTCGTTCCGTTCCGGCTGCGGACGGGAGCCGAGTACGCCGAGTTCACCCGCTCCGTGGCTCCCCCCGCGCTCCTGCGGCGCGTGCGCGACCGGTTCGGGAGCGAGGACGCCCCCGCGGTGTGGCGGGCCGTCGCCGAGGCCGTCGAGGACTCCTACGCGGACGGGGACGGGGTCCTCCTACCCTCGACCGCGCTGTGCCTGCGGGCCGTCGCGCCGGCGGGCTGACCGTGCCGGGGCGCCCGGGCCACCGGCACGGGCGCCCCGGCCGCTCAGCCGTCCCCGGCTCCCGGGCGCATGCGCGCCCGGAGCGCGGCGCGGACCACGTACTCGCCGTAGGGCGATCCCCTGAGCCCGGCGCCGAGCGCCAGGCAGGCGTCGGCGTCGATGTAGCCCTTGCGCAGGGCGACCTCCTCAAGGCAGGCGACGCGCACACCGTCGCGGTGCGCGATCTCCCGTACACGGGATCCGGCGTCCAGGAGCGACTCCTCGGTTCCCGCGTCCAGCCACAGGACGTCGGGCCCCAGGTCCACCAGTCGCGCCCTCCCCTCCTCCAGGTAGGCGAGGTTCACGTCGGTGATCTCCAGTTCCCCGCGGTCGGAGGGCTTGATTCCGGCCGCGATGTCCAGGACCCGGTTGTCGTAGAGGTACAGGCCGGTCACGGCCGTCCTGGAGCGGGGGTGCTCGGGTTTCTCCTCGACGGAGAGCAGAACGCCCGAGGGGTCGACCTCCGCGACGCCGTAGCGGTGGGGGTCGGGTACCTCGCTGCCGAAGAGGACGCACCCCTCCAGCCCCGCCACCGCCTCCCGCAGGATGCCGGGAAGCGTTCCTCCGTGGAAGAGGTTGTCGCCGAGGATCAGCGCGACGTCGTCCGTTCCGATGAATGCCGCGCCGATGGAGAACGCCTCCGCCAGGCCGTTGGGCTCCGCCTGGACAGCATATTCGATTCGCAGGCCGAACCGGTTTCCGTCGCCCAGGAGAAGCCGGTACTGGGGTAGGTCGCGCGGGGTGGAGATCAGGAGGATGTCCCGGATCCCCGCCTCCATGAGAACCGCCATCGGATAGTAGACCATGGGTTTGTCGTACACCGGGAGCAGGTGTTTCGAGGTGGAATTCGTCAATGGGTAAAGTCTGCTGCCATTTCCTCCGGCGAGGATTATTCCTTTCATGAATTTGATTGTTTCATTCTTCTGCGGGAAGTGGCAATGTCTTCTCCGCTACGTTTTTCTTTATTCTTTCGGGGTTTCGCTTCTCCGTTTCCGGTCCGTGCGCCGCGTCAGCCGGGCCACCGGAGATATGCGGGTGCGGGGCGGCCGGGGAGGAGGCGGAACCCGCCGGCGCCGAGTCCCAGCGTTTCCCGCACCGCCACGTTCTCCCCCGGCCACTTCGGGTGGTCGAGTTCGTCGAAGGCGAGCACGCTGCCCCTGGTGAGGTAGGGGCGGATGAGTTCCAGGACGCGGCGGCTCGGTTCGTAGACGTCCAGATCGAAGTAGGCCAGGGCCACCACCGTGTGGGGGTTGTCCTCCAGGTAGCGCGGCAGGGTCTCCCGCACGTCGCCCTCGACGACGATGGTGCGGTCGCTGATGTGCCGCAGGTGCTCGGCCGACTCGTGCGCCGCGATCACGGCCCGCAGGTGGTCGGGGTAGCCCTCCGGCAGGGCGAACCTGCCGACTACGGCGCTCGGGCTCACCTCGTCCACCGGCGAGACGTCGGGAAACCCGGTGAACGTGTCGAATCCGACCACCCGGCGGAAGGGGTTATAGGGTTCGTGGACCCCGCGCAGGGCGGTGAACGCACCGAGGTGGCGGCCGTGGCGGACGCCGAACTCCATGATCACGCCCGGGATGTCGAGGACCATCCGGTAGAGGGCGTCCATGGAGAGCAGGTCGGCGAGCTGCTGCCTGCGGAGGTAGAGGGGGAGGGCGTCGACGAGCTCCTCCTCGGGGATCGGGGTCTCGGCGAGCAGCCGGGCCAGGGTCCGGCGGGTGAGCAGTTCCGCCTCGGAGTCGTGTGGGAAGGCGCTGGGAGCCGTGCCGCCGGTGTCCTTCATGGGTTCTCACCTGTTTCCTGGGGGTTCGGTCCGGGCTGGGCGCGGGGTCGGGGGACCCCGGGGCGTCGGGTGCTGGTCGCGGGGCTCACCACGTCACGGGGAGTTCGTCGACGCCGTAGATGTTCGAGGTCCGCCTGAAGGCCACCTCGTCCAGCGGCACCGCCGCCCGCAGGGAGGGGATGCGCCGGAAGAGGGTGCCGAGGGTGATCTGGAGCTCCGCGCGGGCCAGGTTCTTGCCCAGGCAGTGGTGGCGTCCGAAGCCGAACGCCAGGTGCGGTCGCCCGCGCCGTTCGATGTCGAGCTCGTCGGGCCGCTCGAAGACCTCCGGGTCGCGGTTGGCGGTCTGCACCACCGTGACCAGTCCGTCGCCGTCCCGGATCCGCACCCCCGCGATCTCCAGGTCCGCCACCGCCGTCCGGGAGGTGGCCGCCTCCACGATGCTGCAGTAGCGCAGGAGCTCCTCCACGGCCCCGGGGACGCGCTCGGGCCGGGAGAGCATCAGCGCCAGCTGCTCCGGGTGCTGGGACAGGGCCAGCACTCCCAGGGCGATCATGCTCGACGTGGTGATGTGCCCCGCGACGAGGAGGACGAACGCCGTGCTGGCGAGCTCGTCCCGGTCGGGGCCCCCTTCTCCGCCGGCGCCGTGGGCGAGTCGGCTGAGGAGGTCGTCCCCGGGCGCGCGCTCCTTGTCGGCCACGACCCCCTCCAGGTACGAGCGCACCGAGCGCGCCGCCCGGGCGCGCTCGGGGGCGGGGACGCTCCGGTCCATCATCAGGGCGGTCGCGGCCTCGAAACGCTCGTGCTCCGCGTAGGGGACGCCGAGGATCTCGCAGACCACCCTCGACGGAACCGGCAGGGCCAGGTGCCGGACGAGGTCCAGCGGTCCGCCGGCGCGCAGCATCCGGTCCACGCACCCGTCCACGATCTCCTGGATGCGGGGGCGGAGCCGGTCCACGCGGCGCACCGTGAACTCCCCGACGAGCCGGCTCCGGGTCCGTGTGTGCTCCGGGGGGTCCTGCCAGTTCAGGGGTGCGCGGAAGAACGAGTCGCGCCTCTGCTCCTCGGTGGCCGGGGCGAAACGCGGGAAGCCGTGCCTGCGCCGGTCCGCGCTCGTGTGCGGATGGCCGAGCACGGCCCGTACGTCCTCGTACCGGGTGACCATCCAGGCCTCGTTCCCGCCCAGCATCCGGACGGGGGCCAGGGGCCGTTCGCGCCGCCTGCGCTCGTACGCCTCCGGTGGGGCGAAGGGGCAGTTCCTGGCCAGGGGGAACACGTCGGCGTCATCGGGCGGGGCGTCTCCGGAGGAGGGTGGCTGCATCAGGACTCCCACGTCGCGGGGCGGTGACCGGAGATCGACAATCACTTACTTTTCATATAGTTGCACATCGGTTGGTCTCAACGCGACACCGGATTTCGCGGGGACCGGCCGACGCGCCTCGTCCGGTCCCGCGCCCCGGGCCCCGCGGCGGGCGAGTCCGCTCCGCGGGGCGGGACGGGCCCCGGTGTACGGGGTTTCCGGCCCCTCTTCTCTATCCGTGCGGGACTCCGCGCGCTGCGTAGCGGAGAGCAAGCCGGAAGAGGACGGTACCCCCGCGGCGACTCACGATGGAGGGCATCCGGGATCGACTTCCACCTCTCAGAGGAGCGTTGATGCGGTTGACTTTCCAGCTGCTCAGGATCGCCGTCGCCGTCATACTCGTCGGCGCTCTGGCGGCCATGACGGTTCGCCCGTCCCCAAGCGGTGCCGAGGCCGCCGACCTGGCCGCCCCCTTCTCGTTCTCCGTGCTCGACCTCAACTCGGCACCGCCGGACGCCCGGACCGAGCGCGACGTGGCACCGGACCTGGAGCACTTCCGGGGCTGGATCTCCGCCGTGGGGGCGGGAGTCTCCCTCACCGACCTGCGCGGCCTGGGGCGGCCCGCCGACGCGTGCCTGGTCGACCCCAGGGACGACAGCGTCACCCTGCGCTCCGTCCCCGGCAGCGGAGCCGACGCCTACCCCGTGGTGGAGCTCGTCCCCGACCTGCCCTACGACGACACGATGGCCCCCATGGGGTGCGTCCCCGCCGACCTCGACGAGGACGGCGACACCGACCTGATCGTCTACTACTGGGGCAGGTCACCGGTGGTGTTCCTCAACACCTCCGGCCCGGACGGCCCTCCCACCGCGGACGGCTTCTCCTCCCACGAACTCGTCGAGCCCATGCAGGTGTGGAACACCACGGCCCTGAACGTGGCCGACCTGGACGGCTCGGGCAGCCTCGACATCCTCGTCGGCAACTACTTCCCGGACGGCGCCCGCGTACTGGACACCGGGGCCGACGACGAGACCCGTATGCAGATGCAGGACGGTATGGGCCTGGCCTCCAACGCGGGCCGCAACCGCCTCCTCCTCACCCAACCCACCGGAGAGCCCGACACCCCGCCCGTCATCACCGACGCCAGCACCGCCCTGCCCGAACCCGCGACCACCGGCTGGACACTGGCGGTCGGCTTCCAGGACCTGACCGGCAACTCCCTTCCCGACCTCTACCTGGCCAACGACTTCGGCAACGACCACCTGCTGGTCAACCGCTCCACGCCCGGCGACGTGTCCCTGGAGGCCCTCCGTGGCGACAGGGACCTGTTCACGCCCAAGTCCAGCGTCCTGGGCAACGGCTCCTACAAGGGCATGGGCGTGGCCTTCACCTACGGGGAGGGGGCCGACCTGCCGACGATCGTGGTCAGCAACATCACCACCCCCTACGCCCTGCACGAGAGCAACTTCGCGTTCGTGCCCACCGGCGAGGGCGCCGACCTCCTGGACGGCGAGGTCCCCTACAGCCAGGAGAGCGAGCCCCTCGGCCTGTCCCGGAGCGGTTGGTCGTGGGACGTCAAGGCCGGCGACTTCAACAACGACGGAACCGAGGAGCTGTTCCAGGCCACGGGCTTCCTCAAGGGCGACACCGACCGCTGGCCCCAACTGCAGGAGCTGGCGATGGGCAACGACGAGCTGCTCCGGTACCCGTGGGCGTGGCCGAACTTCCAGCCCGGCGACGACCTGTCCGGAAACGAGCACAACCCGTTCTGGGTGCGCGGTCCCGAGGGGCGCTACGCCGACGCCGCTCCGCAGCTCGGCCTGGACGAACCCCGGGTCTCCCGGGCCTTCGCCCTGGGCGACGTCAACGGCGACGGCCTCCTGGACGCCGTGGTCGCCAACCAGTGGGAGGACTCCCAGGTGCTGATCAACGAGGCCCCCGGGGCGCCGCCCGGCGTCAGCCTCCGGCTGATGGTCCCCGCGTCGGCGGCCCCGGACCGGTGGAGGCCCGCCATCGGAGCGAGCGTGACCGTGCGCGAGGGGGGCTCACCCGACCAGAAGCGCCAGCTCTTCCCCGCCAACGGCCACGTGGGCGTGTCCGCCGACACCCTGCACCTGGCCGCCGCGCCGGACGGAGCCCTTCCCCTCACCCTCTCCTGGCGGGACACGGACGGCGGCGTGCACACCGCCGACGCGGACGTGGGCCCCGGAACCCACACGATCCACCTCCACGACGACGGAACAGCGGAGATCCGATGACAGCGACACGACCGTCCGCGCCCGTGGACGTCAGCGAGACAGCGCACGAACGGCCTCCGGCCGCGCCACCGGACACCCCCGCCGCGCGGCCCGCGCCCGACAACAGGGTCAAGGCCCTGCGCATGTTCGCGACCAGCATCACGGTCTTCACCGTGCTCGGCCACCTCTTCCTGGGGTTCGAGCAGTCCCCGATCACCCCGATCGCGGCCGTGCTGGTGGGGTACGCGGTCGACCTGGCCATGGAGGCCCTGGGAGCACGGGCCGAGGGGCGCGCGCCCGGCTACGCCGGCGGTCCCGGCGCACTGGTCACCTACCTGCTGCCCACCCACATAGCCGGGCTGGCGTGCGCGATGCTGCTGTGGGGCAACGAGTCGCTCTGGCCCTACCTCTTCGCCGTCACCGTCGCCGTGGTCGGCAAGCACCTGATCCGCATCCCCGTGCGGGGCCGCAGGCGCCACTTCCTCAACCCGTCCAACTTCGGCATCGCGGTCACGCTGGTGCTCTTCCCCTGGGTCGGAATCGCGCCGCCCTACCACTTCACCAACAACACGTCCGGGGCGCTGGACTGGCTGCTGCCCCTCGGGATCCTCATGGCCGGGACCATGCTCAACGTCCGTCTGAGCGGCCGGTGGCCGCTCATCCTTGGCTGGGTGGGCGGATTCGCCGCCCAAGCCGTGGTGCGCTGGCTGCTGTTCGACCACGCGCTGGTCGCGGCCCTGCTGCCCATGACCGGGCTGGCGTTCATCCTCTTCACCAACTACATGATCACCGATCCCGGGACGACACCCCACAAACCGCGGAACCAGGTCGTCTTCGGGGTCTCGGTGGCGGCCGTCTACGCCCTTCTGGTGACCTGGCACGTCGTGTTCGGCCTCTTCTTCGCCCTGGTGATCGTCTGCGCGCTGCGCGGCGTGATCCTCCTGTCCGCGCCCCTGACCGCCCGCACCCCCGCCCCAGAAGCCACCGCATCCACCCCCGGGAGCGTCCGATGACGATGAGGGAGACCGTGAGTCGGCGGTACCACGACCGGCTCCAACAGGTGAACACCCGAGGCCACAGGACCTGGGTGCAGCTGTTCATGGTGGTGGTGATCGCCCACTGGGCCGAGCACCTCGCCCAGGCAGTCCAGCTCTACGTCCTGGACTGGCCGCTGGCCGAAGCGCGCGGAGTGCTGGGCATCCCCTTCCCGTGGCTGGTCAGCTCCGAGTGGATGCACTACGGCTACGCCCTGGTGATGCTCGTGGGGCTGGCGCTCCTGCTGCCGGGCTTCACCGGGCGTGCGCGCACCTGGTGGAAGATCTCGCTCTGGATCCAGGTGTGGCACCACCTGGAGCACTTCCTGCTCCTGCTCCAGGCCCTGAGCGGCGTCCGCGTCGCCGGCCGCGAGGACCCCACCAGCCTCATCCAGCTGCTGATACCGCGGGTGGAGCTGCACCTGCTCTACAACGCCCTGGTCTTCGCACCGATGCTCGTCGCCATGTACCTGCACACCCGGCCCGGACCGGCCGAACGCCGGCTCATGGTCTGCGGGTGCGCTGACCACACGGCCCCCGGAGAGGGGGACCGTTGAGCCGGTCCGGAGCGGGGCACCGCCGGATGGGCGCGTTCCAGGTGGTTGTGCTCGTCCTGGCCGTGCTGCTGGTGTACCTGGGCGCGGGAAACGTCGACCGGGTCGTCCGCGCGGCCCGCGCCGACGGGGACCCCGGGCGGTTCACCGCGGTCAGGGAGGAGTGCGTCAGCCACCTTGGACACGAGTCCTGCACCTGCTACGGCGACTACCGCGCCGACGACGGCTCGGTGGAGCGGGAGGGGGTCTACCTGGCCGGCGGAGACACCTGCGACGCCGGGACGCGGACGGCGGCCGTGGACATCGGCGCCACCAACCGCGTCTACCACCCCGACGGGTCGCACGAATGGATCGCCACGGCCCTGATCATCCTCGTGGGCGCGGCCCTGGGCGTGTGGGCGCTGCTTCCGGTCCTGCGGCGGGGGAGGCCCGTGCCGGCCGGTCAGGCGTCGAGGGATCCTGACATCTGACCGGAGGCGCGGACGGACAGCGGTCCGCCGGCTCCGGCGGTCCCGGACCGCGCTCCACCGCACGCACGCTCCGGCGTGCGCGAGGAGTCGCGCAGGATCTCCCGGGCCAGCCGGGCGATGCTGTCCGAGGCCTGGTGGATCGGGCTGTCGCGCCGCCACACCAGCAGGTGGCGCAGCTGTATGGGCGCGCCCTCCAGAGGGCGGACCACCACGTCCGGGCCGCTGTCGAAGTCGGGCTGGCAGGGCGCGACCGCCCGCCGGTCCGCGATCAGGTCGCGGATCTCGGAGCGGTCGTGGAGCCGGTAGGGCACGTCGGGGGTGAACCCGGCCCGCTGGCAGGCCAGGTAGAAGCACTCCGGCCAGCCGGTGCCGTCGGGCGGGGTGAGCGCCCAGGGGCAGTCCGCGAGGTCGCCCAGCCGGACCAGGGGTCTGGCGGCCTGGGGGTGGTCGGCCCACAGCGCCACGTGCAGCGGTTCCACCGACAGCATCGCCCAGGACAGCGGCCCGTCCGTGGACAGGTCGCGGTCCACGTAGTCGATCGTGGTCCCCAGGTCCAGCCGGCCCGCGCGCACCAGGTCGGTGACCAGCTTGGGGGAGTACTCGGTGCGCACGTGCACGGGGACGCGGGGGAAGACCTCCGGCAAGCGGGCCGACAGCTCTATGGTCAGCGGTCCCACCCCGCCCACGCGCAGGGTCGCGGGGGAGGCGCCGCGCGCGGTGATGTCGTGCAGCAGGTCGTCCATGGACAGCAGGACCGAGCGCGCGCGCACCAGTACGAACTCGCCCAGTTCGGTGGGGCGCACACCGGAGCGTCCCCGGTGGAACAGCGCCCCTCCGACCTCGCGCTCGATCCGCTGGAGCTGGGTGGTCAGCGCCGGCTGGGAGGTGGAGAGCGCGGCGGCCGCCTTGGTCACGCTGCCGGTGTCGGCCAGAAGGCAGAGGGTGCGCAGGTGGCGGAGTTCGAGGTCCATGCGTGGAATCTAGGACGGGGAGGGGGCTCGTGTACAGACGTGCTCCCGTCCCGGTCCGGCGGAGCCGTGCCGTCTAACCCGGCGGCGGCCCGCGCCGCGACTGTCGAGGTCCCCCTGCTGTCGGCGCGGGCTTGTGGGATAGGGTGCTCTGCGCCACCATATAGTTGGACGTCCTACTAACATCCACATGCTGGACAGTCCACAAGCGCGGGAGAGGCTCATGACGGTCGAACGCACGCTTCCCACCCCTGAGGCGGAGCAGCTCCTGGAGCTGGTCCGGGAGATCGTGGACAAGGAGGTGGGCCCGCGCGCGGCCCACGACGAGGAGAACGGCCTCTTCCCCCGTGACGTCTTCGGCCTGCTCGGCTCCGCGGGCCTGCTCGGACTGCCCTACCCCGGCGAGTACGGCGGCGGGGACCAGCCCTACGAGGTCTACCTGCAGGTCGTGGAGGAGCTGGCCCGCGGGTGGCTGGCGGTCGGTCTGGGCGTCAGCGTCCACACCCTCTCCTGCTACCCCGTGGCCGCCTTCGGCTCCCCGGAGCAGAGGGCCGCCCTGCTTCCCGACATGCTCGGCGGCGAGCTCCTGGGCGCCTACTGCCTGTCCGAGGCGGCCTCGGGCTCCGACGCCGCCGCCCTGACCACCCGCGCCGAACCCGACGGCGACGGCTACCGGGTCAACGGGGCCAAGGCCTGGATCACCCACGGCGGGCGGGCCGACTACTACACCCTCTTCGCCCGCACCGGCGCCCCCGACTCCGGGCCGCGCGGCATCAGCTGCTTCCACGTGCCCGCGCACACCCCCGGTGTGGGCTCGGCCGCGCCCGAGCGCAAGATGGGCATGAACTCCTCGCCCACCGCCGGGGTGCTCCTGGACGACGTCCGGCTCGGGGCCGACGCCCTGGTCGGGGAGCGCGACCGCGGCTTCGGGGTGGCCCTGGCCGCCCTGGACTCCGGACGCCTGGGCATCGCCGCCTGCGCCGTCGGCCTGGCCCAGGCGGCGCTGGAGGCCGCCCTGGCCTACTCACGCGAGCGCCGCCAGTTCGGCACCGCGATCGGGGACTTCCAGGGCGTGGGCTTCATGCTCGCCGACATGGCCACCCAGGTCGCCGCCGCGCGCGAGCTCTACCTGTCCGCCGCCCGACTGCGCGACGCCGGGCGCTCCTTCGGCGAGCGGGCGGCCATGGCCAAGCTCATGGCCACCGACACCGCCATGCGGGTCACCACCGACGCCGTCCAGGTGTTCGGCGGCTACGGCTACACCCGCGACTTCCCGGTCGAGCGCTACATGCGCGAGGCCAAGGTGCTGCAGATCGTGGAGGGCACCAACCAGATCCAGCGCCTGGTCATCAGCCGCCACCTGGCCCGCTCCGCCGGCTGAGGGACCCCTCTCCCGCCGAACGCAGCAGCCGCACCGTCTCCTCGTGGGGGCGCACGGCGACCCGGACCGGGCGGGAGGTCAGCACCGCCAGCGCCGAGCGGTACTCCCCGCCCCGATCCAGGTCGAACAGGGCGGCCTCCTCCGGGCCGCCGCCACCGGTCCAGGCCAGCAGCGCGGGGTCGGCGTCGGCCGGGCTCACCACCACGCGGCTCAGGCCGCCGGACAGGCCCAGACCCGTCGCCTTGAGCAGGGCCTCCTTGCGGGCCCAGTAACGGAAGAAGCCGCCCGCCCGCTCCTGGGCGGGCAGGAGCTCCCAGGCCCGGTGCTCGGCCTCGCCCAGGGTGTAGCCCGCCAGGCCCTCCAGATCGCGGTCGGCCGAGACGCGCTCCACGTCCACGCCCACGGGAACCTCGCGGGCCAGGGCCAGCGCCACCCACTCGCCGGAGTGGCTGACGGAGACCTCCCACCCCTCGGCCGGCCCGGTGGGGTGGGGTTTGCCGTGCGGGCCCTGCTCGTCGGCGCGGCTGGCGCCCGCGCGCTCCTTCTCCGCGCAGGAGCGGCAGCGCAGCTCGAAGGCCACCTTCTCCGGCGGGCAGCCGGCGCGCTCGGCCAGCAGCAGCCGGGCCACGGCCCGGCCCAGCAGGTGGCGGTCGCGGTCGGCCTGGTGGCGGAACCGGGCGTTGCGCTCGCGTTCCCCCTCGTCCAGCAGGTTCAGCAGGCGCGGATCGGCGGCGGAGGTGCGTGCCCACCACACCTCGACGGTCAGGGATGTCGGGTCGAGCGTCATGCCCTCATTGTGGCCGCTCCGGTCCCCGCGGGGGCGCCGACCGTCCGTTGCGCGTCAAACCGGAGTATCCCCGGACCCAAGCGGGCGGCGCGATTGCGCCGCGTTTCCTGGTGTGAGGTCAACCGAAACCGGGAATCCGGTTATTGACAGGTCAGCCCGTCCCCTGGGAGGCCCAGATGTCCGTCGTCGTGCTACTCGGAGTGGGAGCCATCATCGGTCTGGTGGCTCTCACGGCGGTGGTCATCGTCACCCTCCTCGTGGAGGGGCCGGAACCGACCGGCGAGGACTCCGCCCCGGACGCCTCCGAGCCCGGGCGCGGGGCGAGCCGGAACGGGTCCGTAGTCTAGGACCCGCGCGGGACCGCTGCCCGTGTCCGCTGGTAGAGCACGGAGAGTGGGTCGCCTTGACCGAAGAGAGCCGTCCGGCCTTCGCCGCCGAGCGCAGGGAGCGCATCCTCGAACTCGTGCGCGCCAACGGCACCATGTCCCTGCGCGACATCGCCGTCAAGGTCCGCGCCTCCGAGGTCACCGTCCGCCGCGACGTGCGCGCCCTGGAGGCCGAGGGGCTCGTCGACCGACGCCGCGGCGGGGTCGCCCTCCCCGGACGCATCGGGCACGAGCAGAGCTACTCCGGCAAGAGCGGCCAGTGCGCCGCGGAGAAGGCCGCCATCGCCGTGGCCGCGGCCCGCCTGGTGCGCCCCGGCGACGCGGTCACCGTCGGCCCGGGCAGCACCACCGAGGCCTTCGCCCGCGAACTCCTGCACCGCACCGACCTGACCGTGGTCACCAACTCCCTGCGCGTGGCCGACGTCCTGGCCTCGGCCACCGGGGTCGAGGTCGTCATGACCGGCGGCACCGTGCACGGGCCCGCCCGGGCGCTGGTGGGGGCCGCCGCGGAGCAGAGTTTGGCCGGGCTGCGGGTCAACCGGGCCTTCCTCTCCGGCAACGGGGTCAGCGCCGACCGCGGTCTGAGCACCCCCAACCCGGCCGTGGCCAGCGTGGACCGCGCCCTGGCAGCCTGCGCCGAGGAGACCATCGTCCTGGCCGACCACACCAAGATCGGCGCCGACACCATGGTTCCCACCGCGGCCCCCGAGGAGATCGCCCACCTGGTCACCGACAGCAGCGCCGATCCCGAGGTGCTCATGACGCTGGAGGAGACCGGCGCCCTGGTCCACGTCGTCGTGGCCGCCGACGAGCGGGGGCAGTGAGGGGGCCTTCGGGGAACATTCCTTCCCAAACGGACGCGGGGAGCGCGTACCCTACCGTTCACGTCCCTTCCACGGTCGCCGAGCCGACCCCACCCAGGAGCCGCCGCGCATGCCCTCCCAGCCGACGCCCCCCAGCCCGTCCTCCGAGCCCGTGCGCGTCACCCCCGCACCCGTGGCGCTCCCCGAGCCCTGGGCGGACTCCCGGATCACGGTCGTCGTGCCCACCTACGACGAGGCGGAGAACCTGCCCGTGCTGGTGGGCCAGCTCATGGCCCTGGACCTGCCGCGGCTGCGGGTCGTGGTCGTGGACGACAACTCCCCGGACGGCACCGGCGAGGTCGCCGACAAGCTCGCCGTGGACTTCCCCGGCCGGGTGGGCGTCATCCACCGCACCCGCAAGGACGGCCTGGGCCGCGCCTACGTCGCGGGCATGACCCGCGCACTGGCCGAGGGCGCCGACTTCGTGGCGCAGATGGACGCCGACCTCAGCCACCCGGTGGGCTACGTCCCCCAGCTGCTCGGCACCCTGCGCTCCACCAACGCGGGAGTGGTGATCGGCAGCCGCTACGTGCCCGGCGGCAGCCTGTCCGAGCAGTGGGGCCTGAGCCGCCGCCTGCTCAGCGGCTGGGCCAACGCCTACGTCAAGACGGTGCTGTCCATGCCCGTGCGCGACGTCACCGCGGGCTTCAAGGTCTGGCGGGCCCCGGCCCTGGAGGTCCTGGACCTGGCCAGCATCGAGAGCACCGGCTACGCCTTCCAGGTGGAGATGCACTACCGGGCCTACCGGCGCGGCCAGAAGCTGGTGGAGGTGCCCATCCACTTCGAGGACCGTGTCGTGGGCCAGAGCAAGCTCGACGGGGCCGTGGCCCTGGAGGCCGCCCTGCGCCCCCTGCGCCTGCGCCGCGCCGAGCGGACCCACCGCCGTCGCTGACCCCGTCCCTCCTCGCCTTCGGTGTCCTCCCGCATACATACGTGCGGTGGTTTGGGGCATCGGACCTAGTGAGGGAAGGGGGGAGACAGTGACTGAGGAACCCTATGACGTGGATACCGACATGGGGGACGACCCCGAGCTGAGCAAGGACAAGGCCAGGGAGCGCCGGATCGAGGCCGACTACGACATCCAGGAGTACGACTTCCTGGATCCCGAGACCCAGGGGACCGACAGCTCGGGTCCCCGGGGGATCGACGAGGGGGTCCGCTCCGAGCGCAGCGACCTGTACCCGCGCGAGAACTGGGGAGGCGAGACCCGCGGCGCGGAGCAGGCGGCCGTCCACGAGGTCGACGACGGGTCCGTGCCCGACACCGGGGAGGGCGCCGCCGTCCGGGACGAGCACCCCGACCGGCCCTACGCCCATCCGGCGGACACGCCCCACGGGAGCCGCGAGGACGAACGCGACCGGACCACCGACACGGCCGGTTACGTTCCCGACGCCGAGGACCCGCGGGACACCGGTGCCCCGGAACCCTGATCCGCCGGCGCCCGCCGCCCGTTGACCGGCCCGCCGGGGCCGCCCGCGCGTGGCGGCGGCTCCGGCGGGCCGTTCCGTGCTCAGGCGCGCGGGTCCGCGCCTCCGGAGCGCTCCGACCCGGCGGTGGACCCCGGGCAGTGGCACATCGGCGGTTCGCACACCCCGCAGAACCGGGCGGGCGGCTCCTCCGGGGCCTCGTCCCCGTGCGGCATCCGCCCGTGCGGCAGCAGCAGGGCGCACAACCCGGCCAGCACGCACAACCCGGCCAGCATCAGCATCGCCGGGCCGAACCCCTGCACGAGGGCGACCGGATCCCCCTCGGAACCGGTGCCCTCACCGCCGCTCCCGCCGATCCCCGCGAGCACCGGGACCGCGGCCACCCCGATCAGCTGGGCGCCGCGCGCGAAGGTGTTGTTCACCCCCGAGGCCAGCCCCGCGTGCCGCTCCGGCGCCGAGGCCAGCACTGTCGCGGTCAGCGGCGCCACCGTCGCGGCCAGCCCCAGCGCCACCAGCAGCACCCCCGGCAGCACGCTCGTCAGGTAGGGCGTCTCGGGTCCCAGACGCGACAACAGCACGAGACCCGCCGCCAGCAGCAGGGGGCCCGCCACCAGCTGCGGCCTCGGGCCGATCCGCGCCGCGAGCCTGCCCGAGCGCGCCGACAGCGCCAGCATCAGCAGGGTGATCGGCAGGGAGGCCGCGCCCGCCGCGACGGGCGAGTACCCGCCCACCTCCTGCAGGTAGATCACCAGGAGGAACAGCAGCGGCCCCAGGGAACCGTAGATCAGCACCGTCGCGGCGTTGGTGACGCTGAAGGCCGTGGAGGAGAAGATGCCCAGCGGCAGCATCGGCTCCCGGCGGCGCGCCTCCACCAGGAGGAACGCGGCCAGCGAGGCCGCGCCCAGCACCGCGCCGGTCCACACGGCCGGGGTGGCCCCCGCGGCGCCCCACTGGATCAGCGCGTAGGTCGTTCCGCCCAGCGCCACCACGCCCAGCAGGGCCCCGGGGTAGTCCAGCCGGGCCGCCGCCCCGGTGTCGCGTGACTCCGGCACCGCGAACCAGGCGATCGCCAGCACAGCCGCGGCCAGGGGCAGGTTGATGAGGAAGATCAGCCGCCAGTCGCCGACCTGCACCAGCCAACCGCCCACGAACGGTCCCACCGCCGAGGCCACCCCGGTCAGCCCGGACCAGGCGCCGATCGCCCGCGCCCGGTCCTCCTCGCGAAAGCCCGCCTGGAGGATCGCCAGGCTCCCCGGGGTGAGCAGCGCCCCGCCCACGCCCTGGGCCACGCGCCCGGCCACCAGCCACCCCAGGGTCGGCGCGAACGTGCACAGCGCCGAGGCCAGCGCGAACATCGCCACCCCGGCCGTGAACAGGCGCACCCGGCCGAACCGGTCCGAGAGCGAGCCGCTGAGCAGGATCAGCGCCGAGAGCGTCACCATGTAGCCGTTGACGATCCACTGCAGTCCGGACAGCCCCGTTCCCAGGTCGTCCCGGATGGCGGGCAGCGCCACCGTGACCACGGTCGAGTCCAGGAACGCCATCCCCGAACCGAGTACCGTGGCCGTGAGCGTCCAGCGGGCCGTGGGCGTACCCCAGGCCACGCCGCCAGCCGGGACCGAAGCGGATTTCCTCACCATGAGCCTCCGGACCCCACGGTAGGCCGCCGGTCCCCGGTCCGGGTGAAGGCTCGCAGTACACCAGCCGAACGCCGCGCGCCCGGCCCCGCCGGAGCGGCGGGACCGGACGCGCGGGCCCTGTCCCGGAGGTCACTCGCTGGCCAGCGCCCCCGTGATCGAGGTGGCCGCGGCCCGGCGCGCGGGCAGCACCGCCGCCAGCAGTCCGGCCACCACGGCCAGGGCGATGAACAGCGCGATCTGCCCGACCGGGACGGAGAAGACCATGTCCGGCAGGGTCGCGTCCCCGGCCGCCCAGCCGAACACCACGCCCAGCACGATGCCGATACCGGCGCCGATCAGGCACAGCAGGACGGCCTCCATGCTGAGCATCCGCCGCAGCTGCCCCCGGGCCAGACCCAGCGCGCGCAGCAGCGCGGACTCACGGGTGCGCTCCAGCACCGACAGCGCCATGGTGTTGGAGATGCCGAACACCGCGATGATGATCGCCAGGCCCAGCATGGCGGCGATGGTGTAGAAGGCGATGTCCATCATCTCGTTGAACTGGTTCTTGATCTCGGCCACCGACATGACCTGCAGGGTGGGGTGGTCGTCGACCGCGGTGTAGACGGCCTCGCGCACCTCGGCGGCGTCGGCGCCCTCGGCGGCGCGCACGAAGAGCGCCTCGTCCCCGTCGGCCTCGGGGAAGGCCTCGGTGAAGTCCTCCTCGTCGACGGTCACCCCGCTCAGGTTCTGCATGTCCTCCACGACCGCGACGATCTCCAGGGACAGCTCCTGCCCGTCCCCGAGCGGGATGGTGAGGGTGTCACCGACCCCGGCGCCGTCGGCGTACCCCTCGGCCACCGCGGCGCGGCCCGGACCGACCTCGGTCAGGTCCCCCTCCACGAGGTCGCTGGTGATGTCGACGCCGATCTCGGCCCCGGAGTAGGTGTAGACGGGGTAGAGCAGGGCGCCGTCCTCGTCCTGCACGTACCGGCTACGGAAGCCGATCACCGCATCCAGGACGGACCGGCTCTCCAGGTCCGCGCGGACCTCGTCCGGAAGGGCGGGCTGCCGCGGCGGACCCGGCGCTGCGGCGGCCTCCGCCTCGGGTTCGTCCGCGGAGCCGTCGGAGCTTTCCGAGGGCGCGTCCCCGGCCTCCTCCGGCGCCGGTTCTCCCTCGGCGGGCGCCTCCTCCGCGCCGTCCGCCTCCTCTCCGGTCCCACCGCCGGTGCCGTTCCCGTCCATGGCGAGCTGCGAGGAGATCTCGTAGTCCACCGGGAACTCCTCCTCCAGCATCCGGGTCATGGTCGACTCCACGGAGGCGCTGACCACGGAGTACCCGGTGATGAGCGTGGCGCCCACGGTCAGGGCGATCATGGCGGTCGCCGCGCGGCGCGGGCTGCGGACGGAGTTGTCCACCGCCAGCATGCTCGGCACGCCCATCCTGCGCAGGGGCACGCCGACCACGCGCACGATGCCGCGCACCAGCAGCGGGCCCAGGACCACCACGCCCACGAACGCCACCAGTGCCGCACCGGTCACGACGACCGGCCCCATCTGGGTGGGCCCCGAAACCTGGGTCAGGGTCACCAGCGCGGCCGAGACCGCGAAGGCCAACAGGCCGAGGACGACCCGCACCCAGCCGGTGCCCTTCTCCAGACCGGCCGCGGTGGCGCTGGTGCGCAGCGCCGCCAGCGGCGACACCCGGGTGGCCCGTGTGGCCGGGACCAGGGCCGAGGCCACCGTCACGACGGTGCCGACGGCCAGCCCGACCAGGATCGCCGGGGGCGCGATCACCACGGCCACCGACGAGCCCGTCCCCAGGAGGGGACCGCCGAAGGCGGCACCGGCCATGCCGATGCCCACACCGGCCAGCACGCCCAGGGCGGAGGCGACCAGGCCCACGACCGCCGACTCGGCCAGCACCGACCGGAAGACCTGGCCGCGCCGGGCGCCCACGCACCGCAGCAGGGCCAGTTCGCGCTGGCGCTGGGCGATGAGGATGGCGAAGGTGTTGTAGATGACGATCCCGGCGACGAACATCGCGATGAAGGCGAAGAGCAGCAGCGCGATACGCAGCATCTCGGTGTTGCCGCCGGAGTTCTCGGCCATCTCCAGACCGAAGGCCTCACCGGTCCGCACCTCGGCGCCGTCGCCCAGCTCCGCCGCCACGGCCTCGGCCGCCTCCTCGTCGGTGCGGCCCTCGGCGGCGAGCACGTCGATCTCCGCGTAGTCGCTGACACCGGTCATCTCCCGTGCCGTGGCGCGGTCGAAGACGAGGGCCCCCGTGTAGCTGTAGTTGGGGTCCACACCGAAGTTGACCAGGCCCGTGACGGTGAACTCGCGTTTGTCCTCCTCGGGGTCGAGCACGGTCACCGTGTCGCCGACGGCGAAGCCGTTCTGCTCGGCGGTGGAGGTGGCCAGGGCGATCTCGTCGCCGCCGGAGGGCAGCGCGCCCTCGTCCGCGGAGAACCGGCTGACCTCGCCCAGGGCCAGGGCGGCGGGCGGCGCGAAACCGGAGGCGCGGCCCTCGGAGTCCAGGAGCACGGCCTGGCCCCGCAGGGTCCCGCCCGCCTCGGCCACCTCGGGCAGCTCCCGGACCCGGTCGAGCTGTTCGTCGGTGAAGGGGACCGGGTCCTCGGGTTCGGCCGCGCTTCCGGGCTCCTTCCCGGCGGGCACGGCGATGGCGTCGACGCTGGTGGCCGACCCCATGACGGACTTCTCGTAGCTGGCCTCCAGGGTGTCGGCGAAGACCATGGTCCCCGAGACGAACATGACCCCGAGCAGGATGGCCAGCACGGTGGTGACGTACCGGGAGCGGTGCAGCCGCAGCCCGGCGAGTGTGGTGCGCAGCATGCCCCTAGCCCTCTTCCAGCT
Organism: Nocardiopsis sp. FR4; assembly: GCF_009830945.1. Lineage (GTDB taxonomy): Bacteria > Actinomycetota > Actinomycetes > Streptosporangiales > Streptosporangiaceae > Nocardiopsis. The sequence goes on along the minus strand of NZ_VWVV01000004.1, from coordinate 134,408 downwards.
TCAGCAGACGGGCGGAGACCAGTTCGGCGGTGGGCTCGGCGACCTCGTCCACGAGGCGGCCGTCGCGCAGGAAGACCACGCGGTCGGCGTAGGAGGCGGCGACGGGGTCGTGGGTGACCATGACGACGGTCTGGTTGAGGTCGCGCGCCGAGTCGCGCAGGAACCGCAGCACCTCGGTGCCCGAGCGCGAGTCCAGGTTTCCGGTGGGCTCGTCGGCGTAGACCACCTCGGGGGCGTTGAGCAGGGCGCGGGCCACGGCCACGCGCTGCTGCTGGCCGCCGGAGAGCTTGGCGGGCAGGTGGTGGAGCCGGTCGCGCAGGCCCACCACGTCGATGATGTGGTCGAACCGAGCCTTGTCGATCCCGCGCCGGGCGATCTGCGAGGGCAGCAGGATGTTCTGCTCGGCGGTGAGCATGGGCAGCAGGTTGAACGACTGGAAGATGAACCCGATCCGGTCGCGGCGCAGCAGCGTCAGCTCCGCGTCGCGCAGTCCCGTGATCTGGGTGCGGCCCAGGTGCACGGTCCCGGAGGTGGGCACGTCCAGCCCGGCCAGGCAGTGCATCAGGGTGGACTTGCCCGAACCGGAGGGACCCATGATGGCGGTGAAGGCGCCCCGGTGGAACTCCACGTCCACTCCGGCCAGGGCGTGCACCTGGCTGTCGCCGGTGTCGTAGGTCTTGGTGAGGCCGCGGGCGACCACCACCGGCGGCGGGGCGACCGCGGGGTTGGGCTTCACAGGGGACTCGGTCACGGCAGACAGCTCCATGCGGATGGGAAGACGGTGGGTACGCGCCGGGCGGGTCCGGGCCTCGGCACCCCACCACGCTAGGGGCGGGCATGCCTCCGGAACCTCCGCCCCGGGGCCGATTTCCGGGACGGACGAAGGGACGGACGGGCACGGGGTTCGCGACTCCTTCGTCGGGCCGGGCACCGACTTTCGTCGGGGGCGGTCTTCTCACCCCGCGTGACGGACACGCCGGAAACCCCCGTTGGAGTGCGAAGACGCGTGCATCGCCGTCCCGTCCGGCAAGGGTGCGGCCGCGCGCCCGTGACGGGGGACACCGCGGCCCCGGCCGTAGACTCCGCTCCATGAGGAGCTGGGTGGACGCCCGGGGCAGAGCCTTCGGCGCCCTGTGGAGCAGGAACCGGGACTGGTGGTGGAGCCGCCGCCTGGTCATCGCCGACGCCCTGTACGCCGTCCTGCCGCTGCCCTTCAGCCTGCTGGTGCAGGTGGCCTCCACCGGCGGCATCGGTGTTCTGGGGCGTCTGCTGGTCCCGCTCCCGGACGCCCTGGGCCTCTTCTCCGTCCCGTTCACCCTGATCATGGGGATGCTCCTCTTCGTCGCCCCCGCGGTCTGGGCCGCGGCGGCGGTGTTCCTGCGGCGGATCCGGCCCCAGTGGCTGCTCGTCACCGGGTTCGCGCTGCTGCTGCTCTACGGCAACTTCGTCCCGGCGGCGATCGCCCTCTACTCCTACGCGCTCTACTTCGGCAACCGGCGCCTGCTGGTGGGCTGGTTCGCCCTGTACGGCCTGGCCATGGTCACCGCATACCAGGCCAACTTCGTGGGCCAGGTGTTCCTCATCGGGATACTGCTGGTCATCCCGATGACCTTCGGCCTGTGGGTGGGCACCCGCCGCCAGCTCATCGACCGGCTCCAGGAGCGGGCCGCGCGCCTGGAGCGGGAGCAGCACATGATGGCCGAACAGGCCATCACCGCCGAGCGCACCCGCATCGCCCGCGAGATGCACGACGTGGTCGCGCACCGGGTCAGCCTCATGGTCCTGCACGCGGGCGGCCTGGAGGTCTCGGCCACCGACCCGCGCACCGTGGAGGCCGCCGGACTCATCCGAACCACCGGCCGCGAGGCGCTGTCGGAGCTGCGCGGCATCCTGGGCGTGCTGCGCGACGACACCGCCGCCGCGCCCACCGCCCCGCAGCCCGTCCTGGCCGACCTGGAACGGCTGGTGGGGGAGTGGCGCGCCGCCGGGATGGAGGTCACCCGGGAGGACACCGGGCAGGGCCCGCCGCTGCCCGCGGGCGTGCAGCGCACCGCCTACCGCATCGTCCAGGAGGGGCTGACCAACGCGGCCAAGCACGCGCCCGGCGCCGCCGTCACCCTGCGCCTGCACCGGAATCCGGGCCGCCTGGAGGTGGAGGTGGCCAACGGCCCCGCCGCCGCGCCGGTCCCGCCGATGCCCCGCAGCGGGTTCGGGCTGACCGGGCTGCACGAGCGCGTGGTCCTGGCGGGCGGCGACCTGACCGCCGGTCCCTGCCCCGACGGCGGATGGCGTATGCGCGCTATCTTGCGAACCGACAGTCCCTCCGGCACGGAAGACGAGGCCCCCGACGGTGATCCGCACGCTCCTGGTCGATGACGAACTCCTGGTCAGGTCCGGCCTGCGGATGATCCTGGACGCCGCCCCCGACATCGAGGTGGTGGGGGAGGGCGGCGACGGCGAGGAGGCCGTGCGCCTGGCCCGGGAGCTGGCCCCCGACGTGGTCCTGCTCGACATCCGCATGCCCGGCACCGACGGCATCACCGCCGCCGCCCGGCTCACCGCCCTGCCCGAGCCGCCCCGCGTGGTCCTGCTGACCACCTTCGACCTGGACGAGTACGTGCACGCCGCGCTGCGCACCGGGGCGGTGGGCTTCCTGCTCAAGGACACCCCGCCGCGCGACCTCATCGCCGCCGTGCGCACCGTCCACGAGGGCAACGCCATGCTCGCCCCCAGCGTCACCAAGCGCATGCTCGAACGCTTCGCCTCGCCCGCGCCCGCCGACTCGGCCGCGGGCCGGGCCGAGGCCGAGCGCCGCCTGTCGGTGCTCAGCGAACGCGAGAGCTCCGTCCTGGTGGCGGTGGCCCGGGGCATGTCCAACGCCGAGGCCGGGCGCGCGCTGGGGATGCGCGAGGCCACGGTCAAGGCGCACGTGAGCCGGATCCTGGCCAAGCTGGGCATGTCCAACCGGGTGCAGGCAGCCATCGCCGCCCACGACGCGGGCTGGGTCTGAGCGCCGCGGGACGGGGCGCGCCGCCCCTCACGGGCGCCGCCCGCCTCCGCCGCCGTGCAGCAGGTCGCGCACCGCGGACGGGGTGGAGCCCGTCACCCGGCGCAGCCGTCCGGTGAGGTGGGAGTGGCTGGCATAACCCAGCGAGGTGGCCAGGGACGCGAGGTCGTCGGCTCCCTCCGCGAGGGCCCGCAGCGCGGACGCCACGCGCAACCGCTCGCGGAACCCGTGGAGGGTGACCCCCTGCACCGACCGGAAGACCCGGGCCAGGTGGTAGGGGGAGCAGCCCGCCGCCGCTGCGGCCGCGTCCAACAACCGGGGGATCGGCTCGGCGTGGTGTTCGGCGACGAAGGCGGCGGCGGTGCGGGCCAGGCGGCGGTGGAGAAGGGGCACCCGGCCGCCGGGGTTCCCGTCAGGGCGGGCGCAGGCCCCGAGGACCTCCGCCACCCGGATGAGGGCCGCCTCCCGCACCGCGTCCGGATCGTGGGCGAGGTCGCGTACCGCACGGCGGAACGAGAGCGTCGCGAGCTGTTCCCGGACGCCCAGCGGCAGGCGGCCCGCCTCGAGCGCCCCGGGCCCGGCCGCCTCCTCCCACAGGCCCGGGGCCAGGGCCACCACCAGGCACGTGTCACCGCCGGCGGCGGGATGGCCGAACCGGTAGGGCTCGTCGGGGCGCAGCAGCAGCGCGCTCCCCGGTTCCATGACGTGGGCCGTCCGCCGCACCCGGCAGGAGAACACCCCGCCCGTCGGCAGGACCAGGCGCGACAGGTCGGCGGACTCCTCCCCTCCCAGAGGCGCGCGCGGGGCCGAGCAGAGCACCTCCGTGACCCTCACCCCTCCGGTGTCGGCGAGCGTCGCGAAGCGCAGCGGCGGCCGCGGGGAGCTCACGGCGTGACGGCCGGGGCCGTGCCGATCAGGCCGTAGTGCGCGGACCGCTCGTCGAACCGCGACAGCAGGGCGCGGGCGCGCTCCGGTACCACCGAGGCCTCGGGGTCGCCGCCGGTGAACGCGGCCACGGCCCGCATGTCGTCGAAGGACATGACGGTCAAGAACTCCACCTCGCCCCCCTTCTCCGCGCGGCGCCACGCCTCCAGGCCGCGCAGCCCCGGCAGGTTCCGGGCGGCGATGCCGGGGAGGACCTCGTCGAGCAGCAGGCGTTCGTAGGCGTCCGCGTCGGCGCCGGCGGCCCATCCGTGCCACAACCGTCTGATCATCGTGCCTGTCCTTCCGTTCCACGGATCGCTCCGCACGATCCTGCACCCTCCGCGGGCCGCCGCGCTTCCACGATCCTGCTCGCGTTCCGGGGCGGTCTGCCTCCCTGACGACCTGCGCGGCCCGGGCGCCCGCCGGGCACGGTGACACACATCACTCCTCCGCCCGCCCTTCACCGAGACCCCGCAGGAGGTCCGAAAGCACCCGTGGTCAGGGCGTTGGGGCGGTTCCCCACCTCGGTTGCGTTTACCGCCGGGTAGCTCGGTACGCTGCAATGCGATCCCACCCCCTTGGCAAACGTCGTGGCTGTTCACAGCAGCCGCAGGAGAAGAGGAGCCCCTATGTCGCGCTCGGTACTGGTCACCGGCGGCAACCGCGGAATCGGCCTGGCCATCGCCCGTGAGCTGGCCGCGGGAGGAGACAGCGTCGCGGTGACCTACCGTTCCGGCGAGCCCCCGGAGGGGCTGCTGGGCGTCCGCTGCGACATCACCGACTCCGCCCAGGTCGACGCCGCCTTCAAGGAGGTGGAGGAGGTGCAGGGGCCGGTCGAGGTGCTCGTGGCCAACGCCGGGATCACCAAGGACCAGCTCCTGGCCCTCATGAGCGAGGAGGACTTCTCCTCCGTCCTGGACACCAACCTCACCGGTTCCTTCCGCGTCACCAAGCGCGCGGTGCGCGGCATGATGCGCAAGCGCTCGGGCCGCGTCATCCTCATCTCCTCCGTGGTCGGCCTCCTCGGCTCCGGCGGGCAGGCCAACTACGCCGCGTCCAAGGCCGGGCTGGTCGGCTTCGGCCGCTCCCTGGCCCGCGAGCTCGGTTCACGCAACATCACGGTCAACGTCGTCGCCCCCGGGTTCATCGAGACCGACATGACCGCGGCCCTGCCCGAGGAGCGCCGGGCCGAGATCAGGAAGAGCGTTCCGCTGGGCCGCATCGGCGGCACCGAGGACATCGCCCGCACGGTGTCCTTCCTCGCCGGACCCGGCGGCTCCTACATCACCGGCGCCGTCATCCCGGTTGACGGCGGCCTCGGCATGGGGCACTGACCCCGCCCCTCCCACCTGCCGGGGCGCCTCTCCCCCGGCCACGACCACAGACAGGACGGACACCCGAACCATGGGAATCCTCGAAGGTAAGCGCATCCTCGTCACCGGGGTGCTCACCGACTCCTCCATCGCCTTCCACGTCGCCCGCCTGGCCCAGGAGCAGGGCGCCACGGTCGTCCTCACCGGCTACGGCCGCCTGAGCCTGGTGGAGCGCATCGCCAAGCGCCTGCCCGAGACGCCGCCCGTCCTGGAGCTGGACGTCACCGACGACGAGCAGCTGGGCACGCTGGCCGCGCGCGTGGGCGAGCACGTCGACGGCCTGGACGGCGTCGTGCACTCCATCGGCTTCACCCCGCAGGACGCCCTGGGCGGCAACTTCCTCAACACCGAGTGGTCGGACGTGGCCACGGCCATGCACACCTCCACCTTCTCCCTGAAGTCGCTGACCACCTCCCTCATGCCGCTCATGAAGAACGGCGGCTCGGTGGTGGCCCTGGACTTCGACAACAGCGTCTCCTACCCCATCTACGACTGGATGGGCGTGGCCAAGTCCGCGCTGACCTCCACCGCCCGCTACCTGGCGCGCTACGTCGGCGACCAGAGCATCCGGGTCAACCTGGTCTCGGCCGGGCCGCTGAGCACGATGGCCGCCCGCAGCATCCCCGGCTTCGCCGAGCTGGCCAAGCACTGGCCCGAGCGCGCCCCGCTGGGCTGGGACGTCAGCGACCCCGAGCCCGCCGCGAAGGCGGTCGTGGCGCTGCTCTCGGACTGGTTCCCGGCCACCACCGGCGAGATCGTCCACGTCGACGGCGGTTTCCACTCCACCGGTGCCTGATCCCCGCGCTCCGGTGCGGTAGGTTGACGCGGGCGGGCCGCCCCTGGGCGGCCCGCCCGTTCGCTTGCCGCACGCGGCCGGTGCGGTCCGGGCGCGGCGGGCGGTCGGAGCTGACCGGTGGAGCGCGTCGGAGGGGACGGTATGGATCTGGGACTGTCGGGGGCACGGGTACTCGTGACCGGGGCCAGCAGGGGGATCGGCCGGGCCGTCGCCCAGGTGTTCGCCGAGGAGGGCGCGGACCTGGCGGTCTGCGCGCGCACCCCCGTGCCGCTGGCCGAGGCCGCGGGGGAGCTGAGCTCGACCGGGGTGAGGGTGTTCGCCCGGCCCCTGGACGTGACCGACCACGAGGCGCTGCCCGCCTTCGTCGAGGAGGCCGCCGCCGACCTCGGCGGCCTGGACGTGCTGGTCTCCAACGTCTCCGGGGGCAGCGCGCCCACCCCGGACCAGTGGGAGCGCGGTTTCGCGGCCGACCTGATGCCGTTCGTGCGCCTGACCGAGGCGGCCGAGCCGCATCTGGCCGCCTCCGGGCGCGGGGCGGTGGTGCTGGTCTCCACCACCTCGGCGCTGCACGTCACCCCGCCCGCCGGTCCCCGCTCCTACGGCGCGGTCAAGGCCGCGCTCAACCACCACGCCGCCTCGCTGGCCCGCGCGTGGGCGGGCCGGGGCGTGCGGGTCAACACCGTCTCGCCCGGGCCGATCGAGTTCCCGGGCGGGGGATGGGCGCGCCGCCGCGAGAACGACCCGGAGTTCTACGAGAGCATCCGCGAGCGCATCCCCTACGGCCGTCTGGGGCGCCCGGAGGAGGTCGCCCGCGCCGTGGCCTTCCTGGCCAGCCCGGCCGCCGCCTTCGTCACCGGGCAGAACCTGGTGGTCGACGGAGGTTTCCTGGACCGGGTCTGAGCCTGGGGCATTTTGGATGATCTACGTGGTAAAGGTGGATATTGTCCATTTTTACCGTGAACGAGCCAGGCGGAAGCCGAGATCGTCCACCCGCAGGGTCGGGTGGCTCCTGCGGCGGCACGAGGCCCGGCAGCCGTGGGGGAGGTCGTTCCAGCCACCGCCGCGGAAGACGCGGTAGGGGCCGTAGACGGCGGGGTCGTAGAGGTCCCAGCACCACTCCCACACGTTGCCGATCGTGTCGTGCAGCCCCCAGGCGTTGGGCTCCCGGGTGGCCACCTCGTGCGCCCGGGAGCCGGAGTTGGCGCGGTGCCAGGCGATCGCGTCCAGGTCGCCGTGGCGGACCTCGGAGGACCCCGCCCGGCAGGCGTACTCCCACTCCGCCTCGGTGGGCAGGCGGTAGCCGTCGGCCTCCCGGTCCCAGGCCGTGTCCAGGGCGTCGGGGTCCCCGCCCGGGGAGTAGCAGGGGGTGAGGCCCTCCGCGCGGGAGAGCCGGTCGCAGAAGCGGACGGCGTCCAGCCAGGAGACCTCGGCCACCGGGACCCGGGGGCCGTCCGGGGTCCCGGAGCCGGGGGCGGCGTACAGTCCGCAGGTCACCGGGTGCGCCGCCAGGGAGAAGGCGGCGACCTCGACCCCCCACTCGGTCCGGGTGCCCTCGTCCCGCAGGACGATCTCCCCGGCGGGTATCGCGATCATGTGCATGCCCTATTCCCTATCCTATCGGTGGGAAATGCGCCATGGGGGTGCCGAGACGCTCAACCCGCGTACGGCGCCTCCCGTTCGAACGCGTGCTCCACGAGCGGGCGCTGGGTGCGGTGCGTCTCCGGCCCCGGCGCACCGTCGGCCACGGCGCCGAGCAGGGCACCCGTGCGGAGGTCTCCGAGGGCCGATCACCGGGGCCGCGACACCGGGCGCCGCGGGCTGGGCGCGCTCTTCGCCGGCACCGGCGGGCGGCGGGCCCTCCTCGGCACCGCAGGAGTGCCCGAGCCCGGCGCTGACGGCTCAGCCGTGGGCGGTCTTGTGCTTGTAGCGAGGTCCGGCGCCCGGATTCGCCACGAGTACACGGTCAACGGGGTTCGGCCCCGCGGTGGAAGCGGCCTACCCCTCGCGGAGGATGCGCACCAGGCGGGTCGTGCGCTCCCGGGCCGGGTTCTCCCGCACGCCGGTCTCCAGGGCGCCGCCGGTGGCGTCCACCAGCGACACGTGGCGGACGGCCCGGGTCAGCACCGTGTACACCTGCGGGCGCGAGACCGGCACCTGCGGCGGGAAGACCGCGACCACGGCGGGCCAGCGGCCCCCGTGCGCGGCGGCCACCGCGACCGCCCAGCCGGGGCGCAGCGCCGAGGGGTCGGCCACCTCCACCCGCCTGCCGTCGTCCAGCTCCACCACGGCCTTCCCGCCCACCTCGCGCAGGTGTCCGGTGTCGCCCGGACCGTAGCCCGGTCCCTGGGCGGTGAGCACCACCCGGTCTCCCGGATCGAACCCGCCGTGGGCGCCCGGCCCCGGGTTCAGCCGCTCCTTGCAGGCGGCGTTGAGCGCCCGGGCGCCCGCGGGGCCGTCCTCGCGCGCGGCCACGACCTGCACGTGCGCGGCGTCGATGCCCAGGGCGCGCGGGATCGAGTCGGTCACCAGCTGCACCACGCGGTGCGCCGCCTCCTCGGCCGAGGCGGCCGGCACCCGCACCACCTCGCGCTCGGGGGCCGACACCTCGGGGACCCCGCCCCCGGCCACCGCGGCGGCCAGTTCCGCGATCGGGCCGGGCCTTCCGGTGCCGGCCACCCGCGCCGTGTGCGCCACCCGGGAGGCGGCCACGTCGAGCACCACCTGGCCCGGGGCGGCCGAGGGCGCCTGGTCGGGGTCGGCGAGCAGCACGAGGTGGGCGCCGTCCGCGCACACCGACGCGAGTTCGGCGGCGCGGGCCGTTCCCACCGACATCGCCTCGCAGAGCACCACGAGCCCGGCCTTCAACGGGGCCTGTTCGAGCAGCCGGGCCAGGGACAGCGCCGCCACGGGGGAGGCGTCGTCGTCCGGGGTGCGGACCCGGGCCAGGTCGGCGTTGACGGCCGCGGCCGTCTGGGCGGTCGGTGCGGCCAGGGCCATCCCCACCTGGCTGTCGGTGGCGATCGCCTCCATGCACACCAGGGCCCGGGCCACCTCGTCGGCCTCGCCAGGGCCGTGCCGCAGGACCGTCACCGGCCGCAGGGCCACGGTGACCAGGGCCTCGCGCGTCTGTTCGGAGAGGGTGAACCCGTGCGCCTCGGCGGTCGCGTCCACGGTCTCGGCGGCGGTGGCCGAGTCCATGATCGGGTCGTTGCCGCCGATCAGCCGCAGCAGCTGCCCGCCGAGCCGCTGCTCGGCGCGGCCCACGTCGGGCAGGGCGTAGAAGCGCTCCGGGTCGGGCAGTTCCGGTACCCCGCCCTCGGTGAAGTCGAAGTCGTCGTCGCCCTCGTCGAGGCTCTCCAGCACCACGGCGGCACCGTCGGCCACGGCCGCCTCCAGCGCGGCGGCGGGATCGGCCACACCCAGCTTGCCGACCACGGTGGCCAGCCGCCTCTCCTCCACGGCGGTGTGCCCGCGCGCCGCGGACATCCGCAGGACGTGCGCGGTGAACTCCGCCAGCCGCCGGGGGTCGTCGGGGCGGGCGCCCTCGCCCAGGTGCCGGCGGGCGCAGAAGTCGGCCTGTTCCACGGTCACCTGGGGCAGGCGCAGCAGCAGCCACGGGTTCGCGTCCAGCCGCGCGGCGGCACCCGGCCCCAGCGCGGTCGCCAGCCGGGGTGCCAGGGCGCTCGGGGCGCCCATGCCCTCAAGGACGGTACTGAGCTGTTCGACGGCCTCGGACACCTCGGGCGGTTCCCCTCGTCGTGTGCGGTTCGCGGACCCTGGGAGCCTACCGACTCGGGGGGACGTTCAGCTCCGGTCCCTGCCGACCACCTGGCGGACGGCCGCGCACGGGTCGGTGTGCGGCGCGCTCTCCTGCACGGCGGTGGCCGCCCGCTGGGCGAGGTCGCGCAGCAGCGCGCGGGCGGGCTCGTCCAGACCGGCCAGGACCTGCTCCTCGACGTGCTCCACCCGTGCGCGCACCCGGGCCAGGACGGCGCGCCCGTGCTCGGTGGCGCACACCCGCCGCACCCGCCGGTCGTCGGGGTCGACCCGGCGCCGGACGAGGTCGGCCGCCTCCAGGTCGTCGAGCAGGTAGGTCATCACGCTGCGGTCGATGAGGAGCCGCTGGGCCAGGGCCGCCTGGGTGGGGTGCTCGCCGGGCGCGACCGCGGCGAGCACGTTGTAGCCCCGGCCGCCGTGCGGGAGCTCCTCCAGTTCGGCCTCGACCCGCTCGTGCCAGCGGCGCAGGAGCACGGCCAGGGACCAGCCCAGGTTCGGGGCGGGCGCTGTCTCGGGAGTGGTCGATGCCATGGTCCCAGGCTACCAGGAATAGGTGGTTTCCCAGATAAGTTGTTAACAACATCGTTTGCTGAACAAACTACCTTGGCCCCCTGGAGACGACACCATGCCCGACTACGGACACCACCTGAGCTTCGGCAGTTTCCTCACCCCCACCGCGGAGGACCCCGAGCGGACCGTCGCCCTCGCCGAGGCCACCGAGGCCGCGGACCTGGACCTGGCCACCTTCCAGGACCACCCCTACAACCCCGGCTTCCTCGACACCTGGACCCTGCTGAGCTGGGTGGCCGCGCGCACCACACGCCTGCGCGTGTCGGCCAACGTGCTCAACCTGCCGCTGCGCCCGCCCGCGATGCTGGCCCGGGCGGCGGCCAGCCTGGACCTGCTCTCCGGCGGGCGCCTCGAACTCGCCCTGGGCGCCGGGGCCTTCTGGGACGGCATCGAGGCCATGGGCGCCCGACGGCTGACCCCGCGCCAGGCCGTGGACGCCCTCAGCGAGGGCATCGACGTCATCCGCGCGGTCTGGGACACCGGCGCGCGCGGCGGCGTGCGGGTCAGGGGCGAGCACCACACCGTGAACGGGATGAGGCGCGGTCCCGAACCCGCACACCCCATCGGGATCAGCCTGGGCGCCTACAAGCCCCGGATGCTGCGCCTGGTCGGCGCCAAGGCCGACGGGTGGCTGCCCAGCCTCGGCTACCTCAAGCCCGAGGACATGGCGGAGTCCCACCGAGTCATCGACGAGGCGGCCCGGGCGGCCGGACGCGACCCCCGCGAGATCCGCCGGGCGCTCAACCTCGCCCAGACCGCCTTCCTGCCCACCGGCCGGGGCTTCCTCCAGGGGCCGCCCGAGCAGTGGGTGGAGGACCTGCTGCCCCTGGTCCTGGAACACGGCTTCGCCACGTTCATCGTGGGCACCGACGACCCGCGCGCCATCCGGACCTTCGGCGCCGAGGTGGCCCCCGCCCTGCGCGAGGCCGTCGCGGCCGAGCGGGAGCGCACGGGCGTCCGGACCGGCCCGGTCCGCCCGGCCGCGGCCCTGGCCGCGCGCCGCCCCGGGATCGACTACGACGCCGTTCCCGAGACCCTGCGGTCGGGCGCGGTGGAGCCCGGTGACCGCGCCTACGCCCGGGTCCGCCACGGCTACATGCAGCACGGTTCCCCGGGGCTGGTGCTGCGCCCGGACTCCGCCGAGCGGGTCGCCGAGGCCCTGGCCTACGCCCGCGCCCAGGACGCGGAGCTGCACGTGCGCAGCGGCGGCCACGGGATCAGCGGCCGTTCCACCGGCGACGGGGGCGTGGTGGTGGACCTGTCCGCGATGAACGCGACCGAGGTCCTGGACGCGGGCACCGGCCTGGTCCGGCTCGGCGCCGGGGCCCGCTGGGGCGAGGTGGCGCGGGCCCTGGCCCCGCACGGCCTGGCGATCAGCTCCGGTGACCACGGGGGAGTGGGCGTGGGGGGTCTGGCCACCACCGGCGGCCTGGGCTACCTGTCCCGGTCCCACGGGCTGACCATCGACAACGTCACCGCGGCCGAGGTGGTCACCGCCGACGGGCGCCTGCTGCGCGCCGACGCCGAGCACCACCCGGACCTGTTCTGGGCGATGCGCGGGGCGGGCGGCAACTTCGGCGTGCTCACCGCGGTCGAGGTCACGGCCGCGCCCGTGCGCGAGGTGGTCCTGGGCCAGTTCGCCTACGACGCCACCGACACCGCCGCCTTCCTGCGGGCCTGGGGAGAGACCGCCGAGGCGGCGCCGCGCGGGGTCACCGCCTTCCTCACCCTGGTGCCGGGGCGGGCGGGCGGCGGCCCCGTGGCGCAGGCGATGGTGGTCCACTCCGACGGCGACACCGACGCGGCCGTGCGCGCGCTGGAGCCCTTCCTCGCGGTGGGGCCGGTCCTGGACCAGCGCGCCCAGCTCGCCCCCTACCCGGCGATCCTGGTCGGCGCGGACGGGCCGCACCGGGGGCACGGCCTGCCCGAGGCGCGCTCGGGTCTGCTGCGCCACATCACCCCCGAGGCGGCCGAGGGCACGGCCGCCATGCTCGCCTCGGGGGACGCGGCGTTCGTGCAGCTGCGCCAGGTCGGCGGCGCGGTCAACGACGTGGCCGCCGGCGCCACCGCCTACGCGCACCGGTCGCAGAACTTCTCGCTGGCGGCGATGGGCACGGCGCGGCGGGCCGCCGACCTGGACGCGCGCTGGGCGGACCTGGAGGAGCACATGGAGGGCCTGTACCTGAGCTTCGACACCCGCACCGGTCCCGAGGTGCTCGCCCGGGCCTTCCCCGGGGCCACCCTGGAGCGGCTGCGGGCCCTCAAGGCCGAGTACGACCCGGACCAGGTGTTCGACAAGAACTTCCCGATCGCGCCCGCCGTGCGCGTGTGAGGGGTCAGCGCCCGCCGCGCGCGGTGGCGTCGTCCAGGGCGTCGCGGATCTTGGGCGGCAGCTCCACGCTCTCCACGCGCAGGATCTCCTCCAGCTGCGGCAGGGTGCGCGGCCCCACCACCGCGGCGGCCACGCCCTCCTGGTCGCGGGCCCAGCTCAGGGCCACGGCCAGGGGGGACACGCCCAGGCCCTCGGCCGCGGTGCACACCGACTCCACCACCCGGCGGCTGCGGTCGTCCAGGTAGGGCTCCACGTAGGAGGCCATGTGGGGGAAGGCGCCGCGCGAGTCCGGCGGTGTGCCGCCCCGGTACTTGGCGGTGAGCACCCCCCGGCCGAGCGGGGCCCACGCGATCACGTGCGCCCCGGCCGCCGCGGCGGCGGGCCGCAGCCCGTGGTCGGCGTCGCGGTTGAGCAGGGAGTACTCGGCGCCCGCGCTGATCAGGGGCACGTGTCCGGGCCGGGCGCGCTGCCAGGTGGCCAGGGCGGCGAACTGCCAGGCCTCCAGGTTGCCGGTGCCCACGTAGCGGGCCTTGCCCGCGGCCACGGCCGCCTCCATCGCGGCCAGCGACTCCTCGGGCGGGGTGCCGGGGTCGTACACGTGCAGCTGCCACAGGTCCACGTGGTCGGTCTGCAGGCGCCGCAGCGAGGAGTCCAGGGAGGCCAGCAGGTGCCGCCGGGAGGCGTCCACCGGCCGGTAGCCCTCGGGGGTGTGGCCGGTCTTGGTGGCCACCACCACGTCCTCGCGGCGCACCGAGGAGCGCAGCAGCCGCCCCAGGATCCGCTCGCTCTGGCCGCCGGTGTAGATGTCGGCGGTGTCCACCAGCGTGCCGCCCGCGTCGACGAACGCGGTGAGCTGCTGCCCGGCCTCCTCCTCGGAGGTGTCCTTGCCCCAGGTCATCGTGCCGAGAGCGGTACGAGACACCCAGAGCCCTGATCTGCCCACCTGTCGCTGTTCCATGCGGCGGAGAGTACCGTGTCCGTCCGACGCGGTCCCGGGGTACGGCCGCCGCGCGCGCCTCCGGCAGCGCTCTGACCGGCGCCGACGTCCTGGCGGCGTGGGGCGGCGGTCGCCCGGGGCCGGGTGTACCCGGTCGCCCGCCTTCCCGCCCGCCCCGTGCGGCGCGGGCCTACCCTGGTGCCCATGGCGACACCCTCAACACCCCAGGACCCAGCACCCCGGGACACCCGGCCCGCGACCGTCACCCTCGTCCTCGTCCGGCACGGGATGACCGACGCCACGGGCCCCCGCCTGGCGGGGCGGGCCGAGGGGCTCCACCTCAACGACACCGGCCGCGCCCAGGCGGCCGACCTGGCCGCCCGTCTGGACGGGCTGCGCCCGGCGGCCCTGGTCTCCAGCCCGCTCGAACGCTGCCAGGAGACCGCCGGGGCGATCGCCGAACGGCTCGGCGTGCCCGTCACCAGCGACGAGCGCTTCCTGGAGTGCGACTACGGCTCCTGGACCGGGCGCGGCCTGGCCGAGCTCTCGGACGACCCGCTCTGGCGGGTGGTGCAGGACCACCCCAGCGCCGTCCGCTTCCCCGGGGGCGAGGCGCTGGCCGCGGCCTCCGCCCGCGCGGTGGAGGCGGTCCGCGACTGGAACCGCCGTCTGCTCCTGGCGCCGTCCGCGCCGGGGGCTCATCCGGAGGGGCCTCCGGCCGCCCCGCCCGTGTACGTGGTGTGCAGCCACGGGGACATCATCAAGGCGATCGTGGCCGACGCCCTCGGGATGCACCTGGACCTCTTCCAGCGGCTGCGCGTGGACCCGTGTTCGGCGACCTCCATCACCTACACGCGCACCCGTCCCTTCCTCAACAAGCTCAACGACACCGGGGAGAGCCTGTCCGCCAGCCTGCCCACCGCGGCCGAGGCCCGCGGGGACGCGGCGGTCGGCGGCGGCGCGGGCAGCGCCGAACCGGCGGCCGGCCCCCGCTGAGGGGCGCGGCGGGGGCGCGGTCATCCCGCCACGACGGTGTTCTGGCCCACGACGATCTCCCACCCCCGCTCGCCCCGGGCGAAGACGTAGACCGCGCTGGCGCGCGGCGCCGCCGTCACCTCGCCGCCGGCGTCCACGGGGGTCTGCGCCACGTGGACGGCGACCACGTCCGGGCGGACCTCCAGGGCGTCGACCACCTCGTAGCGCGCGTAGGCGTCGGCCAGCCGCGGCGCGACCTCCCTGCCGAAGGCGACGAAGGCCTCCCGGCCCCGGATCCGTCTTCCGGCGGCGTTGGTCCACAGCGCGTCGGGTGCGAAGTGGCCGCCCAGGGCGACGGGGTCGTGGTCGTTGAAGGCGTCCTCGAGGCTCCGGACGAGGGCGTGGATCTCGGGGTGCGCGGTCTCGGCCATGGTGCTCCTCGGATGTGTGGAGGGGAGTGCGTCCTGCCGGTACCAGACAACAACCTCAACCATGGTTGACGTCAATCTCCGCGTGCGGTGCCGCGGCCGGGCGGACGGGGCCCGCCAGCGCGCCCGGCGGGTTTGGCGCCGGGCCCGCCGGATCCCGTAAGGTTCTTTGCATGCCCGTCTTTCAGTTCAATCCGCCGGAGCGGTTCATCGCCGGGACCGTGGGCCAGCCGGGAGAGCGCACCTTCTTCCTCCAAGCCGTGGGCGAGGGGCGCATCACCAGCGTGGTGCTGGAGAAGGCTCAGGTCGAGGCGCTGGCCACCCGCATCGAGGAACTGTTGGAAGAGGTGCACCGGCGCTTCGGACCCCCGACCGACGACCTCGACCAGCCCGAGGACGAGGGGCCGCTGGAACAGCCCATCGAGCAGGACTTCCGGGTGGGCACGCTCGCCCTGGCCTGGGACGCCGAGGCGGCCCGCGTCATCATCGAGGCGCAGGAGATCGACGAGACCGCGGGCGAGGAGCTGGTCGAGGACGAGGAGGAGGAGCTGGAGGTCTTCGCCGAGGAGGCCCCCGCCCACCGCGACGTGCTGCGCGTCTACCTGACCCCCGGGGCGGCCCGCGCCTTCGCCGGGCGCGCCCTGAAGGTCGTGGCCGCCGGACGTCCGGACTGCCCGCTGTGCGGCCGCCCGCTGGACCCCACCGGTCACGTGTGCCCCCGCCAGAACGGCTACCGTCCCGACCGCCTGGTCTGAGATCCGTGGACGAGGACACCGCCCGCGAGCCGCGCGCGCACCCCGGGGGGCCGGGCACGGAGGACACCGCCGACGCCTTCGACGGCCTGGACCCGCGGGCGGGGCTGGAACTGCTGCGCACCGGCGACCTGACCGTCGAGGGGCGGCTGACCTCGGCCTCCAACGCCACCCTGTACTGCACCGTCTCCGACGGGGTGCGCTCGGCCGCCTGCGTGTACAAGCCGGTGGCGGGGGAGCGCCCGCTGTGGGACTTCCCCGACGGGACCCTGGCCGGGCGCGAGGTGAGCGCCCACGCGGTCTCGGAGGCCCTGGGCTGGGCGGTCGTGCCGCCGACCGTGCACCGCGACGGCCCCTTCGGCGAGGGCATGGCGCAGCTGTGGGTGCACGGCGACACCACCGTGGACCTGGTCGCGCTGTCCCGGCGCACCGACGACCCCGCCCTGCGTCGCATGGCGGTCTTCGACGCGGTGATCAACAACTCCGACCGCAAGATCGGCCACCTGCTGCCCACGCCGGGCGGGCACCTCTACGGCTGCGACCACGGCGTCTCCTTCGCCGAGGAGTACAAGCTGCGCACCGTGCTGTGGCAGTGGCAGGGGCAGCCGCTGCCCGCCGAGGCCCTGGAGGGGCTGGTCCGCCTGCGCGAGCAGCTCCTGGACCCGGCCAGCGCTCTCGCGCGCACCCTGGCCGCGCACCTGACCGGCCCCGAGGCCTACGCGGTGCGCAACCGGGTGGACCTGCTCCTGGAACACGGCATCCACCCCTACCCGGCGCCGGACTGGCCCGCCGTCCCCTGGCCGCCGATCTGAGCGCCCCCGGTGTGAGGAGTCTCAACTACCGGAAGGTAGGAATGGCGTGCCCGTCGCCGCTGACGGCACAATGGGGCACGTGAGCAACCAGTGGAACTACCTTTTCGACATGGACGGCGTCCTCGTACGCGAGGAGCACCTCATCCCCGGCGCCGACGCGCTCGTCGCGGAGCTGCGCGAGAACGGGATCCCGTTCATGGTGTTGACCAACAACTCCATCTACACCCCGCGCGATCTGCGCGCGCGCTTGCTCAACACGGGGCTGGACATCCCCGAGGAGTCCATCTGGACCTCCGCGCTGGCCACCGCCCAGTTCCTCCAGACCCAGCGCCCCGGCGGCTCGGCCTACGTCGTCGGCGAGTCCGGGCTGACCACCGCCCTGCACAACGTCGGCTACGTGATGACCGAGCGCAACCCGGACTACGTCGTGCTCGGGGAGACCCGCACCTACAGCTTCGAGGCCATCACCCGGGCGATCCGCCTGGTGCGCGACGGGGCCCGCTTCATCGCCACCAACCCCGACGAGACCGGGCCCAGCGCCGAGGGTCCGCTGCCCGCCACGGGCGCGGTGGCCGCGCTGATCGAGAAGGCGACCGGGCGCCGCCCCTACTTCGTGGGCAAGCCCAACCCCCTGATGATGCGCTCGGCGCTGCGCCGGATCGGCGCGCACTCGGAGAACACCCTCATGGTCGGCGACCGCATGGACACCGACGTGCTCAGCGGGCTGGAGGCGGGCCTGCAGACCGTCCTGGTGCTCTCGGGGATCTCCGGGCGCGACACCGCCGAGCAGTTCCCCTACCGGCCCACGCGGGTGATCGAGTCGGTCAAGGACCTGGTGGGGGCCACCCGCGACCCCTTCGGGCAGGACTGACCGGAACGGTCCGGGGCGGCGCGGCCCGGCACGGCGACGGGGGCGGTGGACACTGGTCCACCGCCCCCGTCGCCGTGCCGCGGGATGGTCAGGCGCTCTGCCGCTGCTTGGCGAGCTCCTCCACCTTGGCCGCCTCCTCGCGGCGGCGCGCCCGCAGCAGGGCCAGGCGTTCGGCGAGGACCTCTTCCAGGTCCTCCATGCTCCGGCGCTCCAGCAGCATGTCCCAGTGGGTGCGCACCGGCTTGGCGGTCTTGGGCTCCTCACCGCTGCCGTCCCGGCGCAGCGCGCGGTCGCCGCAGAAGCGGCACTCCCACTCCACGGGGATTTCGGCCTCGGTCGCGAAGGTGACCGAGAAGCGGTGGCCGCGGGTGCAGTCGTAGGTGACCTCCTGCCGCGGGGCCAGGTCGGTGTTGCGGTCGTTCTCGTAGCTCGTCGCCCCGAGCCGGGTGCCGCGAAGTGCTCGCTCGGCCATCGTGTGGGTGCCTCCAGGCGCTCGTGCGGTCTCGCGGGGTGTAACGCGTCGGTCCACGTCAAGATTCCCCGCGCGCCCGGGGTCGAACCTCCCGGGCCCCGGGGCCACCCCCGTGCCTTCCGGACCGCCGTCCGGTGCGCCGAGTCTGGCACACCTGACCTGGGGCGCTTCCGACCGCCCTTTTCGGGTGTGTCCGTATTCCAGTCGCGGAGGTAAGAAAACATCCGTCTATGTCGGGTTCCTCGCCGTTCGGCTTCTCCCGGGACATCGGGGAAGGGGGTCGGACGCGTTTCCGGGGCCTGGTGTTCGGTGGGATCTTCTTTCGTGTTTTTGTCACTCTAACGGAATGGATGCGCCTGGCGTCCCCTTTGGTGCTCCGTGTGCGGTTCTGCGGCGCGTGGGGGCGGAGGGATTCGGTACCTTTTTCGCGCCCTCCGGGAACTGTGCTGACTCCGGTGCGTGACGGCGCGGGCGCACCGGGGTGCCGGGGGCTCCCTCCGGGCGGCGGCGTGGGGTCCGCCCCGCCTGGGGCGCCGCCGTCACACTGCGTTCCGCCACGCTCCGCGTTCGCGTGTGCGGCCGGGGTTCACGGGGGTGCCGTTCCCGCAGTTCGGGGCCGGAATTCCCCGTGGTCGCGACAATGGGAGCCGGGAATTTCTGGCGAGTTTCCGAAAGTCCATTGTCACTCTCCGGTGTCGGTGTCCGGAAGCCCTTGCGCGCAAGGTGTTTCGTTGCTCTTTCGTGCTCGCCATAAAACGGTGATTATCCGGACATGACCGTTTGTTAGATCTGGTGTATGTTGACTCGCTGTGCGCTGAAAAGTGCGAGTCGCGTCCATTGTGCGCTTCCTTTTCGGTGACCCCGGTGCGCGGGGAAACCCCCTCTTCGGCGCGCTCCTCCCGTGGAGGACCAGGAGTAACGACGCGGCTGGACGTGGAGCCCGATGACTGCTTGGAACACCCCCCGCCTCCGCGCGGCCTTGCCGTCGTGGCTGGCCGCGCCGCGCTGGCTCCTCCTGCCGCTGGCGGCGCTGCCCCTGTGGGCCCTGACCCCCTGGCTCGCGCCCGGTGCCCGCGCCCTGCCCCTGCTGGCCGCCTCCGCCGTCCCGCTCCTGCTGCTGGCGGCCCTGGCCCTGGCGCTCAACCGCCGCGACGGCCGGGCCCGCGAGCTGGGCGCCCGCCTCGACGCCCTGCGCGCCGACACCGTCGCCCTGGCCGAGGAGCACCTGCCCCGCCTGGCCGGGCACCTGCGCGAGGGCGACTCCGCCGACACCGCCCTGCGCCGCCTGCCCCCGCCCGCCGACCACGGTGCCCGCGCCCTCCTGCGGGCCGCGGCCACCGAGATCGCCGCGGCCGAACGCCGCCGCTCGGCCGCCATGGTCGCCTGCGCCACCGCCGCCGGACGCGTCCAGGCCCTGACCACCACCATGCTCGCCGACCTGCGCCGGATGCAGGAGCGCCACGGCGACGGAGAGGCGGGCACCGACGTCCTGGGCGACCTCATGCACCTGGACCACAGCACCGCCCAGGCCGGGCGCATCGCCGACAGCATCGCCGTCCTCACCGGAGCCCGCTCCGGACGCCGCTGGGGCCGGGCGATCGGTATGGAGAGCGTCGTGCGCGGCGCCATGGCCAGGATCGGCGCCTACCAGCGCGTGCGCGTCCACAACGCCTCCACCCAGGCGGTCGCCGGATTCGCCGCCGAGGGCGTCATCCACGCCCTGGCCGAGATCCTCGACAACGCCGCCAAGTTCTCCCCGCCCACGTCCGAGGTGCACGTGCACGTGGAGGAGGTCCAGGCCGGGATCGCGGTCATGGTCGAGGACGGCGGCCTGGTCATGGGGGAGGAGGCCCTGCGCCGGGCCCGCCGCACCGTCGAGAACGGCCTGGACCTGGCCGCCATCTCCGGCACGCGCCTGGGCCTGTCCGTGGTCGGGCAGATCGCCCGCCGCTACGGCCTGTCGGTGGCCTTCCGCTCCTCCTCCCGCGGCGGTACCGCGGTGGTGCTCCTCCTGCCGCAGAAGCTCATCAAGCCCCTCCCCGCGCCCGGCGCCCCCGACGCCGTTGCCGAGCCCGCGGCCCCCGCCGCCTCCCCCGATCCCGCCTCCCCGGCACCCGCCCCCGACGGAAGCCGACGCCCCGCTCCCAACGCCCCGCCCCCGGCCGCCCCCGCCGGGGGCGCCGCCCCCACGGACACCAACGGACTGCCCCAGCGCCGCCGAGGCCAGACCCTCACCGCCTCCCGGAGCACCGACCCCGCCCCCACCCGGAGCGGCCCGGCCACCCCGGCCGCGGGGTTCGGCGCCTTCCGTTCCGCGGTGCGCGGCCAGGACACGACCGGATAAGGACGCACGCATGGACCTCGACAAGTTGACCTGGCTGCTCGAAGGGCTGCTGGAGCGCACCCCCGGCGTCCGGCACGCCCTCGTGCTCTCCCGCGACGGGCTCAAGCTGTGCCACAGCTCCGGCCTGCGCACCGACAGCGCCGACCACCTCGCCGCGATCGCCGCCGGGGTGCAGAGCCTGGCGCACAGCGCGTCGGTGGAGTTCGGCGACGGGGCGGGCGGAGTCCGCCAGGCCATGGCCGAGTTCTACGGCGGCCTGCTGTTCATCGTGGAGGCCGGACACGGCGCGCACCTGGCCGCGATCACCTCCGAGGAGGCCGACCCGGGCCTGGTCGGGCACAACATGAACGAGCTGGTCGAGCAGATGGGCGCCTACCTGTCCACCCCGCCCCGCGCCGCCACCGGTCCCGCATGACCCGCCCCCACCAGCAGGAGGGCCCCGACCGCTTCTACGTCATCACCTCCGGCCGCAGCGGCGGGGCCGAGGACTCCCTGGACGCGGTCACCCTCGTCGTGGCCGAGAGCGCGCCGGTCCCCGGCATGCAGTCCGAACACGCCCGGATCCTGCGCCTGTGCCGGGCCCCGATGGCGGTCGTGGAGGTCTCCGCCCACCTGCGCCTGCCCGTGGCGATCACGCGCATCCTGCTCACCGACCTCATCGACGCCGGGAGGGTCACCGCACGCCACCCCCGGCCGGCGCCCTCACCGGCCCAGCCCCCCGCCTCCCCGGACGTGTTGGAGAAGGTGCTCGTTGCACTCCACAACCTCTGAACCCCCCGCATCCCCGCCCCCGCTGCCCGACACCGCCGAACGCGCCCTGAAGATCGCCGTCGTCGGCGGCTTCGGGGCGGGCAAGACCACCCTGGTCCGCTCGGTCAGCGAGATCCGCCCCCTCAACACCGAGGAGACCATGACCCGGGCCGGTGCCGGGGTGGACGACCTGGCCGGGGTGGAGGCCAAGCGCTCCACCACGGTCGCCTTCGACTTCGGCCGCATCACCCTGGACGCCACCTCGGTCCTGTACGTCTTCGGCGCCCCCGGACAGGAGCGCTTCTGGTTCCTGTGGGACCGCCTGTTCTCCGGCGCGCTCGGCGCGGTCGTGCTGGTCGACACCCGCCGCCTGGACGACTCCTGGTACGCCATCGACCGGCTGGAGGCCCAGGGCACCCCCTTCGTCGTGGCCCACAACGACTTCGGCGAGGGCGAGCACACCCTGGAGCAGATCCGCGCCGCCCTGGACCTGGACCCCCACGTGCCCCTGGTGCGCTGCGACGCGCGCGTGCGCGACTCGGCCAAGCGGGTCCTCATCGCGCTCGTGCGGCACGTGAGCGCCCTCGTCACCGGGGGTGTGCGGTGAGCGCCCCCCGCACCCGCCCCGCCCACCCGGACGGCACCGACGCCGTGCGCCTGGGCGGCCCTGGCCCGAGCGCCGCCGACTTCCACCGGGACCTGCGCGCGCGGTACGGCCCGGTGGTGCCCGTGCTGCTGGACCGCGACGTCCCCGCCTGGCTGGTCATCGGCTACCGCGAACTGCACCACGTGCTGAGCAGCCCCGACGTGTTCGCCCGCTCCTCCGAGCGCTGGAACGCCTGGGAGCGGGTCCCCGCGGACTGGCCGCTCATGCCCATGGTGATGCGGCGGCCCTCGGTCCTGAACTCCGAGGGCGCCGAGCACCGCAGGCGCGCCGGGGCGGTCAGCGACGCCCTGGCCGGAACCGACGTGCACGAGCTGCGCGCGGTCACCGTCCGCATGGCCGACCGGCTCGTCGACGGCTTCTGCGCCGCCAGCCGCGCCGACCTGCGCACCGCCTACACCGCCCGCCTGCCCGCCCTGGTCCTGAGCTGGCTCTACGGTCTGGACGACGAGCGCGGGGACCGCACCGCCGCCCTCATGACCACCATGATCGACGGCGGGCCCGAGGCCGTGTCCGCCCAGCGCGCCCTCATGGCCGCCATGGCCGAACTCGTCGCCCGGCGCCGGGCCGCCCCCGGCTCCGACGTGGTCTCGCGCCTGCTCGCCCACCCCGCGGGCTACACCGACGAGGAGGCCGTCCCCGAGCTGGTCATCCTGCTGGGCGGCGGCAACCAGCCCACCGGAGAGTGGCTGGGCAACGCGCTGCGCCTGATGCTCACCGACGACCGCTTCGCCGCCTCCCTCGCGGGGGCCCGCAGCAGCGCCCAGGAAGCGCTCAACGAGGTCCTGTGGGAGGACACGCCCACCCAGGTGCACGCCGGGCGCTACGCCGTCCACGACGTGGAACTGGGCGGCAGGCTCGTGCGCGGCGGCGACCTGGTGCTGCTGGGGCTGTCCGGCGCCAACACCGACCCCGGCGTGCGCCCGGGGCCCGGCGCCCCGGGAGGCCGCGGCAACCACGCCCACCTGTCCTTCTCCCACGGCGAGCACCGCTGCCCCTACCCCGCCCAGGAGATCGCCGAGATCATCGCGGTGGCCGGGATCGAGGTGCTCATGGACCGGCTGCCCGACCTCGAACTGGCCGTGGACCCCGCCGAGCTGCGCTGGCGGCCCTCCCCGTGGGTGCGCGGGGTCGCCTCCCTGCCCGTCACCTTCACCCCCGTACCACCCCTGGGAGAGCAACGATGACCTGCCCCGTTCAGCACGGCTCCGACGGAACCGTGGTCCTGGACCCCTACGTCACCGACCTGCGCACCGAGCGCGAGGTGCTGCACGCGGCCGGACCCCTCACCCGGGTCGGCCTGCCCGACGGCGTGACCGCCTGGGCGGTCACCCACCACGCCGCCGCACGCGACCTGCTCACCGACCCCCGCCTGGTCAAGGACATCGCCCACTGGGACGACTACCAGAGCGGGCGCATCCCCCAGACCTGGCCCCTGATGAGCACGATCCCGCCCGGGCCCACCACCCTGCTGGGCGCCGACGGCGAGGAGCACCGGCGGCTGCGCCTGCTCACCGCCCGCGCCTTCTCCGCGCGCAGCGTCGAGCGGCTGCGCCCGCGCGTCCGGGAGCTGACCGCCGAACTGCTCGACGCCATGGAGCCGCGGGCCGACCAGCCCCTGGACCTGAAGTCGGAGTTCGCCTTCCCGCTGCCGATGAACGTGATCGGCGAACTGTACGGGGTGGACCGCGGCGAGTTCGACCGCCTGCGCGAGCTGTACGTGGCGTTCTTCTCCTCGGTCACCGGCCCGGAGGAGTTCATGCGGGTCTACGGCGAGCTGGAGGCCTTCTACAACGGCATGATCGCCGCCAAGCGCGCCGAGCCCGGAGAGGACCTGACCAGCGAGCTGCTCAACGCCGGGGAGAACGGTGACGCCCTGACCGACGTGGAGGTGCGCGGCACCCTCCAGGTCACCGTGGCCGCCGGGCACGAGACCACCGTCAACCTGCTGTGCAACGCCGTGCGCGCCCTGCTCGCCCACCCCGACCAGTTCGCCCTGGTCAAGGCGGGCGAGGTGGGCTGGGACGCGGTCGTGGAGGAGACCCTGCGCTACGACCCGCCCACCTCCAACACGGTCTTCCGCTTCGCCACCGAGGACGTGGAGGTCGGCGGCCAGACCATCCGCAGGGGTGAGGCGCTCATGGTCTCCTACGGGGCCATCAGCCGCGACCGGACCGAGCACGGCGAGGACCCCCACCCCGACTCCTTCGACCTGACCCGCACGCGGGGCCGCCACATGTCCTTCGGGTACGGGCCGCACGTGTGCCCCGGCGCCACCCTGGCCCGCATGGAGGGCCAGATCGCGCTGCCGATGCTCTTCGGGCGCTACCCGGACCTGGAGCTGGCCGTGCCCGACGCGGCGCTGCGCAACCACCACTCCATCATCGTCAACAGCCTCCAGGAGCTGCCCGTGCTCCTGCGCCCCTGACCCCGTCCCGGCCCGGCCGCGCGGGCGGCCGGGCACCCCCTCCACCCGAAGGACCGAGACGGCCGACCCCGTCCGGTTGCACGACCGCAGCCTCACCGCCGACCCGGCGCCCTCTACCGGCGGATGCGCGCCGGGGCGCCGCTCCCCCGCCTGGCGGCCCGGATCATCCCGCCGATGCTCTCCGGGCGCTTCCCCGACCTGCGGCTGGCCGTGCCGGACGAGCAGCTGCGTGTGCAGGCCGCGCTCTCGGAGCAGCCTCAGGGAGTCCCGGCGCTGCCGCGCTCCTGAGGCACCCGCCGGACCACGCGCAGCGGGACGGGGCCGGTACCGGACGGGGGTCCGGGTCCGCGTAGGGTGGCTTGCCGCGTTACCGCACTTCCCGCGCCCGGGCCCCGTGAGCGGTCCGCGCGGTGCCGCCCCGGAGGAGCCCGCCCATGACGACCGAGACGATCACGGTCCGGCCCGGAGCCTCGGGCCTCTTCCGGCTCGTCCGGGAGTACCCCCGGGCGATGGGGTCCGGCGGGGCCCTGCTCCTCCTCTCCCTCGTCCTCTTCTGGCTCCTGGACTCCGTCGACTTCGCGGCCCTGGCCTTCCTCGTCCTTGTCGGACTGGGAGCCTGGAGCGCCTACCCCCTGCTCTACGGCCTCAACGCGCGCGTGGAACTCACCCCCGACTCGCTGGTCGTCCGCGACTGGCTCGGCCGTCGGCGCCGACTGCCCCGGTACGGGATCGCCGCCGTCACCAGGGTCAGTTTCCGGCCCGCGGACGAGGACGGGAACCGGGAGGTCACCTGGCTGACCGTCGTGCTCGGAGCGGACGGCCGCGCGCTCAGCGTCGCCACCTGGGTGTGGCCCCGGGAGGCCCTGCGCGAGGTGTGGCGGCGCATCGGCGCGCCCTGGGACACGTGGGAGGACTCCGACCTGCCGCCCCTGTCGGCCCTGCGGGAGAGCCACCCGGGCTGCGCCTGCCGTTCGCGCACGCGCACAACACCGCGTTCCAGACCCTCTGGCGCCGGGTCTCACGGCCGTGACCACGGTGGTCGTCATCGTCGCGATGGACTGACCCCGGTCCCGGCGGGCGCGTCCGCGCCAAGAAGTCCTTACGTTGCGCAGCCCCCGTGTTGACGCGTCCGGGCCGTAGGCTCGCCTGGTCGCGGTTTCTCACGGGGGGAGAAAACGGGCATGACGCCGAACCGGTGGGCCGTCGCGACGGCCCTGACCCTCCTCGTCGCCACCGGCTGCGGGCTGGAGCGGCAGGCGGCCCCGGCCGCGGACGGGCGGGAGGGGGTCGGGTTCGCCGCACACGGCTACCGGCCCGTACCAGAGCCCCGCACCCCCGCGGCCGAGGACACCGGCGCCGGGCCGGGGACCTCCGGCCCCTCGGACACGGAGTCCCCCGGCGGCGGTGTCCCGGCGCGGTCGGTAGCGGGGGAGGCCCCCGAGGACGTCGTGGAGGGGTACATGGCGGCCCTGTCCGCCACCGGGGACCCCGAACAGATGCGAGGGGGGCTGGCGCTGGCGGCGCCGGGGTCCACCGCGCACGCCTACCTCACCCACCAGGCGGCGGTCGCCCAGGCCTGGGTCGACGAGGGCAGCCCGGCGTGGAACACCGAGGTCCGCTCCGGCGCCGACGGGTACGAGCTGTGTCCCGAGGACGCCCCGGCGGCGGACTGCCTGTCCTACGGCGGCTTCACCTTCGAGGACGGCCTGCTCAGCGGCCTGCTCGTGGAGGACCGCGACCCCGGGCCGGGGCTGCTGGTGGCCGACGGGACCCGGACCGGGTCCGCGGGAGTGCGCGCCACCCTGCTGACCGCCTACCAGTCGGTCACCGACAAGTTCCTCGTCGTGACGGTCGAGTTCGCCGCGGCCGACAGCGTCAGCCTCGACCTGACGCACGCCTCCTACGAGCGCGCCGACGGCGGCGGGGAGCGTGTGCAGGAGGCGGTGGGGCGCTACGAACTCGACGCCGACACCGCCACCCACGCCGTGTTCTTCTTCCCCGGGGCCGTCCCCGGAGGCACGCTCCGGGTGGGCGGCTGCCTGGAGGAGTGCTCGGCCCTGGTCGACATCGCGCTGCCCGTCGAGTGAGGCGGACCGACATAGAGCGGGTCCTCTTCCAGGGCGCGGGCCAAGGCGCCGGGGATCTCCTCCTGGCGCCAGTCATCAGCCGCGGCCTCGGGCGTGGCGAGGAGGAGCAACGGCGCCAGGAGGCCGAACAGGGCCAGAAGAGGCACGCCTGAGGGGGAGGAACGGCGCACGGGGGTCTTTCCAGGGCTCGGGTGGTCGTCACGACCTATCGCCGGGTCTCCTGTGGGGCACACTGGTCCGCTCCGCCGCGGCTCAACGGCCTCCACCGCGTTCGGCACCGTTGTGTGCCCCGTCCTTCCCCGCGCACGGGTATTCGGTGCAGGCCATCTCCCTGCCCCGGCGCGTGGGCGGTCGCCTGAGGGGTCCCGGAAAGGCACTGCGGCGGCGGAACGAGGTCCGGTCGCTCCGGCCCCGCCCGGCGTGTACGACGGCGCCGGAGCAGTTACGGAGGGTAGTTGTAGGGAGAGCGGGCGCCACGGCCCGCGCGGCCGGGAGCCGACACCGGGGGAGACGGATGCGGATCGGATACAAGCTGGCGACCGAGGCCTTCGGGCCCGAGGAGATCATCCGGCAGGCGGTGCTGGCCGAACGCGCCGGGTTCGACTTCGTCGAGATCAGCGACCACTTCCACCCCTGGCTGGACAACCAGGGGCACTCACCCTTCACCTGGACCGTGCTCGGCGCCATCGCCGCCCGGACCGAACGCGTCGGCCTGGTGACCGGGGTGACCTGCCCGACCGTGCGCTACCACCCCGCCGTCATCGCCCAGGCCGCCGCGACGCTGGCCCTGGTCTCGGGCGGGCGCTTCGTCCTGGGCGTCGGATCGGGGGAGCGGCTCAACGAGCACGTCGTCGGCCAGGAGTTCCCCGACTCGGTCGACGTGCGCCACCACATGCTGCGCGAGGCGCTGGAGATCATCCGCCTGCTCTGGAGCGGTGGCTACCACTCCTATGAGGGCGAGTACCTGCGCCTGGAGGACGCCCGGGTGTTCGACCTGCCCGAGGAGCCCCCGCTGATCGCGGTGGCCGCGAGCGGGGCGCGCTCGTGCCGGCTGGCCGCCGAGTACGGCGACGGGCTCTTCGCCACCGAGCCCAGGGCCGAGACCGTCGGAGACTACCGCGACGCCGGGGGCCGCGGGCCCGGCTACGCCGAGGTGCCCATGGCCTGGGCCGAGGACGAGCACACCGCCGCGCAAGCTGCGCTGGAGACCTCCCGGTGGGCGCTGACCGGCTGGAAGGTCATGAGCGAGCTTCCCAACCCGGTCAACTTCGCTGCAGCTACCACCACGGTGCGCGAGGAGGACATCCTGGGCCACTTCGCCTGCGGCCCCGACCCCGAGCGCTACGTCGAGGCCGCCCGCGGCTACGTCGACGCGGGCTTCGACCACCTGGTCATGCAGAACGCCGGCCCCGACCCGGACGGGTTCATCGACTTCTACCAGCGGGAGCTGGACGGGCCGATCCGCGGCCTGGCCTGAAAGCCCGGGAGCCGCCGCGCTCACGCCCGCGGCGGCTCCGGCACCTCCACGCCCGCCATCCACCGGGCCAGCCCCTCGCGGTCCACCAGCACCATGTGCCCCTCGCCCTCGCTCGCCGCGGCCTCGGTGAAGCCGTTGGAGGCCACGAAGATCCCCCGGTAGCCCGTGTAGCCGCTGTGGAGCACGCCGATGAGCGCGCGCACCTCGTTGGGCGGCACCGGATTGGTCCACCGCTTGCACTGCACCGCCACCGCCTGACCGTCGGGGGCACGGCCGAGCACGTCCACCCCGCCGTCCTCGGCCCCGCCCACCACGGTCACCGCGGTGTAGCCGTGCACCCGCATCAGACCGGCGACGTGCTCCTCGAACTCCGGGCCCGACATCCGGTCCACCTCGGACAGGTCCACCCGCTCCAGCGCCCGCCGCTCCCGGGCCAGGCGCACCCGCCTGCGCGCCCACAGGGCCAGGGCGGCGGCCGCCAGCGCGCCCGCGCCCCACAGCACGGGCAGGCCGGCGCTCTGGACCACCCACGCGCCGACCATCAGCGCCACGACGAGCGCCAGGACCAGGGCGTGGCGGTGGCGCCACACGAACCGCCACTCGCGGGGACCGGTGTTGGCTGGGCTGTCGGAGGATGTGTGGGTCATGGGAAGTCATCTGCCCAACCTGTCCCGATCCTCACCACCGCTCCTGTGGTGATCCCCACGACGGGAAGGACGTTTGCCGCCCGGCGGGACTCCGGCCGGGGACGGTCCCCGGCGTGCGGCCATGAGGAGCGGTGCGGGCCTCCCCGGCGGGGGAGGCCGTGACCGCGAGCGGGCGGACGGGTCCGCTCGGCCACGACGGCGACACCGCCGTGGCGGCTGATCGGGAGAGCCGCTTCGGCGCACGGGTACTGCGACCGGGGGCGCGACCCGTCCCTGAGCGCCCGCGGCCCCGCCCCACCCCGGGCGGAGGCCGCGCGGCCCCGCGCAACTACCATGGCCGCGCGGCGACCGACCCCACGCGGCGGCGACCGCCCGGGGACCGGCGTCCCTCCGCCCCGGGGCAGACACGGGAAGTCACAGCCATGACCCTCATCAAGAAGACCGCCGACGCCGTCGGCCGGTGGTTCGCCCCCCTGGTCCTGCTCGGCGGTGTCGCGGGCCTCCTGGCCCCCGCGCAGACCGCCCTCGTGGCACCGCACATCCCCCTGCTGCTGGGGGTCATCATGTTCGGCATGGGCCTGACCATGCGCCCGGTGGACTTCGCCGTGGTCGCCCGCCACCCCCGGGCCGTCGTCCTCGGCGTCCTGGCCCAGTACACGGTCATGCCCCTGCTGGGCTGGGCGATCGCGCACGCCCTGGGCCTGCCGCCGCTGCTGGTGGCGGGCATGGTCCTGGTCGGGTCCTCGCCCGGCGGCACCGCCTCCAACGTCATCGTCTACCTCGCCCGCGGCGACGTGGCCCTGTCGGTGGCGATGACCTCGGTCTCCACCCTGCTCGCCCCCGTCCTCACCCCGCTGCTGGTGCTGGGCCTGGCCGGGTCGACCCTGCCCGTGCCCGCGGGCGACCTGTTCGTCTCGATCCTGCAGATCGTCCTGCTCCCCGTGGCCGCGGGCCTGCTGCTGCGCATGGCCGCCCGCCGGGCCGTGGAACGGGCCCTGCCCGCCCTGCCGCTGGTCTCCGCCACCGGTATCGTCGTGGTGGTCGCCGGCGTGGTGGGCGCCAACGCCGACACCGTGCTCTCCACCGGCCCCCTGGTGGCGCTGGCCGTGGTGCTGCACAACTGCCTGGGGCTGGGCCTGGGCTACCTGGTCGGCGCGGCCGTCAGGCTGCCCGAGAGCGCGCGCCGCGCGGCCAGCGTCGAGGTGGGCATGCAGAACTCCGGCCTGGCCGCGGCCCTGGCCACCGCGCACTTCGCCCCGCTCGCGGCCCTGCCCGGTGCCCTGTTCTCCGTCTGGCACAACCTCTCCGGGGCCCTCGTCGCCACCTACTGGGCGCGCCGCGCGCCGCAGGACGCCCCGACCGCACCGGCGGAGGACACGCCCCGGTCCTGAGCGGAGGCGCGGGCGGGCCCGGGACCGAGACGGTTACCCCGGCGAGAGCGGATTCATGCCTGACCGCCCTGGCCCGCACCGGACACCCTTCCTGTGGTGATCGGATGGGGACACAGGGTGATGAGTGCCAGGCTGGGGTCATGCCAGAGCGTCACCGCCCGTTCGCCCGCCCCCGCGCCGTACTCCTCACGCTCAGCCTCGTCCTGGCCCTGGGCGATCCCCACGGCCCGCTCGCCGTCCGAGCCCCCGCAGTCCGCCCCGCCCCCGCCGCCGAGACGGCGGCGGCGGAGAGGGCGGCGCCGCGGCCCAGGGCGCCCCGCGACCGCTGCGCGCGGTCGGCCAGGCGCCGGTGGGGCGTGGTTCCGCGGCCGCGCTGCCACTGGGACTGACGAACGTGGCCCGGACCGATCGTCCCTGCCCCGCCGCCCCCGTCGGGGAGGGGCCCACGCCAGCCGCAGGCGCCCCAGGCCGGCGAACCGCTCGTGGCCGCGGTTCCACTGATGTCCCGGATGGTTCCCCGATGGCGGATGCGGCCCACGGCGGGTGCAGAGGGCGGACGGGGCCGCGACTGTCAGGGACATGGCCGCGGTGGCACGGGCGAGGGTGCGCCCGATTCCTCGGAACATGGAAGGTCCTTCCACAGGCAGGTGGAGTTCGTCGTGAGCACGTTCTGCGCTCGGCGCGAGCCTAGCTTTTGCGGGCCGTGAAATTCCCGGAGTGTCCGGTGGCGGACACTCCGGGAAAATCGATTTTCGTCTGTCGGGAGATTGGCTTACTGGTGAGTTTTCCGCGAAGCGGTCAGGGGTCTGCGAAAAAGGGGGATCGATTTTGTCTCCGCTGTGCAGGGGAGGGGAAATGCAGTGCGGAGTGTGATGTAACGGACGCTCGGGAGGAGGTTTTTCTCCTCTGTCGTGCCCAGTTGTGCTGCATGGGGGTTTTGGGTCCCAGTGTATTTATTTCCAGGATGCCTGGAGTCCAGGAGAGTAGGCAATGGCAAAGTCGGGAGTGAGAAGGGGGTGCTGATAAAAAACATGCCGGGGTGTGCCTGCCAGGGCGGGGTCCTCCTTTTTTGGGTGTCCGTGCACGTGTGGGCCTGAATGGGCCTTCGTTCGCCCCTCGGTCGCTTCCGGGGTGCGTGCGTTTCTTTGCCCGTGCGTCAGGAAAGGCTCCCGTGCGGGGGCGCCGCCGGCCTCCGCGCACGCGTGGCGGTGGCCCCGGCCCGGCGGACCGCACCGGCGCGGGTGCCGCGGCTCCGGCAGGAGACCGCGTATCCGTCGGCTCCGCCGCGTGATCGGTGCGGCCGGAACCGGAGCGGCGGCGTGCGCCCTCCAGCCGCGGGCGGGCACGGGGCGTCACCGTGCCGTCGGCCGCGGTCCGGCTGTGTGATGGGCTGGCCACTATCGGCCATCAGGTTCTCCGGAGTCAGGGACGAGGCGAACACGCAGTTCAGAACGTTGTGCGCCTGTTCCCGTCCGTCGCGGACAAACGCCGCCCGGGCTCCGCGTCCATGGCCGTCGTCCTGACGGCGTCACACGCTGGTGCCGGTTCCCCTATGCTGGCCTTCCCCGTCACGCCTATCGGCGAATCATCGGCCCATCTCTTTTCCGAGGACACCATGGAACTGGTTTTCGCTGCTGCTTCCGCCGCCGTCGCACTCGTGGTGCAGACCGCGGCCCAGACCATCGGTGAAAAATCGGGAACAGCCTCGTGGGACGCCGCCCAGTCCGTCGTCGAACGGATACGGTCCCGCTTCCGCGGAGACCAGGAGGCGGAGAACGCCCTGCTGGAGATCGAGGCACAGCCCGAGGAAGGGCAAGCCCAGGAAACGCTGCGGCGTATGCTGGCCGCCTACATGATGCGCGACGAGGCCTTTCGGGACGACGTGCTGGCCCTGGTCGAGCAGGCCGACATCTCGGACTCCCGCGGTCCGGCCATTCAGGCGTCGGTGATCAAGAACGCCAACGTGTTCAACGGCAAGGTCGAGATCTCCGGTGACTGGAACAGCTGAGAGGACTCCGGAACAACGGTTCCGACCCCGTCGGCGCCGGGTTCCCGCATAGCCCTCCGCCGCCTTTTCCCACGCGCTTCCAGCCCCCTCCCGCCCGTGCGGTGCCCCACGGCCGGAAGACCGCGTGCGGAGGGAGCCGGCCCCCCGTACGAACATTCCGTTGCCCCGTCGCGCCCCTGACCCCGGAGATCCCCCATGCCGCGGACCGACGCCCCCCATCGCCCCACGGATCCGGAGGAGACAGACACCTCCGTCGCGGAACCCGCTCCCTCCTCGGCGGGGGCCGGCGCCTCCCCGGTCGCCGAGGAGGACGCACCCCTGTCCCAGGAGGACGCCCTGCACGCCCTCCGGCGCGAGGCGTCCTCCTCCCGGGGCCACGCCGAGAGTGCCCGGATGTCGGCTCTGACCGACCACCTGCTGGAACGCCTCCAGAGCGAGTCCGGCGGGCTCAGGATCGGCACTCTGGCGCTGTTCAACGACAGTGTGCGCTTCGGAGGGGGGTTCCACGCCGCGGGGGGCTCCGACGGGACCCCGCGACACGACGCCGACAGCCGCTCCGCCGACCTGCTCCCCGAACACGTCGGCGCGCACGTCGACAACTTCGTCCGTCCCGCAGACTTCGACCACCTCCTGCGGATCCTGCTCAAACACCGTCTGGTCGTCCTGGCCCGTCCGGACGGCACGGGTCGGGAGGCGGTGGCCGTCAACCTCCTCGCCGAGGCGGTGGCCCTGCTCGGGGGAGGCGACGGCAGGATCATCCGGCTCGGCGAGCGGGACAGGCCCCGCGGAACCCCCTGGAGCCCTCCGGGCAAGGGGTGCGGCCTCCTGCTCCCCACACCGCCCGATCCCGACCAGACCGGATACATCGACCTCGCATGGGTGGAGGAGGTGGGCCGCGCACTGGAGTCCGCGAACTCCTACATGGTGGTGGTCACCAGCCCTCCCCAAGGGGTCCTACTGAACACCGCCGCCCACTCGGAGGTGGTCTCGCCCCTCAAGGCCGCGGTCGATCCGGTCGCCATCGTGCACCGGTGGGTCCTGGGGGAGGCCCCCGGCCCCGACCGGGAACGCCAGCTGGACGACCGGCTCCGCGAGGGCGGAGCCCTGGAGCTGCTCGCCCTGGCGCCCCAACCGCGCACCGCCGTCAGCGTGGCCGCCGCGATACGCGACGGTCAGGACCTGAAGGCGCTCGTGCGCCGGCTCAGCGACCCCTCCGCGCGCGTACACGAGTGGTTCGCACACCACCGTTCACCGGACGAGGTGAGCTTCGCCCTCGCCGCCGCGGTCCTGCACGACGCCCGTTACCTCTGCGTCTCCGACGCAGCGGTCGATCTCCACCGCCTGCTCGCGGAGGAACGCACCGCCCCCGCGCCGCTGAGCTTCCACGAGACCCTCCACACCGCGCACCCCTGGATCGTCCTGGACGAATCCGGGGACATCCGACGCGGCCAGCCACGGGTCAGGTTCCGCGAGCCCCGTATGCAGCAGGCCGTACTCGCCTACGCCTGGAACCACCTCGACGGCCAGCGCACCAGCCTGGTGCGCTGGCTGCGGCGGCTGGTCATCCACCGCGACGTCGAGGTGCAGGCCAGAG
This sequence comes from Nocardiopsis sp. FR4, assembly GCF_009830945.1. Lineage (GTDB taxonomy): Bacteria > Actinomycetota > Actinomycetes > Streptosporangiales > Streptosporangiaceae > Nocardiopsis. The sequence goes on along the minus strand of NZ_VWVV01000004.1, from coordinate 100,992 downwards.
CGCGTGTGGCGACCGCGGTGATGGCGGCGCACGACCTGGAGCACGCCCTGTACCGCTTCCTCGACGGTTGGGCGGGCGACCCCTCACCGCACCCGCGGCGAGCCGCGGCCACCGTCCTGGGCGTGGTGAGCGAGGACCCGGAGCTGACCGACCAGGTGTGGGACCTGCTCCACACCTGGGCGGACCGGCCGGAAAGCGCCGTCGAACGGCGCATGGCCGCCACGTCGGCCCTCGTCGCGGGCGGCCCCCCGGGCCGCAGGGACCCCGACGCCGCACTGGGAGTGCTTCTCGCCGCCTTGGGCGAGGAGGAGTCCTGGGACGCGCTCGGCCACGTCGCCGAGGCCCTGGCCTCGCTCGTGGACCACGGGCGCACCCCCCACGTCCTGGAGGCCCTCCTCGAATGGTCGCGGCCCGAGGACCTGTCCCCGCTGGTGCTCAAGTCCCTGCTGGCCTTCTGCTACGTGGCGGGCGCGGCCACGCGGCCGGACACCGGCGGGCGCCCCCTCGGCGCCCGCCGCGGAAGCCGTCCGGCGCCTCCGCCCCTGCTCCTGGAACAGGCGGACCAGCACCTGGCGCCACTGGTCGAGCTGTGGAAGCGGGCGCTGGCCCGCAAACCCGTCCAGGAGGTCGCCCTCGACGTCCTGCGCACATGGATCGGGCACGCCGCGGCCACCCCGCGCGGGCGCCAGTCAGTACAGCGGGTGCTGGAGGGCGTGGCCGCCCAGGGGCGGCGGCACCGCGAGCGGCTCGTGTACTGGCTCGGCCAGTGGGCCGCGGCCAGGGGGGAGACGGCGGCCGCGGCGGCCGACCTGCGCCGGGCCCTGTGACCACGTCCGGAGCCCGTCACCGGGCCCGGTGCCTAGGGAGCGACATGGAACAGTTCAGCTACGACCCGGTGATCACCCAGGAGGAGATCGCGACCTTCCGCCTGTTCACACCCCTGCGACCACCCGAGCACGGGACCGCGCTGGTCCTGGAACCCCACCGCGGCGAGCCGGTCCTGGTCCGCCCCGGGGAGGCGGTACCGGAAGCCAGGTTCGGCGCCTACCAGCGCATGTCCCTGGTCGACACCGCCGAGCACCGGTTGGCTCTCGCCGTGACCCTCATCAGCCGCGACCCGGGATTCGGGTTCCGCGCGTGGGTGACCCTCTCGTGCCGCGTCACCGACCCCGTGGCCGTGGTCGAGCGCGGTATCCGGGACATGGCCCCCACCCTGAGGGGACCGCTGCGCGCGATGCTGCGCGGCGTCTCCCGACGCTACGACATCTCCCAGTTCCACGAGACCGAACAGGCCCTCAACGAGGCCGTCGCCTCCTTCCACGGTGACTCGGCCATCCGGCTGCGCCGCCTGGCCGTCGAGTTGCAGGTCGACGAGGAGGAGATCACCACCGGCGGACGCGCCTACCGGGACAGGCTGCGCGAGCAGAGACTGGACTCGATGGGGCGCGCGTACCACCTCAGGCTGCTCCGTGAGGAGGGCACCGAGGCGCTGATCGCCGGCATGCTGGAGAGGGAGGGCGACCGGGCGGTCCTGGAGTGGATCCGCTCGGAGGAGGCCTCCGAGCGCGCCGAGCTCATGCGCGCCCTGGACGTGGTCATGAGCCGCAACGAGGGCGAGCGCGAGCCCTTCGACACGGCCGAGATAGAGCGGTCTATCGTTGACAGGCTGGTCGAGGGCGGCTCCCGGACCACCGGCGGTATCGGGCGCGTGCGGGGTGTCTCCACGGGGGACGCGGACCGGTCCCGGCCCCGGGAGCTGGAGGAGGCGCCCCGCGGGTCCGGGGCACGCGGGCGTACCGTGCGGGCCGAGTTCACCGATACCCCTCCGCCGGGGCCTCCGGAGGACGAACCCCTGCCGCGGACCGGGGCGGTCGGGAGAGGCACCGCGGAACCGGACACGGACCCACGGCCCGCTGCGCCCCGCGGCCGTGAGCGGCGCCCCCGGCCTTCCGGCGGCGGTGCGCGCTCCTCCGGGGTGAGCCGGGTACGGGGCGTACGCCGTGACCCGGACGGGGGCGACCTGTGAACGGCCCCTGGCGGCAGGAGACCGCCCCCGCGCGTACCGACACGCGGTGGCACGTCGAGGTACCGGGTGTTCTGGCCTGGGGTGTGTGGGCGGAGAAGGTCCCCGAACACGGGGAGGACGCCGAACCCCTCCTGGAGCACCACGTCGCCTCGGGCCGCGGGGTCGTCGGCGTCTTCGACGGTGCGGGCGGTGCCGGCAGCTCCGTCGCCCGCACCGACAGCTCCGGGCGCAGGGCCAGCAGCGCCTGGGTCGCCTCCCGGGTGGCCGCCCTGGTCACCGGGGAGTGGTTCCGCACCACCGTCTCGCAGCCGGCGCTCGACGAGGAGGACGAGGTCGGGCAGTTGGAGCGGGAGCTCGGGGACGCACTGAGCCTGATGCGCCCCGGGGAGCGCAGCCGCCTCAACGGCAGGATGGTTCGTCCGATGCCCACCACCATGGCGGCGGTCACCTACTGCCTCCGGGGGGACCGCGTGGAGGCGCGCGCCCTGTGGGCGGGGGACTCCCGGGTCTACGCACTCGACCCCGGGCACGGCCTCATGGCCCTGACCCGTGACCACACCGACGAGCAGGACGCCCTGGAACAGATCCGCCAGGATCCGCCCATGACCAACATGCTCACCGCCTCCGGACGCTTCCGGGTGCAAACCTCCCGGACGGCGCTGTCCGCCCCGGTCGTGCTGGTGTGCGCCACGGACGGCTTCTTCGGCCACGTCGTCACCCCCCACCTCTTCGAACTCCACCTCCTGCGGGCCCTGGAGGCGGCGGCGGACGCGGAGTCCCTCGGCGCTCTTCTGGAGGAGCGCGTACGCGGCTACACCGCCGACGACGCCACCCTGGCGGCGGTCGCCCTCGGTTTCGACTCCTTCGAGGACGTGCGCACCGCCTACCTCGGGCGGCTGCACACGCTGGTGGATGAGTACGGCCCCGTGCCCCCAGTCCAGGACGCCGAGGACCACCGCAGATGGCAGGAGGAGTCGTGGCGGCGCTACCGGACCGCCTACGAGACGCTGATGCCGCCGCAGAAGGAGGAGACGCCGTGAAACTCGGTGATGTGATCAACGGCTACCGCATCGTCACGGAGCCGACCAACGCCGGCGGGGGCAAGTGCATGTGGGCCTTCGCCGAGCGCGACGGCCGGGAGTACTTCGTCAAGCGCTTCCTGGACCCCAAGCGTCCCAGGCCCTCCCCGGAGCCGCCGAGCCGCAGCGTCCGCGTACGGCTCCAGGCGTGCGAGGAGTTCGAAGAACGCCACCTGCGCATCATGGAGGCCCTGCGACCCGACCAGGCCGGCGGCGGCAACCTGGTACTGGCCCAGGACTTCTTCTGCGAGGGCAGTACCTACTACAAGGTCACCGAGCGCATCGACACCTCCAACATGGAGAGCCCCCACACGCTGGGGGCCAGGGAGAAGTCGGTCTTGCTCAAGACGCTCGGGCAGAGCCTGAGGCAGCTCCATGACATCGACGTGGTCCACGGGGACCTCAAACCGGACAACGTGCTGGTCCAGCGCCAGACCGTGTTCCACACGGCGAAGCTCATCGACTTCGACGACGCCTACATCAGCGGCAACCCGCCCGGGCACGAGGAGATCGCCGGAGACGCCCTGTACGGCTCCCCCGAGTGGCAGCGCTACGTCCGGGGGGAGGAGGGCTGCGGCCCCCAGACCCTGACCACCGCGTCCGACATCTTCGCCCTCGGCCTGCTGACCCACCTCTACCTCACCGGAGCGCTGCCCGCCTACCCCGACGGCTACGGCAGCCCGGCCGAGGCGGTCAACGCCGGTGCCGCCCTGGAGTTCGACCCGCGCCTGGCCCCGGGCACCCGGGCACTCGTCTCCCGGATGTGCGCCGCCATGCCCGACCAGCGGCCGGGAGCGGGGGCCTTCGTCAGCGCCCTGACCCCCGACGCGTGCGCGCTGGAGCCGACGGCCGTGTCGGAAACCCCGGCCGGTCCGGCGCCCGAGGCCTCGTCGTCCGGCAGCCGACTGCGCACCAACCTCACGGGAGCGGCCCCCGCCGGCGGCGCCGGCGGGGACAAGCGGGCCAAGCCCGGCGCGGAGCGCCGCTCCCGGGTCCGCATCAACTGGTCCTGATCCGTACGCCCCGCGGCGCCCCCGCCGCGCCGGTCCTTCCGCACAACGAACCACGGAGCATCCATGAACGCCCAGAACAGGGGAAACCTCGCCTACGCGGTCGACATCGTGCTGTGCGTCGACGTCACCGCCAGCATGGGCCCGGTCCTGGAACAGGTGAAGAAGAGCGCGTTGGGCTTCCACTCCCGGCTCAGTGTCGTCATGGCCCAGAAGAGCAAGGCGGTCAGCCAGCTGCGCCTGCGCGTGATCGCCTTCCGGGACTTCGCCGACGACCCCGACGACGCGATCGAGGCCACCGACTTCCTCACCTTGCCCGAACAGGAGGGCGAGTACGAGAAGTTCGTCCGCGGCCTCGAACCCCTCGGCGGCGGGGACGTCCCCGAGTCCGGCCTGGAGGCGCTGGCCCTGGCGATCCGGTCCCCCTGGGAGACGGGGCTCGACCGGCGTCGGCACGTCATCGTGCTCTTCACCGACGCTCCCGCCCACCCGCTCGGCGCCCCCGGCTCCGTCTCCGCGCCGGGCTACCCCGCCGACATCCCCCGCTCCCTGGACGACCTGTTCGAGGAGTGGGGCTACTCGCGCGGCCAGGCCTCGCTCATGGACAACTCCGCCAAGCGCCTGGTGCTCTTCGCCCCCGACGAGGAGCCCTGGTCGGAGATCGCCGAGGAGTGGAACCTGACGATGCACTTCCCCTCCCGCGCCGGCGACGGCCTGGAGGAGTTCGAGATGGACGAGATCATCAACACCATCGCCAACAGCCTGTGAGGCCCGCGTGAGCCACTGGTTCTCCAAGCCCTTCTGGCAGGGAGCCGAGCGCGGTCGGGGCGCCCGCTCCCACGCGGCCCCCGACCCGCGGCCCTGCTTCGACGAGAGCTTCCGCGAGGCCAGGGTCTGCCTGATCGGCACCACCCTCCTCGTCGACCACGGCGACGGTATGGCCATGAGGCTGAACATGTCCCTGTGCGACCAGCTCTCACTGGGACGCCCTCCCGGCCGCGCCGCACAGCTGACCCTGCGCTTCCGCCCCGGCGGGGGCGGGGCCGGTAAAGGCATGTTCCTGCTCCGGCTGGGCCTCCACGACGGGGACGACCTGGCGGCAGCCGAAGAACTGCACCGCCTCCTGAAAGGGCTGGTCCCCCTGGCCGTTCACCCCCCTTGGCACAGCGGGTTCCCCGGCGCGCCCGCGGATCCCGAGGAGGAGGACCGGTATCCGCGCGGCCGTGCGAGCGGACCTCTCGGTTCCGGGTCCGGAGGGCCCGTGCCCGGAACCGGGCACGGCGCTCCGGACGGTCCGCCGGACCGGGAGCCGTACGGAGGCGATCCCGGGCCCCTCACGGAACGCCGACCCCGGGAGGCCGCCGAGCTCCCGCTCGGCCCCGCCGCGGCCGAGCGGGCGGAGGAGCCCGAGTGGGTGGGCTTCCTCCCCAACCCGCGTACCAGGGAACTGTACGAGGACCTGCGCCTGCGGCGGGGGGAGGCCGGGCGGCGGTGACGGCCGCGACATGGCGCTGCCACGCCTGCGACACGTTCAACGAGCACAGCCGCAAGCGGTGCCAGGTGTGCGAGGAGCCCCGGCGAGCGGAGGCCCCGGCCGCCTCCGCGCCGGGTCCCACCTGGCGCTGCCACGCGTGCGACACCTTCAACCGGGACGCGGCCTCCTCCTGCGAGCTGTGCGACACCGCCCGCGACGCTACGGTGAACCTGCCCCGGCCCGCACCGGAGGGACCGGAGCCGAGGTCCTCCCCGCGCAGGAGCCCTCCGCGCACCGCGAGGAGTACACGGGGGAGCGCACCGTCGCACCCGGCCCCGGCGGGGCGCAGGCCGGGGCCGGAGCCCGCGCCCCCGGCGGACCCCCCGGAGGAGATCTTCTTTCCCGAGTTCTCCGCGCCACCGACGGTCACCATGCCCCCGGCCCCGCCGCCCCCGCCTCCCCTCGCGCCGCCCGGCGGGTGGAGCAGCCCCGGTTACGCCGCCCCCACCAGCGGAGGCGGCGCCCAGGGCTGCGGCTGGGCCGCGGCGGTCGCGGTGATCCTCGTGGCGCTCCTCTTCATAGCCGCGGGCTGTGTGTCCCTGCTGTCGTCGCTCGACGGGTACGGCGACGGCACACGCGAGGACTCCGCGCCGCGGGAGGAGGGGTGCCCGGCGCGCGTGGCGGACCGCCTCCCCGACGCGGGGCCCGCGACCCTGGTGGAGGCCTTCGAGACCGAGCGGCACCGCATCATCCTGTGCGCGGACGCCGACGGCCAGCTCTACTACCACGGCGAGATCCCCGACGCGGCGGAGGAACCGCTCCTGATCCCCGCGGAGAGGACGGCGGACGGCTACCTCGCGCGCAACGGCGCCTACACCTACGAGATCACCGGCGACACCGTCGTCGTCTCCAACGGCGGCGGCGAGATCGCCAGGTACACCCTCCGCCCGTGGGAGGACCCCGCCTGATCCCGCCGCGCCCGCGTCACTCGCCGGGGAAGCGGTACCCGAACTGCTCCAGGCGGGCCCTGGCCCGGGCCAGCTCCTGGTCGGTGAGCAGCGGGGAGAAGTCCGGGCGCAGCACCAGCGCCTCCACCGTCAGGTCCAGACGGCCGCGCTCCCACAGGTTGGCGAACCCGTCCGAGACCGCCGGGGCGTTGAGCAGTTTGCGGGCGGTGCCCAGCGGGCCCAGGTCGGTGATCATCCCCAGGAAGGACGCGGCGGTGTAGTCCGCCTCGTCCCTGGCGCGCTCGTAGATCCGCAGCATCTCCCGGCCCAGGTCCGCGGTCCGGGGGCCGCTCTCGGGCGCCCCCTCCGACTCCTCCGCAGCCTCACCGGCCGCCTCGCGGCTACGACGGTCGACGAACCCCAGGAGGGAGTCCACCGACGTGAACACCTCATAGCCCAACTCCTGCAACCGGGACAGGTCGGCTTGCTCCGGATCCAGTTCCAGGACCGTCGGCTTGCCCCGACCCGCCTGCAGGCCCTCCGGCCAGAACGCCTCCGCCACCGCGATGACCCGGCCCGACTCCGGGTCGCTGATCTCGGCGTCCAGTTCCGGCCCGGCGTACCCCAGCCGCGCGACCTCCTCCACCATCTCCCGGATCTGCACTTGGCGCGCGTCGTCGGCCTCCTCGGAGGCGACCACGGTCACCGGCCGCAGCGGCGCCTCGGCCGCCCCGCCCGCGCCCGACCTCAGTTCGGACAGGAAGTCCTGCGCGGCCCGGGCGAGCAGTTCGCGCCGGGCTGCGAGGAATTCCGGGTAGTTCTCCACCTTCCACAGGTCCGGCTCCAGGGGGATCCACTGCGAGGCCAGCACACCGGGGTGGCGCTCCTCCACCTCCGGGAAGTACTCCTCGGGCTTGCGGTAGGAGATGCCCAGGTTGGTGTCCTGCGTCAGGAAGCAGAAGTTGGCGATCGCGTTGACCTGACGGCTCTCGTACCCCTGCTCGCGCAGGACCCGCTTGGGGAAGACGTGGTGCACCTGCAGGGAGGAGAGCCGGCCCAGCAGTTCGGCCTTCAGCTCCAGTCCGCTGCCGAAGTCGCGGGCGCCGTGCACCCGGGAGAGCATGTACAGGAGCGGGTAGAAGCGCGCGCCCCGGGTGGCTACGTCGAAGTCGTGCTCGTAGATGTCCAGGCTGCCGCCGCGCCAGCGTTCCAGGGCCGAGATCAGCCCGTCGACCCCCGACGCGGCCACGGTGGCGTAGTCCTGCTGCCACGTGGTCTCGGTGGGACCGGTGTAGCGTCCCCACAGGGCCGTGTGCACGTACCAGTACAGCACCCGGTCCCGGTGCGACGCGTCGTCGAAGCGGCCGTTGTTCAGGGCCAGCAGCCGGGAGACGACCGGGACCGCGCCCCGGCCCATCAGCACCCGGTCGTGGTCCAGGCCCAGTCGCCCCGACACCGCGTCCAGGAAGGTGCCCACGTGGTGGACGGAGCTCTCCAGGGCCTCCTTGAACTCGTCGGTGGACACGTTCTCCAACGAGTCGAAGGAGGAGCGTCCCGAGGCGACGGCGGTGGCGTTGCGCAGCAGCCAGTCCAGTTTGAAGGAGAAGCCCGCCTCCTCCCAGCGCTCCAGGATGTCCCGCATCGCCGACCGGGCCTCGGGCCACTGCGCGCACAGCTTGGCCAGGGCCAGGTCGCCCTTGGTCAGGTGGGTGCCGCCGCTGTTGACCCGGTTGAAGATGTCCACGACCTCCTCCACCGTCCGGTCGGCCCCGGTGATCTTCTCCTGGGGGAAGTCCTTCTCGGTGATCTGGCTGAGCCGGTTGAGCCGCTCCAGGTACAGCTTGGCCGCGGCCGGGTCTTCGGCGAACCGGGAGAGGTAGGCGACCGGGCCCTGGGCGAACAGCTCGGTGACCGACACCCAGTGCGGGTCGCCGTTCATGATGTTGGGCTGGTGGAACTGGAACCTCTGGCTGTCCACGTTGAAGTACAGGCCGGTGAAGGCCCGTTCGTTGCCCTCGAAGAACGCCGGGGCCCTGCCGCGGATCACGCCGTACAGCGACGTCACCCGCTGCTGGCCGTCCAGCAGCAGCAGGTGGGTGCCGCTGCCCGTGGGGCCGCCTCCGCGCACGGCCATGTTCTCGGTGGAGGTCTCCCACAGCAGCAGACCGCCCACCGGATGTCCCAGGTAGACCGAGCGCATCAACCCGCGCACCTGGTCCTGGTTCCACACGTAGCCGCGCTGGAACTCCGGTAGCAGCACGGTTCCGGCGTCGATCTGGTCGAGGATCATGGACAGTTTCGCCATGGAGGGCGCCTTTCTTGTAGGGGAGGGGGAGGGGCCCGCACGCGGAACCTCAGGTGTCCAGGACCTCCGCGATGAACGGACTGGGCTCGCGGTGCCAGCTCACGCTCAGCCGCTCGCGGGCGCGCGTGCACGCCACGAACAGCAGGCCTCGCTCGCGCAGCAGGTCGCGGGCGTGCGCGCCGGGGTCCTCGTCCTCGGGGGTGATGCTGCGCGGAGCGGGCAGCTGGCCGCCGCCGGCCCCCACCACCGCCAGGCAGCGGAACTCCAGGCCTTTCATCCGGTGCATGGTGCCGACCGCGACCGCCCCGTCCACCGGCCCCCGGGCCAGCGGCCGCACGGGCAGCCCGGCCTCCTCCAGCGCGAGTGCGGCCTGCTCGGCGGCCCGGTTGGAGCGGGCGGCCACCCCGATCTCGCCGGGCAGCACACCGGAGTCGGCCCAGGAGCGCACGACCTCGCGCAGGTGGGCGAGCTCCGCCTCCCAGGTGGCCAGGCCGCGCAGGAGGGGACGCTCCCCGTGCATCTCCGACCGGCACCCGGCGACCGAGTCCAGGCCGCCGTCCATGTCGTCGACGGCCTCGCCGCGCACCAGCCCCAGGCTCCACGCGAGGATCTCGGCGGTGGTGCGGTAGTTGACGCGCAGGGTCGAGGACCGGCCGCGGACGTTGACGCCGACCTCGGACAGGCTCACCCGGGGGCCGTAGATGCGCTGGTGGGTGTCCCCGGCCACGAACAGGTCGTCGGGGCCCTCGGCCGCAGCCGCGCGCAGCAGACGCCACTGGCCCGGGTGCAGGTCCTGGGCCTCGTCCACCACCACGTGGCGGAACGGCGCTCCCGGCCGCCCGGCCAACAGCCGTGCGGCCTCCTCGCACACGGTCTCGTGGGTCCACAGGCCGCGCTCGGACAGCCGCCGCTGGAACTCCCACACCGCCTGCCACACCTGGGCCTTGCGGGCGGGGGAGAGCCCTCGGCCCCGCCCGGTGCGCTTGGCCGCCAGGTACTCCTCGGCCGTGCCCACCCGACGGGCCAGCACGACCTGGCGCCACTCCTCGGCCAGGAACGCGGGGGACAGGTCCAGCCCCAGTTCCGCCGCGGCCTCCTGCCACAGCCGGCGCTCGTGGTCGGAGTCCAGCATCCGGGGCTGGCCGTGCTCCTCACGGAACACCCGGTGCGCCAACCGGTCCACGTGCTCGACCCGCACCCGCTCCAGCACCGCCCGGGAGTCCCCGCCCCGGGACTCGGCCAGCCGTTCCAGGCTGGCCCGCAGCGACTCGGCCAGGGTCGAGGTGAACGTGGTCAGCAGCACTCCGCCCGTGCCCCCGGCCGCCAGCCGGTGCGCCCGGTGCAGGGCGACCACCGTCTTGCCGGTGCCCGGTCCGCCGCTGACCCTGGCCGGCCCCCGGTAGGAGGCCTCCACAACCGCGCGCTGGGCCGGGTGCAGGTAGATCCGCCACAGGTCGAAGGGGTGTTCCAGCGCGGCCATGAGCTCGTCGGGCCCCTCGACCAGCAGGACCCGGTCGGCGCTGCGCTCGACGGCGGTGTCCAGGTCGTCGGGGTCGACGGGGCCGGAGACGATGGCCGCGCCCAGCTCGTCCCAGACCTCCTCGGGGGACAGCCCGGCGGCCAGGCCGTACAGCACCTCCCACTGCACCGAGGGCAGCAGGTTCTGGGCGGCGTCCAGCTGGAAGGGCTCGGTGAGCGTGCGCGCGAAGGCCAGGGTCTGCTCGTCCACGCCCAGCCTTCTCAGGTCCGCGTCGGCCACGTGCGCGAAGAGCCGGGTGGGCGCGCTCTCGGCCAGCCGCCGCATGTGCGGCAGGCTCTCGTCGATCGCCGCCACGTCGCGGATCTCGATGCCGCCTGTGGCCGCGTTCACCGACAGCCTCCGGCGCCGGGCCCACTGATAGGCCTCGTCGTGGGGCAGGACCTTGAGCAGGACGTGGGTGTCGCCGCTCTTGGGGGCCAGCACGACCCCGCGCCAGAACTGGTCGACGCGGATGGTGCGGAACCGGTCGTCGCGGGCCCCGGTGATCTTCTCCAGGTGTAGACCGGTGTGGGTGGCCTGTTCGAACTTGGCGAAGACCTCGGTGGTCCGCTCCCGTACGGGCTTGTCGAGGTTGGCGAACTCGGTCAGGAAGTCCTTGTGGATGGCGAGTTGGGGCACGGCACCGGCTTTTCCGTTGTCGGGGGGCTGTGGGGCGGGGTACCAGGGGTCACGGCCAACCTACCCGTCCCTGCCGCACGTGCGTGGTGGGTCGCGCACGCTTGGTCCGTCCGTGGCGGAGAGCTTCTTTCGCTCTCCCGCGAACGGGTGCCCGCATGGGCTGAACAGGTGCCCACATGGGCTGCTTTTTCCCCGAAGAAGGTTTTCGACCCGTTTTGGATCCCGGCCCAGTGGCAAAGGCCGGGTGCCCGCCGCCCAAATCTGGGGCACGACAGGGGAGAAGGTGCTGACAGGGAGGTTTGGCCGGGTCCACTCTGAAGACAGGACCGTCGCCGCGCGAGCGGAGGAGAACAATGTCCACGCATGGCCCTGAGGGCACCGGGCGCTCCTATCTCAACGGCGGTAGGCCCATCACCCTGCACGCCCTCGTCTGTCAGGGACTGCTGGAACACGGCGACGAACTCGTACTGGAGGCCCCCGACGCCCGGAGGTTCCGCGCCACCGTCTCGTCCGACGACCAGATCATCCTGCCCGACACCCGCCCCCTCCCCGATCCCGACAAGGCCCCGCGCAGGAGGTGGTGGGGACCTCGCCCCTGGACGGGTGGTCCCTGTGGAGGCGGGCCAAGGACGGCAGGAGCCTCGACGACCTGCGCCGCGCCCTGCTGGAGAAGGACGCGGACAGGTCCGCCGCCCAGGAGGAGGGCGACGGCCACCTCTCCCTGAACCTGCGCCACCACGGAAAGTTGGGCGAGGCACGCGTCCGCGCGGACCAGCACGCCCCCATGAAGCTGACCGTCCGCGAGTTGCTCGCGCTGTGGGGCACAGACCGGCGCAGTTACGACCTCATCCAACTCGTCCACTCGGATCTGGCCAACTACGGTCTGGTCGCCAAGCCCAGCATCCGCGACCAGGGCATGGAGGACCGCGCCAAGCTCGTCCACACCGTCGAGGGCCACGACCAGATGAGTCCCGCCGTGGGGGCCCCGCCCTCGGCCCGCACGAAGGTGGTGACGGTGCGCGAGAACTCCTCCCTCCACGGTGCGCTCACCGCCATGCTCCTGCGGGACTACTCCCAGCTCCCCGTCATGAGCGCCAAGAAGAATTCCGTCCTGCGGGGCGTGGTGACGCTCAAGAGCCTGGCCCGAGCACTGAACCAGAACCCGGGCGCCGGTCTGCGGGACGCCGTGGAAGCCTGCGATCCCGTGGAGTTCCACAAGGAGCTCATCGATGTCCTCCCCGAGATCCGTGAGAAGGGGTACGTCCTGGTCAACGGTGAGGACGGGCGCCTCAGCGGTATCGTCACCGCCTCCGACGTGGTCCAGCGCTACAGCGAGGCCGCCACGCCCTTCCTCCTCGTCGGCGTGATCGACACCCTGCTGCGCCGAGTCGTCGCCGAGAACTTCTCGATGGAGGTGATCCGCAAGTTCTGCGGCGCCGACGAGGGCCGGGAGGGGTTGGAGAGCGCCAACAACCTCACCATGGGCGACTACAAGGCCGTACTGCAGTCACCCGAGAACTGGGAGCACCTGGGTTGGGCGCTGGACCGCAGTCTCTTCATCCAGCAGCTCGGCACGATCATCAGGATCCGCGACACCGTCATGCACTTCAACCCGGACCCGCTGCCCCAGGACTGCATCACCCAGCTCAAGAGCATGGTTGAGGTCCTGCGCTCCTACAGCGATATCTGAGTGACCGGCCCGTCTCCGGGAGGAAGCCGTGACCAGAGCAGGGCGGGCCGCGACCGCTGTCGCCGTGGTTGTGGCGCTGACCATCGGATTCGGAGCCGGTTGGTTCGGCCACCGTGCCTATCTCGGTCCTGCCGCCCCTCGGCCGCAGAGGGCACCGGAGCCGAGCCTGAGGAACCGGCCCCGGAGTACCCCGCCTACGGGGAACACCCCGAGGAACCCCGGGAACCCGGCCTGCCGGCTCCCGTCGGCCTCGACGAGGTCTACGACGCCGGAGACGGCTTCACCGTGCGCCTGACCGATATCGAGCGCCGCGTCGCCGAGGACGGGTTCAACTCCGTCACCGGTGAGGAGGGCGCCCTGCCGTACCTGGCGTGGAACGTGGAGGTGGCCAACAACACCGGAGCCCCCGTGTACACCGCCGGGGCGATGAGGAGCTGCGCGGTGGGGGACCCGATCAGGGAGGCGGAGGCTCCACGCCTGGGGGAGAGCATCAACCCTCCCGAACAGCTCGCGGACGGTCAGACGGGTACCTGGGAGGAGGACTGCTGGGCTTCGGAGGAGGACCGGCACCTGCAGTTCACGATCGAGTTCCATGACGAGGACGGCGTGATCGCCTACGGCCCGGTGACCTTCTCCGGGCCGGTCGGGTGAACTCCTCGCACGATCTCCGGCCGCCTCGTCCGGGCCCTCGGGCCATCGCCGGACCCGCGTCGGCCCGAAGGGCGCTCAGGAGCCGCCCCGGAGGTTTTCCGGCCTGCCCACCCCGGCGAAAACTCACACGAGTGTGTATACGTGATCAACCACCTCATAGCTACACAAATCATGGTTGATACTATTCACGACTGAGCGTCTATTATGCTCACGAAGGTGCTTGTTGGGTGGAGGTGGCGTGGTGGCGGACGGTGCGGTGACAGGCCCCCACGCACTGTGGCGCCCCTACGAGGACGAGCCCCTGTTCGGCCCGGGGATGCTCACGGGTGTTCACAGCATGGAGGACGCCGATGCCGATCGACTCGTGCGTTACCTGTCCGCGCTGGTCGCCCAGCGCGGAACCGTGCACACCACAGTGGCCTTCAACGCCGTCTACTTCGGTTACGACCTCGCCTTCAATGGCTACGTCGGAGGCCCCGTCGACTTCGACTCCTTTCCGGAGGTGTCCTTCGAGGAGGTGGGAGGCGCTCTTCCCGTCGGCGCGATGGTCACTCTGAGGGCGGGATCGTCATCGCTGCCCGCCGAGGTCGTGCACAGGGAGGGCACCGGCGGACCGGGGAAGGCGTGCGGGCGGGGCGTGTTCGTGCGCCCCGAACGCCTGGTGTGCGACTTCGACGCCTTCAGCCCCGGAACCGTCATCAGCGCCACCCAACTGAACCGGCTGCGTGCGCACGGCCGCTGGATCGACTCCAGCGGCCACCTGCTCCACCGGGCCCGGTACACCCGGGCCGCGGCGACGGACGGCGACGACCGGGAACGGTTCGTCGAGTACCTCCTCGGACCCGGCCGCCCCCAGATGATGGCCGGCCCCCTGCCCCTGCTGCTCACCGACGGCGCGGGAGGGGAGCAGTTCGCCGCCGCGCTGCGGGCCGCCCTCACCACCGTGGCCCGGGCCCTGGAGGTCGCCCGCGACCTGAGGACGTGGCACGGGTACGCGTTCACCGCGCGATCGCTCTCCGAGAGGCTCGGGGACGACGGGCCGCTCGGCCGGTCCGACATGGACTGCCTGGTCCGGAGAGTGGTCCGACCCGTCCCCGGCCGCGACGGGCGCGTGGGGGAGCGCCACACCGAGGTCGGTCCCTTCCTGCGCTCGCTGTCCGGGACCGGACACGCGCTCACCGGTACCGGTTACCTCGACGCCGTGGTCCACGCCAACACGTTGGTCGACGACCACCTCGGTGACCACGGCCGCGACGGTGTACTGCCCGGCGGGGTGCGCGTGCGGCTGGCCGACCCCGGCCAGGAGGGCGGCCTGTGGAGCACGGGACCGACCCGGGTCCCGAACCCGCCGCACGCCCGGTCCGAGGACCCCGCACGGACGCCTCCGCCGCGCCCGGACCCGCCACTGGCGGAGTACGTCGCGGAGTACGACGTCGCCGCCTTCCTCCGCCGCCTCCCCGAGGGACAGCGGGCCAGTGACACGGCCCGCGCCGAGTACCACCGCCTGCTGTCCAGATTCGGGGCGGCCGGAGACCTCCCGCCCGGATTCACCCTGGTACGCGGCCACTCCAGAAGCAGAGGAGGACCTCGGCGCACCACGTGACGGTGGCGCCCCCCGAACCCCACGGCATTCACACGATGCGGAGCACTCCTTGCCGAAGAAGCACCATCCCCCCTGCGTGCACTGTGTACCGGACACCGCCTACCGCCCGATACGCCACGAGCAGGGGTACACGGCTCCCGAGGAGGCCGAACCCGCGCTGCTCCGGCTCGCGGGTGCCCTCAGCGCCCTCCCCGCCTCCCGGTTCGACGCGCCCGCCAGCCTGAGCGAGCAGGACGTGGCGGACCTGCTCGCTCCGGCCCCGACGCACGTGCGCAAGCACGCCCTCCACTACCTCGGGCTGAGACTGGCCCCGCGTGCCGTCTCCCGGTCGCTGTGCCGCGACGTCGGGCAGCGGTTCGCCACCGCTTCGGCCGGCGACGCGGGCCACTTCGTCGACGTTCTCGCCCCACCGGTGCGACACGCCATCCTCTGGGCACTCGCGTATCCGGACATCCCCGCTCCCGGGCCGCAGTGGTCACCGGACCTGGTGGCGAGAGCCCTGTGGAGTTCGGTGGCCGCCAGCGCCGAGGGGGCCCGGGTGCTCCTGTGGGCCGCCGACCAGCCCTGGTGGCCCGGTACCGATATCGGAGCCGGGGCGTTGGACGAACTGTGCGGTGCCGCACAGGAGGTCGTCGACGCCACCCCCGACTTCGTCCACCGCGTGCACCGCTCTCCCGCCACCACCCAGGAACCCCCCGGCCCGCGTGCCGCCGAAACGGAGGCCTCCCCGCCCATGAGCACCCCCACGGAGGAGCCCGCGCCCCCGGGCCCCGCGTCCGAGGAGCCCTCCGGGGACACGGAACACGCCATGGACATCCTGCGCGGTGAACGCGCCGACCTGGAACGCCTCCACAGGGAGGCACAGGAGGCGCTGACGGCTCTGGGCGAGGCCCTGGCCGAGGGACGCAGGGTGCCCGGAGCCGCGCTCACCGTCCTCAGCGCCTACGACACGGCCTTCGAACGCCTCGCCGACCGCCTGGCCGTAGCGGCGGAGCCGGACGGGATCCGGCTCCGGGACCTCGACGGCGCTCTGGCGCGGCGGGCGGAACGGGAGGACGCCAACGCCCGCATCCGAGCACTGCTCGGCCTCACGGACCTCCCCAACATCCCGGCGGAGCAGATCAGCGCTCTGCACGGTCTGGTGGGGGAGGGCACCGGTGCGGAGGAGGGGGCGTCGCTACGGCAGGCCCTGCTCGCCCTCAGCGACCTGGTCGAGCTGTCCACCACCGAGCAGGGGCGGGACCCGGCCAGACTGTCCACGCTCCAGAGCACGGTGCTGACGGGGCTTCCCCCCGAGCTCGCGAGCCTGCCCATGGCGGTCATCCTCAGGCCGACCACGCGGGACCGAGCACAGGGGCGGCCCGACCAGAACTCCTCGAAGCACACCGATGACGGTGCCGAGGCCAAGCCCGCGGCCGTCGAACCGGCGCCCCCGGAACCGGCCGCGGCGAACGGTCCCGGTGCCTCCCCGGGCCTCCGCGCCGAGGAGGAGGCTGTTCCGGCTGTGGTTCCCGCGGCGGAACCCGCCGAGACGCCCGAGGCACCCGCGGCACCGGAGGCGATCCCTTCCACCCCGGAGACGCCCGCTCCGGAGGCTCCCGGGCCGGAAGGCGGCGAGACGGAGCCGATCCTCGCGCGACTCGTCGCCGAGCGCCGCTTCGCGCTCGCCGCGACCCTCGCCGACACCTCCGGACACCCCGTCCACCAGGTGGCCGCCCTGCGCATCGCCGCCCTCGCCGACGCACTGCGCAGCGGCACGGGACCCTGCGCGGCGCGACTGCGCGACGAACTCACCGCCGTGGACCCGGACAAGCTCACCAGTGACACCCCCACCCTGCTCCTCACTGTCCCGGCCCTGGTCAGGGCCGCCCTGGTCACCGGTGAGTCCACCGCCGGAGCGCTCCTGGACAACGCGGCCCCCCACCTGGAGCCGCACCTGTCCGCCGTCGCACAGGCAGTGGGACAGCGCGCCCTCCAGGGACTGCTGGCCGACAACCCGTTGGGCACCACCCTCGCCGACACCGCACAGTTGGAGAAGCGGCTCGACCGCGCCCGGCAGGAGGCCGGGGAACGGCTGCGCGCCCCGCGCAACCTCAGGTTCCGCAGGGCCACCAAGCTGGCCCAGATCTGGTTCTCCGAACAGGGCCCGGTGGGCTCCCTTCTCAGCGCCGCCGCCAACGACGACCGCTCCCGCCGCGCCGAGGTCGCCGAACGCCTGGTCGTCCTCGCCCGCAGGGAGAACCTCAACAAGGAGATCGACCGGGCCGATGCCACCCTGCGCGGCTCCTCCAGCCGGGCCCTGCAAGGTGCCGCACGCAACAACCTCGTCTCGCTCGTCGAGTCCGCCCTGGCCGTGGTCTCGGACTGGCTCGACTCGGTGTCCGCCCTGGAACGCGGTGACGACCGCAGCCGTGCATGGGCCGTCGACGACCTCGTGGAGATGCGCCGGACCGTCCTCCGGCACGTGCCGCAGGCCCACGCGGCTCTGACCGCCCGCGCCGCCCGCACGACCCTGGTGGGGGCCGCCCGCGTCGCGGCCGCCGAGGTGCTCCAGAACATCACCGACCTCGTCGAGGAGGGCGTGCCGACCGGCCAGGGCGAACTCCTGCCCGACCACGTCCTTACCGTCGAACTCCTCAAGGTCGCCCACGCCACCGTCGACCCGTTCACCGGCCGGGTGAGCGCGCCGGAGGGGGCCACTTCCTCGGACATCGCCGAAGCCGCCGGCCTCGACTGGCCCGAGGCGTTCGACCTTCAGGTCCGAGCCGAGCGCTACCCCACCGCCCGGTACCTGGTCGACCTGGAGGAGACCGGTGGGCTGACGCCGAGCGGCGGCCCCCTGCCCGAGAACGCGCGCGCCCGCGTCGACACCGCCGAACAGCACAGCCGCGACGGGCTCACCCGGGCGCGGGACGAGCTGCTCATGGAGCTCAACCGGGCCAGTCTGCAACAGGAGGTCAGCGAGGAGCAGGACGGCCAGCTCACCGAGCTCCTCGAAGTCGGTTCCATACTGGGGTCCCCGGACCTGGCTCCGGTCCGAGCCCGGATCGAGGAGGCCGAGCGGATCCTGCCCGCGTACCGCCGCGATGCGGCGTCCCGGCTCACCGCACGCCTCGACGCTCTGGTGGAGCGCTCGGACCGGCCCGACGTCAACGAGGCGAGCATCCGCTCCCTCATCGAGGACGGCCAGCTGCTGACCGCTGAGGAGCGCATCTACTTCAGCGAGATCGGCGAGCCCGTTCCCGAGTCCTCCGGCGAACACGGACTGCCCGACTTCTTCCCCCGCGTCCCCGAGGGCCTTCCCGAGGGGATCACCGCGAAGCTGGTGGAGACGGCCCGGCTCGGGGGCGTGCTCACCCTGAGGGACGGCTCCGGACTGGACTTCGGAGGGCTGTCCACCGACGCCCGCGACCTGGTCGCCGATGCCCTGGCCGCGTGGAGGGAGGCCCGGGACACCCGACAGCGCAACCAGCTCGGCCCCCGCAGCCTCCGCCCGTTCCTGGTACAGGCACTGCGCCTGCTCGGCTACGACATCCCGGCCGCGGTCAACCCCATTCCGCTGAGGGCGGCCAAAGGGCTCGACCGCGGCTCCTTCGAGTTCTCCAGGGTGACCTGGAACGGGCGGCCCACGGTCCCCCAGTTCGGCAGCAAGCTCCACGGGCGGCTACGGGTGATGGTGTGCTGGAGCCAGCCCCGCGCCGAACTGCTGCGCAGCTGGGTGGACAAGGACACCTCCGGTGATCCCTTGCTGGTCGCCTACATGGGCACGATGTCCGCCGCGGTCCGGCGTAGGTTCGCTGCGGAGGCGGTCCACATCGACACCCCGGTGGTCGTCGTTGACGACGCGGCCCTGGCCTACCTCGCCGCCCACGGCAACCGCCAGGTCGACGCGGCCCTGGCGGTCCTGCTGCCCTTCTCCGCGGTACAGCCCTACGCGTCCAAGAAGCGCTCTTCGGTACCGCCGGAGATGTTCTACGGGCGCGACCGCGAACGTCGGGACGTCATCGACCTGGGCGGTACCCAGTTGGTCTTCGGCGGACGAGGCCTGGGCAAGTCGGCGCTGCTGAGCTCGGCCAAGACCGCCTTCGAACGTGAGCCCGAACGCGTGGCCGTGCACATCGAACTGAGCACCGTCGCCATCGGCCAGGGCGCCCAGGGGGCGGATGCGGTATGGGACAGGCTGCTGCCCGAGCTCCGCAAAGAGGGTGTGGTGCCCCAGCCAGGACGCAGGGACACCGGCAAGGCCTATGACCAGGTGCGCTCGGGTGTGCTCTCCTGGCTCACCGCGGACTCCCGCCGCAGGCTCCTCGTCATGCTCGACGAGTCCGACGGGTTCTTCGAGGCCGACGCCCCCACCTTCACGGAGACCAACCGGCTCAAGGGGCTGGGACTGCTCTCGGGTGCCGAGGAGCGGGCCAAGGTCGTCTTCGCCGGTCTGCACTCGGTACAGCGGTACTCGAAGGTCCCCAACAACTCCTTCAAGCACCTGTCCCAGCGACCGACCCTCATCGGGCACCTGCGGCCCCGCCACGCCTACGACCTGGTCACCAAGCCCATGGGAGCACTCGGATTCCGCTTCGGGAGCGAGGAACTCATCCACCGCATCCTGGGCCACTGCTCCTACCAGCCCTTCTTGTTGCAGATGTTCTGCGACCGGCTGGTCCGGCACATGCACGACATGCGCAGGTCCGGTATCGGGGGGAGCGAACCGCCCTACACCGTCACCCTGGGCGATGTGGAAGCGGTGGAGGCCGACCCGGAGCTGCGGGACGACATCATCGAGACCTTCCGCGACACCCTCCACCTGGACGCGCGCTACAACATCATCGCCTGTGTGCTCGCCCACCATGCCTATGAGCGAGGACTCGACGTGCGCCTGAGGGAGATGGACCTGCGCGAGGAGTGCCTGACCTACTGGCCCCAGGGCTTCGAGAAGCTCGACTCGGAGGCCTTCCGCACCTACCTGAAGGAGATGGTGGGACTCGGTCTGCTCGCCGACAACCGGGACCTGCGAGGCTGGCGACTGCGCTCGGCCAACGCACTGCGGATGATGGGCACCAACGATTCGGTGACGATCACACTGTTGGGCGCTGAATCCGAGGCGGTACCGGCGGAGTCCATCGCGTTGGCCGTGCGCCGTCCCCTGGAGGACGGGCGGAGGGCACCGCTCACCGCCTCCCAGGTCGACGACCTGCTCGGAGACCACACCAACCAGGTCCGCCTGGTACTGGGGTCGACTGCTACGGGTATCGCCGACGTCACCGAGACGATCCGTTCGGTCCGCGACGATTTCGGAGGCCGCTTCGACCTCCAGGAGCCCCAGGACCGGCGCCGGTACGAGGAGGCCCTGGGACAGGGGCACAGAGGGCAGCGGCGCATCGTCCTGTCCGACCTGGCCCGCGTCACCTCCCGTACCGACACCTGCCTGGCCAGCCTGGAGGCCGCCCTGGACCGGACCCCGCTCAGGCGAGGGGTGACCCGCTCGGTGGTCCTGGTGTCGGACCCGACCCAGATGGACTTCTGGGAGATGCTGCTGGCCGCGCCCGAACGTGACGGGCTGGGGCTGGTGCGGTTGCGTCGCCACGACCGTCTGTCCTTGCAGATCTGGTCCCGCGACACCGAACTGTTCACCACCGCCGAGCGCCAGGAGCGTCTGCTGGAGACCACCGGTGGGTGGCCGGTCCTGGTGGACCGGGCCCAGGAGCTGGCCCGGCAGTACCAGGAGAAGCGGGCCCTGGAGCGGTTGGCCAAGGAACTGGCCCAGCCCGGGCGGGCGGCCGCCCTGGTCGATCAGGTCGGACTGACCGCGCACCGCCCCCTGGCCGCCGCCTTCGACGCCGTGGTCGAGCTGGTCGACGGCCCGGCCACCCGCGGTGACCTGGTCGAGGCGGTCGACCTCCGGGAGGCCCACCCCGACCCCGACACGGCGGTGGCGTGCCTGGAGGCCCTGGACGTGTTCGACCGGACCGAGGACGACACCTACCGGGTCGAACCGCTCCTGGCCCTCTGCTGGCGGTACCGGGAGCTGTAGGGGGCACGGGTCGGGCGGGCCGCGCGGCCCGCCCGACCCGGCTCATGCCTCCCTGAGCAGGTCCTCCACCCGGGCGACGGTGGGGTGGTCGGCGCCGTGCAGGCGCACCAGGTCCGCGCGTAGTCCGCGCAGGGTGGCCGCCCCCTCGGCCCGGAGCCCCGCCGTCAGTTGCAGCACCCCGATCTGGCGGCGCAGCTCCAGGGGCCGGTGGTCGTCGGCGCCGTAGGCGGCCACCTCGTCGTCGAGCAGGGCGGACAGGATCTCCAGAGCCGGTCCGGCCTCCCCCGTCAGCGCCCGGCAGGTGGCGTTCTGCAGACGGCACCGGAAGACGAGGCTCTGGTCGCCGTCCCCGGCGGACAGGTCCTCCACCAACCGGGCGTACACCGGCGCCGCCTTGCGGAAGCTGCCGCCCTCGAACAGGGCGTTGGCCCAGTCCAGACGCAGCCGGACCGTGTCCGGGTCGGTCGCGCCGAAATCCTCCTCCGCCGACGCGACCGCCTCGCGCAGGGTCTCGGCGGCCTGCCGGTACTGGGCGGTGCCCGTCAGGTGCGCGGCCCGGCTGCGGGTGCGCTCCACCTCGCTCCTGACCTCCGACGCCGCCCTGGGGGTCTCGGGCTCCCCGCCGGTCTCCGGGGCGGCCGTACCGGTCGGGCCGAAGCCCCGCGACACCGCCGCCCCGTACATCCGGTGCGGGCTGGACAGCGACGGCGGGTGCAGCACGCCGGGGATGGCCTCCAGCCCCTCGGCGAACCCGATCAGCCGCGCGTACACCTCGTCCGCGGTCCCCGGGCGGTCGCCGGGCCTCTTCTCCAACAGCGCACCCACCACCTCCGCCAGCTCCTCGGGCACCTCCGGCCGCAGCGCCCGCACACCCCTCGGCGTTTCGTTGACCTGTTTGGAGGCCAGCGCGAAGGATGTGGAGGCGGTGAACACCCGCTGCCCGGTGAGCATCTCGTGCAGCGTGCACCCCAGCGCGTACAGGTCGGTGCGCGAGGTGCTCGTGCCGTGCTCCAACTGCT
Source organism: Nocardiopsis sp. FR4 (assembly GCF_009830945.1). GTDB lineage: Bacteria > Actinomycetota > Actinomycetes > Streptosporangiales > Streptosporangiaceae > Nocardiopsis. The sequence goes on along the minus strand of NZ_VWVV01000004.1, from coordinate 78,999 downwards.
CGGGCGCCATGTAGGCGGGGGTGCCCGGGGTGTGGCCGGTGCGGGTGATCTGGGTCATGTCACCCCGGTCCAGCGCCACCGCCAGGCCGAAGTCCAGCACCTTGACGGTCCCGTCCGGCTCCAGGATGAGGTTGGAGGGCTTGAGGTCGCGGTGCACCAGCGAGGCCCGGTGCGCGGCGCTGAGCACCGAGCACACCTGCGCGGCCACGCACGCCGACCAGCCCACCGACAACCGCTCCTGCTCGGCGATGAGGTCGTGCACGCCGACGCCGTGGATGCGCTGCATCACCAGGTAGGGCAGCCCGTCCTCCGCCCCCGCGTCGAACACGGCCGGAACCCCCGGGTGCTGGAGCCGGGCGGTGATGCGCGACTCGCGCACGAACCGCTGGACCATCTCCTGGTCCTCCACCCCGTCGGGGAAGTGCAGGAACTTGACCGCCACCTCGCGCTTGAGGCGGGTGTCGTGCCCCACCCACACCTGCCCCATGCCGCCGCGGGCCAGCGGTGCGGGGTCGAGCTCGTAGCGGTCGGCGAGCATCCGCCTGCCGTCGCCCCGCGCGGTGTCGGTCATCGCTCCAGCTCCCGTGGCCTCAAGTTCCCCTCCTCCAGCCCCCGGCGCCCCAACCGCGCCAGACGGCCGCCCATTTCGGCGATGCGCTCCAGTAACTCCCCGTTGCGCTCCAGGGCCTCCACGGCCCGGCCGTGCGCGCGCTGCTCCTCCAGCGACAGCGACGGCACGCGCAGCGCGCGCACGTCCAGACGGCCGGTGGAGGTGCGCGCCGCGGTCTCGGGCAGCGACGAGAAGAGGCCCGCCAGGAAGCCGCGGTCCGTGCGCCCCTCCACCGCGCGTACCAACAGCAGGCGCGGCCCCAGCGCCGCCGCCTCCTCCTTCCCGGTCACCACCCGGACGGGCGCCCCGCGCACGGTCTCGGCGACCACCACGTCCCCCGGCCGGGTCATCACCAGGCCGGGCACCCGCGCGCACAGGCCGCTGGCCGCGCCGCCCCCGCGCAGGTCCCGCACGGTCAGGACCGGGATCGTCCCCTCCTCGGTCGTCATCGCCAGCGGAGCCCGGTGCAGCTCGACGGCCCCGGAGTCCGCCAGGGCGCCCAGCGTCGTCGTCCCGGTGCCGTCCTCCGCGGGCTCCAGCGCCAGTTCGCGGGCCAGCGACCGGGCCTGTTCCAGGGCGTCGGTGAGCGAGGCGAGCAGCGGCGGGTAGTGCACCCCCGCCCGGCACTCCAGGGCGGCGGCCAGGCGCCGTGCGGGCCGCAGGTCCACCTCCTCGTCCAGCAGCGGCGCGGCCTCGGGGGCCGTCCACACCGGCGCGGTGCCCGCGGCCGGATCCGGCGGCACCGCACCGGAGGCGAAGGCCGCCCAGATCCGCGCGGAGCCCTCCCGGCCCGCGTCGGCGCCCACCAGCAGCACCCGCCCTCCCGGTACGGCCTCCCCCTCCGGCCGCACCAGGATCCACACGTGCCGCAGGACCTCCGAGGCGCCCTCCTCGGGCACCTCCAGCACCGCGCGCAGCGCTCCGGACCGCACCAGGCCGGCGCGCAACCGCCGCCCGCCCGGCCGGGAGGAGACCGACGCGGGCACCAGCACCACGGCCCGCCCGCCGGGGCGCACCCGGGACAGGGCGTGCTGCACCCACGCCAACTCGCCCTCGCCCCGGGGCGGCACCCCGTGGACCCAGCGCGGGTCGTCGGCCAGCTCCTCCAGCCCCCACTCGCGGTCGCGGAAGGGCGGGTCGCACAGTACGGCGTCGACTCGGGTCCCCCCGAAGGCCGGGGAGCGCAGCGAGTCGCCCACGGCCGTGGCGCTCACCCCGGCCGACACGGCCAGCAGGGCGGTCGCGACGTGCAGCGCGTCGGGGTCGCTGTCCTGCCCGTACAGGGCCGACGCTCCGCGCCGCAGAGCGGCCGTCAGCAGAGCGCCCATGCCGCACGCCGGGTCGAGCACGCTGTCACCCTCGCCGATCCCGGCCAGCTCGGCCATCCACGCGGCCAGCTCCGGCGGGGTCTCGGCCCTGCCCCGCTCTCGGACCAGGCGCGCGCACAGCTCCTCGAACACCGGCTCCGGTCCGTCCCCGGCCAGGATCTCCCCGGCCAGGTCCGTCCACTCCCCGGGGACCCCCTCCGGCCGGTCGCCCGCGGGCGGCGGGCCGGTGAGCAGCCTGCCCGCGTAGGCCATGAACTCCAGGCGCCGCACGTCCGGTACCACCGACCGCACCCGCTGCCACAGCAGTTCGGTCCGGTCGGCCTCGAAGGGCTTGCCGTGTTCACGGCACCACGTGTGCACCGCCTCCAGCGTGAACAGCGGGTTGGCCGCCGTGCCCGCCACCGGGGCGGGGAAGTCGTCGAACCGCCGCCGCCAGTTGCTCACCGCGGGGCGGCGCACCCCCGACAGCCGGGCGATGTCGGCCGGGCCCACCAGGACCGCCGGGGCCACGGCCCCGCTTGCGTCCGCGCCGCCCATCAGGCGTTCCCCGCACTCATCGGCGCGAGCACGCCCCGGGTCCGGAGTGCGACGACGTGCTCGGCCACCCGGCGCGGCGTCGAACCGCCCCGCACCAGCAGTCCCGCCTCCATGTTGGTGGCCACCCCGGACTGGGTGAGGTTGGCGCTGGAGACCAGCAGCACCCGGCGGTCGGCCACCGCGAGCTTGGCGTGCGCCTTGGCGCCCCTGCCCTCGCGCCGGTCCGCCGGCCAGTGCCACAGCCGCACCCCGCCGATCCCGGTGAAGGCCTGCCCCGGCTCCTCGCCGCTGATCGCGCCGCCCGCCCCGGCCAGGGTCTCCACCACCACCGACACCGACACCCCCCGCTCCACGGCCCGCGCCAGCGCCCGGCGGATGTCCTCGCGGCGCCGGGCGGAGTAGGTCATCAGCACCAGTTCCCCGCGGGCCTCGTCCACCACTTCCAGCAGTGCCTGGGCGGTGGAGCGCACGGGCACCGAGTGGCTGGAGGGGCCGGTCCACACCGTCTCCACCGACACCCCGCCCGTGGCGGCGGCGTGCCCGGCGGCCAGCCCGCGCAGGAACGCGGCGGCCTCGGCGGCGGGCACCTCCTCCCGGGCGCGGCAGGCCAGCAGCGGCGCCACCGCCTCCCGGTCGCGCACCGAACCCAGCAGCGCCTGGTCGGGCCAGCCGTCGGCCAGCAGGGCGGCCACCTCGCGCAGGCCCGAGGCGCCCAGGGCGGAGGAGGCCGCCGCGGCGGCCTCCTCGAATGAGGGGTGTTCTGCGAAGTCCGTCACGGAACCTCAGGGTAGAGGGCCAGCTCCGGGTCCCCGATGGGCACCACGAACCTGCGGTCCAGGAACCGGTTGCCGTGCTCACAGGTGGTCTCGGACACGAACAGGCACACGTGGCAGGCCGCTCCGTGCAGGAAGTCCGCCTGCGCCCGCGGCAGGCGCTCGGCGCACAGGGGGTCGGAGGAGCAGCGCATCGCCCCGCGCAGGGCCTTGCGCACCAGGTGCACGAGCCGCTCCGGTTCGGCCTGCGACACCAGGCCGCCCAGCGTCCCCTCGGCGTCGGGCACGGCGGTGTAGATGAGGACGCCCCCGCGCGGGTCCTCCTCGGTCCCGGCGTAGACGCGCTCGGACAGGCTCGCCGCGTTGTACCCGCAGTCCAGGGCGATGGCCCGGACCAGCAGGTGGGACAGGGTGTGCAGGGCGACGTAACGGGCCCCCGGCCAGTTGCGCATCGGCTCGAACCCCGACTTGATCCGGTCGGAGTAGCGCTTCTCCCGGTAGGTGCCGTACGCCTCCCGGTGCAGCTCCAGGGCCTGGCTGTGGCCCACCCGCTTCTCCCAGCCGGCGAGCAGCTCCTCCGGGACCCGCAGGAAGAGGCCCTCCCCGCGCACCTCGCTGGCCGGAAGCCAGGTGGGCTCCTCGCGCGACAGGCGCACCGTCTGCACCGCGAGGGGGTCGTCCAGGTCGGGGGAGTCCAGGCGGGTGAACCCGGTCAGCACCCGCACCTCCCGCAACCGTTCGGCCTGCACCACGTCGGCGAACACGCCCCGCAGCTCCTCGGGCACCCCGCCCTCCGGGCGGCGCAGCGCGAAGTCGGGGGTGGGCACGTGGTCCTCGGGCGAGGACAGCGCCTCCCACTCGGCGGTGCGCAGGGCCTGGTGGCCCGTCGCCGCCTCACCGCCGCCCTCCTGCGCCCCCTCCAGGGCCGCTCGGTGGCGCTCCACCGCCTCATGCACCGCGTCGTCGTCCCACCTGCCGAAGTGGTCGCGCATGGGCGGGGCGAACTGGCGCAGCGTCCTGTACCCCTCCTTGGGGGTGTCCTCCAGCATCTCCCAGTACTTCTCCACCAGGGAGTCCAGCTCGCCCGTGCCCTGCTCGGAGGGGACCGCCAGCGTCGACAGGAGCTCCGAGAACCACTGGTTGGACGCGCCCAGCACCAGGGGCTTGGGGGACCGGCCGCACCCGTCCGGCTCGAACGTGCCCAGGTGGGGGTGGCGCCCCCGGCACACCGGAAGGTTCTCCCTGCCCCGCTCGCCGCCCGCGTCGCGCATGTTGCGGCTCTCACCGCACACCAGACAGGTCAGCTCCACGTTCGCGCCGACGTTGCCGCCCTTGTCCTCCATCTTCAGTTGCGGGTTCTCCGCCTTGGGGCACTCCCCGCCCCGGTGCACGAAGTGCGCGTAGGGGAACTCGTCCAGGTGCCCGTCGGTGCACGCCAGCACGAACCGGGCGGGTACCGCCAGCGGCTTGGCCTTCTTGTGCTTGCCGACGTTGTGCGTGAACCGGGCCTCGTGCGGCCTGCGCGGGTTGGCGTTCTCGAACGCGAGCATGTCCGAGTCCAACCTGACCAGCTCGTCGCAGGCGGTGCACCGGAACCACGACGGGAACGGTGTGGTGGGCACCCCCACCCGGGAGGCGGGGCCGCCGGGGTCGCGCTCCAGCCCCTCCGTCCACGGCGCCGGACGCAGCTCCTTGACGTTGCGGTGGGCCGGCTGCCTGCGCACCTCCGCCAGCAGCCTCGGCTCGACGATGGGCTCCCAGCCGTAGGCGTGGGTGTGGTCCCAGTCGTCCAGCCCGCGCACCAGCACCGCGAAGTTGGGCAGGTCCACCAGGGAACCCACACCGCTGGTGAACATCAGGTGGCTGGGCCGGACCGAGCCGACCCTGCGCCGGTGCGTCTCGCCGTGCATCAGCCCTGCTCCTTCGCCTGACCGGCCGGGGCCGGGGTCTGCTCGTCCTCGGTCTCCCCGCCGCCGCCCGGCGGCGCGAACGACCACGGCGGCGCGTTGAGCACCGGCCGGAAGAAGTCGCCGCTGCCGGACACCAGCAGGTTGATCTCGTTCTCGGTCTCGCGCATGGACATGCCGACGGTGGTCTCGCTCCAGGAGCCCTCACCCGGCTTGGTCAGCAGCCCGCGCAGCTGCTGGCGCTCCCGGGTGGAGCGCTCGTACCCCAGCCGGGTCGAGCCCTCGCGGGCCTGCTTCCAGTGGTCGCGCAGGCTGTTGATCCGCTCGGCCAGGTAGTCGCGGCCGCGCTCGCCCGCCACGAACTCGGCCCGGGCCAGCATCCGCGCGGCGACCTCCTCCACCGCGGCCCCGTCCAGGTCCACGTCGTGGGCGGCGCCGTTGCACGAGAAGTCCTCCCGCGCGTGGCGCACCGCCGCCACGAACATCGCCGCCGTGCCCCGGTCCAGGGCCCGGCGCGTGAACGGGGTGACGCTGAGCGCCTCCACCTGCCGGTAGAAGGTCGCGTGGTAGTACCCGAAGTCCTCGTAGTGCCCCAGGTCGCGCGGGCGCGTCCAGTTGTACAGGGTCACCACCAGGCCGGGCCGGGCCGCGTCACGTCCCACGCGCGAGGTCGCCTGGATGTACTCGGCGGTGTTCTTGGGCTGGCCGGTCATCACCATCAGCCCGAACCGCGACACGTCCACGCCCACCTGGAGCATCGAGGTGGCCAGCACCGTGTCCACCGGGTCCCGGCTCTCCCTGTGCCGCTCGCCCTCGCGCCGCACCAGCGGGTGGGGCTCCGCCTGGCGGGCGGCCGAGGAGCGCGACTCCCGCGCCCGCCTGGCGGCCTGGACGAAGGCGGCCGTCACGGCGCGCTTGCGCTCGCTGGTGTCCAGTTCGGGGTCGAACCCCGTCTCCAGGCGCCTGAGCACGTCGCTGATGTCGGCGGAGGAGATGCGCGAGGTCAGCTCCTGGACGTTGAACATCGACGTCCGCCCGAACCTGGTCAGCCGGTTGGCCATCCCCCGGTCCCGCCCGTGCCTGCGGGCGCGCACCGTCACGTCGTCGTCCATGTGCCGCCGCATCCCGGCCAGCTCACGGGTGGCGTTGAAGTAGCCGACCGTGGTCATGTACGGGTCGGCGGGCGGACCGTAGGTGTCGAACAGGTGCTGTCCGGCCAGCGCGAGGATCTCCGCCAGGCGGATCTCGGCCGCCTTGAGCCGCACCCCGTGCGCGCACACGCCCATGTAGCGGCGGCCGGGGTTGTCCGGCGTCACCGGCACCTGGTTGGAGAAGAAGGTGTCGGACACCTCGCTCACCTGCGGCGGGAACACCTCCAGGCCCCGCCCGAACACCCCGCGCACCTGTTCGGCGGCGCGCTTGGTGGTGGCGGTGGAGGCCACGATCTTGGGCGCGGTGCGCCTGCCGGACGGGGTGGTCCACGAGGTCAGCTCGTCCACCGCCGCCTCGAACAGTCCCACGGTCGTGCCCAGCGCACCCGAGATCAGGTGCAGCTCGTCCTGGATGATCAGGTCCGGCGGGCGCAGCCGCCGCACCGGCAGGCTCTCCGTCTTGGGCAGGTGCCCCTTGGTGTTGTGGCTGCTCCGGCAGCCCGTCTTCGCGTCCAGGTCGGGGTGGCGGTACCCGTGCCGGGGGCAGTACTGCGAGACCCGGCCGAACAGCATCCCGGCGAACCCCCGCCAGGGCAGCTGGGCGAGCTTGTCCACGGTGGCGATGAGCAGGCTGGGCGTGTACCGGTAGATCTCCTCGTCCACGGTGAGGATCGGCAGGCCCTCGGCGGACAGGCGCCGGGAGAACGGGCAGGCGTGGGCCCCCTCGCCGTTGGCGCAGAACAACAGCACCCGCTGGCTGTCGTGGCGGGGCTCCAGGTCCCGGTGGGCCTGGAGCTTGGTGCCGCACCAGGGGCAGGACAGGGTCTGGAGCACGTTGGCGCGCTCGCCCCTGCCCCGCTCGCGGGCCTCGGCGATCTGCTTCTCCGCCTCGTCGAACCAGTTGGGCGAGACGCCGCCGCCCACCCACAGGCCGATCCGGAAGGGGCGTTCACCCCACGTGCCGGGGTCCTCGGCGCGCTGTACCTCGGCCGCGCACACCAGCGCGGCGGCCCGCTGGAACTGCTGGGCGGTGAGCAGGCGCAGCGTGTAGCGCATCAGCACCGCCACCCCGTCGCCGCCGTCGCGGGCGTCGGCGCCCGAGCCCACCACGCCCTGGAGGCGCCGGACGGCGAAGGTGTAGGCGGTCAGCCCCAGGTAGGCCTCGGTCTTGCCGCCGCCGGTGGGGAAGAACAAAAGGTCCACGGTCGCCTCGGGGGAGGCGGAGCGCTCCTCGTGGTCCGGGTCGGTGATCGAGGGCAGGTTGAGCAGTACGAACGCCAGCTGGAAGGGGCGCCAGGACGCGGCGGAGGCGCCGCGCGCGTTCACGGCCTCCCGGGCTTGGGCGTAGGAGACCTCGGGGTCCTCGCGCAGCCGGGAGATCTCGCTGTGTCGGCGCTGGTCGGCCATGGCCCGGTTGGCGAACCGGAACGCCCTCAAAGCCTCACCGTGCCGCGCCCGCCCGGGGTCGGTGAGCAGGTCGATGCCCGCGCGGATGCGCTCGGCGGCCCTGCGGGCCCTGAACACGGCCGTCTCGGCGGTCTCGCGCAGCCCCTCGGGCAGGTCGGCGATGGCCGCCTCCCGCTCGTCCAGCCAGGCGGAGTAGCCCTCGGCCAGCGGCAGCAGACCCGCGCGCAGCTCCTCGGTTCCGGTGTCCTCGGAGGCCAGGGCGTCCATGGACAGCTCAGCCGAGGCCAGCGCCGAACCCTCGCCCACGGCCGCCGTGGTGGCGGGAACGTCGTGGGAGGGCAGCCAGGTGGTGGTCAGCCGGTGGGCGCGGCGTGCGCCCTCGGCGACCTCGGCGTCCACGGCGGTGTTGCGGCCGTCGGCGTACTTGAGCAGGTCGCGGTAGAGCAGCCGCAGGTGCAGCTCCTCGGGGTCGTCGGAGACGGGCGTGCCGCCGTCGAGCGGGTCGTCCACGGGGAGGAAGACGGGGGAGGCCCCGTCCAGGGCGGTGACCGACAGCTGGGCCTGGAACAGCCACATGGTGTCGCCGTTGGGGTGGACGGGGACGCGGTTGTTGACCAGGGTGAGCTCGACCGTGCGGCGGGGGAGCCCGTCGCGGTCCTCGCGCACGGCCACGGCCAGGTACACGCAGGGGGAGTCGGGATCGGGGTCGGTCAGCCCGAGCTTGAAGTCGGGCTTGCCGTCGAGGCGGACGTCCACCTCGTACTCCTTGGGCTCGCGCACCCAGGCGCTGCGCTTCCTGCCCTCGTCCTCCTCCACGCTCTTCTTGCCGTACTGGCCCCAGGCGGCGCGGACGTGGACGACGTCGGTGTCGGCGGGCACGGAGAAGGACAGGCCCATGGTGGAGGCCCACATGTGGCCCAGGTTCTGCGGGGTGGTCTTCTCCGACAGCTCGCCGGAGCCCTCGCCGGAGGCGGCGCCCTGCGCCTCGGCGTCGTCGTCCAAGAGCTGGTCGGCGGCGTCCCGGGAGGACGCGGGCGGCTGGTGGCGCGGGCCGAGCATACCGACGAGGTAGCGCTCGCGGGGGCTGGTGTAGCGGGGAGGGAGCTCCTCGGCGGGGCCGTCCCAGGGGCCGAGGAGGTCGCGCTCCAGGAGGCGCTGGAGTTCGCCGCGCACCTGGAAGGAGGTGGCCTCGGCGAACTCCTGGGGGCGGTCGAGCGAGGCGATCAGCTCGGCGTCATGGGCGGCGCGCTGGGCGGCGCGGATCTCGGCCTTGGTGGGCTTCTTGCCGGCGGGGGAGTCGGAGCCCTTGCCCGTGGTGGTGGAGGTGTCGAGCTCGGTCTGCTCGCCGTGGGGGTTGGGGAAGAGAGCGTCACCGGATTCAGACATCGAACAGCGTCCCTTCCTGGGCGGCGGACTTGCGCTTGCCCTTCTTGTCGTGCAGACCTTGCTTGACCTCTTCGGCGTAGCGCTCGTGGTTCAGCTCCAAGAGGCTGTCGAGAACCTCGCGCTGCGCGGCCGGGCCGATGGTGTAGCGGGTCTCGCGGCCGACCTTGTGGAACCCGTGGTCGAGTCCGCCGACGGCCTCGATCCGCTCCTCCCAGCCGTAGGCGCGGATGGTGGCCTCGTCGATGGCGCGGTGGATGGCGCGGAGTTCGACGATGTCGGAGTCGTTGCAGTTGGGGTCGAAGACCAGGTTGTAGGTCTTCGTGAGCCCGGTTTGGCGGGAGAGCATGACGTCGCGGCGGTAGGTGTCTAGACGGTCACCGAGGTCACGGAGTTCCTGGGTGAGTTCGGGCATCGCGAAGGTCTCGAACACGTCCGAGGGAGTGTAGCGAAGATCTGTCTTCATAGAGGAGCCGCGAGACTTGGCCCACCAGTAGTGGGGTGCGCTTGACAACAACGACAGCATGGCCGTGTCATCAATCGCGAATATGCCCAAGGCATGTGAAAATACTTGTCCAGTTGGAACCATTACCGGCATCACAGTTCTGCTAACCAGGGCGAGTGCAATGACTCTGTCAAACTTCGCGATTGATCGGTATAGTTCAACTCTGCTTCGCTGGTAGCGCCACCAGTATGTTCGCGAATTATTTTCGCTATGATTGGCGCGCTCGCTTTTTACATTGCGAGTGACCCAGGAGTAGCATTCGGGAAATTTTTTAACCTCCTCCTCTGTCCAGTCGAAAAAGTTGATAACCCACCTGCTTGCGCGGATTTTGGGACTCGAATTCAAGTCCTTTCCGTTCAGATACGGAAATAGGACTTTAGAGTTTTTTGGGTTTCTCTGGATTAGATCCTTTGCTTCTTCTTCTTGAAGTGTAAATCCGATCCCGTCTAGCTTTGATCCTTGGCTGGTTGGTATTACTTGCTTCGCCAGGCGGTGTGGAGTGCCGCTTGCTCGAGATCTTGCGTCCAATGAAGCTGAGATGCCGGATACGTTTTTCCCGTCCAGAATCCTCTCTGCTTCTTTGTGTACTGCTGACCTGCTTATCCAGACGGTGCAGTACTCTAGGGCTGCGCTCTTGGAGGGCCATGGGTCGCTTTTGGTTGCTTTGAATATTTCTGATTTTGAGTCGGTGATCTGGCCAAGGCCAACTTCGCACGTGTCGGTTTGTGCAAGTGTGTTTGTTGCAATAAGGCCAAGTTTGCCGTTTTGGTTTATTGTATTATGGGCTTGGAGGGCAAAGTAGGCCACTAGGTCGCATCTTCCTCCGGCTCGCTCTCCGTTTGCGATGATCTGAGTTATGTAGTCGCGGTAACTTGTTCCCATGCTGCCGGTTATTTTTGTTCCACCGAGGAAAGGGGGGTTTCCGATAACGGCATCAAAACCCCCCTTCTCGAAGACCTCGGGGAAGACTAGGGGCCAGTGCAGCGGCTTGCGTCCAAACGAGTTGGGAGGACGGCCAGTGTCCAACCACTCCTCCGCCTGGATACGGGCTTCTTCCTCGGCGGTGTCCAACCGGCTGGCCAGTTCGGCTGCCGCCAGGGAACCCGCGTTCATCCCGCGCTCACCGCGGCTCGCGTTCGCCAGCGTCGCGCCCACGGTCAGATCGGCCAGCATCCGTGCCCGTCCGGTCTCCGACTCGGCCTCACCGAGCACGGAGCGCTTGCGGTTCAACCCCTCCAGCGTGGTGCCGTCGATCTCGGCCAGCTTCCGGCGCGACTCAGCGACCCGGCCGACGAGCTCGCGCACGCCCGCCGTGTAGTCGATGACCGCATCCTTGTGCAGCTTGCGACCCTGCTTCGGGTCCATGTGCATGTACTCAAGCTGCTCAAGTGAGGTAATACCGAGCAGGGAATCTCCGACCGCCAACCGGTCGTCCAAGAAGGTGAATGGCCGCTTCGGGTCCATTGACACCAGCCACAGTGACAGCTTCGCCATCTCCACGGCCATTGGGTTAATGTCCACCCCGTACAGGCAATGCTCGATCACCTGCCGCCGAGCCTCGATCACCACCGCGTCGTCATCGGCTCGGACACCGTCTTCCGGCGGCGTATAGCCCTCGACGCGCGGATCCCCTTCCTTCACCCACGCCTCGATGAGCCGGTCACCCAGATAACGCGCCGCCGCCACCAGGAACGCCGCCGAGCCCATCGCGATGTCGGCGACCTTCAGCGCCAGGATCTCGCCGCTGCTCTTGAGCTTCCACTCCTTCGTGTCGGCGGTCTGGAGCGGCCCCGGCTCGTACACCAGCGGCTCCAGCGCGCCCTCCACGACCTCCTCGGCCAGGAACCTGGGCGTGTAGTGCGTCCCCGTGTTCTTACGCAGCAATGACTCGGTGACGTACAGCTCCCCGCCCCGCACCACCATCGGCAGGCCACGCAGGTCGTTGCGTAGGATCCGGAAGAAGGGCAGCAGACGCTCCACCAACTCCTCGTCCCTGCCCAGCACACCGCGCAGCTTCTTGACGGCCTCGGTCCGCTCCTCCTTGGACAGCGGTGACAGCGCCTTGGCGAGCTTCTTCTTCGTGCCGATGCCGGAGTCCTTGTACGTGGTGGCCAGCTCCTCCGCCAGCGCCTCCACGTCCGTGTGCCAGGCGGCCATGGCCTCCAGGTCCCGGAGCTGGACCTCCTCCTCCAGTCCCTCCTTGCCGACCAGCCCCACCACGAGGTCCTCGGCGCGGAACCCGTCGAAGGCCAGCAGACCCTCGTACACGTAACCGATCTGCTCCACGTCCAGGGCGCGGAAGGACAACTTCCTCAGCTCCGCTGACTTGCCCCGGCCGACCTTGACGTACTGCACCGCCTTGAGCATGTGCAGCACGGTCCGGTCGTCGATGTCCAACGGCATCCACGGGAACGTCTCGGGGTTGAACAGCGACCCGTCCAGCGCGTGCATCTTCAACCGGGGGTGGTCGACACCGTGGTAGACCGCGTGGAACAGCGCCAGCAGCCGGTGCCAGGCCGTGGTGGTCCCCTCCAGGTCGTCCTCGGTGCCTTCCCTGGCCAGGGCCTCCAGCTCCGCGTGCAACCCGCCCGCGGAGTAGGAGGTGGCGTACAGGTCGTTGTCGCTGGGCAGCAGGCCGCGTTCCTCGGCGAAGAGCAGGAACACCACCCGCATCATCACCGACACCGAACCCCGGTACACGTCGTGCGCGGACACATCGCTCAGGTCCCGGTCGCCGCGCTCACGTGCCCGGGTGTCGGCCCGGCCGATCGCGGCGACCAGCAGTTCCACCGCCTGGCGCACCTGCACGCCCAGCGCCTCGGTGACGTCCTCCTGCGATCCCATGCTCTTGTTCAGCAGCGGGACCAACTGCTGTTCGTCGGGCACGGAGAAGAACCGCCGCCGGTTGAGCAGCGAGTAGAAGGCGTGCAGCACGTCGCGTTCGGCGGCGTCCGTCCACAGCGAGGCGTCGAAGAGCGCGGTGGTGGTGACCCCGCCCCGCGGCGCCCACACCAGCACCCACCAGCGCCCGTCGGTGGCCAGCCCCAGCTCCACCCCGTGGTGGCGGCACAGCTGCGCCAACCGGTCGGCAGGGGTGGCCGACCACGACTCGCCCTTGATCCGCTGCACCGGGGACTGGCCGATGGGGCAGGTCAGCCCCAGCAGCCGGACGGTGTCGGGCTTGACCTCGCCCTCCGGCTCGGCGTCGGGGTCGGTGAGCACGAACGACGGCGCCACGGCGGTGTCGTGTTCGGCCACCTCCATGGCCAGCGGCTCCAAGCCGTCGGTGCGCAGGGTCTCGCGCCACTCCAGCAGGTCGCCGAGTACGTACCGCACCCAGGCGTCCCGCCCGGCCTCGGGGTCCTTGGAGCCCCTGCCGGTCCGGTCGCGCCAGAGCGTGGAGGCCCGGCGCAGCTCCCTCATCTGTCCCGGCTCCAGCGGGTCGAGCCTGACCGGCCAGGTCTCGCGCAGTACCGGCAGGGTCAGGAAGGGGCCGCTGACCTCCACCAGCCCCAGCCAGTTCAGGTGCTGCTGGCGGGCGTCGTCGGTGGCGGAGCGCCTGCCACGGGATCGGGGGTTGCTCATCGGACGGCCTCCTTGCGGGGAACGACGAAGACGACGGCGACGGGGAAGGTGTGCGGGTCCTGGCGCGAGTAGCGCTGGGCGATGGCCGCCAGTTCGCGTTCGCGCTCACCGTCCAGGGCGGCGAGCCGCTCCTGCCACTTCATCCGGTCCTTCCGGTACTGCTCACGTTCTTCCTTGGTCTGGGTTAGGGAGCGTTCGCTGAACAGCGCGTTTTCGTCCTCGTCAGAGGCCAGGGCCTGGCGCAGGGTCGTGGCGAACTGGTCCAGCACGCTCCTCACCCGGGCGCTCTCGTTCTCCTCGCGTTCGGCCAGCACACGCTTCAGCGACTCCAACCGGGTGTCGGCGCGCCAGTCGATGGCCCGCTCCAGGCCCGCGCGTCCGCCAGCCCGCTCCCAGCGGTCGCGCATGCGGTTCCACACCGCCTCCGACAGCGGTCGGCCGTCGGCCAGGGCGCGGTTGAGGATGCCGCCCAGGGTGGTGAGGTTCTCCAGGCGGCGGAACCGGCCCGTCTCGGGCAGCCACCCGCCCGAGTGCAGCACCTCCTCGTGCAGGCGCAGCCCGTCCGCGCCCACCAGCACGAACCGCGAGTAGGCGCCGACCAGCACGTCCTCCAGCTCCGGGTCCTCGCTCACCACGGCCGTCACCCGGTTCAGGCCCACCCGGTCGTTGGAGACCGCCGTGCGCAGCAGTCCGACCGACCGCGCCACCAGCGGGTGGTTGAGGTGGGCGAGCACCACGTCGTCGCGGCCCTTGGCGGTCTGGGCGTCGAAGGTCACCGGCAGTTGGCGCAGCTCGGCGCCCTGCGGGGTGCCGTGGGAGGCCTTCTCCGTCAGTCCGTCGGCCGCCTTGACCCACGACCCGGTGAAGGCCGGGACCTCGTACAGGTCCTGGGCCGCGTACTCCTCGTTCTGGTCGACGTGGGGACGCAGTTGCGGCTGGCGCGCCAGCTCCAGGGCGGTGTCCACCACCCGCTTGATCCGGGGCGGGGTGAGGGCCAGCGACTCCACGGTCTCGTCCAGGTTGCGGCGCAGGCGGCGCACCCGCTCGCGGATGTTGGAGTCCGAGGGCACCCGGCCCCTGCCGCCGGCCCTGGCGGTCTCGGTGTCCAAGTCGGCGCTCTGGCCCAGCATCCGGCGCTGCACGGCGTCGGAGATCACCGCGTTGACCGAGCCCAGGTCCTCCTCCATGCGGGCGACCTTGGTGGCCACGCGGGAGAGGAACTCCAGGTCGGCCTCGTAGGAGTCCGCCGCCTTCTCCCAGCCGGTGCCGACGAAGTGGTAGACCTCGGGGTTCTTGGTCTGCCCGTACCGGTCGATCCGGCCGATGCGCTGCTCCAGCTTGTTGGGGTTGAAGGGGATGTCGTAGTTGACCAGACGGTGGCAGTGCCGCTGGAGGTCGATGCCCTCGCTGGCGGCGTCGGTGGCGATGAGGATGCGCAGCGGGTGCTCGCTCGGGTGCTTCTGGAAGGCGACCCGCAGGGCCTCGCGCTCGTCGGTACCCATTCCGCCGTGCAGTTCCTTGACCTGCTCGCCGCCCAGTCCTGCCTGGGCCAGCAGCGAGCGCAGCCAGGACTGGGTGTCGCGGTACTCGGTGAAGACCACCACGCGCTCGTTGGTCCAGTGCTGGTCGGGCTTGCAGATGGCCCTGAGGTGGTCGATGAGCTTGCGCGCCTTGGCGTCGGGCTGGGCCTCGTGCGTCAGCGCCCAGGCGTGCATCCGCTCCAGCAGCGACTCCTCGGTCTCGTCGGCGTCGGGCTGGAGGGGACGGGCGCGGTCCAGGGCGTCGTCCTCGGCCTCGGCGAGGTCCTCGTCGTCATAGGTGGCGGTCTCGTCCCACCAGTCGTCCATCCACTCTGGCACCTCGTCCAGGTCGGCGTCCGCGGGGAGGGAGTCCCCGCTGCGCGAGCGCAGGGTCTCGGCGTAGACGCCGACGGTGTGCTCGAAGGCGGCCGGGCTGGAGAACAGGCGCTTCTTGAGCAGCAGGGTGACCAGGTCGGTGGCCCGCCTGCCCTTCTTCGTGGTGAGCTTGGTCCGGCGCAGCTCGGCGAAGCGGGTCAGCAGGGCGTGGATCTCGCGCTCGCTGTCGGGATAGGTGACCTGGAGTTCCCTGGTGATGCGCTCCAGGAAGCGGGGGGTGCCGTCGTCGTTCTCCACCTCGCGCTTGAGGCGGCGCACCACCGTGTCGGAGACCGCCGAGACGTCCGGCTCCACGCCCCGGGCGAAGCGCTGGTCGTCCAGGATCTCCAGCAGCGCGGTGAACGACTGCTGGTAGCCGTTGTGCGGGGTGGCCGACAGGAACAGCCGGTGGGTGAAGTGCGGGGCCAGCTTGCGCATGAGCTTGGTTTGCTGGGAGTCGACCGCGTACACCTGCTTGGGCGCGGCCGGGGCCACGTGGTGGGCCTCGTCCAGGATGAGCAGGTCGAACGTGCGCGGGTAGCTGGGCCCGTCGGCCGGGAGGACCTCGTCCAGCAGGCGCTGGGCCTTGGCGCCGCGCAGCCAGGGCAGGCTGACGATGGTGAGCCGGTGGACGTTGAAGGGGTTGGCGGCGCTGCCGTACTCGCGGCGCACGGCGGCGGCGCACTCGGAGTCGACGATGGTGAAGTCCAGGCCGAACTTCTCCTTCATCTCCTCCTTCCACTTCAGGGTCAGACCCGCCGGGCACACGATCATGATGCGCTGGGTGCGGTTGCGCAGCAGGAGTTCCTGGGCGACCAGCCCGGCCTCGATGGTCTTGCCGAGGCCGACGTCATCGGCGAGCAGGAGGTTGACGCGGGGTGCGCCGAGCGCGCGCGAGACCGGTTCGAGCTGGTAGTCCTCGATGGCCACGCCGGAGCGGAAGGGCGCCTGGAGGTTGCGCACGTCGGCGGAGGTGACCGCCGACCAGCGCACGGCGTCCAGGAAGGCGGCGAGCTGTTCGGGGCGGTCCGGGCTGATGCCCGTGATGTCGGGCAGGGAGCCGCTGGGCAGGAGTCTGCGCCCGGGCTCGACCTCCCAGAGCACGTCGAGGGTTTCGCCGTAGCGGCCCTCCTGGATGCTCTGGAGGGTGACCAGGGTGAAGGCGTCGCCGGGTTCGACCCCGCTCACCACCCACTTCTGGCCGCGCACCTCGACGAGGGCGCCGGGGGAGAGTTTCGAGGAGGGGGCAGAGGACGTGCCCTCTGCGGTGCTGCTGGGCATGGCGGTCTTCCTGCGTCGCGCCGGGTGGGGACCCTGCCGTCCTCGGCGGACCGGGCGGCGGCGGGGATGCGGAACCCCAACCTATGCCGGTCCGGGTGCCGCGTCGATGGATGAGACTCTATTGTTAACCCGGTTCACACGCAAGGGGGATAGGGTTGGGCTCACAGTGCCGCCAGAATCTGTGTACACCAAGACGGCGGTGTTGACCTTCGGCTTTACGGAACTCGGGAGTATTGCCCCCAAGGCAGGGCTTTGGTCCCGAAAGAGACGCGGGTTTTCACACCTGCGAGGCTTGGACTCTCCGTTGAAGAAGAGGCGACGAGAAAGGCAAGCGCTTGCGCGGACACGGCACCCCCGATGCGACCGGTTCCCGAAGGGTCACCCTGCATCCCGAGGTCAGCGCTGACCAGGCCCGACGTCTGCGCCAGGCGTTCGAGCAGGCAGGGCGCCAGGGGACGGGCGAGCCGAGAAACCCCGTGACGCTGGAGAGGTTCCTTGGCGGGGGCTCTCCGGTGAAAGGCCTTCTTCTTGTGGCCGGTTTCGCGCTGGTCATCAGCCTGGGGAACTCACCCGAGGGGTTTATCGCCCTCGGTCTTGTGCTACCTGTCGCCGCCATCGCGCTGTGGTACCTCCACCAACGTCGTGTCGGTCGAGAAGCGGAACGCGCCCGTGCCCAGGACCCGGCCCACATCATCGCCGAGTTCCAGGGGCGGTACGTGGCCGCCGACATGTTGGATCACACCTCGAACGCTCTGCTCGGCCGCGCGCAGGGTGCGGTGGACACCGTGCTCGGTTCGTCGCCGCACCGACAGGGGTTGTTGTTGGACGAGGTTCGCAACCGGGTGGTCTTGGCCGACGTCGAATGGTCCCTGGCCCAGAGTCTGGTTCAGCAGACCAGTACCCGGCACAAGATCGACAGCACCCCCACTCCGGGAGAACGGAGTCGGCTGGCCGCCGAACGCGCTCGCGCCGTCTTGGCGGAGGACGTCGCGGAGATTGAGACGCGCATCCGGACGCTGGAGGCCTACGCCGACAAGGTGCGGGCCGCTGAAATGGAGGAGCAGGACCGGCGTGCGGCCGCCGAGTTCGACGCGATCGCCGACCGAACCGCTGAGGCCCAGGCCGCACATCCCCAGCAGAACGAGGCACTCAGTTCCTTGGTGCAGGCACAGAACCTCGCACTCCAGATCGAAGCTCTCTCTCCCGGAACCAAGGGTTGATCTGCCTCCACCGGATCAGAGCGAAGGCAGCCTCTTTCCCCGTGATCTTGTACTTATAGCTACTCTCGGCGGTCGAACCTCGCTATAAGTACAAGATCGTCGGCGAGGAGGCGGGTTTGTAGGGGCTCAGGCGCCCTTGGCGGTGTCGAGGAAGGTACGCCACTCCTCCTGGGGGAAGTCCAACACGGCTCCGTTTGGATGTACCGAGTCACGAATACCGGTGCTTTCTGGCTGGTGTTTGACTTGGACACACTGACCGTTCCCGCTGCTGTAGCTACTCGTGAACCATCTGCCGAGATTTGCGGTGCTTTTTCCCATCTTGTCCTCCTAGTTCCCTTCCATCATGCCCGCCGCGAGATCTCCGACGAGTCGTCGCGACTGTTCAGGGCTGAGGGCCACACCCACCAGTTGCTCCATGATCAGCGAGTACCGGTCGACCTCGACCTCGCCCTCCAAGAAGAGATCTCCGGCCATGCTGTCGATGTAGACCACGGCAGGATCAGCCAGGTCAGGGAAGTCAATCAGGACGAAGGATCCCGGCATGCCCGGATGTGCACCCGATTCGAACTTGATGACCTGGAGTTCTACATGGGGCAACCTGGCCATGGTGACCAGATGGAGCAGTTGCTCACGCATGACGCGCTGCCCGCCCACCACGCGACGGAGCACGGCCTCGTCTACGACAGCGCGGAACCGCAGGGGCTCAGGCTTGTGCAGCAACTCCTGGCGCTGGAGACGGGCACGGACACGGTCCTCGACCTGTTCGTGGGTGGCCAGGGGAAGGGTGCCTCTGATGACGGCACGGGCGTAGTCCTCGGTCTGGAGAAGGCCGGGTACGAACAGGGACTCGTAGTTGCGGACGGTCCGGGCTTCCGACTCGAAGAGGATGTAGTTGGTGTACTCCGTGGGCAGCTCTGAGGGGTAAGTCTCCAGCCATCCTTGCTGTCCAGAGTTCTTGGTGAGCGCCAGTAGCTCGTTCCGCTTGTCGTTGCCAACCCGGTAGAGGTCGCACAGTGTGTGGAGGGTGCGGACCTGGGGGCGGGTCTGGGCCGCTTCGATGCGGTAGAGCGTCGAAGCGTTGATCCTGGTCGCTTCGGTGACATCCTCACGACTGAGGTCAGCAGATTCGCGCAGCCTTCGCAGCTCAGCGGCGAGTCGCCGCATCCGAAGCGTGCGTGTGGGCTTCTTCGTTGGCATGGTTGCTCCCTTGCCTTGGCATAACTCCGTAGACCTGCGGTCCGATGGTGTTTGGGGCTCAAGTTACCCAGGTTCCTGCATCTGTGCGAATGCATACCTTGCATTTTCAGGATTGCTTAGTCATGATGGCGTAAGTGAGTCAGGTATCTGTACCTGGCACTGCCGCTTCGCCGAGAGCGGCTGACATGAAAACGGCTCTGGGGGCGATTGCCGCGCCCCCAGAGCCCAAGCCGACAACCACCCATCGCGTGAAGAAGAAGGAGCTGTCAGCATGACCATTGTGCCGCGTCCCCGCGCGCCGTTCCACACGCCCACCCCGCCCTTCGCCGGGCGCCGCTGGGCCTCGCGCGTCTACCCCGGAGACCTCGCGCAGGCCGCCTGGGTCCGCGAGGACCTGCGCGCCGACCTGTTCCGCCTGGAGGGCCTGAGCCGAGACCTGTCCGACACGGTGGTGCTGTGCGCGAGCGAGATGTTCGCCAACTCGTGCGACCACTCCCGCTCCGGCGAGGAGGGCGGCCGGGTCATTCGCACCCTGTCCATGCCCACCGCCACCACCCTGCACCTGGCGATCGTCGACGACGGCGCCCGCACCGACACCCCCACCCGCCCCCGGATCCCGCACCAGCGCACGGAGCAGGAGTGGGAGGAGGCCGAACGCGGCCGGGGCCTGCTGATCATCGAGCACCTGGCCACCTCCTGGGGGACCCGGCCGGTGGTGGACTTCCCGTTCTGCGCGGGGCTGGGTACGGCGGTGTGGGCCGAGTTCACCCTCACCCCCACCGCTCCCGCAGCCACCGCCGGGGCCGGTCGGTGAGCGCCCCCGCCTCCGGCGAACCGGGCGCCGACCGCATCCGCCGGGTGCTGGACGCGCCCCGGGGACAGCGCTTCGTCCGCCCCGGCGCCGCACACCGGCCCACCTGGGAGGAGCGGCTCCTGGCCCAGATGCGGGACAACCCGCGGGTGGCCTACCGCCAGGCCCACGGTGAGCTGCCGCACTGGATGCGCGTCCAGGCCGCCCGGATGGCCGAACGCGACGCCCAGCGGCTGGGAGAGCCCGACCGCCCGGACCGTCCGCGCAAGCCCTCGCCCGCACCGCCGCGCCCACCGGAACCCGCGCTTCCGCGTCCGAGGCCCGCTCCCGACGACGGCCCGTTCCCGCCACGGCCCAAGCGCCCGCCGCTGCCGCGCCGCCGCTCCCAGCGTCCGCAAAGCCACCGCAGACCGCCCCGCCTGCGCTGGGCGCTGCCCCTGGCCGGCTACACCCTGGCCGCCACGGTCGGCGCCCTGGCCCACCACCTCACCGCGGGCCTGTTCTGAGAACCACCCCGGCCCGCACAAACCGTGACGGCCGCGCTGACCCTCCCGGGCCCGGCGCGGCCGTCACCGTCTTCCCCCTGCATCAGCCGTCCGCACCCACGACCACCGACGGTCCCGGGAAGTCCTCGGGCACGGCGTCCATGACGACCTCTCCGCAGCGGCGTCCCTTCCAGACCCCGGCGCTGCGCATGGTGCCCGCCTCCCGGAAACCCGCCTTGGCGTAGGCGGTGCGACCGGCGGTGTTGGGCTCCAACACCTTCAGCCAGACCATCTCCAGGCCGATGACGTGGAAGGCGTAGTCCAGCGTCAACCGCGTCGCGACGGTGCCCACACCCTGCCCCCGGGCCTCGGGAGCCACAACCAGGATGAACTCGGCCGTGCGCACCTGGTGGTCGATGAGCAGGCTCGCCAGCCCGCACGGGGTCGGCTCGCTCCCGCGCACGTCGTAGACGGTGAACCGCGCCTGGTCAGGCGCTCCGCGCAACTGGTGCTCCAGGCCTTCGGCCCGTGACTCGGGGCTTTCGGGGACCTGGCGTCCGTAGCCGAGCACCGCGCCGGGGTCGCTCTCCCACCGCCAGTACTCGCGGGCCAGGTCCGCGCGCAGTGCTCCCAGGGCGATGCCCTCGGCCTCGGCCCACAGGACCGGCGCGGTCGTGTCACTCATCGGACTCCTCGAAGGGTGTTGGATCTGGACGCAATCTCACGCAAGGGCATTGGTCCGCGTCACGGCACCGGCTTTCATGGTCATCGCGGGGAGTCCGACGGCCCGGGACGTCGGCGGCCCCGCGATCAGACACCCCAGCGAGGAGGGAGCCACGGTGAACGACGACGGTAACAACTAAAAGGCCAGCGGATGTGACGACGGCGGGGCGGTTCCCTCTGGGCCGCCCCGCCCCGTTTGCCTGGGGGTTCAGGGCGCGTTGTTCCTGATGCGTTCGGCCACGGTCACGAGCCAGGCGTCGTCGGCGCGGGTGTGGTCGTGTGAGGACAGGTACCCCTGGTACCGGTCGAAGTAGCCCTCGATCGGGGAGGCCACCTCGCGCCAGTTCCCGCCCTGGTTGCCCGCGGTGCCGTGCATGGGGAAGAGCTTGGCATGGGCGTGGTCGACCCCGTAGCCCTCGTACATGATCCCGGTGCGGGCCACGTCGTCAAAGGCCGCGTCCAGGCGGCGGGCGACCTCGCGGGCAGCTAGGTGCAGGGCCGTGTACTCCGAGGGTTCCATCTCGACCACGTAGCTGGTGCGGTGGGCCCTGGGGATGACGACGGAGAACCCCTCGGTGTTGGGGAAGATCGACAAGAACGCCAGGTGGTCGGCGTCCTCCCAGATCCGGTGGGCGGGCGCGTCCCCGGACACGATCCGGCAGAAGACGCAGCCTGCGGCATGGTCGGTGTTCATCGGACTCCTTCACGGGACAGGACGGCCTCGGCACAGGTGGGGCAGGTAGGGTCGCGCTCAGCGGCCTGCTGGTCGAGGGTCAGATCGTGCGACCACACTCCCACGCGGCGGTTCAGTGAGGCCGGTGTGCCGAATCCGCCCAGGTGGCGCAGCACGTCCAGCGCGGCCAGGGAGGAGGCCAGCATGTTGACCGGTCCGTTGGAAGGCGCCTGGTAGCGCCCGTTGACGCGTGCGATGAGCGAGGCCAGTTCGGCCTCGTCCTCGGGAGGGCGTGCGGTCAGCGGTCGGCAGTTCCAGCATCCGGTCGTCCCCGGCACCACCAGCGGACCCCACACCGCGATGTCGTTGACGTAGCAGGCGTTCAGCCACGCTGTTCCCGACGTGACGCAGTGGGCGTTCACGAGGCCCGTCAGACCGGGGGAGTCCGCCGAGACCACGAGGAGGTCGCACGCGGGCAGGTGTTCCAGGTCCGTCGTGTCCGCCACTCCGTGAACCACCGGCCGTACTCGGCACGAGGAGTTGCGCCGCCTCAGTTCCCGGGCGAGTACCTCCGCCTTGGGCAGGCCGATGTCGGTCTCGGTGAACAGGAACTGGCGGGTCAGGTTGCTCAGCTCCACGTGATCACCGTCCATCAGGACCAGTTCCCCGACCCCGGCCGTGGCCAGGGTGACCGCGACCAGACTGCCGATCCCGCCGCATCCGAGCAGCACGACGCTGGCCTCACCCAGACGGCGCTGTACCCGCTCGGCGTCGGCTCCGGAGAGCTCGTAGAACAGTGTGTGCCTGCTGTAACGGTCGGCGCGGTCGTAGGAGTGTGCGGGGATCAGGCAGTTGCCGTGTTCGAGCAGCAGCATCGCCGCCTCGGTCGAGGCGGCGTCAACACCGCGGGAGTGCAGGTGGACCGAGGCTGCCTCACGGGTGCGTGGTTTACGGAAGTGGTCGGCCAGGAGCAGCAGCGGCTCCCACAGCGCGCGGTCGTGTACGGGTTGGCGTATCGAACCGAAACCGAGGAATAGCGTCTCGTCCTGGACCCCGACCCGTACATAGGGGGCGAGTACGCGCGGAGGATCGTGGTGGACAGCGTCAGGAGACATGGCCGGTACCGCCTTGGCATCCGAGGAGAACGGGGACGGCACGAACGTAGGCAGGTAGGGGTACGCGGGGCGCGGGGATTGCGCGAGATTGCGTCCGCGAGATACGCCAACACCTGCCCGGCCGTTCTTCTCCCGGGATACTCGTAGCGCACCCCCGAACCGAGGAGGACCATGAAACTCCGCAAGCTCGGCACCACGTCTCAGGACGGTGGCTGCCCCACGTTGTACGAGACGGACACCGGTGACATTGTGGTGCAAGGCGACAAACTGACCGATCCCGAAGCCCTGCGGCAGTTGAGTGACGTGCTCGCGGGTGAGGAGTTCGTCGTCGTCCCGCGTGCCCTGCTCACCCGCTTCGCTCCCAAGGACTGAGATGCCGGAGATCGTCAGCGGAGAGGACTTCACCGACCTCTTCCGCCGTTACCGACACACCGCCTGGCGTCTGGAGACACGCACGCACTACGGCAAGGCGAACGAAGATCTGCCGTTCCAGGAATGGCTCTCCGGCAAGGAGCCCAGCCTGGAATGGTTCAGGCCGTGGTTGAGCATGATGCGTGAGGAGCTGGCCACCGGCAAGCGCATGGAGAGGGTCCGCCTCATCGACGACCCGCCCTCGGACTACCTGCGCTGGGAGCTGTGGGGCACTCCCTACAACCTCGGCGTCGGCGAGGACATCCGCTACCTGCCGCGCACCCACCCGATCGTGGCGGAACTACCCGACCACGACTTCTGGGTGTTCGACAGCCGCATGGTGGCCCGCCTGGAGTTCGATGACGACCGCTTCCTCGGAGCGAGCCTGACCGATGACCCAGACCAGGTACTGACCGCCCTCCAGGCACGGGACGCGGCCTGGCACCATGCGCTCACCTTCACCGAGTACATGGCGTCACGCGCCGCATGACCGACTACCAGACAGCCCGGGTCTCCCTCGGTGTTCGCCTACGCGAACTCCGCGAGGAGGCCGGGCTGTCTGGCCGTGAACTGGCCTTTCGAGCCGGTTGGCACCCCTCCAAGGTGTCCCGTCTGGAGCACGGCAAGCAAACCGCGAGCACGGACGATCTGCGCTCATGGGCGCTGTTGTGCGGTCGCCAGGACGCCGCTGGAGGTCTGGTCACGCAGCTTCGCTCCCTGGAGACCCACTACGCGAACTGGCGGCGCCAGCTCGCGGCCGGACACGAGGCGCGCCAGCACTCCTACTTCCCCCTGGACGAGCGGACACGGAGGTTCCGAATCTTCGAGTCGGCCTGTGTCCCGGGTTTCCTGCAAACCGCCGAATACGCACGGTTCATGTTCCGCCGGGGTGTGCGTCTGCACGGTGTGCCTGATGACGGACAGCGGGCGGTGGACGCCAGGATCGAGCGTCAACGCGTACTCGAAGCACCGGACAAGACGTTCCACCTCCTCATATGGGAACCAGCCCTGAGGTTCCGCCTGGCTCCGGACACGGTCATGGCCGACCAGCTTGAACACGTCATCGCCGAACTCACCTTGGGAAGAGCTGAGATCGGCGTCATTCCGATGCGGTGCAGCATGGACGTGGTCCCCTCACACGGCTTCTGGATCTTCGACGATGACCGGGTGATCGTGGAGACCATCGGCGCGGAACTGTGTCTGACCGACGACGACGCTGTGGAGCCCTACCGGCGCGTGTTCGACCAGCTGTCCAGGTCGGCGGTGCGTGGTCCCGTTGCCGTCCGCTTGGTGGAGGGCGTCATCGGCGACCTGACCGGCGCTGCCGCTTCTCGTCAGAAGAGGTCCTGAGTTCGTGGCACGTACCGAGTACTACGACGATCCTGCGGCTCCCGTTCCCAACAGCCTGGTGGTCGCGGCCAGCGCGGCCGTCATCGATGAGCAGGGCCGTTTGTTGTTGCAGCGGCGGGTGGACAACGGGCTGTGGGCGATGCCGGGCGGGACGATGGAGATGACCGAGAGCCTGCCCCAGGCGGCGGTGCGGGAGGTGCGGGAGGAGACCGGCTATGAGGTCGAGGTGACCGGGCTGGTGGGCACCTACACCGACGCCCGCCACGTCATCGCCTATAGGGATGGGGAGGTGCGCCGCCAGTTCAACGTGTGCTTCCGCGCACGGGTCGTCGGCGGGGCGCTCGCGGTCAGCGACGAGTCGCACGAGGTGGACTGGTTCGGTCCCGAGGAGGCGGCGGGACTGGAGATGCACCACACCCAGCGACTGCGCGTGGAACACGCGCTGGGCGGGGGAGGGGCGCACGCGGGCTGACCGGCTGCGCTGCCGCTTCCGGCATCCGCAGGCCGTCCGCCTGCGCTCTCGTGGACTCGGCGCTTTCGACCTGGACCGGTGCGCGGCCTCCGGGTGAGATCTTATTGTTAACCCGGTTCACAGGAAATAGACGTAAGGTGGTTCCGTGGCGCCGTGAAGGACCTTTGTACAGCAGGACGGTGGCCATGGCGGGCGGGTTTACCCAGTTCGCGGGCCGCCTCATAGACGTGTCCTTGGTCCTGAACTGGTCCTTTGCCCCACGCGTCACGTTTCTGGCCGGTTGCTGCGCGGCCTCCGGTGCCGAATCCCCTCGCGTGGACGACCGCTGTCAGCCTTCCCGGTGCTGGCGCGGGAGCCCGGCCCAAATTCGCGAAAATCCCCCAGGAGAGCCGCTGGCACCATTCCTCCGCTCGGTGCGGACCAGACAACAGAGCAGTGTCCGTCCATCCCGTTCCCGTTCTCCGCGGGCGCGGATAAAGCCGATGCTTCCATCGGAATTCCCGTTATAACGAACCGGTCGACCTGTGGATGCCGGGCTTTCCGCCTTGCTATGGTTTCCGGACCAGACTTACGTGGAGGCTCGGTATGGAATTCGAAGAGAGGGTTTCCGCGCTCAGCTCCAAGGTGCAGAAGCAGCGCGAGATGACCCAGACCGAGGAGGCGGCGAAGAACGCCTTCGTCATGCCCTTTATCGCGACGGTCCTCGGATACGACGTCTTCGATCCGCGCGAGGTCGTCCCCGAGTTCACCGCCGACGTCGGCGTGAAGAAGGGCGAAAAGGTCGACTACGCCATCATGCTCGACAGCGAAGTGCAGATGCTCATCGAGTGCAAGAAGGCGAACGGCGAGTTGAAGGTAGAGCACGCGTCGCAGCTCTACCGGTACTTCTCGGTGACCAACGCGCGCATCGCGGTCCTCACCAACGGCGTCGAATACCAGTTCTACACCGACCTCGACGCGCCGAACCGCATGGACTCCAAGCCGTTCATGGTGCTCGACCTCGGCGACGTCGACGAGAGCCTCCTGCCGGAGCTGCGCAAGCTGACCAAGGCCTCCTTCAACCTGAACTCCGTGGTCGACGCCGCCGAGAAGCTCAAATACATCGGCGCGATCAAACGCACGCTGGCGGAGCAGTTCCAGGAGCCCGGCGCCGAATGGGTGAAGTTCTTCGCCAGCCGCGTCTACGACAAGGCCTTCACCAGGCGGGCACGCGAGCAGTTCACGCCGCTCGTCGAGGAGGCCACCGCCGCCTTCCTCGACGACCAGGTCAACATCCGGCTGAAGAAGGCCCTGGAGTCGACGCGTCCGCAGCCCGAAGCGGAGCCGGTCACCAGCGAGGAAGCCGCCGAGGAGGACCTGGAACGCGGCACGGGGATCGAGACCACCCTGGAGGAGCTGGAGGGGTACCAGGTCGTCAAGGCGATCGCGTGCAGCGAGGTCAAGCCGCAGCGGATCGCGCACCGGGACTCCAAGAGCTACTTCGCCATCCTGCTGGACGACAACAACCGCAGGCCGATCGCGCGCCTGCACTTCAACGCCAGGTCGAAGAAGTACCTCGGCACCTTCGACGCCGACAAGAACGAGACCCGCCACCCGTTGGAGTCGATCGACGAGATCTACCTGCACGCCGACAAGATCCGCGAGGCGGTGCGCCACTACCTGGCCTGAGGCCGGAACGGTGCGTTCCGGCAGTCCCCGCCGGTCACGACCGGGAAGCCGTGTACCCGGAGGGTACGCAGCCCTGTGGTTTCCGGACCCCGGAACCGGGCCTCCCACTCCGCGGTCTCGTCCGGGTCGGACCTGTCGAGTGCGTCGGTGATCCGCCGGAGTGTGCGTGCGACCAAGGTGCGGTCACGGATGTGCAGGTCGTCGCCGGGTACGCCGACGCCTCCGCCCATACGGGTTTCTCCGGGCAACCCCGCTGGAGAGGGTGCCGGAGGGGCCACGCGGATCGGCGCGGATACCGGCCAGCGGGGTCGCCCGGGCTGGTTGGTTCTGCCGGGGCGCAGGCGGGGGCGCGCCATGTGCGGGACACGGAGCCCGGGGTTGCGAAGGCGGGGAGGCCGGCACCCGTGCGGGTCCGGCCTCCGTCGGTTCAGCCGTTCAGGGGCCGGTCACCGCTCGGGGATGGCGTGGTACCGCTCCGGGTCCAGCTCGCGCAACGAGCCGTCGGCGAGGCCCTCGACCACCGCCTCCAGGCCGCGCTCGACCGTCGTGACGAGCTGGCCGCGCTGGCGGGCGCCCCAGCTCTGCGTCTGGCCGCGCACCTCGAACAGCATCGTGCCGCTGCCGTTGAGCGCGAAGGACCCCAGCGCCGTCCCCGGCAGGTCGAGGTCCTGCGGGTACAGCGTGATGTTGCCGAACCCCGAGTTGCCGTAGGAGTTCAGCTCGTCGTACACCGCCACGTTGACCTGGCGGGACAGGTCGAAGTCGAACCGGTCGGCGTACTCGGCGTACTTCGCGCCCTCGGGGGTGTTCGGGTCCGGGACGAAGTCGGCGGAGACGGACAGGTTGACCCACTCCCCGCTGTCCTCCTCCTCGTAGCACGGCCCCTGGTGGTGCAGGTCGACGTAGACGTCCACCCCGCCCCGCTCCTCGGTGAGTTCCGCGTACAGGTCGCGGACCGCCTGGGACTCGGGCTGGATGTACCAGCCGGGTTCGCTGGACCGCCCCGGGAAGTCGGCGGGGTCGGGCACGTAGGACAGGTCCGGGTTGAAGTCGCGGTTGACGTCGAACCCGGGGCGCTCGGAGTAGTCGTCGCCCTGGAGGGGCCGGTCGTAGTAGTTCCACGCGGGCGCCGCCCCCTCCAGCTGGGGGAAGTCGGCCACGACCTCGTCCCAGCCGCGGTCGTTGCCGCGCCGGTCCAGCTCGCTGGCGTCGGGGTTCATCTTCGGTACCGCGACCAGGGTGACCTCCTCGCGCAGTTCCCGCGCCCGGGGTGTGCTGGCGCTCATGGTGCGCAGCAGGCCGAGCAGCGCCTCGGTGCCGGTCTTCTCGTTGCCGTGGATCTCGCTGGTCACCAGCAGGGTCTCCGGTCCGGTGCCCACGCGCGCGGACCAGATCTCACGTCCCCGGTTGGAGAGGCCGATCTCCTCGACCTCCAGCACGTCGCCGCGCTGGCGTTCGAGGGTGAGCAGTGCGCGCTCCAGTTCGGCGTGGTCGGTCCAGGACGGGCCGCCGGTGTCCCCGGTGTTGGCCGAGCAGTTCGCCTGCGAGGGCTGCGCCGCGGCGGGGGAGGCGAGCGTGACGACCGGGGTCGTGAGCAGTGCTCCGGCGAGCAGCGCGGCCAGGGGTGCGCGGTGACGCGTCCGTTGCTGACGGTAGGGGGTCAAGAGCCCTCCAGGGGGTGGGGTGGTTCTTGGTGCCCTCAGGCTTAACGCAGGTGTAGGTGAACGGTCAAGCATTTGATCTGTGCGCTATTCGTCCGCACGGAGGCTTGCGAGTTTGGTGCCCAGTCGGTACTCAGTACGTCCACCTGAGCCTTCCCCGGCCCTCGGTGAGGTGTTCTCGCGATGGTGCCGGGTCCGCTTCCGGTGTTCGGAGGAAAGGGAAACGTGCGGAAGCGGGGCCGGCGGGACGCGCTCGTGGTCCGGTCGGCGGGCGGTCCGGGGCCGCCGGACCGGACCTCACCCGGGGGCGGGTGTGTGCCGGGCGATCCAGGCCCGGGTGCGCCGGGGGTCGGCCAGGTCGTCCCAGAAGCGCTCGGGGTAGTTGAACCACGCGGTGAACTCGTCGGCCAGGGAGCGGTTGCGGCTCAGCTCCCCGAGGAAGCCCAGGAAGTCCTCGGGCAGGGTCTCCAGGTTCTCCATGAGCAGGTTGGTGGTGCGCGCCGCCGACAGGACCCGGTCCTGCCTGCGCATGTCGACGTGTTCGACGAAGCGGCGGTCGAAGACGTCCTGGCGCACGATCTCCTCGGCGAGCACCCACGCGGCGTGGGAGGCCATGTTCGCCCCCTGCCCGAGCAGGGGGTCCACGGTGACGTGCGCGTCGCCCAGGGCGAGCACCACGGTGCCGTCGTCCAGCACGGTGTGCGTGCGGCGCACCACCGGGGTGACCGCGCCCTGGAGGATGCCGCGCGGTCCGTCCAGCGGCCCGAACTCGGACGGGTCGATCCGCTCGAAGCACGCCGGGTAGTGCTCGCGGAACAGGTTCAGGGCCAGGTCCCGGTAGCCCGCGGGGTCGTCCTCGTAGGGGATGGCGGCCAGCGCCTCCAGGTCGGAGCCGGGGTGGTTCTCGATGACCAGGGCCATGACCTGGCCGCCGTCGGTCCAGGTGGGGATCTCGATCATCTCGCCCGCGCGCGGGGAGACGTGGAAGGTCACCTGGGGGACGGGTCGCTGGGCGATGCCGGTGAACAGGCCCGCGCTCAGCAGCCGCCGGGGCCGGGTGTGGGGCGAATGCGCGGGATCGCGGTCGAACACCTTCGCGAAGGGGCCGCCCCCGGTGCACACCACGACCAGGTCGAAGCGTGCGCCCAGTGAGGGGAGGTCGTCGCGCGAGAGCCGGCCGAGAACCAGTTCCCCGCCGCCCTCGGTGAAGTCCTCCATCAGGCGCGGTTGGTAGATCCGGTAGTCCACGGCCCGGCTGGGTGAGGGGAGCCGGCCCGCGAAGGCGGTGGGCTCCGGTCCGGGGCCCACCCGGTACTCGTGCCCGGGGTAGCCGAACTCCTCCACCGGCCAGTGGTCCACACCGAGGGCGCGCTCGCGTTCCACGGTCACGGCGTGGTGGGCGACGGTGTTGAGTACCCTCGACCGCCGTTGCTCGTCCGGTGAGCGGTCGGTGAAGAGGGCGACCTCCACACCGTGTTGTAGGAGGCGCAGACCCAGGTGCAGGCCCGCGGTTCCGGCGCCGACGATACCGATCCTCTTACGCACGTTTCTCCTGGGGAGCGGGGGGTGATGCGGAGGCGAGGGGCGGTGGACGGAGCCTCCGGGCCCTTCGGTGGGTGGGGGCGCCTTTCCCTCACTCAGGGTGATCGTACGTAACATGTCACGGCCCGACCAGGGGCGTGCGGGGAATTCGTGGGTGTCCCGGGAGAGGGGTTCCCCTGTCCACCGGTACGCAGCGGACAGGGGACGTGCTCCAGGCGGGATCGTCCCTGGCGGTGCCCCAGGAAGGCCTCCCCCGCCTCGCCGCTGAAGAAGAGGGCTCCCGCTTCGCGGTTCTCGGTGTCCCGCACGCCCGTGGCCGCCCCTTCGGAGACCTCCACACAGGCGCCCCTGCCGTTGGTGTAGCTCGCCTTGTGCCAGCAAGCGGGAGCGAAGGAGGCGTTGGTGGTCGTGCTCGGAGCCGTGACAGCCTTTTGTACTCGGTGATCAGAGTCTTGAGGAGGGTTCGCATCTCCACTGTGGGGAGGGCGGACGCCTGTAGCCGATTCAACGCTATCTCGTGTTCCCATAGGTCCTCCCGGTCCGCGAAGAACAATCCGTCCGGAGGAAAGTCGATGACGAGCGCACCGTCCGTCTCGTCGAAGGTCAGCATGGAGGAGCCGTAGGTCGGGGACATGCCCGCTGTGGATGGGGGCACCTGGAGGTTGATGGACGGCCGAGCGGCGAGTTGGAGCGGGTGCTCCAACCGTGTGTTCGTGACCCCGGTGTCTCCGGTGACACACCGCAGGCAGGGCTCGTCCAGGATCACCCAGATCCTTGGCGGTTTCTCGCGCTCCAGCACATTGGCGTGTTGTTGCAAGCGTGCTTCCACCCGGCGTGCGCGTTCGGCCTCATCTGGAACGTAGCGACGGGCCATCATGGGTTTGATGCAGTCGCGGTGCTGGAGAAGACCGGGGACCAGGCCGACCGTGTACTCCTGGATCTTGGCCGCCTCGTGTTCCAGGCCGTGGAAGTTCCCGTTGTCAGCGTCCTTGAACCCACGAGAGGACGTGCTGCTTCTCGCCTCTGCGGAGTGGCTCGCCTTCACGCACGGAACCGTACGTGACGGTTCCGAAGCGCTCTGATCCGCCTATGCCGCTGTTGGGCCACGGTCACGAGGCGGACGTCCTCGGCGCGGGTGTGGTCGTGTGAGGACAGGTCACCCCTGGTACCGGTCGAAGCAGCCCTCGATCGGTGAGGCCATCTCGCGCCAGTTCTCGCCCTGGTTGCCCGCGGTGCCGTGCATGGGGAAGAGCTTGGCGTGGGCGTGGTCGTTCCCGTAGCCCTCGTCCATGATCCGGTGCGGGCCACGGTCAGTGGTACGCGGTTCCGTCGCCGTTCACCTGGTGGGGGAGCCGTCGGCGACCTGGGAACGGTGCTGCCGCGCCTCACGGAAAGCAGCCCTGAGCCCGGTCATTTTCCCCTGTGTGGCTGTGGTGGTTGGGCTTCCAGGCGCTTTTTCCGTGCCAACGACCTCTCCGCGTCCTCCAGGAGGCCGGTGAATATCTGGCGGTATGTCTTTCCGGACCGATCCCGGTAGCCCAGTGCTCCTTTTGGTTTGATGTCCAGGGCTTCAAGGCACAGCTGTGCTGTGCCCACCCCAGCAGCACCGCCGGGGCGACGAACAGGCCGGAGGTCGCCGGTCCCGTCCCGTCGCGTATGAAGACGAAGAAATCGGACGCCAGCCCGATCGCCGACCCCACCGTCGCGGCGAGGAGGACGAACAGCCATCACCGCTCCTGGAGAGATCCCGTGCCGCGGACCACCGTGCGCCCGCGTAGTGCGTCCGGCTCCCAGACGCGCCGGAGTAGTCGGATCGCAGTGCCGTCACCTCGGGACACGGTCGGCCCTCTTGCGTGCTCTCGTGTGTTCTCGCCGCTGGACGGCATCACGGTTCGTCTGCTTCCTGTCGCGACGTCGCCGAGGGTCTGTTCGTCGTCGAAGTAACCGGAATGCCCGGTGTGCTCCTCGGGGTCGAGATAGGGCCCCAGTCTCTCGCCCGGGTCATCCGGATTCTCGAAGAACTCGTCGTTGTCGAGCGGTTCACCGAAGTGTTCGTCGGTCAAATCGACGCGGTCGCGGATGTCGATGCCGTCGTCATCACCTTCGACGACATGGATGTCGTCCGGGTCCATGGACAGTTCGGTGATATTGTCCACGCTGGCCCCTGACCGTGTTGTGTGAGGGTTCATCCCTCTGGTGGGTTGCGCGCAGAATTTCAGAAAGGGCGCTTAGAGTCCGCCGCTCGCGCGCCAGAGGAAGACGCTGTTGAGCACCGACACGACGGTCAGGGGCCACAGGAACAGCGCCGCGCACACCAGTGCCATGAGCCTGGCGGAGAACCCCCGGCACAACACCAGCACCAGCACGGCCATGGACAGGTCGAAGGATCTCGTCACAACGCCGCTGTACTCCACGTAGTACTCGGATCCCGTGACGAAACCGAGGTAGAGGGGGACGCAGAGCCACGCCGAGACCAGTCCGGCACAGGCAGCCCGGGCGAGCAACCGACGTGACCGCAGTGTGTGCCCGAGGTAGCCCAGCAGTGGACCCAGGCACAGGCCGACCACCGCCCACGCCCGGTACTCCAGGACGTTCTGTTCGTGCCCTGCGAGCTGGGTCCCGAGGAAGTGACCGGCCACAGAGGCCACGAGGGTGGTCAGACCGATTACCGCGGCCCACCGGGGCCGTGCGGTCAGCCAGCCCAACAGGACGGCGGGAGCGATGAAGGGGCCGAACGAAGGGCTGTTCCACTCGTCCCATTTCAGGACGAACGTTCCCGAGAGAAGGCCAGCGGCGCCTCCCACCACCACCGCCAGCAGGAAGAACAGCCCCATGTGTTCGTTGAGGAAGGCCCTGGGACGGGAGACGGGTGTGTTCGGCCCTTCCTGCGGCTGCCACAGCCACGCCGTCAGGGACAGCAGGTGTCCGGGGTTCGCGCTCTGCATGGGTTACTTTCCCGTCGTGACGTCGCCGAGGTAGTCGAGGGTCTGCTCGTCGTCGAAGTAACCCGAATGGCCGGTCTCCTCCGAGGGATCCAACCGGTTGCCCAGGTCCTGGCCGGGATTGTCGGGGTCCTGGTAGAACTCCTCCTCGTGCAGAGGTACGCCGTACGAGCCGTCCATTCCCAGGCCTCTGGCGGTGCTGATCCAGTCGTCGTCGCCGAGAACGACATGGACGTCCTCTTCGCTCATGGACAGTTCGCTGATGTTGTCGACGGTGGCACCGGCGCCGCCGATGAGGACCATGCTGTCCGCGGCCAGTCCGCCTCCGATGTTCGGGTTGTCCGCCGCTCCCACCACGAGGGCGCCGAAGCTGTGGCCTATGACCGTGTTGTGCGAGGGTTCGTCCCCCTGGTGGGTGGCGCGCAGTCCCTCCTGGAACTCGGCGAAGTCCCGTCCCGCGTCGTCCGCGGACATGTCCCCGGGGAAGGGCGGATCGTAGCCGAACCAGACCACGGAGGCGTTGTCGGCTCCGGGGGCGTTCTCGTTCATCTCGGCCAGGATCGTGTCGGCGCGTTCGAACGACGTTCCGAGACTGCCCAGGTGGTTCAACATACCTGGTACAAGTGTGGAGACGTTGTCCGCGGTGTCGGGGTTGCCCCGGGAGAGGGCTGCCTGGCCGTCGAGGGACAGGGGATCGAAGTGGATCAGGAAGGTGTCCTCCTCCCCGAGGGCCTCGCGTATCTCCTTGAGGTAGACGCCCTCCAGCGCCGGATCCTTGTCCTCCATGAGCTCCAGATGCTCCTCGAACGCGGTCCGGTTCAGTTCGTCCCTGACCACGACGGGCACGCCGTCCAGGTTGCGAAGGTCGTCGGGGTACTCCTCCATCGCGTGTTCCCGCTGGTTCGGGGCGAGGTCGGCCCACCAGCGCGCCACCTCCTGGGGAGTCCAGTCCTCCTGGGGGCCGAAGTCGATCACGGGGTCGGGTACACCGCCGAAGATGTGGATCTCCCTGCCGGTCATGAGGCCGGCGTCCTCGATGCGTTTCCAGGAGGCGGCGCTCGGTCCGTTGGTCAGCGCGTCCTTGGTGTCGTCGGTCGCGTCGTCCAGGTCCGAGCGGGCTTGGGCATGTTCGCCCAGGAGTTCTTCGCGGACCCCGTTCAGGTAGTCCACCTCGGCCTGTTCCTGGGAGACGCCGCTGAACGTCAGGGTGTCGGCGCCGAATTCCCCGATGCGGGCCAGGGCCGCGCTCTT
The DNA here is from genome assembly GCF_009830945.1 of Nocardiopsis sp. FR4. Lineage (GTDB taxonomy): Bacteria > Actinomycetota > Actinomycetes > Streptosporangiales > Streptosporangiaceae > Nocardiopsis. The sequence goes on along the minus strand of NZ_VWVV01000004.1, from coordinate 45,116 downwards.
GCACTCGCTCCAACGAAGGTGGAGGTCGGCTCGTACCCCCCGATACTCCTTGACGGCGTCCGCGTAGAGGGTGAGGGTGCCCGCCCCGTGGGTCAGGAGCTCCGCCGTGTCCTCCCAGGTCTGGATCTGCTGTCCGCTCGCCCCGGTGATGTCCCAGGCGATCGTGTCGCTGAATTCGTTGGCGGTCGCCCAGAAACTGGTTTCCAGGTCGATCGACTGGCCGAGCATCGTGTTCCTGGTGGTGAGGAGGCCGTCAGCGCTGTCACGGATAACGTCCTCGTCGGCGTCGACGTCGTCGGGAAGTCCGAGCACCATGTATTCGGGTGACATGTGCCGTCCTCTCAGAAGTTGACTTCCCGTGGAATCGAAGGAATGGCGCCTCCGTAGTCCGAGGATGACCGGTGGTCCGTCTCGGAGACCTCACCGCCGGCGTGTCCGCCTTTCTCAGCGAGGTTTCTGCTGCTCCTCGCGGACTGGAGAATGCGGTCGTTGCCCTCGATGTCGTAGTCCACCAGGGACCCTCCGAGTTCGGGTGCTCCGGAGTAGAGGGGTGAGACGGCGTTTGCGAAATCCTGGATGAGTGTGGCCATGGTGTCGGCCATGTCCGCCGCGGTGCCAGCTGAATTGATGGCATCGTCTGGATTCGCACCTGCGTGGGCCATGTGTCTCTCCAGGGGGGAAGAAGCCGTCTCCTGCTGGATACTAGCCATGGCCAGGAGGGCGGGAAGCCGCGTGTGTGAGGCGTCGTGCGGGGTTGTCCGGCACGTGTGCCGCGGATTCCGGGGTCCTCCGCGTCCAGGTCCTGTTCACCGCGGCGCGGGAGAAAGCGAGGTCATGCCAGCTGTCTTCTTGTTCGGACGACCCCTGGTGTTTCGAACTCGCTTCCGTTGGTTTCCTGTTGGCGCCGGGCCTTGAACGCTATTCCGGACGTGGCCGGAACCGGCCATCTCCCATACAAGGGCAGAGAAAGCCCGCATGCCTCGGCAACCGTGCTTCGCGGCCGTCACGGTCCCCGGAAGTCGTCAGGCCAGCGGGATCTCCCCCTGCCCGTCGCCGCGGGGCCCCTTACGCACCCCGGAAGGAACGGGCAGGACCCGTGCCCCCCCGAGCTCCTCCACCGTGATCAGGGGTCCCGTGCGGATCCGTTCGAGCAGGTCCCGCTGGCTCGGTTCCAGGTCCACCAGGCGGGTGAGCACGGTGATCAGGTGCAGTAGCTGTTCGGTGAACTCGGGTGTCCAGCGATTGGGTCTGATGTCGTCCAGGGGCGACCCCCTGCGCACGTGCCTGGGGTCGCGTTCCCGTGCGGCGAACCACTTCCGGATGACGTGCATGCCGCCCACCTCGTACTCCCAGGCGGCGGTCTCCACCGGGGCGATGACACCCTCGCCCACGTGCAGGCACGGCCCCCCGGGGCCCTGGCCGCCGTCATGCCAGATCCGGTCGGGCAGGTGGCCGGGACGGTCGGGGATCTCCTCGATCACCTGGGGCCGACGCGGTCGGGGGAGCCTGGGCATGTGCGCGGGACGCCCGGCCGCGGGGTCGCGCATGCGGACACCGTAGGTGTGCAGCCACACGACCTCGCGGCCGATCTTCACGGCCCTGTCCCACAGTTCCGGGTCGGCGGTGAGGGGGATGCGGATTCCGGGGGTCCGCAGCTCCTCCCGGAAGGCCGCAGTATACCCAGGATGGGCCGCGACGGCGGCGAGGTAGGCGACGACGTCCTCGGGACCGACACCGCGTCCCAGCCGCTCGGTGAGGTGTGCCAGCAGCCCCGGCGCGAGGTTGGGGGAGTGGCCCGAGGGGTCGCGGTAGAGCGGCAGCACCCGGCCGCCGCGCCCGTTGAAGTAGTCCATGTCCGGAATGAGTGCGCTGAACAGGAGGCCGGGACCGGACGCGATGGTCTTGGAGTGCTGTTCCACCACGTGGATCTGGCGGTTGCCGTTGGCGGCCCACAGGCCTGGCCGGGGCCGATCGACGTACCGGACGTCCTCGGTGATGTGCTGGAGGTCGAAGGCGCGATGGGCGTACAAGGTGGTTCTCGGGGGTTCGCGGTCGTCCGTGATCCGTGGCATCGCGCGCAGGCGGCGCGTGGTGCTGCGGTCCGCGGTGGCCTTGAACCACCGGTCCTGCTCCTCGGGTCGTGCACTGGAGAGCCGTTCCCACCGCCGGTTGAAGGTGGCGCGGTCGGGGGTGATGACCCACGTCCGGTTGGTCTTCACACCAGAGGAGTGCCACGGCATCAGATCGCCGACAGCGGGGAGAAGGCCCCACCGGTCCTGCTGCGGGTGGAACGGGTCGGTCCACCCCCGCAGGCACTCCCGCCAGTTCCCGCCGTCGAGCCGCAGCCCCTCATCGTGTTCGAGCGCCGCGAACTTCTCTGCTCGCAGCCCCTCCACGTCCGTGTGCCAGATCCGGGCGGGGACGTCGGGCCGGGCGGGTCCGTAACGGGCGAAGATCCCGATACAGACCGGTTGCTGCACTCCGCCGAAGACGCGGGTGCTGACCGGGGGCCGGTGCCCCTCGGGGGAGAGGTCGACGATCCACCCCTCGTCGGCGGTCGAGCGCAGGTAGCGGCGCATACCGGCGAAGGCCTCCCCGGCCAGGTACGCGGAGGTGCTGACGAAGGCGACGACGCCGCTGGGCTGTTCGGGGTGGGCGTCGAAGGCCTTCCAGGTCGCCCAGCGCCAGAAGTAGAGGCTGACCGCGGAGAGTTTGTAGTCGAGGCCGCCCCGACCCGGCTCCCGGAACTCGTCCATGGACGGGCGCGCGGTGACCGGGTCCCCGGCGGGGGCGCGGCGGCGCTCCAGCCAGGAGGCGGGGTCCCGCTGCTTCGCGCTCTCGACGTAGGGCGGATTGCCGATGACCACCATCACCGGGGTGGAGCTCTTGACCCGGTTGGCCTGTTCGCGGAAGTACACCAGGTCGTCGTAGCGCCGCCCGAAGGACTGGTAGTGGTGGTTCGGGTCGTCCAGGGTGTTGCACAGGAACCGGCGGTGCTCCTCGGGGACCTCCGCCCCGTACTGTTCGCGGAGCTGCTGGTGCAGCCTGAGTTCGGACACCGCGAAGGCCGCCGTGCTGCGCTCGAAACCGATGAGGCGGTCGCGGTACAGGTCCTTGAGGCACGTGCGCGTGTGTACGGGGCCGAACTCCTCCTCCAGGTTGCGGTGCGCCCGGTCCATGGCCGAGGACAGGAAGGTCCCGCTGCCCATCGCCGGATCCACCGTGGTCACCGAACGGTCGGCGAAACCGAGCGGCAGGCCCATCCGCTCCCGCAGCACCGAGTCGGTGAACCCCGTGAGGAATTCCGCCACGGGAGCGGGCGTGTAGTAGGAGCCGGAGCTCTTCCGCAGCGCCGGGTCGTACCTGGTCAGGAAGGTTTCGTACAGGTCGGCGTGCGCCCTGGGGCGCTCGCGCGTCATCCGGGGCCAGTCCACCGCCTCCAGGACCCGGATGAGTGTGGGCAGGACGGTGACGGTCTGGACCTCGCGGGACTCGGTCAGCAGGGAGAGGGCCTGTCCCAGGAAGGCGTGCCGTTTGCCCAGGAGCTCACCGATGCCGCTCAGGTCACGGCCGCTGAAGTCCACCCCGTCCTCACGGGCCAGGATCAGGGAGAAGGTGACGGTCTGCGCGTAGACGTCGGCGAACTCCCGGTCGGGCTTGAGGTGCGGAAAGAGGAGGTCGCGCCATTCGTGTGCGAGCCGGGTGAAGGGGTCGCCCCGGCCGCGCGACCGCTCCTCGGCGAGGATCTCGGAGATCTCCTCGCGGAGTTGGGCGCACAGGCCCGCCACACGGGTGATCAGCCGGTCCAGCCCGGGTTCGCTCTCCGGCTGCCACATGAGGAACTCGCGGATCAGATCGGTGAACGCCGGATCGACCTTGGGGAACCTCTTCCGCACGGGCACCAGGTCGGGTGTGCGGACCGTGCGCAGGACCGGGGTTCCGTGGCGGAGGAGGGACCACTCGGTTCCGTTGGTGTAGAGCACGTTCGGCAGGCTCCGGAATTTCTCCCACTGCTCGCGATCGCGTCTGTCGGCCAGCCTCTCGGGGGGAATGGGTTTTCCCGGGCGTTTGAGTTCGATGTAGCCGACCCTGCCGTGCGGCCCCTGGCCGGCCCCGGTGAGGTCGACCCCGAAGTCCGGCCTCGCCTGGAGCGCGGAAAGGGGGACTTCGCCGTACACGCTGTTCGGCAGCCCCAGTGCTTTGCCCATTCTCTCCACGAGCACCTTGAGGGGTGCCCGGAGCTGCTCCTCGTCCTCGCCACCGCGTCCCAGGAGCCGGACGACGTCGTCGACGAACGCCTGGACCAGACGGTCAGTGAGACCGTGTCCCCGGAGGGGGCTCCTCGTGGAATCGGGGTTCTGTTCGGAATCGTGCGGCAACGCGGTCATCGAACCTCCGGGCTGGGCCAGTCCCATCCGCCACCAGAAGACACGCGCTATTCCGAGAAGTCAATTGCTCACACTAAGATCTATCTCGGGTGGATATGTCTTGTGATTCTCATGGGCTTTGTGTGTTGGGTGGAATGAATGGTGTGGCATTGGGAGGGAAGTGCGTCGTCGCCTGGCGCTGCTTTGAGTTCCGCCGAAGAAGCCCGGCGTGAGGAGGAAGTCCGTGTGCCAGACCGTGGTGGTCGTCCCGCGGCGCGACCCGGGGTAGGCGCTCGAAGAGCGGTCGGATCGGATCATGGCGCCGTGACCGCACGATTTCCGCCGACCGGGAAACCGCTCCCGACGCGACGGCCGGTCTGTCGGCGGGTACGGGGCAGGACACGCCCTCAGCCGTGGATAGGACGGTTCTGACCCGGCCACACCTCTCGGTTTCCCGCCCGGGCCACCACTCTTCGGCTGTTTGTCCTGTGCGGCGGCCCCAGGGGGCGGCTCGGTCTGGACCGCCTCCGCCGCGCGGCCGAAGCGGAGGTCTGGCGCGGGTGGCCCGCGCGCTTCGCCGAGCTCCTGGGCACCCACCAGCCGTGGACGGGCCGCCCCGGCCTTCCCTCCCGCGAGGCGGTCGAGCGGTTCTCCGGTACCACCGTTCGTCTGCTCGCCCAGGCCCGGGATCGAGCCCTCGCCCCAGCGGGGCTGGTCATCCTGGACGGGCGGTGGACCGAGCCGAAGGCGGCTGGCCTGAGAGCGGCGCCGCCTACGCCCGTGCCGGCGCCCACACCGACTCCCTGGACGACGATAGGACGAGGCTCATCCCTCCGAACCGCAGGAAACGTATCCCTCGATGCTCGCGAGGTACTCCTCCCGGGTGTCGAAAGCCCCCCAGCAGGAGTCAAGGTAGAGGTCCGAGAACTCGTACCCCTTCATGGGTTCACCGCACCAGTCCACCGAGTTCGCTTCCAGAACGTGCAGCATCGCCTGGCGGATCTCGCTCTCGCCAGGCCCGGAACCGCCCCCGGCACTCCACTCGTCCTGGTCGGCCACCACGCGGTAGCCCTCACCGGCTTGCACGAGGACACCGGATTCCAGAAGCACCGCCACGCCGTCGAACGATGCGAGGCCCCTCGTCTCCTCGACCTCCCTCCGCTCCTCGTAGTAGTCCTCGGTGTTCTCCATGACGGACCCGTCCTCGCCCCTGGCGAACATCTCCCGGATGACATGGGCGTCAACGGCGATCTTCACCCAGAGCTCCGTCACCCGCTCACCCGACGCCTCTGGGGCGGGGGGCCGCCTCCGGCCGGTGAACCTCCGGGGAGGCGCAGGCGGGGACAAACACGAGAGCGGCGGACACCCGTCCCGCCTCGTCGGCTCCGTTCCGCGACCGTACGGGCAGCCGGGGACCGGCCCACACCTTGGCCGGGTACGGCTCCGCGGACCGGGCCGCGGTGTCCCGCGTGCCGTATCGGATACTGGTGCCCATGGCGATCATCTACAAGGCCACCATCAAACCGGACAAGCCGACGCTGATCAGCTCCTGGCTGGACCGCCAGCCGTGGGCCGGTCGGGGAAGTGACGAGATCCTCGGCGCGTACCGGTTCGACGACCCGGAGGGGGAGGTCGGTATCGAGGCCTTCCTGGTCCGGCGCGGGGACCGGCTGCTGCACGTGCCGCTGACCTACCGGGGCGCGCCCCTGCCCGGAGGCGAGGAGCACCTCGTCACCACCATGGAGCACTCCGTCCTGGGCACGCGCTGGATCTACGACGCGGCGGGGGACGAGGTGGCGCTCGCGTGCTTCCGCCGGGCCCTGACCGGCGAGCAGGAGCAGGCGGAACTGGAGATCGTGGAGGAGGGCCGCGTGGTGGAGAAGAGGCCGCAGCAGGTCCTCGTCTCCAGCGAGCCCGGCGACGGGGACGGCGGGTCGGGCCCGGAGGCGCGGGTGCTGATCCGGCACGTCCTGGACGGCGAGCCCGAGGGCGGGCGGTTGCTCCGCGCCCGGTGGGGCGACGAGCACGCCGTGGTCGCGGCGCTGGCCTGAGCCGGGGGCCCGGTGCCCGGCCCGCCGGTCAGCGCGGGTCGGGCACCACGCGCAACACCGGCCGCTCCTGGCCTCCCGGTGCACCACGGCCCGCGCCGGAGCGGGAGGTCAGGGACAGGCCGAACACCAGGGTGTTGAGCTCCGAGAGCGGCAGGCGCAGCTCCTCGGCCACCCGGGCCGGGGTGTGGCCCTGGCGCCGCAGCAGGGTGAAGACCTTGGGCAGGACCTGGGAGGTCTCCCGCCGGATGCCGTCGGGTTCGGCGGAGCGGTACCCCATCTCGGCGAGCTTCCGGCAGGCGGCCCGGTACTGCCAGTCGGTGAGCAGCTCCACGTCGTGCAGCCGGTGCGCCAGGGCCATGGCCGACACCCGCCAGATGCCCTTGGCCTTGAGGAGCTGGTCCACCTGGGGACCCGCGGGCATCCGGGCCACCACGTCGGCGCGCGGCATGAGGAAGGCGCTGGCGAACTGGTTGGCCTCCCGCTCGGCCTCCGGGCCGCTCAGGGGGCGTTCGTGGCCGTGCATCACCAGGTGGCCGAGTTCGTGGGCGGCGTCGAAGCGCCCGCGCTCGCCGCTCTTGCCGGTGTTGAGGAAGACGTAGGGCACCGCGTCGCGCCAGAAGCTGAAGGCGTCCACCTCCTGGTGCTCGGTGTCCAGGGAGAAGACGCGCACGCCGTGGGCCTCCAGCAGGTGCACCATGTTCGGGGCGGCGGTCTCGCCCAGCGCCCACAGCGAGCGCACCATCTCCGCGGCGGCCTCCGGTGAGGGCCTGCCGTAGGTGGGCACGGAGGGTTCGGGCAGGGCGAAGCGCTCGCTGAGCCAGTCGTTGAGCTCCACGGCCAGGGCCGCCTGGGAGCGCACGGCCTTCTGCTTGCGCATCGAGGTCTTGGTCCGGGCCCGGAAGGCCACCGCCTCGGAGGGCACCTCCTCCAGCTCCTCGGAGGTGAAGAACCCGGGCGGGAAGCCCAGGGCCGCGGCGATCCGGTCCAGGGTCTCCGGGGTGGGGACCGCGTGCGCGTTCTCGTAGTTCGACAGGCTCTGCTGGGATATCCCGGCCATGCGCGCCAACCGGGCCAGGGTGAGCGCCCTGCGCTCCCGTGCCAGGCGGATGCGTGACGGCGTGACCATGGTGTGTGCTGCCCTGTCGTTGCTCGGGGCCCGGCGGGCGGCCACCGCCGGGCGCGGTCGTTGTCAGCGGGCACCGACCGGGATGTCGATGCCGTCCGGCCCCTCCTCCTCGTCCGGGAAGACCACGGCGTCGAAGACCACCGGTGGCAGCGTGACGCGGTCGAGCCACCCGGTGATGTATCCCCGCTCGTCGGGAGGACGGGGGAGGGAGAGCTCACTGTGCCAGAGAACGCTACCGTCTTGGGCGACCGCCTCGCGATGGACGAGGAGGATCCACACCGCCAGGCCCGCCGGGTCGGTCAGCTCCGCGGTGTCGGGAACCGGCTGGGGGAGCAGGTCGGGGAACAGGGACGGCTGGTCGTCCTCCTCCCCGCCGGACAGGAGGAGGCGCCCGTTGGGGCCCCGCGGCGTCTTGGTCCGGGGGGTGAGGTTCGGGTTGCCGGTGCGGTGGTCGCCGCTCAGGGTCTGGAAGGCGACGGTGTGTCCGGGGTTGACCGTCAGTTCGATCTGGAACAGGCGGGCGTTGCCCCAGCCGTGGTGGACCTTCTGCCCCGCGCGCAGGGCGGCGAGCCGCTCCCGGTAGGCGTACTGGGCGGCGGCGTCCCCGCCGTGGTCCGGGGTGGCGCCGCGCCACCCGGCCTCGCCCCGGCGGATGGCCGTCTCCAGGACGGGCCAGGAGGTCCCCAGCCGGGACAGGCGGTGGTCGCGGTCGGAGGGGTCGTGTGCGGCGATGAGCAAGGAACACCTCTCGAAGCCGTTCGCTTGAAGAAATGCTACCGCGATCGTGGTCGGATTTCTTCAAGTCCCGCGCGGGGATGGCGATCGGGTCGCTTCCATGGTGCGCGGCGGCGGTGACAGTTCCGGCGGGGCCCGCTCTGAGGGGAGCCCACGGGTCGCACCCGAAGCGGGGTCCCGGGCCGGAGGAGGCCGAAGGTCCCCGGCCCCGGGGTCCGTGCGCAACAGGCGGCCTCACAGCGGCCAGGCGCGCGCCAGGACCAACAGGACGGGGACCAGGAGTGCGACGGAGCGCAGGACCGGCCGTGCCGCCGGGGAGAAGGACACCTCCAGGCAGACTCTGTGCAGCAGGGCACCGAAGAAGAGGAAGAACGCGGAGAAGGCGAAGGTCGCGAACAGGAACTCCTCGGTGAGCATGAGGCTGGCCGGGAGGAGGAAGTAGAGCAGGCCGGCGACCGCGGACGGCGTCAGTTTGGCCCACGCCGAGGAGAGGGACTCCGTACCGGCCTCCCCCCTGTTCTCCAGCAAGAAGGCAAGCATTCCGGGCAGCGTGGTCACCGCCAGAAAACCGACGTACATCCCTGAAAGCGCGGTGAAGGCGAGGACGGGGGAGACGTCGGAGGACACCCTGAAGGGCATGAGGAGAATGAGTGCGGCGTGCAGGGCGCCGCCCGAGGCGATCCTCGTTCCGGCTCCGACGACGGTCATCGCTGGTCCGTTCATGGGGGGCGGTGGTGGAGCGGCCCGCTTCCCGCGGGGTTCCGGGCCCACCGGGAAGGGGACCCGTTCCGTCACGGGGGCGTCGGTACCGCGGGCCACAGGTCGATCGTGTACTTCTCCGTTCCGTCAAGGGGGCGCGTCAGCCGCCTCTTGTGCTCGAAGGTGTAGTCGTCGTCGAGCTCTTCCCATATCCGAGCCGCGAGGGAACGCGCTGATTCGCGACCCGTGTGGGAGACGCGTCCGTCGTACTCGCCGCCCGCGGGAAGGGTCCACGCCGCCTGAGCCCCTCCGGCCACGGAATCCAGGACCAGCTCCTTCGACGGAACAGATATCCGGAAGGGGAGGTCGGGGGTGGAGTCCTCGGAGTCAACCGCCGGCTGGCCTTCCCACACGCGGAGTTCGACCTTCGCCCGAAAGGTCTCCTCGGCCTGGATGATCTCGACCATGTTTCTTCCATAGACCGAGATCACGCCGTCTTCGGACCTCTTCGGACTTTCGTCGGCATCACGGGCCTCGTGTGGCAGTCCGGCCTCTGGGTCGTATACCTGGAAAAGATGGTACTCGGAGGTTATCAGGGAGGAGTATTCCGCGATCGGGTCCATGTGTGTACGGCCTCGGGTGGTCGTGGTGGCTTCGCCCGTCGCGGGACGGACGGGCTGGAGCGTGGTCATTCCTCCGTCGGATCCTTGCGCCTCCGGGCCCGCACGGCGGTCCGGACGCAGACCCCCATGAGGAGGACGCCGGGAACGATGGCCCCGAGGGACAGCAGAAAGGCGCCGAAGAGCTGACTGCCGACCGACTGGGTGCTCTCCCCGCTCGCCACGCCGTTGACGACCAGCACGCAGCGGGAGGTTCCGGGATCGCAGACGTCCGCGTTCAGGAACGCGGACACCCCGAACCAGATGAGGAAGGCCCCGGCCGCGGTGCCCAGTACCAGGGCGACGGCGCCCAGAGAACGCAGAATGGTCCGGTTGCCCCCGATCATCCTGCTGATCAGCGTGATCAGTCCCACCAGGGCGATCGTCGCCGGGGGAGTGAGGATGATCAGCCACCAGTTCTCTTCCGCTATGCCGATCGGAACGGTGAACATTCCCACGGGAAGGCACATGAACAACCCGATGAAAACGACGTCTCCGAAGGTGAGGGGTTTCTTCTGCGGCTGGCCGGGGGGAATCCGCCTCGGGGGGTTGGCGTCCATGACCGCGATTTTATCCCCCGTTCCCGGAAGGGCTCCGAACCGGAAGGGTGAGAGTGCCGCCCCGAGGTCCGGCCGCGGGGCGGTTCCCGGTCCGGCACCCGCCTCCCGCCCTGTCGGTGCCGTGTGGTTGGCTCCTCCCCATGGCTGTGGAGATCGAGCGTTTCGTGCGGTTGGTGAGCGCGCTGCCCGAGTGCGAACACCAGGACTCGGACCGGTACACGACGTTCCGGGTGCGCGGTAAGCCCTTCGGGTACCTGTGGCCGCGCACCGCCACCGTGGGGCTCAAGCAGACCCTGCTGGAGCAGACCGCGCTCGTGGCCGAGCGGCCCGAGGTGTTCGAGGTGCAGTTCACCGCGGGCGGGTTCGGCTGGGTGGTGGTCCACCTCGACGGCATCGACCTGGACGAGCTCAGCGAGCTCACCCTGGAGGCCTGGTACCTCACCGCGCCCGAGGACCTGCTGGCCGCCCCGCCGACCCCGGATTCCCTGGCCGGAGCCTGAGCCGGAGGCCGCCGGGGCCGACCGGACGGGGTCCGGACCGCCCCGCACGAGCGGACCTGCTACCCGCGGGCCGCGGCGCCGGGCTCGCGCACCGCGCCGAACCGCCGCACGGCGTCGCGGTAGGCGGCGGCGCTGGGTTTGGGGGTGCGCTCGAAGGTCACGCGGTCCACCGCGTGCAGCCCCAGCCGGGTGCCGTATCCGGCCACCCACTCGTAGTTGTCCATCAGCGTCCAGTGGCAGTAGCCCAGCACCGGCACGCCGCGGTCGACCTCCTCGAGCAGCCCCGCGAGCGAGGGCTCGATGAAGGCGGCGCGCAGCGCGTCGTCGTCCGTCGCGATCCCGTGCTCGGACACCAGGACCGGCACCCCCGACACCCGGTGGGCGTAGGCCACGGCCCCGGCCAGGGAGGCCGGTTCGACCGCCGTGCCCATGTCGTTGACCGCGGCCCCGGGCGCGGGCGGCACCGGCCCGTCGGGGCCGTGTACGACGCGCTCGTAGTTCTGCACGCCCACGAAGTCGTCCTCCCGGGCCACGCGCAGCCAGTGGTCGTAGACCCGCGCGCGCCTGCGGTCGCGGCCGTCCTCGCCGCCGGGCAGGGCGTACTCGTCCGTCACGGCGATCGAGACCCCCACGGGCAGGTCCGGCCGGTGCGCCTTGATCGCGGCGCGCGCCGCGCGGTGCGCCGCGGTGAAGGCGGCCTGGAACTCGGCCAGCTCCTCCTCGGGGAACACGTTCGCGCTGCGGTACCGCTCGGTGCCCGCGGCCCGCGAGGCCGCCTCCAGCATGGCGCGCTTGGCGGTCTCCGCCTCCGGGGGCAGGACGTTCGCCGAGACCAGCATCTGGACCAGGTTCGGCTCGTTCAGCGTGACGGCCAGGGCGATCCTGTCCGCGATCCGCTCCGCCACGACCCCGCAGTAGCGGGCGAACAGCTCCGGGGCGTCCCCGGCCAGCCAGGAACCGCGCGCGGCGAACCAGTGCGGGGCCGCGAAGTGGTTGAACGTGACCACGGGTGCGAGCCCGCGCTCCCGGCACCCCTCCGCCACGGCAGCGTAGTGGTCGAGCGCCTCCTCGGAGAACCCGCCCGGCGCCGGTTCGACGCGCGCCCACTCCACGGAGAAGCGGTACGCGTTCAACCCCATGTCCGCCACCAGGTCCAGGTCCCTCTCCCAGAGGTGCCAGCTCCGGCAGGCCGGGCCGGACGGCTCGCGGAAGACGGTGGGCTCGGTGTGCTCCAGGAACCAGATGTCGCTCGCGGTGTTGTCGCCCTCGTTCTGGTGGCCGGCGGTGGCGACGCCCCAGAGAAAGCCCTCCGGCAGTCCGGCGGTGGGGATGGACATACGTCTCCTCGGGAAGGTGGTGATGGGTGGTGCCCGGACCCGGGCCGAAGCGGAAGGTCCGAAAAGGGCACGGGTCAGGAGGGGACCGACAGCCGCCGCCGCTCCGCCCGGCGCCGCGCCTGGGCGTCGGGGTCGCAGACGGGCGACGACAGCAGCAGCCGCCGGGTGTAGGGGTGGCTGGGCCGGGAGGTGACGGTGTCGCCGTCGCCCCGCTCGACGATCTCCCCGCGGTACATGACCGCGACCCTGTGGGAGAGCTCGCGCACCACGGTCAGGTCGTGGGAGACGAACAGGTAGGCCACGCCGGTGCGCTCCTGGACCTCGATGAGCAGGTCCAGCACGCGCTGCTGGGTGGACAGGTCCAGCGCGGACACCGGCTCGTCGCACACGATGAGCCTCGGGTCGAGCACCAGGGCGCGGGCGATGGCGACGCGCTGGCGCTGGCCGCCGGAGAACTCGCGCGGCAGGCGCCGCACCGCGTCGGCGGGCAGGCCCACGGTCTCCAGCAGGTCCCGCACGCGCTCCAGCGCCTCGCGGCGCGGGACGCGCCGCACGGTCAGGGGTTCGGTGAGGATGTCCCCGATGGTCATAGCCGGGTTCAGCGAGGAGTAGGGGTCCTGGTAGACCACCTGGATCAGGCTGGTCAGCTCGCGGCGCCGCCGGTGCGTGGGGTGACTGACGTCCTCCCCGTCGAACAGGATCCGGCCCTCGGTGACGGGGGCCAGACCGAGCAGGGCGCGGCCGATGGTCGACTTGCCCGACCCCGACTCGCCGATGAGCCCGACCGTCTCGCCGGGGCGGATGTCGAAGCCGACCCCCCTGACGGCGCGGAACGGCGTGCCGCGCCAGCCGCGGGCCGGGTACTCGACCACCAGGCCGTCGACGGTCAGGAGCGGGTCCTGCTGGTGCGCGTTCACGGGCGTGCCCCTTCCAGCGGCGGCCGCGGGTTCCCCCGGGGGATCGCGGCGAGGAGTTCCCGGGTGTAGGGGTGCCGGGGGCCGGCCAGGACCGAGCGGGTCGGCCCGGACTCGACCACCGTGCCGTCCGACATCACGGACACGTGGTCGCAGATGTCGGCGACCACGCCGAAGCTGTGCGTGACGAGCAGGACGGACATGTCCAGTTCGTCGATCAGCTCGCGCAGCAGGTCCAGCACCTCGGCCTGGACCGTGACGTCCAGCGCCGTGGTCGGCTCGTCGGCGATGAGCAGGTCCGGACCGGCCGCGACGGCCGCGGCGATGAGCACGCGCTGGGCCATGCCGCCGGAGAGCTGGTGCGGGTAGGAGCGGTAGACGCGCTCGGGGTCGGGGATGCCCACCCGGGCCAGCAGGTCCAGCGCGGTCCGCCGGGCCTCCTTCGCGGACCTGCCCAGGACCACCCGCAGCGGGTCGGTGAACTGGGCGCCGACCGTGAACGCCGGGTCCAGGTTGGACATGGGCTCCTGCGGGACGTAGGCGATGCGCCGGCCGCGCAGCGCGTTCATCCGGGCCTCGTCCAGCCCGGTCAGCTCCTGGCCGCCGAACACGATCGACCCGGCGACGGCGCGCCCGCCCTGGCCCAGCAGCCCGAGCACCGCGAAGGCGGTCTGCGACTTGCCGGAGCCGGACTCGCCGACCAGGCCGTGCACCTGGCCCCGGCGTACCGTCAGGTCGGAGCGGTGCACCACGGTGGTCCAGCCCCCGCCGCGGGGGTAGGCCACGGCCAGGTCGCGCACCGAGAGCAGCACGGGGCGCTCGTCGGCGTCCCCGTGTTCGATCACCCGGGGCGGCTCCTCGGAGCGCGGCCGCCACGGCGCGCGTCTTCCGTCGGGCGCCGGGGCGGAGGTGCCCTCCAGCTCGTCGCGCAGCGCGTTGCCCAGCAGGACGAGCGCCACCATGGTCAGGCCCAGGGCCAGCGACGGCCACAGCACCAGGAGGGGGTTGCGCGCCATGTCGTAGAAGCCCTCGGAGAGCATCTGGCCCCAGGTGGGCGTGCTCGGCGAGCCCAGGCCCAGGAAGTCCAGGGCCGCCATCATGCCGATACCGGCGGCGACGACGCCGGAGGAGACGAGGATGACCGGTGCGCGCACCGCCAGCAGGACGTGGCGGGCGATGATCCGCGGCGTCGACAGGCCGCTGGTGCGCGCCGCGTCCACGTACGGTTCCCCGCACACCGCGCGCACGGCGTTGTAGACGACCCGGTAGTAGACCGGTGAGATCAGGGCGCCGAACACCGCCATGCTCAGCCACAGCGAGGGCCCGAACGCGGTGCGGGCGGCCAGCAGGATCACCATGGCGGGCGCGGACATCACCAGCGCGGTCAGCCAGGCCCCGGCGGTGTCGACCCAGCCGCCGAAGTACCCGGCGGCCAGGCCGCCGGTGACGCCGGACAGGGCGGCCAGCGCGGCCACCACCATGCCTCCGGCGAGGCTGTAGGTGGTGGCCACGACCAGCCGGGACAGCACGTCGCGGCCGGCCGCGTCCCCGCCGAGCCAGTGCTCGGCCGAGGGCGGTGCCATGACCAGGGCGACCGAGGTCGCCGTGGGGTCGTGGGGCGCGAGCCAGCGGCCCGCGACGGCCACGGCCACGGCCAGCACCACGAACACCAGGGCCGGGGAGCCCAGCGGGTGTCGCAGCAGCCGCGGGACCAGGCCGGGGGAGGAGGCGGGCGTGCTCATGACAGGCGAACTTTCGGGTTGAGGAAGGCTTGCAACAGGTCGACGAGCAGGTTCACCAGCACCACGAGCGCTCCCGTGACGAGGACGACCCCCATGACGAGCGGTGCGTCCCCCCGCGCGGTGCTGGTCAGCGCGACCGGCCCCAGTCCGGGGATGGAGAAGACCTGCTCCACGACGACGGCGGCGCTGAGGATGATGACGAACTGCAGGCCGAGCACGCTCAGCGCGGGTCCGGCGGCGTTGCGCAGCACGTACCGGTACAGCACGCGACGGCGGGGCAGGCCGCGGCTGCGCAGGGTGCGGACGTGGTCGCGGCGGAGCACGTCCAGCATGGAGCCGCGCACCTGCTGGGCCACGCCGCCCACGGAGCCGACGGCCAGCGCGAGCACCGGCAGGGTGAGGGAGCGGATCCACCCCCCGACCGAGTCGGAGGGGTCGGTGTAGCCGGTGGCCGGGAACCACCGGAGCTGGACCGCGAAGAGCAGCACCAGCCCGACCGCCAGGACGAAGCCCGGGACGGCCTGGCCCAGCACGGACAGGACCTGCACCAGCCGGTCCGGCCAGCCGCGCCGGGTGGCGGCCAGCGCGCCGAGGAGGACCCCCAGTGCGCCGGTCAGCGCCACGGAGCCCACGGCCAGGTTCACGGTCACCGCCAGGCGGCTGAGGACGGCCTCGGTCACCGGCTGGCCGGTGAACCACGAGCGGCCCAGGTCCCCGGTGAGGGCCGACGCGGCCCAGGAGAGGAACTGCTGCGCCAGCGGTCGGTCGAGGCCGTACCTCTCCTCGATCAGCGCGACGGCCTCGGGGCCCGCGGACTGTCCGGCGATCTGCTGCGCCACGCCCTGTGTTCCCAGCCGCAGGGCGAAGAACGTGATGACGCTGAGCACGGCGAGCAGCGCAGCGCCGGACAGCAGGCGTTTGACGGAGTACGTGATCATGGGTGGGCTTCCTTCGCGTCCGCGCCGGTCAGGAGACCGGGACGATGTCCCACAGGTTCGGCATGGCGTAGCCGACCTTGTGGGTGGCGTCCGTGGACCCGTCGGTGACCACGATCCCCTGGAGGCGATAGAACGGGGCGAACCACGCCTGCTCCACGAGGTACTCGTTCAGCTCCCGCGAGGCGGCGGCGCCGTCCTCACCGCCCAGGCGCATGCGCTCGGCGAGCTTCTCGACGGTCGGGTCCTCGACGTCGTACACGTTCCACGCCGAGTCCGGGGCGATCGCCAGCCGGTAGGTCATCCACGGCAGCGGCTCCTGGTTCAGGGCGAACCGGAACGTGGGCCACGCGCCGCCGAGCAGGTCGCCGATGAAGGTGGAGCCCACGTGCTCGGCCTCGACGTCGATGCCGGACTCGGCGAGCATGCCCGCGATCAGTTCGAACTCCGAGGCGGGGGTGAAGGAGGTCTGCGGCTGCACGAGGGTGATGCCGTCCGGGTACCCGGCCTCCTCCAGCAGCTCCCGGGCCCGGTCCGGGTCGTAGGGGTAGGCGTCGTCCAGGGCCTCGGCGTAGGCCTCCGAGTCCGGTCCGAAGATCTGTGCGGTCGGCTCCCCGTACCCGTGGTCCATGGCGTCGAGCAGCGCCTCGCGGTCCAGCGCGTGGTTGATGGCCTGGCGCACGCGCACGTCGCCGACGGCCTCCTCCACCTCGCCCCCGCGGTCCGCCAGGATCAGGCCCTTCCAGTTCACGGGGGACAGGTGGACGTCGTACCCGGCCGACTCGGCGTCCGCGGCCTGGGAGCTGCTGTGCAGGTTGGTGACGTTCACCTGGCCGCCCTTGACCGCGTTCAGCATCGCGGTCGCGTCCGGGTAGTACTGCATGGTGATCTTCGGGTACAGCTGCACCTCCGGGTCCCAGTAGTCCTCGCGGGCGGTGAAGACGTACCGGGAGCTGACGACGGTGGCCTCCTCGTCCAGCACGTAGGGGCCCGAGCCCACCGGCCGGACCTGCGCGTCCTCGGCGTCGAAGGTCTCCGGTGAGGCCTGGAGGCCGGCGTTGTGGCTCAGGTAGGTGAGCAGGGCCGGGTCCGGGGCGTCCAGGGTCAGCTCGACCGTGTCGGCGTCGACGGCCTCGGCCTCCACGACCGAGGACAGGTTGGCGGCGTTCTCGCTCGCGCCGTCGCGGAAGCGCAGGAGGTTCTGGACCGCGACCTCGGCGTCGAAGGCGGTGCCGTCGCTGAACGTGACGCCCTCGCGCAGCTCCAGGGTCAGCCGGGTCATCGACTCGTCGTAGGACCACTCCGTGGCCAGGCCCGGTTCCACCCCGCCCTGGGCGTCGGTGCGCAGGAGCGTGTCGTAGACGGCCTGGTGGTAGAGGGCCTCGTTGCCCCAGGCGGCGTCGGCGGCGGCCCAGGTGGTCAGGTCGACGGGCATGCCGACGACCAGTTCCTCCGGCTGCTCCGAGTCGGAACCGGATCCGTTGGAGCAGGCGGTCAGGGGCAGCAGGGCGGCCAGTGTCACGGCCAGTGCGTGCAGGGGTGAGGGCTTCATGGAGTGCCTCTTCTCGTACCGGCTGTCGCGGCGCGGACCTCGCCGTCGGCGCGCGGACAGTCTGGTGGTGTGGCGGTGGGGCGCTCGACGCGGCACGGGTCCTCTGGCCGTCCCCCTCAGGCCGGACGTGACGTGGATCGCACGTTGAGCTGCAAGGAAGCTAACATGAAAACTTAATGCCTTCAATGTTTTCGCAAACTTCTTGGTACGATCCCGCCATGGCACGGCAACGAGGCAACTACAAGAAGACGGCCGCGCGGCGCGAGCAGATCCTTGAGGCCGCCGTCACGGTCTTCGCCAGGTCCGGCTACACGGCCGGTTCGGTCAACGAGATCGCACGCGTCGTCGGCATGACGCAGACGGGCATCCTCCACCACTTCCCCGGCGGCAAGGTGGCGCTGCTGCGCGCGGTCATGGAACGCCGGGACCAGATCGCCCAGGAGATCCTCGCCGGACGCCAGGGGCGCCGGTTCCTCCGCGGACTGCTGGAGATCTCCCGCCAACAGGCCGGGCAGCGCGGCATCGTGCAGCTCTACCGCATCCTCTCCGCCGAGGCCACGGACCCCGAGCACCCCGCCCACCGCTACTTCCGGGACCGCTTCCGCCTCATCAGCGACAGGCTCACCGAGACCTTCGCCGAACTGCGCGACCAGGGCGAGCTGCGCGAGGGCGTGGACCCCGAGCGTGCCGCGCTGAGCTGCATCGCCATGGTCGAGGGCCTCGAACTGCTGTGGATCAACGGCTTCGACATCGACGTGGCCGACGGCGTCCGCCATCACCTGAACACGTTCCTCACCACCGGGATCGACCCGCTCCCCGCCCCCGAGGACGCTCCCGCCGCCCCGGCCGGCCCCGCCGCCTCCGACGACAAGGACCCCGCCCATGCCAGCGACCGCTGACCCCGCCGTCTCCCCGGTCCGCGTCGAACACCACCGCGTCCCCCTGGGCATCGGCGAAGCCGGGCCGCGCCTGTCCTGGACCCCCTCCCACACGCAGACGGCCTACGAGCTGCACGTGAGCGGCGGCGACACGACCCTCACCACCGGCCGCGTGGACTCCGCCGACTCCGTGCTCGTCCCCTGGCCCGCGCCCGAGCTGCCCAGCCGTGCCCGCCGCGCCGTCCGGGTCCGGGTCTGGGACGAGCACGGTCGCGCCTCCGCCTGGAGCGAGCCCACCGTCCTGGAGACCGGCCTGATCGGCGACCCGCGCACCGAGTGGGCGGCCCGCATGATCAGCCCGGCCCCGGAGCTCACGCACCCGGCCGACCCCTCCGACGGGGCGCCCGCCGCCTACCTGCGCGGCGTCCTCACCCTGGACCCGGCCCGCCGCGTCAGCGCGGCCCGCCTGCGCGCCACGGCCCGCGGCCTCATGACGCTCAGCCTCAACGGCGAGCCCGTCGGCGACGAGGCCCTGCACCCGGGCTGGACCACCTACCGCCACCGGCTGCGCTACCGCACCTGGGACGTCACCGACGCCGTCCGCGGCGGAGCCAACACGCTGCTGGTCCACCTCGCCGACGGCTGGTACCGCGGGTTCGTGGGCTTCGGCGGGCGTCGGGAGGTCTACGGAGCCGACACCGCAGCGCTCGTGCAGCTGGAGGTGGACTACGAGGACGGCTCGCGGCTCGTGGCCGGAACCGACGGCTCCTGGCACAGCGCGGCCAGCCCCGTCACCCGCGCCGACATCCAGAAGGGGCAGACCCTGGACGTGCGCCGGGTCCTTTCGCCCGACGAGATCGACTGGCTGCCCGTCACGGAGCGGGGGTTCGACCCGGCCACGCTCGTGGCCCCCACCGGTCCGCCCGTGCGCGCCACCCGGACCCTCGCGGCCCAGAGGATCCTCACCTCGCCCTCCGGGGCCACCCTGGTCGACTTCGGACAGAACCTGGTCGGCCGCCTGCGCGTGCGCGTCCCCCGGGCGGCGGCCGGAACCCGCCTCTCCTTCCGCCACGCCGAGGTGCTCGAACACGGCGAGCTGGGCACCCGGCCGCTGCGCGCTGCCACCCAGTGGGACGAGCTGGTCCTGGCGGGCCCGGACGCCGACCCCCGCACCTGGGAGCCCGAGTTCACCTTCCACGGGTTCCGCTACGTCCGGGTGGACGGGTGGCCGGGTGAGCTGGGCCCCGAGGACCTGGAGGCCGTCGTCCTGCACACGGACATGCGCCGCCTCGGCGAGTTCGCGTGCTCCGACCCGCTCCTCGACCGCCTGCACGAGAACGTCGTCTGGGGCATGCGCGGCAACTTCGTGGACCTGCCCACCGACTGCCCGCAGCGCGACGAGCGGCTCGGCTGGACCGGCGACCTCCAGGTCTTCGCGCCCACCGCGGCGTTCCTGTACGACACCGCCGGGATGCTCCGGGGCTGGCTCGCCGACCTGGCCCACGACCAGTCCGACTCCGGCGGTGTGGTCCCGCCCTTCGTCCCCTTCGCCGAGCTGGACGACAAGCTGCCGCCCCTCGGCGCGGAGGCCGGATGGGGGGACGCGGCCACGGTCGTGCCGTGGACCGTGTACGAGCGCAGCGGCGACGCCGGCATCCTCCACACCCAGTGGGACTCCATGACCGCCTGGGTGGACGCCTTCGCCGCCCGCGCGGGCGAGAGGCTGGACTTCGCCTCCGGCGGGTTCTCCTTCGGCGACTGGCTGGACTCGGCCGCCCCCGACGACCAGCCCTGGGCCGCGCGGGTGCCCTGGCAGCTGGTGGCCACCGGCTACCTGGCCCGTTCCGCGAGGATCCTGGCCCGGGCCGGGGAGGTGCTCTCCGACCGCGACCCGCGCTTCGCCAAGCGGGCTGAGGACTACCGCGCCCTCGCCGAACGGGCCGCCGCGCGCTTCCGCGACGAGTACGTGACCGCCACCGGTCGCGCCGCCTTCCCCGCCCAGACCGCCTACGCGATGGCCCTGGTCTTCGACCTGCTCCTCCCGGAGCAGCGCCAGCACGCCGGGGACCTGCTCGCCGAGCAGGTGGCCAAGGACGACTACCGGATCGGCACGGGCTTCCTCGGCACGCCGCTGGTCTGCGACGCGCTCGCCGACACCGGCCACGCCGCCACCGCGTGGAGACTGCTCCTCCAGCGCGAGTGCCCCTCCTGGCTCTACGCCGTGACCATGGGCGCCACCACCGTCTGGGAGCGGTGGAACTCGATGCTGCCGGACGGCAGCGTCAACCCCGGCGAGATGACCTCCTTCAACCACTACGCCCTCGGCGCGATCGCGGACTACCTGCACCGCCGCGTGGCCGGTCTGGCGCCCGCCGCACCGGGGTACCGGCGGCTGCGCGTGGCGCCGCTGCCCACCCGCGAACTGGAGTGGGCGCGGGCCTCCCACCAGACGCCCTACGGCCGCGCCGAGGCCGGGTGGACGCGCGAGGGGGACGAGGTCACCGTGACCGTCACCGTCCCGGCGGGCACGCGGGCCGAGGTCCACCTGCCCGGCGGGGAGGAGCCGCTGGACGTGGGCCCGGGGGAGCACGCCTTCCGCTCCCGCCTGCCCGAGGAGGTCGTCGCGGCCAGACCCCCCGCCTTCGCCTGACCCCGGACCGGGCCCGGCGCGACCGGGCCCGGTTCAGACCAGGGCGTGTCCGTACGCGGCCGCCAGCGCGGCCAGGTCGGGGAGGCCGAAGCGCGTGCGCAGCTCCTTGAACCGGGTCACCTTGTCCTCACCGAACCGGGCGACGGAGGCGGCGTAGGAGTCGGCGGAGACGAACACCGGCGGGGTGCGCTTACTGTGGAACTTGTCCGCGTACATCACCAGCTCCTCCTCCCCGGACCCGGCCACGTAGTCCGCCTCCGGGATCGGCAGGCCCTGGGCGCGGACGTCCTCGCGGGTCAGGCCCACGCCGGTGTGGTGCGAGCAGAACCGGCACAGCGGCTCGGGCAGCCCCTCCTCGGCGAGCACCCGGTGGCCGAGCACCCCGTGGCTCACGTAGCGCGCGCGGTCGAGCCCTCCCGAGGAGTCGTAGAGCCGGTACACCCCGATGTCGTGCAGCAGGCACCCGGCGCGGACCAGGGCACGGTCCAGCTCCGGGGCCGAGCGGTCGAGCAGCTGTTCGGCGATCGCGCACACGATGCGGCAGTGCGTGTACACGAGGTCGAAGGCTTCGGGGGTGGGCGCGTGGCGCTCGTGCAGGGCGCGGATCTCGTCGTCACCGGGGATGCGCATCCCCCGACCGTAACCGGTCCGGAAACGGTTCGAGGACGGGTCCGCGGTGCGTGCGAGGAGGCCGGTACCGCCGTTGCCGGAACTGCTCGGCCGTTCTTCGCGTCCCACCTCGTGAAGCACCCCCGATCACCGAACGAGTGGAGAAGCGTATGCGCGGTACGGTACTGAACAGGGCTGTCGTCGGAACGGCCCTGGGAGCGCTGACGGCGGCCCTCGCCACGGGCTGCTCGTTCGAGGCCAGCCTCGGCGGGGTGGAGAGCGTCCTCGCGGACGAGATCGCCGACCAGGCCGCCGCGGCCCTGGAGGAGGAGGTCGGCCAGGCCCTCGACGACCTCACCTGCGACGAGAGCCTCCCGGCCGAGGTCGGCGCCTCCATCCGCTGTGAGCTCACCGCGGGCGGACAGGTCTACGGCGTGACCGTCACCACGACCTCGGTCGACGGGGCCGACGTCAACTTCGACGTCCAGGTCGACGAAGAGCCCATGGGCTGACCGCCCCGGGAAGGCCCCCGTCCTGGAGGCGGGCTCCGCCCCCGCTCACGCGGGGGCGGTTCTGCGCCCGGCCCCGGGAGGCTCAGCCGTCCTCCGTGATCCTGTGCGCGCCCCGGACGTCCCGGAACAGGGCGGGGTCCACCGTGCCCTGCCCGTGCAGCACGCTGACGTCCCCGGTCGTCTCCAGCACGACCGCGCGCACCGAGTCCAGGCTCCCGACGTTGGCGCCGCGCAGCCTCGACCGGAGGTCGTCCTCGGTGATCCGCGACCTCCGCATGTTGTCCCTGAGCATCACGCCGTCGGCCACGAGCAGCAGGGGCGTGTTGTCGACCGCCTGCTTGAACGGCGAGAAGCGGCGCAGCAGGGCGATGGTGACCTGGAGGAGGTAGAGCACCGCCAGGGCGGTCACGCCCTCGATCAGCGTCGTCTGCGCCACCGCGACAGACGCCACGAGCGACCCGACGGCGACCGTCATGGCGAAGTCGAAGCTGGACATCTTGGAGAAGCTGCGCAGCCCCGCGATACGCGTGTAGGTGATGACGGTGGCGAAGACACCGGCCGTGGAGAGCAGGACCAGCAGCAGCCTGTCGAGTGGGACCCCGAAGAGACTTTCCAGCATGCCGGGCCCCTACCCGCTTCCCACCGCGGAAACCGCCCGCGCCGCCCGCGCCGCACGCGCCGCCCGCGCCCCCGGGACCGCGTGGACCGTTCCCGGCACCGGAACGGTCTCCGCGGTGCCGGTCCCGCGGACCGTTCCACCGCGCTCGAACACCGGCCCGTCGGCCCCGGGCCGGCCGCCGGCGTTCTCACCGGGTTTCCCGGGGAACCGGCGGACGCCCCCTCGGCGGTCCCTCCGGTGCCGCCCGGTGCCTCCCTCCCCCGGAGAAGACGGTCATGCGGCACGGGAGGCCGCCCCTGGGTCACCGGGCGCGGTGATCCCCTCCCCGGGCGCGTGCGGCGGGTACGCGGCCCCGCCGGCGTCCGTGGACCCGGCACCGGCGACGGCCCGGAAAAGGCACCGCGGGCCGGGAGGGAAAGGAAACGATCCGAGCGGATCCGCCGCCTTGCGCGCGACGGAAGGAAAAAGAGTCCGGTACCGGTGCGCCTCCGTCCCGGGTGTCCGATTCCGGCCCGGCGTCAGGAGGACCGAAAAATGGGGGAATCCTGGACTGCGAAGCGCTGATCCGGCATCCTTGTGCCCCGAGGCCGCCCCGCAATACCCCCGTATCCGGCGTACTGGCCTCAGGCCGATTCCGGTGAACTCCCCGTTAACTTCACGTTGGTATTTTCGGTCCACATCGAAACGGTGGCGTGGACAATTGACGCCGCACGCGGTGCTACGAGGTGTGAGATGAACGTCCTGCTGTCTGTGCACGGTCCGAACAGTGACGCCGAATTCAGGTCTTTGTACCAGTGGCTGCGCGGAGAGGAGAGGGAACTGCGCTCCGGGGGGATCACCATGGTCCGCGGGGGCGGGAGGCCGGAGGAACCGGGCACCATGGGCGGCGCCTTCGAGGTCGTCCAGTTCCTCTTCGAGATGGGTGCCCAGTACGGTGCGCTCGCCCTGGCGATCGCGTCCTGGAGGCAGGCGCACCCCGCCCGTTCCTCCATCACCCTGGAGCGCGACGGCCTCAGGATCACCCTCACCAACGTCGAGATCGAGGACGTGGCCGTGGTGCTGCGCGCCCTGGAGGAACTCGGCGGCGCCGACGGGCCGGAGGACGGGGAGTGACCGAGGGGGCCACCCCCGCGGCGTCGGCCGAGGAACCCGCCGCGGGCGGGGCACCGGGGCGGCTGGACCCCGAGCGGTCGGCGTGTGTCCTGATCGGGGTCGACGACTACCAGCACCTGCCCCCGCTGCGCTCCGTACCGCGCAACCTCAGGGACCTGGAAAAGGCCCTGGCGGACCCGGACCTGTGGGGTGTCCCCGACGGCCGTCGCTGGGTGGTGGCCAACCCGTCCACGCACGGCGAGCTGACCGGACCCATCTACGACGCCGCGAAACTCGCCGAGGACACCCTGCTCGTCTACTACGCGGGCCACGGGCTCCTGGAGGTCCGCGACGACCAGCTCTACCTGACGCTCCCCAGTTCGGTGCGCGACCGCAGCGAGACCTCGCTCGCCTACGGGGTGCTGCGCACCATCCTCAGGGAGTCCAGGAGGAGCGTCAAACGGCAGATCGTGATCCTGGACTGCTGCTACAGCGGCAGGGCCCTGGAGACCGTGATGGCGGGGACCGCGACCAGGGTGCCGGAGAAGCGGCAGGTCGAGATCGAGGGCTCCTACGTGCTGACCTCCACCACGGAGAGCGCACGGGCCATGGCCCCGCCGGAGGAGGCGCACACCGCCTTCACCGGGGAGCTCATCGCCGTCCTGACCGGCGGCGACCCCGGCAACACCGAGCAGGAACTGCTCACCCTCAACCAGATCTACCGCCTGCTCAAGACCAGACTCGCCGAGAAGGGCCTTCCCGAACCGCAGCGCCTGGACAAGAACGGCGTCGGCGACCTCCTCTTCGTCCGCAACCAGCAGGGGCCGCGTCCCTCCGTGCAGCCCTCCCCGGCACCCGCGCGCCGCGCGGTCACCCCCCTGGTCGCCGCGGCGCTGTTCCTGGGCCTGCTCCTGGGCGCGGCGGTCGGCTACCAGGTACACGGATGGATCAGCCCGGGCACGCGGACCGACCAGATCCCGGGCCCCTGCGACGCCGCCGGCCGGGCGCGGCTGCTCTCCGTGTCCGACCAGCTCGACCAGCCGCCCCAGAACGAGTACCTGGGAAACCCGGTCGAGGGGCTGTCCGCCCTCGCGCTCACCGGCGACGGCTCCCAGGCCCTGGTCCTGCGGGACAACGAGCCCGCCCAGGTCTTCGCCCTCGACCTCGGCCCCGCCGAGGCCCTGGAACCCGCCGTCACCGGAACCCAGCTGTTGTACGGGCCGGACGGCGAGCCCTTCGAGTCCTTCGACGGGGAGGGGATGCTCGTGGAGGAGGGCGGTGAGACCATCCTCGCCGCCGCCGAGAGCGGCCCCGCCATCCGCCGTTTCGGGATCTCCGACGGCAGGCAGATCGGCGACCCCCTCCCCCTGCCGGACGCCTTCCTCCCGGCCCCCGGCGGTGCGGCCCAGCACGAGCGCAACATCGAGTCCCTGACCGCCACCCCCGACGGCGCCCACCTGTTCGCGGGGCTGGAGGGACCCCTTGTCGGGGACGCGGACGTGCACGGCCGCCACCAGGTGCGCATCCAGCGCTACACGGGGGAGCCCGGCGGCGACTACGCGCTCGACCGGCAGTACGGGTACCAGACGGAGGTGGGCCTCTACCTGGTGGAACTGGCGGCGGTCGACGAGAACCGGCTGCTCGCGCTCGAACGCGGCTTCCTCACCGGGCTCGGCAACGCCATCCGCCTGTACGAGGTGGACCTCACCGACGCCCAGGACGTGACCGGACGGGGCCTCCCCAGGAACGCCGGTGACCTGCTGGCCCGCAAGGAGCTCCTCTTCGACATGGCCCACTGCCCCGAGGGCGACGTCGTCTCCGACGAGGCCCAGCCGAACCAGATCCTGGACAACGTCGAGGGCATGGCCCTGGGACCCGAGCTACGGGGAACGGGGAACGAGGGCCGCCGCGTCCTCTATCTGGTCTCCGACGACAACGGGCGCCACACCCAGACCACCCGGCTCTACTCGCTCGCGGTGGCTCTCGACTGACCCGGTCGCGCCCGCGGCGCGCCGCGCACACCGGTGGCCGGATCGGGCCCCGGACCTCCCGGGCGGAGGCGCCGGGGGAACGACTCCGCCGGGCGCACCGTCCAAACCCTTGAGGGGAGCGCGTTCCCCGCCTCGCACCGGACCACCCCAGAGAGGCCACCTTCCATGGACGCACTGGTCGGACTCCTCGCCGCCGTCGTCGGGCTCGCCGTCGTCGCGGGCAGCACCCACTACCTCCGGAACGCCACCGCGAGCGGCGCCCTGGAGCGCAACGCGCTGGTCGGCCTGCGCACGAGCGCGACCATGGCCTCCGACGAGGGCTGGCGCGAGGGGCACCGGGCCGCCGGGCCCTGGCTCACGGCCACCGTGCGCCTGGGCTACCTCGCCGCTGCCGCGGCGGCGGTGTCCGCCCTCGCGGGCCTGTCCACGGCCCTCTTCCTCTCCCTCGCCTGGGCCGTCGTCGCCGTGGCCTACCCGGTGCTGCTGGGGTTGCTGATCACCGGAACGGTCATCGCGCACCGGGCCGCCGGGGACGCCCGGCGGGCGGGGTCCCGGTAGGGGAGCCTCAGCCCCGCCCATCGCCGAGCAGCGCCTTGCGCACCTTGCCCATCGCGTTGCGCGGCAGCGCCTCCACCACGCGCACCTCGCGCGGGCGCTTGTGGCGGGACAACCGCTCGGCCGCGAAACCGGCCACGGCCTCCGGGTCGATGCCCTCGCCCACCAGGTAGGCCACGATCCGCTGTCCCAGGTCCTCGTCGGCCTCGCCCACCACGGCGGCCTCGCGCACGGCCGGATGGTCCAGCAGCGCCGCCTCCACCTCGCCCGCGCCGACCCGGTACCCGCCGGTCTTGATCAGGTCCACCGACATCCGCCCCACGATCCGGTGCCAGCCGTCGGCGTCACGCACCGCCGCGTCTCCGGTGCGCATCCAGCCGTCCCCGGTCCACGCCGCCGCCGTGGCCTCCGGCGGCCCCAGGTAGCCGTCGAAGAGCGTGTCCCCGCGCACCTGTAGCTCACCGACGCTCTCCCCGTCGTCGGGAACGGGTTCGCCGTGCTCACCGCGCAGCCGCGTCTCCACACCCCGCAGCGCCGTGCCCACCCAGCCGGTGCGGCGCCCGGCGTCGGCCCGCGCGGCCACGGTGATCAGCGTCTCGGTCATCCCGTACCGCTCCACCGGGCTCTGCCCGGCCGCCGCCCGCAGGCCGCGCGCCACGGTGTCGGGCAGCGGTGCGCTGCCCGACACCAGCAGCCGGGCCCCGGCCAGGGCGCGGGCGCTGGCCGGATCGCGTGCGGTGCGCGCCCACACGGTCGGCACCCCGAAGAACAGGGTGCCCCCGGCCCCGGCCGCCGCGGCGTAGGCTCCGGGCGTGGGCCGCACGGTGTGCACCAGAGGGCTGCCCGCGCGCAGCGCCCCCAGCACGCCCAGGACCAGCCCGTGCACGTGGAACAGCGGCAGTCCGTGCACCAGCACGTCATCGGGGGACCAGGCCCAGGCGTCGGCGAGCGCGTCGAGGTCGGCGGCCACGGCCCGGCGCGAGAGCACCGCGCCCTTGGGGCGCCCGGTGGTCCCGGAGGTGTACATGATCAGCGCGGCGGCCTCGGACGGCGGTTCGGGGGGGTCAGGGAGGAGCGCTCGGCCGGGTCCACGGGCACGGTCGGCAGGTCGGCGCCCTCCTGGAAGCGGCCCAGCCACAGTTCGGCGCCGGAGTCGCGCACGATGTGGCGCCGTTCGCCGGGCCCGGAGTCGGCCGGGACCGGCACGACCGGGACCCCCGCCAGCAGACCGCCGACCACGGCCACGACCGTGCCCAGCGAGGCCTCGCCGTGCACGGCCACGGCACCGGCGCCGCGGATCCGTGCGGCCACGGCCGCCGCGGCCGACTCCAGCCCCTCCCGGTCGAGCGCGTCGTCCCCGACCCGCACCGCGGGCCCCTCCGTGGTGGCCGAGCCCAGCAGCATGGCGCCTGCCCCTTCCCCTGCGCGATCCGGTCGCGAGCCAGTACACCACAGGGCCCCCGCCCGTCCGCCGGCGGCGCCGTCGCGGCACGCCAGAGGGGTGGGGGAGGCATCAGACGGGTTGCCGCGCCCGCCCGCCGGGTAGCGGTCGGGAAGAAGAAGGGCGTGGGCCCGGGGAGGGGGAGAGTATGCGTGCTCTGACGGTGGTGCCGTCCAAGGTCGGCTCGGTACGGGTGGACGAGGTGGACGAACCCGTGCCGGGGCCGGGCGAGCTGCTCGTCGACGGCGTCGCGCTGGGGGTGTGCGGCACCGACCGCGAGATCGCCGAGGGCGAGTACGGCGAGGCGCCGCCCGGTTCCGAACGGCTCGTCCTGGGCCACGAGTCGCTGGGCCGGGTGCGCGAGGCCCCGGACAACAGCGGTTTCGTCCCCGGCGACCTGGTGGCCGGGGTGGTGCGGCGGCCCGACCCGGTGCCGTGCGGGGCGTGCGGGCGGGGCGAGTTCGACATGTGCCGCAACGGCGGATTCACCGAGCGCGGCATCAAGGGCAGGCACGGCTACGGCTCGGAGCGCTGGACGGTGGAGGCCGACTACGCGGTCCGGCTCGACCCCGTGCTGGAGCGCGTGGGGGTACTGCTGGAACCCACCGCGGTGGTGGCCAAGGCGTGGGAGCAGATCGAACGGATCGGCAACCGGGCCTGGTTCGAGCCCCGGCGGCTGCTCGTCACCGGCGCCGGTCCGATCGGCCTGCTGGCCGCCCTGCTCGGCGTCCAGCGCGGACTGGACGTGCACGTCCTGGACCGCGTGGAGACGGGGGTCAAACCGGAACTGGTGTCCGCCCTGGGCGCCACCTACCACACGGGCAGCGTCGCCGAGATCGCCGAGGACGGCGAGCCGGACGTGATCATCGAGGCCACAGGCGCCTCCGCGCTCATCCTCGACGCACTGCGCCACAACGCCACCTACGGGATCGTCTGCCTGACCGGGCTGTCCACGAGCGGGCGCAAGCTCAGCGTCGACGCCGGGGCGGTCGGCCGCGAGATCGTCCTGGAGAACGACGTGCTGGTCGGATCGGTGAACGCCAACCTGCGGCACTACGAGGTGGCGGCCCGGGCCCTGGCCGAGGCCGACACCGCCTGGCTGGAGCGGATGATCACCCGGCGGCTGCCGCTGGAGCGGGCGGGCGAGGCCTTCGCCCCGGGTGACGACGACGTCAAGACCGTGATCGACCTCTGAACCGCCGGGGGCGGGGACCGGGGCGGGGCCGGGAGCGCGCCCGCCTACGCCTCCCGTCCCGCCAGGGACAGTTCGACGCGCAGGCAGCAGTCCGGCACCGGGACGGGCTCCCCGCCGCCCCCGAAGAGGGCGGACAGGCGTTCCTCCACCTCCGGGGTGTCGAGGAACTCCTCGTCCCACAGCACGCGCGCGTCGATGAGGCTCAGGCCGGGCGCGGCCGTGTACTCCAGGGAGAGGCAGGCGTCCTCGGACCGGGACAGGTCCAGCGCCACGTCGTCCGTCGCGGTCACCCGGGCGTCGGAGACCGGGAACCGCACCGGCGGCCCCTCCTCACGGCCCAGGCGCACCTCCAGGTCCCGGTCCGAGCCGGTGATCACCAGGCTCCGCAGTGCCATGCCCTCGGCCGGAACGGGGATCGTCCACGCGGTCGTCATCTCTTCTCCTCCGGGCGGGGACGGGTGCGCCGGGCGGCGGCACCACCCGACGGGTACTACCCCTACCCGCCTACGCGCCGGTAGCGACAGGCGGATTCCGGCCGCCGTGCCCGGATCGGGGAAAACGGCGCGTTGTGTCCGTTGCCGGGGATCCACGGAATGGTCGCGGCGTGTTTTCCCCGGGTGTCCGGATCGCGGGAGAACGCGGATTCCCCGGGAGAGGGCCGTTTCCTCCCCTGTCTGCGGTGCGGGCGTTCCTGCTCCGGGGGAACGGCCACCTGCCGCCGTTTCCGGAGTCGTGCCTGGTGGAAGGGGTTGTTCCGGATGCCCTTGGCAGGGGACGCGTGAATGCGGACGGGGCCATCGGTGCAACCACGGGTCTTGCGCGAAGGGTTGTTGACACCTCTCTCCGCGTGCCGAATATTCGGTGTCCAGCGCGCTGAGAAAAATCCCCGTTGTGCTTTTCCACCCCCGAGGAGAATCCGGATGGGATCACCCAACCTGTTCCGCCGCGCGTCGGCCGCCCTGTTCGGCCTGCTCATGGCCGCCGCTGTCATCCCCGCTTCGCCAGCGTCCGCCGACGTCCAGACCATGGGGGGCACGGGCCCCTACGACGCCGAGTACGTCACCACCCTGCGCCTGCGCAACCACACCGTCTACCGCCCCGTCAACCTGCCCGCCGGCGAGCAGCTGCCCATCGTGGCCTGGGGCAACGGCGCCTGCCGCGCCGACGGCACGTGGTTCGAGAACATCCTCACCGAGTTCGCCTCGCACGGGTTCCTGGTCATCGCGAACGGGCGCCCGGGCGGCACCGGCAGCACCGACGCCGAGATGCTCACCGAGGCCATCGACTGGGCCGTCGCGGAGAACACCCGCCTGTTCAGCCCCTACCGGGGCCGCCTCGACACCGGCAGCATCGCCGTGATGGGCCAGTCCTGCGGCGGGCTGGAGACCTACGAGGTCGCCGACGACCCGCGCATCGACACCACCGTGCTGTGGAACAGCGGGCTGCTGACCGACCGTGACAACCACCTGCTCACCCGCCTGCACGCGCCCATCGCCTACTTCACCGGCGGCCCCGGCGACATCGCCTACGCCAACGCCGTCGACGACTACGGCCGCCTGCCCCGGGGGCTGCCCGCCTTCATGGGCCACCTCGACGTCGGCCACTTCGGCACCTTCGCCCAGCCCAACGGCGGCGAGTACGGCCGGGTGGGCGTGGCCTGGCTCAAGTGGCAGCTCAAGGGCGACCAGCAGGCCCGGCAGCAGTTCGTGGGCCCCGACTGCGGCCTGTGCTCGACCGAGTGGGACGTCCAGAGCAAGAACCTGACCTAGCTCCGCGCGCACCCCGGGGCGGGGGTCCGGCCAGCGGCCGGGCCCCCGCCCGCGGTCAGTCCTCCAGCCTCCACGCGGTCACGGTGACCTCCCCGCCGTCGGTGACGTCCAGCTCCAACGGCGAGGCCGCCCGGGGTGCCCCGGGGGAGGGGCGGCGTGCAGCACCCGCGCGCCGCGGTCGGACCGGGCCCCCGCGCCCCAGCTGAGGGTGCTCACGGCCCGGCCGCCGACGGGCACGGCGACCTCGCCCGGCCCCGGGTCCTCGGCCGTGAGGGAACCGCCCGGGGCGACCGCGACGTCGAGCTCTCCGCCGTCCCCGTCGGCGAAGGCCACGTCGGGGTAGCCGCCCAGCACGCAGGGCCCCTCCCCGTGGTTCGTGAACCACAGGGCCAGCAGGCGGTGCCCGGCCGCGGCCTCGGGACTGCCCCCGAGGATCTCCCCCCGCTCCGGAGCGCACCAGGCGGGGTCGACGCCGTGCCCGCCCGGGGCCGCCTCCGGCGGCGGTGTCCCCCCGGCCCGGGGGC
This sequence comes from Nocardiopsis sp. FR4, assembly GCF_009830945.1. Lineage (GTDB taxonomy): Bacteria > Actinomycetota > Actinomycetes > Streptosporangiales > Streptosporangiaceae > Nocardiopsis. The sequence continues at coordinate 14,104 of NZ_VWVV01000004.1, read as the reverse complement.
GGGGAGCGCGTCGGAGGCGTCCGCCGCGGGACCCCGTTCCCCGAGGGTGATATCGCGAAAATTAGGCGTTCTGCACATCTTGTGGCGCTACATCACTACACATAGCATCAGCCCGACCCCACCGGGTCACCGAGAACATCAGCACCCTCACCCCCAGGGAGACCCCCATGCTGAGACGCCTCCTCACACCCCTCCTGATCGCCCTGAGCGCGCTGGCGCTGACGCTGGTGGGAACCGCACCGGCCACCGCCGCGCCCGCTGAGCACTCCCAGCAGCTGCGCCAGACCGTGCTGTACTACGACGCCAGCCAGGCCGCGGAGTACACCTCCGCCGTCTCCGCCGCCGTGCGCGTGTGGAACTCCAGCGTCAGCAACGTCCGCCTGGAACCGGCCTCCGCCGGACGGCGCGCCGAGATCCGCGTCATCGCCGACAACGGCTGGCCCCGCGCCCAGCTGGGCCCGGTGCGCCCGGGCGGGCAGGTCACCGTCTGGATGGGCCGCCAGGGCACCGCCGCGGGCTACGACGCGGTGCGCATCGCCGCGCACGAACTCGGCCACAGCCTGGGCCTGCCCGACGCCAAGCCCGGCCCGTGCTCGTCACTGATGTCGGGTTCCACCGGCGGCGTGAACTGCACGAACCCCTACCCCAACGCCTCCGAGCGCTCGCGGGTCGAGGCCAACTACGGCGGCGGCCTGGCCGGCCAGCGCGCCGCCGACGGGCAGCTCCTGGTCGACCGCGTCTGACCGGGCGCACCGGCTCCGGACTCCGGCGCCCCCGGCCCCGGCCCGCCGACACGGGCCGGGGGCGCCCCGACGGCCCCGCCCGGTTCAGCGCACGCGTCTCACGCCGGTTCCCCGTTCCCGGCGGGGCGGGGGCCCGCGGCGCGGCGGAGCCGGTTGGCGATCGCGAACCCGAGGCCCTCGTCCGCCGGGAGGGAGGCCACGATGACCTCGCATCCGCGCCGGTCGAACTCGCGCAGGAACCCGTAGAGCCCGCGCGCGTACTCGGCGGTGGATGCGGGGACCGGGACGACGGCGTGCGCTCCCGCCGGGGCGTCGCCGCACGCGGGGGGCAGGAGGACCCCGACCCGATGGCCCCGCGCCCGCAGGCGCTCGGCCTCACCCGCCAACTCCTCGGGCGGGACGAGGACGACCCGCGCGTGCGGCGCGTAGTGCGACGGGTGCTGGCCCGGCACCCGGACCGGGCTCGTCGCGGGCGTCGACACCGGACCTCCCAGCGCCTCCTCGAGGTCCTCCCGCGCCACACCGCCGGGGCGGAGGATGCTCGGTTCCTCCCCCGTGGCGTCGACGATGGTCGACTCGACGCCGACCCCGCACGGACCCCCGTCCAGGACGAGGTCGACGTCGGCCCCCAGCTCCTCGCGGACGTGCCGGGCCGTCGTGGGGCTGACCGAGCCGAAGCGGTTCGCGGACGGCGCCGTGACACCGCCGCCGAAGGCCTCCAGGAGGGCGAGCGCGGCCGGGTGGGCGGGCACGCGCACGGCCACCGTCTCCAGCCCGCCGGTCACCTCCAGGGGTACGCGGCGTCCCCGCCGCAGGACCAGGGTGAGCGGTCCCGGCCAGAAACGCCCGGCCAGGACGCGCGCCGTGTCCGGGACGTCCTCGACCCAGTCCCGCAGCCGTGCGGTGTCACCGATGTGGAGGATGAGCGGGTGGGAGGGCGGGCGGCCCTTCACCGCGAAGATGCGTGCCACGGCGTCCGGGTCCTCGGCGTTCGCGCCGAGGCCGTAGACGGTCTCGGTCGGAAGCGCCACCAGTCCGCCCGTGCGCAGCACGTGAGCCGCCTTCTCGATGTCGGCGGCGCTCCACGTGGTCAACTCTCGCTACCTTCCCTCGTCCTGTGCCGGCCCCGGTCCCCCGGCGGACGGCCGCGGTGTGCGCCCGCCGCGCGGGGCGGGCGGCGTCGTGCCGGAGCGGGCGCGGACGGCGGGCCCGCGCGCTCCGACCCCAGGTTACGGCGGCGGGACCGGTGCCCGGCCCCGCCGTGCTGGCGGAGCCGTACGGGGTCGGAGGGGGCGAGTGCCCGCCAGGCGCCGCGTGGCCGCGACGGACGCACCACCGCCGACCCCGGCCTGTGTCCCCGCTGCGACCCCTGACGCCGCCGGGCGGGCCGGGCGCCCGGCCGAATCCGAGGTTCGACCGATGCGCGGCCCCGTCCGGCGGGCGCACACTTCCGGTGACAGAGCGACCGCACCGCGAAGGGACCACCGTGAGCCACCCCCCACTGCGCGTCTACGACATCATGGCCTGTGACGTCTACTGGGACTTCGAGGGGACGCCGCTGCCCAAGGAGCAGCACAAGTTCCTGGTGTCCTTCCATCCCACGCCCGGCGTGCCCACCCCGGGGCTGGTGGAGTCCATCACCGCCCGCGGCCCGGGCGGGTACGAGGTGGAGTTCACCAACCAGCGCTTCACGGCGGCCAACACCGACGGCCACATCTACGACCGCACGCTGGACTACTACTGGTACATGGTGAACCTGCCCACGGGGTTCCTGGCCGACGGCGAGTACACCATCGAGGTGCGCGGTACCGACGGCAGTGTGCAGACCCGCACGCGCCGCCAGGACAGCGCGGTCTCGCGGCGCCTGGTCGAGAGCTACACCGCCCACCGGGGCGAGGTGCTGGCCTCCTTCACCCCCTCGGGCGGGGAGGAGCTGCCGGGCGTCCCCGGGGTGGGCGAGCTGCACTGCTCGTGGAGGACCCTGGACCGGATGGGCGGGCCGGACGCCTACTACATCCACCGCCTGGCCAGGGGCGCCTCGGCCCGGGAGTTCGACACCCAGAACCTGACCTGGTGGGACAACATCTTCATCCAGCGCGTCCGCGGGATGCCCGAGGCCGGGCGCAACCGGGGCGAGGTGCAGGTGGGCGCCGGACTGGAGCCGGACACCTCCTACGCCTACTTCGTGGAGATCACCGACGCCAACGTCCAGGGCGAGACGAACGTCTGCGTGTTCCAGCCGCACCAGGTGTTCCGCACCCCGGCCGCCAAGACGGCCCCCGTGGGGTCCTGAGCCCTCCGGCCCGGGCCTTGTCCTCCTCGGCTCGGGTCGGAGCCGTTCCACGGGCGGCTGGCCCGTAGCGGATTTTGCCGCTGCCGCGTTCGACGGGTTCCTTGAGCGAACCACGAGGCGGCGAAGGGCCGGTCGGGACCATGAACCGGCACGGGCCGGAGGTCAAGATCGGCGCGGTACCCGACGGCGGCTCCCTCGCCGTGCCCCGCGTCTCCTGAGGCCGTGGGACGGGGGACGGGTCCTCCGCGGTGGACCGTTACCCCCTTCCTCAGGTGGACTCCCTCCGCACGAGGTCGGTCGCCACCGGGAGGTGGCCGTGCTCGTGCGGGCGGTCGAGCACCTCGTCCAGCGCCCGCTGGGCCAGGGTCCGACCGAGCGCGCCGGTGTCGATCCGCACAGTGGACAGGGAGGGGACCAACACCGACGCCAGCGGGCTGTCGTCGTGGCCGACGACCGCGAGGTCGCCCGGGACGCGGGCACCCGCGCGTACGGCCGCGCCGACCACCGTCGCCGCGACGTCGTCGTCGTAGGCGATCACGCCGGTGACCCCCTCGTCGCGCCACCTCGTGACCAGGCTCCGGGCGTTGTCCCCTTCGACCGTGTGCTGGTCGTGCCACTCCAGGCCGAGCCGCGCACCGGCCGCGTGGGCGGCGGCCCCGCGCTGGTGGACCAGGGGCGCCAACCGGAGATCGCCGGAGGCCGCGAACACCACCCGGCGACGTCCCCGCTCGTGCAGGTGCTCGGCCTGCGGGACCGGGCCCGCGGTGAGCGCGGGGGCGTCGTGCAAGCCGGTCTCCGGGGCCACCGGCGAAGGGATGATCCGGGTGACGCCGCTGGCGTGTAGGGAGTCCAGCTCCTCGGGGGAGAAGAGGGGTGAAACCGACGACCACGTCGGGGTTCAGCGTCTCCCAGAGCGGCCGCGACCGCCCGCTGGGGTGCGGCGTGTAGGTCGCCATGCTGTACCCGGACTCGTCCAGAAGCAGGGACGCCTCCTCCAGGTAGCGGCGCATGCTGTAGTCCACGGGCCAGTCGGGCATGACGAACAGGACGATCCTGCTGTGCCCGCTGGCGAGGGCCTGCGCGGCCTGTGGCCATCCGGCGCGCGGCGTCCATGACCCGGTCACGCGTGCCAACGGAGATGCTCTGACCGGGGGTGTCGTTCAGGACGAAGCCGACGGTCGCGCGCGAGACACCCGCCTCCCTGGCGATGTCCGCGGCCGTGACCCTCTGTCGTACACCACGCCCTGCCATCGTATGGGGTCTCCTCCAGAGTGGACGGGAACGTTGCTTGCGCGCTCTAGCATCGGAGGGTTACCAGCGCACGGCCTCGCCCCACCCGGCGGGCGGGGAGCGGTACCCGCTCAGTCCTGTGCGCCAGCGGCGTGCCGAGCCGCGACGAACCCGTACACCAGCCCCTGTCCGATGGTGGCACCAGCGCCGGGGTCCTGGAGTGGGCCTCGGCCGAGGACTCCGCCCGTCTCCTCGTCGGTGTGGCCTCTCCCGACGTGCCCGAGGAGTTCTGGGGCGGCGTCTACGACATCGGTGGCGGACGCGACATCAGGCGCTGGTACGACCGGAACTGGTTCTCCACCCGCGACTTCCACGGGCAGTGGTACACCGACAGCGACCGCCTGCACGAACTGGTGCCCTTCCGCGCCGACACGTTCGAGGACACCCTCGCCAGGGCGGTCGAGGCCGCCCCGGCGTCCGTGTGCTCCGGGGGCAGGGTGCCGCCCTGGATCGTCAAGCACCTCGTGATGAAGCCGCTCACCCGCAGGCCGCGCGGCACGATGCACGCGATCCGCGGCGGGGACCGGGAGGTTGTGGCGGCGCACTTCGGCTCGCGTGAGGAGTGGGAGCGCGGGGACTGGCCGACCTTCTTCCCGCCGGAGCCGAGCCGGTCACCCGCCTACCTCGACCACGGGTACGACGAGTCGAAGCCCTCCTCCCGGTGGAACGCGCTCGACTACGGCGAGGCGGCCGCCTTCCGGGGCGGCGAGCTGCTCTCGTCGGACGTGCGGCGCGGTGACATCACGACCCCCCTTGGTCTGGCGGTGCGCCCTGGGCCACGTCTTCGCGGCCAGCCCCGCCTCGTGCTCACCGGCGGCCACTGGTGTCCCGAATGCGTGCGCGACAGCGCCGGGTACCGGTACCAGGCCGAACAGAATCCGTTCCTCGCCCAGCTCGAACTCGCCTCGCAGGCGTCGACCCACGTACCGGTGTCGCTGGCGAGCTCATGAACCGGGAAAGCTTCCGTGTCCGGGTGTGGTCCACGTGCGGGTTTCCGAACAGGCCCGGGCAGACGCTGCCCGCCCTGGCGCACGGGAGAGCCACGGCCGCCGATCCGGTGACGAGCCGCTCTTTCCCCGGGGGCGGGTTCCCATCCGAACCGGAACCATGTTCATTTCCCGGCCGTTCAGGCCAGTGCGGCACTGATATTCATGTCACCCAGCTGCTTTGACCTGATGTGGAGGCACCGCTCTTGAGTCGTCTGGCCCGTCAGGCCATTATCGCCGTGTATCGCGCGACCTTTCCTAAAAATCCCGATTGGGCCGAAGGTCCGCTTCCCCTCGCCTATGACGGCATGTGTGCCGACACGGCGGGCCGCAGCACCTACTACCCGTCGCGGACCGCCCGCCTTCTGTACGGCACTTCCGAGCGACCACGCCGTTGGCATCGAACCGGAGAGGAGCGGTTCGGAGGTGTCTCCGTCACCGGGGTGGAGGCACTCCGGCCGGATGAACGCCCAGGATCCGACGGGCTGGTCATCATCCACCTCTCCTCCCAAGGGGCGCATCCAGTGGAGGTCCTCCGCGCGCTCGCTGGACGCAGGGGCGCGGGGCTGCCGGACTATGACGCGTCCCGCATCGCCGGTGACCAGGTGGACCTGCTTCCAGGACCCCCCTTCACCCTGGCGTTCGTCACCTCCCGCGGTCGGCGCCTGCCGCGCATCTACCGCCATCCTCGCTACCGGCGTTGGCCCTCCTTCGACCAGTGGCAGTGGTCGCTGGCCTCCCGTACCGCCTATGTGGATCAGCCGCCCGACCCCAGGACCACTCAGCTGCCGGAACAGAAGCGCATCTGGATCTCGGCCGACTGGTCCGTCCTGATTCTCCGCGAGGGGATGGCCCTCCTCGGAACACGGCCCGACCTCGGTGCCTCGGACCCCTTCTACAATCACGCGGCCCTCTACGCGAGAACGATCTACCTCGACGCCGTCCTGATCGGGTTGTTGCAGCTCCACGGCATCAGGGAGCTCGAGGATGATCTCTCCGCGGTGCATGACCCGGGATCCCCGATGGGCATGTCCGTGCTGGAACACCACATCGCTCGGTTCCGCCACCGGCTCTGGTGGCAGCACCTGTCCGCTCACGGGGTTCCCAATCAGTTCCTTGAGGAGCTCCACCTCCAGCACCGGCTTCCGGAGCGCTTCGAGCAGATCCTCAGCGAGGTGAGCGACTACAACCACGTGATCCGGGCGAAGGAGTCCACCACGGTCAACGGCTCCGTTCTGTTGTTCACCCTCGCGACGGTTCCCGCGGCCATCGCGCTCGCCTTCCTCCAGGTGCTCGGCCCCCGGGACGCATGGGTCTTGGCGGCGGTCTTGGTCGGCTGTGTGTTCCTGACCGGGCTGCTCCTGGCCACCCGCCCCGCCCGGACCGCGGTCCGGGCGCTTCGCAACCTCAGCGGACGTATACATCAGCGATGAGGGGCCGTTCCGCCCGGGCGGGCGGTGCTTCGGAGGAGGGTGCTCGGATGAAGGATTGGGCTCCGTGACAGTTATGAGAACGAAGATGCTTTAGAGATTTATGTAGCTCTTGGCGTTGTGGTGCTGTTGTGGCCGTTTTTGGGGTTTTGTCGGTTGGGATCTGAGGTCATAAGCGGGTATCTTGTAGTGCCCCAGGGTGAAAGGCGCAGGAAAGTGGACTGGGCGATCTCAGCGTTCTTCGCCGTGGAAGCCCTGCCGGTCGACGTGGCTTGATGTCGGACCCCACCTCGCCGTCCTTCCGGTTCCCGCCGGTGATCTCCGAGGGACGGGATAACTGCATGATGCGGAGGACTGAATCGCAGTGCTGGTGGCGCTTTATCGTTCAGGTCCCCTCGGGCAGCGCCTGGCGAAGGGGTACGTGGTGGTGTCGCGGACGAACGGCGCTCCGGCCGCCGAGATAGCGAACGCCGTTCTCGCTGATCCACCGCGGTTGGCCGACGGCCCGGGCGGTTCCTCCTTCGTGCTTCGGGGGAGCCCCCACCATCCGGTCGCCCTCTGGATCGACACAGGCCGGGTCAACCTCCACAGCCCCGAAGCGCGCTCCGCGCTCGGTCACACACTCGCCCAGTCCGTCGCGTCTGTGGGAGCGGCGGTCTGGCGGCGGGGCGGGGCCCTCGTTCCCAGCGGTTGGAGTCCGGGCGCCGACGGAACGGCCGGGGAACGGTCGGTGGGACTGTGCGCGGACCTGCATTCGGTGGAGGTCGTCAGCGACGTCCAGCGAGAGCTGCTGAGCAACCTCGTGCGTGAGCACTCCCCGGGGCTCATCGCCCTGACCGGTCGTCAGCTCCACGGTCCCGGGGGAGTCGTGTCCAGCGGTTCGGCCCGGCTCGCCAGAAGCAACGAACAGGTGGCCGCACGGTACGTGGACTCCTACGCTCCACAGCACATGGACCATGTGCGGGCCACTCTTCGCCTCGACGAGAGACTGGCCGGGCTGGAGTCCATGGACATCAACCCCTTCGGTGACGCCGGTGGCGGTCGAGGCCATGACGTGACCCTGCGGCTGGTGGACGCCCAGGCGTCGGTCTCCATGGCGATGACGCACGCCATGTGTGTCCAGGCGCTTTCGATGCTGGCGCGGGACATGGAACGGGCGGGGCAGCGGGTCCGTGTCATTCCGCAGCGGGTCGTGGAGTACAACCGTTCGAGGGCTGTCGCCCATGGGATGGCCGCGGAGTTCAAGGTGAGGCAGGGTCGGGCAAAGGACCCTCGGGGCGGGGCCACGGACGTGAAGGACGTGGAAATCGGGGCCGTTCCCGTCGTCCGGGACCTTCTCCGGCGCCTGTTGCCGTACTTTCGCCAGCTCGACGCGACTTCCAGGGAGCTGACCCCGGTTTTCGCCGGGGTCGAACTCGCGGGCGGCGCGGCGTCGTTCTCTCCGGTGCGCAACGAGAACGACCTCTTCGCTCGGTGGTACCGCCAGGACGTCAAGGCCTTGGGCCTCGAACAGGTGGCGGGAAACGTCGGCTCACCCGGCTGGCTCACGGCCGACCATCTGGACGCCGCCAACCATGCCCAGGCCCCGGGAAGCACTGCGGCGTTCGGAGTTTGGCTGGCCGGGGAACTGTCTCCGCGACACACGTCCCAGGACGGGAACTCAGGAACCTCCACCGGACAGGCGGAACGGAGTCCGGAGGGCCGCCGCGGACAGAACGGAGGCAAGAGGGGGAAGGCCGGTCCGTCCCCGTCCGAACAGGAATTGCTCACGATACTCTCCGGAACCGACGTCACCGCTGAGAAGGCCAGGGACGCCTTGCGTTCGTACTGTCGCACCGGGGACGCCCTGAACCTGAACCGCTCGCTTTCCGGTCGTCAGCGGGAAGAGGCCAAGGCCGTGCGTCGACTGTTGCGTCCACACCCCAGACAGCGTGTTCGCTGCAAGGAGCCGCTTCCGTCCTGGGACGGGCCCGAGGCGCGTCGGGCCGTGCGCGACGCCGTCCGGGAAGGGGTGGCGCTCCTGCACTGGGACCTGCCAGCAGATGAGAGATCGCGGGTGCGCGCCGGGCTGCGATCACTCGGGGTGCCTCCGCGCGGTCTCGGATATGTGCTGCTGACCGACACCACATACAGGGACAAGGCAGGTGAGCACCGGGGAACGGTGGAGGTGCTCCTGGTGGCGCCGCTCGCCGAGGAGGTGGACTGATGGGGCCGTCGAAGCCGACGCGGACACCCGTACCCGTCATGCTCGACCTTCGGGAGTACCGCAAGGGGATCAGCGGTGTGGAGGACTGTGTGGCTCTGTGGGAGCAGTTGGAGCCCGCGCTGGTCACGGTGGATCCCCGCGTCGGCTCACGAGTGCGCCTCGACCTCGGTGCCACGGGACAGGTCGGCGTCTGGTTCCTGGACCCCGCCGCCGCACCGGTTCCCCTGACCCGAACCACTCCTTTCGCGGTACGGGGCATCCTCGAACCGCCGCGCGTCAGGCATCGCTGCGATACCTGTCTCGCCGAGGGAAGGACGAGTTACGCGCCCTTCCTCTGCCCCGGCTGCGGTCCCGGAGAGGGATCCCAGGCAGCCAAGGGCAAGCCCCTCGGGCGGGTCTGTGACGAACACGTGGTCTTCCTTGAGGGCAGCCTGCGCGCCTCATGTCTGAGCCACGTACCCGAGTGCCAGTGCGGTGCCCAGGCCAGCGCATGGTGCCGCGGTCGGCGTTGCCGGGCATCGAGGGTGTGGTGCGAACGACACCTACGGCGTCATCCCGGAGACGCGTCCATCACCTACTGCCACGACTGCTACGCGGACTACTTCCCGGTCTGCGACCACAGGGGCTGTGGGACCACTGCGCACATTCGATGCGAACACCGCCAGCTGGGCGCGCCGAAGCCCTGCGGGCGGCGGGTGTGCGCCGAACACGTGATGCGTTGGCAGATCTACGGTCGCCACAGCCGCGGTCTGGCCCTGTGCTCCCTTCACCACGGGAGCCTGCAGAAGACGCCGAACGAAAAGCTCGTCGAACTCATCCTCGCGGGCACGGTGACCCGATTCGAGGCCAAGAAGGGGAAAAGGACGGGGAATCGTCGCCAGGCTTTCCTGCCGCGTATCAGCATCGTCCGACATATCCTGATCAATACGCGCAAATCGGTGCTCGACATGGAGAGTATCGACGCTCTATTCGCTGGTTTTGAGAGCCGTATTGGCCGGGGTGAGCTGGATCTGGGCAGTTCCTCGAACGCCGCCCTCCGGCTGCTACGGGATCATGCTTCCTCACGCCGGGAGGACATCGAGCGATTCCAGGCCGAACACGTCGAGGGGCGCAGGCACTTCGAGAGGCTGGTCGGCCAGCTGCAGTATGAGGGACGACGGGAGATGGCCTCCGCCGTCAGGTTCTCGGACTACCGTCCGCGCCAGGGCATCCTCTACATCCGGTTGCCGCGCCATCTGCGTGGAGCCTTCATCGGAACCGGGGGCGCGACGGTCAAGGAACTGAAGCGGAAGGTGGGCGTGGATATCAGGCTGGAGCGGGAATGAGCACCATCACATGCACGCCGAGTGACACGCGCTTGGTCACCGCGACGGGGCCCGGGCTGGTGGGCGGAAACCGGTTGGCGATGTCCGACACGCGGCTGGGCGCGGAAACAGCCGGCCACCTCCGCCTCGGGGGCCGGGGCGCGAACGAGACGATCGCCGTGCGGCTCGTGCCTGTCAGGGGTCTACCGCCCGGGGTCGTGGTCGCGCCGTCCCCGCTCGTCGAGGAGCACCGGCTGGCTGATGACGACGGCTGGGTCCTGTGGTCCGCGGCGGCCGCTCGGGTGGCCTCTCTCGAACTCGAACTGCCCGCCGACCTGACACTGGATCGGGCGGCCTCGTTCGTTCAGGGCTCGCCCTTGCTCAACGGCCATGTCTTCTCCATGGAGCAGGGCGGCGTCCAGGACACGTGGATCGACCTGGACGGTCCTCTCTTCAGGGTGCGGCGAGCGGTCGACCATGCCGGGCAGGTCATGCACGGGCTGCTGAGCGTCAGTGCTGACACGCACGTGACCCTGTTCGCGCCGGGGGTGCGCAGCGGAGTGGACATCGTGGTGCTGGCGGACTGCAGCGGCTCGATGTCCATCGACGACATTCCCAGCACCCGCGAGAGCGTCGGATGGGGTCTTCTCGGTGAACGCACCACCTTCATGACACGCATGGACGCTCTCAAGAGCGCCCTGAACTCCATGATCAACGCTCGGGAGCGGGCCACCGGAGTGGGGACCCGGTTCGCCCTCCTCGGCTTCGATCACGACACGTACCCGTACTTTCCCGTTCGGGAAGGTATGGCGGAGGTCGCCGCGGAACCGAACAACTCGTCCCTGGAGCAGTTGCGTGGGGCCGTCGCCCTCCTGAGGTACGACCAGAGAAGTACCGACATCGGACAGGCCCTGCACAAAGCCGGTGAACTTCTTCACCGCCACGGTGTTCCGGGGAACGAAAGGCTGATCGTCCTGGTGAGCGACGGTGCCAACTGGTCACCGATCAGCGACGAGAAGAGCGGTGAGTCGGTCACTGGTATCGCTGATCCGGTGGCGCTCATGGAGGACCTCCACGATGGTCTTCGCATACGTCTGCACGTGGTGGGGATCAGCGACCAGGACCTCTTCGGGAAATGGTGGAACAACTACCTCAAAAAATCTCGTCAGGCGAGGCAGCAGCCTCCTGATTTCATGGTGCCCAACCACGAACTCCTCGGTCAGTTGGTCGACGTCGCCGGAGGTGACCGACAGAGCATCGGTGGTGTGGACGAACTGAGCAGGTACTTCGCGGAGCTGGGCAGTGGTGTGGTGCGCTCCGTGGGCAGCCCGGGCCCCGGCACGTTGCCGAAACTGCAGATCTCCCCGGAAAGCATCGAATCGGAAGCCCGCCGCCCCCTGGTCGCCCCCGAACAGCAGCGCCGGTGGAAGGAGGAGGTGGAGCAGCTGATGGTGACCTACAGTGAAACCTGCGAGGCCTCCCAGACCCGGCTCGGCTACCAGATATACAAGCCGGCTCCGTGGGCCGACCTGAAACGCCTTCACGAGCGGGCTTCGAACCGGCAGGAATTCATCGCCTGGCTTTCTGTCGCCTACCAGGTGTTCCACGAGCGTCTGCATCCTCCGCTGCGCCACCCCAGGAAGAACACGTCCCACCTGGACCTTCCTGAGCTCGCCGGGCCGCTGTGGCGCGGCCCCCTGGGCGATATCTGGGGCCTGCGAAACTACTATCACCACACCCGGGACGACGAAGAGCACAGCAAGCTGAAGGCCGCAGCCGGCGAGCTGGTCCAGCAGCGCAACAAACAGCACGCGGACGGGCAACAGGATCCCAGCGGGAAAGCAGGGGCACAGCAGGACCTGCCCCGGGGTGTCAAGAACGCTTTCGATCAAACGGAGAAGGCGTGGAAGGACAGCGAGAAACAGGTCAAGCTGAACGCTGAAGTCGGCAAGGTCATCCATCGGCATACGGGGCAGTACCTGGTAGGTGAGCAGGACGCCGACGGCTGGGCCAGGCTCCAGGCGGGACTCCTTCGGGAGCTCCAGGGCGTGCTGGTGGACGTTCGCGAAATCCTCGTCTCGGCGCCCCGACTCCCCGACAGCGACGGAGAACCCGCTGACGGTGTGCCCCGTATCGTCTCGCAGGGGTTCGGCTGATCCCGAGTCGAGGACGGGCTCGCGGGGGCTGTTGGCGCACAGGGGCACCGAAGCGGTCCTCGGACGCAACGTCACCGCCGGTGGAAGGGAACCCGCCCGCTGTCCTCGCTGAGGATCAGGGGCGGTGACGGGCGGGGACGTGCACGCCGACCGGGGAACCCGGCCCGGACGGGGTCTACCCGGACACACCACGGGCGACGACCACGCCGGTTGCGCGCCTGACCCCGATGGCTTGGCGCTCCGGCCGTGGACCGCGCCCCGCTGTTCAGGTCCGGTGCGGAGACACCGGCGGCCACCGCTGGCCGTCGCGGTCCACGCGGACGGACGAAGGCCAAGCGGTGGCCCCGGGGCTCCCCGTCGCGGGATCAGCCGTTCCCGGGAGGGGTGCCTCCCGGCCCGCCGGACGGAGCACCGCCGCCGGGGCCGCCCGTCCCGGAGGCCTCCTGCTGGGTGGTGCTGCCCGCGTAGTCGTTGGCCGGGTCGCGGTAGACGGTGTGGACGTGCCCCCACCCCGCCGTGGTGTACCCGTCCACGTCGGCGCCCGCCGACCCCTGCTGGTTGGAGAACTCGACGTAGACGTCCGGGCCGGAGACCTGGAAGTGGATTCCGTCGCCCCGGGTCGTGTCGTACTCGGTCGCCCCGGACCAGTTCACGTAGGTCTCGTCGAGGGTCGCCTCGATCTCCGCCAGCGCCTCGGCCGTGGTCTCCTCGTCGGAGAGCCCCACCCAGTTGGCGATCACGTCGAGCAGGAGCCGCCTCTGCTCCTCGGTCAGGTCCGCACCGGCGATGCCGGTCCCGGTCGGGTAGGAGCAGGTGCCGCCGGGTGCGCAGGTGAGGTTGCTGACCTGCGCGCCCTGGTACAGGTCGGCCCGCTGCTCCTCGGTCAGGCTGTGGTAGAAGGCGAAGGCCGTCTCGTACGTGCCGGAGAGGGGCTGGACCTCGTCGCCCTCCTCGTCGGTGTAGACGGCGGGTTGTGCTCCCAGGTGCGTGGGCGCGAACGTGATCGAACCGTCGGCGCCGTCCAGGGTGGCGTTCAGGCCGAGGTGGTGCCCGCCGAACTGCACCTGCCAGGCACCCGAGTCGGACGGGTCGCCGAAGAAGGCGATGTAGTACTGGCCCAGGGAGCCCTCGGTGCTGGAGCTGTTCTCCAGGAGGAACTCGTCGCCGCCCATGATGCCGGTGACGGTCGCGTACCCCTCCTCGCTCAGCAGCGCTTGGAGGACCTTCATGGCCGCGGTCCTCTGCTCCTCGTCCAGGTCGGCCAGGTTCAGTCCGGCGCGGTCGACGAAGGTGACCGGGAAGTTCGACCAGGACGTGGTCTTGGTCTCGTCGTCGTAGGCGTACAGCAGCTGTTCGCGCTGTTCGTCCGACAGCGTCTCCGTGAACGCCTCCGCCGCGGCGGAGGCGTCCGTGATGGTCTCCTCGGTCGTGGTGGACGACGCGTTTTGGGAGGTGGCCGTCTCCGCCGTCGAGGGGGCGGAGGAGGTCGGCTCCGACGCGGTGGTGCCCGCGGTGGCGCACCCGCTGAGCGCGATGCCCGCCGCGAGCAGGGCCGCCGCGAATCCCAGCGCGGTCCCGTGTTTCGGGCGCCGCCCGGACTCCGGGGTTCTCTCTTCGGTGCTGTTCGTCATGGGTCACGACGGTAGGAGGTGGACCTTTCCGTTTCCTGTGGACCGCGTTAGAGCACGGTAGGAAC
>NZ_VWVV01000003.1 GCF_009830945.1 Nocardiopsis sp. FR4 | reverse complement strand
CCGAGGTCACCCCGCGGCGGTCGCCCTTGCCGTGGACCGCGCCGGCGGAGGAGATCGCGGCGGCGTGCAGGGCCAGGGCCTCGGTCAGGGTGGACTTACCGGCGTCGGGGTGGGAGATGACCGCGAACGTACGCCGACGCGAGGCCTCCCGCGCGACCTCTGAACCCTGCTTGGTGGCGCTCGCCGTGTCCACGCTCATTTCCGCCGTCCGCTCCGCATCGTGTGCCCGCCCGGTTGCCGTCCGTCCAGCCTACGCGCGCCGCGGCGCCGCCCCGGCCACGGGAGCGGCCCCGGGGACCTATCCCTGGACGGCGGCGCCGATCCGGCGCAGGAGTTCCTCGCGGCCGGTGCCGCCGGGGTAGACCGCCACCAGCACCCGGTCCTCCGCCGAGCCGCGCCCGGCGTGCAGCACCGGCTCGGCGGCCCGGCGGACGAGGTCCGTGGCCTCCTCGAACCGCGCCAGCACGGCGGAGGCGTCCTGGACGGGGTCGCGCAGCCACTCCCGCAGCACGTGGTTGTGCGCCGAGATGAGCGAGGCGGCGGCCACCCCGGCGGCCAGGGCGTTGGCCTCCCCGCCCGTGCGCCGGGTCAGGTAGCGGCTGAACGCGGCCTGGTAGCGCGCGGTCATCGCCACCTCGCGGTCGCGCAGGCGCGGGTGCGCGCGCACCAGGCGGTAGCGCGGCAGGGTGACCTCCGGGTCTTCCAGGTAGCCCCGGAGCACGAGGCGGGCGGCGGCGAACGCCGAGGCCAGCGGCTCGTCCGGGGAGGCCTCCAGGTAGGCGGACACGGTGGAGAAGAGCTCGTCGTGCTCGGCGAAGAGGATGTCCTCCTTGGAGCCGAAGCGGCGGAACAGGCTGCGGCGGCTCACACCGCTGGCGGCCGCGATCTGGTCCACCGTGGTGGACTCGAACCCGTTCTCGGTGAACAGGCGCACCGCCGCCAGCACCACCTCACGGGTACCCACGCGCGGCTGGCCTCCGCGGCCTCCCGACCGTTCCATCGCCGTGCCCCCTCTCGTCCGGGACAGCTCGCCTCCGGGACATCACGAAGCTATCCGACCTCGTCTGTGTACATCGCCCTTCTCACCCCTTAGTCTGGCACCGAATGCCACGTAGGGGCACTGAGTGCCAGCCGATGAGGGGCGCATCCCCGGGAGGGACGCAGATGAGCGACTTCGACCTGTTCAGAACCACCGAGGAGCACGAGGAGCTGCGCGCCGCCGTACGCTCCGTCGCCGAGGACAAGATCGCCCCGCACGCCGCGGAGGTCGACGAGAGGAGCGCCTTCCCGCAGGACGCGCTCGACGCCCTGGTCGCCACGGACTTCCACGCCCCGCACATCGCCGAGGAGTACGACGGCGTGGGCGCCGACGCCCTGGCCACCTGCATCGTCATCGAGGAGGTGGCCCGCGTCTGCGCCTCCTCCTCCCTCATCCCGGCGGTCAACAAGCTCGGCACGATGCCGCTGATCCTGGGCGCCTCCGAGGAGGTCAAGCGCCGCTACCTGCCCGAGGTCGCCAGCGGCGAGGCGATGTTCTCCTACGGCCTGTCCGAGCGCGAGGCCGGTTCGGACACCGCCAGCATGCGCACGCAGGCCGTGGCCGACGGGGACGGCTGGGTGCTCAACGGGCAGAAGTCCTGGATCACCAACGCCGGGGTCAGCAAGTACTACACGGTGCTGGCCGTGACCGACCCCGAGGGCGCCCGGGGCCGCAACATCTCGGCCTTCGTGCTGCACGCCGACGACGAGGGCTTCACCCTGGGCGAGCCCGAGCGCAAGCTCGGCATCAAGGGGTCGCCCACCCGTGAGCTGTTCTTCGACAACGTGCGCGTCCCCGGCGACCGCATCGTCGGCGCCCCGGGCGAGGGCCTCAAGATCGCCCTGCGCACCCTGGACCACACCCGCGTCACCATCGGCGCGCAGGCCGTCGGCATCGCCCAGGGCGCCCTGGACCAGGCCGTGGCCTACGTCAAGGAGCGCAAGCAGTTCGGCAAGCACATCGCGGACTTCCAGGGCGTGCAGTTCATGCTCGCCGACATGGCGATGAAGCTGGAGACCGCCCGCCAGATGGTCTACGTGGCCGCCGCCAAGTCCGAGCGCGGCGACGACGACCTGGCCTTCTTCGGCGCCGCCGCCAAGTGCTACGCCTCCGACGCCGCCATGGAGATCACCACCGACGCCGTGCAGCTGCTGGGCGGCGCGGGCTACGTGAAGGACTTCCCGCTGGAGCGCATGATGCGCGACGCCAAGATCACGCAGATCTACGAGGGCACCAACCAGATCCAGCGCCTGGTCATGGCCCGCCAGCTCCTGAAGTAGGCCGTCAGAGGAAGGTCTCGCGGACGAAGCGGGCCAGCGGGATGGGGTCGCGGCCCAGGGCCTCGCGCACGCCCTCGGTGACCTCCGCGGCCTGTCCGCGGACCGCGGCGGCGAAGCGCTCGTTGAGGGTGTCGATGTAGCGGTCGCTCCACCCGCGGTCGCTGGCGCGGAAGTAGAAGCCCGCCTCGTCCACGCCCTTGAACCGCCACACCGGGCTCTCGGTGCCCCGGGTCTGCTTGACCACCTCGCGGAAGGTCAGCGCCTGGGGCCCGGTGAGCGTGTACTCCCGGCCGCCGTGGTCGCCCAGCAGCGCGGCCACGGCGGCGTCGGCGACGTCCCGGGCGTCCACGAAGCTCACCGCCGTCCGCTTCCTGACCGGGAGTTCGAGGCGGCCGTTGCGCGAGCGCGCCATACCGGCGAACGTGCCCTCGGTGAAGTCCTGGAACAGCCAGTTGGGGCGCAGCACGGTCCAGCGGTCGAAGAGGTCCCTGGCGCGCAGCTCCGCGGCGCGCTGGTCGGAGTCCGAGGGCGCGTGCTCGGTGCCCATGGCCGACATGACCACGGCGTTGCCGACCCCCGACCGGGCCGCCCGCTCCAGGAAACCGGCGACGCGGTGGCCCAGGGACATGCCCACGGGCGTCACCACGAACACGCTCTTGACCCCCTCCAGGACCTCGTCCCAGTTGGAGGTGTCGGTCCAGTCCAGACGCGTCGCCGCACTGCGGGACGCACCCGTCACGGGCAGGCCGCGGCTCCTCAGCTGGGTGACGACGCGTCGGCCCACCATTCCGGTGGCTCCTGTGACCAGAGTGCTCATCAGCTCCACGGTACCGACGCCCGGTGCCCGGACGGACACGAACCGCCCGGCGGTTCGAGGGAGGAGGCGTCCGGGACCCGGACCGAAGCGGGGCGGGGCCCGGGGAAGACACAGCCTAGACTGCGGTCGATGAACGCTATGGCCGACGCGCGGCGGCGCGGTGCGCGCGACTGGGTCGTGGACTCCGCGATCTTCCTGCTCGCCCTCCTGTTCGCCGCGCTGAGCGCCGCCGAGTTCGGGGAGTCCGCCGCCGCGGCGCGGGACCTGCCCGGGTGGCTGAAGGCCGGCGACGCGGCCCTGACCCTCCTGGCCTGCCTGGCCCTGTGGTGGCGCCGCCGCTGGCCGGTGCGGATCGCCGTGGCCCTCGTGCTGTTCTCCGCCGTCTCCGCCCTGGTCCAGGGCGCCATGCTCATCGCCCTGTTCTCCCTGGCCGTGCACCGGCCGCCCCGGGTCAGCCTGGCCGTGTACGGGCTGAGCGTGGCCTCCTCGCTCGTGCAGGCGCTGCTGTGGCCCGACCCGCACGCTCCCTTCCTCGTGCTCTTCCTCCTCGGGGCGGCCCTCCAGGGCGCCGTGACCGGATGGGGGCTCACCGTCCAGCACCGGCGCGAGCTGGTGGAGTCGCTGCGCGACCGCGCCCTGCACGCCGAGACGGAGGCGCGGCTGCGCGCCGAGCAGGCCCAGCACCAGGTCCGCGAGGCCATGGCCCGCGAGATCCACGACGTGCTCGGGCACCGGCTGTCCCTGCTCAGCGTGCACGCGGGCGCCCTGGAGTACCGCCCCGACGCCTCCCCCGAGGAGGTGGCCCGCTCGGCGAAGGTGATCCGGGAGAGCGCCCACCAGGCCCTGCAGGACCTGCGGGAGGTGATCGGGGTCCTGCGCGCCCCCGTCGGGGAGCTGCCCCAGCCGACCATGGCCGACCTGGGGCAGCTGGTGGAGGAGGCCGACCAGGCCGGGACCCGGGTGGAGTTCGTCCGGGAGTACACGGGAAAGGTCCCCGAGCGGATCGGCCGCACCGCCTACCGGACCGTCCAGGAGGGGCTGACCAACGTGCGCAAGCACGCCCCGGGCGCGCACACGCGCGTGCTGGTGCGGGGCGCGCCCGGCCAGGGACTGGTGGTGGAGGTGTGCAACGGCCCCTCCTCCGAACCCGCCCCCGACGGCGACGGGGGCGGCCGGGGCCTGGCCGGTCTGGCCGAGCGGGTGTCGCTGGCCTCGGGGCGCCTGGAGCACGGCCCGGACGGCGATGGTGGTTGGCGGTTGTCGGCCTGGCTACCGTGGCCCCCATGAACGAGACGGAGCGCGGGCAGACCGGGGTCGTGATCGTCGACGACGACGCACTCGTGCGGGTGGGCCTGGTGATGATGATGGGCGGAGCGCCCGACATCCGGGTGCTGGCCGAGGCCGAGGACGGCGGCGCCGCGGTGGACCTGGTCCGCGAGCACTCCCCCGACGTGGTCCTGATGGACATCCGGATGCCGACGGTGGACGGGCTGACCGCCACCGAGCGGCTGCGAGCGCTGGAGGACCCGCCCGAGGTCCTGGTGCTCACCACCTTCGACGCCGACGAGCACGTGCTGCGCGCGCTGCGGGCGGGCGCGGCCGGGTTCCTGCTCAAGGACACGCCCCCGAGGGAGATCGTGGAGTCGGTGCGCCAGGTGGCCCGGGGCATGTCGGTGCTGTCCCCGGCGGTGACGCGGCGCCTGGTCGAGCGGGTGGACGCGGGCCACCACGGCGCGCGCGCCGACCGGGCCCGCCGGCGGCTGGCCGCGCTCAACACCCGCGAGCTGGAGGTGGCCGTGGCCGTCGGCGAGGGCCGCTCCAACGCCGACATCGCCTCCGCCCTGTTCGTGAGCGTGCCCACGGTCAAGACGCACGTGTCCAACATCCTCACCAAGCTCGGCCTCAACAACCGGGTCCAGGTGGCCCTGATGGTGCACGACGCCCGGCTTCTTGACGGGGACGGTTCGGGCGGCCGTTCTGGGTAGTCGGGCACTGACGGACACCGAACAGGGAGGAACCCGTGACCCAGCCGTGCAGCAGCGACGACTACCCCGGCGTGCTCGAAGCCGTCATGGACCGGGTGCGCTCGCACATCGGTGAGGGAAAGGTCGCCGACTACATCCCGGAACTGGCCGGGGTGGACCCGAGCGAGTTCGGGCTCGCCGTCGCCACGGTGGACGGCGACCTGTACGGCACCGGCGACCAGGCGGCCGCCCGCTTCTCCATGCAGAGCATCAGCAAGGTGTTCACCCTCGCCCTGGTGATGAGCACGTCCGGCGCCAAGGTGTGGGAGCGGGTCCACCGGGAACCGTCGGGCACGAGCTTCAACTCCCTGTACCAGCTGGAGTTCGAGGAAGGGGTGCCGCGCAACCCGATGGTCAACCCGGGCGCGCTCATCGTCACCGACCAGCTGCTGACCGACACCGGGGACGCCTTCGGAGCCCTGAAGGAGCTGCTGTGCGCGGAGACGGGCGACCCCGACCTGCACGACGACAACGCGGTGGCCCGGTCCGAGGACGAGCACGGCGACCGCAACCGCGCCCTGGCCTACCTCATGGCGAGCTTCGGCAAGATGAACAACCCGGTGCCGGAGGTGCTCGACCACTACTTCCGGCAGTGCTCGATCACCATCAGCTGCGAGGAACTGGCCCGGGCCGGCCTGCTGCTGGCCCGGCACGGCATCCGCGCGGACGGCTCCCAGCTGCTCAGCCGGCCCGACGCGCGCCGCATCATGGCGGTGATGCTCACCTGCGGCACCTACGACGCCGCGGGCGAGTTCGCCTACCGGGTCGGACTGCCCTGCAAGAGCGGCGTGGGCGGCGGCATCCTGGCGATCGTGCCGGGTCAGTGCGCGGTCGCGGCGTGGGGCCCGGGCCTGGACGCCAAGGGCAACTCGGTGACGGCGGCGCTGGCCCTGGAGGCCTTCACCGACATCACCAACTGCTCGGTGTTCTGAGGCGTCGGCCCGGGGCCCGTCAGGCCGCCGGGGTGAAGGACTCGGCGATGCGGTCCAGCAGCGCGTGGTTGGCCTCGGGGTCCTCGTTGCTGGCCACCAGGAACAGGGCGTAGCCCTTGGCCTCGGTGTGGAAGCCCCGGTTGATGCCGTGCATGCGGCCGTTCTGGAAGGTGAACTCCCAGTCGGCGGCGCTGACGTAGTCCTCCGCCCAGCCGTCCTCCACGTCCTCGATGCCGATCAGCTCGTAGCCGCTGAAGCCCTGCCTGCCCTGGGGCTCGTACGCGCGCCAGTCGTCGCCCGCGTCGGGGTTGGGGGCGTCCGTCTGGTCGATCTGCAGGTACCCGCCGTCGGGGTTGTGGAAGAAGACCATGTGGCCCCGCCGCTCGATCTCCCAGTCCTCGGGGACGTCCACGGAGAAGCCGCTGGAGTCCTCGTAGCGGGTCAGGAAGTCCCACTCGCCGTCGTCCGCCTCCTCCTCCCGGTCCTCCCCGTCATCCCCTTCCTCGGCCGTCGGGCTCTGCTCGGCCGTCCCGGTCTCCTCGTCGGCGGCGGGCTCCTCCGCGGAAGGGTCCTCCCCGCCCCCGGCCGCGGCCTGCGGGCCGGAGCCGTCGGTGAGCCCGGTCTCGGGTCCCCCGGGACGGTTCATGCTCAGCAGGACGCTGGTGGCGGCGCCCGCCACCAACAGGACGAGCACGACCGCGGCGACGAGCAGGCCCCGGGTGCGCGAGGCGGCGCGCCGCTCGCGGCGGGGGGCGTCGGCGGAGGGCGCGGAGCCGGTGCGCTCGGAGCCGGGGGCGGACGGCGCGGCGTGGCCCCGGGCCTCCTCCGGGGTTTCCCCGGCCTCCCCGGCGGGCGCGGCGGCGGTCAGGGTGGCGGCGGCCCTCCCGGCCGGCTCCTCCTCGTCCTCCCGGGACTCCCGGATCCCCCGAAGCAGGGCGCGCACCTCGGGGGCCGAGGGGCGGTCCTCCGGGCGCTTCTCGCACAGGGCCTCCAGGACCGGGCGCAGCGGGCCGGCGTTGGCCGCCTCGGGCAGGTCCTGGGTGACGATGGCGGTCAGCGTCGCCATCGGGGTCGGCCGCTCGAACGGCAGGCTGCCCTCCACCGCCTGGTAAAGGGTGATGCCCAGGGCCCACATGTCCGAGGCCGGGGTGGCGGAGTGCCCGTGCGCGACCTCCGGGGCCAGGTAGCTCGGCGAGCCGATGAGCAGGCCGGTGCTGGTCAGGTGGGTGGCCCCGTCCAGGTGCGCGATGCCGAAGTCGGTGAGCACCGCCCGGTCGTTCCCGGCGATGAGCACGTTGCCCGGCTTGATGTCGCGGTGCACGATGCCCCGGGCGTGCGCCTCGGTGAGCCCCGCGGCCATCTGCTCGCCGATGTCGGCGGCCCGCCGGACCGGCAGCGCCCCCTCCTCGCGGATGAGGTCGCCCAGGGAGGGGCCGCTGACCAGCTCCATGACGATCCACGGGCGGCCGTCCTCCTCGGCCACGTCGAACACCGTGATGATGGAGGGGTGGCTCAGCTGCGCTGCGCTGCGCGCCTCCCGCAGCATGCGGGTGCGCAGCACCTCGACCTCGTGCGCGGGCAGGTGCGGCGGCGTGGTCAGCTCCTTGACCGCGACCGGCCGGTCCAGGAGGGTGTCGGTGCCCTTCCAGACCCGCCCCATGCCACCGGATCCGATGACCTCGTCCAGGTGGTAGCGGTTGACCAGGAGACGACCGGGGCCGGCTTCCGAACTGTTCATCAGGTCGCGTTTCCTCTGGGGGCCTCTGGGGGAGGACGGGGCACGGGGGCGGGACGGGCACGGCGGGGCGGACACGGCGCGACGCCCCCAGCCGTTAGCGAGTCTAGAGTCCGCGGTCACCGCTGCCGCTCCCCGCCACGGTGGTATGTGTCTACCTCCGGCGTCGTGGTTCACGGTACGCCGCCCTGAAATGGGATGATCCCGCCGGTCATGTCGGAGGACGTTGATCCGGCGGGACCGCGAGCACCGGGTGTGTCAGCCCGCGACCGGTCCGGGGACCGGTTCGCGTACCCGCTCAGCGCAGGCGCACGGGCAGGGCCTCCACCCCGGCGACGATGATCGACGGCAGCGGCACCAGTTCGTCGTCGGGCACGGCGACGTCGAGCCCGGGGAAGCGCGCGAACAGGCGGGGCAGCGCTTCGAGGGCCTCCAGGCGGGCCAGGCTCGCGCCCAGGCAGTAGTGCCGCCCGTGGGAGAAGGCCAGGTGCGAGGTGTCCTCGCGGGTGACGTCGAACAGGTGCGCGGTCGGTCCGTGGCGCCGCTCGTCGCGTCCGGCCGAGGCGTAGCCCATCAGCAGGGCCTCCCCCGCCGGGACGGCCACCCCCGCCAACTCGATGTCCTCGGTGGTGTAGCGCATCGGTACGAACTCGCCCGGCCCGTCCCAGCGCAGCACCTCCTCCACCGCCGTGGACCACGCGACCTCGCCGCGCAGCACCAGGTCGAGCTGGTCCCGCTGGTTGACCAGCGCCCGGACCGCGTTGGCGATGAGGTTCACGGTGGTCTCGTAGCCCGCGCTGATGATGAGTACCAGGCTCCAGACCAGCTCGTCCTCGCTGAGCCGGTCCTCCTCGTCGCGGGCGGCGATGAGGGCGGAGGTGAGGTCGTCGCCGGGTTCGGCGCGCTTGGCCGCGACGAGCGCGGTGAGCGTCTCCCACATCCCCGCGAAGGCCGCCATGGCCTGGTCGGGGGTGACGCTCTGGTCGAAGAAGGAGCGCACCGGCTCCGCCAGCCGGGGCCGGGACTCCTCGTCCAGGCCGAACAGGTCGCTGATCACCGTCACCGGGAGCGGCTGGGCCAGGAGCGCCTTGAGGTCGACCACACCGTCCCCGGAGGCCGCGGCCTCGGCCTCCACCCGGTCCAGCAGGCTCTCGACGAGGTCGGCCACTCCCCCGCGCATGCGCTCGACGCGGCGCGGGGTGAAGGCCTTGGAGACCAGCTTGCGCAGGCGGGTGTGCTCCTCGCCGTCGCTGGTGAGCATGTTCTCGGCGATGATCCAGGAGATCAGCGGCCAGTCCGGCGGGACCTCACCGGCGTTGAGGGCCCGCCAGTGCCTCTTGTCCTTCTGCACGCGCGGGTCGGCCAGGGCCTCGGTGACCGCCGCGTGGGTGGTCACGACCCACGCAGCAACCTCACCAGGAAGTTCGACAGGGATGACAGGCCCGAGCTCACGGAGGTGGGCTGCCTGGGCGCGGAGGTTTCCGGGGGCGAGTCGGACGGGCTCCAAGAGGTTCCTTCCGGGGGTTCGGACGGCGGGGGCACCTGGGGGTCGAACACGACGGGGAGCTGCACGGGGATCCAGGACAGCGCCGACAGCTGCCAGCGCAGCTCCTGGGGCGGGACCGCCAGGCGCAGCCCCGGGAGCCGGGTGAGGAGCACGCGCACCGCGATGATGGCGATGGTGGTGGCCTCGTCCCGGGCGGGGCACCGGTGCGGGCCCGCGCCCCAGGCCACGTGCGCCCGGTTCCGGGTCTCCGCCATGCGCTCGGCGTTCTCCTGCACGAAGAAGTGGTTGGCGGCGGCGAAGCCGAGGAGGACGGGCGATCCCGCCTCGACCACCCGGCCGTCGCCGAGGGGCACGTCCACACGCGGGTAGATGGCCGGGTAGTTGGTGATCGGCGGGTCCTGCCACAGGACCCGTTCCACCAGGTCGTTCAGGGCCGCGTCGGACAGGGAGGGCGCGCCGGGGCCGGTCAGGGCGCTGTCGGTGAGGGCGGAGCGCAGGGCCGCGTTGACCAGGTTGGCGGTCGGCTCGTTGGCGGCGGCGATGACGAGCAGGAGCTGCATGATCACCTCCTCGTCGCTCAGGGCGGCACGGTGCTGGAGCAGCCGGGTGGTGAGGTCGTCGCCGGGAGCGCGGTGCCTGGCCGAGACCACCTCGGACAGCACCCGCTCGGCCTCGGCGTTGGACCGCTCGGCCTCCACGCCCAGCCACAGGTTGCGCATGGCGGTGACGAAGCGCACCCCCTGCTCCCGGTCCAGGCCGAAGAGGTCGTTCATCACCAGCAGCGGCAGCATGCGCGCGTACTCGTTGAGGGCGTCGGCGCTGCCGCGCTCGCAGAACTCGTCGATGAGGCGGTCGGCGTAGCGGGTGGTGATCCGGCGCAGGTGCTCGGTGTCCACGGCGCCGAGGGAGTCGGTGATGGCCCGCCGGTAGCGGTGGTGCTCCACGCCGTCCACGAACAGGGCGTTGGTGCGGGGCGCCATCATCGGCAGCAGCGGGGAGTCCGGGTCGACCCGTCCCTCGGTGAAGTCCCGCCACAGCCGGGAGTCGTGGCTGAAGGTGGTGGTGTCCCGGGACCAGGCGATGAGCGTGGCGTAGTCCGTGACCAGCCAGCCGTGCACGCCCGGCTCGAGTTCGACCGGGACCACCGGCCCGTGCTCGGCGCGCATCTTGGCGTAGACGGCGTAGGGGTCGGGGTGCGGCTCGGTGCGGTGCAGTGCGGCGCGGGGGCATCCAGAAGACACGGGGGACCTCGGCTGGTGCGGTCGGGTACGGGCTGGGGTCCGTTCTTCACGTCGGGGGGTCGTGGGCGGGCGCCGGGGGCAGCGGGGCCGGGGGTTCCCGGACGGGGCGGCCGTACGGTACGGAGACTGGGCCCGGACCGTGCAGCCTCGCGCAACCCTAGCGGGACTCCCCCGCGGGGCGCGAGACCCGGTTGTGCCGCGTTCGCCGAGTCAGCCGCCGTCATCTGCGGTTTCGCCGCCGGATTTTCCTGCTCCGCTGCGTCCCCGAGCGTGCACGCAGGGGCACCGGTTCGGGGCCCGCCCGGCGCCGCGCGCGCTCCCCCACCGCGTCCGCCCCGGGACCGCGACCGGGGCGGGCGGGCCGGGGGCTCAGGCCGCCGGGCCCCGGGCGTCCGCCGCCAGCGCGCGGAAGCGGCGCAGCCGCAGGCTGTTGGTCACCACGAAGACGCTGGAGAAGGCCATGGCCGCTCCGGCGAGCATGGGGTTGAGCAGCCCGGCCGCGGCCAGCGGGATCGCCGCGCTGTTGTAGGCGAAGGCCCAGAACAGGTTGCCCTTGATGGTGCCCAGGGTGCGGCGCGAGAGGCGGATGGCGTCGGCGGCGGCGCGCAGGTCGCCGCGGACCAGGGTCAGGTCGCTGGCCTGGATGGCCACGTCGGTGCCGGTGCCCATGGACAGTCCCAGGTCGGCCTGGGCCAGCGCGGCTGCGTCGTTGACCCCGTCGCCGACCATGGCCACGGTGCGGCCCTCGTCCTGGAGCCGCCGGACCGCCTCGACCTTGTCCCGTGGCAGCACCTCCGCGATCACCTCGTCGATGCCGACCTCGGCGGCCACCGCGCGGGCCACGGTCTCGTGGTCGCCGGTGAGCAGGACGGGGCGCAGCCCCAGTCCGCGCAGCTGTCGGACGGCCTCGGCGCTGGTGGGCTTGACGGTGTCGGCCACCACCAGCACGCCCCGGGCCCGGGCGTCCCAGGCCACCGCGACCGCGGTGCCGCCCTCGGCACGGGCCTCCTTGAGCGCCAGCAGCACCGGCTCGGGCAGGTCGGTGCCATGCTCCTCCAGGAGCGCGGCCCGGCCGACCAGGACGGCGTGGCCCTCCACGGTCCCCCGGACGCCGAGGCCCTCGGCGTTGGCGAAGTCCTCGACCCCGGGCAGCGGGCCCACGCGCTCGGCGGCGCCCCGGGCGACGGCCTGGGCCACGGGGTGCTCGGAGGCGTTCTCCAGCGCCCCGGCCAGGCGCAGGAGCCTCTCCTCGTCCTCTCCGGGAGCGGGGAGCACGCCGGTCAGCGTCATCCGGCCGGTGGTGACGGTGCCGGTCTTGTCCAGCACGACGGTGTCGATCCCGCGGGTGGTCTCCAACACCTCCGGGCCCTTGATGAGGATGCCGAGCTGGGCGCCGCGCCCGGTCCCCACCATGAGGGCCATGGGGGTGGCCAGGCCCAGGGCGCAGGGGCAGGCGATGATGAGCACCGCGACGGCCGCGGTGAAGGCGGCCGAGGCCGGCGCGCCGGTGCCGAGCCAGAAGCCGAGTGTGCCCAGCGCGACGAGGATGGCCACCGGGACGAAGACCCCCGAGACCCGGTCGGCGAGGCGCTGCACCTGGGCCTTGCCGTTCTGGGCCTCCTCCACGAGGCGGGCCATCTGGGCGAGCTGGGTGTCGGAGCCGACGCGGGTGGCGCGCACCACCAGGCGCCCGCCCGCGTTGACGGTGGCCCCCACCACGGCGTCTCCGGGGCCGACCTCCACGGGGACGGACTCACCCGTGAGCATGGCCATGTCGACGGCGGAGGTGCCTTCCTCCACCGTGCCGTCCGTGGCGATCTTCTCGCCGGGCCGGACCACGAACGCGTCGCCCGGCACCAGCTCGCCGACCGGGATCCGCCGCTCGGCGCCGTCGCGCAGCACGATGACGTCCTTGGCGCCGAGTTCGAGCAGGGCGCGCAGGGCGTCCCCGGCGCGCCGCTTGGAGCGCGCCTCGAAGTACTTGCCGAGGAGGATGAAGGTGGTGACCCCGGCCGCGACCTCCAGGTAGATGTTGCCCGAGCCGTCGGTGCGGGAGATGGTCAGCTCGAAGGGGTGCGTCATGCCCGGGGTTCCGGCGGTGCCCAGGAAGAGCGCGTACAGCGACCACAGGAAGGCGGCCGAGACCCCCATGGAGACCAGGGTGTCCATGGTGGCCGTGCCGAGGCGCAGGTTCTTCCAGGCCGAGACGTGGAAGGGCAGGGCGCCCCAGACGACGACGGGCGCGGCCAGGGCCAGGGAGGCCCACTGCCAGTAGGCGAACTGCAGCGCCGGGATCATCGCCATCGCGACCACCGGCACCGAGAGGACCAGGGACACCAGGGCGCGGCGGCGCAGGGACGCCACGGGGTCCTCCGGGCCGAGGACGGTCTCGGCGGTCTCGGCCTCGGGCCGGGGCACGCTGGCGGTGTAACCCGCCTTCTCGACCTGGGCGACGAGGTCGTCGGCGGCCACCGGCTCGCCGTCGAAGACGACCCGGGCCCTCTCGGTGGCGAAGTTGACGGTGGCGGTCACGCCGTCGATCTTGTTGAGCCGCTTCTCGACCCGGTTGGCGCAGGCGGCACAGGTCATCCCGCCGATCAGCAGTTCGACCGACGGGGCGTCGGCCGCCGTGGCCTTCGTGGTGCTCATGGATCCCCCGGACGTGCTCGGATGTCCTCGACAGTGTGTGGTGGCGGGCACCGGGTGGCGACAGCGCCGCGCGGCGGCGGCCGGCCGCCCCGGGACGGCGCCGCGGGGCCCGGCGGGGCCGGTCCCCGCGGCCGCGCCCGGGTCAGTCGCGGACCTCGTACCCGGCCTCGTCGATGGCGGAGCGGACCGACGCTTCGTCGAGCGGCCCCTCGCTGGTGACGGTCACCTTCTTGCTGTCGAGGTCGACCTTGACGTCGGTGACCCCCGGAACCCCGCTGACCTCCTCGGTGACGGAGTTGACGCAGTGTCCGCAGCTCATGCCGTCAACGGTGTAAACAGCGGTGGTGGTGGCAGCCATTTCGCCTCCTGGGCCGTATGTGGTGTACCGGTCCCCGTGGACCGTCCTCCGATACCGCCAATATACCCCTTAGGGGTATCTGGATGTCAAATGACCACCCGCATCACCGGACACAGGGAACCCAACAGCCACGAGAGCACGTTCCTCCAGGCCACACCACCGCCCCGGATCCCCCGGGGAGGCGCGCCGGACGGCGGCCCCGCCCTTCGGCCACCATACCCGGCGGGGGTACCCGGGCGACCGGGTCCCGGAGACGGCGAAGGCCCCGCTCGGTGCCCAAGGGGCTGGCGGGGCCTGGAACGGACGGGAGGGGGACCGGGACGCGACCGGCTGTGGGGACCGGCGGCGGGGAGGGGGTCGGGATGCGACCGGTTGCGGGGATCGGGGGATCGGGGAATCGGGGGCGGAGGCTACTCCGTCACTCCGTCTTGAGCTCCAGGCGGGCGACGACCCGCTCGCTCGCGTGGTGGCTGGCCAGGGTGAACCCGGCCCGCCGGAACATCTCCACCGTGCCGGTGTAGACCTCCGCGCTGGGCGCCCGCCCCCCGGCCGTGTCCACCGGATAGGCCTCCAGAACGCGTGCGCCGTTGGTGCGGGCGTACTCGATCGCCCCGTCCAGCAGGCGGCTGCCCAGCCCCCGGCGGCGGCGCCGGGGCGGCAGCCAGAAGCAGACCAGGGCCCAGACCCCGGGTTCGTGGGGGTCGGCGGGGCGCAGGGAGCGCGACCGCGACAGCCGGATGAAGTCCTCCCGGGGCGCCACGGAGACCCAGCCGCACGGGCCGTCCTCGTCGTAGGCCAGCAGGCCGGGGATCCGCCCCTCCAGGGTCAGACGACGCAACTCCTCCTTGTTGTCCACACCGCGTCTGGAGCGCTCGCAGGAGGTGCTCGCCGTGTGGTCCTTGGCGCGCCTGCGAAAGAACGTGCACCAGCAGTGCCCGTACGCTCCGGTCGGTCCGAACAGGTTCTCCAGGTCTTCCCACCGCTCGGCGGTGGCGGGCTCGATTGAGACGATGGACATCGGACTCCCTCGAAGAGACACACGGGCCGCCACAACTGTGACCCAGAACACTAGCGATTATTCGCCGTGACCGAAAGAACACGGACGCACGAAAACGCATCACCTGAGGGGTTTCATCACGGAATGGGGCTCGTGATGCGTGTGGGGCGAAGGGTGTACTCCCCTCCGCCCCACACAGCCGGGTGCTCCGGTACGGGTCAGCCGGTACGGGTCAGGACGAGACCTCGTCCGTCGCGGCGGCGGGTTCCGTCCGTTCGGGCTCCCAGCACTCCACTCCCCGCAGGCCGGGCAGGCGGTCCCGCGTGAAGACGGGGTCGATGCCCTGGCGCCGCTGGTCCGTGTAGTCCTTGAGCAGCCGCGCCGCGATCGCGGCCAGCGGTGTGATGGCGATGAGGTTGACCAGCGCCATCATGCCCATGGTCGTGTCGGCCAGCGTCCAGACCAGGTCGATCGAGCCGAGCGCGCCCAGGAAGCTGGCGACGAGGAAGACCACCTTGTAGCCGGTCATGACGCCCGGGTTGGCGGTGAGGTACTCCAGGTTGGACTCGCCGTAGTAGTAGTTGCCCAGCACCGACGTGAACGCCACCAGGACGATGATCAGCGTCATGAGGTGCAGCGCCCACGGGCCCAGCGCGGCGGTCACCGCGAGCTGGGTGAGGTCGCCCTCCAGCTGCTCGCCGGTGCCCTCCTGGTACCCGATGAGGACGATGAAGGCGGTGATGGAGCAGACCACCAGGGTGTCGAAGTAGACGCCCAGGCTCTGCACCAGGCCCTGCTTGGCGGGGTGGCTGACCGAGGCGCTGGCCGCGGCGACGGGGGCCGAGCCCAGGCCAGCCTCGTTGGAGAACATGCCCCGGCGCACGCCCTGGATGATCACCGTGGCCAGACCGGCCGCGGCGAACTCGCGGATGCCGAAGGCGTGCTCGAAGATCAGCACGAACATGGCCGGGACCTGGTCGATGTTCATCCCCACGATGACCAGGCCCATGACCAGGTAGATCGCCGCGAAGGCCGGGATGAGGGCCTGTGCGGTGCGCGCGATCCGGCGGACGCCGCCGAAGATCACCAGGGCGGTGACCGCCACGACCGCGACGCCCACCACGACCGACAGCCACGTGCCCGGGGCCGCGCCGAGGTTCTCGGAGGAGTTGGCCACGGCACCGGCGATGGTGTTGCTCTGCACCGCGTTGAAGACCATGGGGAAGGTCAGGATGAGCACGACGGCGAACAGCATGCCCATCCAGCGCTGGCCCAGGCCCCGTTCCATGTAGTAGGCGGGGCCGCCCCGGTAGCCGGTGGAGTCCCGGACCTTGTACAGCTGGGCCAGGGTGGACTCGATGAAGCTGGCCCCGGCGACGACGATCGCCATCAGCCACATCCAGAAGACGGCGCCCGGGCCGCCGAGGGAGATCGCGACGGCCACGCCGACGATGTTGCCGGTGCCGATGCGGGCGGCGGCCGAGATCATGAACGCCTGGATCGAGGAGACGGCCTTCTTGCCGTCCGGGGCCGTCTCGGGTTGGCTCCGCAGCACCCGGAACATCTCCGGGAGCATGCGGATCTGCACCACGCCCGTCCGGACCGTCACGTACAGGCTGACCGCCACCAGCAGCGGGATCAGCACCCAGGACCAGAAGAAGTCGTTGTTGAACGTTCCGATGGCCTCGGTCAGGCGCGCGTCGAGGGTGGGAGTTGCGTCTGCGACTAACACGGGTATGGGGCTCCTTTGCTCCAAAGAAGGACAACCGCCCCCACATACCCCTGAAGTGCGCGGAATCACCGCCGCGTGTGTGCTGTGGTCGGATGGTGATGCACCCGTTACCGTGTTCCCCGCCGCTCCCGGCCCGGCGGCCGGGCCGGGACCCCGCGCCCCCGGGCTCAGCGATCGCAGGTACCTGGGCGCTGCCGTTCTCCCGCCCCGGCCCTCGCGCCTCCGGGCTCAGCCCTCGTGGACCAGGTCCGCGTAGGAGGGGTTCCTGCGGATGTAGGCCCGCACGAACGGGCAGATGGGCACCACCCGCAGGCCGCGGCGGCGGATGTCGTCCAGGGCCTCGCCCATGAGGCGGCTGGCCACGCCGCGGCCCTCGACGGAGCGGTCGACCTCCACGTGCGGCAGGGCGTACACGCCGTCCTCGATCAGGTGGTAGGCGCAGAACCCCACCACCTCACCGTCCGCGCTCACCTCGTAGCGCGACCGCTCCGGAACGTCGACGACCTTCAGGTCCATGGCACTCCCCCTGTGTTCGCGCACACGTCATGCACGGGCCGACCTCCACGTTCCCATACATAACGCCCGTGTACACCCCGTGGAGTGGTCACCCCCGGTCACCGGAGGCGCCCCTCACCGCCCCGGGGCGGTGCCGTCGGCCGGAGGGACGAGGAGGGCCCGCCGGCCCCAGGGCGGGGTCAGCGGGCGCCCGGGTGGGGGTCGGTGACCCCGCCCGGGCACGCCAGCGTGGCGATGTCCCAGCCCGCCAGGCCCGCCCCCGCCCGGTAGGCGCTCTCCAGGAACTCCAGGACGGTGGCGCGCGGGTCGGCGGCCTTGCGGGCGTCGGCGTAGCGCAGCAGCGCCAGGTGCCCGTTCCCGCTGGCCACC
This sequence comes from Nocardiopsis sp. FR4, assembly GCF_009830945.1. Classification (GTDB taxonomy): domain Bacteria; phylum Actinomycetota; class Actinomycetes; order Streptosporangiales; family Streptosporangiaceae; genus Nocardiopsis. The sequence goes on along the minus strand of NZ_VWVV01000003.1, from coordinate 364,750 downwards.
CACTCGGCCCCGTCCGGGCGCAGCGGCTGGTCGGTGAGCCCCTCGGGTTCGGGCGCGGTGTAGGAGTAGAAGCAGGGTTCGGGGATGTCGTCGTCGCCGAACCAGAACCCGAAGCTGACCACCTCCCGCGAGTAGGCCTCGCGCACCAGCTGGCCCGCCTCCGGCGGCTGCGGGACCGGGTGCGGGGAGAAACGGGTGACCGCGATGTCGAAGGTGTGCCAGAAGTGGTGCACGGGGCTGGTCTTGCCGGAGAAGCCCGCGGCGAACTCCTCCAGCACCAGGTTGACCTGGCTGAGCACCTGCCAGTACCGGGTGGCGTGCTCGGGGACGTAGGTGGCGTGCTCGTGGTCCTGGCTGAAGGGCCGGTCGGCGTCGGGCAGGTCGAAGGGCCGGGCCAGCGGGATGCCGCCGTCCACGCCCAGGCTGTCCAGCGCCGACTGCAACCGCAGGTAGAAGGAGGCCACGCTGTTGCCCTGGAGGGGGAAGGAGGCCGTGCCCCCGTCCAGGGTCGAGGCGACCAGCTGGTGGCGGACGAAGTCGAAGTCCACGGTGAAGACCGGGTTGCCGTCCACCATCCCCATGGGACGCGAGGTGATCCCGTTCCCGGTCAGGTGGAAGGGCACGTGCCACCAGTGGTTGCGGCGCGGGCTGTGGTGCAGGCGCACCTTGCCGACGATCTGTTCGAAGCGGTGCAGGGTCTGTTTGGTGTCGTACCAGGAGTCCAACGGAAAATCCGGGAACAGCTCCATGGTCGCGGTTCTCCTTCCCGCCGTTCAGCCGACGGCGTCGGTGTCGGTCCGCTGCGGCGGGACCAGCGGGTCCCCGGCCAGGGACGCCCGGACGGCGTCCACGACCCGAGCGTAGGGCGTGCCGCGGTCGCGTAGGGCCTCGCCCAGCAGGTCCAGCCCGGGGCGCAGGCGCAGCAGGAGGAACTCGCCCGCGTCGGAGCGCGCCGCGAGCTCCAGCACGGCCGCCAGGTGGTCGGGCTCGCGCCCCCCGGGCACCGTCCGCCCGGCGTAGGCCGCGGCGAGCTCCTCCCTGGGGGGAGCGCCGTCACCGGCCAGGCACAGGGGCCGTTCCGGGGGCGGGCCGAACACCTCCGCGTGGTGCTCGCGCAGCAGCGGCTCGGGTGTGGTGGCGGCGTGTTCGCAGAAGTCGCGCAGTCCGGTGCGCACGGGGCCCCAGGGCAGTTCCGCGACCGCCCGGGCCACCAGCGGCAGACGTTCGAAGAAGACCTGGTCGGGTCGGCCCAGGAGAACGGAGGAGGCCTGGCGGGTGACCGCGAGGCGGTGCGCGCGGCGGACGTCCCGGTGGGCCTCCAGGAGTCCGGTGGCGCGCGCGTCGGCGCCGTCGGTGGTGGTGCTCATGTATGAACCCCCTCACGCGGTGCGGCACACGCGCCGCCTCCGCTGTAGAAGACCGCTCGGACGGCACGTGCGCGCCCGGAAGCCGCTGTGCGGGGAGGGCACCGCGGGCCTCCGCCGTGCCTGCTCACGAATATGCCTCTTCTGCGACGAATGTCACGCATCCCACACCGTGACGGGGCAAATCCCCCGGTCTACGGCGCGACGTCCCGGGCGCGCACCAGGGCCGCCGCGCGGTTGCCCACCCGCACCCGCTCCAGCGCACGCACGCCCTCGGGCAGCGCGACCCGTCGGGTCCGGGCGGTCACCACCACCACGGCGCGCTCGGGCAGCACCCGTCCCAGCGAGGCCAGCAGTTCCCGCATCGGGTCGCCCGGCACCGCGCCCTCCCAGCGGGTCATCTCGCCGTAGGGCACGTCCGTCACCACCAGGTCCGCCGGAACGGCCCCCTCCAGGGTGAACACGTCCGCCACCGCCGCCTCGTGCGGCAGGTCCCCGCCCGCCGCGGCCAGCCCGGCCGCCAGGTCGCGGGCGGCCTCGGCGCGCTCCACGAAGGACACCCGGCCGAAGTCCCGGGCCGACCGGCGCAGCTCCTCCTCCCGCTCCGCCAGGCCCTCCGCGGTCAGCAGCCGCAGGTTGCGCGCGGCCAGGGCGACCGAGTCGGCGTCCACGTCCGTGGCCCGCACGTGGGTGAGGCGGTCACGGTGCAGGTGGCCGAGCACCGTGGCGAGGTACCCGCTGCCGCAGCAGGGGTCCCACAGCCGCACGGTCTCGCGCCCCGTGTGCACCATCGCCCTCTGGAACAGCTCGCTGGCCAGGCGCACGGGAAAGCCCGGGAAGCCCGGAGCGGACCGCAGCACGTGCCCGCTCGCCAGATCCGCACGGTCGGCCCGCTCGACGGCGTACCGGTATCCCAACGCTTCGCCCTTCCGTGTCGCGGAACGCCGAAGGCCCGGCGTCACGGGGACACCGGGCCTTCGTCATGCGGTCCTGACGGGATTTGAACCCGCGGCCTCCACCTTGACAGGGTGGCGAGCACTCCTAACTGCTCCACAGGACCTCGCTGCGTTTCCAACTCTAGCGCGACTTTGGAGTACTTCGTACCGACGGCCGCCTAGAGTGGCTCCAACGCCCAGGAAACACGAGAGGAACCCCGGTGAACGAGTCCTCGGCCCCTCTGCCCTCGGGCCCCGAGAGCACCCGGGTCGACCGCTGGCTGTGGGCCGTGCGCCTGGCCAAGACCCGCTCGGAGGCCGCGCAGGCCTGCCGCGGCGGGCACGTGCGCGTCAACGACCGCCCGGCCAAACCCGCCACCGCCGTCAAGGCCGGCGACGAGGTCCGGGTCCGCCTGCACGGGACCACCCGCGTCATCGACGTGGGCCACGTCATCGAGAAGCGCGTGGGCGCGCCGATCGCCACCCGCTGCTACGTGGACCGGACACCGGCCCCGCCGCCGCACGCGGCCGGACCCGTCATCCGGCGCGACCGGGGCGCCGGGCGGCCGACCAAGCGCGACCGGCGCATGCTGGAGCGGCTCCGCAGCGACTTCCCGCCGCCTCCGCCCCTGCCGTAAGGCTCCCGAAAGCCGCCGGGCCTAGTCTGACGCCATGAGCAACCCCCCGCTCCTGGCCTCCGGGCGCGACGCCGACGTCTACGCCCTCGACGAGCACACCGTGCTGCGCCGCAACCGCGACGGCCGGGGCTGCGCGCGGGAGGCCGCGCTGATGAGGCACGCCGCCGCGCACGGCTTCCCGGTCCCCGCGGTGCACCGCGCCGAGGGCCCGGACCTGGTGATGGAGCGCCTCCACGGACCGACCATGGTCTCCGAGACCGACCCGGAGGCCGCCGGGCGCACCCTGGCCGACCTCCACGCCGCGCTGCACCGGCTGCCCTCACCCTCAGGGCGGGGCAGCCTCCTGCACCTGGACCTGCACCCGGACAACATCGTGATCACCCCCGCCGGACCGGTGGTGATCGACTGGACCAACGCCCGCGAGGGGGAGCCCGACCTGGACGCGGCGGTGACGGCGCTGATCCTGGCCCAGGTCTCCCTGACCTTCCCCCCGCCCCTGTCCCTGCTCGCGGCCCGGGTGCTCCCGCCCTTCCTGCGGCACACCCCGGAGGACCCCGTCCGGCTGCTCGACCGGGCGGCGGAGCTGCGCGCGGCCGACCCCAACCAGGCCCCGGAGGAGACCGCGGTGCGCGGCGAGGCCACCGGCCTGATCCGCTCCCTGTGGTCAGGCTGAGAGGGGGTGCCCCGCCAGGAAGTCGAGGACCTCGCGGGTGGCCTTGGCCGCGTCCTCGTGCACGTAGCCGTGGCGCATCCCGGGCAGCACCAGCAGCCGCGCGTCGGGGATCCGCTCCGCCAGCAGGACGGCGTTGCCGACCGGGGTGAGGACGTCGTCCTCGCCGTGCACCACCAGCGTGGGCGCCGCCACCGAGGGCAGCAGGTCCCAGCCGTCGTACCCGCTGCTCGCGCCGAAGTGCAGCCGCTGGGCGCGCAGCGGGCCGCGCGGCAGCACGCGGGTCACCGCCTCGGGGTGGGCCGCGGCCCACTCGGGGCTGTAGAACAGCCCGGCGACGGCTTCCCGGCCCGCCGCCGTGCTGGCCTGGCGCAGCGCCAGGGTGGCCGACCGGGGGCGCTCCACCTCGCGGGCGCCTCCGGGGGCCGTCGCGCCCAGCACCAGCGCGCCCAGGCGTTCGGGCGCCCCGGCCGCCAGGGTCTGGGCCACCTTGCCGCCCATGGAGAACCCGTACACGTGCGCACGCCGCACGCCCAGCTCGTCCAGGACGGCCAAGGCGTCCTCCGCGAAGAGTTCGAGGGTGTAGGGCCGCTCCAGGGGGGCGTCGCTGCCGCCGGTGCCGCGGAAGTCCATCCGCACGACCCGGTGGTGCCGCGCCAGCTCCTCGTACACGCCGTCCCACATCCCGTGGTCGAGCGACTGGCCGTTGAACAGCAGCAGGGGGTCGCCCTGCCCGAGGGCGTCGTACCAGATCCGGGTTCCGTCAGCGGCGGTCACGTGGCTCACGGCTCCGGACCCTATCCGACACCCCGCCCGGGCGCCGTGGCCGCCGTCACCACGCGCAGCGGGGGCGGCTCCACCAGGTGGCCCAGCGCCATCCGGCCCAGGGGCTGTTCCAGGACTGCCCGCAGCACCGGTCACAGCGGCGTTCTGAGCAACACGTACACCCCGGTGAGCAGCAAGCCCGCCACGAGGGACATCGGGGGCGGTGGTTGCGTCAACGCCCGGCACGGCCCGCGCAACCGCGTGGAGATCGTCACCTGGACCTGGGAGGACCGCCTGGTGGACGACGACTGGCTCCGCGCACTGAGCCGTCGTCGGAGCCGAGGAGGCATCCGGGGCGAGAGCCTCCTCACAGGCACAGGGGCAGTCACCCGCCAGGGGAGGAGGTTCTCTCGTCATGGGGCGGAGGTCCCCGCTCCCGACGCGTCCAGCGGTGCCACCGGACGCTCGTGACAGCGGTGCAGACCGCCGACGCTCCGCTCAGAAGAGCCCACAGAGCGTGGCCTTGGACCGTCGCGGTGAGCATGCTCAGCAGGAGGGCGCTGACCAGGTGGAGCAGGCCGGGCACGGCTCTCATGGCGCCCCGGACCCGTGGGGGTGTGATGCCGACGCCTACCGGCAAGCCAACCCGGAGCTGCCGTCCGGCGCGACCCTTCGCGTGTGCCGCATGAGGCTCCGGTTCGGTTGCTGGATGGAAGGCGGCCTCGTCGATGACCGCCCACGGCTCGGGACCCCGACGGTCCTCCGTCAGCGTCCGTCGCGTCATGCGCGACTCCGTGTCCGTGCGCGCGAACGACCGGCCGCGCACCGCCGGGCCCCGGTGCGCGGCCGTCCCGCACAACGAGAAACGCCCGGGGCCTGTCGGCTTCCGGGCGTTCGTGCTGCTCACAGTGGGTGGCTAGGGGCGGGGTCGAACCGCCGACCTTCCGCTTTTCAGGCGGACGCTCGTACCAACTGAGCTACCTAGCCGCGCTCGCCGATCACTCGGCGACGGCGGTCCTGACGGGATTTGAACCCGCGGCCTCCACCTTGACAGGGTGGCGAGCACTCCTAACTGCTCCACAGGACCTTGTTCTGTTGTGGCGCCCGGCCGCTGGCCTGGCGCTCTGTCGCGGTTCTCATTCTGCCAGATGTCTGACAGTGCTCGAACCGCCTCGTACCCCCAACGGGATTCGAACCCGCGCTACCGCCTTGAAAGGGCGGCGTCCTAGGCCGCTAGACGATGGGGGCCCGTGTGACAGGTCAAGCATAGGGGAGATTCCCGACCAACACCAAAGCGATTACCCCGCGCGCCCGACCCCGCCGCCACCTGCGCGAACACGCTGGGTCAGGGCGTGCGGGCGGGCTCTTCGGCCTCCTCGGAGGGGCTCTCGGCGGGCTCGCCCACCGGGCGCTGCGGGTCGGCCTCGATGTGCCGCTCCACCTGCGCGGACGTGAGTCCCACACCGCCGAGGTCGATGTCGTCGCGGGCCTGCAGGCGACCCGTCTCGGCGTCGAAGTACAGCACCGACGCCTGGTAGGGCGTCGGACGGCCGGATCCGTGATCAAGGCCACTCAGCCCCGCGCCGCCGGTGGAGCCCTGCACCAGGAACCGGGTGCCGAGGTCGGTGAGGTAGGTGGACCGGACGTGCTCGCCGCCCGTGAGCACCAGCGGCACCACCCCGTCGAAGCCCTCGGCCTGCGTGCGGGTGTGCATGAGGACCACGTCGACCTCCTCGCGGGAGCCGATCACCTCCCCGGCCTCCTCCTCGCCCTGGGCGGCCACGCCCGCGGCGTCGGGGTTGAGCCGGGTGGCGTCCGGGGCGTACCGCGGGTCGCCCGAGCCGTAGAAGGTCAGCCCGCCGACCTCCCGGACGTCGCCGTCCAGCACCACGGCGTTCTCCTGGGCCTCCACGGCGCGCTGGGTGCCCATGGAGTCGTGCTGGCCGCGCACCCAGACGTAGGGGACGTCCAGCTTGCCGATCTCGTCGGCGAACACGTCCTCGGCGGCGCTGCCCCGGTCGGTGAGGTCCCCGGAGTCCACCACCATGTCCACGCCGTACTGGTCCAGCAGTGTGCGGATGATGCTCCACGAGGCCGGGTTCAGCTGGATGTCGGACACGTGCAGCACGCGGATCACGGACTCGTCCTCGTCGTAGACGGGCAGGGTCGAGGTGGCCTCGTAGATCATCGCCACGTTGCCGACCAGGCCCGCCAGCTGCTCCTGGTACTGGCTGAACCGGCCCACCACCTCCTCGGCGCTGCCCACGACCTGCGGTGCGCCCGCGATCAGACCCGTGTAGCGGGGCTCGGCGATGGCGCTGGGATTGAACGTGTGGGCTGCGACGGCCCCCGAGCCCACGAGGACGGCGAGGGACACGCCCGCGCTGGCCAGGGACCGCCACAGGCTCCGGAAGAGCAACAGCCCCATCACGGCGGCGCCGAGGACGGCGGCGAGCACGGCGCGCACCAGCAGGTCGGTCACGCCGGCGCGCAGGTCCGAGCCGATGCCCGCGGCCATGCGGTTGATCGCCTCGGGGTCGGTGAAGGCCTCCTGGGCCGCGGACAGCCGGATGTCGGAGATGGTCGCCTCGAGCTTGAGCGGGGCGCTGTGGGTGTCGAAGGCCAGCTGGCCCAGGGGGGCGACGTTGACGACCGTCTCACCGTGCCACTGCGGGCTCAGCGCCAGGGTGACGTCGGCGGGGCCGATGGGGGTGACGACCTGGCCGCCCAGGGCCAGCCCCAGCCAGCCGCCGACCAGACCCGCCGCGACGACACACCCCCAGCGCCACGCGCGTCCGGCGCGCAGTCGGTCGAAGGCGCCGCGGAGCCGCCGGAGGGCCCCGCGAAAGTCGTACCCGCGGATCGCTTCCCAAGACAACACCCCCCCATCATGCCGTCGTGGGAGGCCGTTCCCAATGTTTCCTCCCCTTCCAGAGTGTTATGTCGCTTCCCGGGGACGGCGGCCAGGCAGCACAATGGCGTGTGTGGTGGAACTGACGCGCGCGGACTTCGAGGAACTGGTCGCCGACGCCCTGGACCAGATCCCGCCCGAACTGGCCGGACTCATGGACAACGTGGTGATCAGCGTCCAGGACGAGTCCCCGGACGGGCTGCTCGGGCTGTACGAGGGCATCCCGCTGACCGAGCGCGGGGACGCCTACTTCGGGGTGCTCCCCGACCAGATCTTCATCTACCGGCGCAACATCTGCGCGTTCTGCGAGACCCCCGAGCAGGTCGTGGAGGAGGTGCGGATCACCGTCGTGCACGAGATCGCCCATCACTTCGGCATCGACGACGACCGCCTGTCCGAGCTCGGCTGGGGATAAGCCGACGGACTTTTTCCGTCCGACAATGTGGGGCACTCCGGCAATTCCTGACACGAAATTCCGCCCAGTCGAAACAATCCTCCGCCACAGCGGGGAACACCGCCGAAACCAACTCCGCATTCCTCACCCACAGCAACGAATCAGACACGAATTACCCGCAACCGCTTGCGATGCAGCTCACCTTCCGGAACGGTTGGTCATTGGGACACGACACAGCGTGATTACAACCCTGTAACGAGTAAGGGAGTGCCGGGTGGCCAATCCGCGCCTCGACAACACACCTGACAACGGGGACCACGAGTCCTCGAGCGCCCCCAGCAACGACGACTGGCGTAGCAGCTACCGCGACGTCATGGCGATCGGAGAGTTCCGTTCCGTCTGGCTCGCGCACGCCCTGTCGATGATCGGCACGAACCTGCTGAACATCGCCACCAGCGTCCTCGTCTTCCAGGTGACCGGGTCGGCGCTCGCCGCGGGTGTCACCCTGGCCCTGACCTTCCTGCCACCGATCGTCAGCCCCCTGATCGCCGGACTCGCCGACCTCTTCCCGCGCCGCCGGGTCATGATCGCGTGCGACCTCGCGCGCGCCGCCGTCATCGTGCTCATCGGCATTCCCGGCATGCCGATCTGGGCCATCTGGATACTGCTGTTCTGCTCGGTCCTGCCCTCGATCCCCTTCGCCGCGGCGCGCGCGGCGATGCTGGCCGAGATCATCCAGGGCGAGCGCTACGTGGCGAGCACCGCGATCATCCAGCTCACCTCGCAGCTGGGCATCCTGGCCGGCCTGGTGGCGGGCGGCCTGATCGTCTCCTTCGTCGGCCCGAACGTCACCGTGATGTCGACCGGCATCCTGTTCGTGCTGTCCGCCCTGGTCGTGCTGCTGGGCGTCCGGGCACGGCCCTCACCTCTGACGGAGCGGGAGGAGCGCCCCGGGTTCCTGGCCATGACCCGCGACGGCGCCAAGCTCGTCTTCAGCGACCCGAGGCTGCGCACCCTGGCGCTGCTGGCCTGGCTCGCGGGCCTGTACGGCATCCCCTACGGGCTGGCCAACCCGATGGCGGCCGAGATCGGCGCCGGGGCGGCCGCCGCCGGGTTCATCATGGCGGGCTCCTCCGTGGGAGCCTTCGTCGGCGGCCTGGTCCTGACCCGGATCATCCCTCCGCCCACCCGTATGCGCCTGCTCGGGCCGCTGGCGGTGCTCACCTGCCTGCCGCTGCTGCTGTGGCTGGTCGGGCCGCCGCTGTGGCTGATGGTGGCGGCCCTGGCGCTGTGCGGCGTCGCGGGCTCCTACCAGTTCGTGGCCAACGCGGCGTTCGTGCTGTGCGTGCCCAAGGAGGGTCGCGGCCTGGCCTTCGGTCTGGTCGCGGCCGGGCTCCAGGCGGCCCAGGGAGTGGGCATCCTGCTCGCCGGGTTCTTCGCCGAGTACTTCGGCACCGGTCCGGTCATCGTCACGGCCGGCGCCCTCGGCGTCCTCTGCGCGGCGCTCCTGTCGGTCCCGTGGTCGCGGATGGCGGGCGAGACCATCAGGCACATGGAGGCCACCGGGGAGAGCGCCTAGGCACCGGGCGCGAGGCGGTCGCGCGAACGCCCTAGCGTTCCGCGCCGCACTCCGCGGGGGACTCGCGGGCCTCCTCGGGCTCGCGCTCCTCCCGCGGGGTGCGCAGCTCGCGGCGTTCCCAGTCGGGGTGTGCTCGAAGGGTCCACATCAGTCGTTACTCGGCTTTCCCTGGAAGTTGCGGATGATCTGCTCCAGAAGGGAGCGCTTCTCGTCGGCGGCGGGCATGATCAGCCAGGCCAGGATGTAGACGAAGACCCCGCTGAACCCGAGGACGGTCAGGACCACGAAGACGAGGCGGACGAGGGTGGAGTCGACGTTGAGGAACTCGGCGACACCGCCGCACACACCGGCCAGGTAGCGGTCGGTGCCACTGCGGCGGAAGCGCTTGTTCTGGTAGCTCTCGTTCATGTCTCCACCCTGCCCTCCGCCCACGACGATTCCCATCCGGGAGAGCCCTGGGCCTCCCCTGACATCCCCCGGAGCCCTCGGAGGGGCCGGAGTCCCCGGGTGTCCCGGGGTTGGACGGCCGCGGGGACGGCCGGGGTTCCTGAGACGTGGGACACACCGGACTCAGGGTCGGGAGGCGGCCCCGCTCTCCTCGCGCCCGGTCTCCCGGTCGCCGCCGACCGTGGTGGACAGCGGCTTCTCCACGACGAACCAGGAGAGCGCGAAGCCCGCCAGGGCGACCGGGACCGCGTAGAGGAAGATCGGCGGCAGGGCGCCCGCGAAGGCCCCGACGATGAACTCGCGCACCGGCTCGGGGAGTTCCTGGAGCATCCGCGGGGTCATCGAGCTGATCCCGGTCTCACCGCCCTCGAAGGAGGGCCCGCCGCCCGGCGCCTCGGCCATCCGCTCGTTGAGCCGGGAGATGAAGACCGACCCGAAGACGGCGATACCGAAGGACGCGCCGATCTGGCGGAAGTAGTTGTTGGCCGAGGTGGCCGCGCCCAGGTCGCGGCGGGGGGCGGAGTTCTGCACGATCAGCACGAGGTTCTGCATCACCATGCCCACCCCCAGACCCAGGACCAGCATCGCCGACCCGTTGTAGAGGTAGGGGGTGTCGGCGTCCATGCGCGAGAGCAGGACCAGCCCCAGCGCGGTGACGGCGGTGCCGATCACCGGCCAGTGCTTGTAGCGGCCGGTGGTGGAGATGAGGCGCCCGGTGGTGATGGTGCTGGTGAGCATGCCCGCGACCATGGGCAGCATGAGCAGCCCGGACTCGGTGGCGGTGGCGCCGTTGACCATCTGCAGGAACGTGGGCAGGTAGGCGACCGCGGAGAACATCGCGATGCCCACGGTGACGCCGATCAGCGCGGTCAGGACGAAGTTGCGGTCGCGGAACAGGCGCAGCGGGATGATCGGCTCGGACGCGCGCCGCTCGACCAGCACGAACAGGACCGCCGCCACGACGGCGCCCGCGCCCAGGCCCAGGATCTGCGGGCTGGCCCAGTCGTAGGTGCCGCCGCCCCAGCTGGTCAGCAGCACCAGGCACACGCTGGTGGCGGCCAGCAGCACGGTGCCCGAGTGGTCCAGCTTGGGCCGGGGCCCCTCGGGGCGGGGCAGGCGGATCATGGTCGCCGCCGTGACCAGGGCCACCGCGCCCAGGGGCAGGTTGACGTAGAAGATCCAGCGCCAGTCGAGGTGGTCGGTGAAGAACCCGCCGAGCAGCGGCCCGGCCACCGAGGAGACCCCGAACACGGCGCCCATGACGCCCATGTACCTGCCGCGCTCACGGGGCGAGACCACGTCGGCGATGATCGCCTGCGCGCTGATCATGAGCCCTCCGCCGCCGACGCCCTGGAGGGCGCGGAAGAGGATGAGCTGGGTCATGTCCTGGGCGATCCCGGCGAGCACGGAGCCCAGCAGGAAGACCACGATCGCGAAAACGTACACGCGGCCGCGGCCGAAGAGGTCCCCGGCCTTGCCGTAGATGGGCATGCCGACGGTGGCCGCGAGCATGTACGCGGTGACGACCCAGGACAGGTGCTCCAGGCCGTTGAGCTCCCCGACGATCGTGGGCAGGGCCGTGGCGACGATGGTCTGGTCCAGGGAGGCCAGCAGCATCGTCAGGATGATCGCCAGGAAGATCCAGCGCAGCCTGGTGCGGCTGATGGTGGTGGGCATGGGGCTCCGTTCGCCTGCCTGTCCCCGCGAGGGGGTGCGGATGCCCCGGTCAGTCGGTGGACGCGTACGGCCCGTAGGCCTCGCCCAGGTGGCGGAAGGCCGCCTGGATCTTGGCGCGGACGTCCGCGGTCTCCTCGGTCTCCGAGAAGTGCAGACGCCTCATGGTGTGGCGCATGACGGCCATGGCCGCCGCGGCGACCAGGAGCGGGTGGTCGTCCTCGGGTGAGGCCCCGGTCCGCTCGGCGATGGCCGCCGCGAGTTCCGTTTCCACGTTGTGGAAGCGGGCGAGTACACCGCGCACGAGCTGGGGCTCGCGTTCCATGAGCTGTTTGCGCAGGCGCATGTGTTCGCGCCGGGTGGCGAGGTCGTCGGTACTGACCAGGGACGTGATCAGCACGGTGATGAGGTCCTCGACGAAGTCGCCGGTGGGACCGCCGACGACGAACTCCCGCCGGGCCTCCTCGTCGGGGGTCCCGGGGACGTCGCCCAGGAGCGCCTCCTCCTTGGTGGCGAAGTAGTTGAAGAAGGTCCGGGTGGAGACGTCGGCCTCGGCCGCGATCTCCTCCACCGTCACCTTCTCCAGACCGCGCTCCAGGGTCAGGCGCACGGCCGCGTCCTGGAGGGCGCGGCGCGTGGCCTGCTTCTTGCGTTCCCGAAGCCCCAATGGTCCTCCCCCGTGCACGGTCAATCTTTGCAGACCATGCAATAATTTTCCACCGGTGTCTCTGCGCGGCGCCGATCGCCCGTGCCCGGGGGTGCGGTGCGGCGCCGCCGCACCGGGACCGCTGTTACCGGCCGACGAAGCGCTCGGGCCGGACGCAGACGATCACGCGCCGCTCCTTGGGATCGTCCCAGGGATAGGGCTTACCGAGGTACTTCTGGGACATCTGGTTGATGAAGGCCTTGTCCTCGTCCGGCTCCACCCGGTCGACCACGCCCCGGACCTCCACGTACATGTAGGGGTCGTCGGGGTCGACGGCCGACACCGCGATCCGGCCGTCGCGCTCCAGGTTGCGCAGCTTCTGCCGGGTGGTGGTCTGGCTGAACCTGAGGAACTCGCCGTCCCAGTCGATCCACACGGGGCTGGACTGGGGCGCCCCGTCCGGCCCCAGGGTGGCCACGTGCCCGAGCGCGGGCTTGCGCAGGACCGCCTGCTGTTTCTCCGAGAAGGCCATGCCGCTCCTTCGTGTTGGTTCCACGTGCTCCCATGGAGTACACCAGCGGCGCCCATCCCAAACACGGCCGCCCGCCGCGGCCCCGGGACCGCGGCGGCGGGGTGGAGCACCTCGCAGGCGGTCACCAGCCGGGCGCGCCAGTGGTCGTGCGGGCCCCGCAGGCGCTCCGCCGCCCGGAAGGCGTCGTCGGCGGCCAGGGCCGCCTCGCATGCCGCCGCCGGGTCGTCGGAGTCCGCCCCGGCCGCCCGGTCGCCCGCCGCCGTACCGCTTCCGGATATCGCGTCGTTCAGGCCCGGCCCTAGGGAGGGCCGCCGACGGAACCTGTCGGCGGTCCGGTCCGGGAATCCCCGCGGGCAGGGGGCTCCGCGCGGCAGAGGCGGCGCGGGCGGTCCGATCGGCGTGACGCGTTGCACTCAGTGCTTCGTTGCACCTAGTGCAGCAAGGCTCGTAGTTTGGAGGCGTGAAGGACCATCACGCACCACCGGACCGGCGCGAGGTGCTGAAGTCACGCCACCGCCGCGCCATCGTCGACGCCGCCGCCGCGCTGACCGCCGAGCACGGGCACACCGGCTTCGGTGTCGACGAGCTCGCCGAGCGGGCCGACGTCTCCCGCAGGACCGTGTTCAACCACTTCAGGTCCCTGGACGACATCGTCCTGGAGGTGTTCGGCCAGATGCTGGACGCCATCCTCGACAGCATCGAGGCCAGCCTCGACGCGGCGGGCGGCGAACACCCGGCGAACATGTTCGACGAGCTCGCCGCGGCGATCCGCGGCACCGACCTGCTCACCCCGATCACCCGGCTCAAGCACGTCCTCCGGCAGGAGGGGAACGAGCCCAGCCCCAGCCGGGCGGCGCTGTTCGAGCGGGCGATGAACGACGTGGGCGCCCGTCTGGCCGGGATCATGACGCGCCGCCATCCGGAGGCCGACCCGCTCGTGGTGGACCTCATGTGCGGCGCCGTCATCAGCGGCGGCGCGGTCACGGTCCAGCACTGGGAACAGGCCACCGGAGGGGTCGACGACGACGCCTCCCGACGGGTCTGGAACGACCTGCTGGACCGCATGATCGCCGTGAACCGCGACGGGTACGGCTCGCTCGGCCCCGCCTCCTCCTGAGCGCACGACGCGCTCCTCCACCCACCCCGTTTGGCGGAAAACCACACCCATGGCTGAATTCCTGTACAGAGTCGGGCGTGCGTGCGCACGGCGCGCCTGGACCGTCCTCGCGCTCTGGCTGGCCCTGCTGCTGGCCTCCGGCGCCGCCTTCCTCCTCTTCTCCGGAGAGCTGGAGGACAGCTTCTCCATCCCCGGCACGCCCACCGACGAGGTGGAGCAGCTCCTCTCCGACAAGTTCTCCGGGATGGGCGGCGGCACGGGCACCGTCGTCTACCAGACCGAGGACGGCTCGGCCTTCACCGGGGAACAGCGGGACGCGATCGCCGACCGCGTCGAGGAGGCCGCCGAGGTCCCCGGCGTCGAGAACGCGATCGACCCCTTCGCCACCGAGGGCGAGCGCGCCGAACAGCGGCGGGAACTGGAGTCGGGCCGCGAGGAGCTCGAGGCCGGGCTCGCCGACCTGGAGGCCGGGCAGGAGGAGCTCGACCGCAACCGCGCCCAGGCCGAGGCCGCCGGGCTGCTCGAGCAGTCCGAGGCGGCCCTGGACGCCGAGCAGGCCGTGATCGACCAGAACCGCGAGGACCTGGAGACGGGCCTGGCGGAGCTGGAGCGGGGCGAGTCCCTGCTGGAGATGGCCTCAGAGATCCGCACCGTCTCCGAGGACGGCGACACCGCCCTGGTCAACATCGCCTTCAGCGACAGCCAGATGGAGGTCCCGCAGGAGACCCGCGACGCCGTCATGGCGGTCTTCGGGGACGACCCGGTCCCCGGCACCACCGTCGACTTCGGCAACGACATGTCCCGGAGCGTGCCCAGCCTGGTCAGCGTCACCGAGGTGATCGGCGTGGTCGTGGCCGGCGTGGTCCTCATCGTCATGCTGGGCACCCTCGTCGGCGCCGGCCTGCCGATCCTGACCGCGCTGGTCGGCGTCGGGATCGCCACCCTGGTCGCGATGTCGCTGTCCGGGGTGCTGGAGATGGCGTCCGTGACCCCGATCCTCGGCCTCATGCTCGGCCTGGCCGTCGGGATCGACTACGCGCTGTTCATCATCAACCGCCACCGCCGCCAGCTCAAGCAGGGCTTCGGGGTCGGGGAGTCCATCGGCCTGGCCAACGGGACCGCGGGCAACGCCGTGGTCTTCGCCGGTACGACCGTGCTCATCGCCCTGCTGGGCCTGAACCTGACCGGGATCGGGTTCCTGGGCCTGATGGGCAGCGTGGGCGCCATCGCCATCGCCGTCGCGGTGTTCATCGCGATCACGCTGGTTCCGGCCCTGCTGTCACTGGTCGGCCCCCGGGTCCTGTCGCGCCGTGAGCGCGGACGGCTCGCCGAGGAGGCACCCGCCCCCGGCCGGGACTCCTCCGAACAGGTCCGGCCTATGTCGACCGGCCGGGCGGTGGCCCAGGCCCTCGTCACCGTGATCGCCCTGGGCGTCGTCGCCCTGCCCGCCCTCGGCCTGCGCCTGGGGATGCCCGACGGCTCCTCCGAGCCCACCGAGTCCACGCAGTACCGGGCCCACACCGCCGTGGAGGAGAACTTCGGCGCGGGGCAGAACGGCACGCTCCTGGTCGCCGCCGGGCTCACCGGCGGGCCCACCGGGGCGTCCGCCGAGCGGAACGCCGAGGCGGAGCGGGCCGAGATCGCGGAGGTGCTCTACTCCTACGACGACGTCGTCGCGGTGGCGCCGATCGCCGTCTCCGACGACCAGACCATGGCCATCTTCCAGGTCGTGCCCGCCGAGGGGCCCTCCAGCGAGTCCACCGAGGAACTGGTGCACGACCTCCGGGCCCTGGAGCCGATCGAGGGCACCGGTCCGCTGGGCGTCGCGGGGATGACCAGCGGCAACATCGACATCTCCGAGACCCTGAGCGACGCGCTGCCGACCTACCTCACCGTGGTCGTGGGCCTGTCGCTGGTGATCCTGCTGCTGGTGTTCCGGTCGGTCTTCGTTCCGGTCGTGGCCACGTTCGGGTTCATCCTGTCCTTCCTCGCCGCGCTCGGTGGCGTGGTGGCCGTCTACCAGTGGGGGTGGCTCGGCGGCCTCGTCGGGATCGAGAACACCGGTCCGGTGCTGAACTTCCTGCCCACGCTGCTGGTCGGGATCCTGTTCGGCCTGGCGATGGACTACATGCTCTTCATCGGCACGGGGATGCGCGAGGCCTACGTGCACGGCGCGCCCTCCCGCACCGCCGTCATGCAGGGCTTCCGGGCCGGCCGCGCGGTGGTCACCGCCGCGGCGATCATCATGATCTCGGTGTTCGGCGGGTTCGTCTTCTCGCACAGCGTCATGATCAGCTCGATCGGATTCGCGCTCGCCTTCGGCGTGCTCATCGACGCGTTCGTCGTGCGCATGGCGCTGATCCCCGCGCTCATGCACCTGGCCGGGGACGCGGCGTGGTGGCTGCCCCGGTGGCTCGACCGGCTCCTGCCCGACATCGACGTGGAGGGCGCCTCCCTGGAGAGGCGCCACCCGCCCGGGCGGGAGACCGCCGAGGCCGAGCGGGAGACGGCCTCCCAGCGGGGCTGAGTCACACACGGCACGGGGCCCGGGAGCGCAACGCTCCCGGGCCCCGTGTGTATCGGTCAGCGGCGCGGCCGGCGTCCGGCCGGAGCGCGGCGCCGCCGCTCACGCGGGCCCCCGGAAGGCACCGAGACCGGTACGCCCGAGGGCTCGCGGGCCCCGGTCACCCGGACCAGCTCCGCGTCCTCGGCGTCCACCCGCGCGGTGTGAGGATCGATGCGCGCCCGGCTCATCAGCCGGGTCATGTCGCGCCGCTGCGCGGGCAGCACGAGCGTGACCACGCTGCCGGACTCCCCCGCCCGGGCGGTGCGCCCGCCCCGGTGCAGGTAGTCCTTGTGGTCGGTGGGCGGGTCGATGTTGACCACCAGGTCCAGCCCGTCCACGTGGATGCCGCGCGCCGCCACGTTGGTGGCGATCAGAGCGGTGACGGCGCCCCTCTTGAACTGGTCGAGGGTGCGCGTCCGCTGCGGCTGGGAACGGCCGCCGTGCAGGGGCGCGGCGAGGACGCCGTTGGCCAGCAGGTGCTCGGCCATCCGGTCCACGGCGCGCTTGGTGTCGAGGAACATGATCACCCGGCCCTCACGGGCGGCGATCCGGGTCGCGACGCTCTGCTTGTCCATGTGCGTCACGTGCATGACGTGGTGCTCCATGGTGGAGACGGCGCCCTCGGACAGGTCGACCGAGTGGACCACCGGGTCGTTCAAGAAACGGCGCACCAGCGTGTCGACGTTGCGGTCCAGGGTGGCGGAGAACAGCATGCGCCGGCCGTCGGCCGGGACCTGCTGGAGGATCGCGGTGACCTGCGGCATGAAGCCCATGTCGGTCATCTGGTCGGCCTCGTCCAGGACCGCGGACTCCACCCGGTCCAGGAGGCAGTCGCCGCGCTCCATCAGGTCGCGCAGGCGGCCGGGGGTGGCCACGACCAGCTCCACGCCCTGGCGCAGGGCGCGGGCCTGGCGGTGGATGGGCATGCCGCCCACGACGGTCGTCGTGCTCACCCCCACCGAGCGCGCGTAGGGCGCCAACGCGTCGGTCACCTGCTGGGCCAGCTCACGCGTGGGGGCGAGCACCAGGGCCAGGGGCTGCCGGGGCTCGGCCTTGCGCCCGTCGAGCTGGGCGAGCAGGGCCAGCCCGAAGGCCAGGGTCTTGCCCGAGCCGGTGCGGCTGCGGCCCAGCACGTCGCGTCCGGCCAGGGAGTTCGGCAGGGTGGCCGCCTGGATCTCGGACGGTACGGTCAGGCCCTGCTTGGCCAGGGTCCGCTTCAGCGACGCGGGCATGTCCAGCGCGTCGAAGGAGTCCACCGGCGGGAGCGCCGGGGTGACGGTGGCCGGGAGCGCGAACTCGCCGGAGGGACCACTGGACCGGGGGCGGTTGGGGGTGCGGGGGCGCTGGCGGCCGTATCCCTGGGAGGGACGGCCGCGGCTGGCGCCGGTGCGGTACGGATGACTCATGTGAGGCCTTTCGCCGACGGCGCTCGCCGGGCGGGAGGCCTTGCGGCCTCGCAGGGGGAAACCGGAGTACGCCGGAGAAGTGATGCGGATGCCCGCGCTCGCCCGGAGAATTCCGGGGCGCGGTGGTGCCGGTGCCGGTCGAAGAGCGACGGCTGGAGAATCCGGCGGAGAAAAGAAGGACGGCAGGGGCCCAGCGCCCGTAGGGCGGGCCCCTGCCGCGGGAGGAGCGTCGGCTCCCCTAGATCAGGGTGATGTTCTCAGCCTGCGGGCCCTTGGCCCCAGCGACGGCGTCGAACTGCACGGACTGGCCCTCGGCCAGCTCACGGTAGCCCGTGGCCTGGATGTTCGAGTAGTGAGCGAAGACGTCGGGGCCGCCGCCGTCCTGCTCGATGAAGCCGAAGCCCTTTTCGCCGTTGAACCACTTGACCGTACCGGTCGCCATAGGGATACCTCTCGTTCGGAAAATAAAGAAAACCGCGAATGACGATTTTCCCGTCACCGCGGTGATCGCCCGAAGAGATGGGATCCATCGGGGTTCACGACTGCAACTCCTCAGAACCTAGCACACGAGAACTCTCCTGTCCCAGAAAAATCCGTGTGTCACAGGACACCGTTGTACGCGCTATCGAAAAGAACAGAAAATGTGTCGGCGTCGCAGTATTTTTTCTGGGCCGAGTGCGCCCGGATCCGCACCCCCGGCCGCGGACCCCGCCGGCCGGCGGGACGGCCCCGGCGCCGCGCCACCTGGCCCCGCGCCCGTGACTCGCCTGAAAACCTTCACTGGATGGAGTAGATATCTGCCGGGTCCGGTGCTAGATTTCCTGTCGTAGCCACAGAGACCCACGGCTGGACCACCGGATACGCCGGTGGAGAGCAGGACGGCCCGACCGGTGTGCACGTGCTTGATGACACCGGGGGCCGGTAGGACCGCAGTGGAGACAGACGCACGAAGTGAGGTCGAGAGGAGTAGATGCCATCAGGATCGCCCGGGCGCGGGGAAGTTCCGCCCGGGTACCGCAGGCCCCGGCTCGGAAGAAGGTGGTCCACGGTCTCACAACCGCGATCCCCGCGATCCCGTTCCAGCTCGACCTCGGGAAGCGGAAGACCGGCAGCGGCCGGTAGATGGTATTGAACTCTCGGGCCCCGGCGCCGCACGGCGCTGGGGCCCTCGGCGTGCCCCCAGGAGAGAAGAAGGAAGACGAGCGCTTGCCCCGTGCCGACACCGGTGACCGGTTCGACGATGACGACTACCCCGCCTACACCATGGGCCGCGCCGCGGAGATGACCGGCACGACGCCGGCGTTCCTGCGCGCCCTGGGTGAGGCCCGCCTGATCGAGCCCCTGCGCTCGGCGGGCGGCCACCGCCGCTACTCCCGCTACCAGCTCAGGCTCGCCACCCGCGCCCGCGAACTCGTCGACGGGGGCACCCCCATCGAGGCCGCCTGCAGGATCATCATCCTGGAGGACCAGCTGGAGGAGGCGCTGCGGATCAACGAGCGGCTGCGCGCCGATCCCCCCTCTCAGGCGTGACGCCCCGGCCGACGCGTTCGCGCGGCCCGGTCCCCCGGGACCAAGCCCCGCCCGGCGACCGGGCGGGGCTCTCCCACGCCCTCCCTCCGGGCCCCGGGACCCCGGAGACGACGAAGGGCGCCCCTCGCGCAGGAGGAACGCCCGGATGGAGAAGGGTAGGCCCCCAAAGGCTCGAACCCTGAACCCGCGGATTAAGAGTCCGCGTATGTGCGGGCGAAACGTCCCGGTGTGTGGGGGTTCGTTCCGGCCCGTCCGGGCGGCGGAGTGCCGCTGCATGCCACCGGAGACCACGCCGTGCCACGGTGTCCCGGAACAGCCGAGCGAGCACCGAGCATTACCTGCGGTCAGCGAGGCGCGGATCAAATCCGTTGGCACCTCGGACTGACCTCACAGCAGACAGCCGCTCAGGTGCTTATGTTCGATAAGTGGGCCTTCCAGAGCCGAGACGCGCCTTTCCGTCACCCGGGCACGAAAACGCCCCCGCGCGACGCTCGGCGAATTCCAGCTGTCGTCGCAACACGTGAAGTCAGTTGGTTGCCGCGAGGAGCTTAGCGAGACGCTCGGCTGGGGTGTCCCAGTCGAGCGTCTTGCGTGGGCGGGAGTTGAGCTCGGCGGCGACCGCGTCCAGGTCCTCGCGGGAGTGGACCGACAGGTCCGTGCGCTTGGGGAAGTACTGCCTGAGCAGCCCGTTGGTGTTCTCGTTGGAGCCGCGCTGCCAGGGGCTGGCCGGATCGCAGAAGTAGACCGGGATGTCGGTTGCGGCGCTGAACCTGTGGTGCATGGCCATCTCCGGGCCTTGGTCCCAGGTCAGCGACCGCTTCAGCAACGAGGGCAGCCCACCTAGGGACTCAGTGAGGGCCTGGTGGAAGTGCTCGGACCGGTGCTGGCCGTCGGGCAGGTGGACGAGCATCACGAACCGGCTCGATCGCTCCACCAGCGTGCCGATCGCGGAGTGCTTCTGGTCTCGGCCGCCCACGATCAGGTCGCCCTCCCAGTGGCCGGGGACGGCCCGGTCGGCGGCTTCGGCCGGCCGTTCGCTGATCATCACCATGGGTGCGGAAAACCGCGGCTGGCGTGTGTGGGCCTGGCGGTGGGGGCGGCGTCGGGCCCGCCCCGAACGCAGGGCCCGGGTGAGTTCTCTGCGCAGCTCTCCGCGGCCCTGGACGTAGAGGGCCCGGTAGATCGTCTCGTGGCTCACGCGCATCTCCGCATCGTCGGGGAAGTCCCGACGCATCTGGTGGGCGATCTGCTCGGGGCTCCAGCGCTGTTCCAGCCGGGCCTGAATGTAGTCGCGCAGGCGTGGGCTGCGGGCGATCTTGCCCGGTTGGGATCGGGGGCGGCGGGCCTCGGCGCGTGACTGTGCGACGTGGGGCCCGTAGCGGTAGATCTTCGCTCTGGCGTAGTAGGAGCGGTTGCGGAGCACCTCGCGGCTGATGGTGGAGGGCGCGCGGCCCAGCTCGGCGGCGATGGCACGGATGGATGCCTTGTCCCGCAGCCGGTCGGCGATGTGCATCCGCTCCTGCGGGCGCAGGTAGCGACCGCTGTCTTGTCGTGGCGCCCGCTGCGAGAGTGCGGGCGCCACGATCCGCTTCGGGGCCTGCCTGCCGTTGCGCCATTCACGTCCGGTCCGGATGTTGACGCCCACGGCCTGGCAGGCCGCCTTGTTCGAGTACCCCAGTTCCATGAGTCGGAAGTATTCCGCTCGTTCCCTGTGGAGCTTCCTGTAGCCCCCCATGGGCGAACGCTTCCCGATCTCGAAGTCGCTCATCGCACCCCTCCAGAGGTGGGGTGTTGCAACGACCACTAGAACTCAAGCTCCGTTGCGCGGGGGCTTCTTCGTGCCCGCATGGCGAGACGGTGAGTCTCGGAGCCGATAAGGCGAATCGTCCTCCCGTCAAGAGTCCGTGCGCGGCCGCCTGCGGTCAGGGCCGCGCCTGGCCCCGTGGTCTGCGCGGTAGCACCGCGTCCGGCCATGGCCACACCCGGACGCCCATGGGGCCTTGGCCGCTCCGACCACGGCGCGGCACGCTGTCCTCGCCCTCTTTACCTTTGACGCAAGGATTTTTCGTCATGCTCTGGAAGAAGTCCGCCGCCGCGGGCCTGGCCTCCGCCGCTCTCGTCGCTCTGATCTCGGCCACCCCAACGCCCGCGGCGGCCGACTCGTGCGTATTCGGTTACAGGAAGGCCCTGTCGGACGGCTCCGTCTCGATCGTCTACGCGATATGCAGCAGTGGCTCTTCCCGGAGAGTCAGCGGCACATTGAGGGGTCCCGGTAGTTTTCGCGGAAAATCCAACGCTAAGCCTCCCTGCCTGCTTGGCTGGTCGCTGACGGTCACCCCCTCACCCCCGACCGGAGGCTCACGTTGGCCACCCAGGTGTTCTCCGAGGCCGAACTGGCCCAACTGCGCGCCTTCCCCGACACCATCAGCTCCCAAGAGCTGATCCGCTACTTCACCCTCCACCCCTCCGACATCGAGTTCATCGAACGCCGCCGCGGTGCCGCGAACCGGCTCGGTGTCGCGGTGCAGTTGTGCGCCCTGCCCTGGCTCGGGTACGTGCCCACCGACCTGGCGGCCGTGCCCGCCCCGGCGCTGGCGCGGCTGTCGGACAAGCTGCGCATCCCGATCGGGGAGTTGCGCGCCTACGGCGCCCGCGAGCAGACCCGCAGCGACCACCTGCGCGAGGTCGCCTCCCACCTGAAGTGGCGATCGATGAAGGAGCCCGAGGCCAAGGAGCTGGAGACCTACCTTTTGGCCCGCGCGATGGAGCACGACTCGCCCAGTGCGCTGTTCCGGGCCGCGTGCGCGCACCTGCGCAGCGCGTGCGTGATCCGGCCCGGGCCGGTGTGGCTGCTGGAGCGGGTGGTGGCCGCCCGCGAGGCCGCCAAGGCCGAGACCTACCACCGCATCGAGCCGCTGCTCACCCAGGTGTTGCGCCTGGACCTGGACCACTTGCTGCGGGTGGACCCCGCGTTGGGGTCGACCCGGTTGCACTGGCTCTCCCACGGCGCCACGCAGGCCTCCCCGAACGCGGTCAACGCCGAGGTCGCCAAGCTGGAGTACCTGAGGTCGCTGGACGCCCACGCCCTGGACGTGTCGGTGCTGCCCACCGAGCGGCGCCGCCACCTGGCCACGATCGGGCGCCGCTCCACAGCCCAGGGGCTGGAGCGGCGGGACCCGGAGGTGCGCTACCCGATCCTGCTGACCCTGCTCTCGCAGGGGGCGGTGGAGGTGCTGGACGAGGTGGTGCAGCTCTTCGACCAGGTGGTCTCCTCCACCGAGTCCAGGGCGCGGGTGAAGATGACCGCCCGGCTGGCCGAGCGCGGCCGGGCCGCGGAGGACCGGCTGGTACTGCTGGAGGAGATCCTGCCCGTGTTGGCCGACGACGGGGTGCCCGCCGAGCAGGTCGGGGTGCTGTTGCGCGAGCGCATCGGTATGGAGCGCCTGCGGGCTGCGCACGGGATCAAGCAGGAGCGGTTGCCGCGCGATAACGGCCACCTGGCCGCGCTCAAGGAGTCCTACGCCTACCTGCGCGGGTGCGTGCCGGGCGTGCTCAAGGCGGTGCGCTTCGACGGCAACGAGCAGGCCCGCGACCTCCTCCAGGGTCTGGAGGTGCTGCGCGAGCTCAACGAGACCGGTAAGCGCAAGGTGCCCGAGGACGCGCCGGACTCCTTTGTGCCCACCCGGTGGCGCGGCTACCTGAACCAGGCCGCGCAGGACAAGGACAACGCGGCCTACCGGCGGTACTGGGAGCTGTCGGCCATCGTGGCCTTGCGGGACGGGTTGCGGTCGGGGGACGTGCACGTGCCCGCCTCGCGCCGCTATGCCGACCCGGCCTCCTACCTGATGCCCAAGGCGGCCTGGGTGGACAAGCGCACCGAGTTCTGCGCCGAGACCGGCACCCCGCGGGACGCGGGCGAGGCGCTCGCCCAGGCCGATGACGAGCTGCACACCGCACTGGGAGCCCTGGAGTTGGTGCTGGACCGCGGCGAGGGGCCCGCCCGGTTGGCCGATGACGGGCGCCTGGTCGTGCCCAAGCTGGAGGCCGACGACATCCCCGCCGAGGCCGAGTCGTTGCGCACCGACCTGGCGGGGATGCTGCCGCGCCTGCCGTTGGCCGCGCTGTTGATCGAGGTGGACCGGCGCACCGGGCTGAGCGAGCACCTGGTGCACGCCGGCGGTAAGCAGGCGCGCGGCCCCCAGGTGCGCCGCAACCTGCTCGCCGTCGTGCTCGCGCACGGGCTGAACATGGGGCTGACCGCCATGTCCGAGGCCACCGGCATCTCCTACGACGAACTGGCGTGGACGGCCGAGTGGTACCTGCGGGAAGAGACCCTGCGCGCGGCCATCGCCGCAGTCGTCAACTACCACCACCGGCTGCCGATGACGCGGGTGTGGGGCGCGGGCACCCTGTCCTCCTCCGATGGCCAGCGCTTCCCCATGCAGGGCAAGTCGCTGACCGCCCGCCACCTGTCGCGGTACTTCGTGGACGCGGGCATCTCCCAGTACACGCACGTGTCCGACCAGCACTCGACCTACGGCACCAAGGTCATCGTGCCCACGCACCGCGAGGCCCACTACGTCCTCGACGAGATCCTGGGCAACCAGACCGATCTGCCTATCACCGAGCACGCTACGGACACGCACGGGGTGACGCTGGTCAACTTCGCGCTGTTCGACCTGGTCGGGCTCACCCTGTCGCCGCGCATCCGCGACCTGGGCCGCATCGTGCTGCACCGGCTCGGGCCGCGGGGCGACTACACGCACCGCTACCCCATGGCCGGGCCGTTGCTGACTGGGCACATCAACACCGACCTGATCACCACCCACTGGGACGACATGCTCCGCCTGGCCGCGTCGTTCAAGTACGGGCACTCCACCGCCTCGCTGCTGGTGGGCAAGCTCTCGGCCAGCTCGCGGCAGAACGCCCTGGCCGCCGCTCTCAAGGAGTGGGGGGCGCTGCGCCGCACGATCTATGCCTGCCGGTACCTGACCGACGAGCAGTACCAGCGCCGGATCGCCCGCCAGCTCAACAAGGGCGAGAGCCTGCACGGGCTGCGCCGCGACCTGCACCACGTCGGCGGCGGGGCGATGCGCCGGCGCCACCACGAGCAGCAGAGCGAGCAGGCCTTGTGCCTGACCCTGCTGACCAACGCGATCATCTGCTGGACCACGGAGTACTTCGGCCTGGCGGTGGCCGAGCTGCGCGCGTCGGGCCGCTATGTGGACGACGCGGTGCTGGCGCACATCTCCCCGGCCCGCTCGGAGGGGGTCAACCTCATCGGGGAGATCTCCATCGACGTCGACAAGGAACTATCCAAGCTGGACGCGGCGGGGTACCGGCCGCTGCGCCGCCTTGAGGGAAGGAACGAGGCCCTGTGAGGCTCGCCCGGCTGAGGAACAAGACCACTCTGCACGTCACCGGGGACGGCATCCGCACCGGGTGCGGGGTCCTCATCCCCGACACGGCCACTCTGACCCATCCCACCGACGAGTGGTACCTGCACACCAACTGCTACAACTGTGCCTACCGGCTCTGGCCCGAACACGGCCCGGCCGACTACCTCTGCCCGCACAACGGCAAGGACTTCCCGCCCCGCCGCAAGTGCGCACACGGCTTCGACCCGCAGGGCTGCTCGGTCTGCACACCGCCCAAGCCGACGAACTGGCCGTGCCCCAACGGGTGCATCGACCCGGTCGACCACATCCCCGGCGGCAGAGGCGGCTACGTATGGGCGACCGCGTGCACCGTCTTCCCGCCCTCGCGCCCGCTGACCGACCAGGACGAGTGCGTCGGCGCGTGCGAACCCTACGACCAGGTGATGAAACGCGCCAACCCGAAGTTGCGCCTGGACATGTCCGACAGCACCGAGGCGACCTGCTACCACTGCGGCCGCGACACCCGCTTCCCCCGGGACGGCTGGTGACCTGTGACCGCCCACCGCATCGAAAGGACACCGCGCTCATGACCCGCACCTGGGGCACCCCGCCCGAACCCACCGCCGAGGACCACCCCGAGATGGTCGCCGCGCAGGACGCCCGAACCGGCGTGCGCCGCTGCCGCACCGGGTGCATCGCCATCGAGGATGCCCGCGGCATCAGCTCCGACGTCGACTCGCACTCCTTCATCTGCCACGGGTGCGGCGGCGCGGTGTGCATCGGCTGCCGCACCACCCCCGTGGTCAGCGGGATGCTGTTCTGCACCCCGTGCGGCAACGCCCAGGCCGCCATGAGCGCCCAGGCGTTCCCCGAACTGGTCGACGACGACTACACCGAGCCCTCCGAGGAGCCGATGACCGCCGGGCAGATGCGCGCCCTGCTCGCCGGGGTGGGCGACGACGTGCCGCTGCGCGCCCTGGCCGGTCCGCACCTGAAGCACGGCATGCGCGAGTGGGACATCGTGGCCGCCCGCCACATCCTCCAGGGCAAGGCACCCCGGGGCCCGGTGGTGCACTTCGCCCTCTACCTCGAAGAGGTGGTCGAGGGGGAGTGATCCGGGCCCGGCCCGGTTGCGACTAATGCCTGTTAGTCGCAACAAAACTTGCCCGAGTTGCCACTAACACGCGACAATCCGGGGTAGAGTGCCCTCACGGAGTTGCGACTAACAAGGAGCCCGCGTGAACCCCCGTCCGCTGCCCCACCTGCTCACCGCGGCCGCCCTCGTGCTGGAGGAGGCCGGGCAACTCCCGCCGCTGATCGTGGCCATGACGCCTGGCGCCGGCCTCAGGCCGCCGGTGACCCTCAGCCCGGCCACGAACCTGCCCGCCGAGGAGCAGCACGCCCTGGTGCACGCCATCGCCCGCGCTCACCGATGGTCGGCCCAGCCGCTCTCGCTCGCCGACGGATGGAGCACCAAGGGGGCCGTGGGCGGGATCCGCGTCGAGGTGATGTCCGCCCCCGGGCCCAGCGCCGACGGGAAGGTGCTGCGCCACCCCGACGCCTCCACCGCGGCGCACGCCGCGCTCCTGCGTGGCCTTCTCGACTGGGCGCAGGCGCTCGGCGACGGCGTGCGGGAGCTGGACGTGATGGAGGAGGCCGAGGGCGGCGCCGGCCTGTGGGCGCTGGTGCGGGTGAAGGAGTCCGTCCTGGAGTCGGTGCTGGCCGAGCACGCGGTGATGAGGGTCCCGGCCCCGCACGGGTGGTCCGGCTACCGGGCCGAAGGCGTGCTCCCCACCGGCCACCGGCTGATGATCAGCATCTGAACCGCCACCACACGCCCCGCCCCGGAGAAAGAGAGGCCGACGTGTTCAACGAGACCGTCGCCGTGGACCGCAACCACCTCACCGCCCTGCTGGGCACCCTCGCCCGCACCGCCCCCACCCCGCCGCCCCTGCCGGCCGCCCTTCAAGAGCTGGCCAACGCCCTGCACGGCCAGGACCCCGACGGGACCACCTGGCTGGTGCCGGCCGAGGCGCTGTGGACGGCCCTGCACTACGCCAACGCCCTGGACACCTATGACCTGGACGAGACCGACTCCGCCTCCTACACCCACCCCGCGCTGCGGGCCGAGGAGCACGTGCAGCGCCAGCTCCTGGCCCAGGCGCCGCGCACCGACGCCGCCATGGAGGCCCTGGCCGAGGCCGAGCTTGTCCTGCTCCAGGCCGAGCGTGAGCTGCACGCCTCCTACCTGTACGGCAACGCCCACATCACCGAACGGCGGTGCCTGACCTGCGAGGTCACCTACCCCTGCCCGCCCGCGCGCGCCCTGGGCCTGGGCGAGGCACCGTGACCCTGCCCCGCCTGGCCGACGTTCCGCTGACCGCCGCCACCGGCCTGGCCCGCGACGGCTACGCCGCGTGGATCACCACCACCGGCCTGGCCGACCGCTCCAAGGACACCTACACCGAACGGGTGGAGGACTTCCTGACCTGGCTGGCCGCCTCGGGCGATGACCAGCACACCGCCGCCCTGGTCGAGCCACGGGCCCGGGACTGGGCGGTGCGCGACTACCGCCGCCACCTGCTCACCGAACGCAAGACGGCTGAGTCCACCGCCCGGCTGGCCATGGTCGCGATCGAGTCCTTCTACACCTGGCTCGGTTTGGGCGCCCCCCACGCCCCCAAGGTGGTGGCCACCCGGCGGCGCACCGCCCCCCGCGCCCTGGGCGAAGCCGACCAGCGCAAGCTGCTGCGCTCGGCCGAGGCCCGCGGGGCACGCGACCACGCCCTGGTCGCCCTGGCGGTGCACACCGGGCTGCGTGAGGCCGAACTGGCCTGCCTCGACCTCGAGGACGTGGTCGTCACCGCCCGAACGGGCCGCGTCCGCGTCGTGGGCAAAGGCACCCGACAGCGCACCGTTCCGCTCCCGACGCGCACCCGGCCCCTGATCACCGCTTGGCTCCAGGCCCGCGCGAGGATGCCCGGGACCGAGTCCACCAACGCGTTGTTCGTGGCCCGGGGCGGGCGCCGCATCGCCGCCCGCACCATCGATCACGTCATCCGCACTACCGGCCGCCAGACGGGGCTGGAGATCTCCCCGCACACCCTGCGCCACACCTTCGCCACCAACCTGGTCCGGGGCGGGGAGGACCTGGTGGTCGTCGCCGAACTCCTCGGACACTCCCGGGTGGAGACCGTGCGGGTCTACACCCTGCCCACCGAGGAACAGGTCCAGGCCGCGGTGGACGCCGCCACCGTCGACTACTGACCGGCGGCGGTGTGTCGGCCGGAATCAGTCGTCGTCGGTGTCCTCGTCCTCGCGCCGGTCGGCCGCCGACTGGGCGCGGGAGTCGAACCCGCTCTGCGCGGTGTCGGACTCCGGGTCACGGGCCGCGGCGGACTGGATCCGCGCGGCCGCGTCCTTGTCCATCTCGGTGTTCTTGCCCATGTCCCTCACCTACCCGCTGACCAGGCCACCTCGGCCGCTAAGCGTTGGATTTTCCGCGAAAACTACCGGGACCCCATTGACCGACGGGAGACAGAACGGCTACAACGCCTGTGCGACGGTCAGGATTTCCGGCGACTCGCACACTACGAACCTGCACTACAAGACGGGGACCAGTACGCCGGTCGAGACTGGGTGGTGGCCAGGGACCAAGGTTTACGTGTCGATCAGCAACTGTTAGGAAGCTCAGCTAGGAGCCCTCCGCTGAGGACGACCAGGCGCCGGTGCCCTGCCTGGTCATCAACCACACTTCTTACGTGTTCGCCTGGGGCTACGCCAATGACGTGTACCTGGGCCCGGTGCTCCCGAAGCTACGGCGAGGGGCCAAGTAGCCAAGCAGGGGTCACCGATACACCGGTGTATCGGTGACCGGCGCGGCGTGGCCGCTCTGCCCGGGCAGGTTCATCGTCGCAGGTGGGCGGGACCACCAGAGAGACCGAGCCGACCACAGGGGGAGCCGCGATGCGCGCCGCATGGTACGAACGCCGGGGCCCGGCCCGCGAGGTCCTGACCGTTGGACACCTCCCCGACCCCGAACCCGGCCCCGGGGAGGTGCGGATCCGGCCGCGCCTGTCCGGCGTGAACCCCGGGGACGTGAAGAAGCGCTCCGGCTGGCAGGGATCGCCCATGCCCCACCCCCGGGTGATCCCGCACAGCGACGGCGCCGGCGTCATCGACCAGGTCGGGCCCGGGGAGGGTCGTAGGTGACGCCCAGCCGGGTGCGGATCTGCTTGCGGTGCCACTTGGCGGTGCGCCCCGCCCCGTGATCGGGCTCGACATCGTCGTCCAGGCCCAGGCGGCGGCGCACGTGGTCGACCACCTCCTCGGGCACCTTCCCCGCGGCAGGGAAGCGCGCCATCTTCTGGTGGCACTTGAGCGCGACCAGCACCGCGAGCAGCGCCTGGGGGCTGTTGGTGTGCTCGCGCGCCCACTCGATCTCGTCAGGTTCAGGGGTGAAGGACACGTGCAGCATCCGCGCGGAGGTCAGCTTCGCGAACCGGGGGTAGGCCGTGCGCTCGATGGAGGTCACCGGCAGCCCTCTTCGACCAGGGGGTGGTGAACGCGCACACCGTAGCCGGGCACCGGGCGGGGCCGCAGCGGGTTCACCGAACCGCAACCAGGTCACCGGCTCTGATCAGTGGAGATCCGCGCCGTTGCCCCTTTCCGGCTTACCTCGCCCCCCAGCTTGTCCGGGTTGCGGCCGAAGGCGACGATCTCCTGGCGCCCGACGCCTCGTGTGAGGAGATGTTCGATGGTCAAGCGGCCGAGGTGTCCGGTGGCCCCGGTGACGGCGATGGTCACTTGATCACGACCAGTCCGCCGGTCCAGCCGATCTTCTCGGTCACGGCCAGGGACATTTGCAGGTAGCCGAGGGCTTCGAGCTCGCGGGCGCGCGCCAGCGGGCCGGTGTCCACGGCATGCACACCGCCCGCAACGATCGCCGTGGTCAGGGCCGTTTTGGCGTCGGCGTCGTCACCGGCGACCAGGACGGTGGTGGTCGTTGCGCCGACGGTCTTGGTGGCGAGCGTCGCGGCGAAGTTCGTGTTGAAGGCCTTCACGACCTTTGACTCCGGGAGCTTGGCGGCGAGGTCTGCCGCACCGCTGCCCGCGGCGAACTCGACCGGGGTGAAGGTCGCGAAGTCGACCGTGTTGGTGATGTCGACGACGGTCTTGCCCGCGAGGTGCGTGCGGTGCTTCTCCGCGATCTCGGGCAGTGCCGTGTAGGGGACCGCGAGGACGACGATGTCACCGGCGAACGACGTGGGCTCATCGGAGTGCGCGACGGATTCCACGGTGGCGCCGCCGTCGGCGAAGACGCCGGCGATCGCCGTTCCCATGTTTCCGGTACCGAGGATGCTGATGCTGGTCATGGCGATCCTTAGCTCTAGCTGGTGATCGGGGTGCGGGCGTTGTCAGCGCTTGATCGCGCCGAGGCCGAAGAACACGGCGGCGGCGACGACGACGTGCATGAGGGCGAGTGCGGCGAAGCCGAGCGCGGCGAAGCCGCCGGCCGCCGTCATCGCGATGGTGGCGATGGCGAGGACGGCCCCCGCCCATCGGCCGACGGTGAGCAGCCGCGGCCACCGGCGTGCCAGCAGGGCCGTGACGCCCATGCCGACGAGCATAGGCGCGATGGTCATGAGCAGGACGTTCGCCACTCCGACCGGTGCGGGCATGGTGGAGTTGTCGTAGCTGGCGCCGGCGGCCGCGAACGCGAAGAAGATCGCGAGGTTCACGGCGGTGGCGGCGAGGATCGCGATGGCGATCGGTCGGACGGAGCGGGGCCGTTGCGTGGCGGTCACTTCGGGGGCGGTGGTGTGAGGCATGATCTCTTCCCATGGTCGTTTTGTTTCCGTGGAAAGTAAGTATGCCTGGCGATTTGTTTCCGTGTCAAGTAACATGGAGGCATGAGCCAGAACCGGGACCAGCAGCCGAGATGGCTGGATCAGGAACAGTCGAAGGCGTGGATCGAGCTCGCCGGGATGATGGTCGCGCTCCCGAGCGCCCTGGACGCACAGCTCCAGCGCGATGCCGGCATCAGCCACGTCGAGTACCAGGTTCTGTCCTGGCTCTCGATGTCTCCTGAGCGCACGGCCCGGATGAGCCAGATCGCTGACATGGCCCATGTCAGGCTTTCGCACCTCTCGCGCATCGCGGCTCGGCTCGAAGGCCGCGGATGGATTCGGCGGAGGCCGGACCCCGAGGACGGCCGGGCCACCCTCGCCGTCCTGACCGACGACGGCTGGGACAAGGTCGTCGCCACTGCTCCCGGCCATGTCGAGGAAGTGCGGCGTCTGGTGTTCGACAACTTGTCGGCGGCCCAGGTGCGCCAACTCCAGCAGATCGGCCATCGTGTGATGGAGGCCGTTCAACCGGGCCGCTGTCCTCGGCTCCCTCCGGGCACTGCCGACGGGAACTGAGAACCGGTACCGTCCCGCCGGACGCGACGGCCTTCGGGGATCGATCGGTGCGGGGCTGAGCCGCTGATCCGGACTCTGACCGGGCGGGATCCGGGCCAGTCCGTCGGGGCCGCAGTGGAGCCACTGCAACTGCTGGGATGTGCCGTCCAGGCGGATGTCGGCGGGGCTCCACCACGACCAGGCCACGGCCACGCTCGGCACGCTCACCACGAGCTCGGCGCTCGGGCGCATCACCGAGCCCTCCAGTATCGCGGCCAGGTCCTCGGTGTAGCCGCCGATCGGTGCCTCGAACACCATGAGCCCGCTCGGGGCGGGCAGGCGCGCCGGGTCGAAGGGCTCGGTCGGCGGCGAGGAGGCCGCGGCCAGGTACAGGGCGGCCTCACCCAGGCGGCGCTCTTCCAGGCGCATGAGCAGCGGGGCGGCGATCGCACCCACAGAGTGCGGCTCCTCGGGCAGCACGGGGAACACGGTGGCCCGGCCGCTGTTGATCGCCCCGGCCAGCCCGATCATGGCCTCGGATGCGCGGTGTGCCGGTGGGCCTGCACGCCGGTACACCGGTGTATCGGTGGACCGACCCACCGGCGCGCGCGTGATGCTTCCGTGACCTTCGGGCCGTTCTACCGCTAAATCCTGTCGCGATCCTCCTCGCCCCGGTTCTGTCGCAACCTTCGTTGTAGGCGCCGATAAGGTTCACTTATCGGGGGTCAGGTTTAGGAAACCGAGCCCCTTTCGAGGGTCGCCAGAGGCGCGGGGGAACCTCCGGCCGGACGCCCGCGCTACCTAAACGGCACCCCCCGGGTGCGAGGGGCGGCGGGCCCGGATCCGGCGTTGCCTAAACCGCACGGGCGAGTTCCGCGAATCGCTTACCTAAAAAGCACGTGTGGTTTAGGATGGAGGTGGACGCCCTTCCCGACCCGAGAGGACCCGCCGCCGTGATCGTCCGGACCCGCACCGCCCGCCACCCCCGCCGCTGTGATGGCTGCCCCACCCCCATCCGCGCCGGGGAGCGCTACCAGGTGACCACCATCCCGCCCCGTGGACACGACCTCCTGCGCTTCGACACCTGGGTGCGCCTGTCCTCCCACGAGGGCGACTGCCCCGACCCGGCCACCACCGGGGCGGCCTGATGCCGCGCGGGAAGGGCCTGCCCCTGGACCCGACCCGGCTGCGCGCCGCCCGGACTGCCGCCGGGCTGAGCCAACGCCAGGTGGCCGAGGCCCTGGGCACCACCCGCCAGCAGGTCATCCGCTACGAGGGCGGCCAGGAGCGCCCCGAGGTCAAGCGGTTGGCCGCGCTGGCCCGCGCGATCGGCGTGAGCGTCGGCGACCTGGTGGTCGAGGGCGCCCTGCCCGCCGGGCTGGCCGGTCTGCGGGTCGGGGCCGGGCTCACCCTGGCCGCGGCCGCCACGGCGGTGCGCGCCCAGCTCCCGGCCGGGGCGGGTATCGCGTGCTCACGGCCGGTCCTCGCAGACGCCGAGAGGGGCGTCCTGCCGCCGACGTGGGAGCCGACCCCGGCGGCCGGGGCGGTGCGGGGCGCGCTCGGAGCGGCCTACGACGTCGACGCCGTTGCGGTCGCGACCGCGTGGGAGAGCACGTTCGGCGCGGCGGCCGCCACCGCCGACCAGACGCCGGAACAGTCCGGTTCCATAAACGGCACCTCCGGTGAGGGGTTTTCCGAAACCGCACCCCCCGGCCCGGCTCTGGCCCGCGCCACCGGGAAGTGGAAGCCCTTGTCGGCGTGGCTGTGGGAGCGCCTGGTCCAGGTCGCGGCCGCCGGGTCGGCCGGAGCCGACGACGACTGGGTCGGCGGCGCCCGCTGGCAGGAACACTTGGCCAGGCGGGAACGCCCCCGGGGCACTACGGGCCGCGGCTACGTCGACGACGACACCGCCGGGCGGTACTGGCTCACCGAGGCCGGGCGCGCGCACATCCTGGCCCACCGCGAGGACTACGCCGAGCGCTACCCCACGGTGCGCCAGCCCCGCGCGGTGCGCGAGATGACCGAGACCACCCTGCTGCGGGTCGAGGACCCCGACGCCTACACCGCCCGCACCGTGTGGGGCACCGCCCGGGTGGCCTCCCAGCGCTGGACCATTCGCGCCCGGGTACGGGTGCTGGCCGGGGGGATCATCGACGCCGCCGCCCACGGCAGGGAGGGACACGTCCCCTCGGTGCGCTGGATGCGCGACGACGCCACCGGCGGCGTGCGTCCGCCCCGGGTCGACGAAGTCCTCGAGGTGAAGGAGTGGACCAGCCCGTGGCGGTCCATGCCCGACGCGGCCCCCCTCCTACCCGGCGTCCGCCCCGCGCCCCCGGCCGGGGCCGAGGAGCTGCCCTTCGCCAATGAGGGCCAGGAGGTGGAGCACCTGCTCGACCCGACCGCGGCCCAGGAGCAGGCCGAGGCCGACCAGGCCCGGGGGGTGGCGGTGCTGGTCTCCGGCGACCCCGCCGCGGAGCGCCCGCACCTGGCGGTCCACGTCGACGGAGAGCACGTCGGCCACCTGGAGGACCTGCGCGCGTGGAACGGTGCGCCCGGGTGGGCGTTCTACTCCCGGCTCACCGAGCGGGAACGGCGGTCGATGACCGCGGCCGAGATCGGCGGGCGCCCGCCCGAGGCGACCACCACGGTGACCGACATCGCGGCCGCGGTGCGCGAGCTGCTGCCCCAGGCCCTGGAGCACCCGGTGCACATCACCTCCCTGCACGGGTACCACACCGGCCTGGTGGGCATGTACCCCCAGTCCATGGAACGGTGGGAGCTCTACCGGGGCCGGGCGGCGGGCCGCGAGGACGTCTACGCCCGCGGCCGCTGCTGGGGCTGGCTCCAACCCGCCGCCGGCGGCGGGCGCACCGCGCACACCACGGCCGGGCCGGTCCCCGGCGGGCCCTGGCCCACCCGGGAGGAGGCCGCGCTGGCGCTGTGGGCGCACCTGACCGCGCCGCTGCCCCCACCCCGGCTCGGAGAGCGGGCCCGCACCACGCGGCGGATCCGCCCCCGGCGCGACACCCGACCGCTGTGCCCCTACACCCCCGCAGAGCTGGCCCGGGTGCGCCTGATCCGTGACAGGCCCGAGGACGAGCACAGCCCCTACCGGGCCGAGTCCCCCACCGACCACCGTGTGCTGGGCTACGTGTGGCGCAAGGACGCCCGCCGCTGGTCTTATGCCCCGGCCGACCCCGACACCGGGCGGGCGGCCGAGCACCCATCGGTGCTCACCACCCCCACCCGGGCCAAGGCCCTGGAGGCGCTGTTGGCCCAACCCGGGCCGCTGTGGGGGGACCCGGACAGCGCCATCGTGCACTGAGAGCCGCGTCCGGAAGCGGTCTTCCGAGCCGCCCTGGAAGGAACCGGATCGGGAAGACCGCTTCCGAAGCCACCGCCACCGCGCACCGAACTGAACACCGCTTCCGCACCCAGAACCCGGAGAGGGAACGGGCTTTGCGCAGTTCACAGCAAGGCCGGTATGCGCGTGTACCGGCGTACCGGTACACGCGCATACGCGTATGCCGCCTTCCAGATGTGCCGGTACGCCGGGATACTGGTGCGCCATGAGCAAGAAACAGATCATCACCGTCGCCTCCTGGAAGGGCGGCGTCGGCAAGACCACGCTGGCCTACGAGGTCGCCTACCAACTCGACGCGGTCCTGGTGGACCTGGACTGGGACCGGGGCAGTTCCACCCGCGCCTGGGGGTACCGCACCGAGCGGCGTATGCGCTCGCCGCTGCTGTCGGCCCTGGAGACCGGCAAGACCCCCAAGTGGATCCCGGGCGGGGAGTCCAAGCCCGACCTGCTGCCCGGACACGAGGACTTCGCCCTGGCCCAGCCCGAGGCCGAGACCATGGCGGACCTGCTGGAGAAGTGGGCTGCGGAGTGGGACCGCGACCTGGTCATCGACACCCACCCCGGCGGATCGACCCCCTCCACTCTGGGAGCGATGGCGGCCGCCGACCGCGTCCTGGTCCCGGCCCTGTTCGAGGAAAAGCCCATGGAGGCCCTAGAGGGGATGCTGGAGCAGGTCCCCGACTACCCGCTGCTGATCATCCCCAACCAGATCTCGGGGGTGCCCAAGGCGCGCTACATCCAGTGGCTGGAGCGCATCACCAGCCAGGCCGGGGTCAAGGTGGGCCCGATCGTGCACGAGTACTCCTGGTTGGAGACCCGCACCCTGCGCAGGGCCGTCTCCTCCCAACCGGTCGCCATGCGGGCTGAGCCCTTCGTGGAGGAGATCGGTCGCGTGGCGGAGGCCGCCCTCTGATGGACGGCCTGAACGACTTGCGGACCGAGGCCGCCAAGAAACGGCGCGGTACCAACCGCAGGAGCGAGATCACCCCGCCCCCACGCCACCCGCGCTCTGAAAGCCCTGATCAGCAGGAAGGGGCACACCCGCAGGCCGGTACGTCGGCATCCAGGCATACCGGCGTACCGGTACACCCGGATGCCGGTACGCCGGTACCCGGACAGACCGGCGTGCCCGCATCCGGGCACACGGACACGTCCCCTGCGGCTCCGCAGCAGCCGAAGGCGAAGAAGCCCGCGGCCAAGGCCGAGGAGAAGCGGACGCGGCCGCCCTCGATCGAGGCCTACCTCAACGAGGACCTGGTCGACTGGCTCTGGCAGGTGCGCGCGGCCGGAGTGGTCCAGCGCAAGGACAACGTCACGTCCGCAGTGGTGCGTCTGGCCCTGGAGGAGCTGCGTCAGCGCAGGACCCCCAAGCAGATCATCGACGCCCTGGAGGAGGCCCCCGAGCCCGCGCCGACGAAGGGGCGCCGGGGCCGCCGCCGGTAGACTGGCATACACGTGTACCGGTACGCCAGTACACTCGTATGCGCGTATGCCGGTGTACCCGTGCCTGGTGAACAGCGAAAAGGCTCCCCGACCAGTGTGGTCGGGGAGCCTTCGCAGTGTTCAGACCAGGTCGTCGCCGTGGTCCTGGAGGGTGGGTAGCGGTCCGGCCTGCCAGAGGTCACCGGGGTGGCGGTGCAGCGCCACGTCGGCGCCGCCCGCTCGGCGGTCGCCCCAGGAGGAGCGCCCGCCGGCCTTTTGGCGGCCACCCGACACCAGGCGGCCGGGGCAACCCCCCGTGGTGACCGGAGGAGCGCGGGGGTCGCGGCCAGACCGCCGACGAGACCCCGCTCGTTCCTCGCGGGGGTCCGTCAGGCGGTCGGCCAGCTCCCGGCCGCACGCACCACAGTGGTCTGCCGCACGACCGGCGGGGCGGTGCAGGACGTGCGGCAGGTACCCAGGTATGGTCACTCCGTTCCCATACCGATCGGGCGGTGCTGGAGGAGGTGATCCCCGGGTGGCCAGAGCAACCGTGATTCGCGAAGCCGAGCAGGCCGAGTACCGGCTGCGTCAGGAGTGCTCCGAGGACCACGCCCGCCAGCGCGACGCACAGGTCGCCTACCGGCTCGGTCCGGACGGGCCGCGCCCGATCGAGCGCATCGGCCGCGGGTGGACGTCCTTCGACCGCACGCCCGGGGCGCCCCTGGGGCCGGACGAACTCGATGAGGTCCGGGCCGTCATGGACGGGCGCGACCCGCGCACGGGTGAGCGCCTGGTGGTGCGCAAGACCCGGGTCGCCCCCGCGGGCAAGCTCCCGGCGTTGCCGCTGCTGGAGGAGATGGCACGCCGCAAGCTCGTGCCCGCGCCGGACACGTGGGCGCGCAAGCGGGCGCGCCGCTTGATCAAGATGACCCGCGCCGACACCGCACACACCGCCGCCTACCGCGATCTCGTGCGGGTCGCGTCCTCGGTCGGCCTGCGGCTGAAGGACGTGCCCGGGTACGGCGTGGCCCAGCTGGCCTACGCCAAGCAGCACGCCGACGACCGCGAGGTGATCGGCGCCCGGGGGTGGGACCTGCGACTGGACACCGGCAAGGACGTCGGGGCGCTCTGGGCTCTGGGCACCCCGCAGGTGTCCCGCGAGATCGAGGAGGCCGTTCTGGCGGCGGCCCGGGAGACCGTCGCCGAAGTGGAGAAGTGGGTGGCCCGGGGCCAGCGCGGCCAGCACGGCGACGGCAAGGTCGCCCGCCGGGTCGACACCAGCGGCCTGATCGGCACGCTCACCCTGCACACCACCGCCCGGCCCGTCGACGGCATCGTGGACCCCCACCTGCACGTCCACGTGATGCTCCCCAACCTCGGATTGGGCACCGACGGCCAGTGGGGCGGCGTGGCGGCGGGCGGCCGCGAGCTCTTCGAGGCGGTCCCGGCCGCCGGCGCTTTGATGCGCGCCCGCACCCGGGCGCACCTGACCGCCCGTCTCGGGGTGCGCTGGCGCGAGACCACCCCGGGCCAGTGGGTCATAGTCGGCGTCCCCCAGCAGGTACGCGACCTCTACTCGCGCCGCAGGGACCAGGCCCTCGCGGGCGCGGGCAAGAAGTCCACCGCGGCGCAGCGCCGACTCGCGGCGAAGCGGTCGGCGGCAGCCAAGGCCAGCAAGAAGGCGGGGGACCCCCGGGTCGAGTGGGTGCAGCGCGCCCGGTCGGCCGGTCTCATGCCCGAGGCGATCGTGGCGGCCGCCGTGCGCCGCCCCGAACCGGCGCCGGAACCGGACCCCAGCGCGGCCACCGACCGGGCCATCGCCCGGTTGGCCACCCGCTACCCGACCCGAGCCGTCTCCCACGCGGCGGTCATGTCGGCGGCCGCGGACGCCGCCCCGGCCGGGATGACCGCCACCGAACAGGCCGCCGTAGCCGACGCGGTGGCCAGGCGGATGCGCCCCACCGGCGCGGCCGGGGGCGCCCACCTGAAGCACTCCCAGCACTACCGGGCGCCCGTGGTGGCCATGGCCGACGCCCGCGCCGGGCGCGGCCCCGCCGCCGTGGCCACCGCGCCGAAGGTCGCCGACCTCCAGGCGCGGCGGGAGGCGGCGCTCCGGAGGGCGGCGCAGGCCCGCGCCGAAGCGGAGCAGCTGAAAGACGCGGCCGCCCGGCCGACGACCGCCTGGAGGCGCGGCATGACCCGGGCCAGCGCCCGGACCGAGGTGGCCAGGCTGACCGGCGTGGCCACCGAAGCGGTGACCGAGGCGTCCCGACTCGGTGGCCACGCCCGCCGCCTTCAGGAGCGGGCGGTGGCCATGGACGTGGCCACCGCCACCGCACAGGACAAAGCCCGCCAGGCGGTGAAGGAAGCGCAGGCACTCGCGGCCGCACGCCAGGCGGCCCGCACGTCCATGACCCGGCCCCGGCCCCGGCAGCCGCGCATCCCAGGGGATGTGGTGTCCAGGAGTAGCGCGGCGCCTGAGCGGTTCGAGGGCAGCCGTGAGACTGCGGCCCCCGAACGCGAGTGATTCTCTCTCGACAAATTGTGTCCGCTGCCCTACACTTTTTATGTAGGGCAGCGGACACAAGGGAGGTCGGATGGGAAACCGAACCGTCGAGGCGGCCACCGTCAAGTACCTGCCATCAGACCAGGTGCGCGACACCCTGGGCAGGCAGCTGGCGTGGGTGCGTGACACCAGCGGCATCCTCATCATCACCGACGCAGGCATCCCGGACGGCGCCCTGGTGCCGCCGAACCTCCTCACCGAGGCAGGGTTGGCTCCGGTCCGAGAGCAAGGGGTTCGCGAGGCACGTCCCCGGTGGGGGGCGACCCGCGCTGACGCTACCGACGAGGGCCCCCAAGGCCTGACGCACCACAAGGCGCTCATGGCGGTACTGGTAGACCAGTCCACCCTCGCCGCCCTCACCCGCGGCATGCCGGTGCTGGCGTTCAAGGAACTTGAACTGACTGGCATAGCTCTGGCTGACGGTGAACCTATCGCGCCCGGAGAATACGCGGCACACGACGGAAAGACCCTGCGCATCTACGCCCCCCCACAAGAGGAGACAACCGTGGACAACACCACCCTGAACGACCCGGAAACCCCCGAGGTAGTGATCTTCGAGGCCCTCCGGGAGACCGCCACCCGCGCCGCAGCCGCATATATGCGGGCGGCTGAAACCGCCACCACTCCTGAGGCCAAGGAGGATGCGAAGCAGCAGATGAAGCGAGTCTGGAGGATCAAGAGCAATCACGACCTGGGCCGCAGCGAGATGATCGATTTGATTCAGCAGCTCCAGGGAGAGATCGACCAGCTGCGGGAGACCTGAGCGATGCCAGCCCCCTACGAAGTGAAATTTCCGAGACTCCAGGAGATCTTCGACGAGTACATCAAGGACCTGGTGTTCGGGGACGTCGATCCGGTGCCCCCCGGAGGTAAGCCGGTCGTAGTGCTCCTAGGAGGGCAGACCGGAGCGGGCAAGTCGAGTGCTTTTCGCGGAATCATGGACCGCCATGGTGGGAATCTCGCTGAAATTAAGCCGGATGAATTTCGCCTTTTTCATCCAGATTTAGACGAGATCATGCGGGATGATCCGCATGCGATGCTGGAACATACCGCGCAGGCGATGTACGCATGGTCCGACATGGCCCGCAACTACGCTCATGCCAAAGGCTATGGGCTGGTCATCGAGAACACCTACAGTCGGCCTGAGTACCTGATCAAATACGCGAATGAGTTGTCTAAACCGGTTGATGTCACCAGAGAAGATGGGACCACGGTCCAGGTGCATCGTGGTTTTGAGGTCGAGTCCGTAGTCGTGGCCACCCCCTCTGACCGCAGTTGCTTGGACTTGGTCGGTCGATACCTGAGCCAACCGCCCGAGGAGGCCCGGTGGTCCGATGCCGAGTTCCATGATTTCTCATTCGAGCAATTGCCACATTCGGTAGAGATATTGGAGAGTTGCACTGATGTAGATCGAATCATTGTCACCGACCGGGATGGAGTTATCCACTACAATAACGTGCGAGAACCTGACGGCCAGTGGGAACACAAATCACAGGCAAGCCAGGTATTACGGGAGGTCCGTGGTGACGGTCGTGTACCCTTCAGTCAAGTTGATGCGCAGATGTGGCTGTCTCAGTATTGGCAGCACTCTGAACAGCTCATCAAGCGCGGAGAACTGAACGATGTCACCGCCCCCACTATGTTGGCGTTGCATGAACGTGCCGATCGTGTAGCCCAAGTCGCTTACACGGAAGAACCACACGAATTAACGAAGCACACGCATTGGCAAAAGGTGCAGAGGGCGGTGTTCATGGCGGGGGAACGCGGTGTGCCAAACACCGAGCTACCTGGCACACCTGAGACGTTCCTGAACGCCACTCCCAAGGAGCAGAAGCAATTTATGGAGGCGATGCGGGGCAGCACACGTTCTGAATCGGCCTTCACAGATGCGGTCGAAGCGGTGCAACGCGCGCAACGCGGGTTGGCCTCACCGGGTGCAGATGTGTCCCCGCCATCGCGCACAGACCATGCCTGGCGTGATCAGGGGCGTGAGGACGGTTTGGAACGGTGACGGCGTGACCGGATACGGCCACCGAAGGCGCCTGTGGTTTTGGTTGACTCAGGGACATGAGTGCCGAGTCCGAGGGTCAGCAAGTGCTGGATTTCACTGCGGTCGAGGAGGGAACGGATGAACGAGCTAGGACGCATCGCAATGGACCACTGGAAAGTGGCGCGGCCGATCAGCTTCCAGCGGATCCCCGAGGACGAGAGGGAGACGTTCTTCGCGGATCTGGGGGAGCAGGCCCAGCGGGAGCTGGAGAGCACGTGGATCTCCCTGGCGGGGGACGACCGGCCCGAGGAGACCATGCAGGACAAGGAGGGACGGCTGGCCATGGCCCGGCTGGCAGCGCGGGAGAAGGTCATGGCGGAGATGATCCTGCTGCCGGAGGACCCGACGGCGTTCTCGCAGGAGGAGCCGACGTGGGAGGACGTGGAGGAGACCAACTCCCCGACGGACTCGTTGGCGGAATGGATGGCGCAGGAGGACCCCGACGGGGAGGGGCCGCAGGACCCGCAGGAGTGGATGGAGTGGTACAGCCGCCGCAACGGCTAGCGGCGCCTCGGTTCCGTCCCTCATCCCAGACCGACCTGGCCCAGTCCGGTGAGCGCCGACGGGTGCGCAACAACCTTGCGGCAATCCGCTTGGTGCGCGCCCTGGAAGCCGAGCAGCGCCCGGCCACGACCGAGGAGCAACAGGTGCTGGCCCGCTGGTCGGGGTGGGGGGCCGTGCCGAAGGTGTTCGACGAACGCTCCAACGACCTGGCGCCTGAACGCGCTGAACTGCTGGAGCTGCTCAGCCCCGAGGAGTACGAGGCGGCCAAGGCCAACACGCTGACGGCCTACTACACCGATGCCGATCTGGTACAGGGAATCTGGACCGGAATGCGCGAGCTGGGGTTCGAGGGCGGCAACGTCCTGGAGCCCGGCTGTGGCAGCGGGAACTTCATCGGGTTCGCTCCCCTCGACACGGCGCTGCCCACGCGCATGGTCGGTGTCGAAATCGACCCCACTAGCGCGGCGATCGCCCGCCACCTGTATCCCGACGCCCAGGTGCTGACCGAATCCTTCGCCGAGACCATCGCCCCCGACGGGGCCTTCGACAGCGTCATCGGCAACGTCCCCTTCGACCGGCACACCCTCTACGACCCCCGGTACAACCCCTCCCAGGAGTCCGTCCACAACCACTTCATCCTCAAGAGCTTGCAGATGACCAAGCCTGGCGGGGTCGTGGCGGTCATCACCAGTCGGTGGACACTGGACTCCGACGAGGACCGGGTGCGCAACCGCATCACATCCATGGCCGACCTGGTGGGCGCCGTACGCCTGCCCGTCAACGCTCACGCGGCGGCCGCGGGCACCCGCACCGTGACCGATGTGCTGTTCCTGCGCCGCCGCGAGGAGGACCGGCCGCCCGCCCCGGTGGACTGGAACCGCCTGATCGAGATCGAGGGTCCCGAGGGCGTGGTGAAGGTCAACGCCTACTTCGTGACTCATCCCGAGCATGTGGTCGGCGACCTGGGGGTGCGCATGGGCCGCTCCGGTCCGGAGCCGACCGTCACCGCTCCCGACGGTGCGACCGTCGCCGAACGCTTCGACGAGGCCGTCCAGTCGATCACTCAACGCGCCCGCGAGCACGGTCTGACCGTGCCCGCCCCGGGCACGGAGTGGAAGCCTCTGGAACTGGTCGGCGCCACGGATGCCGGCCGCAACGGGCTGATGGAGGTCGACGACGGCGACCAGCTCACCCGCATCGTGGACGGGGTGCGCATCGAGATCGACCCGCCGGTGAAGAAGCACGCTCAGGAGCTCTTCTCCCTACTGCGGATCCGCGACTCCTACCTGGAACTGGTGGAGGCCGAACGCACCCTTCCGGTGGGCGATGCGCACGTCGAGGACCTGCGGCGGCGTCTGAACGACCGCTACGACGCCTACGTCGACCGATACGGGCCCATCAACCGGTTCACCTACAAGTCCAACGGCCAGCGCAACTATCCGCGGCTGGGCGGGATACGTGAAGACCTGATGGCCAGCCGGGTCCTGGCCCTGGAGAAGTTCGACCCCACCACCCAGCAGGCCCGCAAGGCCGAGATCTTCCACAAGCGCACCATTGCCCCGGCCGAGCCTCCCGACCGCGCCGAGACCGCGGCTGACGCGCTGGCGATCAGTCTGGACACCTACGCCGAGGTGCGTCTGGAGGAGATCCAACGCCTGATGGGGGTGGACACCCCCGAGCAGGCCCGCGCGGCACTAGGCACGCTGGTCTACACCGAGCCGGTCACCGAGGACCTCATCCCCGCGCCGCAGTACCTGTCGGGGGATGTGCGCACCAAGTTGCGGGCCGCGCAGGTGGCCGCGCGCACCGATGAGCGGTTCGCGCCGAACGTGGAGGCCCTGCGTCAAGTCGTGCCGGTGAATCTCACCCCGGCCGAGATCGAGGCCCGTTTGGGGGCGACATGGATCGATGCCTCCTACGTGCAGCAGTTCGCGCGCGAACTACTGGACGAGCCCGAGTTGAAGGTGCAGAACGGCGGCGGTTCGTACTGGACGGTCAGCGGTGGCAACCCCAAGAGTGTGCTGGCCTCCCACACCTGGGGGACGAAGAAGATGCCCGCCCAGGTCATCTTGCAGAACCTGCTCCAAAACAAGGCCGTCAAGGTCACCCGGACCATCACCGACGAGGATGGGCGTGAGCGCATCGTCCTGAATCAGGACGCCACTGAGGAAGCCCAGGGCAAGGCCGAGGAGATGGCCGAGGAGTTCGCGTCCTGGGCATGGCAGGATCCCGATCGCGCCCGGGAGCTGGCACGGGTCTACAACGACCGGTTCAACTGCCTGTCTTTGTGCTCCTACACCGGTGACCACCTCACCTTCCCGGGGCTGGCCCGGGAGTTTCGGCCCTTCCCGCACCAGCGGGCTGCGGTGGCCCGGGTGCTGAGCGAACAGGCCTCCTTGCTGGCGCACGGGGTCGGCGCGGGCAAGACCGCGGAGATGGTCATCTCCATCATGGAGATGCGTCGACTCGGGCAGAGCAGGAAACCGGCGATGGTGGTGCCCAACCACATGCTGGAGCAGGTCTCCCGCGAGTTCGCCGAGCTGTACCCGCAGGCGAAGATCCTGGTCGCGGACAAGGACATGATGAGCCGCGACTACCGGCAGCAGTTCGCCGACATCGCCGCTTCCGGGGACTGGGACGTCGTCGTCTTCGGACA
Source organism: Nocardiopsis sp. FR4 (assembly GCF_009830945.1). Lineage (GTDB taxonomy): Bacteria > Actinomycetota > Actinomycetes > Streptosporangiales > Streptosporangiaceae > Nocardiopsis. The sequence goes on along the minus strand of NZ_VWVV01000003.1, from coordinate 321,232 downwards.
CAACCAGTTCAAGCAGTTGCCGCTGCCCAATGAAGAGCGCCGCGCCTACGAGGACAAGCAGATCGCCGAGTTCGAGGACTGGATTGCCTCCGCTGAGACCGATCCGGATGTGAACCCTCGCACGGTCAAGCAGTTGGAGCGCGCCAAGGTCCAGTTGAAGAACCGGTACCGCAAGCTGTGGGCACAGGTGGACACTGGGTCGGCGACGCTGGCCGACTGCGGGATCGACGCCATCGTCTACGACGAGGCCCACGAGGCCAAGAACGCGATGGTGCGGTCCAACATCCAGGACGCCGCTAAATCCAAACCGTCGTGGCAGGCCGAGGACCTGATGATGAAGGCCGACTACATCCGCCGCCAGGGCGGCAAGTTGGTGTTCGCCACCGCCACGCCGATCGCGAACTCGGTCTCCGAGGCCTACGTCGTCATGCGGTTCTTGCGCCCGGATCTGCTGCACCAGGCCGGGATCTACGACTTCGACCAGTGGGCTTCCACCTTCGGCGAGATCATCAGCGAGTTCGAGATGAAGCCCGAGGGCGGCGGCTACCAGCAAAAGGACCGCTTCGCCCGGTTCATGAACGTGCCGGAGCTGCTGCGAGCCTTTCACACCTTCGCCGACGTCAAGCTTTCCAGCGAGTTGGGGCTGGACCTGCCTGAGGTCGTGCGCCCAGTGGAGCAGGACGGCACTACGGTATGGGCCCAGGGTCGCGAGACGGTGGTGGTGCCTCCATCGGAGGAGCTGCTGGAGTACATGCAGACTCTGGGCGAGCGGGCCGACAAGGTCCGCCAGGGCAAGCCCGAAGAACGGTGGTCGGAGGCCAAGCAGGCCCTGCGCCCGGACAACATGCTGTGGATCTCCGCCGACGGCCGGGCCGCCGCCACGGATCTGCGTCTGGTCAAGGAGCCAGCCGCCCAGGACACCAAGATCATGCACGTGGCCGACAAGGTCGCCCAGATCTGGCGCGAGCACAAGGACGACGTCTACTACGACGAGGACACCGGGGAGGCAGAGGCCCACACCGGGTCGCTCCAGATGGTGTTCTGCGACCTGGGCACCCCCAGCGACGACCCGGACAAGTACGACGCCTACGAGGATCTGCGCGAGCAGCTCGTTTCCCAGGGTGTACCGCGCGAGCAGATCCGTTTCGTGCACGAGGCGACCAACGACAAGGCCAAGGCCGAACTGTTCGCTTCCTGTCGAGATGGCCGCACCCAGGTCGTTGTCGGGTCCACGAAGAAGATGGGCACCGGCACCAACATGCAGCGCCGTGCGGTGGCGTTGCACCATGTCGACTGTCCGTGGCGCCCGGTCGACATCGAGCAGCGCGAGGGGCGCCTCGTGCGCCAGCGCAACGCCAACACGCGGGTGCGGATCCTGTCCTATGTGACCGAAGGGTCCTTCGACGGCTACATGTGGCAGACCGCGCTGAGGAAGCTCCGGTTCATCGAGCAGATCATGCGGGGCCGGCTGGATGTCCGTGAGGTCGAGGACGTCAGCAACACCGCGATGTCCTATGCCGAGATCCAGGCCCTGGCCTCGGGTAACCCGTTGATGCTGGAGCGGGTCGTCAACGAAAAACGCGTCAAGAAGCTCCAGCGCGCCTACCGCAGCCACCACCAGGGCCAGGCGATGTTGCAGCGCACGATCGCGGCGGGCGAGGCGGAGATCGCCAACGCCACCGCGGCGATCGCGGTGTTCGACCGGGCCCTGGAGCAGCGGGTGACCACCAAGGGTGAGGCCTTCCGCATGGTGGTAGGCGAGGTGACCTACGACAAGCGCACCGCGGCCGCCGACGCACTGCGCCAGCATCTGGGCGAACAGGTGCGTGCCGCCCGGGCCGACCCGATGCGTCTGGGGACCCCATTCGAGATCGGCCGACTGGGTGGATTCACCTTGACCGGGACGATCGACCGTGGCCTCAGCGGCGGCCTGGTGACCAGCCTGTATCTGGACGTTCCGACCAACAATGCCTGGAACCACCAGTACGGCATCAGCAACAGCCTGGCCTACACCTTCGGCACCGTGCAGGAGTTGGCCACGTCCACCGGGCACGGTGTCATCGGGAGCCTGGAGAACACGCTGCGCCAGGTGGAGAACCAGCGCGCTGAGGTCTTGGAGGCCATTCCCCGTATCGAGAACGAAGTAGCCCATGCCCGGGCTGGCCTGGGAGCCCCTTTCGCCCGCCAGGCCGAACTGGAAGAGGCGTTGGCCGAGGAAGCGCGGATCCTGTCAGAGATGGGCCTGCCCCCGCGCGAGAGCAGCGTGCTGATCGAGGGGGGAGCGTCGGCAGACGTTGATGTGCTCGGCTCAGCAGTGGACGACGCTGTGGCCGTGGGCGCGATCCGCAGCACCGCCGTCGGCGGAACTAGGACAGCGGCAGAGGAGTCTTCTGCCGAGGCGCCGGCTCCAACGCCGGTACCGCCGCCAGCTCCGGTGCTCGCCTCCAGCGACTGGCGCGACGAACCCGACCCGGAGGAGGTGAAGGACAGCCCTTCTTCTCCCTCGCCCAAGCCCTCTACGAGCCCAGAATCGAAGCCGCCGGTCCCGGCCCCGGCGGCCGAGGTGGTTGAGGCGGAGGAATGGAGGCAGCAGGCGGGGGCCGCCATCGGGCTGTTCAGTCTTCCCCAGCACCGCCGAGCAGAGAACAACCAGCAGTTGCGCGAGCAGATGAACGAGGCCTTCGAAGCGCTGCTGGCCGCCGGTGAGCATGCCATGGTCGCCGACCTGGTGCGTCGGGCCAACCGGGCCGACCCGGAGTTCGTCATTACCCGCGAGACCTATCGCAGTCGCGCTGACGTCAACGACCCCCAGGCCCGGCGGCGCATGCTCGCCGACCAGCCAGTGCTCATCTCCGATGATCTGGCCCCGGGCAGCACCGGGGTGGTCCGTCATATCCGTGGGGAGAACCGTGCGGCCCTGCGCGAGGTCCTGGTCGAGGCCGGGTTCCAGGTCGATGAGGACGCCGACGAGGCGCTGCTGCTCAACGGTGCCCCGGGCCAGCGCCTGTGGGGCTGGTGGAAGGTGATGGAGGAGCTGGAGCGCATCGAGTACCTGGCAGAAGGGGGCTATGCGCGCATCACCGAGGACCAGTGGCAGGAACTCCTGCGCCGAGAGCAGATTTCCCCCTCCGACGTGACGGCCGACCCGGAGCTGGTCGTAGAGGAACCCCCGCAGGAGGAGGTGGGCCCCTCAGAGTCCACCACACCGTTGGAGGCAGGTCCGGAGCCGGGCGAGAACGCTCCCGCGCCCGAGCCGTCGGTACAAGCCTCCGCAGCCCTGGAGACGATCGACGGCACTGCATCGGGAGCGGCCGACGGGTCAGAGGAGCTGCCTCAGGCGCCGGCCGACCCGATGCAGGCCTCCGACGCACCCGATGCCGCGGCGCGTACGGCGCTGCGCCGACTCCAGACCGGCTTCGATCGGCGGTTCCTGGACGAGGAACGAGGCACCCTCCACCACGGCATCGACTACCTGGTGGACGCTGGCATGTCTGACCAGGCTCTCAGCCTGATCAATGACGCCAACCGTGTCGATCCGAGCAGCGCGTGGGGCCGAGAGGAGCAGCGTGGACGGCTGGTCTGGCGTGGAGCCGAGGCCGAGCAGCGCGCCCTGGCCAGCCCTCTCATCCGGATCGAGCATGACGGGGATCGCAACACCGTGGTGCGGGGCACCGATCGGGACGATGCGGAGATGCGTCGGCTGCTGAAGGAGGAGTTGAAGTTCCGCTGGTCCCGACGGTTCCAGATGTGGCATCTGCCCCGGAAGTTGAACGCCGCCGAACAGCGGCGACGGGTGAGCCGCCTGCTGACCCGGTTGGAGGAGATGGGGCGCGACCGCATCGCCGAGTCCCTCTGGGATGAGTTCCAGGAGCGCGAGCGCCAGCGCAAGCAGAACCAGCATGAGGACGTCATTGCGTCGGTGCGTCCCGGTGTGGAGGGACTGGTGTCCCACACCCGGCAGGAGGGCACCTACCGCAACGCCATCGTCTCGATCGACGCGATCCACCAGGGCTTGATCCGCAACGGCCATGTGCAGTTGGGGGATGCTCCCGGCACCGGGGATCCGTTGCCGTTCGCTGAGGAGCGCACCGCCCTGGTCACCGAGGGCCGGGAGGTGACCCGGCAGATCCTGGAGCGGTTCAACGCGATCCTGAGGTCGGAGAACCCTGATCTAAGGGCAGCCTGGACCCTGTACGAGGTGCTGCTGGTGACTGCTCCGCCCATGGACATCCCGGAGCAGCAGTTGGAGCAGACCCGCAAGGTTCTGGAGGACCGCTTCGCCAAGGCCGGGCTCACACTCCCAGTCGCGGCCGAGGCCGAAGCCGAGGCGGAGCACCAGGAACAGCCCGCCGTTCTGGAGGAGCAGGAAAACGCTCCGCAGGCGCCGAGCCCCCAGGAAAGCGTGCCCCAACGCGAGGAGGTCTTCGAGGTGGCGGACGTCGAACCGTCCGAGCCAGCACAGCAGGCGCCCCCCGGCCCTGAGGGGGCTAAAAAGTCTGAGAGGCAGATGTCCCAGGCCCCACCGGACCCAACCGCCCAGGTGCCCGAGGTAGAGCCCTCTGAGGAGCTGTCCGGGTTCCAGGCTGAACCCCCGCAGACCGACAGGGACCCCGAGAAGGCGACCGACGGGGACGGGGTGCTGGCGGAGGCCTCCGGGGAGGGAACAGCGTCGGAACAGCAGGCACTGGCTACCCCGGAGAACGTCAGCAAGGCCGTGGAAGAGGCCCGGCGGATGATCGTGGTGCGCAACATGGAACACGCACGTCAGACCGGGGACTACGGCACTCCGTTGGCGCTCATCAGCAGCCTGAACGAGGCGTTCGCTGCTGAGCATCCATCGGTGTTCGCTGAGCGAGGCCCCTTCGCAGCCGAGGTCGAAGAGATGGCTACAGCAGCGCGTAACCGGATGGCGCAGCTCACCGAAGAGTTCGAGCAGGCCGTGGCCGCTGGCGACCGAACGGCGGCTCAGGACATGATCGCCAAGATGCTCCGGACCGCGCCTACCGAGGAGCTGACCGAGGACGACTACAACAACCTGCACGGCCTATACGCCCAGGTGGACGAGCTTCTTCCTGTACCGGACTGGCCTGTGGCTCCGATGGCGGAGCAGGCGCCAGCACCCCAACCCGCCGACCTCTACGACGACGGCCCGGGGAACCCCTACGCCGAAGCTTCGGAGGTGCCGCACTCGGCTCCGCCGTTGCGAGGCAGCATCAGCCTTGCCGGTGTGGAACCCTACCCCGACCGGAGCGGTGCCGATCGGGCCACGTGGTGGATCTCCCAGAACGGGGTGCAGCGCTGGCAGGCCACCACCACCGCCGCGGAGTTGTCACGCTCCCAGACGCTGCCCCCCGATGACGCGATCGCCTTGGACCGGGCTCTGCACGATGTGGGAGCGCAGAGTCCGATGCGCGGAGGTCCTGCTGCGGCCGCCACCCGCTACGCCGACCTGGCCGGTGCGGCCGGTGCGGTGTTTGAGCGCATCGACGACGACCGTCAGCACCTGGCCCAGGCTGCAATGTTGGCTGCCGAGCACGCCGCCCGGCTGGCCGCCACCCGCGAGTACAACTTGGCCCGCCAGCACGGGGCCCGCCCTGCCCAGTTGGCTCGGCTGGAGGCCCGGCAAGAGGCGCCGCGCTATACCGGGATCGAGGAGGCCATGGCGATGTCGCAGGACATCGCGACCGTCGTCGGCCGGTGGGCACGGACCACAACTGCACGTCAGATGCGTGAGTCCACGGCTCAGGGAGCGGACGTAACCCGGGTACGGCAGATGTGGGAGCAGGTCGCCCAGGGAGGCCTGGCTGGAGGGCCCGGCCCCGCGGCGATGCGGTTCGAGGGGTTTTCCCGTGCGGTGGGGGAGCTGAACATGCGGTTGGAGGCTGAGACGGCACCGTTGAAGCAGTTGGGTGCCTACGCCACACGACACGCCGCCCGGCTGGCCGCCACCCACCAGGCGCTCTCTGCCGCCCGAGAGAGCGCACCCCAGTCCCAGGCTCGGGAGTATCAGATACGGCCCGCACAGCGCCTTTACCGGCCCGAGCAGGACATGGAACTCTGATGTGAGGGGGGTGCCGCCTGCGGCGGCACCCCCCCTTTTTTCCGGCTGGGTCACTCCAGGCTCTGCTGGGCCTTCCGTGTCCGTGCGGTACCTCGCCCGCGGGGCCCAGCCAAGCGGGTAGCGGCGTGCTTGCGCTCCACAGCGTCGCGGGGCGGGCGGGCGTTCATCGTATCGACGCGCATCCGCGTCTCGACCACCTCGGGCTCCAGGCCCTCGCGCAGCATCTCCTCCCGGGTGAGTTCCCGACGTTCCTCGGAGTCGTAGCGAGGCTCTTCCCGTTCCGGTTCCTCGACGTGTTCGGGTTCGGGTGCGTCGTGGTCGCGCTCTTCGGTGATCTCCTCGTGACGAGCGCGGATCTCCTCCAGGTCATGGCGGACTTGCTCAGGGGAGGGGGTGCGTAGGTCGTGGTCGTAGCGGTCCAGGACCTGTTCGTAGATGACCTCGTCGATGCGGGCCGCTTCTGTTTCGTGCTCGCGCCAGGTGACAGCGACCTCGTAGACCTCCGCGATCTGGGCGGGGGTGGCCTTGTCCCACCACTGGTCGTCGTCGGCCACGGCGAGCTTGTCGCGGGCGGCCTTCCACGCGGCCTCATAGCGCGCCTGTGCCTCTGCCCGGCGGGCTGCGGCCTCTTCGCGCAGGCGGAGAATCTCGCGAGCGCGGGCGATGAGGTCGGATAGACGACGGCCGTTCTGTTCAGCCAGGGCCAGAGCCTCACGCAGACTCCGGCCGAGGGCCTCATCGATGCCGTCGGACTCAATCATGAGGTGGCCTCCGTACGGGCGTCGGTGAACAGTCCGGGCGGAGGCGCCTCGTAGGGCAGGGGATCACCAGGTTTGTTGGCTTCCTGACTGGCACCGAAAGGCCCGTCGGGGTCGAACAGGCGCTCCATGTGGTAGTCGGCGTGGTCGCGCCACCAGCTACTCATACCGGTCGCGCCGTCCTGGCGCAGGTGCTCCCAGGACCGCCAGAGGCTGTCCAGACGGGAGACGGCTTCGGCTGAGCGCCACCACTGGGATGCCCAGCGGCGGTGTCCGCGCGGGCCGACCTTGCGCTGGTACATGGGCAGGATGACCTCGCGGACGAACTCGTCGACCGACCCGTAGTACAGCTCGGGCTGCTCCTCCTGGTCGACGCCCTCGGTGTCGTCCTCCTCCTCGTCGTCCCAGCCGTGCGGGTCGGGAACAGGCGTTGGTGCTGCCGGGGCGGGTTCGCCCATCAGGTCGGCCAGGTCCGCCAGGGCGGCTTCGTACTCAGCATCGGCGGTCACGGTGCGACTCCCCCAGGTTCGTGGTCGGCGATGGACTGCTTGATGGCCTGGGCATGGGGTCCGCGCATCCACGGCACGGTCTCCACCAGGGTGGGTGGGGTGCCGGAGGCGAACACGATCGCGCGCCCTCGGGGCAAAGCTCCCAGGTCGGCGACATCCAGCGTGGCCTGGCTGGTGAGCTGGTGGCTGGTAGAGCGCCCTTCCTTGGAGATGTTGGCCGAGATCGACTCGCGGTCGTAGTCGCCAATGAGCTGGGACAGCTCCTGAAGGAAGGCGGTCTCGGAGACGCCGCCGCCGTAGACCTTGATGTTGGAGGCCGACCAGAGCTTGCGCATGCCCTCTTGGCCCCACACCTCCACACCCTGCGACCAGGATTGGAGGATCGTCATCAAGACGATGCCGCGGGAACCGTAGTGCGAGTACAGGTCGGGGAGGCGCTGCCAGCGGCAGACATTGGCGGCCTCGTCCAGGACCCCGAGCAGAGGGGTGCGCAACCGCCCACCGGCCAGGGTGGTGGCCATCTCCTCGGCGGCTTCCACCACGGCCACGGTCAGCGCGGTCACCAGCGGCCCGGCGCTGCCCGCGCCCTCGCGCGAGAGCGAGTACAGGGTGCCAGTGGAGCGCACGAACTCGTGCGGGTCGAAGCGGGGACGTAGGTCCTCGGGGCCCTGGCGGGTGATCCACGCGGCGATGCGCCGGTTGGTCAGGCAGTTGGCCATCTGCATAGCGGTGCCGAAGACACCCGCCCGTTGTTTGTCGGGGGCTTCGATGATGCCCGACAGTCCGTCGGCTTGGAGGGGGAAGCCGTGGTCAGCGAGGATGTGCACGGCGGTGTCGTCGGTGGGCCGGGTCAGCCAGGTGTAGACGCCGGTGATGGGGCGCTGGTCCAGCGCGGCGGCCAGGAAGAGGTTGGCGAGTAGGTTGCGGCCCTCGCCGTCGAAGTAGGCGTCCGAGCGTGCTGAGGCGTCACGGGAGCCGCTGGCGAAGTGTTCGGCGAGTTGGGCGGCCTTGACTTCGTCGGTGACGTAGGAGAGCGGATCCCAGTACCAAGTGGGGTCTTCGAGCGCGACCTGCTGGGGGTCGAACGGCCAGACGGTGCCCTTCTCGGAGCGGGGGCCGCGGGTGGCGTCAACGATGTCGCGCTTGTTGGAGGTGACCAGGACCGCGCCGGGGGCGGCCATGATCGCGGGTACGGCGCGGGATGTGGTCTTTCCGGTGCGCGGTCCCCACACGTCCACGTGCATGTCTTCCCAGGACCCGTAGAGCATCTCCTTGCCCGCGATGGTGCGGCCGATGGGCACGCCGGGGGAGTCAGTGACACCGAGCCGTTGGGCGGTGGCGGTGGCCCCAGCTTCGGTGAGCGTGGTCAGGTCGCGGCCGCGGCCCAGGTGGGTGGCGGAGGCGTCCACGCGGGTGCGCCGGGTGCGCCAGCGCCGGAGCGCCCACGCGGCGGCGAGAGCGAGGCAGACCAGGATGGCGGCCAGGACGGCGAGCGCGACAGTGGCGGCCGTGGTCCAGGTCAGGTGTCCGGTGGCCAGGTAGATCAGGATCGTGAAGGGGTTGGCCGGCGGCGCGGGGGCGTCGGCGAGAGCGGCGGCCAGGTGCAGGGGGATCCAGGTCCCGGCCAGCAGCGCGCCGACCACTCCCAGGCCGGTCCAGATCATGATGGTTTCGGTGCTGAGCGCGCTGGGTCCGCGTTTGCGCCGGTTGGACTGCCCGCTCATCCCACGGTCTCCGTTTCCTCGTGCAGACGGGAGACGCGGGAGGTTTGGTGCCAGAGCTTGTTGGTGTCGTTGATGTTCTTCTCCACCGAGGTCAGGTGCACCTGGACCGGGATGCCCGGGCGGCCGCCGACTTTGACGAGGAACTTGCCGCGGCCGGGGGGTGCGGTTTCGGCTCCGGTAGCCGAGTCCCAGGCGGGCGGGTCCTGCCAGCCGATGAGCATCTGCTGCTCCGCCCGGGAGATGGGGATGGCGGTGTTGAGCATGGGCATCTCCGCCGACGGCAGCCCGCCGCAGATGACCATGCCCGAGCGCTCAACGAACCCACGGGCCTTGGCACGGTCCTCTTCGGCCGTCAGCGACATCAGGTCGCTCATGGTGTGGGAGATCATCGCCATCCCCACTCCCCGCTGGCGATTGAGGCGGGTCAGGGCGTCGACCCGGTCGACCATGCCCTTGCCGGCGCGCAACGCCCGCCACAGCTCATCCAGGATCACGAAGTAGTGCCTTCTGGGCTCCAGCCCCGCGTCGGCCAGGGCGTGGGCGACGTTGACGGTGCCGAATCCGGCTGACCAGCACGCCAGCAGCACAGCGGCCTGTAGGTCGGTTTCGGAGTCGTCGATGGAGCTGACGTCGAAGACGACTGGGCGGTCGCGTCGCATGGGGGTGGTGGTCTGCTGGGAGAACGTCTGACCCAACCGGCCACCGCCCAGCAGGCCGATGAGGCTGGCTTCGAGGCCTTCGGTGATCTCGCGGTAGCGATCCATGGACCCGCGGTCCAACGCAACGTGACGGACCTCCTCAGGGGCCTCCTGGACGACCTTGAGCAGGTCGGCCAGGACGGGCACTCCCTCGTGGCGGTCGTCCAGGACCTTCAGGGCCCGGTCCAGGATGGTCTCCTCCCGGTCCGAGGGAGGGGCCGCGCGCATGATGGTCAGCAGAGCCGAGACCATGGTGTGTCGGCGCCCGTGGGCGTCGGCGAGCACCTGGGCGCGGGCTTTGCCGGTGAGGCGTTCAGCGGCGGCGGTGGCCTCGCCGGGGTCGAGGATGTTGAGATGGCCGCGGCCGCGCCCCAGACTGATGACTTGCCCGCCCAAGGCCTCGATCAGGTCAACGTAGTCGGGTTTGAGGTCGCCCAGGACCAGCGGCTGGACCCCGTATCCGGCCAGGCCCGTGGCCATGCGCCGCACGATGGTGGACTTGCCCAGGCCCGGCTTACCGAGCACGAACGCGCTGGGGTTGGAGATGAGCTTGGCGCGCTGGAACCACGAGATCGGGTCGCAGCACAAGGTGGCGCCGGTGAGCAGGTTACGGCCGATGGGCACTCCGATCATGGGGGTGCCGGTGCCCGCGGCGAAAGGCCACAATCCGCAGACCTGGACGGTGGTGCCACGCCACTCCTCGGCCATCTGCACCATGGTCGAGGAGCCGCCGCCGCGCCCGGGCCACCCGCGCGGCCCGGGCCGACGCACCGTGGGGCCCTTGGTCTTGGGTTGTGTGTTCTCGGGAGCCGAGTCTCGTGCCTGCTTCTTGGGCTTCTTGGCCATCACAGTTGCTCCCTGATCTCGGCGGGCACCCGCAGGTGCTTGGGCAGGACCAGGCCCAGGGGAAGGGCGGAGGCGAACGCCGAATCCTGGGCGCCGTGAACCACTCGCAACCGCAGCCGCGCGGCCGCGGAGAGGTTGTCGATCGCTGCGGTGGCGTCGGCCTTGTCGTCGGCGTCCAGAACGGTGGCGGTGACCACCAGCCCGAAGTTGACCAACCCGGCTCCGGCTGCCTCTTCGGCCGCGGTGGCGCGGGCTTGGCGGGTGGACAAAACATCGCGGGCGGAGGGTTTGGCGCTGGAGGACTGGCGGAACTCGGCGGCGCGCAGGTCAGCTTCCACCAGTCCGGCAGCTCGGGCCGGGTCCAAGGGCCGATACAGCAGGGTGACACGTTTGCGGGCGATATCGCGGTGGGGAGCCAACAGCCGAGCGAGGATGTTCGACTGGACGTTTCCGCGCGGCGCGGAGGTCATCGACCAGGTCACCGATAGAGCACCATCGTGACGGTAGGAGTTCCAGGTGGCCTCGTGGGCAGTGGGGCCCACGTCGGTCCAGTCCATCTGCGGGACCTCACCGGCGGCGTGGGCCTCCTCGATGAGTACGGCGGCCGCCGGGTCGTAGGCGGTGCGGACGACCTCGCACAACTGTTGCGCGGACAGGGGACGCGCGGATCCGGCTCCGGTGGCGGCCAGCCCTTGGGTGAGGCCGGGCATGCGGGCGGCCAGGTCGCGGCCGATCTCCTCGGGCTTGCGCTTCTTGCCACCAGCTCGGGTCGCCGCGGAGAAGGTGATGGCCACGTACGCCTTCACAGTGGAGGATCCGGCCGGGTAGCGCTCGACAGCCTCGTGCAGCATGGCTTTGGCGAACTCGGGAGCGTCGGGGTCGATGTGGGTGTCGACCTCGCGGCGTAGCCGGGTGCCGGTGTCGGGGGCGGTTTCCACGGTCACCGAGGCGGCCTCGATGCCGGGTTCGTCGCCGAGGTTGGCCAGCCAGCGGCCCCATCCCGCGACCCAGATGTCGATCTGTTCGGAGTCGACCAGGGCTGCGCCGTCAGGTTCGGTGCCCACGACCACGGTGTAGTGACCGGTGAAGGGGACGTGGATGAGGGCGAAGGGGCGACCGTAGGAGTCGGTGTGCTCCGACAGGCGCGAGGGAGCGGCCAGGCCAGGGAGTTGGAAGGTGCCCCAGTTGGTGCGCCCGAGCGGCCCGGATCGGTACAGGTGGGCTCCCGAGGAGCGGGCGTTCCACCAGCCGATGCGGTCGGCCATGCGGGAGAGCAGGTTGCGGTCGTGCCGGTCCTTGATCAGCAGGACCAGCAGCACCAACCCCAGGACACCGCCGACGACGACTCCGGCGAACAGGCCGGCGGCCATGACGACCATGACCATGAACATCAGTCCGCCGATGAGCACCACGGTGCCCAGAGAGCCCAGGCCCATCAACCCGGCCGTGGTGGGCTTGCGCCAGTTGCCGTAGGTGCGCGGTCCGCGGGTGGTCTCAGCTGCCATCGGGACCCCTCGTCGCGTCGGTCATCGTTTCATTCGTGTCGTTTTGGAATCCCTCACGGGCATCGTCGAAGCGTTCGGCGACGACCATGGCTGGTGCTGCCGCCCCACCAGCGGCCTCGGCTCCGCCTGCCATCTCCGTGCCGCCGGTGGTCTCCATCGGTGAAGAGCCCGATCCGGAAGGCGTGTCACCGGTGGTCTCCATCGGTGAAGAACCCGATCCGGAAGGCGTGTCACCGTCGGTGCCGCCGGTCGGGTTGGTCGAAGGAGCTGTCTCTTCTTGTTCGGGAGGCTGGGTGCTGTCGCTGTCACCGGACCCGCCACCTCCGGTGGGTCCGGTCTCGGTGGCGCCGGAGGGTGCTTGGGTGGGGGCGCTGGCCGTGCCGGTGGCAGCCTGGTCCTGGCCGAGCTTCATTGCGCCAGAAGCCATCTCACCGCCGACCAGACCAGCGGCTCCGGCCATGGCTCCGCCCACGCCGCCACCGCCCAGGGAGGCTGCCGGGGCGATGAACTTCATCAGCGCGGGCATCGCGACCAGGGAGATGAGCAGCATGGCCACGCCCACCAGCAGGCTGAGCAGGCCGCTGCTGTCCTCGGCGAAGGCGCTGGAGCCCACGAGCTGGAAGGCGGCGGCGTAGATGATCGCGGCCGCAGGCTTGTAGAGGATGAACGCGATGAGCCAGCCCAGGAACTTCTTGAACCAGGTCTTGCCCATCTCGGTGTTGGTGAAGGAGGCCGCGAGCGGGAACACCCCGGCGAGCATGACGAGCATGCCGACGCGGATGAGCATGAGCAGGATCTGCAAGCTCGAAAAGAAGATGACGAACGTGCCAATGAAGATGGCCAGGAACGCGGTGATCCCGCTCTCGTCGGTGATGACGAAGGTGAGCATCTCCATCATCGCCTCACCGAACTCTGCGTCGGTGGACTCCTCGATGATCCAGACCGCGAACCCGTCGGCCGCGCCGACCGCCAGGCCGATGCCGGTGACACCGGCCCCCGCGACCACGACCAGGGTCATCAGGGACCTGACCAGTTCCTTGCCGGGTTCGGCGCGCTGCTCCCAGGCCATGCGTACCGCGCCGACGATGACCGACAGGACCGCGGCCGCCCCCATGTACCACCACAAGTGGCTTTGGAGGAAGGCGACCGGGCGTGCGGAATCCTGGGGTCCGGTGGCGGGCAGCACCCCGGTGACGATGCCCGAGGCACCGGAGATGAGCACCGTGGCGAACAGCACGATACCGAGCTTGGTCATGACGCCAGCGGCCTCACCGCGGCGGGCGTTGAGCGCCAGGACGGCGCCCAGGAAGATCAGGGCCAGGACGCAGATGCCCAGGGAGATCCAGGTGGCGTAGCCGAGCAGCGTCTCCAGGTTGGAGGAGCTGGCGTGGCTACTGCCAGCGGTGGGCGTCTCACCGTTGGCTATTCCGCCCTCGATGCCGGTGGGACTGGTCAGGTCGATGGTGCCGACGTAGATCCAGGAGGTGGCCATGGCACCGACGATGGATCCGACCGCCTCCAGGACGGAGGTGGCGAGTTTGTCCACCGCGTCGCCGACCAACGAGGTGGCCATCTCCGCGCCCATGCAGTCCAGTTGCCAGAAGTGGCAGTTCGCCCCCTCCTCGGCGTTGTTCATCGGTGGCACGCTCAGCCCTCCGCTGACCAGGGGATGTAGCCGGAGGCATCGGGGATTTGAGCGGCCGGGATGATGGAGTCGCCGGTGGGGGCCAGCTCCCGCTTCCAGTCACCGTCTTCCCATTTCATGTCCACGGTGTAGGACATGAAGACGCCGTTGCTCCCCTCCAGCGCGAGGTCGACGCGCGCGTGCTCGGATCCATAGCCCATGAGGTTGAACCCGACGATGGACATGCGCACCCCGCTCGGGTCGGCCGCCGCCCCCTCAGCGTCAACCGCGGCCAGAGCCGCATCTTGACCGGTGCCTTCGGCCACGAGCTCTTCGAGCATCTGCGGCACGAGCTTGGGGTCAGTGCCCAGCGCGGTCATGTTGGCCGAAGCCAGGAGGGCACCGGTGGGGGAGTGGGCGTAGCACTGGCGGAACCCGTCGTCGGCGACCAGGCCAGGGCCTGCGTCGGGGTTCGCCGGGGCGCGCATGGTGCCCACGAACTCCCAGGTGACCTCCTGGGGTGCTGTGTCCAGGGTCGTCTCGTCGCTGCCCTGCAAGCCGCACATGCTCGCTTCGCTGTCGGAAGGCGCAGGTTCTGGGGCGTCCTCCTCGTCGGGTGCGGCTTCGACAATGGCTGCCGGGCCGTCTTCATCCCCCTCGTTGTCGGAGATGAGGTTGGCTCCGATCACCACGATGCCCAGCACCGCGATGAGGCCCACGATGCCCGCCGAGGCGAGAAAGCTCTTCGACGTGAGGGGGTTCTCCGGACGTTCGTCGTCGGACACGACAGGGACCTTTCTGTCCTGTGGTGGTGTACAGCCGAAAAGGGTTAGGCGGTTCCGCCGGAGCCACTGCCGATTAGTGTGCTGACCAGGGAGACGGCGGCGGCGATGATGACCACGGCGGCCAGGATGATGCCGAGCTTGCCCAGGTGCTCACCTCCCTCACCGCGGCGCGCGTTGATCGCCATGGTGGCGGCGCCGACCATCAGAGCGATGACGCAGATGCCGAGGCTGCCCCACCTGATCCACTGCATGATCGTGATGAAGCCCTCGAAGCCGGGCGGGGCGGTGCCAGCTCCGGGGTCGGGGACAGTGCCTCCGGGGACAGACTCGGCCAGGTGTAGGACATGGGCCGTGTCGGAGGTCAGGGGGAGGAGTTCAGCAATCATCGGGGGTTCTTTCCTTGTGGTTACTTCAGGAGGTCGGAGATCTCGGTGATCAGGGCCCGCACTGCTCTGGGGGCCTCGGTGGCTGTGACTGCCTCGCCCCGCCGCCAGGATTCCATCCACGGCACGTGCCAGGTGCGGGGCAATCCACCGCTGACCAGCGACATCAGGTCACGCAGGGGGCGGGGAAGACGTCCGGGCGCGTCGGCGATCAAGACCGCGCCCAGTAGATCCACTCCGGCCTGTCCAGAAGCCCATTCGGTCGCGGCGGCCTGAAGGCACAGCAGGCCGCGGGCGTGGGTGCGCGCGACGAGCACCACTCGCGGCGCTGGCGTGTTGGGGGTGGCCACAACCGGCCATGCGTGCCCGACGGTTCGAGTGCCCTGGATCAGGGCGGCCATGGTGCGTTCCCCGGCTCCACCGTGCACTCCCAACCACCACATCGGTGCTGGTCCGGGCACGGTACGACGTGGAAGTCGCACCGCTGGAGCCGCGATCCCGGGCTGAGGAGCACAGGGCCCGGTGGGATGGGCTACAGGACCCGGGTCGGGAGCAAGCGCAGCCGTAGGGCTCCCCTCACCGGTACTTTCGGTGTCCTTCGAGGTCACCCACGGATTGGTGTGCGCCATCCCTCTCCTCCCAGGTCATCACGTGCCTACGCATCACATCAAAAACGGAAAAAGGCACGACTCCTTCGGTGTCCGAAACCCCGATGCAGTGATACCGAGATCCGGTATCACCGTGCGCCCTGTGTGGTGTCGCCAGCACAGACCACGCGAAGAATACCGACACCAGGATTGATTCCACCACGAGGTTGAGACACCGGCCCGCTTCGAACGACGTACGGACTCCCTAAACTGAGCGCGCTTCGGTCGAAGGGAGGCACGCTGCATGTCCGACTCCAAGGGATTCGGACTCGGGTTCATCGCGATGGGGTGCGCCCCGTTACTGATGTTCGCGGGGTCACTGATGTTCCTGGTCTTGATGACCAGCAGCAGCGACAGCTGCGTTCCCACCCAGGTCGGCGGCAGCGTGGTGATCGACATCGACTCCCTGCCCGAAGGCCCGATCGCTGGATACCACGGGGAGCAGCTCCTCAACGCCGCCTACATCATCAATGCAGGCGCCGCCCTGGGGTTGAGCGAGCGTGATCTGACCATCGGGGTGATGACCGCGATGGGCGAGTCTTCCCTGCGGATCCTGGATCACGGAGATGACGCCGGCCCCGATTCACGCGGCTTGTTCCAGCAGCGGGCCAACGGCGCATGGGGGTCCTATGAGGACCGAATGGACCCCACCATCAGCGCTACCAACTTCTTCAAAGCGCTGATGGAGGTGGAAGGCCGCGACGACATGAAGCGGTCGCTGGTCGCCCACACGGTGCAACGCAACGCCGACCCCTGGCACTACGCCCCGTACGGGAACGCGGCCGACGAGGTCTTTTCCGCACTGGCAGGCATTGAACTACCCGGCGTTCCGGGAAACTATGTGGCCGGTAGCGAGGTGTGCGCCAACGCCCCGGGCGGGGCACCTCAGCTAAACGGCGAGTGTGGCCCCGTGGCGCACGCCAATCTCCAAGCCTCCACCTGCCAGGGGTACGCCGCGATCTCCGCTGAATTCAATATCGACTGGCCGGGCGGTGTGGGATGCTACGCCCCTCGCCCCTGGGAAGATCCTCCTCTGGACCATCCGAAGGGCCTGGCCTGCGACTACATGGTGGCCACCGCAGACACAGGGAAAGTCCCAACCCCCGAAATGCACGCCCAAGCGGTACAGGTAATCAATTGGCTCATTCAGCACCATGAGGTACTCAAAGTCAAATATATCATCTACGATCACCACATTTGGGAGGCAGACGAAAACGAGGTAGGAAGCTGGGAAAGCGTGAAAAGGTTCAGCGAAAGTTTCAATACCGGGAATCTGACCCTGGACCATGTTGATCACATTCACGTGTCCCACTACCTGTAACGGAGATTCATGGACCACAGCAAGATTCCCCACTTCCCGAAAATCACGGCGGACATCACCCAGCCGGAGGCCAGCCAGGTCACGGTCAACGGTGTCGAGCACACGGTGACTGGTACGGGAGTCGACGAGCTCCGCCAGGCCGTCATCGAGCACATCGTCGCCACCGCCACCAAGATCGGGCGGCCGGTGCGCGCCACCACCACCGATTCTCAGGGGACGTGGCCGCTGATCGTCCACCCCGACGGCACGGTCGAGCAGGACACCACCGCCACACTGCCCAAGCCCGCTGTCGCAAAGACGTCGAAGAGGAAGGGTCGGCCGCTCTCTGTCGGGGAGAACGTGCCCGACAGAGAGCGGCCGGCCCCACCAGAGCCGCCCACGGAACCAGCTGTGGTCCTGCACTCCCTGGCCCCGGACTCACCGGATCCCTCACCACCGCATGACTGGGCCGCCGCTCCCCATCCATCGGCAGGGTGGCCCGCCCCGCCGCCACCACAGGTTCCTATGGCACCCGCCCCACCGAGCGCTTCACCACCAGCTCCCCGGCCGGTGGCTCCCACAACGCCGTGGGATCGCGGCGCCGGACAGTCCACCACGCACGCGTCGTGGATGCGTTCAGCACACCTGTGGGAGGAGGCCATCAACGAGAACAACCGAGCACGCGGGTTCTACCGGCCAGTGGGGCTGAGCACCTTCGTCTCGACCGTTGAGCACTCAGATCCTGGTCCGAGGGCACCAAGGGGGCCGGGTTACTGAATCGTTTCGGAGCCGGACCGGGCGGGGCCCTCATGGGACAAGCCGGGGGGCACGTCGGGAAAAGACGGGGTCAGGGCCAAGGGCCCGACCGATTGGACAAGCGTAATCGCCCCCCGGCATGTCCCATCCCGCCTGGTCCAGCACCACCGCAACGATTCCTCCACCCTCACCTTCGCAGGCCGAGCGAAGGCAACAGCGCGCTGGCGAGGACTGGAATGCTGAAGTCGTGAACGACGATGAGGGCATCACACAGGCCTGCGCCGAGCTGGTCGAGACCGTGTCGTCGGCCGGCTGGCCCGCCTGGCCCGCGTGCTCGACCAGGCGCTTCAGACAGCCTTCAAGTGACGGCCCTTGTCGTCCACCCGACGTGGGGGCCTGCGCTCATAGTCGGGGAGGTTGATCTGCGGGGCTTTGCCCTGAAAGCGCCGCACCGCTCGCAGCCACTCTTCAGGATCGCCGGTGGCCGACTTATACGCGGCCGTGGGATTGACCTGGATGGCGCGTCGACTAGTGCGCCACAGCAGACCGATGTCAGTCAGGATCTTGGTGGTGGTGCTGACGGTCTTGACGTTAATGCTGAGTCTCTCGGCGATCTGGGTCCGGGAGAGCGGGACCACGCCACCGTCCTTCATCTCACCGAGGATCAGGTCCAGTACGTCACGCTGAGTAGCCGTCAGGTGCAGGTTCGGCAGCGCGCGCATCAGCTCGCTCGACATGAAAAAGCCGTAGGCTCCGACCCTCTCGGAAACGCTCTCAGGTGTCTCTGGTGCGTTCTCGCTCATCTGCCCCCACCCTTCCGATAACGCATTGTATGTCAGCCGTCGCCAGGGATCTTGGGAAGGTTCAGAGTGGGCAAGTCCTCGTCCAGCTCGTGGAGAACGGCCTCCTGCTCCTCGCTGGTGCCGTAGAAGGCTACGCGCGGGTTGATCCGGTAGGCCCCGTTGCCGACCTTGATGACCAGGCCCCAGCTACGGAACTTCTTGAGGATCCGTGAGGCGTCCGTGCGGCCGAGCCGAGCTCTTTCAGCGAGTTGTCCCTGTGTCATCTCGATCAGACCACCGCGGTTCTGCTTGCCGTTGAGCACCAGCAGCAGGGCGTACTCGGCCCCGGTGAGGCGGAGTCTGCCCAGGTAGTCGGACATGGGCAGGGACATCTGGTAGAACTTGCCGCCCTCGAAGCTGTACCGGGAGCGTTGAGTGCGCGTGACCCGAAGCTCGGCACCAGGATCCAGACTCAGGGTGGTGAAGTTGCGCCCTTCGGCAGGTGAGGCAGGCGGGGGCTTCGAGGTCCCGCGACGTGGTGGGCGCGGTGCGGGTGACTCCTCACCCGGCTGCCTGACTGGCTCGGCCACGTGGTCCTCAATCTCGTTGTGGGTGGTCCTGGTGATACCGATGGGGCACCAGCGTTCGGAAAGTCTATCTATTGGTCCCTGTTGTGTGCGCTGTAACGCACCTTCGTGTCCGACTCCGGCCAGCCTGGCGGCCTGTTCGTACCACACGCAGCGCCACATCGACAAAGAAAGTCCCCTTATTGGCCCCTAAAGTGTGCGCTGTGGCGCACCTTCAGACGGTCACCTCCGGCAGGCCGGCCCAGTCGGCGCTCCGTCGTGAGGTGGACGGACCAGCGGTGTGTGGAATGTAGGGCTGTAGCGCACATCTTGGATGCGGAATGTGCGCTACAGCCCACACTCTGCAAGGCGTTCATGCAGGTCAGCGCTGTTTTTCGCGTGTGCGCCTCTTACAAAGGAGGCGCGTGGTGCCGATCATCGCCCCTACCTGCCGATTCAGTCATCAGCAAAGGGCACCAATCGAGATGGTCGCCAACTGGCGGTACCCGGGTGTCGGCGAGCACGAGGATGTCAGTCGCGTGAGCATGAATGAACTGACCGTGGCCGTGAGCGACCCGGGGTGAGGGTCTGGTGGTACCCGGGGGCTCGCGCCCCCGGGACCCCCCGCGCCGGCCGGGAACCCGGCGCGCATCCGACGTGCGCGACGACAGGTTGCACGCGCCGGAACCCCGTCCGGACAGGTCGGTCGGCTTCCGTTCTGCGGTCTGGTCTGGACCCCAATCTAGCTGTAGCTTTACGCTGTAAAGGTGCCGGATTTATCCGGTTTTGGCCATCGAGGGATGGCAGGTCCCACAGGGCACCCGGTCGAACACGACCTCGTCCCCGGCCTGGCGGACCAGTACCAGGGTGGTGCGGTCGTCCTGCTGGCACCTACCGCAGTAGGGCGGCTCCGGGGCCGGTAGCACCTCCTCCAGCACGCTCTCCAGGCTCGGCCCACCTCCGGTGGGGGGCTCGGTCTCCTGGGGCGCCCTGGTGCTGTCCAGGCTCTCCAGGAACCGGGCCCTCAGCTCCAGGTCCGGGTCCTCCTGCTCGAGGTGAGCCCGCTCCTGTCCGTCCGCAGGAGCCGGAGCCACCGGGGCCTGGGCCCGGTCCTCGCGCTCACAGACCAGGCACACCGGTTTGCCGGGGGTGGACAACTCGGGCACGTACTCGGTGCCGTGCACCCCGCACCGCTTGGGCACGGTCTGCTCGGGCCGTGCGGCCTGGGCGGCCTGCTCGCGCAGGCGGGCCACGGTCTGGAGGTGCTCGGTGAACCGCCGCACGGACCGCATCCGGTCCATCACCACGGCGTAGGGCCGCAGCACCTGCTCAGGGGTCACCTGGTGGAAGACCGACTCGATCTGGGCGCGGGTGAAACCCCGCCTGAGTAGCTCCTGCATGCGGGCCACCACCAGCTCCTGGTCCCGCGCCCCGCGCAGGCACGTGGCCTTGGGGATGTGGCGCCGTACCAGCTCCAGCAGAGCGGGGTCGGGCGCGGCCGGGGCCGCCGCAGGCGCCCCCGGCCGCTGCCCTGACCCCGCCCCAGGACCCTTGTCTCCGTCCGCGCGAGCCCCGCCCCGCGGTGCCGGGGCCCCGCCCTGGGGTTCAGGGGGTGGGGCGGACGGAGAGGGGTGTGTCTGGGGGTGTGTAAGAGGGTGTGTATTTAGGTCTGCAATCTCCACATCCACAGCATGCAATCCACACATCCCCAGCTTGCAATCTCCACACTCGCCCGCCTGTGGATAACCCGGGTTATCCACATCCCCCAGGTCAGAAGGGGTGTGTGGGAATTGCAGGCTCACTGTCGGGTCCTGCCGCACGGCCTCCTGTCGGCTGGTGATGCGAGCCGGATCGCGCCACTCCGAGATCCGCAGCGGCTTGGGGTACATCAGGCCGGCGGGCGGCATCACGCGCAGGGCGTAGGCCGTCGGCTCTCTGGAGATCCCGTAGCGGCGACCCTTGTGGTGGACCAGGCCGTGCTTGGCGATGTAGCGCCCTTCCTCCAGGTCCCGGGTGATCTGGCTGACCCGTGAGGTGGTCATGCCGAACCGGTCGGCGATGGTGTCACGGAACAGCCACTCCCCCGTGGACACCCGGGCGTCAGCGAGGTTGGTGTGGGCGGCGATGAACACGTACACGCCCAGGTGCAGCAGGTCCATCGCCGGATCGAGCGCGGGCCAGGCCAGCACCTGGGCGTAGGGCATCTGCTTGCGCCGTTCGGCCTCGGGCACGGTGCTGTCGGGCCCCTCTTCCCGCAGCCGCGTCGCGATGCGCTTGGGCTTGTGGTACTCCCAGCGGTCGATGGGCCCCTCGTAGAGGAAGCCCTGCGGGGGCACCGGCGCCAGCTGGAAGCGGGGCTTGATGCGCCTGCGGCCACGGGTCTCGGTGCACCCTGGTGGGCACGCGACCGCGGCCTCGGTGTGGCAGGCGGGGCAGTCTCGGAGTTTTTCCACGCTGGGGCCCACGATGAGTGCGTGGGTCTGGGCCAGGCGGGGGACGAGCCCGGGCGGGTTGTTCTTGCGGCCGCCCTTGCGGGTGACGGCCTGCTCGGTCACGCCGAACCGGGCGGCGATGTCGGCCGCGGTGACCGAAGAGGACACCTCTCCCTCGGAGGCGTCCAGGAAGCTGCACAGGAAGGCGTAGGCGCCCAGCGCGCGGGAGTCGACCTGGCGGTTGAACAGCACCCAGGAGGGCACCTGGAAGTGGGGGATGATGATGGGGCGCCCGTCGGGGCCCAGGATGGGGGCTCCGTCATCGCCGACGGGGCGCTGCAAGTGGTATCTCGACACGGAAAGCCTCTCCAGGCCGACCGCGGGGAGGCAGCTCGCTGGACTCATCGTCCCGAATGGGTACGATGAGAGGTGTGTGGGTGAGCTACCTGGTCCCGCATTCGACCAGCTCATCTGAATTTGTGACAAGGCCCGGGCGGCAACCCGGGCCTTCGTCGTTTCTTGGGTTCTACAGCTCTTCCTGCTTGATGCCGACTGACGCTAGCGCAGCGCGTGCGCTCAGGTCAGGGGACACATGGGGACAGCAGTGGCATCTGGGGGCACCGCGGTGCCCCCAGATGCCACTCGCAGCTCAGGGGCGCTTCCGCCACCGTGAAGTCATGCGATTAACCCCGTCAATCTGCAGCCCACTCGTACTCCAGAATCCACTGGAACGTGGGCATGACGTGCTGCGTGACTTCCACGGGCGTGCCGTCCTCGGTGTACGCGATGTGCAGCACGGAGTAGACCGGCTGGTCTTCCCCCAGGCGTAGGAAACCGGCCTCCTCCTCTGTTGGCGGACGAGTACGGATGCGCTCAGTGAAGCGTGTGACGCGGTGCCCAAGCTCCTCCAGACGGGAGTAGGTGCCCCCCGGTCCGGTGTCTTCCTGCGTAATGGGTGTGTCCTTCGCGATGGTCCACGGCACGTAGGACGTAGCGATCTGCACCGGGGTGTCGTCGGCCTTCATGTGCCGGTGCCGGATGGCTGCGACGTCATCCCTGCCGAATCCGAAGATCTCTGCGATCTCCTGGGGCGGGCTCACTGGGCCGAGCTTCACCAGTTCGCTTCGCGGCGTGTGGCCCAAGTTGCGGACCTCCGTCGCGAAAGCACCTCGCGACTGTCCCTGTTCGCGTGCCGTCTTCGTGTACCGCGCTGTGGCGTTACGCACGATCGGCTGGATCTCGTGCACCACTGTGCCGGTCCCCCTCTCGATCCGGACAAGTCCTTCCGCGCGCAGCACCAAGATGGCGCGCTGCACCACCGGCTGAGACACGGCGAACTCCTCCGCCAGCGCCTTCTGTGGCGGCAGGCGGTCACCAGGGCTGTAGCCCTCACTGCCTGCGGAGATGCGATCACGTATCTCCGCAGCGATCTCTCGAAATCGGGTCATGTCGGTGGCTTCTTCCCTTCGTCACAACCCTTTATAGCAACCTGCTTGACATACTATCTCTTGTGAGAGATAGTATCTCTAGTGGGTCGCAAAGAAAACCCCGGCAGAGCACCAGCTCCGTCGCGGCCACTTCTTTGACCAGCGGACACGCGTAGCGAACGGAGGACCGACATGTCGGTGATCACGGAGGTCATGAAGCGCACCGGCGCTACCCGCGCCGACGTGATCCGCGTGGCCCGCGAGGGCGGCACCACCACGGCCGACTGGGACATCGCCGTGGCGATCGAGCAGGCCGGCGGCCGCAAGGCTGCGGACATGATGCTCCAGCCCGAGCGCGTGTGGCGGGCCGAGCACGAGCGCCTCCAGCACGCGCTGTGGGAGGAGACCCGCCCCGAGGACGTCGACTTCCTCCGGGAGAAGGCGTCCGCTGCCGGGATCACCGACATCACCCCGCTGCTCCCCGCGGTCACCGAACCCGCCAACGACGAGCCCTCCGCACCGACCAACCCGCACGCGGTCTACGACCCCGAGGTCCGCATCTACGGCGAGCCCACCGCCCCCGACGCCCCCCAGACGGTGCTGCCAGACCACCCGTCCGAGGAGCCCGAGGACGACACCCCGGCCGCCCGCAGCGACCGCCACCAGGTCCGCGTCTGGGCGGGCATCGCGGGTCTGACCGGCGCCACCAAGGACACCGTCGACCGCCTCGTGCAGCGGTGGGCCACCCCCCACGCCCTGCGCCGGGGCCTGACCGGCCTGCTGCGCCGGGCCGCCGAGCGGGGCTCCGAGCGCCGCCGGGCCCGCGCCCAGTACCTGCTCACCACCTACGACATCGCCGCCTGACCAGCACACAAGAGAGGACCCACGTCCATGCAGCTCACACGCACGATGCCCACCAAGGCCGACGTCCCCGAGATCCGCACCATCGCCGAGACCTACTCCGGCGACATCGCGATCATCAGCGTCACCGCCACCTCCGGCGGGGTCCTGGTCCGCTACGACCGCCGCCTCTACTCCAACAACCCCGCCCCCGCCCTGGACGCGGTCGGCTACACCACCACCTCGATCCGCGAGGGCCTGCTGCTGGTGACCGGGGCCGTCGACCAGCTCGCCCTGCTGGACGCGCAGATCGCCGCGCTGACCGAGCGCCGCGCCGCTCTGGCCGCCGCGACCTGGCGGTGCACGGCGTGCGCCACCTACACCCCCACGGCCCGCGAGATCTGCGACACCTGCGGCTACACCCGCGAGGGCCACGACACCGTTGGGAGCGCCGCCTGATGCTGCACCGCCGATGCCAGGACCGCATCACCGCCCTGGAAGAGGAACTCCGCACCGTCCGCGACCGGATCGCCGACCGCGACCGCGAGAACGCCCGCCTGCGCGACCGGGTCGAGGACGAGAGCCGCGCCCGCTGGGACGCGGCCGGGGAGGCCGTGGTCCGGGGTGAGCAGGTCGAGCGCCTGGAGCGGGAGCTGGAGGCCTACCGACACGCCGAGACCGTCCCCGCCCGCCGCCGGGCGCGGGCTGCCTGGCGCACCCTGTGGCGCTCCCCGTCCACCTACCCCTCGGACCGCGAGTACGAGGCGGGCCAAGCTGCTCGGGCCGCCGCCGCGCAGGCCATCCTCGCGATGCCCCTGAGCATGTTCGCGGGGGAGCTGTCCCTCCGGGGCGGCACCTACTACCTGGACAACACCCCGCTGTACGTGTCCGGCCCCTCCCTTCCCGGCCTGTCCGGCCCGGACCTGACCCGGGTCCTGATGGACCGCTACGGCCTGACCGACGCCGACATCGCCCTGGCGCATCGGGAGGAACGTGAGCAGCGAGTCCGCGAGATCGCCCTGCGCCAGGACCACGACGAGGAGGAGGACGAGGACACGCCCGTCGTCATCTGACCGCCACCGAACAACGCAGTGAGCCCCGCCAGGGATGACGGCCCGGGCGGGGCTCTGCACATCCGATACCGATCCATTGACCTGGAGGAATCACAGATGTACGAGGACGAGCCTACCTACCGCGATCCGCTGGATGCCGTTGAGGAGGCGCTCGCCGTCCAGGCGCACAGCCCGCGGTTCTGGGACGCCGACAACAGCCAGATGGTCGGCGCCGACCCCTACGAGCACCCCTCCTGGGACGTGCACGAGGCGCTGAACGGTGACGACGGGTGGGACGACCCCGCGGTCGCTGTCGAGGTGCGCGAGCAGCTGGCCGACGACGTCCGCCTGCTGCCGTTGGCCGAGACCCCCACCGCCCGGCCGGTGGTGCGCGACGTCGACCAGGTCCTGGCCGACCGGTACCTGACGCCGGAGGAGGAGCTGCACACCGCGCTCCTGGCCCTGGTGTCGGTGGACACCGACGGCTACTGGCCCGCCGCCGACGACTACGGGGAGCGGGGGGCCGCCGCATGATCCGCCGCCTCCTGGCCCGCCTGAACCCGCCCACGCACTGTGGCACCGCGATGAGCTGGGACGTCTTCCGCGCCTCCTGGGTCTGCCACTGCGGAGCCGCCCAGTGAGCACCGTGCTGATCCTCGCCGCCGCCGCGGTGCTGTGCACCATCACCGCCGTGCTCCTGGCCGCCACCGGCCGCGACCTGGTCCTGACCGAACACCCCCTGCCCCAACCCGCCAGCACCGCCCGACGCGCCCCGAGGAGGGCTGACCGATGAAGCTCCTGTGGAAGAAGACCGCCAACCCCGAACCGCCGCCCGAGGCCGTCACCCCGCCGGCCCCGCAGCCCGCCGCCGTGGTGGCGCCGACAGGCGCCGGGATCAACCCGACCACCGCCATCGCCGCCCTGGTCACCCTGGCGTCGGTGGTGTTCACGACCTGGTCGGTCTACGACCTGGCCACCCCGGCCGCCCCGGCCGCGGTCGCCATCGCGGCCGGGGCGGGTGCGGAGCTGGTCTGGCTCTACGTCCTGGCCACCGAGTGGCAGCGGGCCGGGCGCACCGGCCAGCTCAGCCACGGGCTCACCGCGACCGGGTGGGGGCTGGCCACGCTGACCGCCGTGGTGATCGCGGTGCACGGCGCGCTCACCTTCCTGCCGCTGGCGGCCCTGGCCGCACTGCCGCTGGCCGCCAAGGCCGGGTGGCACTGGCAGACCCGGCTGCGCGCGGAGGAGACCCGGACCCGCCTGGAGGCCGAGGCCGCCGCCGCCCGGGCCGCGGCTGAGGCCCAGCGCCAGGCCGAGGAGGAGGCCCGCCGCCGCGAGGAGGAGGACGAGCGCCGCCAGCGGGAGCTGTCGACGGACCTGACCGAGGAGCAGCGGGCCGAGCTGGCCGCTCTGGAGCGCGAGGCCGCCTACGTCAGTGCCAAGACCGAGAAGGAGCTGGCGTTGGAGGCGGCCAGGGCGCACGCCGAGCAGCAGCGGGCCCTGGCTGAGATCCGCCGCCAGGCCGAGCAGCAGATGGCGGTGGATGAGGGCGCCGCCGACATCGAGGTGCAGCGGCTCAAGCTGCGCAACAAGATCCGTCTGGCCGCTCCGGTCTACACCGTGACCGAGCTGCCCGCCGGTGGCCACCACGAGGCCGCCTCGCAGGTGCCCGACGACCTGTCGGGGCTGGACACCCCGCCCTCGACCGGGGGCGTGGGGACCCCGGTGGCGGGGTTCGGCTTCCCGCAGAAGCAGGCTCCGGCCCGGGGTGCCCACCCCGCTGACCAGCGGGTGCCCAGGGTGCCCACCCCCGGTGACACCGGCCTGAGCGAGGGCGAGCGCAACCGCCGCCTGGTGCTGGAGGCCTACCGGCGTCTGAGCGTGGGCGGGAAGGCGCCCTCGATCTCGGCCGTGGCCGAGGCCGCTGGGGTGAGCCGCCGCACGGTCAACCGCCACCTGCCCCCCGAGATGAAGCAGACCCAGTCCTAGTCCTGACCGCCCACCTACCTGGGCACCCCTGGGCACCCCTCCTGACCTGGAGGTGCCCAGGGGTGCCCACCACCCGCTCCGGCGGGTGCGCACACCCACCCCGCCCGCCTGAGCGGGGTGGGTGTGCGCACCGCTCCGGCGCCGCGCGAACCACTGCCGCCCCCGGACGGGGCGAGGTGGCGCCGCGCGAACCGGCCACGGTGCCCGATCGAGTACACCCCCTCACTCGCGAAGGAGGCCTTCATCGACCTGCCCGGACCACGCCCGCGAGCCCCGCCCACCGGCCGGGGCCGAAGCGGGGCCGTCACAGCTTGTCTGTGGCGGCCCTTGACCCCTTATGACCAGGAAGGAGACCCACGTGGCTACCGGCCATCCGTACTACGACCCGACCGGATCCCGACACGGCCTGCCGACCTACCCGTGGGGCTGGGTCGGTGACCCGGACCTGCGCACCAAAGCCCAACTGCGGGCTGAAGGGCTCTCGATTGCGGGCCTGGAGGTGGCCGCGCAGATCATGTGGCGGTCCAACCGCGCGGGCAACCGCAACGGGGTCCGCACCGCAGCCCTGTACCGGCGCTCGCTGGCTCGCCCGGTGCGCCCCCTCACCCCCGCCCAAGAGCGTGCCCTGGCCCGTGCGGAGCTGGCCCGCCACACCTGCCGCGACTGCGGGCGGGTGTGGGAGTTCTGCCTGCCGACCAGCAACGACAGGTGCTGTCCCGACGGGTGCGCCACGTTCGAGGCACCCGAGGCCGACGCTCTGGCGGTGGCCGCGTGAACCACCGCACCCGTATCGAGCCGGTGCCGGTCCCCGAGTGGGTCCTGCACTGGCCCCAGTGCTCTTGCGGGTGGCGCGGCGACATCGTGCGCACTCGCCCGCTCGCCGCCGACCAGGAGGCCGAGCACCTGGCCGAGATCTGCCCCACCACCGAGCAGCCTGCGCTGTTCGACGACCTGGAGGTTTCCGTATGACCCGCCGTGACCCGTCCCGGGCCCCCTCCCTGTGGGGGTCTCCCGCTGCCCCGGACACCCCGGACACCCTCGCTTCTGCGCAGGTCAGCATAGGTGTGCGGGTGTCCGGGGGGACGTCCGGGTCGGACACCCCCGCACCCCGCCGCGAAGCGACTCCGGCGGCCCCCGAACGGGCCCCGGCGCCGCCGTCGAAGAAGGCCGCGTCGACCTCCGCGCAGGTCGCGGTGGTCGATGAGGACACCGCGCCGGTCAAGGTCGGCCCCGGCGTCGGCGAGCGCCTGGGGCGGTGGGCCAAGGACTCCTTCGTTCCGCCCGAGATCTGGAACACCGACCGGCCGTCGCTGTCCAAGCAGTTCGCCTACGCCCGCGAGGGCGCGTGGGGGCCCGAGCAGGGGTGGGCCCGCAAGGCCGCCCTGGTCGCGTTCTTCGCGGTGTCGCTGCCCACCTCGATCGCGGCCTACGCCCTGGAGTGGATCGGGGAGCGACCCACCCGATGGATCACCGCCCTGGTGCTGCTCTCGCTCACTTGGCAGATCCCCTACGCCCCCGAGGTCCTGGGAGTGCTCGTGCGCGTCCCGGCCTGGCCCATCACCGCCACCTGGTCGGCCCTGTCGACCTGGTTCTAGTCATCTGACCTGCACATTTCTCAAAGGAAAGGAGCCCCTGCCATGTGGGGAGCGTTCTCCATCATCGGCGCGATCGCCCTCGGGCTGCTCATCGGCCTGTGGATGAAGAAGAAGTTCAACCGGTTCATGTTGGGCGCGGCCGTGGTGGCCGGGTTCAGCGTGGCCTACCCCATCGCCGAGCTCGGCGGCCCGCTGCTGGCCCGGCTGGACCAGGTCGCCGCGTGGGTCTCGATCAACCTGGTCCTGGCCTCGATCGCCAGCGTGCTGCTCTGGTTCGACTTCCAGGAGAAGGGGATCAAGAAGTTCAACGTCATCGTGGGCTTCCTCGCGCCCACGTTCTTCCTCCTGGCCGCCGGGCCGTTCCTGGTCCCGCTCGATCTGGTCAGCGGTGTCGCCGTGGAAGCCGAGACCGCCCTGTCGCAGATGGGGCGGTGAGCGGACGTGTTCGAGCTGTTCTTCGCCTGGGCCGTCTTCACCGCGGTGCTCGGCAAGTCCGCCGAAGCGGCGATCCACGCCTGGAAGGGCACCGTACCCCCGAGCCACTTGCGGCGCATGGCGCGCATCCGCGAGCGCGAGGCCAAGGCCGCCCGCGCTGACCTCAAGCCCTCGGAGGGGTTTCGCGGGTGGGCGCGCACCGTGTGGGCCGACTCCTGGAACGAGGCGACCGAGCGCCACCGCGAGCGGTGGCCGGACAAGGCCGCCAAGAAGCGCGAGCGGGCCCGGGCCCGGTGGGCGTGGTGGGACCACGTCGAGGAGGAGGCCGGGCGGCGCTGGGAAGAGCGCCGCACGGCCCGCGACGGCTCCGTCGAGGAGCCCGAAGGCGAGAGGGTCGTGCCCGACCCCGAGCCCGCCAAGGAGGGGGCCGGGGCGCGCTACATGGCGTGGGAGACCCCCGAGCGCTACGGCCGCTCCATGGCCTGGGAGGACCTGACCGACAAGGAGCGTCGGCTGTGGCGGTTGGAGAACGACCTCAACCCCGAGAGCCGGATCGACGACTCCGGTGAGCGGGGCCGCCTGCGGGGCGAACGCGACCGGATCCGTCTGGAGCGCAAGCGCCGGTCCACCCCGGAAAAGGCCCCCAAGGGGGGCTCTGGCGTCCCCTCGGACACCCCGGACACCACCCCGAAAACCCCTGGTCAAGTGGTGGATAAGGGTGTCCGGGGGCCCCGGACACCCGGACAGGGGCCGGTGTCCGGGGGCGGGGCCACCATCCCGGCCACCAAGACCGGAACCGACACCGAAGGAGACGACATGGCCGAAGTGATCAACCTGTCCGGGGCCACGAAGTTCACCCGGGCTCTGCACAAGAACTACACCGCTTCCACCGAACTCCTGGAGGAGGTGATGGCCTGGCTGCACTCGCAGAACATCACCAGCGGTGAGCTGCACGACCGCTTCCGGGCGATCCTGCGCACCACCGCCGACACCGCCGACCTGACCGAGAAGGCCCTGGCCACGTGCGAGGACCAGCTCAAGGTCCGCGACGCCATCGAGGCCGCGGGCGGGGTGTCGCTGTCCAAGACCGCCCTGCTCAAGGGCTGACCCGCCTCCCGCAAGAAGAGAAGAAAGGCAGCCCATGGCTTCGCAGCCCGAGTTCACCCTGTTCCGCCTGGAGCAGATGCTGGAGCAGATCAAGGCCGACTCCCGCAAGAACGTCCTGCGCCTGGAGCAGGCGGTCGCCGCGATGAAGGCCGGCGGCGTCGGCGCGACGATCCTGGACGCCTACGACCAGATCCAGGACGCGGTCGGCGCCGTGCGCGACGCCGCCCACGGCGCCAACACCGCGCTGGACTCCCAGCGCGCGATCCGCGACGCCTACGCCGCCGTCCCCGACGCCGGGGACAAGAAGTTCCTCACCGACGAGTAACACCCACCCCACCACCTGTTGCCGGGGCCGCCGCACACCGTGCGGCGGCCCCGGACCGGTTGACCCCCCTCCCCGCCGGGGCGGGAGGTGAGCCGGTCGATGACCGAAAGGAGAACCCCGGCCATGGCCGCCACCACCAAGAAGAAGACGACGTCGAAGACCACCACGCTGAGCAAGGCCCGAAAGGCCGAGCTGGAGAAGAAGCTCCGTGAGGAGCTGTCCGCCGAGCTGGCCAAGGTCGAGCAGACCATCGGCACCCCCGAGCGGATGTGGGACCGCGTCCGCCGCATCGAGGAGGACTCGCTGCGCAACCGGCTCCGGTTGCAGTCCCAGCCCTGGGTCGTGGCCGGAGCCGTGGTGTCCGTGGCGCTGATCCAGCAGGCCGCCGCCTTGGCCGTGCACGAGCTGGTGTGCGCGGCCGGAACCGGTGCCCTGATCGCCGCGACCACGGCGCTGCTGCGCACCCGCACCGAGGGCACCTGGGCTGAGGCCGCGGCGTGGATGCGCGAGCACCCGGTGCGCACCATCGTGATCGCGGCGGCCGCCTGGTGGTGGATCTTCGCATCCATGCTGGTCGGATTCGAGGGGGCCCACCTGCTCGCCACGACCGGCCTGTGGACGTTTCTGGGCCTGTCGGCGCACTGGTGGCGCACTCACCGCATCGGCTACGACCCGATCACCCGCCCCGCCATCGCGGCCGACCAGGTCGCCGAGCACTACGCGGCCCTGTGGGAGGAGCACCTGGCGGGCAAGGCCGGTGACTTCAAGGGCACCACCCTGACCCGCCACCGGCCCACCCAGTACGGGCACGCCTGGGACGTCAAGCTGCGCCCCGGCACGCGGGGCATCGACGCGCTGGCCACCCAGACCGACGTCATCGCCACCGCCCTGGGGATCGCCAAGAAGTACATCTCGCTGTCCGAACACGAGGACGACCCGGACAACCCGTTGCTGGCCACGCTGCGGATCACCACCGACTCGCCCACCAAGCAGGGCGTGGGCATCGACGTGGGCGATGACGGGGTGCCCCGGATCCTGGGCACCCCGGTGTGGGACGCCGAGACCGGGAACATCACCATCGGCCCCTACGCCGACGGCGTGGGCGTGCACACCTGGGGCCTGTACCGGAAGAACTCGCTGTTCGGCGGGTACCTGTTCGGCGCCCAGGGCTCCGGTAAGAGTGAGCTGCTCAACCTGCTGGCGCTCGGGATGCGCCTGACCGGCTACACCACGTTCTGGTACCTGGACGGTCAGGGCGGCACCCAGCGCACGCTGATGGAGGCCGCGGACTGGGACGCTTCCGAGTCCGCGCTCACCCGCCGCCTGGCCCTGGAGGCCGCCGCGATCGTGGTCAAGATCCGCGGCCTGACCAACAAGGAGCGCGGCGACGCCGGGTTCACCCCGACCCCCGAGCGGCCCGGACTGGTGCTGATCCTGGACGAGTCGCACGAGACCATCACCGACTTCGTCCGCGTGCCCGAGCCGACCAAGAAGGAGATCGAGGAAGGCGCCGTCCCCGACCCGGGGTTCGGGTCGTGGACCTCGGTGGACCTGGTCAACATGATCACCCGCATCGGCCGCAAGGTCGGCGTCGCAGTGATCGCCGCGTCCCAGGACACCGGCCTGGCCGCCTTCGGCGGCAACAGCACCGGCCGGGTCATCCGCGGCAACCTGTTCACCGGCAACGTCGGGCTCATGCGCAGCGAGGACGCGATCGGCGCGCAGATCGCGCCCAAGGCCGCCATGAGCCCGACCGAGCTCCCGGCTGGGGGCGGGTACGGGGCCGCGGCCAACGAGACCGGCCAGGACGGTGGGATCACGGTGCGCCGCGCGATGTGGCGGGCCGCGTTCACCGAACACTTCGCGGACCTGATCGCGGCCGCCGGACCGTGCCTGCCCCTGGAGGAGGAGGCCGCCTACTACATCGACCAGCTCCTCGATGGCGCCTACGCCAAACGCCACGAGGCCTCCGCTGAGGACCGGGCCGCGGCCGCCGGTGAAGCGGTCCGCGCCGGAATGGAAGGACTCCTCTCCCCGGCCGAAGTGCTGTTCGGATCCCCCGAGGCGGCCAAGGCCGCCCGGCCCGCCGCCGCCCCGAAGGAGGACATGATGGGCTTCCCCGACCTGGACGAGTTCTTCACCGAGGTCGAGGACCACCTGGCCGAGGCCGCCGACACCGGCGCCGAGCAGGTCCCGCAGATCCTGCTGCGCGCCCGCGACGCCATCGTGGACGCCGCCGACACCCGCATGCACACCAAGACCCTCGCCAAGGCCCTGGACCTGCCCGTCGCCCGCATGCAGGAAGAGCTGCGAAGCGCGGGTGTGGGCCCGCTCCGGAGGGCGTTCACCCGGGGCGGTGAGGAGGCGCGGGGCTACGACTTGGCCGACATCGACGCGGCGATCGCCGCCCACGCCGAAGCCGAAGACGCCTGATCCACCCCGGCACACCCACGGGGCGGAACCGCCTGGTTCCGCCCCTTTCGCAACCCCGAAGGAGCACCCGTGTCCACCACCGTCACTCCGCAGTCCCAGCCGCAGAAGGCGTCCACCGCGCAGGCCGTGGCCCTAACCGAGGCCGCCGCGGCTGACGCCGCCGTCGACCTGGGCAGGACCGACGCCACCAACACCACGCTCGCCACCCTGGCCGGTGTGGTGCTGACCGTGCTGACCGCCGGAGCCGGGCTCACCACCGGCGACGGCGCCTACCCCACCCCGGCACTGGTCGCCATGGGCGGCGCCGCCGCGCTGCTGGCCGCCGTCCTGGTGGTCCTGGCCACCGCGATGTGGCCCCGCCGGGGCGGCACCGGAGGCGTGCCGCACTACGCCACCCTCACCCCCCGCCAACTCACCGAGGAGCTGGCGGCCGATACCCCGGCGCGCTGGCACGCCGAACGGGCCGTGGCCAAGGCGCGGATCGCCGTGCGCAGGCACACCGCGCAACGCCTGGCCGCCGCGCTGCTGGCCGGTGCGGGACTGTTGTTGGCC
This sequence comes from Nocardiopsis sp. FR4, assembly GCF_009830945.1. GTDB lineage: Bacteria > Actinomycetota > Actinomycetes > Streptosporangiales > Streptosporangiaceae > Nocardiopsis. Next base: position 288,101 of record NZ_VWVV01000003.1, on the reverse strand, counting down.
CTGGCCACGATCCTCACGCTGTCCCTGCGCTGACCGGCCGGTGCCTCTGCCTGCCCCCGCCCGGTGCGGGGCCGGCGGGGGGACCGACCGGTCCACGTCACACGGATCCGTGTGACGGAAAGGCACGCGGCCCACCCCCATCCGCCCACGGACACCGGGGCGGGCCACGCCCACTCCCGAAGGAGTACTTCCAGTATGAGCACGACTCGCAGTACGGCCACGCGGTGCTGCGGCACGAGCATCGGCATCCTCATCGAGGACTCTGAGCAGAGGCTGCTCATGATCACCCGCGGCTGGTGGCCCCAGGGAACAGCGCCCGTGGCGGGCCACGTACGGGACTCGCACGAAAGCGTCGCGGCGGCCCTGGTCGCCGAAGTCGAGGAAGAGGTCGGGCTGACCGTCACCGGCGACCAGTTGCTGTGGGAGGGCCACCTGCCCAACCTGTGCGCGAGCTTGCCGCACCTGCCCACGCCGGGCCACTACTGGCACCTAGCCATCGCCACCGCCGAAGGGCGGGTCGTGGCCGCACCCGGTGAGACCCGGGGCGCGGCCTGGTACACCCGCTCGGAGGTCCGGGCCCTGGCCCGGGCCACTCTGGCCCACTACCGGGCCGGAGGCCGCCCGTCCGACCAGCCCGACGCCAGCTTGGAGGCGGTCTGGTTGCGGTTGCTCTTCGAGGCCGGACGCCTGCCGTGGCTGACCGAGGAGGACCTGGCCCTGGCCGAGAAGGCGTACACCACCCCGCCCGCCGCGTACTGGCTGGGAGAGTGACCCGACGCACCCGAGGTGCGGCGCCTGCTCGCTCTGGCCGACCAGATCAGCCCTTAACCACAAGCAGCGGTGATAAGCGTGCGAGGCGTAGCACCTCCCGGCACACTGCACCGCTGTACAGTTCCGCGTCCGCCTGCCCCGGAGCGGGGCTCTCATGTCCGGATCCGGCCATGCAGGGCTGCGCACGATCCGGACCGAGCACAACATGAACGACTCGTCGGCCTACTCACGGACAAGGTGGCCCGTGGCGGTAAAGAAAATGAAGCTCACCGAGAAGATCGAGAGCAAGCTCGGTGAAGAGGGCATCCAGGAACTCGCGGCGCACCTGTGGGCGCGCGACTGCCAGACCTGTGGGGGATCCCTGGGTGTCGAACCTCCGGCGCTGTACGTGATCGACATGCACACCTACGCGTTCGCCGAACTCAACCACGAGGAATGTCGTGCTCCGGACTGGAACGACAGCGGCCTGCTCACCGGGAAGTCGTCCAGCGACGCCCACCTCAGCCACGAGGCTCTGAGTGTGGTGCTGCCCTTCTCCAGGAACGGAGCCATGGACCTGCGCCCGGCGCTGCTCGTCAATCCCGGCCTCGAATCCGTGATGATCCAGCTCGATGATCAGGACCGCTGGCAGGTCAAGATCGGAAAGCACTTCGAGCACGCTGGATTGCGCCCCGTCGGCCAGATCCCGATGGACAGCCCGGTGAAGGGCGTTACCGCCCACCTGACGCACTTCGAGATCGCGGTGACTCTCCAGGGCCCGCCGTTCTCGACCTACAGCGCTCCCATCGGGGGGCCAAGCGGGCCACAGATCCGCGATGCCCACGCGGACAAGCAAGGGGTTCTGCTGATGGTGTCCCACCTGTTCGACTTCACCACCCCCACCCCCGACCACATCTCCTCCGTGTTCGCCTCGGGCAAGCTCCTCAGCGGCTGGGTGGGCTTCGCCAAGAACGACGACGAGTAGGTCGCGACAGCCCCCGCGCAACCCTCGGCGAATTCCAGCTGTCGTCGCAACACGTGAAGTCAGTTGGTTGCCGCGAGGAGCTTAGCGAGACGCTCGGCTGGGGTGTCCCAGTCGAGCGTCTTGCGTGGGCGGGAGTTGAGCTCGGCGGCGACCGCGTCCAGGTCCTCGCGGGAGTGGACCGACAGGTCCGTGCGCTTGGGGAAGTACTGCCTGAGCAGCCCGTTGGTGTTCTCGTTGGAGCCGCGCTGCCAGGGGCTGGCCGGATCGCAGAAGTAGACCGGGATGTCGGTTGCGGCGCTGAACCTGTGGTGCATGGCCATCTCCGGGCCTTGGTCCCAGGTCAGCGACCGCTTCAGCAACGAGGGCAGCCCACCTAGGGACTCAGTGAGGGCCTGGTGGAAGTGCTCGGACCGGTGCTGGCCGTCGGGCAGGTGGACGAGCATCACGAACCGGCTCGATCGCTCCACCAGCGTGCCGATCGCGGAGTGCTTCTGGTCTCGGCCGCCCACGATCAGGTCGCCCTCCCAGTGGCCGGGGACGGCCCGGTCGGCGGCTTCGGCCGGCCGTTCGCTGATCATCACCATGGGTGCGGAAAACCGCGGCTGGCGTGTGTGGGCCTGGCGGTGGGGGCGGCGTCGGGCCCGCCCCGAACGCAGGGCCCGGGTGAGTTCTCTGCGCAGCTCTCCGCGGCCCTGGACGTAGAGGGCCCGGTAGATCGTCTCGTGGCTCACGCGCATCTCCGCATCGTCGGGGAAGTCCCGACGCATCTGGTGGGCGATCTGCTCGGGGCTCCAGCGCTGTTCCAGCCGGGCCTGAATGTAGTCGCGCAGGCGTGGGCTGCGGGCGATCTTGCCCGGTTGGGATCGGGGGCGGCGGGCCTCGGCGCGTGACTGTGCGACGTGGGGCCCGTAGCGGTAGATCTTCGCTCTGGCGTAGTAGGAGCGGTTGCGGAGCACCTCGCGGCTGATGGTGGAGGGCGCGCGGCCCAGCTCGGCGGCGATGGCACGGATGGATGCCTTGTCCCGCAGCCGGTCGGCGATGTGCATCCGCTCCTGCGGGCGCAGGTAGCGACCGCTGTCTTGTCGTGGCGCCCGCTGCGAGAGTGCGGGCGCCACGATCCGCTTCGGGGCCTGCCTGCCGTTGCGCCATTCACGTCCGGTCCGGATGTTGACGCCCACGGCCTGGCAGGCCGCCTTGTTCGAGTACCCCAGTTCCATGAGTCGGAAGTATTCCGCTCGTTCCCTGTGGAGCTTCCTGTAGCCCCCCATGGGCGAACGCTTCCCGATCTCGAAGTCGCTCATCGCACCCCTCCAGAGGTGGGGTGTTGCAACGACCACTAGAACTCAAGCTCCGTTGCGCGGGGGCGCCGTTATGCTTCTGTGACCTCAGTCGCCGGGCTTGCGGCCGGGGTCCTTCTCCGGCGTCGGCTCGGGGCCGGGTTGAAGGGATACCCGGGCTTTCGACTGCCGATGCCGCCGCTGCCCTTGGGCCGGTGCACGGTCGTCTCCTCTCCGCTGGACGCGGACGCGCCCGCTTCCTTCGAGCACGCGCCGCGGGTGGCGCGAGGGTCTGGTGTATGGCCGGCTCCGGCCACGCCGTGCCCGGGAGTGGACTTGCCTGCGGAGAACTGCACTCCAGTGCAGTTCTCCGGCGTGGGCGTCGTAGCCACCGCGCGGCTGGTCACATCGGGGCGCTGACCCGCGCAGGCGCAAAACCGCGGAGGACCGCACGGGACCTCGCGCACCTGGCCTCAGGAGGACCGGCCGCGAAGGTACTCCCGGGTTACATGTCCTGTTGCCGGGCGTTCGGGCGCACCGGGCCAACACGGCGAGCCCGTCCCCCATCGGCCGCGACAAGCGGATGGAGCTGCTGCGCCGGGCTGCCGAGGACGAGGAGCCGGACCTGTTGGACCGGGTGGTCGTGGTGCTCACGCTGCTGTTCGCCCAACCATTCAGCCGGATCTGTCAGCTCGTCCTTGACGACCTGGTCGAGGAGGACGGGCGGCTCAGCATCCGGTTCGGTGGCCCGCCTGCCCCGGTCCCACAACCGTTCGCCGACCTGCTGCGGGCGTTCGCCGACCGACGGCCGAACCTGACCACAGCGACCAACCCCGGGCGCGCTGGCTCTTCCCCGGGCACCGGGCCGGACAGCCGATGGGCACCAGCACGCTCGCCCACCGGATGCGCAGGAACGGGCTCCCGACCTTCAACGGGCGAACAGCGGCCATGCGCCAGCTCGTGCTCCAGGCTCCGGCACCGGCCGCTGTCCGGATCCTCAGTCACCGCCACGTTCACATCACCGCGCTGGCCGCTGAGGTGGGAAGCCCGTGGCCTCACTACTCCCCCGACGAGTAACTGCATGGGGCGGGAAGAGACGAATACCGACTACTCGATCACCGGCCTCCGCCATATCCGACCCCGACCTGTTGCTCGATGTGGTCGGGGGTGCGTCCAGGCTGGTGGCGGGGGATGCTGGAGCGGTCGCCCATGCCCGCTCGGCCGTGGGTGCGGTAGCGCTCGGCCCAACGTTCGGCGGTGGTGTGGGCCACCTGGAAGCGTTCGGTGGCCTGGCGTAGTCGTCCTGTCGGGGTGGGTGGAGCGTTGCGGTGCACCACGAGGACCTCCTGGACGTCGGTGCAGACTGCGCAATCCACACCGGAACCAGAAGGCCCTCGCCCGTGCCCAGCACCCGTCAGGGTGTTTCACTTGGCACCAACGTGCCGGGACGGCACGTCTAGGCGGGAAAGTCCGCTCCTCGAGAGAGGTTCTCGTGGGCGCGGATGTCGGCGAGGACATTCTCCAGCTCGCCGATGACCGCCTCGTATCCCGAGTTCCCCAGGACGAGCCGATGGGGCGGATCGTTCAGGCCCATCGCCGCCAGGACGGCGCGGACTCCGCGTTCGGGGTCGCCGGGTTGCTTACCGTCCTGGCCCACCATGGCGGCACGGACCTCCTCGACCAACACGCGGTACTCCGGGACAGTCTCCTGTACGGGCTCGTCGGCGAACCCCGAGTATGCCCGGGTGCGGAAGGCCCCCGGTTCCACCGCCAGGACCCTGATACCGAACGGGGCCACCTCGTGGCGCAGGACGTCGGTCATCCCCTCGACGGCGAACTTCGCGGCGGTGTAGAAGCCGAACCCCGGGGTCCCCACCATTCCGGCGACCGAGGACATGTTGACGACCCACCCCGAGCGTCGGGCCCGCATGCCGGGCAGGACGGCACGGGTGACGGACAGGAGGGCGAAGAGGTTCAGCTCGAACGTCCTGCGGACGGCCTCCTCCTTCATGCCCTCGACCGATCCGTACCAGCCGCGTCCGGCGTTGTTGACCAGGACGTCGATGCCGTCGAAGTGGTGCTCGGCCCTGTCGACGGCCTCGCGGACCTGTACGGGATCGGTGACGTCGAGCGGAAGGACCAGAACTCTGTCTCCGTGCGCCGCGGCCCACGGGGCCAGGTCGTCGGGTCTGCGCACCGTGAGCGCGACACGGTCGCCTCGGGCGAGGGCGGCCTCAGCGTAGGCCATGCCGAATCCGCCGGGTGTTCCCCCGGTGATGAACCAGGTCTTCATGGGACTCCTGTTGTGGTGGACGCGGCTCGGGTCACTCACGGCTCGATGACGAGGTGCTGGATGAGTCCGTCCCGGAGGGTGAAGCGGAAGTACAGGTCCACCTCGCCGCCGGGGAAGTCTCCCTCCAGATGCTGTGCGACGGTGTAGCGGTCTTCCCCGGTCTTTTCAGCGGAGATCGGCGTCGTGGTGTACGTGTACTGGTCGACCGCCTTGCCCATCCATGCCGTGACGGCGTCGGTTCCCACGTGGGTGTGGCCGTCGTCGACCACCGTGGCGTCGGCGGTGAAGGGCTCAGATCCCGAGGCACTGTCGGCGGCGCTGCGGGACTCCAGGTAGGCGGAGACTGTGGCGGGGAGCTGGTCGAGGGCGATCGGTCGGTTGTCGGGCATGATGGTCTTCCTTTGTGGGGCGTCGGACATGTCCGTCCTGGTCAGCAGGCAGAGATGTCCCGAGAAGACTTCTACTGCTAGAATAGCAGTTACTTGCTTCGATATTAGCAGTGACCCTGGGGGGCAACCGTGACGAGCCAGATCAGGCGGGAGGACCTCGAGTGCCCGCTGTCGACAGCGATCGACTACGTCGGGGACTGGTGGACGCTGCTGCTCCTGCACGACGCCTTCGACGGCTACACACGGTTCGAGGAGTTCCAGCGCAACCTCGGGATCTCGTCCAGCATGCTCACCGGCAGGCTCAAGCGCCTGGTCGCGGACGGCCTGTTCGAACGCCGCCCCTACCAGACCAGGCCCGTACGCCACGCGTACGTGCTGACCGAACTTGGTGCATCGCTGCGCCCGGTCATCGTCGCCCTGGCGGCCTGGGGCAACGCCCGCCTCTCCTCTGAACAGCGCAGCATGATCCTGGTCGACGCCGTCACCGGAGAGGAGGTCGAGCCCGTCATCGTCGATGCCGCGACCGGCCGCCGACTGGATGACAGCCAGGCCTACGTCTTCTCGGCTGGGCCCGCAGCCAGTCCGGCCATGCGCGCCCGCTACGGGGGCAGACAAGGTAAGGCCACGGAGGCAGACAAGGTGAGCCAGAAAAGGGGAGCGGGGTCGTCCGGCGAAGCCCGGAGTTGCCCCTGACCGCACAGATGAGCAGTTATCGGCGATCAGAATCGGTTGATAACTGGACATAGCACGTGGTGAAAGTAGACCACTCCAGATACCCAGATCGGTCTACCTTCTGACCTGCGGAAACGCCATGAAGGTGTCGGCGAGGCGTCCTTCCGGCGCTTCCTGGCCTCACGTCTGGCCGCGCGTTCCGTCCGGCGTCGTTCGGCTTCCGCGCGGCGTTGCTGCTCTGCCTCCGCGCGCGCCGTGTACTCGGCCGGGATGCCGTCCGGGGCGTCCTCGACCACGGTTCGCTTGCGCGCACACCACCGGATCACCTCGGGGTCGGCGGTGTACAGCTCCCCGTCGACCCACCACAGCCGTTCGCCCTCGTGCGGCCCGGGGGTGGCAACGACCCTCCCCCTCTTCGGCCCGGTGTCGTGGGTGATCCTGCGCAGGGTCGGCGCCGGGTCGCCGACGTTGACGCGCCACTCGGCCAGTTCCTCGACGGTACGGGGCGGTCTCTTGTCCCGCGCGCAGGCGCCGAAGGCGTTCCTGTGCCAGCACGGGGGCAAGGCGTTCCTTCGCCTCGTCGAGTCGCCGCATGACCTCGTCCGTGTGGCTCTCCGGTCCCCGTTGGCGGCGGTTCGGATGAGGTTGGCGTTGAGGTCGAACTCGGTTTCGAGGTGGTCGAGGCGGGCGAGGGCCTTCTCGCGGGCGGCGGCGCGCTGCTTGTCGAGGCGGTCGCGGTGGCCTTCGGCGGTGAGGTGGTGGGTGTCGGGGATGGAGGCGCCTGCTTCGGTTCGGTAGGTCTCGCGGAGGTTGGTGAGTTCGGTCTCGCGGATGGTCTGAACGCGGCCGATGGCCTGGGCGGTGTCGGTGTACTCGCGGTTCATGGGCGGGTTCTCTCTTTCGGGTTGGTGGGGGTCAGGGGTTGGGGTAGTTGCGGGCGTCGCGGGCGGATCCGGTGCCGCGGCGGGTGGAGTCGGCGCGCATGGCGTCGGTGCGGGCGGGCGGTCGGCGGGGACGCCGTTGGGGGCGTCCTCGACGGTGTAGCCGTCGCGGCGGGCGAAGTAGGCGAGGTGGGCGGGGTCGTCGGTGTAGAGGACTCCGTCGACCCATCAGGGGGTGCCTGGTTGGTCGATCCGGTGGGCGCCGTGCACGGTGACCCCGGCGGGGGCGGTTTCCAGGGGCTTCGCCGCGGGGAGGCGTGCGGGCTCCGGTGGCCGGACGTCGACCTCACCGCGGGCACGCTCACCGTGCGCAGGCAGCGGCGGCAACTCGGCTGGGAGGTCGACGAGGCCGACACCAGGACCGAAGACAGTGAGGCGACCATCGCGCTCGACGAGGCCACGGTTGAGGCGTTGAAGGCGCACCGCGCCCGGCAGAACGAGGAACGGCTGGCGTGGGGTGATACATGGGAGGGAGCCGGGCACGTCTTCGCCCAGGAGAACGGGGCGCCGCTCCACCCTGCGACGCTCACCGATGAGTTCCTACGGCTGACCTTCGAGGCGGGGCTGCCCCCGATCCGGCTGCACGGCCTTCGGCACGGAGCGGCGACGATCGCCCCCGCGGCCGGGACGGACATGAAGGTCGTGCAAGCGATGCTCCGGCACTCGTCGGTCACCATCACCTCGGACACGTACACGTCCGTGGTGCCCGAGGTGGCCAAGCGCGCGGCCGAAGCGTCCGCCTCTGTGGTCCCCCGTCGGCGCGCTGTCGGGGGCACTCCCCGCACTCCCGGGCTCCCTACGGGCTCCCAAGACCCAGGAAATGAGAAAGGGCGTTCCTTGCCGAAGAGGAACGCCCAGGTGGGGAGGGGTAGGCCCCCAGGGGCTCGAACCCTGAACCCACGGATTAAAAGTCCGCGTGCGTGCGGGCAGAACGTCCCGTTATGCGAGGGTTCGTTCCGGAGCACCCGGGCGGTGTTGTCCCGACGCGTGCCACCGGAGACCACCCCGTGTCACCCTGTCCCGGAACAGCCGAGCAATCACCGAGGATTTCATCGCTCCAGTGAGGTGCGGATTAAGTCCGTTGGTGACTCGAGGTGGCCTCACAGCAGGCAGTCGCTTAAACGCGTATGTACGATAAGCGAGCTTTGCCGGGCGTGCAACAGGGCGTCTCGCCAATCGGCCAGGCGAGAGGCCCGCCCTGGGTTTGCCCCAGGGCGGACTTGAGGTAGGTCAGGCGGTGTTGTGCACCTGGCTGGCGTGATCAGTGAACTCGAAGATCTGCGCTGCCGCCCAGGGTCCCGAACGGGGGATTGCGTCCTCCTGCTTGCGCAGTTTGCGCCAGGCCGTGGCCCAGAGCCGCACGTCATCTCGGCCGCCACCGCATCCTTCGATGAAGGCTTCCACGATGTAGAGCTTGGGCAAGCGGCCACAGTTGAGTGCGGTGTTGAGCGTTGAGTACGCGACCTTCTGCCCGCAGTTGTCGCTCATCTTCCGGAAGGAGGGTTCACCTGCCCAGATCCGATACTCACGCAGCGCCCCCAAGAATTCCTCGACAGATGAAGCCTGAAGCGGATCGGGACGCTCGTCGTACTCGCCGAAATCTTCGACAGCCTTCCAGGCCGGAACCGCATGCTCAACCACGGGCTGAGGTTCTCGAAGACGTTCCTTCGGCTGATCCACCGTAAGAGAAGGCTTGAGTTCTTCCAAAGGGGAAGAGGAGCGGTGGTTCCTAAGAATCTTTTCGCTATTTCGGAACGAGGCCATCGACCTCTGCTTATGCTTCCTCAATTCGATAAGTACGCCATCCAGGATGATCACCGGCTTCACCGCGCGTTCCGGGACGGACATCGCCTGATACTCGGGCTCACCAAACAGAGCATTGCTATCGAGCGTGCGGCGAACGTAGGGGACGTGCGTCTCCGAGTCGCGCCAGACACGGAGATAGGTCCCATGGCGAGTAGGCATCCCCTCGTAGAGGAGGCCCTCCTTCATCTTGCGGGGGACCAGCTCCTCATCGAAACCCGACAGCTGCATCAGGCACCCTTCCGGGCCCGCACCAAGAGGGACGACAGGTCGGCCGCAACGATCACGACGACGGCAACCAGTCCCAGCGAGCCGAGCAGGCCGTACCCGGAAATAACGAGCACGCAGACCAGGGCGAGAATGAGGAGGAAGAGGAGGGAGCGCCCGGTCAACGAGTGCCCGCGAAAAGAGAAACTGAACATAGGTGTCCTGCCTTTCGAAAATTGCCCTTGACGGAGACCGTCATCGACCCACCTACGGGTGGTTAGTCCGCGTAATGAGCGGGGATCGATTTCACCAAGTTACCGCATTCTTGATGGGTGTGCATCCTCTCCCGCAAGTGTGATGCAGGTCACGACATGGTTTGATTTGGCCCGATGACAGCGCACTGGACGGGCGCTGGATTGACGCGATGTTACCTCCCGTTTTCCAGATTCTTCTTTTGCTGCTCACAGTTAGGAGCTGTTTCGAGGTGTTCAGAAACGTTAATTTCTGTTCATATTGGTTCTGATCTTTTTCGTGGAAGCTTTTCATTGGAAATCCGAGTTAGGATTGCCAACAAGTTCGCGGATGTCAGACGCCATGCGTTGGTTCCTGATTACCGAGCTAGAGAGATCCCCGAAGAGCTTGCCTGTCGTTGCCCTTGACGGAGCTTGGGGAACCAGAGTGTCGACCCTGTGGTGGGGTCGGCTGCGCCGCCAGCGGCCTCTGGTTGCATCGCCTGGGGAGAGCGGATCGCATCGCTCTTCCCAGGCGCGCCTATGTCGTATACGAGATGATCTGTCTCGACCAGATCATGAACTCCCCATGGGAACCGTGCGGGAGCGCTCTGCGTCACCTGCTCTGGCGGCCCTGGCTACTGGCCACACACTCAGGATCAGGCCTGCTGAGATGGGCGGCAACGTGTTTGAATGCCGATATAACCCCCAACGCAGCGGCCCGCGGGAGAGGCACGGGTGGCGCCATACCGTCGCAGTAACACCGCAGGTCACAGGGGTTGCCGATGAGAACGAGGCGGATGCTCACCACGTGAGCGGTACCCGCCCACCCGTACTCGCCAGGCAGGGACCAGTACCTCAAGAAGTTCGTGCTATGCGCGGAAGCGCCCTCGTACGGCAAAATTGGGCTGGCGACCGGGACAAGAGCTAGAGGTGCCTCTGTGGATGACTTGCTGGACAACGCGAACGCGACGGACATCCCCTGGGAAGCACCCTCGGACCTCCCCAAAGCGCTGCATGTCGATACCGTGCTGGTCGGGGACCTACCCGACGCACTCGAGGTCGTCGTCGCCCGCAGCCAGGCCAGGCCCAAAGCCGAGGATCTGCGACGGCTGTGGAGGGCTCGTTGGGGCAAGAGAGCGGCACCTGTGGCCCTCGTAGTCCAGTACGAGTCCGCCCACGGTAACCGGGCTGCGGTCTGCGGCCTGCGCGAGGACGCCGACGTCGTGTTCGACCTCGACGTGGAGCAAGTCGAACGGGTGGGCATCGCCGCCTTCGACTCGCCCACCGTTCCCGAAGGGGAGCGCTTCTTCCAGAAGCTGCTCTCGGACCCGGTAGAGAACCAGATCGCCGGGCTCACGAACACGGGCCTGTTCGCCTCCCACGAACTGCGCGTAGGCGTGCCCCAGCGCCCCGACTGGCAGGACCAGAAGGCTCTGGCCCGGTCTCTGGTGGTGCACCGGGGGTCAGGGCTTCTCAACGCGCTCGAGTACGACGTCTCCCCCTGCCGGTCCGCGGGATTCCTCCTCAGCACGAAGGACGGCCCGCGCCGCGCGGTGGCTGTCCTGGTGGAGGACAGTGAGCACTTCGACCGGCCTTCCTCACGCCTCAACGCCGAGTCCCCGGTGCTGTACGGGCTGAGCATGGCTCAGCAGCAGGAACTTCCCTGGCTGCTGCTCCTGCGCGGTACACAGTTGCGGTTGTACTCGGCCAAACCTCAGGTGGGTGTGGGGCGCAAGGGTCAGACCGAGACCTACGTCGAACTCGACCTCGCCCTGCTGGACGAGGACTCCGCCACTTACCTCCCCCTGCTCTTCCACGCCAATGCCCTGTCCCCGTCGGGCAGCGTCGATGAGATCCTGCAGGCCTCCGCCAACCATGTAGCCGCCCTGGGGGCGCGGCTGCGCGAGCGCATCTACACCGAGGCCGTGCCCGCGCTCGCCGTTGCCGTGGCCTCTCACATGGATGCCGTGAGCGAGGAGGAACTCGAGGAGGCCTACCACCGCACCCTCATCATCCTGTTCCGGCTCCTCTTCGTGGCCTACGCGGAGGACCGCGGCCTCCTGCCCTACCCGGGCAATCCCCGCTACACGCGCAAGGCATTGAAGACACTGGCAAGGGAGTTCGTCGACTCCCCCGGGGAGGAGTTCGACGCCAACGCCACGGACCTGTGGAACGACCTGCTGTCAGTGTGGCGCGCCATCAACGACGGCAACGAGGAGTGGGACGTCCCCGCCTACAACGGCGGCCTGTTCGCCGACGACGAGCGGCACCCCTCTGGCCGGGAGATCGGCCGGATGCAGCTCACCAACGCCGAGATCGGCCCGGCGCTGCGGGCGCTGTTGGTGGACACCTCCGACGACGGGGTGTTCGGCCCGGTCGATTTCCGCAGCCTGTCGGTACGGGAGTTCGGCACGATCTACGAGGGCCTGCTGGAGTCCTCACTGAGCATCGCTCCCACCGATCTGACCCTGGCCAAGGACAAGTCCTATGTCCCGGCCAAGACCAGCCAAAAGGTCGAGGTGCCAGCCGGGCGGGTGTACTTCCACAACGCATCCGGCAAACGCAAGGCCACCGGTTCCTACTTCACCAAGTCCTTCGCGGTCGAGCACCTGTTGGACACCTCGCTGGAACCCGCGCTCACCCAGCACCTGGACCGGCTTCGCGCGCTGATCGACCAGGGCGAGGAGGCCAAGGCCGCCGAGACGTTCTTCGACTTCCGGGTGGCGGACCTGGCGATGGGTTCGGGCCACTTCCTCGTCGCCGCCATCGACCGGATCGAACGCCGGTTGGCCGCCTTCCTCACCGAGCATCGGCTGCCTGCGGTGACCGAGGAGCTGGAGCGGCTCGCCCAGATCGCCCGCGAGGCCCTGGGCGACCAGGCCGAGCGGGTGGAGATCGAGACGTCCATGCTGCTGCGCAGGCAGATCGCCCGGCGCTGCATCTACGGGCTGGACCTGAACATGATGGCGGTGGAGCTGGCCCGCCTGGGTATCTGGATCCACACTTTCGTGCCAGGTCTGCCCATGTCGGCGCTGGACCACGGCCTGGTGGCCGGGAACAGCCTCACCGGGATGGCCACCATCGACCAGGTCTTGGACGTCTTGGACTCCAACCGAACCCCGGGACAGGCCAGCCTCTTCGCCGAACAGATCGAGACCACTCTGGAAAAGGCACGGACCCGGCTGTTGCGGGTCGGCCGGACTGCCGAGGCGACCAAGCAGGAGGTGCACGCGGCCCGGGAGGCGCACGCACAGGCTCTGCAAGAGGCTGAGGAGGTCAAGGCGCTGCTCGATGCGGCCGTGGCGGTTCAAATGGGGGCCGTTCCTCTGCCGATGGACCCGGAGCAGGCCATCGCGAGAGGTAAGAGCGAGAAGGCGCGCGAGGCCGTCACCGCGGTCCGCGCCACGCATTTGCTGTACCAGTTTCCCGAGGTCTTCCTCCGTCCAGCGGGGGGCTTCGATGTGATTCTGGGCAACCCGCCGTGGGAGAAGGTCCGGTGGGAGGCCGCCCCGTACTGGGTGGGCGTCTCTCCTGGTCTGATGGCGCTGACCGACAAGGCGCGTGAGAAGAAGATCGAGGAACTGCGGGCCGAGCGACCCATGGAGGCCGGGCGGGAACAGCAGGAGCGGGAGGAGCGGGAGATCCTCCAGGACCTCTTCAAAAAGGCCTACACACTGCGCGGTGGCACCCACCTGGAACTGGCGCAGCTCATGTTGGAGCGAGCCCTGCGATCCCTGTCCCGCACGGGTCATCTCGGATTGGTACTGCCTCGCCAGAGCATGGTCCTGGCGGGGTGGAAGAAACTGCGCGGCCATCTGGTGGGCTCCCACGACCTGAGCATCGTCCAGGGACGCAACCACGGCGAGTGGATCTTCGAGGAGGTCCATGCCTCCTACGCGGTGGTGCTGCTGTCGGTGGGGCCGCGCAGACAGCGCACTATCGAGGTCGGTGTCGCCCGCAGCCCTGAGGAGGTGGCCGCCGTCGCCGCGGGCCGCAGCATCTCCTTCACCTCCGACGAGCTGGGCACCCTGTCGGACGCGAACGTCGTCCCCTGGTTCAACGAGCCGGAGGACCGTAGGGTCTTCGACATCATGCGGGTCTTCCCCCGGATCTCCTCCGGGCAAGGATGGATCCGCGCTTCTCACGACGCACGCTGGGATTTTCGCGGGAGCGGTCCTGACAAAAGGCTCGTCACGCCCCAGGACGCTCCGGGTGCCTGGAAGGTCCTGATGACCCGGCACGTGGACGCGTTCGCCTTCGACGACGAACCGCACAAGCAGTTTGTCACCGACCTGCGCCCGCTCTCCGAACTCAAGCGCGGTGTGGCCCTCACCGATGAGGCCTTCACCCTGGGGGCGGGCCACCCGCTGCTGATCTTCCGCCACCCCAGCCGCAGCGATGACAGCCGCACCCTCATCGCCACCGCACTGCCCGAAACGGGATACCTGCACAACAAGGGATCCGTGCACGCCGTCATGCACGACATCACCTCGCCCCCCATCGCCCGGCTCGCGCTGGTGGGCCTGGTGAACACACTGACGATGGACTGGTGGGCGCGACGCTTCGTGGACCGGCACGTCACCTCACCCATCATCAACCAGCTCCGGCTCCCGAACTGGGACAGCGACGACATCGACACCGCCGCCGCGATCACCGGTTCCCTGCTCAGCCGTGGCGGCAGTACCCGCCTGGCCGGAGGCATCGACGTCACGGACCAGCACAAGGGCACCGACAGTGTGGAGCTGCTGGCCGAGCTCGAACGCCTCACTCTGCGCGGCTTCGGCCTCCAGCACCACGACCTGGAAGTCATCGCGCAGGACTTCAACACCACCGGGCTGCCGCCCGAACTCCGCACCGCCCTGAACCTCGGCAAGGGAACCTCGCAGTGACCCCCCACAACTACAGACCCGAATTCGCCACCAACGCCCCGGAGAAGGGAGAGACGGTCGCCGGAGCGATCAACACCCTCCTGGGAGGGCTGCGCACCCGGCTGGTACAACCTCCGGACCTGGCCATCGCCACGGCCTACTTCAACCCGGGTGGGTTCTCCCTCCTTGCTGAGGAGCTGGAGCAGGTCGGCCATGTGCGCCTACTGCTGGGGGCCGAACCCGCCCAGGAACAACCCCAGGTCCGGCCGCTCAGCCGCGGCGCGAAAAAGCGCCGGAGGCGGGGTTCCGGCCCCACCCCCGAGGTGCGCCGGGCGTTGGAAGGCCATCAGCGGTCCCTGCACCAGGATCGGGACCTGGTGGGTTTCACCCGTGAGACCGATGCCCGGGAACGGCGCCTGGTCGCCTGGCTGCGCGAACACCCCGGTGTGCAGGTGCGGCGCTACGAGCAGGGGTTCCTGCACGGCAAGGCGTTCCTGGTGGAGACCGACACGACCGGGGTGATCGCCGGGTCCAGCAATTTCACCTACGCCGGTCTGGCCCGCAACAACGAGCTGAACCTGGGCCACTACCAGCCGCACGTGGTCGGACAGGTTCTGGACTGGTTCGACCGGCAGTGGGAAGCCGCCGTCCCCTACGACCTCGCGGCCCTGTACGAGGCGCGGTGGCAGCCGCACCAGCCCTGGCACGTGTTCCTGCGCATGCTGCACGAACTCTACGGTGCTGACCTGGAGGAGGACACCCAAGGCGACTCGCGTCTGGGCCTGACCCGTTTCCAGGCCGACGGCGTGTGGCGGGCCAAGAGGATCCTGCACAGGCGCCGTGGTGTCCTCATCGCCGACGAGGTCGGTCTGGGCAAGACCTTCCTGGCCGGGGAGCTGATCCACGAGGCGGTCTTCGAACGCCGCCAGAAGGTGCTCATCATCGCGCCGGCCACCCTGCGGGACGCGACCTGGCGTCCCTTCCTGCGGGAGCACAACCTCGCCGCGGTCGAGTGCGTGTCCTTCGAGGAGCTCGTCGCCCACATCGAGGACGCCGGTTCCCACAACTCCGCGCTCCAGGACCCCGACCAGTACGCGATGGTCGTGGTCGACGAGGCGCACGCCCTGCGCAACGACAGCACCAAGCGGGCGGCGGCCGTGCGGCGGCTGCTGGCTGGGTCGGTGGCCAAGGATCTGGTGGAGTTGACCGCGACCCCGGTCAACAACAGCCTCGACGACCTGCACAACCTCATCAGCTACTTCGCCACCAACGACGCCGAGTTCGCGGACGTGGGCATCCCCAGCCTGCGCGCCTACTTCAACCGGGCCTCGGCGCTGCACCCCGACGACCTGTCCCCCGAGCACCTCTTCGACGTTCTGGACGAGGTGGCCGTCCGCCGCACCCGGCGCTTCGTCAAGAATCACTACGTGGGCGACAAGGTGGTCATCAACGGCAGGGAGCGGGAGATCAGCTTCCCGACCTGCCGTGTGCAGCGCATCGACTACAACCTGGACAAGTTGCTCCCCGGGATCTTCGATGAGCTGGCCACAGCCCTGGGCGCCGACACCCACCAGGACACCGACACCGTCGACGGCACGGCTACGGGGGTCATCCTCGAACGCCTCGGAGCGGTGCTCACCATGGCCCGCTACGTCCCCTCACGGTTCAAGAAGACGGGGGCGGCGGAACAGTACGAGGCCCAGAACGCCGGGTTGTTGCGGTCCAACCTCCTCAAACGCTTCGAGTCCTCGGCACAGGCCTTCGAGAAGACCGTGGGCAAGATGGTCGAGTCCCACGCCCTGTTCCTGGAGGCGCTGGAATCGGGGATGGTACTGACCGGCAAGGCCCTCGGCGATTGGGGGGACTTCGCTGGTGAGGACATTGAGGAGTTCCTGGACTCCGTCGACTCCCAGGAGAACGTCTCCAGTGCCGACGGCTATGACGTCGAGCGTCTGAGGGAAGCGGTCGAGGCCGATCTGGCGCTGCTGCAGCAGTTCCGCACGAAGGTCCAGGCGGTCGACTTCCACAACGACCCGAAGGTCGCCAAGCTCATTGAGCAGCTCGCCACCATCGCCCGGGAGGCCGAGGAGGAGGGCATTGGCGAGGACGACGTCCGCAACAAGCGCAAGGTCCTCATCTTCACCTACTTCTCCGACACCGCCGACTACCTCGATCGGGCCCTCAAACACGCGATCACCGTCAACGAACGCCTGGCCGCTTACCGGGACCGTCTCGTCCTGGTGAAGGGCAGCGACAAGGCCAACCGCAGCGAGGCCATCACCGGGTTTGCCCCCATGACCGCAGGCACGGGCACAGAGGAGGACCGCTACGACGTCATCGTGGCGACCGACACCCTCGCCGAAGGCGTCAACCTCCAGCAAGCCCGTCACATCATCAACTACGATCTGCCATGGAACCCCATGCGCCTGGTCCAGCGCCACGGGCGCATCGACCGCATCGGATCACCCCACACCGAGGTGTTCATGCGGTGCTTCTTCCCCGACGAGGGCCTCGACGCGGTCCTGCGCCTGGAGGAACGTCTTCAGCGCAAACTCAAGCAGGCCGCCGCGTCCATTGGACAGGACACGGTCCTACCCAACGTGGCCGCTGTGGAGCGCGTCATCACCGACACCCGGGACCAGATCGAGCGCCTGCGCCGGGAGGAATCGCTCCTGTTCGCCGACGCGGGGAACTCCTCTCTGTCGGGCGAGGAGTACCGGCGTCAGCTCGCCAACGAGTTCCAGAACCCTCACGTCAAGGACACGGTTCTGGGCTTGCCCTGGGGATCGGGCTCGGGATTCCACCGGCCCGGGGCAGATCCGGGGTTCGTGTTCTGCGCACGCATCGGAGACCACTCCAAGCCGTGGTTGCGCTACGTGCCGATGAACAGGGACCTCACTGTCCAGGTGAACCCCGGTGAGGAAACGGCCGTGGTCATCGACGACGTCCTGTCCTGCCTGGCCCAGGCCACACCGCCGAGCGCGACCGCCGAACCCGTGCTGGACGAGCGGACGTACCAGGCAGCTTTCAACGCCTGGGAGGCAGCGCAGGAGGACATCCTCACCCAGTGGAAGCGGCAGACCGACCCGCTGAATCTGTCCCCGCAGGTGCCCAAAGCCATGCGCGACGCATCGGCTCTCGTCAAAGCCCACGGCTCCTTCCTGGAGAAGCAGGAAGAACTGGCCCAGCGCCTCAATGCTCCCTACGCCCCGCGCATCCAGCGGGAGATCCGGTCGATCCTGGCTGACCAACACACGACCGACAAGGAGAAGGCCCGGGCCCTGCACACGTTCGCCGAGTCCAATGGGCTGACGCCTCCACCGAGGGTGCAACCTCTGCCGCCGGCGGAGAAGGAGGACATCCACCTCGTGTGCTGGATCGCCATCACCCCTTCCGAGTAACGGGGAAGACCGCAGTCTTTCGCTTCCTGGAAAGAGGGGTGTTGGGTCTCCACCGCTCGATGAGACCGGTGGCGGTTACCTGTAGGTGCTCCAGCGTGTGGTGGTGTCGCCGTGCTGCAGGGTGTCGAGTCGGTGGCGCCATTGGGCGCGCAGACCGGGGTTGGTTTTCAGGACCGGTAGGACGCTGGTGACGAGCTTGAGTTCGCGGACCTGGCGTAGGACGGGGAACCCGGGCCAGCTCA
The DNA here is from genome assembly GCF_009830945.1 of Nocardiopsis sp. FR4. Classification (GTDB taxonomy): domain Bacteria; phylum Actinomycetota; class Actinomycetes; order Streptosporangiales; family Streptosporangiaceae; genus Nocardiopsis. Next base: position 270,040 of record NZ_VWVV01000003.1, on the reverse strand, counting down.
GCACGTCATAGCCGTACTCCTCGGCGAGCGGGGTGTGGGGGTCCTGGGCGTAGTCCATGCGGACCTTGCCCACCGCTGCGGGCACCAGGTCCCATTCCCGGGGGCCATGACTGAGACTGTCGAAGTCGCAGATCACCGGGCCGCCAGGGCCGGAGATGAGGTTGCCCAGGAACGGGTCGCCGTGGATCACTCCAGCGGGAAGCTCGAACTCCAGGTCCTGGACCTGGGCCTCTAGTTGGTCGGTGCGCCTGGTGAGGAAGCTCCGGTCTGCGTCGGCCAGTCCTTCGGCGTCCGTGATGCGGCTGCGGATCCGATCGAACGGCTCCCACGACGGCAGGGCGAGATCCGGGGCTGGCAGGGAGTGGAGGTGTTTGAGGATGCGCCCGAGGTCGGTACCGGTCGGTTCGGGGCCGGTGGAGGGCACCAGGTGCCAGAAGGTCGCCGTGGCTCCGTCGGCCTGGACGGGCTGGGAGATGTCCTCAACCAAACGCACTGCGGGGGCGTCATGGTGGGCGAGCCACCGTGCCGCCTGAATGACCACGGGAACGCGTTCGACCACGGTTGCCGAGCCGGCGATACGCACCACCAGCCTCGCGCGTGGGAGGCGGTAGACGGCGTTGTTGGTGAACTTGATCAGCTCGGCGTCATCGGCCGCCCTGGCACCCAGTCCGGCTTCCTCGCACAAAGCGGCGAGGACGTCGTGGACGCGGTCTCTGGTGAGGGCGAACCGGGGGCTGGTGGAGGCGGGGATGGTGCTCATGATGTGCGAAGAGTAGCAATCTCGGCGGCCAGGTCAGCTGTCTCACCCCGGGTTCGGTAGGCCTGGGCGGCCTGCTGCAACGGGGCCAGGCGGTCGATCACGCGCACCGAGCGGACCTGCCGGGCGAGGTCGACGGCTTGGCGACCGATGCGCACTCCCTGATCGGGGTCACCGTTGACGATGTGGGCGGTGGCCAGGGTTGTCAGTTCGAAGGCCCGGCTGCGGCCCATGGCGGGGCTGCGGGCATCCACGGCCCGGTACAGGTGCTCGGTCGTGGCCGTGTACGCGCGGGGAGAGGGCGTGGGAAGCGCGGCGTTGACGACCCCCGACAGGGCGTCCAGGTCGGCTTCGTGGAAGAACCGCACCCAGGGGGTGGCGTCCGAGTCGGCGCGGGCGAAGGCGTCGCGGGCGCGTGCGAGGGAATCCATGGCTCGTTTCCCGTCATCGAGGACCGCGTAGGCCCAGGCGGTGTTGGCGCACATGAGCGCGACGGTGCGCTCACACCCGGAGTCCTGAGCGGCGATCTGCCCCAACTGCAGGAACCGCAGGGACTGGACGGTGTGGCCGCGGTGCAGGTGCAGGCGACCCATGCGATAGAGGACGTTGGCCACCAACGAGGGTTCCTCGATGTACTGGGCCTGTTCCAGTGCCAGGGACAGGTGTTCGGCCGCGACCTTGTAGTGACCGACGTCGAAGCTCGCCCATCCGGCGAGGTTGTGCAGATCGGAGACGGCTCGATGCAGCCGGAGGCCGACCCGGTTCGCGGGTTTGGCCACACGTAGCAGCCGGTGGGCGTAGGCCAGGTGCGCCATGATCGAGTCCAGGCACGCACCGCCTCCGAGCTGGTAGTCGGCGGCTCGCAGAGCCTCGGTGACCGTTTCGACATGGTTCACGTCGGTTCCCGTCACCCGCCGGACGGACAGGGGCGAGTCGGGGAGGTTCGGGCCGCGCCAGCTGCGGGGATCGATCTCCACCGCTCCCATGGTGACCTGGGCCGCGTGCGCCAACAGCTTGGTGCTCTCGACACTCTCCCTTTGGGCGCGGCTTGCTGTCACCTGAGGCGCGGCGAGCCCGTCGAGGAAGCGGCGCAGCTTCACCACATCCTTCAACTCGCGCTTCTTCGATTCGAGTTGGGAGATCATCGACTGGGACAGTCCGGTCAAACGCCCGAGAGCCTCTTGCGACAGGTCGGTGCGCGAACGCAGAGCGCGTACCAGAGCGCCTGCGTCGAGACGTCCGGCGGCCTCTTGTATCTCCGGGCTATCCCAGAAGTCCTTGGGTATACACGGACACCTTTTCTTCGCATTGGCGACAGAAGTTCTCTCCCCGCCGCAATTCTCACATATCGACACCATGGGTTCCTCGGCTCGAGAACTGTTCACCGCCCATAGAACAGGGCCCGTGGCCTGACCACCAGCCCTCGCGAAAAAACATCACCACCGTAATAACGATCATCACCCGTGTTCATAGGTGCCGAAGGCACACCGACCCGAGACTGAGAACTCGTCAACGACCTGGAACTGACGCGCAAGGCACGGTGACCAGGCGAGAGAGGACGGTGATGGGGATGAGGGCCGTTGTAGTGAAACAGGCGGAGACTACGGAGAAGGGCACCGGTACACGAACGGTTTCTCCTCTGCCCAAACGCGCCACCGCACCGGTGGACCGTGCTCCGGTCCTGCTGGCGGACAAGGGCGAGTTCATGGGGCACGCGATCACCGTGCCCGGCGAGCCCTCCTACGCCAGGGTCATGCGCCGCCACCTGAGGACACTGGCGTCCCTCCCCGTCTGGGAGGCCGGCCCGGTCGAGCTGCTCGCCTCGGAGTTGTTCAACAACTGCGTCCACCACACCCGATCGGGTCAGGCCGGAGGCGAGATCACCATCAGCGTGTGCAAGCTGGAGGGTCGCACCCAGGTGCGCGTCACCGATGTCGGCCCTCGGCAGGGGGAGGTCACCGTCCCCTGCCTGCGCCCGTTCGATCCCGAAGCCGAGGGCGGGCGCGGACTGCGCCTGGTCGCGGAGGGCGCGGACCGGTGGGGCACCGTCCACCATGACGACGGACGCACCAGCGTCTGGTTCGAGGTGGACCGGATCGAACGGCGCTCGGACCAGCACGCCGAACACGTCGGCCACGTCCAGCGGTGATCACGATGGCCTGGGATGTCAGCGACGACCACGACCAGTACATGGCCGCCTACCAGCTTCATATGCGCCACCGAGGCCGTTGGCTCGTGATGTGGGCTCCGGGCGCACGGGCCTTCTTCGCTTTCTACCGGGGTTGCGCCCACGTCGTTCCGCTGTCCGAACCCACCAGCCAGGAGTTGCATCGCCAGATCCTGCGTATCGAGACGGCCCTCGCCATGACGGCACCCGCCTACTGGTCCTGCCCGAGCCCCGGATGCTCCTGGACATCCAGCAGGCCCATCCACCACGACTGCCCACGGCCATCGGTATGACTGCCTCCCTCACCGACGCACGCGCCTCCTGCCGCGATCTGCCCGACCCCGACCGTATGTTCGGCGACACCCTCCAACAGCGCCGGGCCCGACACATCTGCGCCCCGTGCCCCATCCGCAGGACATGCCTGGCCGAAGCCCTCGACCTGCGGATCGACATCGGGCTGTGGGGCGGCATGACTGCACGAGAACGCCGTGCGCTGCGCCGCCGCAACCCGCAGGTGAACGACTGGCACACGCACCTGGCCCCGCCCCAACCCACCATCCGCGCATGAGAGGAACCGACCCGATGCCATTCATGAACAGTGATGACGCCCTGGAATCCATGGAGGCCCTCACCCCCGCCGAGGTCGCCACCCTGTTCCGCGTGGACGGTAAAACCGTGGCGCGCTGGGCCAGGGACGGGCGTATCTCCAGCTTCCGTACCCCGGGCGGACACCGCCGTTACCTCAAAAGCGAGGTCACCGCCCTGTGGTCACAGCGCCTTACGCCCGCCCGCTGATCGTGTGCGCGGATTTTCCTCGAACTCCCGCCGCATGCCCGCGCTAGCGACTCCGTGCGCGGAAGCACCGGCGCGGCGGCACAACCCCCGAACCCACCCGTGTCGCCGCGCCCCCTACACCGGCCACTCACCACCTGAGACCACACGACAACGACATCCCAAGGAACGGAGCCCCAGTGTCACATACCCCCCGCAACACCCAGCCCTTCGTGGGAACCCGCGACCGGTTCGGCCCCGAGCTGCGCCAGCGCGACTACGCCCAATCCGTCCTGGCCCAGTACGCCCACACCCGCGGATACGACCGCCTTGAAGTCCCCGCCCTGGAACGCAAGGCGTCCTTCAGCCGCCAGGTCGTCGGCGCCTCGCCCTGGCCCGAGTGGAACCCCAAGGGCGTCTTCGAACTCGACGTCCCCGACTACGGGACCGGCCACACCCACACCCACCAGAACACCCCGGCCGTGCTGATCCCCGAGGGCACGGTCTCCGTCGCCCGCTGGCTGGCCTCGGTCCTGCCCACCCAGACCCTGCCGCTGAAGGTCTTCTACGACCTCCCGTGCTGGCGCAACGAAGCGGTCGACACCCTCTCCCAGGGCAAGGCTCGCGAGTTCCGCCAGTTCGGCGCCGAGATCCTCGGAGTCGCATCCGCCGCGGCCGACGCCGAGATCATCACCTTCATCGACGGGGCCCTGCACGCGCTGGGCGCACCGGAGAACTCGGTCCGCGTCCGGATCAGCGACGTCGGCCTCTTCCGTGCCCTGGCAGAGCACAGCGGCTTCGAGGAAACGACAACGATCGCCGTGAAGGAATGCCTCGACGCTCTGGCCGAATGCCGGGCGGGCAAGGACTCCGACCGGGCCACCGACCTCAGCACCCGCCTGGACGCGTTGCTCGCGAACTGTCCCGCCGAGACGGTGGAACGCTGGCGGGCGATGGCCCACCACGACTCCGGCGACGTCGACTCCCACCTCCTGGCCACACTGGACGACGTGGCTCCGGGACATCTGGGACGCCTCGCGTCGATGGCCCATGCCCTGCGGAAGGCGGGTCTGAACGCGGTGGTGGACCTGGGCGTGGTGCGCAGCCATGAGTACTACACCGGCCTGGCCTTCGAGGTGGACGTCATCCTGCCGGATGCCAGCTTCGTGGAGATCGCCGGCGGTGGTCGCTACGACCACCTCATCGGCCACTTCGCCTGCGACGGCCCCGGAAAGGTTCCGGCGAGCGGCTTCGCCTTCGGAATCGAACGCCTCCTGGCCGTCATGGACGCCTGCGGGACCTTCGCCGACGCGCCCACCCATCAGCGAGCACACCATTTCGGCCCCAGCACCGCTGACCGGCTCCTCATCCCGGAACCGACCGGCGACCCGGTCAGCGACTACCTGCGCGCCCACGCCTCCACCACAGCAAACTCCAACGGCCAGCGCGTGGACCTGTGGGTGGGAGAGGCCACGGACACCGACGCCATCCACCGCTATGCCCAGGCCCGACAGATCCCGGAGACCGCCTCGTGCTGACCACCACACTGCACCGCTTCTCCCCGCCCGTGAACTCCCTGTGGACGCGGACCCTGACCCACTGGACACAGGACCTGCCGCCGCACCTGTCCGGACTGGGGCAGGACTACCTGGCCTACGCCCAGGTCGACTCCCTCCTGCCCCGTCCCGTGCTGGCCCTGGTCGGCGCGGGACACGACCAGGCGGAACTCGCCGACGACCTGACCGAACGGCTCGGCACCGTCGCCCTGGTTCCGCAGGTAGTCAGGGACCTGTTCGCCATCCACGACGACATCATCGACGGCGACACCGAGAAGTTCGGCCGCCCCACCCTGCCCGAGGCCTTTCGGCTCCGCATCGGCTCAGCGGGGAACGGCGCGGCTCTGCTCTGGGGAGACATGCTCCTCTCCCTGACCAGGGATCTGCTGGACGACGCCGACCCACAGCACCGAGCAGCCCTGTGGGACGTGGTTGTGGAGTGCGTCCGCCGGACCCAGCACGGCCAACTCCAGGAGCTGTTGTGGCAGCGGGAACTGGAATCCATCACCACGGACGCGGTCGTGCGCATGTACCGCGACAAGGCGGGTGATTACTGCTACGGCCTTCCCTGGCGCATCGGCCACACCGCCACCGGCGCGGATCCCGACCAACGCGAGGCCGTCGCCCGGATCCTGGAGACCATCGGCGCCGCCTCGCAGATCGTGGACGACCTGGCCACCGGGTGCCCGGAACTGATGAACGCGGGCAAGGACGACGCCGCCGAGATCCGCCATCTGCGCCGAACCCTGCTCCTGGTCGAACTCCACCGGCGCATCCCTGACGATCACCGGCTGCGCCCTGTCATCGAAGGGGAGCACGCCACGGACGAACAGACCGAAGAGATCCGTCTGGCGTTCGTCACGACCGGCGCTGCCCAAGCGGCTGCTCGCACCGCTGCTGAACTGGTGGAACAGGCGCTCCGCGACCTGAGCCGTGCCCAGATCGGCGACGCGGCTCACGCCTACGTCACCGACCTGGCGCACCAGCGAGTACTCCACGGCCTGCGTCCCGTGCTCGCCTGATTCATTCCCCGAAGCGGTAACGCACCCAGGCCAGGGCGGCATCCGCTGCCCTGGCCTGGAACGCGCGCAGTCTCGCCCCACCCGGGCTCGGCGGCGGAGCCTGACGGCAGGCCCGCGTCCAGTACCCGGCCGCCGCGACGGCGAAGGAGTCCACGGCGGAAGCCGGGGCCGAGGCGAACCGCGTCGAACCCGCTGCTTTCTTCTCAGCCGCCTCGGGTGTGTGTCCGGCCATGATCAGGTGCGGCACCAGCTCCACCGCGTCGATCCACGCCGCACCACGGCACGGGTGCGCCCAGTCGACCAACCACACCCGCTCTCGGGCGTCGATGAGCAACTGGTCCGCGCGCACGTCACCGTGTGTGAGTGTGTCCCCGTCTGTGTGGTCGGTCCACTCCTTCTCCAGCGAGGAGAGGCGTTCGAGGTTGTCCAACGCCCAGGGAGTGAGTTCCTGGGGAGGCTGTTCCTTCATGGACGACCACCCGTGTAGGACCGGCGCCAACACCTCACCTGCTGTAGGCGCCGCGATGAGCGGGCACGGGGTGAGGTCATCTGCCAGAGCGTCAAGAGCCGAGATCACCGCCGCCACGTCGCCGGAGCCGGGCGAGAGGTCCACGTGGCGGCCGTGCACGGCGGTGAACACCACCAACCGCCACCCGTTCTCCCTTCCCTCCCAGACGAGGCGGGGAAGGGCCGAGTCCGTAGGAGCCGACGCGGCCACGGCAGCCTCCGCAGCCAGGGTCGCGCACAGAGGGTGGTCCTCCGGCATCGCCTTACAGAACAGGGAGCAGTCGCTGGCGGTCGTCAGCAGAGACGCCACAGCCGGGGTGTATCCCCCGCTCTGGGAGCGCTCGCTGACGATCTCCTCACCAAGGGCTCGGGCGACCTTCTCGCGTGCGGCTGCGGGAAGGTCGCCCCACCGGGGCCGGGATGGGCTCACGGGGACAGCGGACGGGGCGCGGCCTCGTCCAAGGCCTGGGCCACCAGATCGAATCCGGCGGTGGCCAACCGTTTGTACACGCCCTTGCCCTTGCCAGCGACGTGTACGGTCTCCACCACATATCCCTGAGCCCGTAGCCGGTCGGCGTGTTCGGCGATCTGTGTCAGGCCCTGGTCAGAGCGCCAGAGCAGCGCCACACGCCGCTCCCTCTGCTCGAAGGTAGGAGTGAGGACCTCGGCCAAGCGCTCGAAGCCGATACTGAACCCGCAAGCGGGGGTCGGCTGGCCGCCGATCCGCCCGATCATTTCGTCGTATCGGCCGCCACCGGCGATGGAGGAGCCCAGACCGGGCGCGGCCACCTCGAAGATCGACCCGGTGTAGTAGCCCATCCCACGGACCAGGGACAGATCCATCACCAGCCGCGCCTTGGGCACTGTCTCAGGCAGAACCACGGCGGAGGCGATCGTACGTAGCTCCTCCAACGGTTCCCCGTCCATCCCCGAGGGCAGCACCTGGGCGAGCTGGTCGGGTGTGGTCGCTGCCTCGGCCTGGGTGAGAACCTTCGACAGGGCGGTGATCGCGGACTGGGAGTGGCCCGCTTCGGCGAGTTCGCGCTCGATCCCCTCCACGCCGATCTTGTCGAGCTTGTCCACCACGATCAGCGTGTGCGCGTGAGTCTCGTCCGCGAACCCGCACGCGGTCAACAGCCCGGTGAGCAGACGGCGGTGGTTGAGCCGGATCGTGAATTCCTCCAGCCCCACCGCGGCCAGAGCGCGGCTACCCGCGCTGAGCAGTTCGATCTCCGCCAGGAGCGAGGCCTCACCGAGGATGTCGATGTCGCATTGGGTGAACTGCCGATACCTGCCCCGTTGGGGGCGCTCAGCGCGCCACACCGGTCCGATCTGCACCGCGCGGAACGGAGAGGGCAGGTCGGGGGCGTTGGTGGCGTAGAAGCGCGCCAGCGGCACCGTCAGGTCGAACCGCAGACCAGCGTCCGCCAGGGACGCCACGTCAGTGACTTCGTTCAGAGAGATGCCCCGGCGCAGGGTCTTGAAGATCAACTTCTCGTTGTCGCCGCCCTGCCCAGACTCCAGAAACCGCAGGTCCTCCAGCGCGGGGGTCTCGATGGGCCGGTACCCGAACCGGGAGAACTCATGATGGATGGTGGCCTCCAGCCGTTGACGCCGCTCTGCGGCATCGGGCAGGACATCGCGCATACCCCGCACGGGGGACGGGCGTTGGGCCACGATCGCTCTCCTCAGAAATGGTGTGGTCTACGGCGACTGCCGAAGCCCAACCTAACCGGACTCTCGAATGTTTGGTGAAAACTCGCGGATCTGGACGGGCGGAAACTTCATGCCGATGGCCACACGGTTGGGTCGTTCCGTGTGGAGGGGTGATGTTGCCTCGGTTGGGCCCACATCAGCCGACGGTGACGAGCTGGCTCCTTGTCGTCGCTGAGGCACTCCCACGTGACGGTTGAGGAGACATGTCCGGTGGTCGAGGGCTACCGTTCGCCGAGGCGGTCCTCTCCTCCCGAGTCAGCGAGCGCTGGCAGCATGGGCTCGTGAGAGCTGCCGGACGTGTCGGCGTATCCGGCTGTGATCCTCCGGGAAGGCACCCTGCCAGTCGTCTTCCAGAGGGATCCAGGCGGGCGGCTGCCCTGCCTCTCCGCCCAGGCGAAGACTGCGATCGATGATCGCGACGTACGAGAGTCCGAGCGTGGGCGACCAGTCCGAACGATAGGAGCGGACACAGGCGGCAGCTGGTAGAGGGAGCAGGTTTCCTGAGACTCCTGTCTCCTCCAGGAGTTCCCGGGACGCCGCTTCGCGAGGTGTCTCACCAGTCTCGACCTTGCCACCGGGTGGCACCCAGCCCCGACAACGGTGCCGGACGAGAAGGACGTGACTGAAACCCGGGTCGGTAACCCACACTTCTACTGACAAAGGCTTCAAAATGCCCTGACTGGCTTCCTCTAGCCATGTACAAGCGTTGTCGAACTCCCGCTCGGCTCGGCGGACATCGGTCAGGGCAGCGACCAAGGTCCTCTGCTCAAGCGCATCACGAATCACGAAAGACACTCTACGCCGCCCGAACTCCCCCAGGTGGTCTTGCCATGTCATATTCCTGCGCTCATGCCCCAAGGGAAAACCACCCTCAAGAGATCTCTGGCTTGAGGTCGACCACGGTTGAGTTCTGCGGTCGCGCGTGTTCTGAAAAAATTCTTTCCCTCTGGTCATCCTGCTGGTGAGCACGGCCCTGGCATAGCACTCACCGCTTGCTCACTCTGGCGTATGCGCAGGTGAAAGCGGTTTCGCTAGAGGCCTCGCATAGGCCCCGTGGGCTCCTTGCGCGTGCGTCTTTGGTTGATTCTTTACCCTCGCTCCCATGAATTGAGCATCTTCTGAGCAACCCCTGAATGAGCGGTGAAACCGTTGCGAACCCTGCCTGAGAACACCACCATGTTCAATGCGGATGTCATTTCTCGCTCGCATCCGAGGGGGCATCCGTGGCTTTCGCATCTTCACCGCTGACAGTCGTCGAAACCGGCTTCGTTCGCCTGTCACCCACCCACCTGACCCTGCGGGGGACCGACGTCCACCCCTGGCTCCAGGACCGCACCTATTCCCTGTACGAGCTGCGCGGCGTGCTGATGGACGAGGGCACCCCGCACGACGTGCGCGACGCGGTCTGGCGGCACACCATCCGCGCCGCCCGCCTGTCCCAGGACTGGATGGTCGGAGCGCTCGGGCTGTGCCTGCCCGCCCTGCGCTCTGCGGCCGGGCGGGCCTGCCGGGGCCTGACCGCGGACGGGGTGGACACGGTGGAGTCCGCGATCGTGTCCGAGGCGGTCCACCGGGTCCGCACTATCAACCTGAACTACGCCCGGCTGGTCTGGTACCTGACCCGGCCCGCGCACCGCGCCGCGCTCTCGGCGCGCAGGCACGAGCAGGAAGCGCCGGTCCCGACCGGTGACCCGGGACGGCAGGAGGGCCTCGACCCGGGGGTTCAGGCCAGCCCGGACCTGTTGCTGTTGTCCGCGGTGCGGGTGGGCGTCCTCTCGCGGGCGGAGGCGCGGTTGATCGCCCGGACCAGGCTGGAGAACTTTCCCTTGGCCGAGGTCGCGGAGCAGTCCGGGGTGTCCTACAAGACGCTGGCCAAGCGCCGGGAACGCGCGGAAGCCCGGCTGGTGTCAGCGGTGTGTTCGGGTGAGGTGGTCATCGCTGACGCCCTCACCCGCCCCGAAGATCGGCCCGCCTGCGAGCGCACGTCTTTGCGGCTGCTGGCGACCGCACCGGTTCTTGGGAAGTCGTTGTCGCATTCGCCTCTGCCGGTGGCTTCTTAGGGGAGCAAATACGGGCACTGGGCCTGGGTTGGACAACGCCCAGTGCCCGGCGCCCGGTAGGGGCGCAGCACCAAGGGGGGCGGATGACAGCAGTGGCGAAGACGTGCGGGGTCCGGCAGGTGGCGGTGGTCGTGGCGGCGGGTGTGCTCGCCGTGTGCTGGGTGGTGGCGGGCGGCGATGCGGTGTGGGTGTGGGCTGCCGAGGCCACCGCGGAGTCGGCGGAGGAGGAGACCGCCGAGCTGCGCCAGGTCGTGAACCGCATCCGCATGGTCATCATCGCCCTCGCGTCAGCATTGGGGACCCTGTTCCTGACGATCGCGGCGGTGCGGTGGCTGGCCGCCAACGGTGAGGTCGGAGCCATCGACGGCGCCAAACGTGCCCTGACCGGAACGGCGGTCGGATACGGCATCGCGATCCTGGCCACGGTGCTCATGGACATCGTGGAGTGGATCGTCAGCGTGGGCGGGGCCGGCGAGTGAGCCCCGCGCCGTGGGGGCGGGGTCCGGCCAGCCCGGAACCGCCCCCCTCCGACGACCCGCTGCCGCCGCCCACCGACGACCCGCTCCCGGAACCCGAAGACCCCGGGAGCGAACCCGCACCTGAGCCGGAGGAGGTACCGGCCCCGGAACCGGAGATCACCGACGACCCGCTCCCGCCCCCGCAGGACCCACGCGAGGACGAGCCGCCGCTGCGGGAGCAGTCCGAGGCGCCAGTGGAGGTCGACACCGACGAGGACGTCTTCGACTGCGGCCTGGTCGATCCCGGCTGCCACGTCTCGAACTGGTTCGCCGACTTCGTCGTGTCCGGCCTGAACCCGGCCCTGGGGTGGCTGGCGACCAAGGCCTTCCACACCCCGGAGCCGACCGAGGGGATGCAGGCCCTGCACGGCGGCATCCTCACCACCAGCAACACGCTCTTCGTGCTGCTCATCGTGGCGGGCGGGATCGTGGCCATGGGCTACCAGAGTGTGCAGAGCCGTTACTCGGCCGCCGACCTCCTGCCCAGGGCGGTGTTCGCCTTCGTGGCCTCGAACTTCTCGCTGTGGGCGGCCCGGGAGATGATCCGGGCCTCCAACCAGATCTCCGCGGCCATCGGCGCCCAGGGCATCGACGCACGCGAGGCCGCGGAGAACCTGCGCGACCGCATGGAGGTGATCCTGGAGGAGGCGCTGGTCTTCACCATCCTGCTCCTGGTGGTCGTGGTCGTGCTGCTGGTGGTGTGGATGGTCACCGAGGCGGTGCGCATCTGCATGGCTATCGTTTTGACCATCGCCGCGCCGATGCTGCTGATCTTCCACGCCCTGCCGCAGACCAACCGGATCGCTGAGCTGTGGTGGAAGTCCATGGCGGGCCTGTGCGCGATCCCCATCGCCCAGTCGATCGTGTTCATCGCCATGGCCAGGTTGTTCTTCGAGGGGCAGATGACGATCTTCGGATCGCTACGCCAGACCGCCGCGCCGGGGCCGGATCCCGGCCTGGTCCTGGACACCGGGCTCGGAAACGGCCAGACCGTTGTGCTGGCCAGCAGCGTGCTCGCCTCGCCCAGCGACGCCGACGTGGGCGACGCGGGTTGGCTGATGAACATCATGCTGCTCCTGGTCCTGCTGTACGTGCAGATCCGGATCGGCTCCTGGGTGATGAAGCTGGTTTGGCAGCCCAACCCGGGTACCTCGCCCATCGCCGCGATTCTGAAGAACATCGCGTGGATGATGGCGTTTCGCTCGGTCAGCAGCATGCGGTTGCCGTCTGCTCCGGCTTCGTCGCTGAAGTGGCAGTTCTTCTCGCCGCGCACGCCCGGCCGTAAGCTGCCCCGCTACACGCCCAAACCTCCCGCTGGGATGCAGCAGCCGCAGCCGCAGGCGTGGTGGTACCGGCCCTACAACCCTCCCCGCTACCCGGCCGGAGCTGTGCCCGCCGCACCCGGCGCAGCCCTGCCCGGCCCCGGCGGTGCAGGGTATGGCCCCGCTGGTGGGGGCCACGGCCCACCGTGGCCGGGTGGCCCCGCTCCTGGAGGTGGCCCTCTGCCCGGTCCCGGGGGCGGCTACCCCGGGACGGCTGGCGGCCCGCCGTGGCCGGGAGGCCGCGCCCGCGGTCCGCTCGCGCTGACAGGACCGCGCGCCCTGCCGCCGGTCCCGCCAACGCGCCCGGCACCGCCCGCACCCGTGCGCCGCGAACTGGAGGTGGGCCACATGCCCGGATCACCCAGGACCGGCCAGCAGGCACTCTTCCCGCGCCCGGCTCCGCCACCGGGCCGGTCGGCGCCGTCCGCGCCGCCTGAGCGCAGATGGCGCCAGGGGGTCCTGCCGACTCCGCCGCCGGTACGCGTTCCCGGCAGGCGCGCCACCCAACGCCTGGGCCTGCCGGACCCGGCGCCCCGGCCCTCGGCGGGACTGCGCCACCTGCCCGACATGCCGTCCGTGACCTGGGGCAAGCCGCCGCACGTCAAGGGTCAGCGGGCGCTCTTTCCCAACCCCAAGCGCATGTGGAAGCAGTACGGCCTCTTCCCACGCCCCGGCCGCGACACCAAGTGATCTTCGGACGAGGAAGGAAACCGTGTGACCACCGATGAGGCGTCCGCGTGGCGGGGACGTATCCCCGCTGACATCGACCGGCCCGAACCGGTCCTGTTCAACCTGACCGCACGCCAGTGCCTGATCATCACCCCGGTTCTGGCGGGGGCGTGGGGCGCCTACCTGCTCCTGCGGGAGGCGGTACCGCTGTGGCTGTTCGTGATGGCCCTGGCCCCTGTTCTGGGCACGGCCGTCGCCCTCGCCCTGGGGGAGCGCGACGGCCGGGGCTTGGAACAGGTCGCCGCCAGCGCCCTGGCCTGGGCGCGCGCACCCAAGCACCTGGTCCCCGCACCTTCAGGGCACGTCCCGGCACTGCCCCGGTGGGCGCCACGTCTGCGGCGCGGCCCAAGGCTGGCACCGCTGCGGCTTCCGGCCTCAGCCATCTCCCCGGAAGGAGTGGTCGACCTGGACGGCCGGTGCGCGGTCATGATCGCCTGCACCACCCTGCCTTTCCAACTCGCCTCGGGACGTGAACAGGACCAGGTGCTCGCCGCCTTCGCCGGAGTGCTGGACGCCCTGGCCGAACCGGTGCAGATCCTCGTCCAGCGGCGCAGCGCCGACCTGGGCGAGTTCACCGCGATGCTGCGCGACAACGCGGCCCGCCTGCCGCACCCGGCACTGGCCGAGGCCGCCACGGCGCACGCCGACTTCCTGGACGAGCTGACTGCCGCACACGAGCTGTCCCACCAGCAGGTGCTGGTGGTGGTGACCGCGGCCGGTGCCGCCCGAAAGACAGGTCCCGCTCTGCTGCGCAGGGCCGCCGACACCGCGGACCGGCTGGCCGCCCTCGGTATCCGCACCCAGGTCCTGGACGGAGACGAAGCCACACAGGTCCTGCGGGCGTCGATGACCGCCCCGGGCGCAAACCTCACCGACCCCGCGCCGACCAGATGCGAGCTCACAGGCACCGGCGCCACCGACGAACACGAGCACGAGGAGGAGCACTGATGGGTCTTCGCAGTCTCAAAGCGCGATCCGGATCATCCGCACTGGGCGGCCCGGCCATCCATGTCGGGGCGCGCCACCTGCAGGTGGAGGGCGGGGTGTGCCAGACGCTGGCCGTGACCGGGTATCCGCGCGAGGTCACCGCCGGATGGGCCGAGCCGCTGCTCACCTACCCCGGACAGCTCGACATCTCCTTCCACCTGGAACCCGTGCCCGCTCCCACCGCCGCCGCACGGCTGCGCAAACGCCGGACCCGCCTGGAGTCGGCGCACCGCACCAGCTCGTCCCAGGGGCGGGTGGAGGACCCGCACCAGGTGACGGCGGCCATGGACGCCGCCGAGATCGCCGACCGCATCGCCACCGGCCAGGGCCGCCTGTTCCGGGTGGCGGTCTACGTCACCGTGCACGCCCCCGACCTGGAGGTCCTGGAGGCCGAGCTCCAACAGGTGCGTGCGTTGTGCGCGTCCCTGCTGGTCGACGTGGTTCCCACCACGTTCCGGGCTGTGCAGGGGTGGATCTCCACCCTTCCGCTGGGCACCGACGCGCTGGAAACGGGCCGGTCAATGGACACCGACGCCGCCGCGACCCTGCTGCCGTTCACCTCACCCGAGCTGGTCGCTGACCTGGGCGAGACGACCGTGGTCTATGGCACCAACACCCACTCGTCGGGTCTGGTGGCCTGGGACCGGTTCTGCGGCGGCCTGGACAACCACAACTCGGTGGTCCTCGCCCGCTCGGGGGCGGGCAAGTCCTACCTTGCCAAGCTCGAAGTGCTGCGGTCGCTGCTGGTCGGAGTGGAGGTCGCTGTCATCGACCCCGAGGGCGAGTACCTGCGCCTGGCCGAAGCCGTGGGCGGCACGACCATCCGTCTGGGCACTCCGGAAGGCCGGTTGAACCCCTTCGCCCTCCCGCCTGCGGACACGGACGAACAGGGCTTCACGAACCGTGCCCTGTTCCTGCACACCCTCATCACCGCGATGATCGGTGAGCTGTCCCCGACGGAGAAGGCGGTACTGGACCGGGCGATCATCACCGCCTATGCCGAGGCCGGGATCATGCGCGACCCGACCACATGGGAGAGGCCCGCTCCGGTACTCGCCGACCTGGCCGCCGCGTTGGAGGAGTTGGCAACCGACCCCGGTGCGGGAGACGCCACCTGTTGGGCGGCCCAAGAGCTGACGGATCGGTTGGAGCCCTTCGCCCACGGCTCGCACGCCACCCTGTTCGACGGCGCCTCCGCCGCGCGGATCGGTGGTCACTTGACGGTGGTCTCACTGAAGGACCTGCCGGACGAAATCCGGTCAGTCGGGGTGCTGTTGGCGTTGGACGCGATCTGGCGGCACGTCACCGCGAGCGACCCCGCCAGGCCTCGCATGGTCGTGGTCGACGAGGCCTGGCTCTTGCTCCAGGACCCGTCCGCAGCCCGCTACCTCGCCCGGCTCGCTAAAGCCGGACGCAAGCACTGGGCGGGGCTGACCTTGATCACCCAGGACGTCGGGGACGTGCTCGGCACCGAGCTGGGGCGGGTGGTCATCGCCAACGCCGCCACCCAGATCCTGCTCAAGCAGGCCCCGCAGAACCTCGACCGGGTAACCGAGGCGTTCCACCTCTCAGCCGGAGAGACCCATCTGGTCAGCACCGCCCCCAGAGGTTCCGCGCTACTGGTCGCCGGGCACCAGAGGGTCGGCTTCCACCCGATCGCCTCACCGGTGGAACATCGGCTGATCACCTCTGATCCTGCCGAAATCGCGGCTATGAGGGCACAGGAACTGGACGAGGACGAGCCTCGGGGCGACGGCCCTGGCTCTGCCTCCGTCCACGGTGCGGCCGGGGACGAGGAGGTGGCGTGATGGCCGATTTCCTGCTCGGAGGAGGGTTCTTCGTCCTCCTCGGCGTGATCCCGTTGACCGGCGGACTGGTCTGTGCTGCTCTGGTCGGGACTCGCCTGGTCCGCCACCGCTACCTGTCCCGAGATGCCCGGGTGGTGGAGATCCTTCCCCCGCCCGATGCGAGTCTGGAGAACGCCACAGCGTTCTGGAACCACACCTTGGGGCTTCTCAAACCGCGCTGGTCGCGGTGGCTGCTCCAACCCCACCTGGCCTTGGAGGTCGTCGCCTCGGCGGCCGGGGTTCGGTTCCAGGTGTGGGTGCCGGGAGCGGTGCCGCCGGGGACGGTGGAGCGCGCGGTCTCCGCGGCCTGGCCCGGGGCGACCACCTCCACCCGCCACCCGGTTCCCGGCGAGTCGCCGCTGCCAGCGGGGGTCTACACCACCGGAGGTCTTCTCCGGTTGGGCCGTGCTGAGGCGTTCCCGCTGCGGACGAAGTTCGATGACGACCCGGCCCGACCGCTTCTGGGCGCGCTGGAGGACCTGGTCGAAGGCGAGCACGCTCTGGTGCGCGTGACCGCCCGCCCGGCGACGGGGTGGAGGGCAGCGCGTGCACGCCGGGCGGCGGCCCGCCTGCACGGTCATTCCGGAATGGCGACATACCTGGTCGACGCCCTGGACCCCACTACTCACGGCACCACGCGCAGCCGACCGCCGGTTCTTCCCGGGACGAGTGACGACGTGCGGGCGATCCTGGCCAAGGCGTCCTCGCCCCGGTTGGCGTGCGATGCCGCCTACATCCTCACCACCACCCATGGCGGCGAAGCCGCGAAGGAGCGCCTGCGGGGGCGGGCCCACGGGGTGGCCTCGGCGTTCGCGGCGTTCACCTCTGGCACCAACTACCTGGACCGCCGCTTCATGC
Source organism: Nocardiopsis sp. FR4 (assembly GCF_009830945.1). Classification (GTDB taxonomy): domain Bacteria; phylum Actinomycetota; class Actinomycetes; order Streptosporangiales; family Streptosporangiaceae; genus Nocardiopsis. Next base: position 253,223 of record NZ_VWVV01000003.1, on the reverse strand, counting down.
TCACACCCGACTGGTGGGCGGCGAACCGGTTCCTGGGGTACGGGTTCCTGCTCTCCACCACGGAGCTGGCCGGGATCGCACACCTGCCCACCGACACCACCGTCCCCGGCCTGGTCCGGGCAGGGGCGCGGCCAGCGGCACCGGCTCCGGCGGTTCCGCGCGGGGGCGAGAACACGAGGGTGGTCGGAGACAGCGACGCCGGCACCCGGCGCCCGATCGCCTTGGGCGTGGTGGAAGCGCGCCAGCACACCCACGTCCTCGGCAAGACCGGCTCCGGCAAGAGCACGCTCTTGGCCAACCTCGTCCTCCAGGACGCGGAGGCGGGCAGGGCGGGGCTGGTGATCGATCCGCGCGGGGACCTGGTCACCGACGTCCTGGCCCGCCTGCCCGAGCACGCGGTGGACAAGGTGGTGTTGTTCGATCCCGACGACAACGCGCCGCCGCCGCGGTTGAACCTGCTTCATGGTGGCGACCCTGATTTCACCAGCGACACGGTGGTGGGCATCTTCCGCAGGATCTACGCCGAGTACTGGGGGCCCAGGACCGACGACATTCTGCGGGCGACCACGCTCACCCTGACCCGAGCAGGCGACCCGAGTCTGACTCTGGGTGATGTTCCGCGTTTGCTGGCCGACGACGCGCTTCGGGCCGAGACCCTGGCCAAGGTCGCCGCGCACACCGGTCCGGACGAGGCCCTGGCGGACTTCTGGGGCTGGTACGCCGGACTGACGGTCTCAGCCCGAAGCGCGGTGACGGGGCCGGTGCTCAACAAGCTTCGGACCGCGCTGCTGCGCAAGTGGGTGCGCCAGGTGGTGGCGTCGGGGCCGTCCACGGTGGACCTGCCGACCCTGTTCGACACCGGCCACCTGGTCTTGCTCCGGCTGCCGAAGGGACGCCTGGGTGAGGACACCAGCTCATTGATCGGCTCGTTCGCGTTGGCGGCGACCTGGCAGGCGGTGACCGCCCGTATCCACACCCCCGAGCACCAGCGCAAGGACCTGTGCGCGTACGTGGACGAGTGCCAGAACTTCCTCAACCTCCCCGGGAGCCTGGAGGACATGCTGGCCGAGGCCCGCGGCTACCGGCTCGGACTGACGCTCGCCCACCAGGAGCTGGGCCAGCTCCCCGCCGACCTGCGCAAAGCGGTCTCGGCCAACGCTCGCACGAAGGTGTACTTCTCGGCCTCACCCGACGACGCGGTCAGCCTGCAACAGCACACGTTGCCGGTGCTGGGGGCCTACGACCTGACCCACCTGGGCGCCTACCAAGCGGTTGTACGACCGCTGGTGGGGGCGAAGGAACAGGGGGCCGCGACGGCGCGCACCCGCCCGCTGCCGCCGGGGATCGCGGGACGGGCCACCCAGGCCCGCGTGGCGGCACGGCGTCACGGGGCGGGACTCAGCGCCTCCGGTGCATCGTCGCAAAATCCCGATGAGGGGAGGCTGGATGACTGAACGCGAACACACGCCGCTGTCCTTGATGACACGGCTGACCGCGCGCGACATGGCGATCGTCTCCGACGTCCATGACCACCAGACGCTCACCACACACCAGATCGCCCGGGCGCACTTTCCCGACGCGGACGCACGTCGGGCACGTCGGCGCCTGTTGGTCCTGCTCCGCTACGGGGTGCTGGACCGGTTCCGCAGGCATACTGCGTGGGGCAAACTCCCCGATCACTGGATTCTGGCCGCCACGGGTGCGGAGCTATTGGCCCACCACCGCGAAGTCCAAACAGACGACCTCGGATTCCACCAGGACCAAGCGGTACGCCTGGCGTACTCGATGCGGTTGGGGCACGTGCACGGCCTCGCCGAGAGCTTCGTCCGCTTCGTCGAGGCGGGACGGAGCACAGGAAACCTGGTGCGCTGGTACGGCGAGCGGGAGTGCGCACGCCGGTGGGGAGTCCATATCCGTCCGGACGCCTATGTGCGGTGGAGCGAGGGGGAGAGCGTTCTGCACGCCTTCTTCGAGTACGACACCGGAACCGAATCCCTGTCCACGGTCCGCCGCAAGATGATCGGGTACGCCAACCTGGCACGGCACAGCGAGCTGCCGTCCATCGTGCTGTTCGCGGTCCATTCCGACCAGCGTGCGAGGCACCTGGAAACCAAGCTGGCCGGTGACGTCTCCGACAGGGTCAGGGCCTACCTGACCACCCACGCACAGCTCGCCGAGCAGGGGCCGGATCGCGCGGTATGGCGGCCCGTGGACCCCTCAGGGCCCCAGGATCCGCTGCGGCTGGTGGACATCGCCCGCCGTCACCCCGTTTCTGGGCAGGGCGAGGAATGATCCGTCCCGCGATCGGCGCGGCAGGAGGCTTCCTCTTCGCGCTGCCGGTGTTCATCGGTGCGATGGGGAGCAGTGAGCACCAGGCAGGGATGCCCCACGGAGTGGAGGGGATCCCGGACACGGTGCTCTTCGCCTACGTCCAGGCCGCGATGCGCCTGGAGGAGGAGTATCCGGGGTGTGCGGGGATGACCTGGCCCGTGCTCGCGGGAATCGGGAAGGTCGAGTCAGGCCATGCCGACGGAAGCGAGGTCTCCTCCTCCGGAAGGGTGGATCCGCTGATCCTCGGCCCCCGTCTGGACGGGTCGGGGGCCGGAGGCAACACGACGCCCCACGGGGACTCAGACGAGGGGGCATGGGACGGGGACGACGGGTTCGACCGTGCGGTGGGGCCGATGCAGTTCATTCCCGCCACGTGGGCCTCCCACGGCCTGGACGCGTCCGGTGACGGTGTCGCGGACCCGCACAACGTCTTCGACGCGGCGTGGAGCGCGGCGGTGTACCTGTGCGTCAGCGATCCCGGGGCAGGCGGGGTCGACTTCAACGACGAGGGCGACTTGGAGGAGGCGCTGCTGCGCTACAACCGCTCGGAGTCCTATGTGGAAGAGGTGCGTGAGCACATCAGGCACTACGCCGAACTCTCCGACCAGACCACGCATGTTCCGGTGGGCTCCGGTGCGTCCAGTGCACAGGGCCGGGCGGCAGCCGGGTGGGCGCTGGCCCAGGTCGGCAAGCCTTACCTATGGGGTGGAACGGGGCCGCACGCCTTCGACTGCTCAGGGCTGACGATGCGGGCGTGGGCTGCGGCGGGGGTGTCGATTCCGCGGGTGACCACCGACCAGGTCGCGGCCGGTACCCGTGTGGGCTTGGCGCAGTTACAGCCGGGCGACCTGCTCTTCTACGACACGGGAAGCGGCGCTTCGCCCTCACACGTGACCATGTACGTCGGAGGCGGGCAGATGGTGAACGCGCCCCGGTCGGGGCAGACGATCCGCGTCGAGCCGGTCGACGGCGACTACTACAGCAGCCGGTTCGTGGCGGCCGTCCGACCCGGCTGACCGGCGCTGAAACGCCCGCTCGGGCACGGACGCCCGCCGGATAGGGGTCGGGGCCGCCCCGGCGGGCAGCGCGGGCACGCGGGCCGCTGGGGCGCTGTCACCCGGCGGCCTTTTTTCTGCGCCCATGACTTTTCCGAAGCGAACGGGTTGAAACTTCTCGCGAGTATGGGGAAACATCGCAACCGCCGTTCATATTGGGCGAGCTCCACTATTTCTATTTGTCCGTAGTGTTTCGCATGTCCGAAAAGGGGTTCTTTGCCATACCCGCACATATACCAGGGACTTAGTGGCCCAACCGGGCCTTGACCGGCACAGAAGCCGGTTAGCCGCACCGGAAGGTCGCACCGGGCGGAGTGAGGAAGCGCAGCCGGGCAGGGGCGTACGACCCTGTGAAGCCATTGACACCCGCCCCGCACCGATAAACGGCCCTCGCACGCGAGAAAAACCGAGAAGAAAAAAGGCGCCCCGGGGGTGCTCGAACACCACCCGAGGCGCGATCCCCCACCTGAAGCAGCCAGGAGGAAGATCCATGAGTCATGGTACGGGTCGGCACCGCAGGCGCCGACGAGGATGGGTCAGCAGTGCGCGGTGGGCTGTGGGCGCGGCGCTCGCGGCGATCATCGGAGTGGGATCCGAGCCGCCGCCTTCAGCGCAGCCGGAGGTTCGAAAGCCGCCCCCGCGACGGGAACCCCTGAACCCCGGTCCCTCACGTTCGGAGCGTGAGCCGGAGTGGACCAGGCACTATAACGAGGCGAGGCGTACTCACACGGAACGGACTCAGGCCCTCATCACCGAGGACAGGGAGGAAGCCGCGCCGGACGCCTCGATTGAACTGCCGGAGTTCGGCTGGTGCGTGGACGACGACGGAGCGCGTGCGGTGCGCCCGTACCTGGTCGCGCACGAGTACCGTCAACGAGACCAGCGGCGACGAGCGGCACCCCACGCCCCCCGTCGGGTAAAGCCCGCACCGAGTGTTCCCGCCAGGGCGGCTGCTCCGGGCACCTCTGGTGAGTGGGATGAACTGGCCGGGCTGATACGTCAGTGGGAGGCACAACGGGTGCCCGTGGCCTGAGCTCGGGCCGCGATTTCGGGGCTGTCTCCCTGTGGAGACAGCCCCTGTTCTTTGTCAGCCGTCGTGTTTGCGCAGGTAGGAAGTGCGACATCGAGACCCGGTGGTTCTCTTCACATTTTTCGTCACCGTGTGTATCCGAAGAGCAGTTGTGCTGTGACTCTTCGTGTGGCTAGTGTCACTCTTCGAAAGCGTGGTGTCAGGGCTGCGCCCGGTGAGGAATCGGCGGTGAGGCATGCGCGTGCCTGTGACGGGTTGGGCGGCGGCAACAGCGGTGGCTCTGGTGGGATGCGCGGCATCAGAGAGCGGCCCCGTCAGCGAGTCGACGCGCACGCCTCCCTCTCTGGCAGCACCCGCCAGCCCATCGGCGGAGGAGCTGGCGGTGGAGGCCTATCGCGGGATGATGCGGGCCGTGGTCGACGCGTCCCTCGAAGGGGCCGTCGACCACCCCGATCTGGAGAAGTACGCCCAGGGGCAGGCGCTGCAGCTGACCACGGAGATGTTGGACGGAGCCACCGCTTCGGGGGAGCCCGTACTGCGCCCCGAGGTCGCGGAGTCGGATCTGGAGGGCGACCCGCGGACGGTCGTGGTCGAGGACTGCATGGACAACACCGCATGGGTCCTGGAGGGTCAGCCTCCCCGCGACTCCGCCGGAACGAACACGAGGTTGTACACGGCCACAGTGATCCTGGTCGACGGCCGGTGGAAGGTCGAGGAGCTGTGGTTGGGAGAGCAGGGCGCGTGCTGACACGGACCTGGCAAGGGTTCGCGTGCAGTGTTTGCGCTGGAGTCGCCATGGTGGCGTTCGTCCCTGCGGCCTGGGCGGATACCTCCGGTTTCGACGGTCACATCTCGTGCGCCGATGCCTCCTGCGAGGTGACCGCCCGCGCTCCTGGCCACGCTCCGGCTGTCTCGGGCGCTCCGCTTGGAGAGAGCGGGGCTGTGAGGGGGGCGAGTGCTCCCGCCTGCGCGGTGCCGGATGTGGAGTTCGCGCAGTCCGGACGGGAGGGCCCTCATGAAATGCCGCCGGGCATGGCCCGTTGCGAGGGGGCTGGGAGCACCGGAGGCGAGCCGGTGTTCGACCCCGTGGCGCTGGCAGAGCAGGCGCGGGCGATGATGCGCCTGCCTGAGCCCGACATCGGCACCGCTCCGACTCCGGACAAGCCCCGGTTCGTGAACATCCCCGCGTGGATGTGGGTCGCGGAGGCGGATTGGGGCCCAGTGTCGGCGACGGCGTCGGTGAGTGCGGGGTCGGTGACGGTGGTCGCGTCCCCGGAGCGGGTGGTGTGGGACACCGGAGACGGGCACGAGGTGGTGTGCACCGGGCCTGGCACCGTGTTCTCCCGCGCTGTGTTCCGTGAGGAGGGTTCCCCGGACTGCGGTCACACCTACACCGTTCTGCCTCCGGGCGGGGCTGGTGCGGCGGTGGACCTGACCGCGGTGTGGGAGTGGGGGGTGTCCTGGTCCGCCAGCGACGGCCAGGGCGGGGACCTGGAGCAGTTGACGACGGCGTCGACCGTCGCGGTGCCGGTGAGCGAGATCCACTCGGTGGTCACCCAAGTCCGCTGACGGTACGAGACAGAGGTTGTTGAGGAAGGGGTGGGGATGGTCGCGCTCGCGAAACCTAACCAAAAAGGCCAGAAAAATAGGGAAAACCCTTTGGGAGGCGCAACGGAGTGGGAGTCGGTGCGGTTGGCGGCGGTCTCGCGCCGCCGCTGGAAGTGGGGGCTGCTGGCCGGGGTGCTCATCGCCGCGGGCGGTATCGCCGGAGCATGGGCCGGTCTGGCGTCGGAGGAAACGCGTACGGTCGCGGTGCTCACCGCCGACCTCCCCGCCGGGCATGTGGTCACCGCTGAGGACGTGGTCTCGGTGGAGCTGCATGAGACCGAGGGGCTTCGTCTCCTCACACCCGAGGTGGCGGAGGGAATGGTGCTGACGAAGCCGGTGCCCGGGGGCTCGCCGCTGGTGGCGGGTTCGGTCTCCGACAGCGCGCTGTGGCCGGAGCCGGGCCAAGCCGTGCTCGCGGTGCCCGTCACCACACTCCCCCGGGACATGGCGGCGGGGACGACCGTGGACCTGGTCCCCACCGGGGCCGCGCCGGGGGAAACGGCCGAAGGGGAAGAGCCGACCGGAGAGCCCGGGGTGGTGACGGGGCTGGTCCACCGCGTGGTCTCGGACGGTGAGGAGGGCCTGGGAGGCGGGCGGCAGGTGGTGGAGGTGGTTCTGCCCCGGGACCAGGTGGCGCGTTTCTCACGGGCAGCGGCTGGGGGAGACGTGCAGGTCGTGGTGGTCAACCCCCACGAGGTGGCGGGAGCGAGCACGGAAAGGGAGGCACGAGGATGATCGTGGCGGTGTGTTCACTCAGCGGGGCTCCGGGCGTGACGAGTCTGGCCACCGCGATCGCGGCGTGCTGGCCCTCGACCCCTCTGACCGTGCCCGTGCTGGTGGAGGCCGACACCTCCGGTGGGGACGTGGCCTCCTGGCACGGCATCGACCCCGGCGTGCGGAAGGGGCTGGTGTCGTTGGCCGCCGCCTCGCGCACACCGCTACCGGTGTCCGTGGCCGCTGAGGTCTGGACGGAAGCGGGAGTCGCCGACGCGTCTGCGGCGAGCGCACCGGTGCTAAACCATGCGGTCGAACTGCCCGGCGGTCTACGGGTGGTCGCCGCCCCCGCTGATCCTCTGGAGGCGGGGCGTGCGGTGGCCATGCTCGCCCGCAACCCGGCCCTTCTCCGAACGGGGAGGGCGACCGTGATGGATGTGGGGAGGGCGGTGCCGGGGTCTGCGGGGGCGGCCCTGATCCGTCACGCGGACATCGTCGTGGTCGTCACGGACCCGGGCGATGTGGGGCACGCGAACCGGTTGCGGGTGTGCGCTCCGACCCTGGCCTCGCTGAAGGAGGACGGGACGCGGGTCGGGCTGGTCGTGGCCGGTGCCTGTCCCCACCCTGACCGGGAGATATCCCAGGTGGCCTCGGGACTGCCGGTGTGGGCGCACATCCCGCACGACCCCACGGGGGCGGCTCTGGTGCGCGGCGAACACCGTCCGCCCGGTCGCCGCAGGGACCGGCTGGCCGCGTGGTGGTCCCAGCGCCGTGACCCCGACAGCCTGGAGTGGATGCCGTTGATCAAGGCCGCCAAGTCCCTGGCGGAGCTGTGTGACGACTTCTCCGGTCTGGGCCTGGACAGCAAGATCGAGCGTGCGGTGGAAGCGAGCGTGGCATGACGGCGATCCGTGAGACCCCGTACCTGGCGCCAGCCCAGGACGAGAAGGCACTTCGGGCCACCGCGGTGGCGTTGGCCGGCAAGGTCACAGAACAGCTCATCACCCACTCCGGTGAGACGATGAGCGGCACGCAGATAGGCCAGCTCGTGGACACACTGCTGGATGACCAGGCACGCACCGCCCTGATCCGGGGGACAGCGGCGCTGGCACCAGCGGACGAGCCACGGTTGCGCCAACTGGTCCTGGACCACGTCCTGGGGCTGGGGCCGTTGGAGGAGCTGCTCACCGAACCAGAGGTCCAGAACATCCACGTCATCGGTGCAAGTCCGGTGATCGTGGACTTCGGCGGGGGCCAACGAGAACACCGCCCACCGGTGGTGGACACCGACGCCGACCTCGTCGCCCTGGTGCAGCGGGCCGCTGCCCGCGCCCCCGGCGGGGAGCGCCGCTTCGACATGGCCGCGCCGATCCTGTCCATGGAACTCGAAGACGGTTCCCGGATGTCGGCGGTGATGCCCGGGATAGCGGACCGTCCGACCGTGACGATCCGACGCCACCCCGCCCGCTACCTGCGGTTGGGGGACCTCGCTCGGACGGGAATGGTCGACCAGACCGCACGCGACCTGCTGGTCTCGGCGGTCAGGGCCCGAGTGAACGTGATCATCTCCGGCGCCACGAACGCGGGCAAGACCACCCTGCTCCGCGCGCTGCTGGGCACGGTGGAGGGTGAACGCGTCATCACCATCGAGGATTCGATGGAGCTGGGGCTGCACCGTCACATGGCTGAGGTGGACGTGGTGGCGTTGCAGGGGCGCCCGCCCAACATCGAAGGCGTCGGGGAGGTCACCCTGGCCGAACTGGTCCGGGCCGCGCTGCGGATGTGCCCGGACCGGGTGATCGTCGGGGAGACCCGGGGCCCGGAGACCATCGCGCTGCTGAACGCGATGTCGATGGGCACGGACGGGTCGATGTCCACCATCCACGCCTCATCGAGCCAGCAGGTGTTCGCGAAGCTCGCCGCGTACTGCGCACAGGCGCCCGAGCGGCTCACCGCCTCGGCCACTGCGTCCCTGACGGGGACGGCCGTGCACCTGGTGGTGCACATCGACACCGCCCCGACCGGGGAGCGCGTCGTCACGAGTATCCGTGAGGTCGTGGGGTCGGAGGGTGAGCAGGTCCTCTCCAACGAGCTGTACGTTCGCTCGACAGGCGATCCCGTGGGAACCGTGGTGTGCCCTCCGAGCGGACTGGTCGGCCAGCGCCTGGTCAGGGCCGGTTACGTGGTGCGGAGGTGGGCGTCGTGACGCCGGAGTGGGGCTGGGATATCGGCGGGCTGGTCTTCAGCGGCGCGTTGTGCGGTGCGGGCCTCGCTTGCGCCGCGTACGTGGTGAGCCTCCTTCCCCGTCGCGCGCCGTCCGCCGCTCCAGGTCGGTGGGCGAAAGCCCTGCGCCGACGCGCAACGTGGCTGCGCGCGGCCGGTGCGGTAGGAGCGGGGACCATGGTCGGGGCGGTGACGGGGTGGCCGGTCGGGGTGGTGCTCGCCGCCGCTGCGGGATGGTGGATGCCCGCCCTGCTCAGCCCCGACACCACGACCCGGGCTGAAGCCGACCTGGCCGAGGCGCTGGCTTCCTGGGCCGAACAACTGCGGGACATGATCACCGGGGCCTCCGGGCTGCACCAGGCCGTGACCGCGACCGTTCCCGTCGCCCCGGAGCCGATCCGCGGCCAGGTCGAAGCACTGGACGCCCGGTTGCGCGCCGGGCTACCGATGGGCCAGGCCGCCTCCGAGTTCGCCCACCGTGTCGGCTCCGACCTCGGAGATCTGATCGCGCTCACCCTGACCATGGGAGCTTCCCGCCAGAGCGGGGACGTGGCCGGGGCCCTGTCCCGGCTGGCGGAGGCCGCTCGGGAACGGGCGACCACGGTGGCCAGGGTGTCGGCGTCCCGCGCGAGGGTGCGCTCATCGGTACGGATCATCGCTGCCGCCACCACCTTCATGCTCGTGGGCATGGCGGCGTTCAATCCGTCGTTCCTGGAGCCGGTGGGCACGTTCTCCGGACAGCTCGTCCTCGGAGTGGTCGGAGGGCTGTGGGCGGCCTCGTTCTTCTGGCTGGCCCGCCTGGCGTCGCCGCCCAGGCGACCGCGCCCCTTCACCCCCGTACTCGCGGGTGCCGCTGGGATGAGCGGTGTCGGGTGAGCGCGGTCGTGATGTCCGTGGCAGGGGCCATGATCGGTGCGGGGACGTGCGCCGCCGCTTACGGTCTGCGCCGTCCTTCCCTGAGCGAACGCCTCGCCCCCCAGCCGGTTCCGAGACAGCAGTCCCCTTCGGGCAGCGGTTGGGCGCACCGGGTCGGCCACCGGGCGGGCCACGTCCTGGCCCGCGCGGGCATTCCGGGACAGGGTATGGCCAGGACGCTCGCGGCAGCGGGCACACCGGTGGAGGTCTACCGGGCGGAGAAGGCCGCCGCCACCGGGCTCGGGATTCTCCTGGGAACGGTGGTGGCCACCGCGGGCAGTGCCCTTCTGTCCGGCTCCATGACGCCGTGGCTGCTCGCGGCCCTGGCCGCAGGAGCGTGCTTCCTGGCCCCTGACCTGGCCGCCCGAGGCGCCGCCGCAGAGTGCCGGGCCGAGCTGCGTGCGGCCACGTCGGCGTTGGCGGACCTGGTGGTGATGGGCCTGGCAGCGGGTGCCGGAGCCACAGGCGCGATCACCACCGCCCTTCAGCACGGGGAGGGCCGTGCGCCGGAGCGGATCCGCGCTGCGGTGCACGCCGCGACCCTGAGGCACCAGCCGCCCTGGGAAGGCCTCGAAGCCGTGGCCGAGGAGACCGGGGTGCGAGAACTCGCGGAGCTGGCCGGATCCCTGCGGTTGGGCGGCGCCTCCGGGGCGCGCACCCGCACGTCCCTGACAGCGAAGGCGTCGTCGCTGCGGGCCCGGAGCCTGGCGGAGACCGAGGCCGCAGCGCACGCGGCCACCGAACGCATGACCCTGCCGACGATGGGCCTGGTGGCCGGATTCCTGCTGCTGATCAGCTACATCGCCCTCGTGCACGTGATGGCCGGTTTCTAGACAAGGAGAGGTCCCAGTGAGGGGTTTCCTTCAGCGTTCCCGCAGGCAGGCACGCACATGGCTCACGCCACCACGTTCCGTCATGTCGGACGCGGGGTCGGCGACAACCGACTGGATCCTGATCATCGTGGTGTCCATCACCATCGCCACCGTGGTCGGAGGAATCCTGGTGGGAGAGTTCACCACGGCGGCCGAGTCCATCGACCTGGGTGTCAACCGATGACCGCCTCTGCCAGCGGGCGGAGCGGCCGCTCACCGAAGGCGGGCGGGGACCGGGGTAGCGCCGAGCCGCTCTTCATCCTCCCCCTGGTCTTCGTGATGGTGCTCGGCGTGGTGCAGGCGGGAGTGTGGGCACATGCCCAGCACCGGGCCCAGACCGTCGCTTCGCAGACGCTGGCGGCGGCCCGTGCCTTCGACGGGACCACGGCGTCGGCTTACGCGCGGGCCGAGCAGGCACAGGACCAGTTGGGTGGCGGGATCCTCCACCAGGTGGAGATCGAGGTCGACCGCACCATGGAGTTGGCGCGGGTGCGCGTTCGTGGCCAGGTGGTGAGCCTGCTGCCGGGGGTGAAGGTGCCGGTCTCCTCGGAGATGTCCGGCCCGGTCGAGCGTCTCACGCTATGAACAGCCGTATCCGGCGTTCCTGGTGGCGGCGCGGCGGTGACGCCGGGAGCGCATCGGTGGAACTGGTCCTGGTCGTCCCCGTTCTCGTGCTGGCGTTGCTGTTGATGATGGTGGCGGGTCGCCAGGTCTCGGCCGCCCTGATCACGCAGGACGCGGCCTCGTCCGCTGCTCGGGCGGCTTCGCTGCAACGCGACGTGGTCTCCGCGCACGACCGCGCGCGCCAGACGGCCGAGCGGGAGTTGGCCGACCGGGGTGTGGCCTGCGCTCCCTTCGCCGCTTCGGTGGACGTTTCCCGGTTCGGCGCGGGCGGGGTGGCGAGGGTGGAGGTGACGTGCACGGTCACCGTCATCGATCTGGGCGGGCTCGGCGGACAGCGTGCCTTGCGTGCTACCGCGACCTCTCCGGTCGACCCCTACCGGGGGCAGACGCCATGAGCCGGGCGACCAGGCGGCGTCGACGACGCGGAGACGCAGGGCAGGCGTCGGTGTTCCTCATCATGCTCGTGCCCGTCGTGATGGTCGTGTTCGCGCTGGTGTGGGAAGCCGGGCAGATGCTCGTCGCCAAGGCAGAACTGTTGACGGTCGCGCACACGGCTGCCCGTGCGGGCGCCCATCAGCTGGACACGGCCGCGACCGTTGAGAACGGAGTCCCGGTCCTGGATCGGGAAGGGGCCACTCGGGTCGCTGTCGGCCACCTGCGTTCAGCGGGGAGCGCGGGCGGGGCGGAGGTCGAGGGCGACCAGGTCGTGGTCCTGGCCCGAACCGTCTACACCCCCGCCCTGTTGCCGATCGGACCCAGCGGGATCGAGGCCGAGGCGACCGCGACCGCGCTTCAACCCCCGCCGAGATGACCCTGCACCTAGCCGCACAGTCCGAATCCCGAACCAGGTTCGAAGCGAACGGAGGAAGAGGTATGCCGCGAAGCCCGTGGTCCGTGGCGGGTGAAGCACTGGTGACGGTAGTCCTGTTGCTGGGTCCGCCCTGGGTGGCGACCCGTCTGGAGTGGCCACTGGGAGAGCACACCACGTGGGTATGGCTTGCCCAGTACCTGCGCGGGGGGAGGGTTCCCGACGAGGCCGTCATCGCCTTCTTCGTCGTCGTTCTGTGGGCGGTGTGGGCAGCGCACCTGGTGGTCGTCGTCCTCGACGTCGTCTCCGTGCTGCGCGGGCTCGCACCCAGGGTGGGCCTGGTACGGGTCGTGTGGGCTCTGGTCGCCGGAAGCACCGTTGCGACCACCACCCACACCGCTGCCGTCGCCGCACACGTGGACACGGTGGCCGAAGCACCGATGACACCCGTGGCCGCCCACCCCGAGGAGGCCGCGGAGGCAGGCGGGGAGCAGCCGGAGGAGCACGGGGTGATCGACCGCACGCGTGTCCTGACCGGGTTCGGATTCGACTCGGCCGCCCTCACCCCGACCATGAAGGAGGCACTGGAACCGACCATCGCCATGATCGCCGACTTCGGACTTGCCGAGACGCCAGTAGTGGTCACCGGACACACCGACCCCATCGGCGACCCCCTCTACAACCAGGACCTGTCCGAACGACGCGCCCAAGCGGTCGCGGACTACCTGGCCGAGCACGTGTTCGAGGTCGAGTTCGAAGCCCGGGGCGTGGGATCAGCCCAGCCGCCTTCGGCCACACGGGCGTCGTACGAAGAGCACCGCCGGGTCGAGGTCACCTACGCCCTGCAACGCCCTTCAGCCCCTGTGCCCGAGCCGTCCGTGAAGGCCGAGGCGAAGGAGAATCCTGAGGCTGCCCCCGCTCCGGAGCGGGTGAGGCTGGACGTAGCCACCACGGGCGAGGGCACCGGGCTCGACGTTGTCGCGGTCGGAACCGTTGCCGGGGCAGTCGGTCTGGGTGTGGGGTACGCGGCCGGAAGGCGGCGAAGTCCAGCAGCGCCTCAGAAGCAGAGCACGGACCCCGAGTCGACGACCGGCCCCGACGACCTCGGTACGGCCTCCACCCTCGAGGCCCCCGACTCTGGCCAGGCCGACCTGTTGTATGAGGTTCCAGCAGGTTCCGCCCACGATGTCATCGACGAGGCCGGATACGTGCTCGTCTCCGACACCGCACGGGTGTCCAGCCGAGGAGGGCTCGCGTTCACCGGAGCCCACGCGTCAAGGGTCCTCGCGGCCGTGGTCGCTGAGCATGCCCCGGGGCCGGTCGTGCTGACCAGTACGGCCGCCGCATTCCTGGAAGAGGAAGGCGTGCCGATGCAGGGCCCGCAGGTGGCCTCGGACCTTCGCGGGGTTCAGATCGCGGTGGAAGCGGAACTCTTGGCCCGCGCGCGCCACCTTGACGCGGACGACGAGGGGCCCGAGGGAATCACCACGACCGCCCCGCCTCTCCTGGTGGCGCTGACGGCAGATGACCTCAACGCCGACCGGGGCCTACCGGCGCTGCTGGCCGACACCCCCGGGTTGGTGGCGTGCGTGCTCGGCGGTACCGACCACGCCAAGGTCACGTTGGACTGCGAGAACACCGGTCGGGTCCATGTGGGAGCCTCCGGCGGAGAAGCGACGCACACAGGTCCTCTGCGGCTCTGGACCCGGCCGCGGGGCCAGGACGAGCAACCGGACACGAGCCCCTGCCAGGAGTCCTCCTACACCTCGGAGCCCTCCTCGGAACAGAAAGAGCCGGACCAGTCCGAAGAGGGGCGACCCGAGGAGGACCAGCCGGAGGGAGAACAGCTGGAGGTCCCGGGCTGCTCCGGTGAGAAGGCACGCGCCAGAGTGCGTGTGCGGCTGTTCGCTCCCCAAACAGTGTGCGAGCTCAACGGCCACGATGTCCTTCACGGGACTCGCACGAGCACCTACACCCTGCTCGCTGTCTTGGCGCTCGGCCCCAGGGAGGGCGTCTCCCACCAGGAGGTGACGAACGTTCTCGCGCCTCAGATGTCCGAGACGCAAGCGCGCCGGTTCAGGTCCAACGCGGTCACGACTTTGCGCAGGGCCATGCGCGACGCGTTGGACCTGGGGCCTGAGGCCCCGATTGTCGAGAACGAGAAGGGTCGGTACCGGTTGCAGTGGGAGTTTTTCGACATCGACGTCCGTGAGTTCTGCGGTCTCTACGCTGACGTGAGAACGGCGAGCACGCCAGAGGGAGAGGTCAAGCTACGGAAGATGGCAAGTCTCTATGGAAACGATCTTCTTTCGGACCTCCAGGATGAATGGATCGCGGAGCGCCGCTGGGAACTTCAGGCTGCCGTAGCGGACGTGTACATGCGCTTGCTCGACTACGTTGACGACGAAGAGGAACGCATACGACTGATTGACTGCGCTTTGCGAGTAGACCGACTGAACGAAGCGCTGTACCAGGAAAAAATGAAGCACTACGCCCTACTGGGAAGGAAGGACGCGGTCCACCGGTGCTTCCATTCCCTGAAGGATGAGCTCCAACAATCTGGGGCCAAGCCCGGTCCGGACTCGCGTGCCCTCTTCGAGAGCCTCGTTCGCTGACATTCGCAAGTCGGGCACAAGGCGGCTCGCCTGCTGAGGCGGAGGCGAGCGCGGGAGCGCAGAGCCTTGGTGGGCCACACGCGGGCCTGTGACTCCGCCTGTGCCTCCGCCTGTGACTGGGCCATTCCGGGGGCCTGTGACTCCGCCTGTGGGAGGGCCGCTTAGAACGGCCCATGCCTGCGGCGTTATCAGTGCAGGTCAGAGCCCATCTGGGTGGGCCGATGGTCGTCCAGACTTATACCCAGTGGGTAGTCATCTTCACGTAGGGGGCGGCGCGCCCCCTCTCCTGCTCGGCGGGGGCGGCCTACCGGCCGCCCCCGCCCTTCTGCGTACTCCTGTCCTCTCCCTGCCTTCTTCCCCTCCCTCACAGTCCCCGTCCGTCGCTTTGTTTTCCTTACTCCATCAACCATGGAAAGCGCCCCTTTGCGCCCCGGATGATCGCCCAATTCGGCGCCGGGGATGAAAAACATGATCGCCCAGATTGCTCCCGGGCATGCCCTCGCCCCCCCACGCGCGCGTGCGCGGATCCTCTCTAGGGGAGCGCGCCGAAAAGATTCCCCGGAAAACCCGCGACACGAGTTGACAACCCCCCGCCAACCAAGTTCCTATGGGCGTGCTCCCCGGGGCGGAACAACGGTTCCGGAGCGGGCGGGAAAAATTTCCCGCGACACGAGTTGACAAACCCGCGTCACCCAAGCTCACCTTGGGTTCCGCCCCGAAACGGGCGCCGTTTCCGGGGTGGGCGGAAAAAGGTTCGCGACGCGAGTTGACAAACACCGGTCAACCAAGTGAACCTCGGACCGCAAACGACAAACACCCGAGAATTCAAGGGGGTTGAGGAATGCGCACCACGCGCGCAATGGCGGTAATCGCCGGGCGGGTATTCGCCCGGCCGAGGCCGCCCACGCAGGCCGGCCTCGCCAATAGGGCGCGTGCCCATCGGGCGCGACAGGTGGCCGGTGACTACGAGGCGGCGATCACCCGAGAGCTGGCCGCACGGGGACGGGCGATGCACCTGCACCGCACCGAGGGCGAGAGCCCCGAGTCCCAGAGGGCGGCGGACGACCACGCCCTGGCGGTTCGGTACCGAGCCGGTCTCGGAGCCCTGTTGTTCCAGCTCCGTGCCCACCGCACGGTTGCGGCCAACTGAAACTGCGCCAATCCCGCTACTACAGCGACAACGGAGGACCTGATGTCTGACCGAACCAAGAGCAGGCAGTGCGCCCCGGTCATGATCTGCCCCGACTGCACCGAGGAGGTGCGCAACACCGCGCCCACCGCCTGGGGCCTGAGCTGGAACAGGCCCGACTACAGCCACCAGGACGGGTCGGAGCTGTGCCCCGACTACAGCACCAGCCCCAACGACCCGGAGGTGCGCAGGCCCCTGCAGCCGGTCGTGTTCGTGTCCCTGGCGGTCCTCAGCCCGGCCTGATGCGGCCGACCCGAAGGAGGCAACCTTCGAGTCGGCCCCACCGCAACACCCGCGCCCACCGGACAGGTGTGGAGCCAAAACGGCTGGGCGCGGGCCCAACACCACCAACGAAGTGGAGTGTGCTGTGAGCACGAGTATGCCCTACGGAGCACGGCGGGTCATCGTCACCCGCGAGAACATCGAGGACCTGCGCGTTCACGGGAGGGGTGCGTGCCTGACCTGGCACGAGGACACCCACCAGGTGCAGGCGGTCGGCCCACGCGCCGCGACCGACCCCAGGCGGATGATCATCATCGGCTACCAGGGGCTGGGCGAGGTGTCCGAGCACCACGCCGAGAACGGGGACGAAGTCACCGACGAGGACCTCGCCCGGGACCTGACCGACATCGCCAGCGACTGGCGGGCCGAATGGCCCGAGATCCGCGCGATGAACCTCCAGGTACACGCCCTGCGCCGCGCTCTGACAGAGGCGGGTGCCTACCTGGCCAGCGCTCCCACCTTCCAGCTGCCCACCGGCGGGCTGCCCCAGCTGACGGACTACTACACCCTGGCGGGAAGCACCCGCCTGGCACAGGTGACGGTCAGTTTCGGCTTCATCGAACCGACACGGATCACCGCCAGCGACCCGGATGACGACACCCAGCCGATCGCCGACCTGACCCTGGGCACCGGCGGCACGCTCACCCACCTCGCGACCAGCCGCCTGATCGCCTCCACGGTGACCTGCGCCCTGAACCAGGACCGCTAGCGCCTACCCGGGGCCGCCCCGTCACCGGGGCGGGGCGGCCCCACCACCCGATACCTCTGCGCCGAGCGCTGTGTTCGGCGCGCCCACAGAAAGGGACTTCACGTGTTCAAGGACGTGCCCAACGTGACGATCGCTGACTGGTTCGCCTCCGCTGAAATCACCTCGCGCATGCTGCGCACCCTGGACAGGATCGGCCCCGGCGGGGTGATCATCGCCGACCTGTGCCAGCGCGACTACTACGTCACCCACTCGCGCACCCTCGACCCCGCCAGCCAGACCTCCTTCATCGTGTACGGCTACCACGACCTGGCGTTCGACCTGCGGGTGTACACCCGCGAGCACGGGGACCGGGCTTGGGAGGAGCTGGTTCCCGATGTTGACTGCGCAGTCTGGGAGTGCATGGACGAGACCATCAAGGACGTCACCGGAACCGGGTTCGTCGTCACCCGGATGCGCCAGGCCATGCAGCGCCACGGGTTCGATCTGACCGGCGCCCCGCACTACTACGACCGGTACGCCAGCCCCGGTGACTACGCCAGCCCCGTGACTCGGATGGTGCAGGACTTCTACACGGACCGAAACCACCCGACCATCACGGTCACCGTCAAGAGCCCGACCGACGAGAAGACCGGGGAGTTGTCCCTGATCACGATCAGCGACGGCGACCGGCACGTCACCGGCTGGCCCACGAGCATGCGCACCCAGTTCGGGACGGGCCCCAACGCGCACCGGACACGCGAGGCCATCGAGGCCCACCTGCGCCGCACCCGCCCCTAACCGCCACCTCACCGGGCCGCCCTGTCACGGGGGCGGGGCGGCCCCACCCACACCACCGCTCTACGAAGGGATTCATCTGCCATGACTACGACCACCTCGGCTCCGCGCCGATCCGCTACCCGTACCCGCGACCTCGTCCTGGCCGTCCTGGCCGAGGCCACTGAACCCGTCACCGTCACCGAGCTGGCCGAGCGGGCGGGGGTGGGTAAGTCCACCCTGGGCAAGCACCTGCCCGCCCTGGAGAAGGACGGTTTGGCGGTGCGCACTCCGGGCGGACGCGACGGGCGTCGCCGTCTGCCCGACACCTGGCAGGCCAACGCCTCCACCGTCCCGAACACGAACACCGGGGAGGAAACCTCGGCCCAGGCGGGAGAGCAGGCTGAGGAGGAGGCCTGCAAGGTGGACGTTCCCGCCCCGGTGACACAGGAGGCCTCTCCGGAGGCGGACTCCGGGCAGGCCACGGTGGGCGAGGCGACCGCGACCGAGGACCAGAGTTCGCCCATCACGGATGTTCCGGTGCCGCCCGCTTCGCCTCGGCCGGACTCCGCCGTTCGGGGCACGGCCACGGCGACCGCCACCCGCGTCGGGGTCACTGCTGCGGAGGGTCTCAACCCGGTCAGCGGGAGTACACGACTCGCGCCGGGCGAGCTGAAGCTGATGGTCAAGGCCATCTTGGACGCGGACCCGGGTGAGGAGTTCACCGCGACCGAGATCAGCCACCTGCTCCAGGGCCGCTCCATCGGGGCCATCCAGAACAACCTCGCCCGCCTGGCCAAGGAGGAGCGGGCGGTGCAGACCTGTGACAAGCCCCGCCGCTACCGCTCGGCCAAGCACCCCGCCTGACCCGCCACCTGGGGGTGCGGGCACCTGAACAGCCCGCACCCCCACCTTCTACATACCCTAGGGGAGTATCGATGTTCGACGTTGCCTGGACCGTGTTCGACCGCGGATGCCTGGAGTGGGAGCACGCCCTGACCCTGACCGGGCTGTGCGTGAGCGCGACCCTGATCGGGATCGTCAACCGCACCAGCCGCCTGCTGAAGATCTACTACGTGCGCGGCCAGTGGCCCGGCATGGTCCACCACGACGAGCGAGGCCCGGGAACCATCTGCGGACCGTGCGGCCACCACCTGGCCACTCACGACCGCGCCACGGGCCGGTGCTGCTACGGCACCCCGCTGGACCACCTCGCGATGATCATCGCCCTGCCCATGCCCCTGCTCGTGCGGGACATGCTGCAGCAGGCGGGCTGCCCCTGCCGCCTGAAGGGCAAGCGCACCTGACCCACACCACGCCAACCGGGTGAAGGCCCGGGACCCGCACCAGCTCCGCGCTGGTGCGGGTCCCGGGCCTTCAGCATTCTCCGACTTCTTCCCCGGGGTTTTTCGAGGCCGGTGTCGCATCCGCTATAGGGGCGTCTTCTTAGGGGTTCATCAGGGCGAGAACAACGAAGGGGGCTCCTGATGACCCACATCCACGACGACACCACCCGGATGGGCAGGCCGCCGCTGGCGGTCTGGCTGTGCGCGCCGACCGCGCACCAGCCACCTCCCCCGGGCGGGGACCTGGTGCCGGTGCCGCGCCGGTTGGCCCGCCGTTTGGTGGCCGAGTACACCCGCCCCGGCACGGTGGTCGCGGACCTGACCGGCACCAGCCTGGTCGCCGAACAGGCCGCAGCCGCGGGGCGCTCCTACGAGGTGGCCTCGCCCACCTTCCCGCACCGGCCGGCGTACGGGGAGCGGGAGGTGGCCTGGGCCGATCTGACGGCCTTGACGGTCAGCGCCGAGGTCGATGAGGCACGGCAGAGGTGCGAGCGGCGGCTGCGGGCACGGATGCTGTTCGCCGCGACCATCACCCGCCCCGGCGGGATCATCGCCGCCATCACCGCCGTGGGACACGCCCCGCACGGCGAGGTGGTCGACCCGGCCCCAGGGCTGGTGCGGGCCGCCTCCTGCGCGGGCCTGGTCTACCTACAGCACGTCATCGCGATCACCGCGCCGATCTGCGAAGCCGGACTCGGCGCCACCATCCCCGTCCAGGGTGAGGGCTTCGACCCCGACGAGGAAGAGACGGAGCCGGGATTGCCGGCCTCGGTGGCTGATGCGGCTGCCTCCATCACCTCACCCGCACACCTGAACGTCAGTGTCTTTCGGGTTTCGAAGAAGGGCCGCGCCGTGACCGCGGACGCCCCTGGGGAGGTGGGCGCATGAGTCAGCACAACCACCAGGAGGGGTCGTTCGACGACGCGCACCCGCACGAGCACCCCGCCCAGCCCGCCAATCAGCCGCGCGGTGCGGGGTGGTCGGTGTGGCTGACCGGCCAGCAGCAGGCCCGCCAACAGCGCGGCACCCGCTACTCGCGCCTGTCGGTGGAGCACCCGGCCAAGATGCTCCCGGCCATCGCCCGCCACGCCATTCGCACCTACACCCGTCCCGGCGACCTGGTTCTGGACCCCATGTGTGGCATCGGCACCAGCCTGGTCGAAGCCGTCCACCTCGGACGCAACGCCATCGGAGCGGAGCTGGAACCCAAATGGGCCAGCATCGCGAGGTTGAACCTCGAAGCAGCTGCAGCTCGTGGCGCTGTTGGCCAGGGCCGGGTGCACACCGGCGAAGCCGCCCGCACCCTGGCCGGTCTGACCGATGACGCCCTGGCCGGGAAGGTGCGGCTGGTGCTGACCTCACCCCCGTACGGATCCATGACCCACGGACAGGTCCGCTCCCGGAGGGACGGCGCCGAGGCGGTGGAGAAGCACGCCCACGTCTACTCCCGCGACCGCGACCGGCGCGCGGACAACCTCGCCTACCAGCGCCCACACGTGCTGGCCACCTCCTTCACCCGGATCATGGCCACCTGCAAGCCCTTGCTGGCCCCGGGCGGGGTGGTCGTGGTGACCACCCGCCCCTACCGCAAAGACGGACGCCTGGTCGACTTTCCCGGCCAGGTGGCCGACGCCGCACGGCGGGCTGGGTTGGTGCAGGTCGATCGGTGCGCGGCGCTGTTGTGCGCCCTCAAGGAGGGGGAGGTGGTTTCGCGGACCTCGTTCTTCCAGCTCATCGAGACCAAACGGCTGCGCAGGGTGGGACTGCCGGTGCACGTGATCCAGCACGAGGACGCGCTGGTGTTCACCAATCCCGCCCCGGTCGCGACAGAGGGGAGCGCTGCGGCATGAGGGCGCCCAATCCCAACCCGGCTGCCGTTGCCACCGCTCGCTGTGAAAGGACACCTGGCCCTGTGGGCTTCTCTGACACCGCATCCGCGGACCTGCGCAGGCGCATCATCGACGACATCCGCGCCCTGGCTGACTTCCTGGAGCTGAACCCCGAATTGCCGGTGGGTCCGCATACCCGGGTGGAGGTCGTCTACTTCCCGCACACCGACACCGACGACGAAGCCTTCGACGAGGTGGCCGACGTCGCCGCCCTGCTGGGCCGCATCCCGGCGTGGGAGGGCGAGCACTACGTGGTCGAACACGCCCGCGGGGCGGGACGGTACCGGGCGGTGGCCATCCCCGAACACACCCGGGCCGCCTACCGGGCCTGGCTGGCCTACACCGGGCACGTGCGCCCCGACTGACCAGGCACTGAGCCCGAACAGGGCTGGTAACCGGCTGGGCGGTGTGGGGCGCCACGGCGGCCCGCACCGCCCAACCCCGCCCCGGGGTACCCCAACGGCGTCTGCGGCCCGCAGCGTGGCCCACGGCGCCCCACGGGCGGCGAGCCCTGGCCCAGCCCCGTCGGCAAAAGGCCTGGTGAGGTGGATACGAGGTAGAGGAAAAAACCGTTGGCCCATGTCATGAATCCGCTTGACCACCTCTACGAGGTCGAGCGTGGATGCGTGGTGCCCCGCACCATGCGGGGTCGCGCACCGCATTCGCGCACGTCAACACCGGGGAGGAGGTGGACAAGGTGGACGTGAAACCTCCAGTCACGCTGGGCGAGGTCAGCTCCTTGCCGCTGATATTGGACCCGGTCACCGCCGGGCGGCTGCTCGGGATGAGCCGCTCCAGCACCTACCGTCACCTCCAGGCAGGCACGTTCCCCGTGCCCGCCCGCCGGGTGGGGCGGTCCTGGCAGATCCCGACTGCGGGAATCCTTGCCCACCTTGGGATCGACCTCACCACCCTGTCGGGGTGCTGCGGATGCGGTGCGCGCCATGACGAACACCAGGAGGCCAACCATGGCCGTGCGTGAAGGATCCACGTTCAAACGCTGCGGGTGCCGCGACCAGGCAACCCACAAACTCCTCGGAGCCAAGTGCCCACTCCTGCGCCGCCGCAACGGGGCCTGGAGTTCCACCCACGGGCGGTGGGGCTACCAGATCGAACTGCCGCCCACCAGCCAGGGGCGCCGCCGCCAGGTGCGCAAGGCCGGGCTGGAAACCCAGGACGAGGCCCTGCAGGAGCTGGCCCACATCAAAGCCCTTCTAGAAGCCGCCGGGCAGGACGAGCACCAGCTTGTCCAGGTCGCCGACCTGATCCAGTCCACGTTCAAAAAGCACGAACCCCTACCTGCGCCCGACACCATCAAGCGGTACCTGAACCAGGGCATGGACGTACGCGCCGAGGCCCCCACCGTCGCCGCGTGGCTGGAGGAGTGGCTCGAGCACAAACCCGACCTGGCCCACAGCACCCGCGCTTCCTACGCCGGACACATCCGCAACCACCTCACCCCCCACCTGGGGCACCTGCGCCTGGACCGGTTGCAGTCCCGGCACATCGAGGCGATGTTCGACGCCATCGAGGACAAGAACGTGCGCCTGCTGGAGTGCCGCGAGTCCGCCGACCCCCGGGTGCGCGCCAGCGTCACGAGGCAGCGGGTGACGTCTTTGTCCACCAAGCACCGCATCCGCGCGACCCTGCGC
The DNA here is from genome assembly GCF_009830945.1 of Nocardiopsis sp. FR4. Lineage (GTDB taxonomy): Bacteria > Actinomycetota > Actinomycetes > Streptosporangiales > Streptosporangiaceae > Nocardiopsis. Next base: position 230,608 of record NZ_VWVV01000003.1, on the reverse strand, counting down.
AGTGCCCTGACCGACGCGGTGCGCAGCCCGGAGCTGCCCACGGTGACCTACAACGCTGCCTCCCACGCCCGGCTACCGTCCTGCCCCCGCAAGAAGCCCCTGGTGTGGACCGCAGACCGGGTCGCCCAGTGGGAGAAGGACGGCACCATCCCCGGGGAGGTGATGATCTGGACACCCGAGCAGACCAACCGCTTCCTGACCCACGCCCGCAAGTACGAGTGGCTCTACCCGATCTTCCACCTCATCGCCTTCAAGGGGCTACGGCGCGGTGAGGCGGTCGGGCTTCCCTGGACGAACGTGCGGTTGACCGACGGGCAGATCGACATCAACACCCAGGTAGTCCAGGTCGGATGGGTGACCACCACCTGCACCCCCAAGAGCGACGCCGGAGAGCGCAGCATCACCCTGGACCAGGCCACCACGCGCGTGCTCAAGCGGTGGCGGCGCCGCACCCTGGAGGCCAAACTCGCCGCAGGAGGCAACTGGACCGACAGCGGGCTGGTGTTCGTCCAAACGGACGGTCAGGGGTGGCACCCGGCGCAGATCACCGACTGGTTCACACGCATCGCACGCGCGGCCGGTTTGCCGCCGATCGGGCTGCACGGGTTGCGCCACGGGGCGGCGTCCACCGCGCTGGCGGCGGGGGTGGACGTCAAGGTGGTCTCCGCCGAGCTGGGGCACTCCACCACCCACTTCACCCAGGACACCTACCAGTCCGTGTTCCCCGACGTCGCCAAGGCTGCGGCTGAGGCCACCGCCGCCATGTTCACCACACCCATCACACGCCCGGCCAGCACAAACTGACCCCGGGCTCTAGCAACAGGGCCGTGAACGTTCCGGTTCACGGCCCTTCCTTTCGTCCGTCTGGGCCTATAAGGGGTGGGCCTCCCGTATTGGTCGGCACCAGAGGAGCACGCTCTTCTGCGCCGATCAGAAGTTGAGGGTGCTCTCAGACGCCGCACGAGAGCCGTTGGGGTTCAAGCGCGCAGCTGTGCGCTTAGGTTCGTCCTGGGTACACCGCTCTTATGGACGAAGAAAATTCCATCTCTGATGCCCAAGTCGCCGAGGATGAGGCGTGGTTGCATGCCTTGCCTTCGGGAGAGCGGGCTCTAGTGGAGATGCTGCTCCAGCGGCTGTACGAAGCCGAAAACGATAGCGTCCACCGCCCTCGTTAACGGTCGCGGTTCCTCAAGAATTCGAGCGTGTGTCGAGTGGACAGGGTGTCGGGATGGTCCGCGCCCAACACCCGCACCTGCGCCTGCAGCAACGCCTCGAACCCCGCCACCGCACCCGCCACATCACCTGAATGGCCACGCCAGAACGCCAGGTTGCTCCGCGTGATCAAGGTGTCGGGATGATCCGCGCCGAGTCTTTGAATTGCTGTCTTCGTCATGTCCTTCCAGTAACCGATGGCCTGTGCCACCGCTCCTGACTCACCCAGGCTGGCACCTGCACGAAACAGCACTGGGTGAGCATCCGGTTCCCACAACCAGTCCTCGGCATGCGAGACCAAAACAGTGGTGTTGGAGCGCAACCGTTGCCCATGCACCGTGGCGTGCACCGTGTTCGACCACTCCTGGGCCAATGCGTTCGCGGCGACGATAGCCAACGCAGGATCGGGCCTCAGGTTGGGGTCATCGCGGGTAGCGCGCTGCACCAGACGGTGGACGGTCACCACGAAGCCGCCCCTCGAGGGATCGGTCGATGGCTCGTCGGTCTCCACAGTGATCAGGTGCAGACGCCGCAACACGTCCACAGCGTCGACCACGTCCTCAGCCGTGGGTGGAGCATTCAGGAGCGAGCATTCTCGCGAGGTGGAGGCACGGCCGAGGCTGAAGAGCACACATGGAGCAGAATCGAGGCAAGCCAGGCGCCCGAAATGCGCCTCACATAGCCTCTGAACTGGGATTTTACGGGTAGGCCCCCAGGGGCTCGAACCCTGAACCCACGGATTAAAAGTCCGTTGCTCTGCCAATTGAGCTAGGGGCCCGCGATCGGGCCGGAACCGGGGTCCCGGCCGTCGCCGGGGACCACTCTACCCCAGCGGTAGGGGCCGTGGACGGCTGGTGGGGCCGTGCGGGGGACGCCTCCGGGCCCTGACGCGGGTCAGCCGCGTCGGGCGGACAGCGCGACGGCGGGCGGCACGGCCAGCGCCAGTACGCCCCCGGCGGCGGACAGCAGGGCGTAGCTGCCCGCGGCCACGACCAGCCCGGAGGCCAGTCCGCCTCCGGCCCCGGCCACGGCGATGGCCACGTCCACCAGCCCCTGGGTCCTGGCGCGGTTGGCCAACGGCGCGTTCGCGGTGACCAGGGCGGTGCCCGCGACCAGGCCAAGGCTCCAGCCCAGGCCGAGCAGGGCCAGCGCCAGGGCCAGCAGGGCCACCGAGTGCGGCGGGGCCAGGAGTCCGGCGGACAGCAGGGTCAGGCCCGAGGCGGCGACCACGGGCAGCGGGCCGTGGCGGTCGACGAGGAACCCGCTGATCGGGGACGGCAGGTACATCGCCCCGACGTGGACCGCGATGACCAGGCCCGCGGCGCCGACGGAGTGCCCGTGGTGGGTCATGTGCACCGGGGTCATGGTCATGATCGCGACCATGACGAGCTGGGACAGCACCATGACCGTGGCTCCCAGCAGGACCCCCCGGACGTTGCCGGGCACGTCCCCGGCGGCCTCGGGGACCGCCTCGGCGCGGGCGGCGGCCGAGGCGCGGGCGGTGGTGAGCGGGTCGGGGCGCAGCAGCACCCACAGGACGGCCCCGGCCGCTGCGTAGGCGAGCGCGGCGAGCAGGAAGGGACCGGCCAGGGCCGGGATCCCCAGGGCGAGGGCGATCCCGCCGAGCGGGGTGACGAGGTTGGGCCCCACGACCGCGCCGAGCGTGGTGGCCACCAGGACGGTACTCAGCGCCAGCCGGGGCCGACTCGGCGAGGGGATCGCGGTACGCACCGCCCACGGGGCCTGGGATCTCACCGGAGCCGGACGCGAGGTGGCGCTGGGGGTGCGGGACGTGGTCGGGGCCACCGCCGCCGAGGTGTGGTCGAGGCGGCCGATCGGGACCCTGCCGGGACCGGACGCGGTCGACCGGCTGTGCGAGCTGACCGGCCGCCTGCTGGCGGCGGGGAGGGCCACGGGCGGGCCCGCCTTCGCCGCGATGGCGCCTCCGTTCGAGGAGGGCGGGGACTCCGTGCCGCAGGTACTGATGTCCCGCCTCGGGGCGCTGCGCCACCACCGGGCCGACGCCCACCGCGCCGCCTGGGCGGCGGCGGGCCTGACAGCCGAGCAGGTCCGCCGGGAGCCGCCGCGCCCGGCGGTCGAGGCGGACACCGACCGGCGCGACGAGCCCGTCTACGCGGCCCTGAGCCCGTCGGAGCGGTGGGAGTTCCTCGCCGTCCTGGGCGCGCTGCCCGACGGCCTGGGCTCCTGACCGCTCAGGCGCGGCCGCCCCGGCCTCCTCGCGGTGGAGTATCCGCAGGGCGCGCGTGTTTCCTCCGTGTCAGTTACCCGGCGCGTCCGGTTTCCTGCGAAATCCTTCCGATTCCGCAAGGCCGCCGGCGGATTCCGGGCAAAGATCCGGCCCGTACGGCGCCGTGAGCTGCCCGGAAAGTCAATGGCGCTCTTTTTTCACCGCGAAAAAGACCCCTCCGGACCATCCGAAAAGCACCGCCGAGGGAGGAAACCCCACCTTTGCCCTCCACCCCGGGTTCTCCCCCGGGACACCCGGTGCCCGCCCTCCGGACACCTGAACCGACCACCGCGATGACGTGCTGGTCCGGAGTTCTCAGTAAGCTTCGGGGGCCGTCCCCCTTGAGCGCGCCGCGTCGCGCGCCGACAGCCGCCCCGGTCGGGGCATCCGAAGCGTCCTGGAGCAGACTCTGCCGTGTCCATCTTCGAAGCAATCGTCCTTGGCCTGGTCCAGGGGCTGACCGAGTTCCTCCCGATCTCCTCCAGCGGCCACCTGCGCGTGGTGTCCGCCTTCTTCGGCTGGCCCGACCCGGGCGCCGCCTTCACCGCCGTCACCCAGCTCGGTACGGAGCTGGCCGTGCTGATCTACTTCCGGCAGCGGATCTGGGCGATCGTGTCGACGTGGACGAGGTCGCTGTTCGACCGGGAGCTGCGCGGGGACATCAACGCGCGCATGGGCTGGTACGTGATCCTCGGCTCGATCCCCATCGTCGTGCTCGGCCTGCTCCTGGAGGAGCAGATCGACAGCGTCTTCCGCGACCTGCGCCTGATCGCCCTGACCCTCATCATCTTCGGCGTGATCCTCGGCGTGGTCGACAGGTACACGCGCAAGCACCGGGAGCTGGAGGACCTCACCGTCTCCCGCGGCCTCACCTTCGGTCTGTTCCAGGCGCTGGCCCTGATCCCGGGCGTCTCCCGCTCCGGCGGCACCCTCACCGGCGGTATGCTGCTCGGCTTCAAGCGCAAGGACGCGGCCGAGTACTCCTTCCTGCTGGCCCTGCCCGCGGTCTTCGGCGCGGGCCTGTACAAGCTGACCGACATCGGCAGCAACGAGTACGCCGGCTGGGGCGCCACCATCGTGGGCACGGTGATCGCGGGCGTCGTCGGCTTCGTGGTGATCGCCTGGCTGATGCGGTTCATCTCCACGCACAGCTTCATGCCGTTCGTCTACTACCGCGTCGGGCTGGGCGTCCTCATCCTGGCCCTGGTCAGCTGGGGCGTGCTCGACCCGGAGGGCGGTGCGCACTCCCAGCCGGGCCGGAGCGAGATCGTCGGTGTGGAGGAGACTCCCGGGGAGGAGGAGTCCGAGCCCGCGGCCGAGCCGAGCCGGGAACCCTCCGAGGCGCCCTCCGCCGAGCCCTCCCCGGAGCCGGAGACCGCGGCCGTGGACCCGGCCACCGGCTGGGAGATCGACCCCGACGTGGGTCTGCCGCGCAACCCCGAGACCGGGCTGTACCACGACCCCGCGCTGGGGATGGACGTGGACTACGACCACGCGACCGGCCTGGCCACCAACCCGATGACCGGGGAGGCCTACGACCCCCGGGCCACCGGCTGACCGGGGTTCTCCGGCCGCCGGCCGACCGGGCCGGGCTCCCCGGCGTGCGGCTCAGCCGCCGAGGTTGCTCACCGCGGCGTCCAGCCGCCGCGCCAGGTCCTGCGCCCGCTCCTCGGTGAGCGGCTCGCCGCCGACCTCGGCGCCGAGGTCGGCGCGATCGGTCACCCGCAGCGCGCCCGCGTAGCGCGGGTCGGAGAGCCGCTCCGCCTCCACGACCTCGGCCCGGCCCTCGTGGACGATCAGCACCGGGTTCCCGCCCTCGGGACCCAACAGCCGGGTCACGTGTTCGGCACGAATGGTCACCACGCCCGCCTCCCTGGTCACTCGTCGGTTCCTGCCCGCCGCCTACCCGGGCGGGCGGGGGCCGACACACGGCGGACTTTCCGGGCCCGCGGCAGACGAATTCCGCACGCGTTCCCCTCATCCTTCCCGGTGGTGCCCGAGCACTCCCCCAGAGGGCTCGGCGCGCCCGCCTCGGGATCCGTCCCGGGAACGCCTCCCATAGCGGAACCCGGTCCCCGGAGCCGCCGGTGTGAAGCGCACCACGAAGCGAACCCGAAAAGGCAGGTCGGGCCTACCGGAACCCCTCTTGACCGAAGTGCGCAGAGTTAACTCCGGTGCCCGTGGAACCGGTGTGCATTAAAGTCTCTTTGCTATGGGGCATTCAGCGAGGAGTCCGTCGTCGGTGGACATCAAAGCGACGCGGCAGGGTCATTCCGAACTCGCCCGGGCGCTCTCCCACCACCTGGGCATCGACCTCGTCCCGCGTGAGTTCACCCTGCCCGACGGGACACGGATCGGAGTCGACTGCGCCGACGCGGACCCGCCGTCCGTCCTGGTCCAGTTCTCACCCCTGCACGGGCCCGTGAAGTCGGCCCAGCGCAACAAGATCATCGCCGACGCCTTCAAGCTCGTCTGGCTGCGCGACCACCACTTCCCGAACGCACACGCCCTCCTGGTGCTGGGCGAGCCGCTGGCCCGGCTCTTCGGACGCGGCGCCTGGCTGCCTGCGGCGTTCGCCTCACAGCGGATCACCGTCGCCCTCACGGACGACCAGCACCGCATTCGCGCGCTTGATATCAGTATGTGATCAAGGCTTCATAACGCGTTAATAAGCAATCTCTAACGTTCGTCCCGTCAACGATCCCCGCGGGCCGTCGACCCACCTGCTTCCGCCCGCTCTCCATCGAAGGTCCCCGGTCCGTCGTGCCCGGGGACAACTGTCTGGAGGGTGTCCCATGGGCCGTCCCCATGAGGTTGCCGCCGGCGGTGCCCCCCGCACCGCCGCGGCCTCCCCCGCCGTGCGCCCGAGCGCGGCCGCGCCGCACCGCCCCGTTTCCGCCGGCCCCCCGTTCCGCCGATGACGCCCGAGGAACCGCACGCCCCTTTTCGCCCCTCCCACAGCCATTCACAGAGTGAACACGTTGTGCAATCATCCGATCACATGCCTCGAGGAGCAGGTATGGCATCCCCGCCACCCCGCCGAGTGACCGGAGGCGGCACCGCCCCGCACGGACCGGAGCACCCGCGACCGCCGAGGCCTCGACGCCGGGACAACGTGTGAGCGAGGACCGGATCGAGGTACACGGCCTCACCAAGACCTACGAGGGCGGCGATCCGCGCCGCCCCGCGCTCGACGACATCCACCTGGAGATCCCGCGCGGCCGCTTCGTCAGCCTCATCGGCCCGAGCGGCTGCGGCAAGTCCACGCTCCTGCGCGTGATCGCGGGGCTGGAGGAGCACGACACCGGCGAGGTCACGGTCTTCGGCTCCACCCCCAGGAGCATGTGCGAGGCCAAGGCGGTGGGCCTGGTCCCCCAGACCCCCGCGCTGCTGCCGTGGCTGAACGTGCGCCGCAACGTCTCCCTGCCCGCCCGGGTCAACCGCCGGGCCGGAAGGGGCAGCGAGGACCCCGACCACCTGCTGCGCATGGTCGGGCTGGAGGACTCCGCGCGCAAGTACCCCGGGGAGCTCTCCGGGGGCATGCAGCAGCGGGTCGCCATCGCCCGGGCCTTCGGTCTGCGGCCCGACCTGCTGCTGATGGACGAGCCCTTCTCCGCCCTGGACGAGTTCACCCGTGAGGCGCTCCAGCTGCAGCTGCTCGGGCTGTGGGAGCGCATGGCCACCACGGTCGTCTTCGTCACCCACTCGGTTCGCGAGGCCGTCACGCTCTCCGACCGGATCGTCGTGATGTCGGCCCGGCCGGGCCGGGTGCACGAGGTCCTGCCCGTCGACCTGCCCCGCCCCCGCGGCCGGGACGTCGTGACCGGCCCCCGTATGCACGCCCTGGAGGACCGCGTCCGCGCGTCCCTGCAGTCCGCCTGGGAGGCCGGAGCCGCCCCCGACGACCTCATCCCCCTGTGAGAGGAGGACAGACCATGGCCACCAGCGCACCCGTGCGCGCCCGCCGCGACGGCGGGGCCCCCGCGCGCCGCCGGGCGGCGCGCGGCAGCCGCCTCGGACCCGGCGTGTGGCTGCCCACCGCCGTGGCGGTACTGACCGTGGGCCTGGGCTGGTCCGCGGTCGCCGCGGACCAGCCCTACCTCCTGCCGCCGCTGTCGGAGGTCGGCGCGATCCTCGTCGAGGACCCCCTGCTGTTCCTCTCCAACGCCTGGTCGACCCTCAGCATCGCCCTGCTCGGCGTCGCCTGCGGCGCGGGGACGGCCTTCGTGCTCGCGCTGCTGATGTCGGAGATCCCGGTGCTGCGCCGCGCGGTCATGCCTCTGGCGGTGGTCCTGAACGTGACTCCCGTCGTCGCCCTGGCCCCCGCCCTGGTGGTGGCCTTCGGCTTCGGCATGACCCCCAAGGTCATCGTGACCGCGATCATCACGTTCTTCCCCGTGCTGATCAACGTCACCACCGGGCTTCGGTCGGTGTCCCTCCCCGTCCTGCACGTCTTCTCGACGCTGCACGCCTCCCGGCTGGAGGTGCTGCTCCGGCTGCGGATTCCCAGCAGCCTTCCCTACACCCTCGCCGCGCTGCGGGTGGTGTTCCCCCTGTCCATCGTGGGCGCCGTGGTCGCCGAGTTCGTCGCGGCCGGGTCCTCCAGCGGACTCGGCACGATGATCCGCAACGCGGCCGCGACCGCCCGGTTGGAGTACGTCTACGCGGCCGTCGCCTGTCTGGCCGTGATGGGCGTGCTGATGCTCGCACTCATCACCCTCGTCGAACGCCGACTGCTGTTCTGGCACGAGTCACAGCAGCGAACACCCTCCTAAGGAGACCCCTTGAGTACCCCGCCTCATCATCACCGGCCCCGCCCCCTGCGCCCCGCGCTGGCGACCGCGGCGGCTTCGGCCCTGCTGCTCACCGCCGCGTGCGGCGGAGAACAGGCTCAGGAGGAAGCACCGGAGGCCGCCGCCGTCGTGGTCGACGACGAGCGCTGTGAGACCAACAAGGCGGCCGGAACGGTCACCTACATCACCGGCTACCAGTACCAGGCCTCCGTCAGCATCCTGGAGGCCATCGCCGCCGACGCCCTGGGCTACTTCGAAGCCGTGTGCCTGGACGTGGAGATCCAGCCCGGCAGCGGCGACACCATCGGCAACTCCCAGCTGGTGTCGGCCGGCACCGCCCACTTCACCTCCCTGGGCAACGAGGCCGAGGTCCTTCAGGCCAACGAAGCCGGGCACGAGGTGATCGGCGTGGCCACCTACGGGCACGTCCCCATCGCCACGCTGCTGACCGGCACCGACATCGGGGAGCTCAAGGACCTGGAGGGCAAGACCCTGGGCCACAAGGGCATGCTCCCCGCCCCGCTGGAGGCCATGCTGGTCGCCGACGGCGTCGACGTCGACTCCATGGAGATCGTCGAGGTCGGCTACGACCCCAGCGTGCTGCCCCGCGACCAGGTGCAGGCGCTGACGGGCTTCCGCTCCAACGAGCCGTTCCTGCTCGCCGACATGGGCGAGGAGTACAACGAGTGGCTGCCCGAGGACTACGGGGTCGTCGGGTCGTTCGGGGTGATGGCCACCAACCCCGAGTGGGCCGAGGAGAACCCGACGGTGGTCGAGGACTTCCTGCGCGCACTCGCCCGTTCCTTCGACTACTGCCAGGACAACGGTGAGGAGTGCGTCGGCTACGCCGCGGAGCTGGACGAGGCCGGGTACGACGTCGAGCACAACCTGCGCGTGTGGAACACCGAGCACGAGCTGGTGAACGCCTCCACGCCCGACGACGCCGTGGTGGGCTACATCGACCTCAACCTCACCGAGGCCGAGGGCGAGACGCTCGTCGACAACGGCCAGCTCGACAAGCTGCCCTCCCTGGAGCCCCTGTTCGAGCCCCGCTACCTGCAGGCCGTCCACGTGGCCACCGAGGTGTCCTGGCCCGACCAGTAGGACCCCGCAGCATCCACAGACCCGCCCGGTGCCGCGCGCCGGCCCCACAACGGCCGCGCGGCACCGGGAACGCGCCGCGCGCACCAGAGCGCACCACGCGCACCAGAGCAGCACACCGCGCACACCACGCGCACCAGAGCAATGACCGAGGAGCCAAGGATGGCAGCAGCAGGCGAGCCGACGGCCGCCGACACCGAGTACGGAATCTTCCTGCCCATCGGGAACGGGGGGTGGATCGTCTCGGAGACCGCGCCGCACCCGGAGGCGACCTACGAGTACAACAAGAAGGCCGCGGTCCTGGCCGACGCCTACGGGCTCGACTTCGTCATGTCCATGGGCAAGTGGCGCGGCTACGACGGCGCGACCGACCACTGGGGGCGGACCCTGGAGTCGATCACGATGATGTCGGGCCTGGCCGAGGCCACCGAGCACGTCAAGGTGTGGGCGACCGTCCACACGAACCTGTTCCACCCGGCCATCGCCGCCAAGATGTACACCACGCTGCAGGACGTCAGCGGCGGCCGGGCGGGGATGAACATCGTCGTGGGCGCCTACGCGGACGAGTTCCGGCAGATGGGCCTGTGGCGGGAGGACCTGGAGCACGGCGACCGCTACCGCTACACGGAGGAGTGGACCAGCGTCCTCAAGCGGCTGTGGACCGAGGACTCGGTGACCCACCACGGCGAGTTCTTCCAGCTCGACGACTGCCGTTCGCGCCCGCACCCGACTCCGGCGCCGACCCTGATCAGCGCGGGCCGCTCCGAGACCGGCCTGGAGTTCCAGGCGCGGCACTGCGACGGCTCGTTCCTGACCGCGCAGGACCTGCCGGGCCTGCGCGACGCCAGCCGCGACGTCAAGGAGCGCGCCGCCAAACAGGACCGGCGCATCAGGACGTACTCGATGCTCACCGTCATCATGGCCGACACCGACGCCGCCGCCGAGGAGCGCAGGCTGACGTACGGACGGGGCGCCGACGTCGACGCGATCGTCAACCTGAAGATGTCCTGGGGCCTGCCCCTGGACCGGGCCCTGTCGCTGACCTCTGAGCGGCCCGAGGACGAGGCGTTCCAGACGCCCTTCGTCACCGGTTCGCCCGAGACGGTGGCCGCGCGGATCCGCGAGATCGTGGAGTACGCCGAGCTCGACGGCCTGATGCTGATCTTCCCCGACTACCACGCGGACATGGTGGAGTTCGGGGAGAAGGTCATGCCGCTGCTGCGCCCGGAGACGCAGGCGCCGCGGAGCTGACGGCGGGGGCGGTCCCGGCGGCGGCGGGGAGGGGCCGTCGACGGGACGAGGAGGCCCGCCGCCGGGAAGGCGAGTCCGCCGCCGCGTCGGCCGCGCGGCGGGCCCCCACGGCCGGGACCTCCGCGGTCGAACCCCCGACGGCCGGGACCCCCGCGCTCGGGCCCCGACGGTCGGTCCGCTGGCGGTTGGAGCCCCCACGGTTGAGCCCTCCACGGTTGGAGCCCCGCCCGACCGGGTAGCAACCCCCGTGTCCTGGCAGGTCGGGCCGCTCGCCGCCGCTGACGTGGGCGGTCCGGCCCGCACACGCGTCGGAGGGACCGAACATGAGCGTCAAGCACGGCATCAGGGGACTCCAGGAGATCCTGGGCGAGGTGGGCTTTCCCGCCGGCAAGGACCGCATCGTGGCGCACGCGCGGGACGCGGGGGCCGACGAGGAACTGCTGAGCGCGCTGCGGGCGATGCCGCCCGCCGACTACAACGAGCCCAACGAGGTCCTGCGCTCGGTGCCCCTGCCCCGGTCCGACACCGACTCCTCGCCCGAGTCCGCCCGCGCCCAGCACCGCAGGGAGCACACCAAGCCCGGTATGGCGGAGTCGATGAAGGAGACCCGGCCGGTCAACCCGATCGAGGAGGAGCTGGGCGAGAACCGCAAGGCCTGAGCCCGTTCCCCGGACCCGGCGGCGCGGTGCCGGGTCCGGCGGCGCCCTCCCGGGGCCTGCCCGATCATGGGGGGTATGGACACCCCCGCCGCGGAGTTCGCGATCACCGTCCCCCTCGTCCGGTGCCTGCTCCGGGAACAGCACCCCGACCTGGCCGCGCTCCCCCTCACCCCGTTCTCCAACGGATGGGACAACGCGATCCTGCGCCTGGGCGACCGGCTGGCCGTGCGGCTTCCGCGCCGTGAGCGCTCCGCCGGGCTGATCCTCGGCGAACAGCGCTGGCTGGGACCGATCGCCGACCGGGTCGGCGTCCCGCTCCCCGTACCCGTCCGCGTCGGCGTCCCCGGCAGCGGCTACCCCTGGCACTGGTCGGTCATCCCCTGGTTCGAGGGGAGCCCCGCCGCCGCGCTGCCGGTCGCCGCCCGGCGCCCACTGGCCGCGCCGCTGGCGGAGTTCGCGGCGCTCCTGCACGCCCCGGCGCCGGCGGAGGCGCCCGCCAACCCCTTCCGCGGCGTGCCCCTGGAGCACTGCCGCGACCGCGTCCACGAGCGCCTGCGCGGGAACACCGTGCCCCGGGCGGACGAACTCCTGGCCCTGTGGGAGCGGTTGAGCGCGACCCCGCCCTGGCCCGGGCCGCCCGTGTGGCTGCACGGCGACCTGCACCCCGCCAACGTCCTCGTCACCTCCGGGGACGAACCCCGACTGGCCGCCGTCCTGGACTTCGGCGACCTGACAGCGGGGGACCCCGCCACTGACCTGGCCGTGGCCTGGCTGCTGTTCGACGGCCCCGGGCGGGCCGCCTTCCGGGCCCGTCTGGAGGCGCTCCGCGCCGTGGACCCCGCCACCTGGGACCGCGCCCGGGCGTGGGCCGTCCTGTTCGGAGGCCTGCTGGGCGCGCTCACCGACGACCCCCCGCTGGCCGCGGTGGGCGCGCACGCCCTGGAACAGGTCCTGGACTGAAGGTCCGCCGCGTCGCGCCGGACGGTCCGCCCCCCTGCCCCGCTGCGGCGAGGACACCCCCGTGGCCCTCGGCGCGCGGGGGGACCGCCGCTCCGGACCTCGTCGGGGACGGGCCCGGCCGGGCCCGCGACCGGTGAGGCGGGGGCGCGAAGGCCCAGCTCATACGCTCGGCAGACATAACGGTCACCGTGCCAGGTGTCCGGACTCCCGTCCACCGGACGCGAGGCCCGTCCGCGGAACGCGGGCGGTCAGTCCACCGAGCGCAGCAGTTCGGCGATCCGCTCGGGCTGCTCGTCCGGGGCGAGGTGGCCCGCGCCCTCCAGGACCACCACGTCCGCGTCCAGGAGGCGGTGCGCTGGCCCGTGCAGGCGCGTGGGCGAGAAGAACGCGTCGTGGGAGCCGGTGGCCACGACGACCGGGGTGGACTCCCAGGGGCGCAGGCACTCCAACGGCAGCGGACCGGGTGCCAGGCTGGTCCGGCAGTGGCGGCCCACCAGCGTCATCCACTCGGCGTGGGGGTGCGTGCCGGAGGAGGCGTAGGCCGGGCCGCTCATGAAGTTGAGCATGCGGGTGCTCTTGTCCTCGCGCGGACCGATCATCCACGGGAGGGCGACCCGCATGAGTTCCGGGCTCTTGGCGGCCGCGGTCAGGCCGGCGGGGCCGACGAGGACCAGGGCGCGCACCAGGGGCGAGGGCCGGGCCGACAGGGCCACGGCGGCGCCGAGCGAGTGGGCGAGCACGGTGACCGGCTGCTCGGTGAGGCGGGGGAGCACTTCGTCGAACCAGGAGCCGTAGGCCGCGGCTCGGTCCGTGCGGGGGCGGAACCCGGCGCTGAGACCGGGCTGTCCCGGAAGGTCGACGAGGATGACCTCGCGGTCCCCGGCCAGGACCCGGGCGGTGCCCACTGAGGTGGCGGAGTTGAAGTTGGTGCCGCTCAGGACGACCACCGGCGCGCGCTCCCCGCCGCGGGCGTCCCCGCCCGGCCCGGCGGGGGCGCGAAAGGCCCGGGTGGCGCCGAGCGCCGTACCGCACTCGGGCAGGGCGGTGAGCTCCGGCCAGTCGGCGATCCTGCGCTCGCACCAGGCGCGTACGGCGCGCGCGCCGGCCTCGGAGCGGTAGATGCGCGCACCCTGGAGTGGGGAATCAGGCATGAGACACCTGTTGTTTCACGTTAGGCGACAGTGAGTGACCGCCGACCAGTCTTCCCGGCACACCTGGCGAAGACTGTACCGGTCCGGGTTCGGGCGTGCCGCACAGGACCGGACACATGCCCTCTGGGCTGGACATTTGCCCCACCTTGGGCGAGCATGGGCGAGGCGCACTGGCGCCTAGGTGTGCCGGGAAGACTGGTCGGCGAGTCCCTGCCAGCCGTACCCGAAAGGTGCATATGAGCATCGACCCGATCGAGCATTCCCCCAGTTCCGGGGTCACCTCCCGACTCGCCGACGCGCTCCGCAGTGACAGCGTCGGCGGTTTCTTGTTGATCGCCGCCGCCGCGCTCGCCCTCGTCTGGATCAACTCCCCGTTCAGCGAGTCCTACGAGAACCTGCGCGCGATCACCATCGGGCCGGAGTCGCTGCACCTGAACCTGTCGCTGGAGACGTGGGCGGCCGACGGCCTCCTCGCGATCTTCTTCTTCGTGGTCGGCAACGAGCTCAAGCAGGAGTTCGTCAACGGCGAGCTGCGCAACCCCAGGCGCGCCATGCTGCCGATCGTCGCCGCCATCTGCGGCATGATCGTGCCCGCCGGGATCTACGTCGCGATCAACATCACCTCGCCCGACACCATCCAGGGGTGGGGCATCCCGATGGCCACCGACATCGCCTTCGCCCTGGCCATCCTCGCGGTGGTCGGCCGCGGCCTGCCCCCGGCGCTGCGCACCTTCTTGCTGACGCTGGCGATCGTGGACGACCTCGGCGCGGTCATCGTCATCGCGGTGTTCTACACCTCGGGCATCAACTTCCTGGCCCTGCTCGCCGCCGCCGCGGGCCTGGGCGTGTTCTGGTACCTGCAGCGGGGCCGCGGCCTGGCCGCGAAGCTCAACGCCTCGGTGGTCCCCAACTGGGTGGTCTACGTGCCCCTGGCGGTGCTGATCTGGGTGCTGGTCCACGAGAGCGGCGTGCACGCCACCATCGCCGGTGTGGCCATGGGTCTGCTGATGCGCACCAACAAGCTGCCCGGTGAGCACCACGACCCCAGCCACGGCGTGGAGCAGCTGCTGCGCCCCTGGTCCGCGGGTCTGGCCCTGCCGATCTTCGCGTTCTTCTCCGCCGGTGTGGTCTTCGACGGCTTCGGCGACGTCCTCACCGACAGCGCCGCGCTGGGCATCATCGCCGGCCTGATCCTCGGCAAGGTGATCGGTATCGCGGGCGGATCGTGGATCACCACGAAGCTGACCAGCGCCGAGCTCAACCCGAGTCTGCGCTGGATCGACATCGTCGGCATGTCCCAGCTGGCCGGTATCGGCTTCACCGTGTCGCTGCTGATCAGCGAACTGTCGTTCCTCGACTCGCCGGGGCACCTGGCCCACGCCAAGACGGGTGTGCTGGTCGCCTCGCTGATCGCCACCCTCCTGGCCGCGGTCATCCTCGGCTCCCGTTCCCGGTACTACCAGAGGGCGGGCCGCCAGCCCGACCCGACGGGCACCCCCGCCGAGTAACCGGAGCGCATCCCCGCCGGGCTCTCCGTCTGGGAGGGCCCGGCGGAGTTCTGGAGGTCTCGGAGCGCGCCTTCCGATGGACGAGGGCGGTGCGCGAGAGGAACGAGGCTCTCCGGCCGAAGACGGCGCGGAGGGGGCGCGTCCCGCATCAGGGACGCGCCCCCTCCGTGCGTCACGGGCCCCGGAAGGGCGGCCGGGAAGGCGCCCAGGCCCGCCGCCAGACCTCGCGGCGCGGGGGCGCCCGGCCCGTCCGTGCGCAGGTCCCCGGCTCGGGGCGGTTCCGTGGGCGGGGCGGCCATGCGGTGGCCGTGGCCGGTGAGGGCCTCGGCCAGGGCGGGGCGACGGGCCCGGGCTCGAACGGGCCCTCCCACGCGAGGCGGCCGGGGATGCGCCCGCGTACGCGAACGGGCGCCCCGGCCCGGCGAACGCGCTGCGGGCGTCCACCGGGCCCCGGCGCCCGTCAGGGGCCGCCCCGGTCAGAGGGCGATGCCCAGCGCCCAGCTCATGAGGGCGTACATCGCGCCGAGGATGAGGACGAGGGCGATGAGGTTCAGCCACAGGCCGCCGCGCATCATCTGCCCGATCGTCACGTGGCCCGAGCCGAAGGCGATGGCGTTCGGCGGGGTGGCGACCGGGAGCATGAAGGCCATGGTGGCGGCCAGGATGGCCGGGACGATGAGCAGCATGACGTCGACGTTCATCCCGACCGCCACACCGCCGAGGATCGGGAGGAAGGTGGCGGCGGTGGCGGTGTTGCTGGTGAGCTCGGTCAGGCCCAGGACCAGGGCGGCGACCGCCAGGATGATGACCCACACCGGGACGCCCGCCAGAGCGGAGACCTGGCCGCCGATCCAGGTGCTCAGGCCCGAGGCCGTGAACTGCGCGGAGACCGCCAGGCCGCCGCCGAAGAGGAGCAGGATGCCCCAGGGGAGCTTGACGGCGGTCTCCCAGTCGAGCAGGCGGTGCGTGCGGTCGGCCGGGAGCAGGAACAGCACGATCGCGGCGGCGATCGCGATGACCGCGTCGCCGACGCTGCCCAGCCAGGGCGCGACGGAGGCGACGGCCCCGATGTCGGCCAGGATCGGGACGAAGATCCAGCAGAACGCGGCGGAGGCGAAGACGGCGAGCACCAGCTTCTCGGCGCGCGACATCGGGCCCATCTCGGTGAGCTCGTCCCGGATGAGCTGCTGGGCGCCCTCGACCCTGCTGATCTCGGGGCGGAAGACGCGCACCAGGACCAGCCAGGCGATGAGCAGGAAGACGGCGGCCAGCGGGACACCGGCCGTCATCCACTGCCCGAAGCCGATGTGGATGTCGTGGTTGTCGGCCAGGTAGGCCACCATCAGCACGTTGGGCGGGGTGCCGATGAGGGTGGCGACGGAACCGATCGAGGCGGCGTAGGCGATGCCGAGCATGAGCGCGGTGGCGAAGTTCGCGTCGGTCCTGCCGTTGCGGAACTGCGCGATGAGGGTGATCACCGACAGGCCGACCGGGAGCATCATGACGGCCGTGGCCGTGTTCGACACCCACATGGAGATGAACGCGGTCGCGAGCATGAAGCCGCCGACCAGCCCGGCCGTGTTGGAGCCGACCTTGGAGACGATGGTCAGCGCGATCCGCTTGTGCAGGTTCCACCGCTGCATCGCCAGGGCGAGCATGAACCCGCCCATGAACAGGAAGATGATGTCCGATCCGTAGGAGGTCGCCACGTCCTTGGCGCCCGTGCCCTCGACCATGACCGGGAAGAGCACCAGCGGCAGCAGTGAGGTGACCGGGATCGGGATCGCCTCGGTGGCCCACCAGACGGCGATGAACGCGGTGATGCCCGCGACGGCCGCGCCGTTGGCCGACAGGACCGGCTCGCCCTCCTCCCCCTCGCCGAGGGGCAGCGGCATGTCCGGCATGAGGAAGTAGACCAGCAGGCCGAGCAGCGGACCGGCGACCAGTCCGATGGCCCGGGAGCGGGGGAAGCTGTTCGCGGGCTTGCCGTCCTGTGTGGGCGACGTGGTGTCCGGCGTGTCGACACCCTTCTGGGACGCCATGGGTTCCTCCTGTTGTGGGCGGTGGGGGCGAACGCCCGCCCGGGATGAACCCGGCGTCTCTTCGGGTTTTCCGCCTGGTTTCTCCCGGGTTACTCCGACTTGATACAGCGATGGTGGTGATCTCACCGAGCTGTGTCCAACACCTCACCAAAACTTGGGATTCCTCTGACATTGGGCCACGGTGGGTCGGTGGACCTGGACGCAGGGTGATCCGCGGGCGGTACTCGGAAGGGGCCGTCTCCCCTGGTCCGGCCGCGTTCCCGCACTGTCTAGGCTGCACGTATGCAACCGAGCGGACCGGACCGGCGCACCGCCCTGAGGGGGGCCGCGGGCGCCCTCGTGGCGGCCGCGGCGGTCGGCTGCGCCTGGCGGGAGGATCCGTCCGCCCCCGCGACCCTGGTGGTGGCCACCGGCCCGCCCGGTGCCGTGTACCGGGAGATCGGCGCGGAGATCGCGCGCCTGCTGGACGAGCGGCTGCCCGACACGCGTGTGGAGGCCGTCGAGACGGGCGCCTCGCACGACAACCTACGCCTCCTCGACGCGGGCGGGGCGCATCTGGGCCTGTCCAGCCTGGACTCGGTGCTGGCCGAGGATGTGGCCGAAACCGACCCCCTCCGCGCGATCGGCCGCCTCTACGACAGCTTCACGCACCTGGTGGTGCTGGACGCCTCGCCCGTGCGGCGGCTGGCCGACCTGGAGGGGCGCAGGGTGTCGGTGGGCGCGGTCAACTCCGGCACCGAGTTCACCTCCGAACAGATCCTCACCGAGACCGGCGTGGAGCTGGAGGCGGTGCGCATGGACCAGGCGGCCTCCGCCGAGGCGCTGGGGCGCGGGGAGATCGACGCGATGTTCTCCCTGACCGGACTGCCGACCCCGGCCATCGCCGACCTGGCCGAACGGCACGTGGTCCGCCTGATCGACCTCTCCGACGCCGCGGTCGCGATGGCCGAGGCCCACCCCGAGGCGTACTTCCCCGCCAGCGTCCCGGCGACCACGTACGAGGGCGTGCCCGCGTGCCCCACCATGTCCGTGCCGAACCTGCTGCTGTGCTCGGCCGACCTGCCCGAGGACCTCGCCTACCTGGTCACCGACACCGTGTACACGCGCGCCGGACGGATCGCGGACACGCGGCCGGAGGCGGCGCAGATCAACGTGCGCACCGGCATCTCCACCGGTGTGGTCCCCCTGCATTCCGGGGCCGCGCGCTGGTACCGGGACAACAAGCCCTCCTGAGGCGGCCCGGGCCCGCCGGTCCGGTCAGCGCTCCGGTCAGTCGGCCCTCGGCGCGGTCGGCAGGGTGATGACCACGCCGAACCCCGGACCCGCCCCGCCGGGCAGGCCCTCCCCGAGCTCCAGTCCCCCGCCCGCCTCGCGGACCAAATCCGCGACGATCGCCAGCCCCATGCCGGTGCCCTCGACGTTCTGGTGCCGGGGTGAGCGCCAGAAGCGGTCCAGGGCCGCCTCGCGCTCCCGGGGCGGGAGCCCCTCCCCGTCGTCGAGCACACTGATCCGCGCCGGGCCGGCGGCCCGCGCGCGCACCTCCACCCGGGTGCCGCCGGACAGGCGCAGGGCGTTGCTCACCAGTTCGTCGAGGATGCTGCCCAGGCCCCCCGCGGGTGCCTGCACCCACAGGTCCCCGGGGACGTCGGCCGACACGGCGATCCCCCGGGCCCGGCCCAGGGCGCGCCAGCGCTCCACCCGTGTCTCCAGTAGCTCCGCCACCTCCACGGCCTCGGTCCCGGTGACGCTCTCCAGCCGGGTCGCGGCCAGCAGGGAGTTGAGCATCCGGTGCATGGCGGTGGTCTCCTCCACCGCCACGGCGTGCGCCTCCCGGGCCTCCTCCGTGGTCAGGTAGGGCGCGAGGTTCTCCACCGACAGGCGCAGGCTCGCCAGCGGGTTGCGCAGCTGGTGGGAGGCCTCCGAGACGAAGGCCCGCTGGCGCTCCAGGGCCCGGCTCACCACGCCGACCATCGTGTTGAAGGACTCCGTGAGGCGGCGCAGCTCCGGCGGTCCGCGCTCGGCGTCCACCCGCACGTCCAGGTCCCCCGACGCGACCGCGGTGGTGGCGGCGTCCAGCCCGACGATGGGGCGCAGCACCCAGCGCGACAGCGGCAGCGAGGCCGTCACCAGCAGTCCCAGGGGCACCAGGCTGAACAGGCCGAGCCAGCCCCACGAGACGAGGATGTCGGTGCCGAGGCGGTCGGTGGGGGCCGCCAGCACGACCGCGCCGACCACCTCGCTGTCACGGCCGATGGGCTCGGCGACCACCAGGGGCGCGGAGGTCCAGGGCCAGACGGTGGTCGGCGGCGCGGGGCGCTCGCCCGCCAGTGCCGCGGTGACCGGGGCGGACGACTCCAGGTCCGCCAGCACTCCGCGCAGGTAGGGGATCCCGCCCGAACCGGTGACGGTCTCCCCGTCGGGGGCGACCACGACCACCGGGATGCCGTACAGCTCCTCGTAGCGGGACATCTCCCGCACGAGCGCGTCCCGTCGGTCGGTCTCCAGGGCCGTTCGGGACAGGGCGGCGAAGCGGCCCGCGTCGCCCAGCCGGTCGACGTAGACCTCCTGGGTGCGCTGCTGGGCGATGACCCCGCCCACGGGGACGACGACCGCGGCGACCAGCACGAAGGCGGCGGGCAGGAGGACCGCGAGCAGGCGGCGGAGCACGTCCCTCAGCCCTCGTGCAGGACGTAGCCGACGCCGCGCACGGTGCGGATGCGCGCGGCGGGGCCCAGCTTGGCGCGCAGTGAGCCGACGTGGGTGTCCAGGGTCCGGGACGAGGTCTCCCAGGAGGCGCCCCACACCTGGTCGAGGATCTGGTCGCGGGGCACGACCGACGGAGAGCGGGCGGCCAGCAGGGCCAGCAGGTCGAACTCCTTGCGGGTCAACTGGAGCTCGGTGTCGCCGACCCGGGCCGCGCGGGAGCCGGGGTCGACGCTGAGCGTGCCGATCAGCAGCGGGGGCTCATCCTCCACCGCGCCGGCCCGCGCGGTCCGGGTCCGGCGCAGGACCGCGTCGATGCGGGCGAGGAGTTCGGCTACGCCGAAGGGCTTGACGACGTAGTCGTCGGCCCCGGCGCGCAGACCGCGCACGCGTTCGCGCTCCTCGCCGCGCGCGGTGACCGCGATGATGGCGGTCTGCGGGCGCTCGCGCAGCCGGCGCAGCAGGTCGATCCCGTCGGCGTCGGGGAGGCCGAGGTCGAGGAGCACGACGTCGGCGGGGGGCGCACTGAGGGCGCGCTCGGCGGTGGCGACCCGCTGGACGTCGAAGGAGGCCGACTTCAGGGCGGTCACCAGACCACGGGCGACACGGTCGTCGTCCTCGACCACGAGAATGCGCATGACCAGCATGGTAGGCAGTCGCCGTTCCGCCCGCGCCGCGGCGCGGGCGGAACGGGCCGGCCGAACCGGGCGAGCGCCGCGGGGCGGAGGCGCCCCGGCGGCGGAGGGTCCCCGGATCGGGACCCGGGCCGTCCGTTTCCGGCGACGGACGGTCCGGGCACCCGGTCAGGAGGCTGGCGCGGGCTCAGGGGTGCCGCGGCGGGGGCGCCCCCAGGGCGTGAGGCGGTCCAGCGCGTAGCGGCCGCCCGTGAAGCCGAGGGCGAGGGAGCAGGCGCCGAGGATGAGCAGGTACTCGTAGCCGCCGACCAGCGGGTCGCCGAGGTGGGCGAAGAAGTAGGCGTTGGCCATCATGAACGCCAGCAGCAGGCCCGCCAGGGGCAGGGCGATGCCGACGATGAGCGCCAGTCCGCCCCCCACCTCGATGAAGGCCCCGAGCAGGGCGGCGAACCCGGGGAAGGGGATCCCGAGGGCGGCGAAGCCCTGGGCGGTGCCGTCGAGGTCGGTGGCCTTCGGCCAGCCGTGGGCGATGAAGACGACGCCGACGGCCACTCTCGCGAGCAGTGTCGTGACGTCGCCGACGCGGGACACGAGCGTCTTCTCGGTCATGGGGATTCCTGTTCTGTGAGCGGGTACCCCAGGCGGAGGACGCACCCCCACATGACGCTTGAGGGTGCAACCTTTTCCCAGGAAGGTAAATGGTAATACCAAATCAGGCGAACACATAGGGTGCCAAGGCCCAATATTTTCCCCGTCCGCCGTCCGGCCTGGTCAGGCGGCAGAACAGAACGTGGTTCAGTCCTGACGCACGGTGCCGTCCGGGTCGTCGTACCGGAACCGCTCACCGCGCGGGTCGAGGGCGCCGAGCATGGACTCCGAGATGGCGCGCAGCTGGCGGACCTGCTCGTCGGTGAGCGTGTCGAAGAGCACCCGCCGGACCTCGTGGACGTGGCCCGGCGCCGCCGCGCGCAGCGCCTCCAGCCCGCGCGGTGTGAGCGCGGCGATGGTGGTCCGCCGGTCCGCCGGGCGCTTGAAGCGGCGGATCAGCCCCTCCTCCTCCAGGCGCGTCGCCGCGTGTGACAGGCGACTGGGCGAGGACCGCAGCAGCCGGGCCAGCTCGGTCATCGTCAGCTCGCCCCCCGGGGCCTCGGAGAGCATCGCCAGCGCCTGGTAGTAGGCGTGGGGCATGCCGGAGTCGCGTCTGAGCTGCCGGTCCAGCTCCCCCTCCAGCAGGCGGACGGCGGCCAGGAAGGTCCGCCAGGTGCGCTGCTCACCCTCGTCGAGCCACCTCGTGTCGGCCATCAGGCCCGTGCCCCCAGGAATAACTTGAGAGTTCAACTGTGTTCTGGTCAAAATAATCTCCCCGGAGGACGCCATGGCACAGCAACCACCACGTATGCCGACCCTGTACCTCAGCCACGGGGCGCCGCCCCTGGCGGACGACACCGAATGGACCCGGCAGCTGGCCGACTGGTCCGCTGGCATTCCCCGCCCGAGCGCGATCCTCATCGTCTCGGCGCACTGGGAGGACACTCCGCTCACCGTCGGCGCCACGGCGGACGGGGTACCTCTGACCTACGACTTCTGGGGCTTCCCGCAACGCTACTACGGAGTCACCTATCCGGCCCCGGGAGCGCCGGGACTCGCCCGGCGCGTCGGCCGACTCGTCTCCGGTCCGGGCCGGGAGCCGCACCAGGACCCGGGGCGCGGGCTCGACCACGGCGCGTACGTTCCCCTGAAGGAGATGTACCCCGAGGCCGACGTCCCGGTCCTGCAGGTGTCCATGCCGACGCTGGACCCGGCGGAGCTGCTGGCTCTCGGGCGTCGCCTCGCCCCGCTGCGCGACGAGGGGGTCCTCATCGTCGGCAGCGGGTTCACGACGCACAACCTGCGCGAGATGTCGCGGCAGGCGCACGGTCCGGCCCCCGCCTGGTCGGCGGAGTTCGACGACTGGGTGCACCGCGCCGTGGTCGGCCATGACGTGGACGCGCTGCTGGACTTCGGGAACAAGGCCCCGGCCGCCGCGATCGCGCACCCGCGCAGCGACCACTTCGCGCCCCTGTTCGTGGCGATGGGCGCCAGCCTGGACGGGCACGAGCGCTCCCTGTCCACGGTGGACGGGTTCTGGTACGGCCTGGCAAAGCGGTCGTTCCAGTTCGACTGAGCACCCCTGCCCCGGACGTGGCGCCGCCTGGGAGACTGACCGCATGACGGACACACACGCACCCGCCGGCGCGCGCACGGTCCAGGAACTGATCGCCGCCGGGGACGGGCCCGGTACCTGTTCTTCTGGAGCCACCGGCCGCCCGCGTCCGGCGGTGTGTCGGCGAGCTGCCTCTCCCAGTGGTGGCCCGCCGGCCTCACCGTGAACGGGGTCTCCTACCGCACCGCCGAGCACTACATGATGGCCGCCAAGGCCCGCCTGTTCGGCGACGGCGAGGCCGAGGAGCGGATCCTCGCGGCGGGGCACCCGCGGGACGCCAAGGAGATCGGCCGCCGGGTGCGCGGCTTCGACCAGCGGACCTGGGAGGCGCACCGCTTCGGGATCGTGGTGGAGGGCGGCGTCGCCAAGTTCGGCCAGAACCCGGACCTCCGCGCCTTCCTGCTCGGCACCGGTTCGCGGGTGCTGGTGGAGGCCAGCCCGCGCGACCGGGTGTGGGGCATCGGCCTGGACGCCCGGCACGACGACGCGGAGGTTCCGGAGCGCTGGCGGGGCCTGAACCTGCTGGGCTTCGCGCTCATGGAGGCCCGGTCCCGGCTCGCCGCGGACGGTCTCCGGTCCGGCTGAGAGCCACGTCCGTTTTCCGCCGGACTCGCGCGGCCCCGAACGCCATGATCGAAGCCATGACCGAACAGAATCTGACGAACAAGGTCGCGCTCGTCACCGGCGGCGGCCGCGGAATCGGTGCCGCCGTAGCCCTGCGCCTGGCGCGGGCGGGCGCCGACGTCGCCCTCACCTACCAGCGGGACGAGGACTCCGCCGCACGCGTGGTGGCCGGGATCGAGACGCAGGGACGCAAGGCCCTGGCCCTGCGCGCGGACGGGGCCGACGCCGAGGCGGTGGTCGCGGCCGTGGAGGGCACCGCGGAGACCTTCGGCCGCCTGGACATCCTGGTCAACAACGCGTCCGCCTTCCCGGTCGGCCCCTACCAGGAGGTCACCGCGGACGAGATCGACCGGGTCCTCGCCGCGAACGTGCGCGCGCCCTTCCTGGCCGCGCAGGCGGCCCTGCGCCACATGGGCGAGGACGGGCGCGTCATCACCGTGGGCAGCAACGTGGCGGAACGCGTTCCCTTCGGCGGCCTGACCCTGTACACCCTGAGCAAGTCCGCGCTCAGCGGGATGACCCGGGGCCTGGCCCGGGACCTGGGCGCGCGCGGGGTCACCGTCGTCCAGGTCAACCCCGGCCCCATCGACACCGACCTGAACCCGGCCGATGGCCCCAACGCCGACGGCGTCCGCTCGCTCGTGCCCCTGGGGCGGTTCGGCCTCCCGGAGGAGGTAGCGGAGACGATCGCGCACCTGGCCGGTCCCGGCGGACGGTTCGTCACCGGGACGGTGGTGAGCGTGGACGGGGGAATCAGCGCCTGACCGGCGTCCGGCCGGAAACCCGCCCCGACCGGACGCCGGTCGGGGCCTCGGACCTCGTACCCCCCGCAGACGCGGACCTGCGCGGTGTCGCGCGTGCGCACGCCCGGCGGCCAGCCCGCCACGCCGTCCCCGGTGGTCACCCGGTACAGGGTGGAGGTCCCGCCGCTCTCGTCCGTGACGGCCACGCCATCAGTGACCGGGCACGACGCCTGGAGGACGTCGCCGTGCCACACCCGCCCCGCCCGGTTTCCGGGGTCGGCGTAGGGCGCGTAGGGGTCGTGGACGATCCTCAGGCCGCACTCCCGGGTGCGCGGGGCCGCTGACGCCGGTGTCTTCCGCGCCGGCCCCGTCGGGGTCGCGCGCCGCCGTTGACGGCGGCGGTGCGGACCGCGGTGGTTCCCGGGGGCTCGCGGAACCGGGGCCACCGACAGTGCCGGCATCACAGGCGGACACAGGACAATGGGAATGGGATGTTTGTAGCTTCTCGCGCTTTATGCCGGCCTTTTTCCGAATCGCAGTCGGTGCTCACCGACGCATCACGCGAATTTCACCCGTCATACCTTCCGCGAGGGACGTGCCGTGCTGCGGACCGGAGTAGAGTCCGAGGACGCGGGCAGTACGCGACCGCGATTCCCGGCACTCTCGCCGTCGGACGGACCGCTCCGCCGCGTGTCACCGTCCTCATCCGACAGGACGAATCCACACTTCCAGGGACTTCCCATGGCCTATTACCGCATCGAGTTGCGCGACGGCTCTTCCCACACCCTGCAGGCGACGCGCCTGCGCACCGACGCGCGCAGCCTCTACCTCGAGGAGCGCACCGCCGGTGCGTGGACCGAGGTGTTCACGAACCCGCTCACCGACGTGGAGCGCGTCCAGCGCCGCTTCACCGAGAACGACGGCACCTGGACCTGGCTCAACGAGCGCCTGCCCGCGCCGATCGGCGGCGTCCGGTCCTGGTGAGGCCTCCCTACCAGGGCAGGACTCCGTAGCTCTCCGGGTCCGCTTCCGAGGCCAGGTGGCCCCACAGCACCCCGGTGGGCCCGTCGTCGGGCAGGTTCGCCAGGTGCAGGCTCACCCGCGCGCCCTGCTCGGGGGTGCGCGGCCCCGTGCGCGCGTTGAGGTCGGTCGCGCAGTACCCGGGGTTGGCCGCGTTGACCTTGGCTCCGGCGGGGGCCAGGGCCTTGGCGTACAGGGCCGTCACCATGTTCACCGCCGCCTTGGAGGCGGGGTAGCCCGCGTTGCCCCGCATCGCGAAGAACGGGCTGTCCGGGTCGGTCATCGTGCGGATCGAGCCGATCTCGCTGGACACGTTCACCACCCGCGCCGACTCCGAGCGGCGCAGCAGGCCGAGGAAGGCGTCGGTGACCGTCACCAGGCCCACCACGTTCACCTCCAGCATGCGCAGGAACGCGTCGGGGTCGGACTCACCGAACCCGCCCCACCCCATGGCCACGCCCGCGTTGTTGACCAGCACGTCCAGCCGCCCGAACTCCTCCCCCACACCGGCCGCGGCGGTCCGGACGCCGGCGGCGTCGGTGACGTCCAGCGCCAGCGCGCGGGCGTCCAGGCCCTCCTCTCGCAACGCCCTCTCTGCCTCGGCTCCGCGCTCCGCGTCCCGCGAGCCGAGAAGCACCGTCATCCCCTCCAGGCCGAGCAGCCGCGCGGTCTGGAATCCGATTCCCTTGTTCGCCCCCGTCACCAGGGCGATCCTCGTGTTCGTCATGGCACCAGCGTGCGGGGGGCCGGGACGGCGGGGAAGGCACAACCTAGGGTGGTATCGGCGGTACCACTGTCAGGGGCGCGTTCCCGGGGCATCCTGGAGGGAGGCGACCGAGGAGGCGACACCATGGTGGACCGCGGCGAACTCGCGGCGTTCCTGCGCGACCGACGCGCCAGGCTCGTCCCCGGTGACGTCGGGCTGCCCGACACCGGGCGCCGGCGCACACCGGGGCTGCGCCGCCAGGAGGTGGCCCAGCTGGCCGGGATGTCGGTGGAGTACTACGTGCGGCTGGAGCAGGCACGCGGCCCCAACCCCTCCCGGCAGGTGCTGTCGGCGCTCGCGCGGGCCCTGGTGCTCGACGTGGACGAGCGCGCCTACCTGTTCCGCCTGGCGGGCGCGCAGCCGCCCCCCGTCCGGGGGGTGAACCGGGAGATCACCAAGGCGGTGCGCTACCTGTTGCACGGGCTGGCCGCCACCCCCGCCTACGTGCTGGACGCCAAGTACGACGTCCTGGCGTGGAACCGGATGGCCACGTACTTCATCGGGGACATGGCGTCACTGCCGGAGGGCAGGCGCAACATCATCGGGTGGATGTTCTCCCGGCCGGACGACGACCCGCACTGGGACGACCCCAACACCGACTGCTTCACCCGCCACTCGGTGGCCGACCTGCGCGCCTCCTACGCCCGCTACCCCGGTGACCCCGACATCTCCCGTCTGGTCACCACCCTGCTGGGCACCTCGCCCCGGTTCGCCCGTATGTGGGAGTCACGTGAGGTGCGGGAGCGACGGGCGTTCACGAAGAGGGTGGAGCACCCGCTGGTGGGAACGCTGGAGCTGGAGTGTCAACTGCTCTCCGTGGCCGAGACCGACCAGCAGGTCATGATGTACTGCCCCGAGCCGGGCTCGGCCACGGAGCGGGCGCTGGAGCGCCTGGCCGCCGGGTTTCCCCCGCCCGCGCCCGAGCACGTCCCCCCGCTGTCCGCCCCCCTGGGCCCGGTGCGCCGCGCCTAGGACGGGCCGTCGAGACCCCGCCGTCCGCCGCGGAGTACGGGCGGGGTCCCGAAGGGCTCGGTCGGAGGCCCCGCCCGCGCGGGTCGGCCCCTGAGGGCGCCCGCGGTCATGCCCCGCGCCAGCGGCGCTCCAGCCGGGCCGACCCGGTCGCGGAGCCGGGTACCGAGGCGTCGGCGCAGACGCGGCACGGGTAGGGCCCGAACGAGTTGAACGGGTCCGGGGCGGACCTGGCCGCGGCCACCAACACCCGGCAGACCGGCACCGGGAAGTGGGCCGCGGCGACCGGGGTTCCGGATCGGGCGGAGGTCAGAGGCGCCCGCGCGGGTCTGCGGCCGCGCCCTTCTTTCCCGTGACGTACGTCTCTTGAGCCGGAACCATACTTACTTAATATTCATTAAGCAAGAGGGTGACGGAAATCTCGATACCGTAGAAAACGGGTCCCGGCCCCGGAACAGACCCGAAGCGCAGGAGGCGGAGAGCTACAGATGAGTGAGACGAGCCCGGAGCCGCGCAGGCGGGTGAACCGGCGCGAGCAGATCCTGCGCACCGCGGCCGACGTGTTCGCCGCGCAGGGGTTCCACAACACCTCGCTGGCCGACATCGCGGCGACGCTCGACATCACCCCGGCGGGGGTCCTGCACCACTTCGGTTCCAAGACCGACCTGCTCACCGCCGTCCTGGAGCTGCGCGACGACGCCGAACCGGCGCCCCGGGGCGGCCCGATGCTGGACCACCTGGTGGCCACCGCCGAGCGCAACGCGGCCCGCCCCGGCACCACCCAGCTGTACGCGGTGCTCTCGGCGGAGAGCGCCACCGACGACCACCCGGCCCAGGAGTGGTTCCGGGACCGCTACACGGTGCTGCGCCAGGAGATCGGGGAGGCCGTGCTGGACCGGCTCGGTCCGGAGCACCGCGAGGCCGCCAGCACCCCGGGGGCCGACGGGCGCACCCCGGCGCAGGCCGCGGCGGCGGCGGTCATCGCCGTGATGGACGGGCTCCAGGTGCAGTGGCTGCTGGACTCCGAGGCGGTGGACATGGCGGCGGTGACCCGGTTGGTGATAGACGCCCTCGTGGCCCGGCTGTCCGGGGACTGACCGCGCGGGCGGGGCCACGCGAACGCGAGGGGGCGCCGGGGAACCGTGGGGTTCCCGGCGCCCCCTCGCGGTGCGCGGCGGTCGGCTACTGCTCGCCGTGGACGGAGCCGGGGGTACCGGAGCCGTCGGTGACGTGCGGCTCACCGGTGGCGCTGCCCGCCAGCCACTCGTCCCAGGACTTCTGCCAGAAGCCCCAGCCGTTGTCCCACTCGAACTCGCGGT
Organism: Nocardiopsis sp. FR4; assembly: GCF_009830945.1. Taxonomy (GTDB): domain Bacteria; phylum Actinomycetota; class Actinomycetes; order Streptosporangiales; family Streptosporangiaceae; genus Nocardiopsis. The sequence continues at coordinate 202,701 of NZ_VWVV01000003.1, read as the reverse complement.
CGGTGCCGGTGGTGTCCAGGATGTCACCCATCAGGGTGTTGTTGAAGAACCACTGGGCGTCCTCCATGCGCAGGTTGGTGCAGCCGTTGGAGGTGTTGGCCGTGCCGATGTTGGGGTTGTAGGACGCCTCGTGCACGAACTCGCCGCTGTTGGAGGTGCGAACCGCGTACTGCACGTCCACGTTGTAGGCGCCGGGGTCGTCCTCGGGGATGCCCACGGTGGTGGAGTCCATGGTGATGTGCTCGTAGCGCTCCATGAGCACGTGGACGCCGCTGCTGGTGGTGTCGAAGCGGCGGTTGGCCTTGCCGTTGCTCACCTCGATGGTGCGCTCGTGCTCGCCGTCCACGGTGATGACCATCTCGTGGTCGGGCACGTGCATGGTGGCGATGAGCTCGCGGCCGATCTCGAAGTCGATCCGGTAGTTGCGCACGCCGTAGACGCCCTCGGAGGCCTCCACGCCCGCCAGGTGCAGGTCGACGCTGACGGCCTGGTAGGGGTCCCAGTACTCCTCGGGGCGGAAGACCGCGGTCTGGTCGTTGGTCCAGTTCCAGGCGCCTTGGACGCCCTGCTCGGAGACGACCTCCATGGAGTTCTCGACCTGGGCCTTGTTGGTGACCGGCAGGTCGAAGTTGATCACGATCGGCATGCCCACGCCGACGGTGTCGCCCGAGACCGGGTAGTTGGAGGCCAGCTCCAGGCGCTGCCCGGGAACCGCTTCCAGGGTGGTGAACTCGTGGACGAGTTCGGTGGTCTCACCGGCCTCGTTCTCGGCGGTGGCGGTGACCACGACCTCGGAGCCGGGGCGCAGGTTCCAGTCGCTGACCCACTCGGTGCCGTCGCCGTTGAGGGTGCCGGTCATCTCGTAGAGCGCGGGGTCGTCCTCCGCGGCCTGTCCGGCGGAGGCCTCGTCCACGACGGCCTGGTCGACCCTGACGTCGGTGATGACGCCGTTCTCCGCGGTGACCGTGACCGGGGAGTTGGGCGCGACCTCCTCGGAGCCGTCCGCGGGCGTGATCGCCAGCACCGCGGGGTCGGCCTCGGGCACCTCGGAACCGCCGCTCTGTGTCTCGGCCTCCCCGGACGTGCAGGCGGTGGCGGCAAGCGCCAGCGCGACCAGTCCGATACCGAACCGGCGCATCGCCACCGGGGGTGTCTTGCCCGTCACGTCTGGTACCTCCATGTCAAGCCTCGAACGCCGTGTACTACCACTAGGACGCGCGTGCGCCCGAAAGGTTCTGAAATCCCACGCATCGGTTATGGAGTGGTGACCTCCGGGGGCGGGGGTGAGGACACCGGAACCGACGACGATACACCTGAGGGGGTAGAGGACGGCCCCCGGGGTTAAGAGATTACGGCCATCCCCCCGCGGCGTTGTACTCCGAGGACCGCGAGCCTAGAATCTTGTTCAGATGCTCCACTTTCTCCCGGGAGGTACCATGCCGTGGCTCTGGCTGGCCGGGGCGATCGTCTCCGAGGTGATCGCCACCACCTCGCTGAAGCTCTCCGAGGGCTTCACCCGGCTGGTCCCCTCCATCGTGGTGGGAGTCGGCTACATCGGGGCCTTCCTCATGCTCAGCCAGTCCCTCACCCGGGGCATGGACCTCGGGGTGGCCTACGGCGTGTGGGCGGCCGCGGGCATCGCCCTGGTGGCCGTGATCGGCACCGTGCTCTTCGGTGAGACGCTCACCTGGATCCAGGTGGGCGGGATCGCCCTGATCATCGCCGGGGTGATGGCCCTGGAGCTGGGCGGCCACCGGTGAGCGGGGACGGCGCGCGGGACGCCGGGACGGTGACCGACGGACGCAGGATCAAGGGCGAGCGGCGGCGCAGGGCACTGTTGGACGCCACCATGCGGGTGGTCGAACGCGACGGCGTGGCCGCGGTCAGCCAGCGGCGCGTGGCGGCCGAGGCCGGGGTCCCGCCCAGTGCGGTGACCTACTACTACGCCACCGTCGACGACCTGCTCGTGGACGCACTCACCCGGGTCAACGACACCTACGTGGCCGCACTGGCCGCCCTGCCCGAGGACGCGGACGCCGCCCTGCGCGCCCTGGCCGGGATGGTCGCGGGGGGCCCGGGCTCCGACCGGGCCCACGTGATGGCCGAGTGCGAGCTGTTCCTGCTCGCCGCCCGGCGCCCGGCCCTGCGCCCGCAGATCGAGCGCTGGAACCGGGCCGTGGACGCCTTCTTCGCGCCCTACCTGCCCGACCCCGTCGAGCGCGCGGGCGTGTGCGCCGCCCTCGACGGCCTGTTCGTGCGGGGCTGCGCCGACCCGGAGCTGTCCGCGGAGGAGGTGTACCGCACGCTCAGCCTCCTGGTGCGGCGCGCGCGGCGTAACGTGCGGGCGGGGTCCCCAGAAGCGCGGTGAACTCCCTGGTCAGGTGGGCCTGGTCGCTGAACCCGAGCTCGGCTGCCAGCGCCCCCCAGGACACGGGGGCTCCCCGGCGGGCCCGCTCGGCCGCCTCGTACAGCCGGTACCTGCGGATGACCGTCTTGGGGCCCAGACCGAGGTGGTCGCCGAAGCGCCGCTGGAGCGAGCGGACGGTGACCCCCTCCCGGCGGGCGAGCCCGGACACGTTCACGGTCGAGGGGTCCGCGGCCACCCGTTCGGCGATGTCACGGGTCTCCTCGGCCGGGTGGCGGGCGTCGGGCAGCAGCCCGCCCAGAACCCGGTCCAGCTCGGCCCTGAGCGCCGCCGGATCCGTCGTGCGATCCGGGGACGCGAAGACCGGGGAGCCGTCGAGCAGCCGTGAGGCCGGGAGCACGGCGTCCACGAGGGCGCTCATCGGCCCCCGGGCCAGGGGGCGGAAGCCCGCCGGGCGGAACATCACCCCCAGCGCCCACCCCCGTCCCTCCAGCAGGCGCGAGGTCACCCCGGTGCTGGGTCCGTGCACCGTCGCGGTCCCGCCGGTGAACACCAGGTTCACCACCGGGTGGGCCAGGACCCGCTGGGTGTGGGGCTCGCGGCCGGTGAGGTCCCACGAGGCCAGCCAGTAGCGGTCCACGAAACGGGCCGCCTTGGCCGAGGGCGCGTACCGGTCCAGCCGGAACCGGGTCAGCCCGAACTCCGGATCGAGGATGCCGCGCGCGTCGGCCGTCACGGGGTGCGGTTCCACGGGCCCCACAGTAGACCCCTCCGGATCGAACTGGAGTGCGACGCGTCGCTTTTCTTCAAGACGCGCGGGGGCGGGGTCACGAGGATGGGGGTGTTCCGCGCGAATCCGGAGGTAACCCCGACATGAGCGACATCCGCGCACGCTACGCCCGCCTGTCCGAGGACTTCGCCGCGACGGTGGCGGCCGTGCCCGCCGACCGCTGGTCGGCCGACTCCCCCTGCCCCGGGTGGGACGCCCGCGGTGTGGTCCGCCACGTGGTGGACACCCAGGGCATGTTCCTCGGCCTGGTCGGCCGGGAACTGGGCGAGATCCCCTCCGTGGACGCCGATCCCGCCGCCGCGTGGGAGGCCGCCCGCGCGGTGGTCCTGGCCGACCTGTCGGACCCCGACCGGGCTGCCGCCGCCTTCGGCGGGTTCTTCGGCCCCACCACGTTCGCCGAGGCCGTGGACCGGTTTCTCAGCTTCGACCTCGTGGTGCACCGCTGGGACCTGGCCCGCGCCACCGGGCAGGACGAGCGCCTGGACCCCGGGGACGTGCGGTGGGCGCGCGAGGCCGCGGCGGGGTTCGGCCCCCACCTGCGCCGGGAGGGCGTGTGCGGCCCGGAGCTCACCCCGCCCGGGGGCGCCGACGAGCAGACCCGGCTGCTCGCCTTCCTCGGCCGCCGCGCCTGGTAGCCGACCGCCCGGTGGCGCGGCACCCGGCGGCGGGCCGCCCGGCGGGCGGCCTCGTCCTCTCCGGGGTCATCTCCCGCGCCCGGCACCGTCCCGGGAGACGCCCACCAGCAGGTGCAGGAGCATCAGCGCCGCCACCGCCAGCAGCAGCCAGGCCGACACGTTGAGGAGCTGGACCCGCACGGACAGCTCCCGCCACTCCACTCCGGGCCCGTCGGTGACGTGGAACAGCCCCACCGACATCAGCCCGGTGGCCACCACCAGCACCGTGAGGACCGCCCGGTGCGCGAGCACGCGGACGAGGTGGCGGTCCTCCGGGTGGGCGAACGGCCGCACCCGGACCGTGAACCGGCCCCGGTGCAGCTGGTCGGTGATCTTGTCGAGTCTGCGCGGCAGGCGGCGCAGCGTGGGCAGCATCGCCACCACCTCGTCCACCGCCAGTTCCCGCAGGTCCTGCGCGCCGAGCCGCCGGGACATCCGCTCCTCGGCGAACCGCTTGGCCTCGGTGACGGTGTCGAAGCCCGGCGCGAGGTGCACCAGCGTGCCCTCCAGGGTGGCCAGGGCCCGGAAGACCGCAGCGAGCTCACCGGGCAGTGCCAGGCCGAACCGGGTGACGATGAGCAGCAGCTCGGTGAACATCCGCGTGCTGGCGGTCATCCCCTGGTGCAGGTAACGCGCCATGAACTGGCCCAGGGCGCGCCGCAGCCGCTCCTCGTCCACCTCCCCGGGCTCGGTGACCACGTCCAGCAGGGTGTCGGTGAGCAGCACCGCGTCCGAGCGGTCCAGGGCCAGCAGCATGAGCTGGAGGGACTCGCGGGTCTGGCCGTCCAGGCGGCCCACCGACCCGTAGTCCAGCAGGCCCACGCCGCCGTCGTCGAGCAGCAGGATGTTGCCGGGGTGCGGGTCGGCGTGGAAGATCCCGCTGACCATGACCTGTTCGAGCAGGCACTCCAGCAGGGTGACGGCCAGGGCGCGCCCGTCGGTCCCGGCGGGGTCGGCCGCGCCGACGGGGACGCCGCGCAACCGCTCCATGACCAGGACGCGCCTGCTGGTGTGCGCCTCGTGCACCCGGGGGACGCGCACCGGGGAGTCGGGGGCGGCTCCGGCCACCGCGGCGATGTTGGCCGCCTCCACCTCGAAGTCCAGCTCCTCCCGCAGGGCCTCGGAGAAGCCCTCGGCCAGGTCCACCACGCCGATCGCCCGCCCCCAGTCGGTGCCCGCCTCGAAGCGCAGCGCCAGCCGCCGGATGATGTCCAGGTCGCGCCGCACGACCGGGCCGATCCCGGGCCGCTGCACCTTGACCACGACCTCCTCGCCGCCGCGCAGCCGGGCGGTGTGCGCCTGGGCGACGGAGGCCGCGGCGAGGGGCTCGGCGGAGAAGTCCTCGAACACCTCCTCCATCGGGTGGCCCAGCTCCTCCTCCACGACCCGGCGGACCTCGGCGAGGGGAACGGGGGCCACCTCGCTGTGCAGCCGCCCCAGTTCCTCGACGAAGACCGGGGGCAGCAGGTCGCGCCGCGTGGCGAGCACCTGCCCGAGCTTGACGAACACCACCCCGGCCTCCTCCATGGACCGGGCCAGGGAGCGGGCCAGGCGGCGCTGGCCGGAGGCGCCTCCGGCACCCTCCCCGCGGCCGGTGACATAGCCCCACAGCCCGTGTCTGGCCAGGATCCAGGTGATCTGCCGGTAGCGGCGCATCCGGCCGAACCCGTCCAGCGCCGCGCGGACCACGTGGACCGGCCGCAGCCGGGTGTGTCGGGGCAGAGCCAGCTCCAGACCCACGAAGACGAACAGGGCGCCGACCGCCGAGAGCAGCATGACGGTCACGCCGAACCCGGCCGGGAGCGGCCCCTCCGCCGAGATGTGCCGGGCGAACTCCTCGTAGGAGCCGTAGTACAGGGGCCCCGCGGCGGCGGGGCCCAGCACCGCGCCGAGGAACCCCGCCAGGGCCAGCCTCGGCAGGCTGAACGGAACGCCCATCATCCGGCTGGCCAGTGCGCCGAGCCAGAGCAGCGCACCCGCGAAGACGAACAGGGACAGGATCTGGAGCAGGACCTCGACGAGGAGGGACACGGCCGGGGGGCTCTCTTTCCGTCGTCTCCGCGGACGCGGAGCGGGCGGGCGGGGGTGAACGGGCGCGAGCGCTCGCGCCGACCCCCCACAATGCCATCGCGGAGGCCGTGGCGGCAGGGCCGCCCCGGATCCGTGGAGAACCCGGAGGGCCGCGGGGGGACTCCCCCCGCGGCCCTCCGGCGGCGGGCTCAGCGCTCCGCCGAGCCCGCCGTACGCCGGCGCCCGCGCACCGACGGCCCAGCGCCCCGGGCCGCGGTGCCTCCACCGCCCGGCACCTCGGCAGCCAGCACCTCAGCGGATGGGCGCGTCAGCAGGTCAGCTCCCACGAGCACTCCAGCTCACCGCCGCCCTGCGCGGGAGCGCTCTGGGAGCGCACGCCCAGGGGCGCCTGGTGGCCCAGGTGCTCGGCCAGGCGGACGGCGATCGCGTCCTGCACGCCCGTGGGCGCCGGGCCGCTGTGGCCGTTGTTGACGACGCTGAACACCAGCCCGCCGCCGTCCGGCCCGGGGACGTACCCCGACAGGGCGCTGACGCCGGACATGGTGCCGGTCTTGGCCTCCACGACCCCCTCGGCCGCGGTCCCGCCCATGCGGAACCTCAGGGTGCCGCCCGTGAACGGGTCGCTCGCGCCCGCCACCGGCAGGGACTCCTCCCACATGCCGTGCCAGTCGGCCGCGCGCGAGCGCACCAGCAGGTCCACGACCGTGTCGGCGGTGACCAGGTTGCTCCGGGACAGGCCCGAGCCGTCGTTGAGGACCAGGTCGGAGGTGTCCACCCCGAGCCCGGCGACGGCCTCCTCCACCCCGGCGAGCCCGGCGGCCCAGCTGCCCTCGTCCGCGACCTCGCGGCCGATGCTCTTGACGAGCATCTCGGCGTGGCCGTTGTTGCTGAACTTCATGAAGGGGACGAGGATCTCCTCCAGCGCCGGGGACTCGTGCTCCGCGAGCACCCGGACGCCCCGGCCGCCCTCGGGGGCCGCGCCGAACTCCACGCCGCCCCTCACCGCGACCCCGTGCCGTTCCAGGGCCTGCTCGAAGAGGTGGGCGGCCAGCCCGGCGGGTTCGTCCACGGTGCGCAGGACGCTCACGGTCGCACCGCCCGCGGGGATCGACCCGCTGACCGTGATGGTGTTGGTGCCCACCGGTCGGTCGACGACCAGGGTGTTGCCGCTGCCCGGGGCGCCGGTGACGGCCCGGTTGTCCAGTTCGGCGTAGCCCTCGGCCGCGCCGAGGTCCACCTCGGCGGGCTGGCCCTGCGCCGCCGGGGAGACCGAGACCTCCGTGACCCCGGTGTCGTAGCGGTCCCCGTGGGCGACCGTCAGGGCCGAGATCTGGGCCGAGTAGGCGTAGGGCTCGTCCTCGGGCCACCAGTCGCCGACGAGGCGCTCGGAGTCGAACCAGGTGTCGTCGGCGTACACGTCGCCCCGCACCGTCGTGACCCCGGATGCGGCCACGTCGGCGGCCAGCGCGTCCAGGTCGTCCGCGGACAGGGTCGGGTCGCCGCCGCCCACCAGGTACAGGTCCTCCACCGAGCCGCGGTGGCCGCGTCGCCCGTGGCGTCCGTCGCCGCCCCGGGCGACGACCTCGGTGGTGAAGGTGCGGTCGGCGCCCAGCACCTCCAGGGCGGCGGCCGAGGTGAACAGCTTGGCGTTGGACGCGGGCAGCAGCCGGGCGCCGCCGTCGCGGGAGTAGAGCGTCTCCCCGGTGCCGGGGTCGACCACGACCACACCGGACACCGCCCCCTCCAGTGCGGGGTCCGCCAGGAGGGCGTCGATGTCCTGGCGCAGGCCGCCCAGGCGGTCCTCGGGCGTGTCCGCGTGCGCGGGGGAGGCGGCCAGCACCGACGCCGCGAGCAGCGGGGCCGCGAGGAGCGCGGCGGTCGCGCGGCCGGGGCGGTGACGGTCGCCGGAGCGACTCGGGGACCCGGGGGTCCGGGTCGGGGCGAGGGCTTTCAACGGGGTGTCTCCTACCGGTCACGGGCAGAAAAGGGCACCGCACCCTAACCCGCGCGCCGCTCCCGTTGCCAGGACCTCGCGGGTGGGTCGCCCTGGAACGGCGCGCGCCCGGGTGGGTGGACCCCGCCAACCAGCGTGAACCCCGACCGCTAGTGGGAAAGTTGTCCGATTCCGGCCATCCGGGGGCCGCCGCAGGGGGCGACCCCCGCGGCGGCCCCGGGCCTCAGATGAGTTCGACCGCCTTGGAGTAGTGGCACGCGTCCTGGTGGCCGGTCCCCCGGTCCAGCAGCTCGGGGGGCTCCTCCACGCACTTCACGCGCTCGTTCTCGGACAGTTCGCCCGCGAACTTCGGGCACCGGGTCCGGAACCGGCAGCCCGAGGGCGGGTTGGCCGGGTTGGGGACGTCCCCGGTGACCACGATCCGCTCCCGGGTGCGCTCCTTGACGGGGTCCGGCAGCGGGATCGCCGAGATCAGGGCCTGCGTGTAGGGGTGCGCGGGCGCGCCGAACAGCTGGTCGGTGGTCCCCGTCTCCACGATCTTGCCGAGGTACATCACGGCCACCCGGTCGGCGATGTGCTTGACCACCGACAGGTCGTGCGAGACGAACAGGTACGACAGCCCCAGCTCGTCCTGGAGGTCCTCCAGCAGGTTGATGACGCCCGCCTGGATGGACACGTCCAGGGCCGAGACAGGCTCGTCCAGGATGAGCACCTTGGGGTTGAGCGCCAGGGCCCGGGCGATGCCGATGCGCTGGCGCTGGCCGCCGGAGAACTCGTGCGGGTAGCGCGAGCCGTGCTCGGGGTTGAGGCCCACCAGCTCCAGGAGCTCCCGGACCCTCCGCTTGGCGGTGCCGTTGCGCTGGCCGTGGATCCGCAGCGGTTCGGCGATGATGTCCGAGACCGTCATGCGCGGGTCCAGGGAGGCGAAGGGGTCCTGGAAGACCAGCTGGAGGTCGCGGCGCAGCGGCCGCATCTGGCGCGGGGACAGCGTGTGCAGCGGCTGGCCCCGGTAGCTGACCTCGCCCGAGGTCTGCCTGATCAGCTGGAGCATGAGCCGGGCGGTGGTGGACTTTCCGCACCCGGACTCGCCGACCAGGGCGAGGGTCTCGCGCTCACGCAGTTCGAGGGAGACCCCCGACACCGCCTGCACCTCGCCGATCCTCCTCCTGAGCAGGCCCTTGGACCGGATCGGGAAGTGCTTGACGAGGTCCCGGACGGTGAGGATGACCTCTCCGGTGCCCGGGTCCGCGGCCCCCTCCGGGTCCGCGCCCGGGGCTCCCTCGGCGACCTCGGCGAGGGCCTCCCCGGCCCCGTCCTCGGCGGCCTCAGTCGCCACCGCGGTGCCCCGGAACAGGTCGGTGGGCCGCGCGCCCTCCAGTTCGTCGCTGAAGTGGCAGGCCGCCGCGTGCGCGCCGGTGTCCTCCACGGCGACGGGGACGCGCTCCCCGCTCCCGTCGGCGGCCAGCAGGCGCGGCTCCTCCTGGTGGCACAGCTCGCGCGCCATCGGGCAGCGCGGCGCGAAAGTGCAGCCGGTGGGCAGGGAGAGCAGGGAGGGCGGGGTTCCCACGATGGGGGTGAGCCGCTCGTGCCGCTCCTCGTCCAGCCGGGGCAGCGACCCCAGCAGGCCGAGGGCGTAGGGCATCCGCGGCCGGTAGAAGACCTCCTCCACCGGTCCCGTCTCCACGAGGCGGCCGCCGTACATGACGCCGATCCGGTCGACGTGCCCGGCCACCACGCCGAGGTCGTGCGTGATGAGCACCAGCGCGGCGCCCGTCTCCCTGCGGGCCGCCTCCAGCGCCTCCAGGACCTGGGCCTGGACGGTCACGTCCAGGGCGGTGGTCGGCTCGTCGGCGATGATGACGTCCGGCTCGTTGGCCATCGCGATGGCGATGACCACGCGCTGGCGCATACCTCCCGACAGCTCGTGGGGGTACTGCCTGAGCCGCTGCTCCGGGTTGGGGATGCCCACCAGTTCCAGCAGTTCCAGGGCGCGGGCCTCCGCGGCCTTCTTGCCCACCTTCCGGTGCGCGAGCACGGCCTCGGCGATCTGGTAGCCGATGGTGTAGACGGGGTTGAGGGAGGTCAGCGGGTCCTGGAAGATCATCGCGATCTTGTCGCCGCGGACCTTGCTGATCTGCGCGTCCGTGAGGCCGATGATCTCCTGCCCCAGGACCTTGGCCGAACCCTCGACCCGGGCGCCCTTGGGCAGCAGTCCCATGATCGCCATGGAGGTCACGGACTTGCCCGATCCGGACTCGCCCACGATCCCCAGGGCCTCTCCCCTGCGCAGGACGTAGGACACCTCGCGCACGGCGGGCAGCGGCCCGTCGTCGGAGCGGAAGGTGACGCTGAGGTCGCGGACCTCCAGCACCACGTCCGCGGTGCCCGCCGCGGCGGTCCCCTCGTTGCTCGTGTGTTCTGTCGTGGTCATCGCCGCACCATGGTCTGTCGTGGGTCGAGGGCGTCGCGGAGGCCGTCGCCGATGAAGTTGATCGTCAGGCAGACCACCAGCAGCAGCACGCCGGGAGGGTAGAACAGCCAGGGCCGGGTGGACGCGGCCGTGCGGGCGTCACCGATCATCTGGCCGAGCGAGATGTCGGGCGGCTGGATGCCGAACTGGAGGAAGGACATGCCCGCCTCCAGCAGGATCGCCACGGCGATCAGCAGGGTGGCCGCGACGATGATCGGCCCGGCCGCGTTGGGCAGCAGGTGCCGGACGATGATCCAGCTGGGCGAGGCCCCGGCGGCCTTGGCCGCCTCCACGAACTCCTGCTCGCGCAGGGACAGGACCACGCCGCGCACGACGCGGGCGATCTGCGCCCAGGCGAAGAACCCGATGATCAGCGCCACCGCGTACCAGGTGGTGCCGCCGCGGACGTTGCCCGCGATCGCGGCCACCATCACCAGCAGCGGGACGATCATGAACACGTCCACGACGCGCATCATGAGGGCGTCGACGCGCCCGCCGTAGTAGCCCGAGGCGGCCCCCCACAGGGAGCCGACCACGGTGCCCATGATGGACACGGTGAAGGCGACCTTCAGCGTCTGCTGGGCGCCGCGCATGAGCTGGCCCAGGACGTCGTGCCCGGCGGTGGTGGTGCCGAGCGGGTGCTCGGGTCCGGGCGGCACGCTCGCCGGGATCTCCAGGTGGACCAGGTGGTCCCACCGCCAGAGGAACGGGCCGAGGAAGGCCCCCAGGACGATGAGGACCAGGACCACCAGGCTCACCATGGCGGCCCGGTGCCGCACGAACCGGGACAGGATCATCTGCAGCTGGGTGCGTTCGGCGCCGCCGACGCTCTCGGCGTCGGTGCTCCGGGGCGCCGGGGGAACCTTCGTCTCACTCATAGCGGATCCTCGGGTCGAGCACGCCGTACAGCAGGTCGGCGATGAGGTTGGCCAGGATGACCAGGACGCCGCTGAGCAGCAGCCAGGCCATCAGCGCGTAGGAGTCGTTCTTCTCCACCGCGGCGATGAAGAACTCGCCCAGGCCGCGCCACTGGAAGACGCGCTCGGTCAGGATCGCGCCGTCGATGATCCCGGCGATGCCGACCGCGGCCACGGTGGTCAGCGGGATCAGGGCGGTGCGCAGCGCGTGGCGGCGGATGACGACGCGGTTGGGCAGGCCCTTGGCCCGGGCCAGGCGGACGTAGTCGCTGTTGAGCACCTCCAGCATGGAGGTGCGCTGGTACCGGCTCCAGGAGGCGAAGCTGGTCAGCATCAGCACGATGGTGGGCAGGGTCATGTAGGCGAAGGCGTTGGTGATCCGCCCCCACAGGTCCTGGCCCTGGGCCTGGTAGGTGCCGTCCCCGATCGTGGCGAAGACCTGGCTCCCCACGAGTTCGTTGAAGCCCACCCCGGCCTGCTGCATGATGCCCGCGAACCAGAAGACCGGCATCGCCAGGGCGAGGAACCCGATGAACGTGAGGGTGTAGTCGAGCTTGGAGTACTGGCGCATCGCGCTGACCACGCCGGCGAGGACGGCCAGGCCCAGGGCGAAGACCATGGCCGCGCCGACCAGGCGCAGGGTGGTGCCCAGGCGCAGGAAGAGGTTCTCGCCGATGTCGTAGGTGGCGCTCTGGGTGGAGGGGCCGAACTTGCCCTGGAGCAGTCCGATGTCGCCGTTGCCGCCGATGCCGGTGATCCAGAGCCAGTAGCGCTCGGGCATGGAGCGGTCCAGGTAGAGCCGCTCCTCCTGGAGCTGGATGACCGAGGGGTCCGGCGGCGGCTGCTGCATCCGCAGGTCGGCGAGCGGGTCGCCGGAGACGTCGATGAGGACGAAGGTGAGCACGGAGGCCAGGAGCAGGATGGGTATCGCGCCCAGGACGCGCCGCACCGTGTAAACGAGCATGGGTGTGATCCTTCAGGGGTGGACGAGGACCGGCCCGGGTCCGGACGGGGTGGTCCGGACCCGGGCCTGGGACCTTGAGCCGAGTTACTCGGCGATGTCCCACTCACCGATGTTGTAGGTGGCGCGGTAGCTGGACTGCAGGTTGTCCTCGACGTTGGCGAGCCTGTCGCTCACGAAGAAGTAGTTGGGCTCGGCCATGATCGGCAGCGAGTAGGCCTCGGGCACCACGGCGGCCACGGCCGCGTTGGCGTGCTCGGCCGCCTCGTCCAGGCTGGGGGCCGTGCCGGCGGCGATGGCGTGCTCGTCGACCTCGTCGTTCTCCAGGCCGCCGAAGTTGCTCTCGCTCTCGCTGTGCCAGAACTGCTGGGGGCTGGAGGTGAAGTAGGGGGTGCCGCTCCAGCCGAACTGGACGATGTCGTACTCGGTGCCGCCCAGCATGCCGCCCAGGTCGTCGGTCATCTCGATGGTGGTCTCGATGCCGATCTCGGCCAGCTGGGCCTGGATGAGCTGCAGGGAGTTGCTGCGCACGACGGTGTCGGTGCTGCGCAGGCGGAAGGGGCCGACCTGCTCCCCGTCGAGGGTGAGGGTGTCCCCGTCGAGCTCGTACCCGGCCTCCTCCAGGATCTCGGTGGCGGCCTCGATGTCACCGCTGCCCTGGCCGCTGTCGGTGATGTGGTCCTCGTAGTACTCGCTGTCGCTGGAGAAGATGTGGTTGTTCTTCAGCTCGTAGTCGGGGTAGCCGGCGCCGAAGTTGCGGCTGGCGATCTGGTCGCGGTCGATCGCGGTGAAGATGGCGCGGCGCAGCTCGACGTCCGAGAGGAACTCGTTCTTGGTGTTGATGTCGATGTGCTCCCAGATGTTGCCCTCGCCGACGGTGAGGGTGGCGCCGATGCCCTCGATCTGGGTGATGACGTCCTCGCTGTACTGCGCGGGGTTGGCGCCGTCGATCTCACCGTTCTGGAAGGCGTTGACGAAGGTGCCCTCGTCGGTGTTGTACGACATGATGACGCGGTCGAGCTTCGGCGTCTCGCCCCACCACTCCGGGTTGGGCTCCTTGACGACCTGGTTCTCCAGGTCGCCGTCCACGATCTGGTACGGGCCGCCGGACCACTCGGGGCGCGTCTCGTGCAGCCAGGTGTAGTACTCGCCGAGCTGGTCGGGGTCGTCGACGTCCCAGCCGTTCTCCTCGGCCAGGTGCGCCGGGTAGAAGCCGCCCCCGGCGCTGTGGGCGTCGAACATGGCCATCCACTCGGGGTTGGCCAGGCCCTCCTTGAGGCGGAAGGTGGCGGTCTTGCCGTCGACCTCGACCTCCTCCACCATGTCGGGCCCGGTGGTGCCGCGGGAGTCACAGGTGGTGCAGTAGCCCTCGGTGGGGGAGGCGGACATCATCATGGTGACCCGCAGGTCCTCGCCCGTCATCGGGGTGCCGTCGCTCCACACCGCGTCCTCGTGGAGGGTGAAGCTGAACTCGAAGGGACCCGCCTCGGGGTCTTCGTTGATGAGCGTGGGCTCCTCGGCGAGCACGTTCAGGTCGTACTCGTACGTCGCGTCGGGCTGCCACTGTCCCGTGTAGGGCAGCACACCGGAGAGCATCTGGACGGTGTAGACGCTGCCCCCGGCCGCACTGATGGAACCCCAGGCGGCGGGAAGGCTGTTGATCACCCAGGTGACCACCTTCTCGCCCTCCCCGTCGCCGCCACCGCCGCCGGAGCACGCGGTCAGCGCCATCAGCGCGGAGGTTCCCGCGGCGGCGAGCGCGAGCGTCTTCCTTCGTTTGTGCATCAGTTACACCCTTGATCACTAATACGAGCCGAACCTGGGGGGTTCGCGTGGTTCGCACACGCCCCGCAGAACTTAGGCGATTAGTCGATCAGAAGACCATTGAGCGAAATGTCTGTATAGCCCCACTGCCGGATTCGTGACCCATCCGCAACCGGTTCGCGCCCATGGTCACCGGAGGCGGACACACACCCCTAACACCCTGGCAACACGAATGTCATCGCAGGTCAGAGCACCACAACAGGCCCAGATGCCCCGATTCTGGATTCGGACGTGCCAGAAATGCATTGCGGAAAGCCATCGCCCGTCAACACTGTTTATGGTAAAGTAAACGTCGTTTAACTACGGAATCACATCGAATAACTACACAGAGCGATACCGACAAAGGTGCCAAAGCTCTCACATAACGCCATACCTCCACCCGTCGAGGTCGGCGATCCACGCTCAGACTCCATGACAAGCCAGAACATGTCATCCATAGGATGATCTGATGATCACCAGATAAATCCGGCAAGGGACCCCTGGGCTGCCAAAGCACGGAGGAACCACGCTGGAATCCGCATACTCAGCTGTCCGAAACCACCTGCCGCACCCCGCGGGAGCCGATAGGGTTTCGTTCGGCGATCGCCGTCACCACCGCAGCTCCCAGCGAGAGAGGCCACTGCCGTGTCCGAAACAGTCCGCCTGGTCTGCCCCGCAGGCCGCAAACACGTGGAGCTGTGGGCTGGTTACGCTCTGGTGGCGCTGGGTGCCGCGGTGGTCGCGGTCGACCCCTCGCACTGGGCGAACATCACCCTCGGCGTGCTCCCGGCCCTGGTGGGCGCCGCGCTGGCCGTGCACGGCCACATGATCAAGTCCCCCGTCCTGGAGGTCTCCGACGGGGAGTTCCGCTACGAGCGCGGCCGCTACATCGTGCGGGTGCCCTTCCAGGACATCGGCTCCTACTACGTGCTCCCCGGCCGGATCCGCTCCCTGGGGCTGTGCGACACCAGCGGGCGGCCCAAGCGCTTCCCCTCGCTGAAGAGCCGCCGCACCTCGCGCACGTACCTGCCGCTGACCGGCCTGACCAGTCCGGCCAAGGTCGAGTCCTTCATGGCGATGGCGGGCATCCCGCCGCGCAACCAGTCCCTCACCTCCTGAGGAACCGCGTTCCGCGTGCCCGCCCGCTGAGCTGCGGACAACTCTGGGCACACACGACAATTACCTCCCACGCGCCTCACGGACATACCGTCGCAAGGCCGTGTCCTCTACCCTCGATGGGGTGAAGCAGTCCAGAATCACCGCCATCCTGACCGTAGCGGGGATGCTCGCGGCCATGTGGGTCTTCGAGATCCTCGACAGCTTCCTGCTCTTCGGGACACTCGACCAGCGGTTCGGCCTGCGGGCCTGGGACTTCCAGGGCCCCTGGACCGTGTTCACCGCGCCCTTCATGCACGGCAACCTGGAACACCTCATCGGCAACTCGCTGCCGTTCCTGGTGCTGGGCTCGCTCGTCGCCTTCAGCGGTCTGGGACGGTTCCTGCTCACCACCCTGATCGTCATCCTCGTCAGCGGTGTGGGCGTGTGGCTGTTCAGCGCGCCGTTCTCGCTCACGGTGGGCGCCAGCGGTCTGGTCTTCGGCTACTTCGGCTACACGGTCCTGCGCGGCATCATCGAGCGCAAGACCGTCGACATCGTCATCATGATCTGCGTGGTCCTCTTCTACGGGACGATGATCTGGGGCGTGCTGCCGCAGTACCCGGGCGTCTCGTGGCAGGCGCACCTGTTCGGCTTCGTCGGCGGCCTGCTCGCCGCCTACCTGCTCCCCAGACGCGAGCGCAGCCGGCAGCTCAACCAGGGCTACGGAGGCGCGCAGGGCGGTTACTACGCCCCCTGAGACACACGGACGGGCCGCTCCCGCGGGAGCGGCCCGTCGGCGTTCGCGCTAGAACTCCAGGCCCTCGGCGTCCTCGCCCAGGACGCGCTCCAGGAACTCGGGGTTCTCCGACAGCCAGACGCGGGCGCCCTCCTCGGGCTCGCCCTCGTACTCGTCCAGGGTCATCGACTCGAGGGTGGCCAGCTCGTCGTCGGTCATCTCGAAGTCCCCGAGCCAGCCCGCCAGCTCCGGGAAGTCCTCGGTGAAGCCCGACCGGCCGACGGCGTGGACACTCTCGGCGTCGCCCATGAGGCCCTCGGGGTCCTCCAGGTCCTTCAGGTCGTGCTTGGCGTAGGCCGGGTGCGGACGCCACAGGGTGACCACGATGGGCTCCTCGTCGGCGATCGCGGAGTCCAGCTCGGCGAGCATCGCCGCGGTGGAGGACTCGACCAGCTCGAAGTCGCCGTCCAGCCCGTAGCCCGGCATCGCCTCCTCCCGGGTCACCCGGGTCAGGCCCGCGCCCGGGTCGATGCCCACGATGCGGCCGTCCAGCTCCTCCGCGTGGTCGGCCAGGTCGGCGATGCTGTTCACGTCCTCCATGTAGGAGGGCACGGTGATGGTCAGCTTGGCGTTGTCGTACCAGGAGCCGAGGTCCTCCAGCTGGTCCCCGTAGTCCTCCCAGTAGTCGGCGTGGGTGACGGGGAGCCAGGTGTCGAGGAACAGGTCCACGTCGCCATTGGCGGCGCCCTGGTACATGGGGGCGACGTCGACGTCGGTGACGGTGACGTCGTAGCCCTTCTCCTCCAGGATGACCTTCCACATGTTCGTGGTGGCGATCGCCTCCTCCCAGGCGATCAGCGCGATGTTGACCTCCTTGGCGTCCTCGCCGCCGTCCGCGGGACCGGTGAGGTCCTCGCCGCCGCCACAGGCGGTCAGGAGGAGTGCGGCGCTCATACCGGCTGCGCTGAGGGACGCCATGCGCTTGCGGCTGTACATCTGGGGATTCCTTCCCTCGGGGAACTTCGGTGTGCGGGGTTCAGGCGGCCCGCGGGCTGTTGCGGGTGACGGCGGCGGTGAGGCGGTCCAGGAAGATGGCCAGGACGACGACGGAGATGCCGGCCTCGAAGCCGAGAGCGCCGTCGTTGCGGGTGATGCCCTGGTAGACCTCGCTGCCCAGGCCTCCGGCGCCGACCATGCCCGCGATGACGACCATCGACAGGCCGAGCATGATGACCTGGTTGACCCCGGCCATGATGGTCGGCAGTGCCAGCGGCAGCTGGATACCGGTGAGGATCCTGCGGTTGGAGGCGCCGAAGGACTCACCCGCCTCGACCAGCTCCCGGTCGATCTGGCGGATGCCCAGCTCGGTCAGGCGCACGCCGGGCGGCATCGCGAACACTATGGTGGCGACCACGCCGGGAACGGCGCCGATGGAGAAGAAGAAGATCGCCGGGATCAGGTAGACGAACGCGGGCAGCGTCTGCATCAGGTCCAGGACCGGCTTGACGATCTTGCTGACCGGGTCGCTGTAGGCGGCCAGGACGCCGATCGGGATCGCGATGACCACCGCGATGGCGCTGGCCACCAGCACGAGGCCGAGCGTGTCCATGGCGTTGGTCCACTGGCCGACCGAGGCCACCAGGGTGAGCGCGAGCAGGCCGAACAGGCCCATCCGCCACCCGGCCACGGACAGGGCCAGCAGGCTCATCAGCAGGATCATCAGCAGCGACTTGGGCTCGGTGACCAGGGCCGGGAAAACCAGCCAGCCGAGCAGCACCGCGACCAGCCAGCCTCCCGCGACGACGCCGGTCCGCACACGGGTGCCCCGGTCGAGCGCGCCCAGCACCGTGACGGCCGCCAGGAAGAGCAGCGAGATGCAGAAGTAGGCGTCCACGTACCGCTGGTCGAACAGGTCCATCGCCCACAGGAAGAGCTGCGGCGGCAGGCTGTTGACGACGGTGTTCCCGAAGGCGAACTGCGCGTGCAGGACGTACAGCGCCGAGACCGCCGCGACGACGACCGCCAGCGGCAGTCGGCGGGTGCGCAGCAGCGGGACCGCGAGGATCACCGCGGCCACGAAGGCGAGCTGGCCCGCCGCAGGATCGGTGAAGAACCCGGCCAGGGAGCCCACGGCCCAGCGGACGAACCCGCCGATGGCGTCGAAGACGGGACCGAAGCTGTTCTTGAGCCACGTGTTGAAGGCCTCGAAGCCCTCGCCGACGGGCAGGCTCGGCGGGAAGTCGACGGGGTTCACGACGTCTCCCTTCCGGTCGCGAGCGCGGCGAGCACCGACTCGCGCGTCACCGCGCCCAGGACGCTGCCGTCCTCGGCGACCACCCGGAGGCGGTCGGAGGCGGCGGCGCTGGCGTACAGGTCGGCGACCGGGGTGTCGGCGCCGACCTCGGGCGCCGAGGAGTCCGCGGGGGCCTCAGGGTCGATGGCCGAGGCCGCCGTGAGCACCCGGGTGCGGTCGACGTCCTCGATGAACCGCTCGACGTAGTCGTTGGCGGGCCGCCCGAGGATCTCCTGGGCGGTGCCGACCTGGGCGACGCGGCCGTCGCGGAGCACGCAGATCCGGTCGCCGATGCGCATGGCCTCGTTGAGGTCGTGCGTGATGAAGACGATGGTCTTGCCCAGGCTCGCCTGGAGCTCCAGCAGCTGGGTCTGCATGTCCCGGCGGATCAGCGGGTCCAGGGCGCTGAAGGCCTCGTCCATGAGGATGATGTCGGTGTCGGCGGCCAGGGCCCTGGCCAGGCCGACGCGCTGCTGCATTCCGCCGGACAACTGGTGCGGGAACTTGTCCTCCCAGCCGGCCAGGCCCACCAGCTCCAGGGTCTCGCGGGCCTTGGCGTGGCGCTCCGCGCGCGGCATGCCGCGCAGCTCCAGGCCGTAGGCGGCGTTGTCCAGGACCGTGCGGTGGGGCAGCAGCGCGAAGTGCTGGAAGACCATGCTGATCTTCTCGCCCCGCAGCTTCAGGAGGTCCTTCCTGCCGAGTCCGGTGAGGTCCACGCCGTCGATCTCGACCGTCCCCGCGGTGGGTTCCAGCAGGCCGTTGAGCATCCGGATCAGGGTGGACTTCCCCGATCCGGACAGGCCCATGACGACGAAGATCTCGCCCGGTTCGACCTCGAAGGAGACGTCGATGACGGCGGCCGTCACGTCGAGGTCGGCGATGGTGTCACGGTGGCTGCCGTCCGAGAGCCGCTCGACGGCGGCCCTGGACTGTCTGCCGAACACCTTGTACAAGTGGTCTGCGCGTACTGCTGGCACGGTCTCCTCGTGGGGCTGTCCCGGCCGCGTGGCGCGGCGGGGCGCAGTCCGCCCCATCGCCGACCCGCGGTTGTCACAGGTAGTCGGCTTGCGCAGAGCCCCCGTACGCGCCCCTTCACGAGGCCGAACCGCTACCTGGTTCACGTCGGGGCGCAACCTTACCGAGGCGTGTACACACAGGTCAGATCGGTAGATCACCGACAAATAACATGTTTAAACCGTGTAAAAACGGTCCGTCGACCTATGACGGCGGATGTCGGCCCCCGCGGACAGCGATATGTGATCTATACCACTGTCTTTTCAAACGTGACCTTGGCCACACTCAGAAGAAGCCCAGGTCAGACGACGGAACGTGGCAGTCCATGACCGTACCGTAGCCCTAGATCCGGGCGCGGGTGAAGTTCTGGTGCGACCTGGAGGGGGTCGGTCCGCGCTGGCCCTGGTAGCGGGAGCCGTACCCGGCCGAACCGTAGGGGTGCTCGGCGGGCGAGGAGAGGCGGAACATGCACAGCTGGCCGATCTTCATGCCCGGGTAGAGCTTGATCGGCAGAGTGGCCACGTTGGACAGCTCCAGGGTCACGTGCCCGGAGAAGCCGGGGTCGATGAACCCCGCGGTGGAGTGGGTGAGCAGCCCCAGGCGCCCCAGGGAGCTCTTGCCCTCCAGTCTGCTGGCGATGTCGTCGGGAAGGCTGACGACCTCGTAGGTCGACGCCAGCACGAACTCGCCCGGGTGGAGGATGAAGGCCTCCTCGCCGTCGGTCTCGACCAGCCGGGTGAGGTCCGGCTGTTCGGCCGAGGGGTCGATGTGCGGGTACTTGTGGTTCTCGAACACCCGGAAGAAGCGGTCCAGCCGTACGTCGATGCTGGAGGGTTGGACGAGGCCGGGGTCGAAGGGGTCGATCCGGACCCGCCCGGCGTCGATTTCGGACCTGATATCGCGATCGGAGAGCAGCACGCTCCGAACCTACCGCCTGGGGCAACGCACGGTAGTCGGGCGCCCCTGGGGTGCGGAGCTCCGCGCCGACTTGCCCACGGGACCCGGAGTTGGGCTAGGATGACATGCGTCGCCAGCCGGTACTCCCGGCGGTGCCACGCGGATGTAGTTCAATGGTAGAACTTCAGCTTCCCAAGCTGATAACGCGGGTTCGATTCCCGTCATCCGCTCCAGACACACAGACGGCCAGGTCGTTCGGGGTTTTCCGAACACCTGGCCGCACTGCTTTCCGGGGGTCTGGGCCGAGGTCCGTGCCACATACGTGCCACACGCGCGGACGCCGACCTCAGCGACGGGCACCTGTGGAGGACGGTTCGTCCCCGTCCCCCTCGGCCCGGTTCGCCCTCAGCTCCTCGGCCACCCTCTCCCCCAGACGGTCCGCGATCTCACGTTCGCGTTCGTCGCGCGCGTGGAGGTAGATCATCGCCGCGCGGGCACTGGAGTGCCCCATCCGCCGCATGAGTTCACGCACGGAGGCACCGGCCTCGGCCGCGTAGGTGTTGCCGGTGTGCCGAAGGTCGTGGAGGTGGACGTCCTCCAGGCCCACGGCCGCGCAGGCGTCGGCCCAGTACTTCGTGAAGTTGCCCCGTCGGAGCTGGTTGCCGCGTACGCCGACGAACACGAACCCGTCCGGCTCGGGTGCCGAGTACTCGTCCAGGTGGCGGCGCAGGTCCGGAACGACCAGTTCAGGAAGGGACACCGTCCGGTGGCCCGCCCGGGACTTGGGCCTGCCCCTGTAGAGCCCTCCCACGTCCGAGACCGTCTCGCGCACGGTCACAGTCCGCCTGTCCAGATCGGGGTGTCGGCGGCGCGGCCCGCCAGCTCTCCCCATCGCAGACTGCCGAACGTCGCCAGCAGCACCAGCGCCCGGTACCGCGGTTTGATCGCCTCGGCCAGCTCGAAGACCTCGGCCACCGACAGCACCGGGCGTTCCTCGGTCTCCTCCAAGCCCGCGCCGTCGATCTGGCAGGGATTCTCGCGGATCAGCCTGTCCTTGACGGCGGTGTTCAGTACCGCCCGCATGAGCCGGTACGCCTTGGGCACCTGGGCCTTTCCCCTCTTGCGCCGGAGCCGGGAGGAGCGCCAGCGGCGGATGTCGGCCTCCTTGATCTCGCTCAGGAGCATGGTGCCGAACGTCGGAGCCAGGTGGAGGCGGAGCAGGTCCTCATAGGTGCGCCGGGTCTTGCGCGTCAGGTCACGGTGCTCGATCCACTCGGCCGCGTACTCACCGAAGGGCAGGGCACCGGCCTCGGGGGCGAACCAGTCCCCCTGTGCGATCTCCGCCTCCTTGAGCGTCAGCCAGCGCTGGGTGCGTGCGGCCATGGACCGCGGCTGGAGCGTGCCGGGCGACCTCAGCGTGACGGGATGGGACAACAACCCGGTGGGCGCCTACCTCTCCCCCTCCCTGACCACGGTCGACGTGGACCTGGAGCGGCTGGGCGGCGGCGCCATGGATCGCCTGGTCGCCGCGGTCCGCGGCACCGAGCCCGCGACCTCGCGCACACCGCTCAACCGGATCCTGTGGCGTGAGTCCACCGGGCCTGGGCCCTGGCACCGGTAGTGCCGTCCGCTCACATCGGGGCTGGCGCACGGTGGACACCGTCTCCCCCGGCCGACTGGACCTGCGGACGGGCGGCGTTCGCGGAGCGGCACCGGAAGCGTGGGAAGCCAGCCTCACACGCGGCCGCGAGCCCCTGTGCGTGAGCTGCGAACGAGGCGCGACGGGCCCGGAGCACCTCGCGGACGGGGCCGGAAGCGGCGGCCCTACCACGAGAGCGTTTCGGGGCGCAACTCCGGGGCAGTGGGGGCCAACAGGAGGTGCCCCCCGTGGATACCACAACCATCATCATCGCCGTAGTAGTGGCGGTCGTCGTCATCGCCGCCGTGATCGCGTTCGCCGTGTTCTCCTCGCGCCGTCCGGCTCGGCGCACCGCACAGCTCAAGAAGCGGTTCGGGCCGGAGTACGACCACGCCGTGGAAGTGCACGGCGACAAGGGCGCCGCGGAACGCGACCTGTCCGAGCGGCTCCGCCGACACGACAACCTGAGGCTCCGCGAGCTCACCTCCCGGGAGCGGGAGGCACACTCGGTGGCGTGGTCCTCGGTCCAGCAGGAGTTCGTGGACGACCCCGTCCGCGCCATCAGGAACGCGCGCCGCGTGGTGGAGTCCGCCATGGCGGACCTCGGTTACCCCGAGGTCCGCACCACCGGCGACCCCGACCAGGCCTTCGAGCAGCGGGTCAGGGAACTGTCGGTGGAGCACCCCCGCGCGGTCGCCCGGTACCGCCGCGCGCAGGCCGCCAGACCCGCCGCGGACCCGAGCGGAACCGAGCACATGCGTGAGGAACTGGTGGCCTACCGCGGCCTGGTGGACGCCCTCGTGGGCGGTCTGCCGAAGGTCGGCGCCACCACTTCGGACCCGGCACGACGGTCCTCTCCGGGCAACGGAACGGAGGAGGCCCGATGACCAGATCGGACGACATGGGAACCCCCGAACACCGAACGGGCCGGAGCGCGCACGCGCGTGACGGCTATGAGGACGCGGGAACGACCGGAGCGACCGCGCCGGGACCGGTGGCGGTCGACGCCGAGGTGGCCGACGCCCCCGGCGGGTCCGCGGGCGACGACACGGTGGTCGCGGACGACCGCCGTGAGGCCGAGCGCCGGGCCGCGGCGGGCGGGACCGGCCGCGGCTCCGTGCCGCGCCAGGCCGGGTCCGACACCGGCCGCTCCGGCGGCCAGGAGTGGAGCCCGCGGCCGCGCGGCGTGGACCCCGGTGAGGTCCGCGAACGCTGGACCACGGTGCAGGGCGGGTTCGTCGACGACCCCGCGCGGGCCGTGCGGGAGGCGGACACCCTGGCCGAGGAGGTCGCGGCGGCCGTGGTCTCGGAGATCGAGGCGCGGCGCTCGGTGCTGCGCTCCTCGTGGAGCGGCGCGGGCGCGGCGGACACCGCCGACACCGAGTCGCTCCGGGTGGCCCTGCGCGACTACCGCTCCTTCGTGGAGCGCCTGCTCGCCAGCGCCTGACCGCCCTCGGCGGGGGCGGCCCTCTCGGACCGGACCCGGAAGATGCGGAACCGGGGCCCGGGGCGGCGCGACAGCCGCCCCGGGCCCTCGCCTGTACCCGGACCCCCGCACGTACGCGGACCCCCTCATGTGCCCGACGATCCCCACGCGCTCCCGGCGGCTCCCAGGCCGCGGCCCCTCTCGGACAGCGGGCCGCCCCCTTCCGGGTCACCGGCCGCACCCCGGGGCCTTCCCCGCACGGCTGTTCCTCCCCCGCCGCCCGGGACCGCCCCTCCCGGGACGCGCCCAGGCGACCCGGACACGACGGGGTCCCCGGTGCGGAAGACGTCTTCCGCACCGGGGACCCGCCGAGAACCCCGGTACCGGCCGCGAGGAGCTCAGTAGCGGTGCTGCCCCCGGTGCTGCCCCTCCTCCTCGCGGTTCCCCTGACGCGGCACGCTCCCCTCGCGCCCGCGCTCCTCCTTGTGGCTCCCCTGCCTCTCCTTGGGCTCGTCGCGCAACTCGACGTAGGGCTCCTCGTCCTCGGGGAGCCCGCCGGAGATGGCGCGTCCGCGCTCGATCTCGGCGTTGAGCTCCTCGCCGAACAGGATCGCGATGTTGGTGATCCACAGCCACACGAGGAAGATGACCACCGTCGCCAAGCTGCCGTAGGTTCTGCCGTAGGAGGCGAAGTTGGCGACGTAGAGGGCGAAGGCGGCGGAGGCGAGCATCCACAGCACGATCGCCAGGACGCTCCCGGGGCTGACCCACCGGAACCCTCGCCTGGCGTTGGGCGAGGCCCAGTACAGGAGCGCGATCATGAACACCACCATGAACAGCAGCACCGGCCACTTGGCGATGTCCCAGACCGTCACCACGATCGGCCCGAGTCCCAGCAGGTTCCCGAGCCACTCCGCCACGCCGCCCGTGAGGATGACGCCGACCACCGTCAGGCTCAGCAGCACGACCATCAGCAGGGTGACGCCGACCCGGATGGGCAGCGTCTTCCAGATGGGCCGACCCTCGGGAACGTCGTAGACGACGTTGGAGGCGCGCATGAAGGCCGCGACGTAGCCGGAGGCCGACCACAGGGCCACCGCGAGGCTGACCAGACCGAAGATCCCGGCCGCCGCCTGGTTGCCCTGCAGGTTCTGGATCGCCGTCGTCAGGAGCCCGCCGATGTCGGCGGGCATCGTCCCCGCGACGTTCTCGGTCAGGAACCGCGTCGCCTGGGGGCCCGCGAGGCCGAGCAGGGACACCAGCACGAAGAGCGCCGGGAAGACGGACAGGATCGCGTAGTAGGTGAGGCCGGCGGAGAGGTCGGCCAGACCGTCGGACCGGAACTCCTTCACGGCCCGGCGCAGGGAGGCCCACCAGGAGGTGGCGGGCATGTCGGTCGGTGCGTCGGCCTCCTCACGGGTCGAGCCCCGCTCACGCGCTCTGCCGGGGTCACGTTCCACCATCGTCTGCTCCTTCCCTGGCTTCTCCCCGGGGCGGACCGGGCGGCGGGCGGGAGCCGGACGGTCGTCGGTTCCCGCCCTCTCACATGCCGGTCCGCCACCGGCTCAGCGGTGACGGACCGGCGCGAACCGGTGGAAACGCATGGCGGGATCAGGAACCGCGCATCTCGTCGGCGGCCGACTTGGCCTCGTGCCGGGCGTGCTCACCGGTGGTCTGCGCGGCCTCGGTGGCACTGCCCTTGAGGTGTTCGCCCGCGGACCGCGCGGACTCCGCCGCCTGTTCCTTCACGTGGCCGGCGGACTCCGCCATCGCACGCCGGACCGGTTCCATCGCCTCTCCGGCGCGTTCGCTCACGCGCTGGGCGGCCCTCTGCTCGGCACGGCTCTCGGAGATGACCGAGGCGGCCAGCAGACCGGCGCCGAAGGCGATCAGCCCGGCGGCGATGGGGCTGCCCTGGGTCTGGCGCACGGCCCGCTCCGGCACCGACCTGGCCATGTCAGCGGTGTGCCGGACCTGCCCGGACATCTCCCCGCGCGAGTGTGTGACACCCATGACCCGCTCCCTCAGCCGACGGCCCCTGTCCCGGACCCGCCGGGTGCCCCGATGCGCGATGCTGCCGGGGCGGGCTCGGTCCACGAGTCGGTCGGTGTCGTGGACCAACTCGGTGCGGGTCCGGTCGATGTCCTGCCTTATCTGGTCGGGTGTTTCGCCCATTGGACATCCTCCTTCAGCGTCTCTATGGTGCGTTCGGGTTTGGGCGAGACCTCGCGCATCCGCTTGCGGCCCGAGGAGAACAGGACCGCGGCGGCGATGGCCCACAGCAGGGCCACGAGCAGCGCGGCCCAGGCCGGGCCGATGAGTTCCGCCAGCCCGAACACGACGGCGAGGCTGAGCAGCAGCACCGCCGTGTAGGCGGCGAGTCCGGCCCCGCTGAGCAGGCCCGCGGCCTTCCCGGCCTTGACCCCCTCTTCGCGGAGCTCGGCCTTGGCCAGGGCGATCTCCTGCCGGAACAGTGTCTGGAGGTCGCCGGTCACCTCACCCAGCAGTTCGGAGAAGGAGCGGTCCTCCCCGCGCGTCGGTCTCTCCGGAGCTGTCGCCATGTGGCCTCCCTCAGTACGGCCGCCCCGGCGTACCGGGGTCGGCGGGCGGCGGTGTGGGATCGTTCGACAGCGGCGTGCCGTATCCGGGCGACTCGTACCCGCTCGCCTCGGGACGGGACATCTCCGGGCGGTGGAACCGCGCGGCCACGTCGTCGGTCGCGGTGTCGCCCTGACGCGGCATCGGCGTCCGCTCATCGGGTCCGAGCGCCTCGGGCTGACCGTTCCCGGTCTGGTCGGAGACGGCCGACGACGCCTTGATCGCGCGCCCGACCACGAACCCGGCGAGCACGGCACCGGCCAGGAAGGCCACCGGCCTGCGTCGGGCGAACTCCTTGGTCTCCTCGACCAGGCCCTCGATTCCCCGCTCATCCAGGAAGTCGGCGGCGCTCTGCCCGCCCTGGGCCACCTGGCGCACGACGTCGCCCACCGGCGAACCGGGAGACCCCTGGTCCGCCATGGACGAAAGCTCGTCGGACCACTCGCGTAGGTTCTGCGAGGTGCGCCGGGTCTGTTCCCTGGCCTCCTCCCGCAGCCGCGACTGGACGTCCTCCGCGACGTGTGCGGCTTCCGAACGGGCCTCGCCGGCGAGGGAGCGTGCCTGCTCTCCGGCCGTGGACGCGACCTCTCCGGCCGCCTCTCGGGCGCTTCTGGTCAGCTGTTCAGCCTTCCCGGGTCCGCCCGTTCCCTCGTTCGAGTGCATCACCAAGCCTCCTCGAAGCCGGTTGTCTACTCGGTTGGAACCGCGCCTACCCCGAGCGCGCACGGCCATACATCGATTGCGGGATATATCCGCAAAATCCGCTGGTCAGCAGCGTGTCGAACGCGCCGCGGCGCGGCGGAGGGCGCCACCGGACGGCACCAGTTCCACCTGGTTCCCGTGGATGGGCGGCGCGGGCTCGTCGTCGGCGAGGAGCAGCTTGGGCCGGTAGGCCATCACGGCGGCCACCGGGGCGTCGCCGGGAACCCGCCCCTCCGTCCGGTCGGACCAGAGCCGGGAGTCGCGCCGGAAGGCGCGCGTCCCGGTACCGGACGGCGATCAGCGCGTAGTCGGCGACCACCCCGGCCCGGATCCGGGGAAGACGGAACCGCGCCAGTCCGGTGGCGCGGCTCCCTCCCCTGCCCTCGCGACCCCGCGTGGTCCGGGTCACGGCTCTCGTCACATCTCCTGGCCGCTCCCGGAGGAGCGGCCGGGGCGCACCGCGGCGCCGCTCACCCCGCGACGAGCTTGTCGACCGCCGCCTCGGCCTCGGAGAAGAGCTCTCGGTAGTGGCGGTCCCGGGCCCCGCCGGAGAGGTCCTCGCCCTCGCTGTCGAACAGCACGGCGGTGCGGACGTCGGAGACACCGCAGTACTCCGAGGTGCCCCGGCGCAGCGGTCCGTCGAACAGTCCGCGCACCAGGTCGGCGTTGGGGTCGTGCGCGGGGATTCCGGCCAGGCCCAGCCACAGCATCCGCTTCTCCGCCATCGGCGACCTGCTGCGCCCGTACGCGAGACCGTAGTTCCACACCCGGTCGAACCAGCCCTTCAACAGGGCGGGGAGCCCGAACCACCACACGGGGAAGACGGGGACGATGACGTCGGCGGCGCGGACCCGGCGAAAGTGCGCGTGTACCTCGTCGGAGTAGGTCTTGTCGCGGTTTCCGTAGTCGGGCTCGTCGGCCACCCGGTTGCGCGGGTCGAAGCCCTCGGCGTGCAGGTCCAGGAGGTCGACGGAGTATCCGGCCGCCTCCAGGCGGCTCGCGGCCCGTCCGGCCACGGCCGCGGTCAGCGAGTCCGGACGGTGGTGGGAGACGACGACCAGGGCGGTGCCGCCGTGCGCCGCGGGAGACTGCCCAACGGTGTTCTCGGAGTTCATGAACCCAGTACAGACCAGCGGCCGTGGACGGTCCATGGTCGAGAATCCGCGTTTTCTTGGTATCCGTCTACGCTCGTCCGCATGGACCCCCTGAGTGACATGCTCGGCGGCATCCGATCCGAGGGAGCCGTCGTGAGCCGCACCTCGCTGGAAGCGCCGTGGACGCTCCACTTCACCGGAGGCGCGCCGCTGACCATGCTGACCGTGGTCCGCGGCGGCGGCTCGGTACTCCTGGCCGACGGCACCGCTCTGGAGATCGCGGCGGGCGACACCGCGCTTGTGCGAGGCCCCGAAACCTTCCACCTGACCGACGGAGCCGACGCCTCCCGGGGCCCGCGCCGTACCGGCGAGATCGCCTGCCTGGGAACGGCGGATCCGCACGGCTGGGAGCCTGACGACCGCTGGGAAAGCGCCTCCGAGGGTTCCACGGCCCTGGTCGTGGGCGCCTATCGGACGACGCGCGGCCGCCACGAGCGCCTGGTGCGTACCCTGCCGCCCGCGCTGGTACTGCGCGAGGAGTCCGACGACGTCCTCTGGCTCAACGCGGCCAGGGACACCCTGTCGCGGTGGCACCTGCCGGGCAGCCAGGCCCTGATCGACCGCATCCTGGACTGGGGCCTGGTCTGCACCTTGGGCTGCTGGTTCGACCGCCGGGGCGACGACGCCCCGACGTGGTACCGAGGCGCCATGGACCCGGTGACCGGTCCCGCGCTCGAAGCCATCCACGAGCGCCCCGGCCACACGTGGACGGTGAGCTCCCTGGCCGCCAGGGCGAGGGTGTCGCGGTCGCTCCTCGCCAAGCGCTTCACCGAGGTCATGGGGCAGCCTCCCCTGACCTACCTCACCGACTGGCGCATGCACACCGCCGAGGAACTCCTGGCCGATCCGGACCTGAGCGTGGCCCAGGTGGCCGGGAGCGTCGGCTACGCCGATCCGGCCGCCTTCAGCACGGCTTTCAAACGATGGCGGGGGATGAGCCCTCGGGAGTTCCGTTCCGGGAGGGGATGACCGCCCCGAGACGGTCTTGTAAAAATATGCAGACCGGTTTACTGTTTTTTCATGGGAACCAAGGGTGCCGCGACCAGGGCGCGGATTCTCGACGGCGCGCGCGAACTGCTCGAAGTCCACGGGTACTCCGGAACGGGCCTCAACCAGGTGCTGGCCGCCAGCGGGGCGCCCCGCGGCTCGCTCTACTTCCACTTCCCCGGCGGCAAGGACGAACTCGTCACGGCGGCCCTAGAGGCGGCGGGCGCCGAGATCGACGCCCTGGCCCGGGAGATCTCCGCCGGGGCGGCGGACGCGGTCGGCCTCGTCCAGGGGGTGATCGACCTCTTCGCGAACAGGATGGAGGCGTCGGACTTCACCCGGGGGTGCCCCGTGGCCGCCACCGCGCTGGACGCCGCGGCCACCAACGACACGGTGTACGCCGCCTGCCGGAGGGCGTACGCCTCCTGGCACCGCACGCTCGCGGAACGCCTGGCGGCCGAGGGGCGCACCCCGGAGGCGGCCGGCGCCGACGCCTGGGCCGCGCTCTCCCTCCTGGAGGGGGCGCTGCTCCTCGCCCGTGCGACCCGCGACCGCGCCCCCCTCGACCACGCCCGGAACACCGTCACGCGCCTGCTGGGAGAGGCCCGCCCGCCGGAAGCGGGCTGATCCCGCACGCCCGGCGGGGCCTCCGCCTGGGCAAAAAATATGTAGACCGATCTATAAAAGGAATACACATGCCGAACCGACAGGTTCCGACACCGCCGCCCCCGCAGGCGCTCGTCCTCGGCTCGACCGGGTTCGTCGGCCGCTGGCTCCTGGCCGAACTGCTCCGCGGCGGGCGGCCCGTGGCCGCCGCCACCCGCGGCGGACCGCGCCGCGAGGAGCTCCTGGCCTGGCTGCGGGCGCACGGCGTCCCCACCGAGCGGCTCACCACCGTCGGCGTCGATGTCACCCGCCCCGACCTCGGCCTCTCCGGGAGCGACGCCCGGGCCCTGGCGGAGGTCCGCGACGTCTACAACTGCGCCGCGCTGTTCCGCTTCGGAACGAGCCGCGAGAGGGCCCGGGCCGCCAACGTCGACGGAGCCCTGCACGCCGCCGCCTGGGCCGCCCGCCGCCCCGGGCTCCGCCGCCTGGTGCACGTGACCGGCTACCGGGCGGGCGGGCTCCTGGCCGCCCGCCCCTCACAGGCCGAGCTGGCGCGGCTCTACCGCGCACACGGCGCCTACGAGTCCTCCAAGAGCGAGGCCGACGCGGCGGTCCGGGACCTCGCCGACCGCGAGGGCCTGCCGCTGACCGTCGTCAACCCCGGGTCGGTCATCGGGGACTCCGCGACGGGTGAGGCCGGGCAGTACATCGGCCTGGCCGAGACCGTACGTGACCTGTGGCACGGTCGGCTGCCCCTCCTGCCCGGCAGCGCCGCGACCTTCGTTCCGGTGGTCACCGTCGACCACCTCGCCCGGTTCATGGCCGCGGTACCCGAACACGACACCGGGGACACCCGCGCCCACTGGGTGCTCGACGAATCCACCCCCGCCCTGCACGCGCTCCTGCGCGGCCTCGCCGACCACCTGGGGGTGCGCCCGCCGCGCGGCTCCGTGCCCGTGGGGCTGCTGCGCCTGCTGCCCCGCGCGCTGACCCGGGTCGAACCGGAGACCCTGGCCTTCCTCACCGAGGAGCGCTACGACACCGCGTCGGCCGACGCCCTCGCACGCGCGGCCGGACTGGCCCACCCCCCGGTGTGGCCCTCCCTGACCCGCTGGGCCGACCGGCTGGTGGCCGAGGGCTTCGGGAACCCGCCGGCCGGGAGCGCCGACGGGGACCGGCCCTCCCGTGGGGCTCCCGGCTCCCGGAAGGGCGCGGTGGCAGGGGATCCTGGCGGCGCCCGCACCCCTGGTGAGCTGTAGCATCGTGGCCGGACTCTCCCCGCCCGCGTGCTCCCCGGTTCCGGAGAAAGCCGTGCGGCGGGGCTTTCGACACACACGGGAACGGACGTTGATGGACGCTGAAGAGACCCAGGTCATGGCCAGGACCGGCGAGTTCACCAGCACCACCCTGAGCTGGGACACCGCGGTCCACGGGCGCGTGGCCGCGGCGGTCGACCGCCTCTCCGGTCCGCTGAACGACCTCATCGAGCGCGACGCCAACGACGGCGACACCCGGATGCTCGTCGCCGACTTCTTCAGCGTCGGGCTCAACTTCAGCAAGTACCAGGACATGACCACCGAGTACCGCACCAGCGGCGACTCCATCGACTACGCGCTGGTGCTGGAGGGCGAGCTGTTCGCCCCCGTGGAGGTGCGGCGGGTCGGCCAGGACCTGGACCAGCGCAACATCCAGATGGCCCGGCGCCTGGCCGCGGAAAAGGGCGCCGAGTGGGTGGTCCTCACCAACGGCCGCCTCTGGCGCGTCTACCACCTGCGGCCCGACGGCGACGGCGGCAACCGTCCGGTGGAGGTGATCAGCGCCGACCTCACGGACCCCGAGGCCTACCACCGCAACATCGACGCCCTGTTCCACATCACCCGCGAGGCGATCGAGCACGGCCGCCTGGACGCGCTGCGCCGCTGGCGCGAGGCGGTCGAGGCGGCCCCGGTGGCCGAGGTGCTGCGCGGTGACGCCGTGGTGGAGACGGTCCGCGCCGAGCTGCGCGCCGCCACCGGCCACCCGGGGCACGCCGGGGACGCCGACGAGGTGCGCCGCCTCCTGGCCGAGGAGGTCATCACGCGGGGCCTGCTCGCGTAGTGAGCCCGGCCGCGCCCGGCCCGGGGCCGGGCGCGTTCGCCCCCGTGAACCACTTCTGTTACCCCCGTTGACATATGTGATGGCCGACACAACAATGGTCATACTTTTGGGAGCGCTCCCAGCGCTTCCGTCCGCTCACCCCCCAGCGGAAGGACCCCCGTGAACCCGGCACGCAGGACAACGGCGACGGCGCTCGGCGCCGCGGCCGCGCTCGGCGCGAGTCTTATCGCGGCCTCCCCCGTACAGGCCGACGACGAGCCCGTGGAACAGATCACCAACGGCGACTTCTCCGACGGCACCACCGGCTGGTGGGCCAGCGCGGGACTGGACCTGGCCGTCAACGACGACGGCGTCCTGTGCGTGGACGTTCCCGGCGGCACCAGCGACCCCTGGGACCAGATCATCGGGCAGAACGACGTCCCCCTGGTGGCCGGGGAGTCCTACGCCTTCTCCTTCACCGCCTCCGGCGCCGGACGCCCCGTCCGCGCCCTGGTCCAGGAACCCGTCGACCCCTGGCGGACCCAGCTGGACGAGCGGCCGGTGCTCACCGCCGACACCTCCTCCTACGAGTACGTCTTCACCGCGTCGGCCGACATGGACGACGCCCAGGTCGCCTTCCAGATCGGCGGCGCGGCCGAGGACTGGACCCTCTGCCTGGACGACGTGTCGCTGCTGGGCGGCGCCGAGCCCCCGGTCTACCAGCCCGACACCGGCCCCCGGGTGCGGGTCAACCAGGTGGGCTACCTCCCCCACGGCCCCAAGAACGCCACCGTGGTCACCGACGCCGAGGAACCCCTGCCCTGGGAGCTGGCCGACGCCGACGGCGCGGTCGTGGCCACGGGCAGCACCGTCCCGCACGGCCTGGACGAGTCCTCCGGCCAGAACGTGCACACCGTGGACTTCGGGGGCGTCACCCAGCGGGGCCGGGGCTACACGCTGACCGCCGACGGGGAGACCAGCCACCCCTTCGCCATCAGCGCCGACCCCTACGCGGAGCTGGCCACCGACGCCCTGGAGTTCTACTACACCCAGCGCAGCGGCATCGAGATCCTCGACGAGATCGCCCCCGGCTACGGCCGCGAGGCCGGGCACGTCGGGGTCGCGCCCAACCAGGGCGACACCGAGGTCACCTGCCACCCCTCCGCCCCGTGCGACTACGCCCTGGACGTGTCCGGCGGCTGGTACGACGCGGGCGACCACGGCAAGTACGTGGTCAACGGCGGCATCTCCGTTCACCAGCTGATGAGCGTCTACGAGCGCGCGCACACCGCGCCCACCGGGGACACGGACCGCGTCTCGGACTCGTCCCTGGCGGTCCCGGAGCGGGACAACGGCGTACCGGACGTGCTGGACGAGGCCCGCTGGGAGATGGAGTTCCTGCTGTCCATGCGGGTGCCCGAGGGCGAGGAGCTCGCGGGGATGGCGCACCACAAGGTCCACGACGAGCGCTGGACCGGCCTGCCCCTCATGCCCGCCGACGACCCCCAGCCCCGCTACCTGCACCCGCCCTCGACGGCGGCCACGCTGAACCTGGCCGCGACCGCGGCCCAGTGCTCCCGGGTGTTCGCCCCCTACGACGCCGGCTTCGCCGACGAGTGCCTGTCGGCCGCCGAAACCGCGTGGGAGGCCGCCGTGGCCAACCCCGAGCTGTACGCGGCCGAGGGCGGCGAGGGCGGCGGCCCCTACGGCGACGACACCCTGGCCGACGAGTTCTACTGGGCGGCCGCCGAGCTGTACCTGGCCACCGGGGACGACGCCTACGAGGAGGCGGTGACCTCCTCGCCGATGCACACCGGGGACGTCTTCACCGCCTCCGGGTTCGACTGGCGCTGGACCGCCCCGCTGGGCCGCCTCCAGCTGGCCGCCCTGCCCAACGGCCTGCCCGACCGCGACGAGGTCCGCGCCTCGGTGGTCGAGGGGGCCGAGCAGTACCTGGCCAACGTCGGGGAGCACCCCTACGGGCTGTCCTACGCCCCCGACGGCGGCGTCTTCGCCTGGGGCTCCAACAACCTCGTGCTCAACAACCTGGTGGTGGTCGCCACCGCGTACGACCTCACCGGCGAGGCCCGCTTCCGCGACGCCGTGCTGGAGGGCATGGACTACGTCCTGGGCCGCAACGCCCTCGACCAGTCCTACGTGACCGGGTACGGCACCAACGACGCGGTCAACCAGCACAGCCGCTGGTACGCCAACCAGCTCGACCCGGACCTGCCCAACCCGCCCGCGGGCACCCTGTCCGGCGGGCCCAACTCCGACACCGGCACCTGGGACCCCGTGGCCCAGGCCAACCTGGCCGGATGCGCCCCCCAGTTCTGCTACATCGACCACATCGACTCGTGGGCGACCAACGAGCTGACCATCAACTGGAACTCCACGCTGGCCTGGGTGTCCGCCTTCGTGGCCGACCAGGGCGACGCCTCCGCCCCGGCCGCGGCCTCCTGCGAGGTCGACTACGTGGTGCACGGTGGGTGGACCGACCGCTTCAACACCCAGGTCACCGTCCGCAACACCGGGGACGAGCCCGTCCAGGGCTGGAACCTGGCGTGGTCCTTCCCCGGGGCGCAGTCCCTGGACCGCCACTGGAGCGGTGAGCTCACCCAGTCCGGCCGCGCCGTGACCGCGGACGACGCCGGCTGGAACGCGAGGATCGCCCCCGGCGGGAAGGCGACCTTCGGCTTCATCGGCACGTTCCCCGCCGGTACCGCCAACGCCGCACCGGAGAGGTTCACCCTCAACGGAGCCGTCTGCGGCTGACCCGGCGCGGCGGACGCCGCCGCTTCCGAACCCCTCCCGGGAAACAGGGCGGGGCCCCGCAGGAGAGCGCGGGGCCCCGCCCGCCACCGTCGGCGCGGGCCCCCGGCACCGCCGGGCTACTCCAGCGGCACCCGCAGCACGCGGTCGTCGTCGGCCTCCGGGGACCCCAGGTCGTCGCGGTTGCTGGTGGTCAGCCACAGCTCCCCGCCGTCCGGAGCGGCCACCACCGTGCGCAGACGGCCGTACTCCCCCTGGAAGTGCGCCACCGGCTCGCCCACCTCACCGCCGCCGGAGAGGGGCACCTCCCACAGGCGCTCACCGCGCAGCGCGGCCACCCACAGGGAGCCGCCCGCCACGGCGGCGCCGCTGGGCGAGGCCTCCGCCGGGCTCCACTCCACCAGCGGGTCGGCGTACTCGTCCCCGCCGCCGGAGCCCTCGACCTCGGGCCACCCGTAGTTCTCCCCCGCCTCGATGAGGTTGACCTCGTCGCGTTCGTCGGACCCGAACTCGCTGGCGTAGAGGTTGCCCTCCCCGTCCCAGGCCAGGCCCTGCACGTTGCGGTGCCCGTAGCTGTAGACGTGGTTGCCGAAGGGGTTGTCCGGCGCCGGGTCCCCCCCGGGGGTCATCCGCAGCACCTTGCCCGCGAGGGAGTCGGTGTCCTGGGCCAGGTCCGGGTGCGCGGCGTCCCCGGTGCCCGCGTACAGCAGGCCGTCGGGGCCGAAGGCGATCCGGCCGCCGTCGTGCCTGGAGGCGGCGGGGATGCCGTCGAGGAGGACCTCGGGCTCCCCCAGGCTGTTCTCCCCCTCGTCGTACTCCATCCGGACGATCCGGTTGTCGGATCCGGTGGTGTGGTAGGCGTACACGTACGGTTCACCGGGGAAGTCCGGGTGCACGGCCAGCCCCATCAGACCGCCCTCGCCCTCCGACGAGACCCCTGCGACGGTGCCGACCTCCGTGGTGGCGCCGTCCGGCGCCACCCGCACGACGTCGGCCGTGTCGCGCTGGGTGACCAGGGCCGAGCCGTCGGGCAGGAAGGCCAGCCCCCACGGCACCTCCAGCCCCGTGGCCACGTCCCCGGGCTGACCGGGGTCGAGCGAGGCCGGGCCCTCATCCTCGGTCGCGCCGGGCGAGGCGCCCGGGTTCGCCGTGTAACCGCCGCCACCCCCCTCCGACGCGGAACCGCACCCCGCGGCCAGCAGCAGGGCACCGAACGCGAAGACCGCGCGCGTCCGGGACCGGCGGGTTCCTGGAACAGGCATGTTCCCTCCTTCGTACCGCGTCTTGCCGTCCTGTTCGGGGCGTCCTCACGCGGTGCTGTCGCGCTCATTCCACTCGGTGTCCTCGTGCCCCGCGTACAGCTCCTCGAAAAGGCGGGCCAGGTCGGTGAGCATGGCGCTGTGCACCGACCACAGTTCGCCGCCCCCGTACTCGTCGATGCGCTCCCTGGCCCGGGAGATCCGGTGGAACCCCTCCTCCAGGCAGGCGCTCAGGTCGGCGGAGAAGGTCTCCCTCGCGGGTTCCTCGGTCTGGCGGACGGTCTCCAGGGCGTCGGCCGAGGCGTCCAGGAGCGGGGCGAAGTCCCGCAGGAAGTCGTCGCTCGGTTCGGGGAAGCGGGAGTTGGAGCTGCGGGCGGAGGACAGGGTGCGGGTCAGGGACTGCAGGTGCCAGGAGGCCCGGCTCAGCGCGGTGATCCAGTCGCGGTAGGCCACCGGTGCGCCCGGCACCGGAGAGTCGTCGAGCAGCCGCCTCGGGTTCATGCGCATCCGGTACTCCTGCTCGGAGACCGACTCGCGGGCGTTGCGGGCGGTGTCGTCGAAGCCGTCGGCGTTCTGCCTCCAGTAGCCGATGCTGTGGAGCCCCCGCCTCCCCTCGCGGAACCCGTCGGCCATCTGGCGCGCGAGGTGGGCCAGGGAGTCGGCGAAGTCCAGCACGGCGTTCTCCGCGTCGCGGAAGCGGATGGCGGGAGCGAAGACCATGT
This sequence comes from Nocardiopsis sp. FR4, assembly GCF_009830945.1. Taxonomy (GTDB): domain Bacteria; phylum Actinomycetota; class Actinomycetes; order Streptosporangiales; family Streptosporangiaceae; genus Nocardiopsis. The sequence continues at coordinate 166,757 of NZ_VWVV01000003.1, read as the reverse complement.
TCGTCAGGACCGCGGAGACGGCCCCCACCAGGACCATGAGCAGCAGGGTTCCCAGGTTGGTGAGGTTGTCCGCGGTACCCCCGGCGAGCGCGAACGAGGCCACGACGGGGATCTGCTGTCCCTGTTCACCGAAGACCGGGAGCTGCCCCAGCACCATCGCGACCAGCACGGCCAGGGCGAACACCCACAGGTCCAGCGGTAGGGGCAGCCCCGACACCCCGGCGATCAGGGCCCCGACGAAGACCGCGGGAACGTAGCGCGCGGCCTGGAGCACCGAGCCGTACACGCTGGGTCGCACCATGAGCAGGGCGGAGAAGGGGGCGAAGCCCACCTGGGGGGAGTCCACCAGAAGAGCGCCCACGGCCCAGGCCGCGGTCGAGGCGATCACGCACTTGACGATGATGACGGCGGTCTCGCGTTCGCGCCCCCGCCGCCGCACGACCCGACTCAGCCGACCACACCACTGCTCCGCGTTCTCCCGCAGCCACTCCCTCACCACCTGATCCCCCGGACGCTCTCGCCTCTTCAGTCCCGCTCCTTGAGCACCTCGACGCCGTCGGCCTCCGCCAGGAACGCGGCGGCCTCCGACCACCGCATCGGGGGCGGCATGGGCTGCCTCCCGCGCACCCGGGTCAGCTCGCGGTGGAACCGGGCCAGGACCGCGAAGTCGCGCGGGAAGACCGACGGGTCGGTGCCCACGAACGACCCCACCTTGGTGGCCCGGTCCAGCACGCGCGCCCACTCCTGGGCCCGGGCCAGACCCACCGACTCCACCCCGTGGGAGAACAGCGCGAGCCGGATCTCCTCGTAGTCGGACACCCGGTCCAGGTACTCCTCCAGGTTCCGGAGCGAGGGCTCCTTGTTGAACACGGTCCAGAAGGGCACCGAGCCGGTGCGCAGCGCCCAGTAGGGCTCGACGAGCATGAAGGACTCCACCAGAAGCCGGTCCGGCGACAGCCCCCGGCGCCGGTACCAGTCCCGGTACAGGTCGGCGACGGCCGGGCTGGGCGACTCCGGTTCGGCGTAGCGCAGTCGCCGCAGCGTCCAGCCCTCCTCCTCGGCGAGCGCGCGCAGGTCGTCCATGAGCTCGGGGGCGAACCCCCACTCCGCCTCGGGGCTGTCGCCGTCCGGCTCCGGCCCGACGAAGCGCGTGTAGTCCGAGCCGTAGGCGCGCAGGAACTCGCGCACGCGCTCGCCGCCGTGCCGCAGCTCCTCCGGTTCCGCCCCGCCGAAGCCCCCGTGCTGGAAGACGTAGCGGTCCGAGACGCGCGTGGTGGGCCAGCGCATCGCGCAGTCCGGCACCACGAGCGTGCCGCCGGGCGCCAGCCGCGAGCGCAGGAAGCGGCGGTAGGCCTCGGGCAGGCGCAGCCACTTGACCCGGAAGTAGCACATGCCCGCGACCATGAGCCGGTCCTGGTTGGGGTCGTGCATGTGGTGCAGCCGCCAGTCCGGGTTGGCCCGCACCAGCTCCTCCCCGGTGGCGCGCATCTCGCGCAGGTCCGCGGCACCGTCCTCGGGCGGCACGCCGAACCGGCGGACCGGGATGAGCAGGGTCTGCGGCAGCCACGGCGCCTCCAGGGCGGCGGCCAGATGGGTGAGGGCCCCGTTGGTGGAGCCCACGAAGGCCACCTCGGACTGCCGGTCCGGGTAGTGCCCGGCGATCCAGGAGGCGAGCGCGTCGGAGTCGATCTCGCCGACCCTCTTCCGGGGCACGGCCTCGGCCCAGCCCGCGGCGGCGTAGACGCGCTCCTTGAGCCAGCGCGGCGCGTGGTTGGCGGCGCCCGCGAGGAGGTCCGCGGCCCCCTCCAGCGCGCCCGGACCCTCCCCGGTGAGCGGGACGTCCCGGCCCGCGTGGTAGGAGGCCAGCGCCCTGAGCATGGTGGTGGCGGAGTCGAAGCCCGCCACGGCCTTGTGGGGTCTCATCCTCCCCCTCACAGCACCGCCCCCTTCGCGAAGTCGTGCACCAGGTCGGCGACCCGTCCGGGAGCGGCCGCGGTGAGCGCGTGCGGCTGCCCGGGCAGGGTGACGAGCCGCCCGCGGGGCAGCAGGCGGGTGGCCTCCTCGGCCCAGGGCTTGGGGCACAGGGGGTCGCGCTGTCCGCGCAGGACGAGGGCGGGCTGGCGGGCCCGGGGCAGGATCCGATCGATGCGGTGGTCGCGGCTGGCCAGCCAGCTCCGGACCACCCGGCGCGGTCCGGCGTCCCGGTAGTCCACGAGGCAGGAGGCCGCCACGGACAGGCCCTCGCGGAAGTTGTCCCGCAGCAGACGCTCGGCCAGGACCGGCAGCGAGCGCCCCCGCGGGTCCACCGTCGGCCCCACCAGCACCAGCGAGCCCACCTCGTCGGGTGCGCGCACCGCCGCCTCGGCGGTCACCTGGGCTCCCATGGACACGCCCAGCAGGCAGGGCCGGGCGATCCAGCGCTGGCGCAGCCACTCCAGGAGCGCCTCCGCCAGCCCCGGAACCGTGGGCGCGTGGTCGGGGGCCGTCGCGGCGCCGAACCCCGGAAGGTCCACCGCCCACGCCTCCGACCGGCCCGCCAGCTTCCGGATCAGCGGCAGGGTCTGCCGGGAGGAGACGCCCGCGCCGTGGACGCAGACCAGCGGCGGGCCCTGCCCCCGCACCCTCCACCAGGCCATGCTCCCGCGCGTGAGCTGGTCCGTTCCCTGCTCCGGTTCCATCCGTCCCTCCGGCTCGCGTTCCGCCTCCGCGTGGTCGCCACAACTACCCAGGCGCCCCTGACTCAACCCAGTACCGGGTCCGGAGGTGTGGGATCCCACGCGGCGGTCAGGGGGACGGAAAGGCAGGGACGAAGGGAGAGCACGACATGGGCAGGAAGCCGAACAGTCCGCCCAGGCGCCCCTGGGCCCGGGGGCTCGCCCGGGGTGCTGTGGGCGCTATGACCATGACCGGTATGCGCCAGGCCGAGGTCGGGTTGGGCCTCGTCGAGCGCACGCCCCCCGAGGCCATCCTCAGGGAGGGCGCGCCCTCCCTCCTGGGGAGCGTTCCCGAGCACCGGAGGAAGGCGGCGATCGAGCTCGCCCACTGGTCCTACGGGGCCGTGGCGGGCGCCGCGTTCGCCCTCCTCCCCCGAGGGCTGCGGAGTTCGCGCCTGACCGGACCGGTCTACGGGGTGCTCTCCTGGGGTGCGTTCGAACTGCTCCTCGCACCCGCGCTCGGGCTGGCCCACGCCCGTGGGTCCCGCCCCCAGCAGCGGATGGCGCTCATGCTGGACCACGTCGTCTTCGGCCTCGTCGTCGGGGCTCCTCCGGAGGTCGCGGTGGCCGGTCCCGGCGACCCGGAGGACCACGAGGAGGGCGGCGAGGAGGGGAGGCGCCGCGGGCGCCACCGGACCTGACCGGGAACGGCGCGTCCCGGTGTACGGACGAGGGGCGGAGGGGGCCGGACGGAGTCCCCTCCGCCCCTCCCCCTTCTCCCGCGCTACTCCTGGGCCTTCTGCAGGCGCACGTACGCCAGCTGGAGCCAGTCGGAGACAGCCACGGAGCTGAACACCGCCCCGGCCCCCCGGGTGACCCGGGGAGCGAAGACCAGACCGAAGGCGTAGGCGGTGGCGACCCACTGGGCGGTGCAGAAGGGGCAGGTGATGAGCTCACCGATCGCCCGGCGGCCGCCCCGGCCGCGCACCTCCTCCGCCAGTTCGGCCGGTGCCGACACGCCCTGGTACCGGGTGAAGAGCGCGCGCAGCGGGCTGGTGACCGCGTCCTTGGCCAGCGTCCGGGACAGCTTGTGCGTGGTCAGCGCCATGAGCGCCAGGTCCCACGGCCCCACGTTCGCGGACGCACCGTCGCGCCGTGACGCGCGCGCGGCCAGGAGTCCGGCCCCCACCAGGGCCAGGTAGCCCGAGGCCATCGCGGTGTACCCGCCCAGGGGCTGGTCGCTGTCGTTCCGGTAGGCCTCCGCCTCCTGGTGGAGGGTCTCCTTGATCTCGTCCGTGGTGTCCTCAGCCATCGTCTGGTTCTCTCCTTCGTCTCGTCGAACCCGTCGACCTGCCGCGCACCCACTCGTGCAGCGCCTCCCGGTCCGCCGCCGTCTCCAGGTTGACGGCCGCCTCGATCAGCGCCAGGTGGGTGAAGGCCTGGGGGAAGTTGCCCAGCATGTTTCCCTCGGAGTCCATCTCCTCGGAGAGCAGGCCGAGGTCGCTCGCGCTCCCGCACAGTTCCTCGAAGCGCTCCCTGGCCTCCTCTGTGCGTCCGGCGAGCACCAGGGCGGAGACCATGTCGAAGGAGCACATGAGGAAGGCCGCCTCCGGAGTGCCGATCCCGTCGTCGGTCCGCTCGGGGTCGTACCTGTGGACGAGGCCGCCCACGTCTCCCAGGTCGGCGTCCACGCGGTCCAGCGTCGCGAGCACCCGCGGGTCGTCACCGTCCAGAAAGCCCAGGAGCGGGATCCGCAGCAGCGCCCCGTCCACGTTGGTGGAGCAGTAGGACTGTGTGAAGGACCCGTGCCCGGAGTCGTAGCCGCGTTCGAGGACCTCCGCGCGGACCGCCTCCATCTCCTTGCGCCACTGGCCCAGGGGAAAGTCGCCCTCCCTCCCGAGCTCGGTGACGAGCTGGATTCCCCGCTCCAGGCACACCCATGCGTAGACCTTGGAGTGGACCCAGTGGCGGGGGCGGGAGCGGGCCTCCCAGATACCCGAGTCCGGCTCCCGCCAGAGCTTGCACGCCGCGTCGACCACGGAGGCCAACTGGTCGACGTCCTCGTACCGGAGCCCTCCGGTGGCCATCTCGTAGGACAGCGCCGCGTCCAGGATGTGCCCGTACACGTCCAACTGGTGCTGGGCGTAGGCGTCGTTGCCCACGCGTACCGGCGTCGAGCCGCCGTAGCCGGCGAGGTGGTCCAGGACCTCCTCCCAAGGGGGCCGGGCCTCGTCGACCGCCTGCACCGGGGGGATCCAGGTGATCGGCTCGCCGCACATCCGGAGCAGGAAGCGCAGATAGCTTCCGGCCTCCTCGGCGTGTCCGAGCCGCAGGAAGGCCAGGACCACCAGTGCGGCGTCGCGGTGCCACACGTAGCGGTAGTCCCAGTTCCTGGGCCCTCCGGGCCATTCGGGCAGCGATGCGGTAGGAGCCGCGATCAGGGCGCCGCTCTCCTGGAAGAGCAGGCCGCGCAGTGTGAGGGCGCTGCGCCGCACGTGCGCGGCTCCGACACCGTCGTAGTCGGTCCGCCGGGCCCACTCCTGCCAGACCTCCACGGTCCGGCGCAGCAGCCCGGACGCCTCGCCCAGCCCCACGCGGCGGGTGCCGTAGAGGTAGTCCAGGGCGAACACGGCCGTGTCCCCCGCGGAGAGCTCCGCGCGAAACTCGGGGACGCCGTCCTCGGCCAGACCGGGGGCGGGCACGCCCGACAGCAGCGGCCCCGAGGCCTCCCGCAGGGCTCCGTCCGCGTACTCCCACACGGGGGCCGCGCGGCCGTAGTCGGGACGGGCCTCCATCCGGGAGCGCACCGAGGCGCTTCCCGAGCGGCACTCCACCACGCGCAGCAGGAGGCCCTCGCGGTACAGGCCCGCCCGCTCGCCGGTGGACCCGGCCACGGCGAGCAGGTCGCGGACGGCCACCTCCACGTCGGAACCGCGCCAGACGGTCTCCAGGACCATGCTGTCCGGCACGTAGGAACGCTCGGCGGGATGCGCGCCCCGCACCTCCAGGGTCCACCCGCCGCCCTGCGGGTCCAGGATCCCCGCGAGGAAGGCCGGGCCGTCGAACCGGGGTACGCACAGCCAGTCGACCGTGCCCTCCGGCGTGGTGAGCGCCGCGGTGTGGCAGTCCGACAGGAAGCCGTGGTCGCCGATCCGCGCCGTGTCGTGTCCCAATCCGCCCTCCGGGTGCTGTCGGGGGGAAGCCTCCCGCTAGCGACTGCCCACCGGAACCGCCCGCGAAACGGCAGATCACGGGCGTGCCGTGCCGTGCACATAACCGACGGTGGTCCCGGGTAGCGGGCAGTGGAGGAAGCGGGAACTCCGTGTGGACCTTGGAGGTGCCAGGTGGGGGCAGACGGCCGGATCGCGGTGATCAGCGGGGCCAGCGCGGGTGTCGGCAGGGCCACCGCACGGGAGTTCGCCCGGAAGGGGTACCACGTGGCCCTCATGTCGCGGGGGCAGGCCGGGCTGGAGGCCGCCGCGCAGGAGGCGCGCGCCGAGGGAGTATCCGCGATGTCGCTACAGGTCGACGTCAGCGACGCCGAGGCGGTGCGCGCGGCCCTGGACCGGGTCGAGACGGGGATGGGGCCGGTGGACGTCTGGGTGAACTGCGCGTTCGCCACCGTCATCGCACCGTTCATGGACGTGGAGCCGGAGGAGTACCACCGGGTGACCGACGTGTGCTACCACGGCTACGTGCACGGCACCCGCGCCGCCCTCCAGCGGATGCTGCCCCGGGACCGGGGGGTGATCGTCCAGGTCGGGTCGGCCCTGGCCTACCGGGGCATCGCCCTGCAGGCGGCCTACTGCGGCGCCAAGCACGCCATCCGCGGGTTCACCGACTCGGTGCGCGCCGAGCTGATCCACCGGGGGTCGAACGTCCGGGTGACGGAGGTGCACCTGCCCGCGGTCAACACCCCGCAGTTCACCTGGGCACGCGCGCGACTGGACGGGCACCGCCCCCGCCCGGTGGCACCGGTGTACCAGCCCGAGGTCGCGTCCCAGGCGATCGTGTGGGCGGCCGAGCACTCCCGGCGGCGGCGCTACTGGGTGGGGATCTCGACGGCGGCCACCGTCCTCGGGCAGCGGTTCGCGCCGCGTCTGGTCGACTGGCAGCAGGGGATCACCGGGCGGAGGAGCCAGACACGCGACGCGCCGCCGCCCGCACGCGACAACCTGTTCCGGCCCCTGGACGACACGTGTGACTTCGGCGCGCACGGGGAGTTCGACGACGAGTCACGCGAGTCCAGCCTCCTGCAGGAACTGAGCCAGCGCCGCCGCACCGCGGCCCTGCTGGGCGCCGCCGGGTTCGTGGCCGGGGCCGCGGGGTTCGCGGCCGCCCACAGCATCCGCCGGCGGCCCTGACCCGCCGGAACGAATCCGAAACGAAGGGGGAAGAGCATGGCTGAGCACGATCCCGTCATCGACGAGGTCTGGGAGGACTTCCACTCGGTGGTCAACATGACCGGCCAGGAGTTGCGCGAGTGGCTGCTCACCGACGCCTCCGGGGAGGAGGCCTTCGACAGCGACCCCGCCCGCCCGGTGTCCGGCCGGAAGGAGGCGATCGTGAACCTGCTGAACAAGCGGCGCACGGACGTGACCGAGGCCGACGTCGAGCTGATGCGCGAGGTGACGGAGTTCGTCCGCGACCAGCTCGCGGACCCGCGCCGGGAGGACCCCGCGTGGCGGCACCGGCTGATGTCGGTGGGCCACGATCCGCTCAGCCCCGACTCGGCCCGGCCCGACGAGGAGGCGGACCTGGAGCGGTAGCCGACCCTTCCGTCGGGGCGGGCCCCGGGCCCGCCCCGGCGCGTGTCCGGCGCCGGACCATGACCAGCGCGCCGCAGGACCAGTCCAGCAGGGACAGCCGCTCCCATCCCGGGTGCGACTCCAGGTCCCCGACCAGCCCCCGCACCGCCCGCTCGTGGCCCTCCGCAACGGCGCCCCCGGGCTGGGAGGCCAGGTCGTCGACCGCGTAGAACCCGCCGGGGGCGACCGGGGACAGCGCCCCGTCCCGGTGGTGGAACTTGCCCGGCCAGGTGTCGGCCTCCACCGCGTCCAGCGCCGGGGGTCGGAGGTCGCTCACGGGGGTCTCCTCACCCTCGGAGGTTCCACTGAGGAGGCCAGGGGCCGCCCGCGCCCCGGAACCACGGGTTTTCCGGGGCGCCGGGCGGCCCGCGCGTCAGGAGGAGGGCGCGTCCGCCCGCCGCTCGCCCGTCCGACCGGCCAGGGCCAGGACCGCGACCGCCGTGGAGGGCAGGCGCGCGGCCAGTTCCGCGCCCGGGGCGGGGAGCAGCAGGGTGGGCAGGGTGAGCATCAGCAGCCACATCCCGGCCTGGCCCGCGCCCAGTCCGACCACCGCGATCAGATACGACGGCAGGTACACCAGGAGGGGCACGAGCACCGCCATGAACGCGGCCGCGGCCAGGGCGTAGGCGACGAACCTGCGGTTGGCGAGCAGGGTCAGGTCCACCAGGGGCTCGCGCGCACGCCGCTCGACGAGCACGAAGGCCGCCGTCAGCACCGCCGACACCGTGAGTCCCGTGAGCACCAGGGGCAGCCCGTAGCGGGGGCCCTCCGCCAGGGCGGCGATCAGGGTGAGCAGGGCCAGGGTGAACAGGACGGCGCCCGGAACGTCGACCGCCCCGCCCGTGCCGCGCCGGGCGGGCAGCGCGCGCACCAGGAGAAGGACGAGTCCGGCGACCGCCGCCGGGGAGGCGAACGCGGCCCGCCAACCCAGGGTCTGGACGAGCGGCCCGGCCGCGGCCGGGCCGAAGGCGGTCCCGGCGCCCAGCACCGTGCCCAGGAGCCCGAAGGCCCGTGCCCGCGCGGGGCCGTCGAAGGCGGCGGCGACCATCGCGCTGCCCCCGGCCACCGCGGCCGCGGCTCCGGCGCCGCCCGCCGCGCGCAGCAGGTTCAGGACGGCGAGGTCCCGGACGAACAGGCACAGCAGTCCGCTCGCGCAGAACAGGGCGAGGCCGAGGGCGTAGACCCGGCGGCGGCCCAGGGCGTCGGCGACCGCCCCGGCGCACACGAGGAAGGCCGCGAAGCAGACGTTGTAGGAGTTGACGACCCACTGGACGGCGGTCAGCGCACCGCCGAGGTCGGCCCGGATCGCGGGCAGCGCCACCGAGGCGCCGGTGATAGCCAGGGGAATGGTGAGCGTGGAGAGCAGGACGGCGAGGAGCAGTACCCCGCCGCGGTTCCGTGTGGACAAGAAGGGCTCCGTGCGTCGCGTGCGGAGCCGGGCAGCACGGAGTGCCGCACCGGCGCGGTCGCTGATGCGGCGGAACGGACGTGGTGTCGGCCGCCGCTAGGCGGCCACGTCGACCGATTCGGGCACGGGTGGGAGTCTAGCCACCCGGCCCGGTACACCGGTTTTCGGAGCCCGCGAACGCGCGCGGGGCGGTGCGCCGCCGTCCCGGCGCACCGCCCCGCGTCTCCTCCGGGAAGGTCAGTCCGCCGCGCTGTGGCGGCTCTGGCGGTACTGCTGCGCCTGGCGGGCGATCTCGTCCTCCAGGTCGGCCCGCTGCCGGACCTTGTCGGCCCGCATCCGCTGGTCGTTCTCGTTGCGGTCGGCCTGCTGGCGGACCTCCAGCGCACCGATCTGACGATCCGTCTCCACCTGGAGCTCCTTGCGGCGCACACGGATCTCGTGGTCGTGGCGCTCGCGGTGGAGGTCGACCCGCGCGGTGTAGAGCTCGTCGTACTTGCTGGTGCCGCCGAACAGCTTGGTGAGCACGGGGAACAGGTCCACCGCGGCCAGCAGCGCCCGCAGCAGGACCACCCCCGCCATCACGTAGAAGCTGCCCTTGGCCAGCGTGCCCAGGGCCTCCATCTCCTCGATGACGCCGTGCTCGCCCTCCGCGGCGGCCCGCGCGGCGACCTTCTCCTCGATCAGCCGGGCGCGCTCGGTGGCGAAGTCGGCGGTGGAGGCGCCCGCCGCCGACGTGAGCTCCTCCACCTCGGCGTTCAGCTCCAACAGGCTGGTCTGGTGGTCGGCCAGGCGGCTGTCCTCGGCGAACGCGTCGGCCTCGGCACGCAGGCGCTGGCAGTTGACGCCCGCGCCCGCCCGTCCGGTCAGCCCGTCCCCGGGGGTGCCGTTGCACTCCAGCCGGGCCAGCTCCTGCTTCTCCTCCAGCTGCTCCTGGAGGGTCTCCACGTGCTCGCGCACCCGGTCGCGCTCCTCGACGGTCGAGGCCAGCGCGGTCTGGTCGGCGGTGAGCGTGCTCCCGCCCACGGTCAGCAGGAACTCCCGCGTGCACCCGGGGTCGGTGCTCCGCTCCCCCGAGACGGGGTTGCAGCGCTCCAGAGCCGACCGGAACTCGGCCGAGGCCTGCTCCCGTTCGAGCGTGATCTGGTGCTCGATGGAGGGGCGGAAGACGTAGAGCAGCAGGGGTTCGGCGACGACCAGGCTCACCAGCAGGGCGAGGACGATCCGGCCCGCGAAACCGCCCAGGCGGCCGCCCTTGCGCACACCGTGCATGGTCGAGAGCATCCAGCAGTCGAAGACCAGGATGATCCCGGCCCAGAACAGCGAGGCCAGGACGAGCAGCGGCCCCGGGGTGGGGGTGAACCGCTGGAGGGCGACGAACACCGCCACCCCGGCCATCGAGGCCGTGGCCAGGACCACCAGGCCCTGGAGGGTGTAGCGGGGACGCTCCTCCGGGACGAGGAAGAGCAGGTCCTCGTCCACCCCGGTCAGGCGGCGCAGCAGACGGGCGGCGCGTCCCCAGGGGGTGGCCCGCGTTTCGGGCGCGCGGTGGTCCGGCTCCGGTTCGGCGGCCCGCCCGCGGGGCGGCAGGAGCGTGCTAGACGTCATGGTCGTCCTCGCTCAGTTCCCTCGTACGCCGCCGCCCGGGTCCGCCGCCGTCCTCCCAGACCTCCCCCGACCCGCGGTCCTCCTCCTGCGCGGTCAGCGGCGGGGCGGCCGCCCCGCCGGGGGTCCCGTCCAGGGCCCTGCGCTCCGCGCCGAGGGGGGAGCCGCCCGGCAGGGGGGCGTCCGAGGCGACGAAGCCCACGACCTGCGCGGTGGTCATGGAACCGTCCACGTAGTTCTCCCTGATCGCGGTCTGCGCGAGCTGGGAGCGGATCTGCATCCGGCGGTGCTCGTCCTCACGGGCCCACGTCTCGCGGCGCAGGGCCTCCTCGCGCTCCCGCTCCAGGCGAAGCAGCCTCTCCTCCCGCTCGGCGGCCTCCCTCTGTGCCTCGTGGTTGAGCGCGCGGTCCCGCTCGGCGGAGATGCGGTTGGCGACCTCGGTCGGGGCGATGCTCCCGTCGGCCAGCGCCAGCATGATGGCGTTGATGGTGTCGTTCTGGACGGACTCGCTGAGACCGGCCATGATCCTGCGCGTGTGCTCCGTGACCTTCTCCTTCATGAGGTGGTCGTGGTCGGTACGCGCGACCTCCACCTCCTGCTCGTGGCGGGTGGCGCGCCAGGTGCCGCGTACCTCCCGCAGGCTGTGGGGCGTGAGCACCTCGGTGCCGACGTACTCGATCCGCATCCCCCGCACCTCCGGCGGGGAGAGGTCGATGAACGCCTTGACGTGGCTCCACACCAGCTCGCGGACCTCGTTGATGTCCTCCAACCTCAGGTGCTGGGCGATCTGGGGCAGCTTGTCGTAGCGCCGCATGTAGCCGCTCAGGAAGCGGTGCGCGTCCCCGCGGCCTTCGCTGACCACCGTGACCGGGTCCAGGACCGTGCAGAAGAAGGTCGTGCGCACCTCGAAGTCGTCGTCCTCCAGGGACGGGACCGTGAGGTCGACGGAGACGGAGACGTCGTGGCTGACGTCGACCAGGCACACGTGGTCGGCGTCCACCACCCGGCTGTCGTCGAGGGCGAGGCCGCCCTTGTCCACGTGGAAGGCTCCGCCGCTGCGGTAGACGAGGACCTGGTGGGCGGAGGCGCGGGGCAGCTCGGAGGGGTCCCGGCGGCGGCCGCGCAGGCCCAGGAAGCCGTGGCGGACCGGGGCACCCAGGGCCCGCTCCTCCACGACCGGGTAGGAGGGTGGCTGGGACGTCATGCTGGTGTCGCTTTCTCGGTGTGGCCGGAGCCGGGGCGCTCGCCCGTTCCGGGGTCGGAGCCGTCCCCGAACGCCTCCGGGAGGAGGGCGAGGAAGGCGTCGGTGAAGGGGTCGTCGCGGCGACGCGCCGCGCTGGTGAGGCTGGACCGGAACCCGACGTGCTCGTCGGGCCTCAGGGACCCGGCCAGGGCGGTGAGCAGGCCCGCCGCCCCGGCCTGCGCGTCGGCACCGCTGCGGTGCAGCGCGCACAGGGTGCGGCACAGCGCTTCCACGGCCAGACGCCGCACGGGCCGGTACCGCGCGGTCTCGGCCCAGAGTTCGGCCGCCAGGGGGAGCTGCTCGGGAACGAGGAGGAGGTGGCGGGCGATGGCGGGGTCGCCGCCCTCGGCCTCCTCCGGACCGGGGTCCTCACCGTCCCGTTCCCGGGCCTCGGGCCCGTCCGCGGCGCGATAGCGCTCCTCGTCCCCCTCTCCGGCCGGCGCCTCCTCCCCCGCTCCGTCGGTGTCGTGGGCGTAACCCTGCGGATGGGGTCCGCTGGTGGAGACCGTGAGCACGGAGCAGACGGCGGTGAGCACGAGCACCCGTTCGGGGCGGTTGGGGCCGAAGCGACGGGTGTCCGCCAGCTCCTCACCGAGTTCGCGGAGCAGGGCCCGTGCGCTGCCGCCCCGCTCGACGAGGCTGCCGAAGAGGCCGCCGACGGCGAAGGCCGCGTGGTCGCGGTGGCTCGCCTCGGGGTCGCGGAGCCGGGAGAGCAGCCGGTTCACGGCCTCGGTCGGATACATCACCCCCAGCTCGCCGCTCCACGCGTGCAGGGCGGTCTCGACCTGCCGCGGCGCGCCGCGGGACAGCCAGCGGTCCACCGTGCGCAGGGCCGCGGGAGCGTGTCCCTCCAGACACATGGACCACAGGACGAACACACAGGCCTCCCGCCGGTCCTGGGTGCCGCGCGACCACCGGTCCAGGTAGAGGTCGTGGACCTCCTCGAAGGCGATCCCGGCCAGCACCGCCAGGCCCCGGGCCAGGTACACGCCTCGCGTCCGGTGGCTGACGACGGTCCTGGTCCACGCCTCCACGGCGTCCCAGAAGTCGACGTCGTAGCGCTCCCAGAGCTGGCGCAGGACCTCTCGGCGGTCCCCCGCCTCGGTGAACCCGGGGAAGCGGCGGACCATCCAGCCGTCGTCGCGGTACTCGACGCGGACCAGTCCGTGGCCGCCCTCGCCCCGGTGCCGCCGCAGCTCGGGCAGGTGGGCGGGAACGGCCTCCTCGGCACCGGTGTCCTCCGGCCGGAGCGGTGGGGGGAAGGCCCTGCCCACCCGCTGGTGCAGGCGGTTGGCGAGGAGTTCGTAGTCGCGCTCGTGGATCCCGTGGAGAAGGGCCAGAGCGGCGGCGTCGGTGACGTCCCGGCGCTCCGGCCGGTGGTCGAACCACTCCCTGACCCGGGTGTGGGAGGAGGAGCGCAGGACCCGGTCGACGGCGTCCTGCGGCAGCTCGCCGCGGGCCAGCGCCCGGGCGACCGCGACCAGTTCGGTGACCGGACGGTCGTCGGGGAGCCGCTCCGCCGCCAGGCCGACGGCCTTGGCGTGCCCCTCGGAGAAGGCCCGGCCCAGACTCGCGCACTCCCTGCGCAGGTGCGCGCGGACCACGTCCGCGGCACGGGGGCGCGTCCAGGCCAGGACGGGCGCGGCCGCCCCGACGGGCGTGCTCGGCGCGCAGGTCAGGACCAGGCTCGCCTCCGAGCCCTGCACGTGCCGGAGCAGGACCGACCACAGGTACTCGTGCTCGGCCGGGGAGACCCGGGGGTCCGCCCCGAACCAGTCCAGGACGATGTAGCCCCGCCCGGACGCGAGCTCACGCGCGGCGAGGCCCTCCAGGGTCTGGGTGGGTGAGAGCACCGTGATCCTGTCGCTGTCGGCCAGCAGGCGGATGGCCCCCGTGCGCCGGCCGGTGCCGGAGGCGCCGCTGAGGACGAGGACGCGCTGGTCCTCCAGGAGCTTGCTCGCCTCCTCGAACCGTTCGGGCGCGGCGAAGGTGTCCACGGCGGCGCGGATCTCGTGCTCCCGGAGGGGCCCGGTGACCGAGGCCGCGCCCGGGGCCGCGGCGTGCCCGTCCGCCTCGGCGGCGCCGAAGACGCCGTTCTGGGCGTTGACCATCCCGTAGAAGACGTTGGTGACCCGGCTCCGCCCCCACCGTTCCTCCGGCTGGGCGGGGGCGGCCTCGGTCCGCGCGGCGGGGCGGGCGCCGGTGCCCGTCTCCGGGGAGGGCCGGTCCGACGGGGGCGGAGAGGTGCCGGCCTCGCCGCCGTCGCTTCGGGGAACGGCGGAGGCGTCCGCGGTCCGACCCGGGGGGTTGTCGGGGTGAGGGCTCACGCGCGCCTCCTAGTAGCGCACGCCGAAGGTGGCGTGGGAGGCGTCGACGTCGCCGTTCATGACGTTGGTGACCGCGGGGGACTCTCGCCGCTCCGGTCCGGGTCGCGCCGGTTCCCCGGCGGCCAGGGCCGCCGGGGGCGCGGCGGCGGGGGCGGATTCCGGGTGGCGGCCGGGCACGAGCACCCAGACCGGCTCCTCGTACTCCTTGTTGCGGACGGTGGTGAGGGCGAAGTCCCCGGGGCGCAGGCGCGTGTGCCCCTGGGCCACCACGTCCTGGTAGACGGGCGCGGTGACGGCCACGACCAGGTCGGCTCCGGAGTCCTTCAGAGCGGCGCGCAGGGCGTCGCTGTCCACGACCCGCGCGGCGGTGACGATGCCGTTCCCGGAGTACCCGGACGGGGAGGAGACCGCGGAGCCGTGGTGGATGACCATGCGCAGCCGCAGGCGGCCCGCCTCGGTCCGGTTGTGGTTGTGGCGGCGCAGGGCGTACTCGACCTCGGGCACGTACCGGTCGAGGAGGTCGGTCTCGCGCACGTCGACGGGCAGGACCGCCATCTCGCCGTCGCCGCCGGGGGCGATGTGCCACCGCTCGCGGTCGAGGCCGCTCCGCTCCGCCGCGCCGCGCAGCAGGACCGGGATGGCCTCCTGGAACTGGTGCTGGGTCAGCTCGTCGGAGCTGCCGTATCCCTTGGCGTCGCAGGTGATGATGGCGCGCCGCCCGAACTCGGGAATCTGGGACATTTCCTCACTACTTCCTGGGGGTGGAACGCGGAACGCTGCCAGTGTGGACCGCGGCGCGCACGCGAATGCCTGACCAGTCGGTAATTCGCCTCCCGGTCGCGCGTGAGGAGCGGCACAGGGCGGAACCCGGAGCAGTCCGGAATCCGACGGGTCAGCGCGGGGTGCAATACGGGGGAATTCGCTTTCCGGTTCCGCGGAGGGGGGAACGATGGAATCCCACGGGGGAGACGGTATCGACTCGGCCCTGGCCGTGGTGGCGTTTTGCCAGAACAACGTCGCCCAGGCCGACACGAAGAGCGGTTTCCTGTGCGTCGCCCAGGTCGGCTTCGCGATGGCCCTGGTCAACGGCGGGACCAGCACCGCCCCGGGGTCCCCCCCGGCGGTGGTGGCCCTGTTGGCCTGCGCGTTCGCCTTCGTGGTCTCGGGCTACCACCTGGTCGGGGCCCTGCGCCCCCGGGTGCGCTTCCACGGCGGCGGCAGACTGGTGACCGGTTTTCCGAGGCCGAACCCGGAGAGCCCGCTGACCTCCGACGAGGTGTGGCGGATGGCGGAGGTCCTGTCCGGAATCGCGATGGCCAAGAACCGGCACGTGCGGCGCTGCATTCCGTGGCTGGCCTTCATGCTCGTCATGATCGTGGCCAACGGTGTCCTGGGAAAGGTGTTCGGTTGATACCGGTCACGCGTTCTCGTACACCGAACGCAGTTTGTCCATTTCCACCACGACCACGCGTCGGTACCGCGACAGCACCAGGCCCGCGTCGCGGAACCGGCGCAGGGCGTTGCCGACCGCGTCCGTGCGCGCGCCGATGAGCTTGCCCAGGTCGGTCTGGGACAGGCGGATCCCGATGTCGACGCCCTCGGCGTCCTCCGCGCCGTGCCGCTCCGCCAGTTCCACCAGGACGCGGGCCAGCCGGACGTCCACCTCGTAGCCGACGAACTCGGCGCGCAGCAGGTCGGAGGAGGCGAGCCGGTCCCCCATGACCGCGCCCACCGCCTCCCACGCGTCCCGGTGGCGGGTCAGGAAGTCGCGGAAGGCGGCGTGGGTGTAGGCGCGGACGGTCATCGGCGTGCACGCGACGACCGTGGCGCTGGCCCCGGAGCCGCGGAACATGCCCATCTCCCCGACCATGTCACCGTGCACCCGGATGCCGAGCATCACCTCGGTGCCGTTGCGCAGCACCGAGGTGACCTTCGCGCAGGCGACCTCCCCGGTCCCGGCCGGGCACAGCAGCAGGACCTCCTCGCGGTGCTGCCCCTGGCGGAGGAGGACCTCCCCCTCCGGCGCGCGGCGGGGCGGGGCCATGGCGAGCAGGCGGGCCGCGGTGTCGGCCGCGAGCCTGTCCATGAACGTGCGGGTGGGCCAGTGGTTCGGTGTCATGGCGGTCCTCCCGCGACCCATGATGCCCGCTCCGCCCCCGCCGGGGGGAGGGTTCGGCCCGACAGGCCGGCGATGCGGAAAACGCGGGCCCCGACGGGGGCGGGACGGCCGCCCCCGCCGTCCTGTGCGTTGCCGCGTGCGCGACGGGGGTGACCCCGGTGCCCCCTGGTCTCGGTGCGCCAGCACCGGGGGCAGGTCCACGGCGAGGGGAGGCGGGGGTTCGGTCATTCGACTGCCCTCGCCCCGGTGAGTTCGGCCGCGATCGCACGGGCCACGGAACGTTCGCGCACCGCAGGCGCCGGCGAGGAAAGGGCCCTGCCTCCATCACACGGGGTAGGCTGCCGGAACCAGCGCCCGCCCACGGGCGCGACCGTCACCGAGCGGTTCCCCCACCGGGCTCAGAGGCCGCTTCCTCCGCAAGCGCGTGTCTGGCCGCCAGGAGTTCGATCAGCTCAACGGCGGGGTGCTTGTGCCCTCAGCAGCGCCGCGAGCGAGGAGTTCTGTCGGTCCAGTGCACCTCGTGGACCATGTCCTCGGTCAGGGCCAACACGAGGTCCATGACCGAGAAGGGGAAGAGCACGTTGGTGTCGACGCAGACGCGGGCCATGCGGGGCCTGTCACTCAGTAGGGGAGCTCTGCGGACTCAACTGCCTCGTTGATCCGGCGTCTGCCCTCGCGCCGCCTCTCCCGCCTGGCCTGGAACTCCAGGACGTCGTCCAGCCGGACGACACGGTGCCTGCTGTCCGGCAGGCGCTCCGAGGGGATCTCTCCCGCGTCGAGAAGACGGACGACGAACGGACGCGACAGGCCGAGCAACTCCGCCGCCTCGGCCGGGGTCAGGCTGGTCTCGGACGCGAGCACCCTGGCCGCGCGCCCCTCCGAGAGTTCACTGGCGGAGGCCAGGAGGATTTTCACCAGCGACTCCGGCAACGTGAGCTCGTCACCGTCGGCCAGCTTCAGCACCAGCCGCGATCCGCGGTCAGCCGCCTCCCGGACCACCTTCCTGGCCACCGAGCGGGCCCCGGCACCGGGTTCGATCCGGGGGGCGCCAGCCAGCACACTCGATCGCACCGTCGCAACCTCCCACCAGGGACATCTTCTTATCTGCAATAAGTGCAACCCAAGAGTGGGCGGATGGAGGGCGGGCGGGGACCGCCACGGCCCCGCCCGCCCGGATCAGGCGTCCTGGTGCGTGTCGACCCAGGACGTGAGGGGCAGCCCCTGGATGGCCGCGGCCATCAGCTCGGGGAACACGTCGGGCGTGCAGGCGAACGCGGGCACGTCCATCTCCGCCAGCGCCGCCGCGTTCTGCCGGTCGTAGGACGGCGCACCCTCGTCCGAGAGCGCCAGCAGCACCACCACCTGTACCCCGGCGGCCTTCATCGCGGCCACCCTCCTCAGCATCTCCGCTCGGACACCGCCCTCGTACAGGTCGCTGATCAGTACGAAGACCGAGTCGTTGGGCCTGGTGATGAGCCCCTGGCAGTAGGCGATGGCCTTGTTGATGTGCGTGCCGCCGCCCAGCTGCGTGCCGAAGAGCACCTCGACGGGGTCGGTGAGCTGCTCGGTCAGGTCCACCACGGCGGTGTCGAAGACGACCAGGGAGGTGCGCAGGCTCCTCATGGAGGCCAGCACCGCGCCGAACACGCTCGCGTAGACCACCGAGGAGGCCATCGAGCCGCTCTGGTCGATGGCCAGCACCACGTCCTTGTGCACGCCCCGGCTGCGCCGCCCGTAGCCCACCAGGGTCTGCGGCACGATCGTGCCGTGCTCGGGCAGGTAGTGGGCCAGGTTGCGGCGGATGGTGGCGTTCCAGTCGATGTCGGCCACCCGGCGGGGCCGGTGCGTGCGGACCGACCGGTCGATCGCCCCCTGTACGAGGGAGCGCGTCCTCTGCGCCACCCGGCGCTCCAGGTCCTCCACCACGCGGCGCACCACCGCGCGGGCGGACTCGCGGGCCCGGTCCGGCATCACCCGGTTGAGGGAGAGCAGGGTGCCGACCAGGTGCACGTCCGGCTCGACCGCCTCCATCATCTCCGGCTCCAGGAGCAGCTGGTGCAGGCCCAACCGGTCCATGGCGTCCTTCTGCATCACCTGCACGACGGAGGTGGGGAAGTACTCCCGGATGTCGCCCAGCCAGCGCGCCACCCGGGGCGCCGAGCCGCCGAGCCCGGCACCGCGCCCCCCGCCGCCCTCGGACCCGTTCCGGTTGTAGAGCGCCTCCAGGGCGGCGTCCATCGCCTGGTCGGCGGTGCTGAGCCCGGAGGGGCAGTGCGCCTCCCGGCCCAGGACCAGCCGCCAGCGGCGCGTGCGTTCGTCCACGGCGTTCAACCGAGGCTCCTTCCGGAGGTGAGGATGGCGAGCGCGGTGGCCAGGGCCGGTGCCGCGCGTTCGGTGTCCGCGTCCGCGCGGACCGGGGCCCCGGGTGCGGCGGCCGGCGCGGAGCCCAGGCGCTGGGCCGCCGCGCCGATCTCGGTCCGCTCGGGTCCGGTGAAGTTGCCGAAGGTGCGCCGCAGCAGCGGCAGCACGGCGGTGAAGCGCTCCTCGGGCAGGGCGAGCAGCCAGGTGTCGATCAGCCCGAGCAGGGCCTCGTCGTGCACCAGGATCAGCCCGCTGCCCTGGAGGAACCCCTCCAGCCAGGCGGCGGCCCCGGCGGGTTCGGCGCCCGGGGACATCGCCAGGCCCAGGCGCCCGCGCAGCTCGGCGGGTTCCAGGAGCCCGCCGTCGGCGAGCATCCGGTTGACCCGTCCGGCGATCCGGCCGGGCACGGCGTCCCGCCGGGCCAGGGAGGCCAGGGCCGCGGTCCAGTCGGCGAGGACCTCGCCGCCCAGGAGGGTGGCGGCGTTGTGCGTGGCGTCGACGTGCCGGACGAACTCGGCCGCCGCCTCGTCGTCCAGCCCGTGCACCGCCGGGGCCAGGCCGACGCACACCCGGCGGAGGAGTTGCTCGCCCACCTGGCGCAGGCGGGTGCCGTCGGTGCCGCGCACGTCCCCGTAGCGGGCCGAGCGGGCCAGCGGGGGCAGCGCCGCCATCAGGTGGGTGACGTCGCTGTCGGTGGCCGCGCGGTCGGTGAGCAGGGCCAGCACCCGGGGCAGGGCCTCGCCCAGGTCGGCGAGCAGGCACCGCTCGGTGAGCGAGGTCAGCGCGGGCAGGTCGGCCTCGGCGGCCAGGTCCGCCGCCCGGGCCGCGGCGGCCGAGGCCACGGTGGTGCCCCACCGGCTGGCCTCGATCAGGGCCACGTCCATCTCCGGTTCCCAGCGCAGCCGCCACGACTCCCGGAAGGTGCCCTTGGAGCCTCCCGCGGACGGACCCGGCACGCCCCAGGGCACGTCGAGCATCCGCAGCCGGTGCAGGAGCACCCCGCGTTCGCGGTCGTTCTCCTTGCGCAGGTCCAGGTCGAGGTCGCGGTCGAAGGGCTCGGGCTTGAGCCGCAGCCGCTTCTGGGCGGCGACGAGGTCGCGCTGGAGCGGCACCATGGGCGTGGACGGGGGGACCGCGCCCATCCGCTCGCCGAGGGCCATCCGGCGGTGCACCAGGGCGGCCCGGGCGGGCTCGCCCTCGCACAGCACGGAGGTGAGCGCCTCGGACACCTCGTCGAGCCCGGCGAGCGGGCGCCCGCGCAGCACGGCGAGGCTCTCGGCCAGCCGCACGCCCTCGATGACGTGCGAGGAGGACACCGGCTGCCCCTCCTCGCGCAGCAGCCGCGCGGCGTCGGTCAGCCACCGGTGCACCGGCAGGTCCGGCGCGGTGAACAGGTGGTGGTACCAGCCGGGGGCGGCCACCCCCGCGCCGTAGCCGCTGGCGGCGGCCAGCCGCCCGTGGGTCCAGGGCACCCAGGTGGTGTTGACCCTGACCTTGGGCAGCCCCCTGAGCAGGGCGGTGTCGTCCTTGACCGGGTGGTCGGCCACGTCGCGCAGGGCCGGGGCGTGCCAGGCGCCGCAGACCACGGCGACCCGCTGGTGCCCCTCGCGCAGGACGGCGCGCAGGGTCTGGCGCATGTACGCCTCCCGCCGGGCCTCCCGCCCGCTCTCGGGGGCGGACTCGGCGCGGACGGCGGCCATGGCGTCGGCGATCGCGGGGAACGGGGAGGGCTCCCCGGGACCGCGCTGCTCGACGACGTCGTCCCACCAGCGCTCGGCGTCGTCGTACCCGGCCGCCTCGGCCAGGACCCCGAGCGGGTCCAGGCGCACCCGTTCGGGCTCCTCGGCTTCCGGGGCCTCCCCGGCCGCATCCGGGTCCTCCTCGCGCTGGCGCCGCTCCTCGGCGGCGGCCATGCGCTCGGCGAGGGTGTGCGCGGCGGGCAGGTCGCAGAAGCGCACCGGAACGCCGTGGCCGACGGCGTAGCGCAGCGCCTCCCACTCCGGGGAGAAGCTGGCGAACGGCCAGAACGCCCAGCCCTCGCCCGCGTCCCTCCGGGGTCCCTCCTTCTCGGCGGCGTAGGCCAGCAGCGCCACCGGCGGTTCCAGCTCGCCCACCAGGGAGGTGAGCGCGTCCGCCTCCGGCGGCCCCTCGATCAGCACGGCCTCGGGCTTGATCTCCTCCAGGGCGGCCCGCACGGCCCGGGCCGACCCCGGGCCGTGGTGCCGTACACCCAGGACGTGCAGCCCGCTGGTGTCCAGTCGGGACCGGGCCATCAGGCGCCCACCTCGCGGCAGGCGCGGTAGAAGTCGCCCCAGCCCTCGCGCCCGCGGGCGACGGTCTCCAGGTACTCGCGCCAGACCACGCCGTCGGAGACGCGGTCCTGGACCACGGCCCCCTGGATCCCGGCGGCCACGTCGGCGGGGCGCAGCCGGCCGTCGCCGAAGTGCGCGGCCAGCGCGATCCCGTTGGTGATCACGGAGATCGCCTCGGCGGTGCTCAGGGTCCCGCTGGGCGACTTGACCTTGGTTCCGTTGTCCTCGGTCACCCCCGAGCGCAGTTCGCGGAAGACCGTGACCACCCGCTGGATCTCGGTGAGGCTGGCGGGCACCTCGGGCAGGTCCAGCGCGCGGCCGAGCTGCTCGACCCGCTGGGTGACGATGCGCACCTCGTCCTCGGCGCTGTCGGGCACCGGCAGCACCACGGTGTTGAACCGGCGGCGCAGCGCGCTGGACAGGTCGTTGACGCCCCGGTCCCGGTCGTTGGCGGTGGCGATGATGTTGAACCCGCGCTGGGCCTGCACCTCGATGCCCAGCTCGGCCACGGGCAGGGCCTTCTCCGACAGCACGGTGATGAGGCCGTCCTGGACGTCGGAGGGCATACGGGTGAGCTCCTCGATGCGGCCGATGGAGCCCCGGGCCATGGCGGTCATGACCGGGCTCGGGACCAGGGCTGCCTCGGAGGGGCCCTCGGCGAGCAGCCGGGCGTAGTTCCAGCCGTAGCGGACGGCCTCCTCGGAGGTTCCGGCGGTCCCCTGGACCAGCAGGGTGGAGTCACCCGAGACCGCGGCGGCCAGGTGTTCCGACAACCAGGTCTTGGCGGTGCCGGGGACGCCGATGAGCAGCAGCGCCCGGTCGGTGGCCAGCGTGGCCACGGCGATCTCCACGACGCGGCGCGCGCCGATGTACTTGGGGGTGATCTCGGTGCCGTCGTCCAGGGTGGTGCCCAGCAGGTACTGGGTGACCGCCCACGGGGAGAGCTTCCAGCCCGGGGGCCGCTGCCGGTCGTCGGCCTTGGCCAGCGCCTCGAGTTCGGCGGCGTGGGTCTGCTCCGCGTGCGGGCGCAGGGCCTGGGCGGCGTCGGTGCGGATGGCGGGGGCGGAGGTGGTCAACTAGAGCTCCCTGTGCATGTCGAGTCGGAACCGGAGGGTGTCGCGGAGGCGGTCGTAGGCGTGGACGGCGGCGTTGCCGTCGAACGGGGCCGTGTCGGGCAGGGCGGTGACGTGTGCGGGGCGCATGTACAGGGCCGCGGCCGCGCAGAGGGCCTCGTAGCCCGCGACGGGGGCGTTGGCGCGCCGGGGTTCCCGGAGGAGCCGCAGCGCCTCGGCCGACAGGGCGTCGGTCCAGGGGCCGCGGGTGGCGCCGAACAGTTCGCCGCGGCGGTCCGAGGACCTGACCGCGGGCAGGGCCCGGAGGGTGAGGTCGCAGCGCTCGGCGACCGGCAGCAGGTCCAGGAGCCTGCCGGTGTCGAGGGGCCCCGACCTGGCGGAGGCCGTCGTCCGCGACGGTCCGGGGCCGAGCGCGCCCAGGACGGCCCGGGCCCACGCCGCGTCCCGTTGGACCACGGCCGCGTTGGCCAGGGCGGCCAGGAGCCGGGAGCGCGGTTCGGCGTCGGCCGTCCTGGTGGCCGCCGCGACGACCCCGGCCGGGTCGGTGCCGAGCAGCTCGGGCCACACGTCCAGCGGTGTGTGGGTGACCAGCGCCCACAGGCGCTCGGAGTAGCCGTTGGCGCTCTCGGCGTCCGGTGCGGGCATGGCCAGGGCCAGGTCGCGGCGGAGGGCGGCGTCGCGCCCCTCGGGCGGGTCCACCCGCAGGGAGCCGTCGTCCCTCAGCGAGGCGTGCGCGCGGACGTGGCCGCGCAGGCGCTCGGCGTGGGCGCCCCCGGGCAGCCTGGTGAGAAGGGACAGCGCGCTTCCGCGCACGACGGCGCTGCGGTCGTCCAGGGCCTGTTCGAGGAACTCCTCGTCCGCGGGGCCCAGGCCGGTGGCCAGCGTCTCCAGGAGCTCGCGGCGCAGTTCGGCCTTGGCCAGGCCCGGCCAGACCGCGGTGAGGAGTTCCCGGGCGCGGTCGGGGTCGGCGGTGCGCAGGGCCAGGAGGGCGCGGCGCCGCTCACCGGGGGTGCCGCACCCCCAGTCCCGTTCGCTGAACCGGTCCCCGGGCAGGGGCACGCCGGTGGCGTAGGACCACCGGGGGTTGAAGGCGGCAAGCCACCGGCCGCGCGTCCCGGCGGCGGCGACGATCGCGGGGCGCGTCTGGCTGTGCCGCGCGCCCTCGTCGAGCAGGAGCGGAAGGCTGGCGCGGGCGGCGCACCGGCCGCGGGCGGCGACCCGTTCCAGCCACTCGGGCAGGAGTTCGGGCCGGTCGGCGATGATCCGGTCCAGGAGGCGGGTGGCGCCCGGGCCGGCCTCGGCGCTCTCGTCGGAGGTGCCGGGATCGGGGGTCAGGGGGGTGGTCCCGGTGGCGGGGACGTATCCGGCGGCGCGGCGGACGGTGGCCAGCGCGGCCCGGTCCAGCAGGTCGGACGCGTCGTTGCCGCCGGGGGTGGCGGGCAGGTCGGGGGTGTCGGGGACCTCGCGCCGGGCGGTGCCGACCAGGGCGGCGGAGACCAGGCGGTCCCAGGAACCGGTGGGGGCCAGGGGGTCGAGGGGTTCGGGGGCGCGGGTGCCGGTCACAGGGAGACCGCCTTTCCGTTCCGGTCCCACACGGTGATGGGGGTGAGGCCCTCCGCCGGCGACCACTCGGCGGCGACGGTGGCCGGGTGGCCGCCGGTGACGGCGAGCAGGCGCCAGGGGTCGCCGGCGGTGAGGGGGAGCGCGGTGCCGTCGGGGTCGGCGAGGTACCACCGGTCCTCGCGGGCGGGCGCGGCGCGGTCGAGCACGACCGGCCAGGTGTCGAGCCAGGGGTCCTCGGCGGCGGCCGCGGCGAAGGAGTCGAGCGCCTCGGCGACCGTGCCTCCCCCGGGCGGTCCCGCGGGCGCGGTGTCGCCGTCGTGGACGGGCACCGCGCGGTGGCCGTCGGGGTAGAAGGCGAACTCGGCGGTGACCTCGGTGCCGGACCGGAAGGCGGTGGCGGGCGCCTGTCCGGAGCGGGCGAAGGTCAGGGACAGGGCGGTGCGGCCGGTGTCACGGCCGCGCAGCCACAGGCGGCGGGCGAGCATGCCGGCCTCGGGGGCGGCGGTGTCGCGCCAGCCCAGGACCCGCCACGTGTCACGGACGCGCTCGCCCTGTTCGAGGACCTCCTCGGCCTTACTGGCGATGCCCACCCGGGCGCGCACGGCGCCGCGGACGCGCGGGTCCAGGGCCTCCCCCGCGCGGTGGCCGCAGGCCAGCAGGTGGAGGAGGCTGAGGCGTTCGAGCAGGCGCTCGGGCCACCGGTCGCCGCGGGCCACGGCGGGCAGCCCCGCGACCAGGGCGGAGGCCCCGCCCGCCTTGGCGTCCACCAGGCGCTTGGCCATGCGGTCCCAGTGGTCGTAGCCGTACTTGGGGACCTCGGCCAGCCCGGCGTCGATCTGGTCGTTGAGCCAGAGCCGGAGCTCCTCCATCCCTGCCGCGACCGCCTCCTCCCGCTCCCGGAGCGTGGCGGCGGCCCTGGCCGGGTCCACGGGCCTGCGGGTGCTCGCCCGGTTCCGGCGCGCGACCCGGCCGGAGAGCCACGTGGCCACCCACTCGGGCCGCTCCTCGCGGAGGTCGACCTCCTCCTGGGCCCACAGGGCGAGCAGCCCCAGGACGTGCTTGCAGGGGATCTTGCGGCTGGGGCAGCTGCACTTGTAGGCGGTCCCCCCGTCGCCGTCGAGGTGGACGGCGGCCAGGTAGGGCTTGGATCCGCTACCCTTGCACTCCCCCCACACGGCGGAGGTGCCGCCCGCGGGGGCGGCGACCGCTCCGCGCTCGGGCCAGGACCCGGCCTTGGCCACCTTGAGGGCGGCCTTACGGGAGGCGGGGTCCGGAGCCAGAGCCCATACGTCGTCGGTACTCCATCGATCGCTCACACGGGAAACACTACGGACGGGGTATGACAGAACCGGTGCCTTCGCGCGGCGCCCGGGCGACCCTTTTCCGAACGGCCTTACGAGCCCCGGACCGCCATCGCGAAACCGTCGCACCTTCCTGGCATACTCGCGGCGCGGAGCGTCCGTGACCGGGCACGGACCCCCGGCGCACAGGACCTTGCACCCCTGTGCCGCATTACGCCCTTTGGTGAACTAACGCCCCTTTATCCGAATGACCAAAGGCCCGACTTCCGCATTTCCTGCCGGGTATTGAAAAAGGAACTCCACCACTCCTACAATGCCACGACCGGGGCGCCGGACCAGCACCTCCAGCCCACCTTTTCCGCGTAACGAAATCCGCGCGCCCTGGACGTCCCCGCTTCCCCACCTCCCGCAGCACCAGCACGTCGTCTCCCGAAGGGAGGGAAGCGGTTCCCGCGTATCCGGGCTCCGCGTACCCGATGACCACAGTCCGCCCCGGCGACCCCGCCGCACCCCCGGACCACCGCCGCGAGGCCTTCCGGCTCTACAGCACCACCCCCGACACCGGACGCGACGCACTCTGGGCCCAGCTGCGCGAACGCCACGGACCCGTCGCCCCGGTGGAACTGGAGAACGGGGTGCGGGCCTGGCTGCTGCTCGGCTACCACGAGAACCTCGCCGTCCTGCAGAACCAGCACCTGTTCTCCCGCGACACCCGACGCTGGCGCGAGGTCGTGGAGGGCCGCGTCGACCTGGCCACGGCCCGGCCCGCCCTGTCCTGGCGCCCCAACGCCCTGTACGCCGACGGGAGCGAGCACACACGCCTGCGCTCACCGATCGTGGACGCCCTGGCCAGAGTGGACATGAACGCCACCGCGCGCACGGTCCGCCGCATCGCCGACTCCCTGGTCGACTCCTTCACCGCCTCCGGCCGCGCCGACCTCATCGCCGAGTACGCCAGCCCGCTGCCCGTGCTGGTGGTCAACAGCCTCTACGGGCTGCCCGACAGCTACGGTCACATGCTGGGCGACCTCACCGCCATCGTCTTCGGGGAGGACGCCAGACGCGGCGAGGAGGCCGTGGGCCGCATCCAGCAGTTCTTCTCCGACCTGGTCGCCCGCAAGCACCGGTACCCGGGCCCGGACCTGGTCTCGTGGATGCTGGAGCACCCGGCCGGACTGAAGGACCACGAGGTGGCCCACCAGGCCGCGCTGATCAACAGCGCCAGCCACCAGCCCACCACGCACCTCATCGGCAACACGATGCGCACCCTGCTCTGCGACGACAGGATCCGCGCGGCCTACGCCGACGCCCGACTCTCCGTCCAGGACCTGCTCGACCACGTGATGTGGACCGACACGCCCTTCCAGATCCTGCCCGCCAGGTTCGCCCTCCAGGACACCCGGATCGGCGGCGCCCAGGTCCGCGCGGGCGACGCCCTGCTCATCGGCTTCGACCCGGCCCACCGCGACCCCGCGGTCCAGTGCGGCCGCGACGTGGTCACCGGGGTGGTCAGCGGGAGCCGGGCCCACCTCATGTTCGGCGCCGGACCGCACGCCTGCCCGGCCCGGGAGCTGGCCAGGATGATCGCCTCGATCGCCGTCACCACGCTCCAGGAACGGCTGACCGGCCTGCGGCTGGCCGTGGAACCCGAGGAGCTGCGCTGGGTGCCCTCGCCGTTCGTGCGCGGACTGGCCGCCCTGCCCGTCGCCTTCACGCCCGGCGAGCCACCGCGCCCGGAGCGCTCCCGGCCCGAGGCCCCCGAGCCCGTAGCCGAGGCCGAGGAGCTCGACAGCCCCGAGGGCGACCTGCTGGGGCGCCTGCTGAGCTGGTGGCGCGGCCGCCGTACCCAGTGAGCCCCGCCGGGCGCCCGGCGGTGGTCCGTCCCCGGCGGGAGCCCCCGGATCCCGGAGCGCGCGTGGGACCGCGGGCGGAGTCCGCCCGCTAGGGGGTCGCGGCCGGTTCCCCGGACACGATCCCCAGCAACCGCCGGACGCCCGGCCAGACCAGGTCCAGCAGGTCCGGCGCGTCGTGGACCCGGGCCAGCAGCACCCCGCCCTCGACCTGGGCGAGGAAGCTCTCGGCCAGGAGTCGGTCCGGGGTCTCCTGGTCCAGTTCCCCCCGTTGTCGTGCCTGCCCGACCACCTCGGTGACCAGAGCGGCCTGTTCGGCGAAGACCTCGGACAGCCGGGCCCGCACGTCCGGCTCGTGCCCGCTCAGTTCCAGCGCCAGGTTCCCGTAGAGGCAGCCGTGGATGCGGCCCCGCTCGGCGTACTCGGCCCGCTGGTCCTCCACCAGGTGGGCGACCAGCGCCCGCAGCCGTTCCACGGGGGTGCCCGGCCCCCGCAGGGCGCGTTCCCACTCCTGCCTCTGCTCGGTCCAGTGGGCGTCGACGGCGGCTGAGGTCAGGGCCTGTTTGGAACTGAAGAAGTGGTAGAAGCTGCCCTTGCGCACGTCGGCGTCGGCGCAGATCTCCGCCACGCCCAGGGACGCGTACCCCCGGGTGAGCATCAGTCGGCGCGCGGAGGAGACGAGTCGGTCGCGCGCGGTGCTGGTCCTTCCCATGCGCCCAGGGTATACGGACGGTCAACTATGTGGATCCGATCCCTTGTTAATAGTTGACCGGTCGTCTAGTGTGACGGCGAACGCGGGCGACGGGCCCGCCGAATCCGGAGTACACACATGCCAGCCGACATCACCGTCGCCGTCGCCTTCCACAGCGGTCACGGGCACACCGCCCGTCAGGCCGCGGCCGTGGCCCGGGGCGCCGACGCGGTTCCCGGGGCCCGCGGCGACCTGCGCGACGTGTCCCGCCTGGACGCCGCGCTGTGGGAGGCCCTCGACGCCGCCGACGCCATCGTCTTCGGTTCGCCCACCTACATGGGCGCCCCCTCGTCCGTCTTCCAGGCCTTCGCCGAGGCCACCGCGCCCGTGTGGGCCGCACGCGGCTGGCGGGGCAAGCTCGCCGCGGGCTTCACCAACTCCGCCGGGGTCAACGGCAACAAGGACAACGCCCTGGTCCGCCTCGCGGTCCTGGCGGCCCAGCACGGCATGGTCTGGGTACCGCTCGGCCTCGCGCCCGGTGGGGACTACAGCACGTCCGGGACCGCGGGCGACCCCAACCGGCTCGGCGCGTTCCTCGGCGCCATGGCCCAGTCCCCCTCCGACCTGGGACCGGAGGCCGCGCCCCCGCCCGCCGACCTGACCACGGCCGAGCACCTGGGCACCGAGGTCGCGGAACTGGCACTCGCCCTCGCCCGCGGCCGCTCGGCCGAGGTCGCGCGATGAGGCGGCCCGGCGCGCTGCGGCGCCTCCTCGGCATCCGGCACCCGGTGGTCCAGGGGCCCTTCGGCGGCGGGCTGTCCACGGTCGCCCTCGCCGCGGCAGTCTCCAACGGTGGAGGGCTCGGCTCCTACGGCGCCCATCTGCTCTCCCCGGAGGAGATCACCGCCCTGGTCGGCCGGCTGCGGTCGGTCACGGACCGGCCCTTCGCGGTCAACCTCTGGGTGCCCCAGCCGGGTGAGGAGCGGGCTGGAGGCGTCCGCGCGGACGGGCACGCCGACCGCCTCGCCCCCTACTACGCCGAGTTCGGCCTCCCCGCCCCCGGGGGGAGGGCCCCCGAGCGGGAGTGGGCCTTCGAGGACCAGGTGGACGCCCTCCTGGCCGACCCGCCCCCGGTGGCCAGCGTCGTCATGGGACCGCCGCCCGGGCGGCTGGTCACCGGCCTGCACCGGGCGGGCGGCCTGCTCCTGGGCACCGCGACCACGGTCGATGAGGCCCGTGCGCTGGAGGAGGCCGGCTGCGACGCCGTCGTGGCCTCCGGAAGCGACGCCGGAGGGCACCGCGGCTCCTTCCTCGCCCCGGTCCGTGAATCCCTCGTGGGCACGTTCTCGCTCGTTCCCCAGGTGGTGGACGCGGTCACCGTGCCCGTGGTCGCCGCGGGCGGCGTCGCCGACGGGCGGGGCGTGGCCGCGGCTTTCGCGCTCGGAGCCGACGGGGTGCAGGTGGGAACGGGTTTCCTCCGTACCCGGGAGTCGGGTGCGGTCGACGCCCACCGCCGTGCGCTGGCCGCGGAGTCGGCCCGGACGACGGTCCTGACCCGCCTGTTCTCGGGCAGGCCCGCGCGCGGGATCGCGAACGACCTCGTCCGCTCCCTGGCCGACGCGGAGGACCGGGTTCCGCCCTATCCGATCCAGAACGCGCTGATGGCGCCGCTGCGTGCCCGGGCCGCCGAGCTGGGCCGGGCCGACCGGCTCAACCTGTGGGCGGGCCAGGCGGCGCTGCTGGCCGGGGAGGGTCCCGCGGCGGAGTACCTGGCGCGGTTGGTGGCCGAGGCCGAGGAGGTGTACGGCGGCGTAGGCGGTGGTGCGGAGGGGCCCGCGGCCGCGGACCGTCGGGGAGGGTAGGGGCGACGGGGCGACGGGAGGCCCGGGAGCGCGGGCGCTCCCGGCGCCGCGTCCGCGGCCGGCGTCAGGAGGGTCGGACCAGGTCGCGGATCGGTCCGGACAGCTCCCGCTCGAAGAAGGTGAAGAACCCCTCCGGATCGGGTCCGGCGTTGATCAGGCACAGGTGGTCGAACCCCGCGGCGGAGAACTCGCGCACCGCCTCCACGTGCCGCTCCGGGTCCGGGCCGTAGGCGAACACGTCGCGCATCGCGTCCCGGTCGATCAGCGCGGTGGCCGCCTCGAAGTTGACCGGGTTGGGCAGCTCGGCCTGCACCTTCCAGCCGGTCAGGGCGAAGCGGAACAGCTCGCGCGCCGACTCCAGGGCGTCGCCCTCGTTGGTCGCCCAGGCCAGGGGCACCTCCGCGTAGCGCGGCCCGGTGCCCCCGGTCTCGGTGTAGGCGCTGACGAGCGCCCTGCTGGGCTCGGTGCAGAACATGCCGTCGCCCTCCCGGGCGGCGAGGAGGGCCGCCTCCTCGCCGCCCGCGGCCACGATGATCGGCGGCGGCTCGTCGGGCAGGTCGAAGACCCGGGCGTCCTCCAGGGTCAGGTACCTCCCGTCGTAGGAGTGGTAGCCCCCCGACCACAGCAGGCGGATGATCTGGATCGCCTCGCGCAGCATCTCGTGGCGCCTGGTCGCGCTGGGCCACCCCTGCCCGACCACGTGCTCGTTGAGGCGTTCGCCCGCGCCCACCCCCAGCGTGAACCGCCCCTCGGACAGGATGGCGGTGGTGGCCGCGGCCTGCGCGACGATGGCCGGGTGCACGCGGATGATCGGGCAGGTGACACCGGTGGCCAGCTCCACGCTGTCGGTGCGCTCGGCGATGGCGGCGAGCATCGACCACACGAAACCGGAGTGCCCGTGGCTGTGCAGCCAGGGGTGGTAGTGGTCGCTGATCTCCACGAAGTCGAATCCGGCCTGCTCGGCGCGGATGGCCTGGTCCACGATCTCACGGGGTCCGAAGCCCTCGGCGAAGAGCTTGTATCCGACCTTCATGACGTCTGGTCCTTCCCTGGGTCTGTCGGTCAGGCGGGTACCGACGCGGTGGGCCGGTCCCAGCGGCGGTGCGCTTCCAGCAGTCGGGCGAACGCGTCGACGGCGTCGTCCCCGGCCACGGGCGAGACGACCACGCCCAGGTCGGTGCGGGTGGCGGGGGCGGGTGCGGTCACCTCGGCCGGCAGCGGGGGCGCGAGCAGCCCGGTCCCGGCGCCGACCGCGGCCACCGGCTTGTGGTGCTTGTAGGCCTCCAGGACGAAGTGTCGCGCGATGCCGTCCCCGGCCAGCGTGCGCGCGGAGTCCGCGCCGTCGGGGACCACGACCGCGTCGTAGAGCACCGAGGAGACCGTGGTGTGGGCCCGGTCGACGTTGAGCACTCCCCCGGCCGAGGTGCGGACCGCGCCGTCGGTGGCGGCGAGGACCTCGACCACGGCGCCCCGGCCGACGAGGGGCTCGCGGAACGCGTCCACGGACGCCTCGTCCACCCCGTCGGCGACCAGCACGGCCACCATGCGCCCGGTCACGGAGCCGAAGGCGGTGTTGGCCTGGCTGACCGCGGGAGAGGAGCGCCCGTGGTTGGGCGTGCCCTCGTTCCCGGGGGGCTCGACGCCGATCCCCTCCGCCACCCGGACCGCCAGCCCGTGGTCCACGTGGTTGAGGTTGGCGACCACGCGCTGGCGCACCTCCAGCTCCTCGCACTTGCCCAGCTCGAAGCGGAACGCCTCCACCAGGTGGTCGCGCTCCCAGTCGGCCAGGCTGTTGTAGAAGAGCGTGGCCTGGGAGTAGTGGTCGGCGAAGCTCTCGCTGCGCACGCGGATCTTGTCGCCCTCCACCTTCTCGGTGTAGTGGCGGTAGACGCCCGCGCCGTGGCCCACGGCCGGGCAGCCGCCGCCGAGGCTGTTGCGGAAGTAGGAGGTCCTGCCCCGGTGCACGCGGTGCTGGGCGAAGCCGTCGCGCTGGTTGTTGCTCACGGGTGCGACGGGGCGGTTGACCGGGATCTGCTGGAAGTTGGACCCGCCCAGGCGCAGCAGCTGGGTGTCGAGGTAGGAGAAGTTGCGCGCCTGGAGCAGCGGGTCGTTGGTGAAGTCGATGCCCGGAACCAGGTTGGCTGTGTGGAAGGCCACCTGCTCGGTCTCGGCGAAGAAGTTGTCCGGGTTGCGGTTCAGGGTCAGCTTCCCGACGGGACGGACCGGAACCTCCTCCTCCGGGATGATCTTCGTGGCGTCCAGCAGGTCGAAGTCGAACCTGTGCTCGTCCTCCTCCGGCACGATCTGCACCCCCAGCTCCCACTCGGGGTACTGGCCGCGCTCGATGGCGTCCCACAGGTCGCGCCGGTTGAAGTCGGGGTCCTTGCCCTGGATGCGCTGCGCCTCGTCCCACACCAGGGAGTGCGTGCCCAGTAGCGGCTTCCAGTGGAACTTGACGAAGGTGCCGCGCCCCTCGGCGTTGACGAACCGGAAGGTGTGGACGCCGAAGCCCTGCATCGTCCGGTAGCTGCGCGGGATCGCCCGGTCCGACATCAGCCACATCATCATGTGCGTGGTCTCGGGCTGGAGCCCGACGAAGTCCCAGAGGGTGTCGTGCGCGGACTGGGCCTGCGGGATCTCGTTGTGCGGTTCGGGCTTGACCGCGTGCACGAAGTCGGGGAACTTGATGCCGTCCTGGATGAAGAAGACGGGCATGTTGTTGCCGACGAGGTCGTAGTTGCCCTCCTCGGTGTAGAACTTCACCGCGAACCCGCGCACGTCGCGCACGGTGTCGGCGGAGCCGCGGGACCCGGCGACCGTGGAGAAGCGGACGAAGACCGGTGTGACGACGTCGGGGCCGCTCAGGAAGTGCGCCGCGGTCACGTCGGAGAGGCTCTCGTAGGGTCGGAAGTGCCCGTAGGCGCCCGCGCCGCGCGCGTGCACGACGCGCTCGGGGATGCGTTCGTGGTCGAAGTGGGTGAGCTTCTCCCGGGCGTGGAAGTCCTCCAGGAGTGTGGGGCCGCGCGCCCCCGCCCCCAGGGAGTTGTCGGTGTCGCCGACCCGTACGCCGGTGTCGGTGGTCAGGGGCTGGTCGGAGTCGACCCGGTCCCCGTCGAGCTGGCGGTCCTTGGCGTCGCGTTCCTGGGGACTCACGGAAAACCTCCCTCACTGGCGGGCTGTGCGGGCTGGGGGTCGCCGCCCCCGTCCCCCTGACCGAGGCCGGTCGCGGACAAACGTGGTTGACCGCCTTTTGGAGCGGCGTTCACCGCCTCGGGCCGGATGGGGCGCGGGAGGCTCCGCCTCCCGCGCCGACGCCGCATCCGGACGGAGCGGAACGGGTAGGGGCGGGCACACCGGGCGACCGACCGGCAGACGAGGGGAGATGACATGTCCGAGACCCAGCCCCCGGCGCAGAGCCAGCCCTACCCGGGCCGCACCGAGCCGATGGAGCCGCGGCCCAGGGACGAGATGCGCGACTACGAGGGGCGCGGCCTGCTGGAGGGCAGGCGGGCGCTGATCACGGGGGGCGACTCCGGGATCGGCCGGGCCGTGGCCGTGGCCTTCGCCAAGGAGGGCGCGGACGTGGTCTTCGGCTACCTCAGCGAGGACGACGACGCCCAGCACACCGTGGACCTGGTCGAGGAGCAGGGCCGCCGGGCCGTGGCGGTGCGCGGCGACCTGGCCGACGAGGCCTTCTGCGCCCACCTGGTCCGGCGCGCGGTGGAGGAGATGGGCGGGATCGACGTCCTGGTGGAGCACGCCGCCACCCAGGCCCCGGTGGATGACTTCACCGACCTGACCACCGAACAGCTGCGCCGCACGTTCGACGTCAACGTGATGGGGGTGTTCTGGACCGTCCGCGAGGCGCTGCCGCACATCCCCGAGGGGGGTTCGATCATCATCACCGGCTCGATCAACGGCCTGCGCGGCAACAAGTCGCTGATCGACTACGCGTCGAGCAAGGCCGCGGTGATGAACCTGTCGAACTCCCTGGCTCAGACGCTGATGGACCGGGGCATCCGGGTCAACTGCGTGGCGCCCGGTCCGGTGTGGACCCCGCTCATCCCCGCCACGCTCGGGGAGGAGGGGGCCGAGGGGTTCGGCCAGCAGGCGCCGATGGGCCGTGCCGCCGAGCCGGACGAGATCGCGCCCTCGTACGTGTTCTTCGCCAGCGGCCGCATGTCGTCGTACTACACCGGCGAGACGCTGGCCCCGACCGGCGGGGAGATCCAGTCGAGCTGAGGCCGCACGCGCAGAGAACAAGGGGGCGGGACCGTACGGTCCCGCCCCCTTCGCTCCGTTCGGGGCGGCGGGTCAGGAGGAGCGCGCCCGGGCGGTGCGCCGGTCGTTCTCCTTGCGCAGCGCCTCCACGAGCTCGTCCTTGTTCATCGAGGAGCGGCCCGGGACGTCGAGTTCCCTCGCCCTCTTGTAGAGGTGCTCCTTGGAGGCGTTGGCGTCCACTCCCCCGGCGGTCTTCTTGTCCTTACCCCGTCCGGGCCCGGCCCCGGGGTTGGACGCCTGCTCGTCGGAGGGACCCGAGCGCTGCTTGGGCACCCAGCGGTCGCCGTGCTTCTCGAACTCGTGCTTGAGCGCCGCGAAGGCGACGCGGTGCGCGCGCTCGCCCTCCCCGTACTCCTCCACGGCCGAGTCGTGCGCCTTGATCCAGGTGCGCTGGGCCTTGTCCGGAGACCGCTGGAGGGTCGACGGAAGTTCGTTGGCACCGGGCATGGTTCTCAACTCCCTCCTCATGTGCCTGTACGTTTCGCCTGCCCGAGCGGGCGCCGACGGAAACACGGGCCGTTCACCAGCCGTCACCACGCTGGGTCACCGGTCGCCACCGCACACCGTTACCGTCGGTACCACGCCCGTGAGCTGCCCTATGTCACTACTGGTGATTCAACGGATGCAGCTTTACCGAAGCGACACCATAGTTAACCCACGAGTGAAGGGAGGATGACTCCAGGTACCCGGTACCTTTCCTTCCCCTGGGAGGGGACCGGGTGGCACGACCGCCGACCGCCGCGCCAGAACCCCTGTGGTGACGGAGGAACGGCGTACCCCCCACGGGAGACCCCCGTCCCGCCCGTCCCCGGACGAACGCGGGTCCCCGATGCACGAGAAAAGGAACAAGGCGTGCGAACGTACCCCCTTTCCCCCGAGACCGAGACCGAGAGCACGCGCCGCCCCGGCCTGCGCTCCCGGGTGTCCCGGTTCGCCGCCCGGGCGGCGATGACCCTCACACTCGTCGCCGGCGTCACCGGCGGTGTCGTCGCCCCGGCCCAGGCCGCCAACCCCTACGAGCGCGGTCCGGCGCCGACCGAGGCGAGCGTCACCGCCGCCCGCGGCTACTTCGACACCGCCAGCACCTCCGTCTCCTCGCTGGTGAGCGGCTTCGGCGGCGGCACGATCTACTACCCGACCACCACCAGTCAGGGCACCTTCGGCGGCGTGGTCGTGGCCCCGGGCTACACCGCGAGCTCGTCCTCGATGTCGTGGATGGGCCACCGGTTCGCCTCACAGGGTTTCGTGGTCTTCACCATCGACACCCTCACCCGCTACGACCAGCCCGACAGCCGGGGCCGCCAGATCGAGGCCGCCCTGGACTACCTGGCCAACAGCAGCTCGGTCCGCAACCGCGTCGACGGGAACCGGATGGCCGTCATGGGCCACTCGATGGGCGGCGGCGGCACGCTGGCCGCGGCCAACGACCGCCCCCAGCTGCGCGCGGCGATCCCGCTGACCCCCTGGCACACCCAGAAGCGGTGGCCGAACGTCCAGGTCCCGACCATGATCATCGGAGCCGAGAACGACAGCGTCGCCTCCGTGAACTCGCACTCCATCCCGTTCTACGAGAGCCTGAACAGCAATCTCGAACGGGCCTACGTGGAGCTGGACGGCGCGAGCCACTTCGCGCCCAACACCTCCAACACGGCGATCGCCAAGTACAGCATCTCCTGGCTGAAGCGCTTCGTCGACGACGACGTGCGCTACACCCAGTTCCTGTGCCCGCCGCCCCGCACCGGGTGGGGCTCGGACTTCTCCGACTACCGGGACTCCTGCCCGATCACCTAGGACCCCGCCCGGACCGCGCACGGCACAGCGCGCGGCCCGGGCCTTCCACCCCCCACACAGCGGCGGCCCGGAGGGACACCCTCCGGGCCGCCGCCCCGTGCGCGGAAGGAGCCGCGGGCGGGGCCCCGAGGGCCTCCCCGGCGGTTCGGGACGGTTCGGAAAGCGCCCGGACGAGCTGGTCGACGCTCGGAGCGCCGCCGGGGCCGTCCGGGGCCGGGTAGATCCGGCAGGTCATCCCGTACGCCCCCTCGGGAGCGGGGAACGGGTCCCGCCCGTCGACCCGGATGGCCGGCGAACCGGGGAGGCGGAGCTCGCGCGCCCGCTCGTCGGTGTCCACCGCCACCAGCGCGATCCACTGGTCGGCGTGCCCGGCGGCCCGCAGGGCCCGCGCCAGGCGGTCCCGGGGCACCCGCCAGTTCGGGCACCCGGCGAAGTACAGCAGCTCGACGTCCAACCCCCATGGTGGACCCGGCCGGGGCGTGCGGGCCACCTCCGCCCGGCGGGGCCATCTCCTCCGGGACCGAACCGCCGGGCCGGTCCGGGCACGCGAACGGCCCCGGGACGCGCGGTCCCGGGGCCGAAGGGGGAAGGGGGTCCGGGCCGGCGCCCCGGGCGGGGCGCCGGCGGTGGATCAGTCGTGGAAGTCCAGCTCTCCGGGGCCGAGCGGCTCGAAGTCGGTCTCCTCGATCTCGCCGCCCTCACGGTCGGTCACCCGCGGCTCCTGGACCATCTCGATGGAGCCGCCCGCCTGGTACTGGAGGACGTAGACGCCCTGGTGGCCGCCGTGGTCGCCGTCACTGGAGGAGAAGGGGACGGGGCTGGGGCCCTGCCACTCCTGGCTCTCCAGGGCGTCGATCAGCGCCTGCCGGGTGAGGTCCTGACCCGCCGACTTCAGGACCTGGGCGAACATGACGGCCTGGGTCATGCCGAAGACGTGCGTGTTGGTGAGGGTGCCGCCCTCGCCGTACTCCTCCCAGACGTCGATGAAGAACTGGGCCCACTCGTCGTTCTCGTCCTCCACGCGCGGCATGTAGCTCGTGATGAGCATGCCGTCGAGGAAGGCGTCCGCGGGGACGCCCTCGGCGTCGGTGCCCTCGGTGAACTGCGCCAGGAGCGCCTGGAGGGTCGCGGTGTCACCGCCGATGCTGGAGACCACCCACTGGGGCTGGTACTCGATGCGGGCCGCCTCCAGCATCGCGAGCGCGACGAAGGCCGGGATGCAGGAGCACACGACCACGTCGGTGTCGGTGCGCTCGAACTCGGCGATCTGGGCGCTGAGGTCGGTCACCTCGGACTCGTAGTGCTCCCGGGCCACGACCTCGTCGGCCAGGTACTGGTCGAGTCCGGCCTGGGAGTCCTCGCCGATGTCGTCGTTCTGGTACAGGTAGCCGACGTTGTCCCCGGAGAAGTTCTCGGAGATGTACTGGCCCTGGATCTTGGCTTCCTTGGTGTAGTCGGTCTGCCAGCCGTAGGTCAGCGGGTGTTCCTCGGGGTTGTTCCAGGCCAGGGCGCCCGAGGACGGGAAGACGTCGGGAACGCCCTCCTCGTTGAGGTAGTCGAGGACACCGCTGTGCGTGGGCGTGCCCAGGCCGCCGACCATCGCGAAGATCTCGTCCTCGATGACCAGTTCGCGGGTGACGTCGATCGTCTTCGAGGGGTCGTAGGCGTCGTCCTCCACGCGGTAGTCGATCTGGCGCCCGTTCACACCGCCCTGGGCGTTGACGTAGTCGAACACGGCGCCCGCGCCCTGCGAGACCGCCATGTACCCGGGGGCGGCCGGGCCGGTGAGGGGCTGGTGGGTGCCGATGACGACGGTGTCGTCGGTGACGCCGGTGGAGACGTCGAGGTCGACCTCGTCTCCCCCGGTCACCTCCCCCGCGCCACTGCACCCGGTGGCCAGGAGGGCCAGGGCCAGGGACGCCGCCAGCGCGGCGTGGGTTCCACTGCGGTTTCGCATGGTGTTCTCCTTCTGTGGGGGGCCGAAAGCGGTTAGCGGGTCTTGGTGGGAAGGCGGGCGGCCAGGCGTTGCAGCGCGCCGTGGACGCCCAGGGGCCAGAAGCGCAGGACGAGGATGAGGACGACGCCGAAGAACACGACCGGCAGGTTGTTCTCCGCGTCCCGGCTCAGGTTCATGGAGCCGGCCAGGTCCGAGGCCCAGATCTCCAGGTAGACGATGGCGACGGCGGCCCACAGCGCACCCCACAGGCTGCCGATGCCGCCCAGGACCAGGGCCGCGAGCAGGGTGAGGGACAGCGCGAGGGTGAAGGAGCTGGGGGTGACCGTGCCGAGCACGTAGGCCTGCAGGC
Organism: Nocardiopsis sp. FR4; assembly: GCF_009830945.1. Taxonomy (GTDB): domain Bacteria; phylum Actinomycetota; class Actinomycetes; order Streptosporangiales; family Streptosporangiaceae; genus Nocardiopsis. The sequence continues at coordinate 129,205 of NZ_VWVV01000003.1, read as the reverse complement.
CCCCGGCCAGACCGCCCGCCGCCGAGGCGATGACGAAGGCGACCACCTTGGTCGTGCCGACGGGGATCCCGGCCATGGCGGCGGCGGTCTCGTCGTCGCGGATGGCGCGCATGCGGCGGCCCAGGCGTCCGGTGGAGACGGTGGCCAGCACCGCCAGGCCCAGGACCACGGCGGTCCACACGACCAGGGCCTTCCACTCGCTGTTGGTGACCAGTCCCTGGAGGAGGGGCGGGGCCCCCGCCGTCCGGATGTTGATGCCGTTGCTGCCGCCGAGGAACTCGTGGTAGCGGTGGGTCAGCCCGGGCAGGCCGACGGCGAGGATGAGGGTGGCGCCCGCGAGGTAGGGGCCGTGCAGGCGGGCGGTGGCGGCGCCGACGGCGATCCCGGCGACCACGGACACCGCGATGATGACCAGCATGTTCACCGCCAGGGGGAACATGGGCTGGTACAGCACCAGCAGGGCCATGGAGTAGGCGCCGATCATCATGAACGCGCCGTGGCCGAGGGAGATCTGGCCGCTGCCGCCGACGAGCAGCTGCAGTCCGGCCACGGCCAGCATGGTGTAGCCGACGGCCGCGATCCGCAGCGCGGTGAGGTCCCCGGTGACGAGGAGCAGGGCGGTGACCGCGGCCAGGCCGAGGGCGGCCAGGACCAGGTGGCGCAGCGGCGAGGGCAGCGAGCGCCAGCGGCCCCCGGCCGGGGGCGCGGGCGGTCTCGGGGAGTCGGGGGAGTCGGCGCGCTCCGCGCGCTGTCTGGTGGGCGAGGACATCAGCTACACCTTTCGCGCGGCGGGGCGGGACAGGATGCCGTCGGGGCGCACGCTCAGGACCGCGACGACGATGACGAGGGCGGTGAGGGTGGCCAGCTCGGGACCGGCGTAGCCGGACACGTAGGACATGCCGAGTCCGATGAGCATGCCCCCGAGGACCGCGCCGAAGGGGTTGTCCAGCCCTCCGATCACGGCCGCGGTGATGCCGTAGACGAACACGACGTCGAAGACGTTCGGGGAGATGAACGGGGGGCCGGCGAGCATGCCCGCCAGGGCGCCGATGAAGGAGGCGATCGCCCACCCGGCGGTGAGCATCAGGCCGACCCGCACGCCGCTGAGCCGGGCCGACTCGGGGTGGAAGGCGGCGGCGCGCATGCGCAGCCCCAGGGGCGTGAACCGGTACAGGGCGAACAGCAGCAGCGCGACGGCCGCGACCGAGGCCAGGGCGAAGGCGTTGGCGGGCGAGAAGCGGCCCACGTAGCTGAACGCGTAGCGGAACCCGTGCTGCTCGTTGCCCCAGATGACGCCGACCAGGCCCTGCACCACCAGCAGCAGGCCCAGGGTGACGATGATGGCGTTGAGCTGGGACCTGCGGGCGATGGGCCGGATGATGACGCGTTCGACGAGGGCTCCGGCGGCCAGGCCCGCGGTGAGCGCGGCGGCGAAGCCGAGCCAGTAGGAGCCGGTGAGCTGGGTGACGCTGTAGGCGGTGTAGACCGCGATCAGGGCGAGCGCGGGCTGGGCGAAGTTCACCAGGCGGGTGGCCTGGTAGATGATCACCAGGGACAGCGCCAGCGCGGCGTAGATCGCCCCGGCTGACAACCCGTTGAGGGTCAGGTTGAGAAAGTGGGTCATGGGGGGCTCCTCTAGAAGCCGAGGTAGGCGTGGCGCGTGCGGTCGTCGGAGAGCAGGTCGGCGGAGGCGCCCTCGGCGGCCACGCGTCCCTGGTTGAGGACGAACCCGGTCTCGGTGACCGACAGCGCCCCGGCGGCGTTCTGCTCGACGAGGACGACGGTGAGCCCGGTGCGGTCGCGGAGGTCCCGGAGCAGGGTGAAGATCTGCTTGGTGATCAGCGGCGCCAGTCCGAGCGAGGGCTCGTCCAGCAGCAGCACCTTGGGCCGGGCCATGAGGGCGCGGCCGATGGCGAGCATCTGGCGCTCGCCGCCGGAGAGGGTGCTGGCGGGCTTGCGGCGGCGCTCGACCAGGGGCGGGAAGAGCTCCATGACCTCGTCCATGGCCGACCTGTCGCGTCGGTCGGAGCGCCACAGGCCGCCCAGGCGCAGGTTCTCCTCGACGGTGAGCTCGACGATGACGCCGCCGCCCTCGGGAACGTGGGCCAGGCCGCGGGTGATGACCTTCTCGGCGGGCAGGCGGGTGATGTCCTCCCCGGCGAGCCGGACCCGCCCGGCGGCGGCGGGGTGGAGCCCGGTGAGGGTGCGCAGCAGCGTGGTCTTGCCCGCGCCGTTGGCGCCGAGGACCGCGCACACCCCCTTCTCGGGCACGGTCAGGGACACGCCGTCCAGGGCGCGGACGGCGCCGTAGGAGGCGCTGAGCTCCTCCACTTCCAGGATGGGCTGTGCGGTCATCGGGCTGCTCCGTTCACGTCGCCCGCGGCGGACTCCCCGCCGAACGAGTCGGCGGGCGTGCCGAGGTAGGCCTGGGTGACGGCGGGGTCGGCCTGGACCTGGGCGGGGGTGCCGGTGGAGATGACCCGGCCGAAGTTGAGGACGACGATGTGGTCGCAGACCCGCATGACCAGGTCCATGTGGTGTTCGACGAGGACCACGGCCATGTCCTGGCTGAAGCCGCGGATCTGGTCGGCCAGGGCGTCGATCTGGGCCCCGGACAGGCCGCTGGCGGGCTCGTCGAGCAGCAGGAGCTCGGGGTCGCTGACGCAGGCGCGGGCCAGGGCGACCTGCTTCTGCACGCCGTAGGGCAGGGTGCCGGGCAGCCGGTGGGCGTGCTCGGCGATGCCGAAGCGCTCCAGGGCCCCCAGCGCGCGGGCGCGCAGGTCGCGCTCGTCCCGGTGGTGCCTGCCCAGGCCGCTGACCAGGGAGAAGGCTCCTCCCCGGGCGAGCCGGTCGGCTCCGGCGACGACGTTGTCCAGGACCGTCATCATCGGGAAGAGGTTGAGCCCCTGGAAGGTGCGGGCGATCCCGGCGCGGGCCAGGTGGTGGGTGCGCCGGCCGGGGGGCGGCGCGCCCTTCCAGGTGATGGTGCCCGCCGTGGGGCGCAGGACCCCGGACAGGACGTTGAACAGGGTGGTCTTGCCCGCGCCGTTGGGACCGATGAGGCCGACGACGGACCCGGGTGCGACCTGGAGTCCGACGTCGTCGAGCGCGGTCAGTCCCCCGAAGCGCACGGTGACCCCGTCCGCTGTCAGGAGGTGCTCGGTCGTTGTCATCACTGCCTTTCTCACGGGTCCGTACCGACCAGTTGGTATGAGGGGGGTGCCCGGGGTCGGTGGGGCCGCCGGACCTCCCCGCGGTCAGTTGAACAGGCGGGCCAGGTCCACGCGGGACCTGATGTTGAGCTTGCGGAAGATGCCGCGCAGGTGGTGTTCGACCGTGCGCGGGCTGATGAACATGTGGGCGGCCACCTCGCGGTTGGTCGCGCCCTCGGCGACCAGTCGGGCGATTTGCTGCTGTTGCGCGGTCAGCTCGCTGGTGGAGGCGGGGTCGGGTCCGCGTTCGGCGGTCCCGATCGCGCGCAGCTCGGCGCGGGTCTGTCGCACCCACAGCCGTGCTCCGAAGCGCTCGAAGGACTCCAGCGCGTTGTACAGGTGCTCCCGGGCCCGGCCGGGCAGGCGTGCGCGGCGCAGATGGGCGCCGAAGAGCAGCTGGGTGCGGGCGTGCTCGACGTCGTCGTCGCCGCAGGCCCGGTGCAGGGCCAGGGCGTTCTCGAAGTGGTCGGCGGCCTCGTCGGCGGCGGCGAGCAGGCCCGCCCCGCGTGCGGCCAGGGCCCGGGCGCTGGGGCTGTCCACCGAGTCGGCCCAGCGCTGGTACCCGGCCAGCGACGTGCGGGCCCACTCGGTCTCGCCCATGCGGGTGGCCGCCTCCACGAAGTGCGGCGCCGTGAGCAGCCGCATGGTGGGGTGGCCGTGCCCGGGGGCGGCGTGCACCAGGGCGCGCAACCGGAAGAAGGCCTCGGCGGCGTTGCCCCGGGACAGCTCCAGGACCGCCAGCGCCCACGCGGCCAGGGCGGCGGCCAGGCCGAGGCTGTTCTCGCCCGCCTGGGCGGCGACCGCCCGGGCCCGGATTCGGCAGGTGTCCACGTCTCCCTGGATCGCGGCGATCATCGCGAGCGAGGCCAGGTGCTGGGTGGCCCAGACGGTCTGTCCGCTCTCCCGGGAAACCCGCAGGCCGGTGAGCGCGGTCCCGGCGGCCGAGGGGAATCGTCCGCTCCAGAACTCGGAGAAGACCAGGAAGCCGAGCGCGGCGGGGACGGTGGCCCGCTCCCCCCGCTGCCGGGCGACCTCGACCGCGCGGGAGGTCACCGCGCGCACGAACGGCGCGTCGGCCAGGCGCAGGCCGCTGACGCCCGCCCAGACCAGTTCCGAGGGCTTGGGGATGTCGGCCAGGCCGGTGGCCTGGCGCAGCAGCGGCGTGGAGCCGGGGTAGTCGCCCCGGAAGGAGACGGCGCAGCCCTCCAGGAAGGCCGCCACCTGGCGCACGGGCTCGGGGTCGTCCGGGCGGACCAGGGGCAGGGCGAGTTCGGCGGCGCGGCCGTGGCGCACGGCGTCCCCGGCCAGGGAGGCGGAGTCGGCCGAGCGGACCAGGGCGCGCAGGGCCAGGAAGCGGTCGTGCGGGATGAGCTCGCGGCCCACGGTGAACAGACGCTCGGCCACGTCCAGGGCGTTCTCGCCGCGCATGGCGATCTGGGCGTCGATGAAGTCGGCGGTGACCCGGCGCCGGTCGGACACGGCCAGGGGGCGGGCGCGGGCCAGGAGGCGGGTGGCCCGCTCGGAGCTTCCGGCCATGTAGGCCTCGTAGGAGGCGGTGGTCAGGCGGCAGGCGCGCTCGTCGGGGTCGGGGGCCAGGTCGGCGGCGCGCTCGTAGGCGTGGGAGGCGGCCAGGCGCCCCGCGAGCCGCTTGACCCGGGCGGCCGCGTCGGCGACCGCGTCGGCGAGGTCGGCGTCGGGGGCGTCGGTGCCCGCGGCGGCGTGGCGGGTGAACTCCACGGGGGAGAGTTCGGGGTCGCTCACCGCGGCCAGGGCGCGGTGGGCCGCGCGCAGGCGGCCGACGGGGGCGTCCTGGGCGACGGCCTCGCGGAGGAGGGGGTCGGGGAAGACGACGGTGTCGCCCTCCACGCGCACCAGGCCGCGCTCCTCGGCCGGTTCGAGCACGGTGACGTCCGGGTCCCCGGAGGCCTCCAGCAGCAGGTGGACGCGCGGGTCCCCGCTGAGCGCGGCGAGCAGCAGCAGGTGGCGGGTGCGTTCGGACAGCTCGCGGTAGGGGGCGAGGAAGTCGGCGCGCAGGCGGCCGGGCAGGCGCGGCCGGTCGGGCAGCGGGTCCTCGCCCAGGAGCTGGGCCCGGGACAGGGTTCCCAGGAGGCCGAGGACCACGGCGGGGTTGCCGTGCGAGGCGCGGACCAGGGCCGCGCGCACGGCGGCGGGGAGGGTGACCGGTGCGCTGTCGGTGAGGATGTCGTGCACCGCCCGCTCCTCCAGGGGCCGCAGGAGGTGCTCGCTGACACCGGGGACGAGCGCCTCGGGCGTCGGCTCTGCGGGGGTCTCCGGCAGCCGGGGGCCGCCGGGTTTGCCGTGGCCCCCGCGGGCGGTGAACAGGGCCGCGACGGGGGCCCCGCCGAGGCGGCGGGCGACGAAGGCGAGGGCGTCCAGGGAGGGGGCGTCGAGGCGGTCGGCGTCGTCCACGCACAGCAGGAGGGGCCGCTCGGCGGAGGCGGTGCGCGAGAGCAGTTCGAGCAGGCCCGTGTAGAGCGCGAGGCGGTCGGCGTCGGCGACCGCGCCCCGGGCGAGTGCCTCGCGCAGGGGGCCTCCCCAGGGGTCGGGGAGCGCGTCGGCGCCCGCGGACAGGGGGCGCAGGAGGCGCTGGAGTCCGGCGAAGGGCAGGGACTCCTCGTCGGCGACCCCCGACACGTGCAGCACGGTGAAACCACCTGCGGTGACGCGGGCGTGGTCCAGAAGTGCGGTCTTGCCCCGGCCCGGGCCGCCGGACACGAGAAGGGAGGCGCCCTGTCCGGACCTCGCGCGGTCCAGGGCGTCGGCGAGGATCCGCTGCTCCGTGTCACGACCTCGGAGGCGGACGCTGAGGGGTTCGGTGTTCCTGCCAGCCACGTGCTCACATTCGCACAGCCGGGGCCCGTCGCGGCAGGTGCGGGCGGGCACACTGGTCGTTTCACCGATACCCGCACGGAGTCGCACGTACCTGTTCACAGGCGCCCGGAGAGGGGTACTGGAGTGGTACGCGGGGCGCCTGTACGAGCACGGTATCCCAGCAGCCACCTGCGTTTCCGCCTCTCGCCAGGGTGACGGTGCTCACTCCAGACGGGGGTCGCGGGCGCCTCCGCGGGCCTCCGACGACACGGGGCTCGGTTATCAAGCCGTAACGTACGCGCAACGGCACTCCCGCGATACCGGCAAAAGGGACAAATAACAACACGGATAGCTTTTTGTCTTCTTCAGGACACTGTCGCGACCGCACCTGTGGGAGATATCCAGTCCGGTGACACCCCGAGGGTGCCCCGACGGCAGGAGGGACCGACGCCCATGGAGAACCGCTCCACGGCGGCAGAGAACCGCTCCACGACAGCACACGACACGCGCCGGCCGGCGGTCGGCGCCGTACCCCGCGCGAGGAGCTTCGAGACGCCCCCCACGTTCGGCGTGGAGGAGGAGTTCTTCGTCATCGACTCCGACACCCGCGCCATCACCTCCCGGGCGCCCGAGGTGCTCGCCGCCACCCGGCTGATGCCCGGGCACCTGTGCGGCGAGTTCAGCCGCGCCCAACTGGAGACCAACACCCCCGTGTGCGACGACGCGGACGACGCCCTGCGCTTCCTGCGCGCGGCCCGCGGTGAGCTCGACCGCGCCGCCGGGGACTCCGGGCTCGCGGTGGTGGCCTCCGGCACCCCGGTCCTGGGGGATCCGACCGCGGTTTCGATCAGCGGACGCCGCTACGCGGACATCGCCTCCAACGTGGGCTTCCTCAGGGAGTCACTCGTGGTGTGCGGCTGCCACGTGCACGTGGGCATCCCCGACCTGGACGCCGCCGTGGCGGTGAGCGACCACCTGCGCCGGTGGCTGCCGTTCCTGGTGGCGCTGTCGGCGAACTCGCCGTTCCAGGCCGGACGCGACACCGGGTACGCCAGCTGGCGGACGATGGCCTGGAACCACCTGCCCTCCGCCGGGCCGCCGCCGGTGCTGCGCTCGCAGTCCGGGTACGAAAGCGCGGTACAGGTCCTCTTCGACACCGGGGCGATCCTGGACCGGCACATGGTGTACTGGGACGTCCGCCTCTCCGACCACCTCCCCACCCTGGAGATCCGGGTGGGCGACGTGGCCGCCACCGCGGAGGAGGCGCTGCTGCTCGCCTGTCTGACCCGCGGCCTGACGACCCGCCTGTTCGCCGACGCCAAGGACGGGATCCCGGCCCCGGAGATCCCCGAGCAGGCGGTGCGCGCCGCCGTGTGGCGGGCCGCCCGGGACGGACTGGAGGGCGTGGTGCCCGACCCGCTGACCGGGGAGCTCCTGGACGGGCAGCTGGCGGCGGACCGGCTGCTGCACGCGGCCCTGCCGGGGCTGCTGGTCAACGGTGACGCCGACCTGGTCGTCTCGCTGCTCGACCGCGTGCGCGCGGCCGGGACGGGCGCGGCGCGCCAGCGCGCCGCCTACGCCCGGCGCGGCAGCCTGGCGGACGTGGTGGACCACCTCGTCGCCGAGACCCGCGCGGGGCTGCCCTGAGGCGCGGCCCGGTCCGGTGCGGGCTGCCCGGTGTGAAGGCGCGCCCCGCCCGCCGGAACCGCGGACACACACCCTGCGGACGGCCGCGGCCCGCGCCGCGGTCGTCCACAGCCCTTCGCGGGGGCTACCGCGGCGCGGGCGCGCACGGTTTCCTGGAAGACGGGGGGTCCCACCCGCCCGGCTCCATCGCGCTGCCCGGACCCGGGCTTCCGGACCCTCCACGGCTTCCGGGCCCCGGCCTCCTCAGCGGTCCGCCAGCTCCGCCGTGGTCGGCGGGTCGGCGCCCTCACGGGTCACGGTGACCGCGGCGACGGACACCGCGAACCCCAGCAGGTCCGCCAGGTCCGCCTCGTCCAGCCCGGCCAGCCGGGCCCGCGGGTCCTCCCCGAGCAGGTCGCGGCGGTCCAGCCAGTTCAGCAGCGCCCCCATGAACGAGTCGCCCGCGCCCACGGTGTCGGCCACCTCCACCCGGGGCGCCTCCACCGACACCTCCGTGCCCCGGAACACCGCGAGGGCCCCCTCGCCGCCCCGGGTCACCACCACCAGCGCCGGGCCCAGCGCGGCGAGGGCGTGCGCGGCCCGCACCGGCGACAGGTCCGGGTAGAGGAACTCCAGGTCCTCGTCGCTGGCCTTGACCAGGTGCGCCTGCGCCGCGTGCCGCAGGGCCAGGGCCCGGGCGGCCTCCGGGTCGCCGAGGACGTCCCGCCGGATGTTGGGGTCCAGGGTGAGCGTCACCCGGCCCCGCCCGTGCTCACGGCGCAGCATCGCCTCGATCAGGCTGGCCCCGGGCTCCCGGAACAGCGCGAGCGAGGCGGCGTGCACGGCGCGCACCCCCGGTTCCAGTTCCTCGGGCAGCTCCTCCGGGCGCCACCGCCAGTCGGCGGCGTCGTCCATGCGGAAGTCGTAGCGGGCCGATCCGTCGGGGCCGAGCGTGGCCAGGGCCAGCGCCGTGGGCTCCTCGGCGGCGAGCAGCCCGGCCGGGTCCAGCCCCTCGGCGAGCAGCCGCTCGCGGATCAGCGCGCCGAAGCCGTCCGCCCCGATCCGGGCGAGCAGCCGGGTCGGCGTGCCCAGCCGGGCCGCCGCGACGGCCGTGTTGGCCGGACCGCCGCCCGGCGCGGCCCTGAGCACGTCGGGGCCCTGCGCGGTGGGCAGCAGGTCCATGACGTTCTCGCCGATCACCACGAGCCGGGGAGCGTGCCCGGCGGAACCGGGCGGGAGCGGGGTGTTCTGGTCGGTCACGCTTCCCCTCCTGGGGTGTGGTCGGGCTCGGGGGACGGCGCGAGCGCGGCCGCGAGGGAGGCCGAGAGCTCGGTCTGGGGCAGGAGTACGGCCTGGTAGGCGTGGTAGACGTCCGGCTTGCCCGGCCACACGGCCGCCGCGGGCCGGTTGCCGGGGTCCAGCTCGTGGTGCCAGCTGCCGCGTTCGCGGTCCACGTGGTACCGGTCGGCGTAGGCCCACCAGCCGCCGTAGAGGTCGGTGTAGGAGGGGTCGCCGGTCCGCCTGGCCAGCGCCCAGGCGGCCATGACGGCCTCGGCCACCACCCAGTGCATGCGCTCGCGCACCACCGGGCGGTCCTCCCAGTCGAGGGTGTAGACGAACCCGTCGGCGCCGTCCACGGCCCAGCCCCGGCGCACGGCGTGGGCGAACAGCTCCTCGGCGTCGGTGCGCAGCCAGCCGGGGACGGGCTCCCCCGCCCGGGCGAGCGCGGTCTCCAGGTGGACCAGAAGGCGCGCCCATTCGAGCAGGTGGCCGGTGGTGCTGCCGAAGGGCCGGAAGGGGTGGTCGGGCCGGTCGCGGTTGTAGTCCGGCAGGGGCTTCCAGTCCGGGGTGAAGTGCTCGGGCAGGCGCCAGCCGTGGTCGGCGGCCACGCCGTGGATGAGCCGTTCGGCGACGGAGAGCGCGCGGCGGGTCCACCGGGGGTCGCCGGTGGCGTCGGCGGCGGCGAGGAGGGCCTCCACCGCGTGCATGTTGCTGTTCGCGCCGCGGTACTCCTCGGTGGCGGTCCACCCGCTGTCCCAGCTCTCCCAGAAGGCGCCCGCGGACTCGTCCCAGAAGCGCTCCTCCAGGACGCGCAGCGCCCCGTCGAGGAGTTCCCGGGCCCCGGGACGTCCGGCCAGGGTCGCGCTGGAGGCGGCCAGGACCACGAAGGCGTGCTCGTAGGCGGACTTGCGCGGAAGCTCATGGGAGCGCTCCCGAACAGCATCGGCGCTGGTGGAGACGGGCACCTGGTCGAACCACCCGCCCGCCTCGGCGTCGCGCAGCGGCCCGTCCGCCAGTGCGGCCACACCGTGGTCGGCCAGGCGCGCCGCTTCGGCGTCGCCCCGCAGGTGTGCCAGGGAGAACACGTGCGTCATCCGGGCGGTGATCCACGCGGCGACGGGGCGCTCCTCCACCCGGCCGTCGGCGTCCAGCCAACCGAAGCCGCCGGGAACGGCGGATCCGGCGGCGAAACCGGTCAGACGCCGCTCCTCCGCACGCAGCCACCCGGGGCTTCCCGGGACCGGTGGTGTCGATGCTGTCACTCCACTGCCTCCTCGAAGGGGGTCGGTTCGCGGGTCCACGCTATCCCGCGGTCTCGACACCGCGATAGCCCGGGGACCCCGTGGAACAGAGCACGCCAGCCCTCCCGGACCTGGGCGTTCCGGGCGCTGCGGCACGGCGGGACGGCCGAAAACCCCGTGCGGCGGGCGCCCGGCGTCTGGCAGAGTTCCCGCGGCGCCGTACGTCCACGACCCCAGGGAGCCGCCATGCCCCAGCACCCCCCGGCACCGGACCCCGACGGGGAGGACCTCTCCCGCGACCCGCTCCCCCTGCGCGGCCGGACCGCGCTCGTGACCGGGGCCAGCAGGCGCGGCGGCATCGGCTACGCCGTCGCCCGGCGCCTGGCCGCCTACGGCGCCTCCGTGGTGGTACACCACCACCGGCCGCACGACGCCGGACTGCCGTGGGGCGACGACGACCTCGGCGCCGTGCTCGGCGGCGTTCGCTCGGTCCTCGGCGACCCGGACGCCCGCGTCGCCGACGTCGGCGGGGACATGGCCGACCCCGAGGTGCCCGGGCGGGTGGTCACGGCGGCCGCGGCCGAGTTCGGGCACCTGGACGTCCTCGTGGCCAACCACGCGCGCAACGGCGGCGACGCCGCGCTCGCCGATGTCACCGTGGAGATGCTCGACGGGCACTGGGCGGTCGACGCCCGCGCGCCCCTGCTGCTCGCCCAGGCCTTCGCCGCCCGACACGACGGCCGCCCCGGCGGCAGGGTCCTGTTCGTGACCTCCGGACAGATGCACGGCAGCATGCCCGGTGAGGTGGCGTACGCGTCGGCCAAGGCGGTCCTGGCCCAGATCACCCCGACCCTGGCCGCCGAACTGGGCCCCCGGGGCATCACCGTGAACGCGGTCGACCCCGGGCCCGTGCAGACCGGCTACATGGACGAGGAACTCCTGGGCCGACTCGCCCCGCGCTTCCCCGGCGGCCGGGTGGGCGTACCGAACGACCCGGCCAGGCTCATGGCCTGGCTGACCACCGACGAGGCCGTCTGGGTCACCGGGCAGGTGATCAGCACCGACGGCGGGTTCAGCTGTTAGGCGCCGCGGCACCGGCACCGAGCCCCGGCGGTTCCGGACGGCGGGGTGCGCGGTGCTCGGGGCGGAGCCCGGCGCGCGCGACCGCGCGGAGCGCGTCGGCCGGGCGACACCGCTAGGGGGCCGTCTCCCGCCGCGGGCTGACCCTGCCCGCCGCGTTGCGCGCTGAGGCCCGGGCGTTGCCGAGGTCGGCGGCGCGGCAGGTCCACCGGATGTGCTCGGCGACCGTGACCGGGTCGTCGGCCATGGGGATGTGCCCGCTGCCGATCAGCGAGACCATGCGCGCGTTGGGCACCCTCCGGTGCGCGTGCACGGCGCTGGACGGCAGCAGCGTCCGGTCCCGGTCCCCCCAGGCGATGGTGACCGGGCACTCGATCGGCCGGGCGGTGAACACGTACTCGGCGACCCTCGGCACCAGCCGGACGTAGGGGGCTCCCTTCTCCAGCCCCCGGACGCTGAACCTGGTGGCCCTGGCCCGGGGCGAGGAGGGGTCCCCGCGCAGCGCGACCCGTGCGGCGGCCCGGGCCGGGGCGGTGTCGGCGAGGCGCTCCTTGACCGGCATGGGCACCCGGGTGGCGAGTCGGGACAGGCCGCCGACCGCGCGCATGGCCCACCGGGCGAGGTTCTCGGAGAACCCGGCCGGGGAGAACACCGTCACCGACGAGGCCAGGCCCCGCACGCCCAGTTCCAGGGCGATCGACCCGCCGAGCGAGTTGCCCGCCAGGTGCGGGCGGTCGAGCCCGTGCAGCTCGCAGAAGGCGCGGACGTCCTCGGTCAGGGTGAGGATGTCGTAGGGCTCGTCCGGGCCGGGAGCGGGCGTGGCCCCGAACCCGGGCAGGTCCACGCAGATCACACGGTGGTCGGCGGCCAGGCGCACCATCACGGCGTTCCAGCTCTGGCGCCGGTCCCCGAGCCCGTGCAGGAGGACCAGGGGAGTGCCGCTGCCGTGTTCTTCGAAGGCGATACGTGTCGGGTCCATGAGGCCTGGTCTACCCGATACGCTGCGCGCTACCACCTTCCCGCGCCCGGGGACGGCCGTCAGCGGTTCCGCGGGTCCCGGGTCAGCGTCACCCCCGCGAGCACCGCCACCAGACCGAGCAGCGGGGCCAGCCCCGGGCCCAGGCCGGACACCGTGAGCGCCAGCATCCCGCCGCCGATCAGCGCCGCCGCGGCCAGGGCGCGCACCATACCGGGCGAACCGCCCAGCGTCCGCGGCGGGGTCTCGAACCGCACCGCCCAGTGCGCCAGCGGCACGATGAGTGGCAGCAGCACCACCGCGCCCAGCACGCCCCACAGCAGCCACAGGCCCGTCATCGGCTCCGGGGTGTTGATCCCCAGGCCGAACACCAGCACGCCCGCCACCACGCTGATCGGCAGCATGTGCCACAGGTAGACCGTCATCAGCTGGGGGCACACCCGGTCCAGCAGCCGCGCCGGTCCGGGGCGCTCCGACCACGAGCTGATCCGCTCGCGCAGCAGCAGCGCGACACCGACCTGCAGCGTGCCGACGGCCGCGAGGACGAGGGTCGGCGGGGCCACGTTCGAGGCCTCCGAGGCGAAGACGCCCGTCATGTTCAGCGAGTACGGCCCGAGGGCGACGAGGGCGAGCGCGACGGCGGCGCCGCCCGCCGCCATGCCCGCGGCGTGGCGCGTCCGCACCGCCCCGGTCGCGTAGCGGAACCCCAGCTGGTGCACGCCCAGCCACACGAAGGCCACGTTCAGGTAGCCGATCCACTCCACACCGGCGCCGAACCGGACCAGGTCCACGACGACCGCCCCCGTCAGGAGCGCGACCGGAACCCACCAGCCGAGCCTCTCCTGGGCGCGGACCAGCACCGGGGTCGCCACGACCACCAGCACGTACACGGCCAGGAACCACAGCACCATGCCCGCGGCCCCGGCGCCCACCAGCACGGGCTGGACGGGGGCCCCGCCCAGCACCAGCAGGTGGGTGGCGACGATCCACACGGTCGCCAGCGGCACCACGGGCCAGGCGAGCCTGCGCAGCCTGTGCGCGAACCAGGTGGAGGCGTTCACCCCCCGGGCGGAGGCCGACCGCCAGCTGATGAGGTTGGCGGCGCCGCCGACGAAGAAGATCAACGGCATGACCTGGGAGACCCACGTGAGGAGGAAACCGCCCTCGGCGGCCAGGACGCTGCCCGCCTCCAGGCCGCCCTGCTCCTGGACCAGGACGGGCAGCCACCAGTGCTGCAGGACCACCAGGGCCATGACGAAGAGACGGATGACGTCGAGGAACCTGTCCCTGCCCGCCCCCGGGCGCGGTGCCCGCGGCCGGGAGGGGGTCGTCGCGGTGGCGCCGGAGGGGTGCGCCGACGGCGTCCCCCCGGGCTCCTGGTCGACGGTCACGGTCATCGGTCGCTCCTTGGTCTTCCCGTACGCGAACGCCCTGGCGCGCTGAGGGCAGGGTGTTCCGCCGGATCGGGATCAGGGGGTGGCGACGCGTCCTCGAACGCGCCCGGTGGGGTGCTCACGTCCGCTCGGCGACGAATGAACGCGTGACAACGACCCTAGGGCTGGCCGGTGGTTGGTCGCGATGGCTCTGACGCCCCTCTTCGGCCGGTGGTACGCCCACCCGGAAGAGGTGGTGTCTGCACCACCACGGGCGCGGGGGGAGGGGGACCGCTCTCGGGACGGCTCCGCCCGGCGAGGGGCGCGGTCCCGGCCGGTCCGGGAGCCCGAGGAGGTCACCGCCCACGGTACCGCCTACGGAGCGCTCCGGGAACGCGTTCGCGGAGGAGATCACGCGGAGGAGATCACGCGGAGGGGACGCGCTGAGGGGGCCCTGCGGCGGCCGCGCCACGCGGCCCCGGCCCCGCCGCGCGCCGGAGAGGGCGCCGACGGTTCCGGGGCCGTGAGGGGGCGGAGCGCCTCAGGGGGCGGTGGGCAGCGCGCGCTTGTGCGCGGTGGCCCGGTACCGGTCGACCAGGGTGGTCTCCACGTGCTCGGGCACGGGCAGGCCCTCCAGGAAGTCGTCGATCTGGTCGTAGGTCAGACCGAGCGCCTCCTCGTCGGGCTTCTGCGGGGTGAGGGTCTCCAGGTCGGCGGTGGGCACCTTGTCCACCAGGTCCTCGGGGGCGCCCAGCGCCGCGGCGACCGCGCGCACGCGGCGCTTGGTCAGGCCGGTGAGCGGGACCAGGTCCACGCCGCCGTCGCCGTACTTGGTGAAGAAGCCGGTGACCGCCTCGGCCGCGTGGTCGGTGCCGACCACCAGGCCGCGCAGCCCGCCCGAGACCGCGTATTGGGCGATCATCCGCTGCCGTGCCTTGACGTTGCCCAGGACGAAGTCCTCCGAGGAGGCGCTGGCGTAGGTCATCCCGGCCGCGGCGAGGGAGGCGGCCATCGCGTCGGTGGCGGGTCTGACGTCGACGGTGAGGCAGCGGTCGGGGTCGGTGAAGGTCACGGAGCGGGCCGCGTCCGCCTCGTCCCTCTGCTCGCCGTAGGGAAGGCGCATGGCGACGTACTCGCAGGTGTGGCCGCCCTCGCGGGCGCGGTCCACGGCCAGGCGGCACAGGCGGCCGGCGGTGAGCGAGTCGACGCCGCCGCTGATGCCCAGGACCAGCGCGGCGGCGCCGCTGGAGACCAGCTGGTCGGCGAGGAAGGCCACGCGCCGTTCGATCTCGGCGCCCGCGTCGAAGTGCTCGGGCACTGCGAGGTCGCGGATGATGTCGCGACGGGCCTGGCTCAGCTCGGTGTCGGTCACTGCGGTCCCCCGTTGGATGTGAACGGTGTTGCCCGCCGATTATCGCTCGTCCGCGGTGGCAGAACGCGACCGGGGGGCGGGTGCGGACGCGGCCGGAGCCGACGGGGAGGGACCCGTGGGCGGAGGGAAGGGGCGGAGGGGGGCTCAGGCGCCCGTGCGCAGGCGCCGGGCGAAGCGCTCGTAGTCCACGACCACGCCGTCGCCGTCCACCGACATCCGGTACTCGCCGTGCAGGGGGTCGCGGTAGGTGTAGCGCTCCAGCCCGTCCTGGGCCGGATGGCGGGTGTAGCGCTGTCTGACCCGGCGCACGCGCAGCGAGGGGATGTCGATCCAGGCCACCACGATGTCGCGGTACTCGCCCGGGCGCAGGCCCAGGCGGCGGATGGGGAGGGTGTTGGTGAGGGGGGTGGCGGCCACGTCCACGTCCAGGCAGCCGACCAGTTCGGGCAGGGGGATCCCGTCGGCGTCGGTCCAGTGGCCGCCCTGGGCGTTGAGGACGACCGACTCCAGACCCTGCGAGGACAGCACCTCGGCGCTCACCTGGCGGGTGGTCCAGGCCAGGTCGGTGCGGACGGTGAACCTGGTGAGGAACCGCTCGTCGCCCACGACGACGGTCTCCCCGGCCTCCAGGCGGTAGCCGTCGGGTTCGGGGAGGAGCGTGCCGAGGCCCAGCCCCTCGGAGACGTCGGTCCGGGTCCACACGGCTGGGTGCCCTGTCAGTGACGACATGTCACCGTTCTACCGGTCAGGGCGCGGGTACGCCAGAGCGGCCCCCGGGCCCGTATCGCGGTCGCGGTACGGGCCCGGGGGAAGGGGGTGTCGGGTCGGGCTCAGACCCGGGCGGCCTCGTCGGCGGCGGGACCGGACCGGGCCTGGCGGACCTCGGCCTCCACGCGGTCGAAGTCACCGGCCATCTGCGGGGTGACCCTGGCCAGGCCGTTGAAGAGGACGATCGCGGCGAAGCTCAGCGCGACCGCCGGGACCATGGCGTACAGGCCGATGCCGAAGACGTGCTCGTCGAGGACGTCCCACAGGATCGCGGTGGCGCCGCCCGCGATCATGCCCGCCAGCGCGCCGGACCAGGTCATGCGCTTCCAGAACACGGCGAGCAGCAGCACCGGGCCGAAGCCCGCGCCGAACCCGGCCCAGGCGTAGCCGACCAGGTCCATGACCGACTGGTTGCCCCACAGGGCGATGCCCGCGGCGGCCAGGGCCACGGCCACGACGGTGGCGCGGCTGGTCCACAGCAGGGTCCTGGGGTTGGCGTCGCGGTCCACGAAGGCCTTGTAGCCGTCCTCGGTGAGCGCGGACGCGGCGACCAGCAACTGGGAGTCGGCGGTGCTCATGACGGCCGCGAGGATGGCGGCGAGCAGCAGGCCGGCCACCAGCGGGTGGGTCATGGCCTCGATCAGGCGCGGGAAGACCTGCTCGGGGGCGCCGAGCGGGGTGTCGAAGTAGGCGATGCCGATGAAGCCGACCACCACGGCCAGTGCCATCGCGGTGACCGCCCAGGCGACGCTGATGATCCCGGCCTTGGGGATGTCCCGGACCGAGCGGATGCCCATGTAGCGGGAGAGGATGTGCGGCTGGCCGAAGTAGCCCAGGCCCCAGGCCAGACCGGAGACGATGACCACCCAGCCGAGGGTCTCGGTGCCGACCCACTGGCCGAGGTCGGTGTCGAGCGAGGTGCCGCCCACGGCCGAGAGCAGGCCGGTGCTCTTCTCGGAGATGCCCTCGGTGACGCCGCCGAGGCCGCCGAGCGCGGTGACCGCCATGACCGGGACGACGAGCAGGGCGATCCACATCATCGCCGCCTGGATGACGTCGGTGTAGGAGACCGCGAGGAAGCCGCCGAGCACGGTGTAGAGCACGACGATGCCCACGCCGATCGCGATGGCGGGCGCCGGGTCCAGGCCGAAGACCTGGTCGAACAGGGCGGCCATGGCCACGAGGCCGGAGGCCACGTAGAAGAAGTAGAAGACGAGGATGAGCAGCGCCGAGACCCCGCGCAGCAGCCGGGTGGGGTCGTTGAAGCGGTTCTCCAGGAAGGAGGACAGTGTCAGGGAGTCGGAGTCACCGCCGGCGCGGGCGTCGGTGACGCGCTCGGTGTACACGCGCAGGCGGGGTGCGAGGAGGATCCAGCTCCCGGCGAAGCCGCAGGCCAGGCCGACCGCGATCCAGGCCTCGCCCAGACCGGAGACGTAGATGGCCCCGGGCAGGCCGAGCAGCAGCCAGCCGCTGAAGTCGCTGGCGTTGGCGCTCAGGCCCGCCACCCAGCTGTTGAGCTGCCGTCCGCCGAGCACGAAGTCCGACTGCGAGACAGTGCGCTTGTAGGCCCAGAGGCCGATGGCCACCATGATGGCGAGGTACACGCCGAAGGTCGCGATGGACCAGAACACGGAGTCGCCCAAGACCGTCCCCTCCTCTCCCTTGCGCGCGTGGTCGAACCCCTTACGCGCTGGTTGTGAACATTGTGGGAGATCATCGCTCTTTGTTTGGCGCGTCACAACGCCCGTTCGTGGAACCACACCTCTTTGAGATCTCGCCGAGTCTTCGACCAGGCACGATTGTCCGTCAGGCCAGCCCCCGGCGCCGCGGTTTGTCCTCCCGAACATACGCGCGCGCCGCCGATCGGACATCGGTTCATCCCATGACTGTCCGCCGCCGGGAACTCCCGCCCCGAGCCCCTCTCCCCCGCCGTGCCCTCTTCCCCCCGGCCCGCTCCGCTTCCTCCCGCCCCTCTCCCCGCGCGCTCCGGGTTCACCGCTGTCCGAGCGGGAAGGACCCGGGCAAAGTGGATACGAGAGAGGCCCCCCGAACGTGACCATCCCCTCCGCCCCGCGCGGCCTGCAGCCCCACGAGCCGCCATGGCAGATGCGGGTGCTCGACCAGTACGACACCGTGGGGGGCGCCGTGCTGCTCTCCCCCGGTCTGCTGGTCACGTGCGCCCATGTCGTCAACGCCGCGCTGGGCCGCGACGGCGACAAGGAGGAGCATCCGGGCACCGGCCCGGAGGCCACCGTGCTCCTGCGCTCGTTCGACGACCGGGTGTGGCGGGCCGAGGTCGACATGCGGCTGTGGTCGGCGGGCCCGCACAGCCGGGACCTGGCCCTGCTGCGGCTCACCGACCGGGGGCAGCCCGACACCGCCTTCCCCGTGCTGGCGGACTGCGCGGATCTGGCCCCGGACCAGGCCCTGACCACGACGGGGTACCCGGAGGGGATGCGCTCCCTCCAGGCCTCCCTGGTGTACCGGGGGCCGGGCGGGCCCACCGGGTTCACCCGCCAGGTCGAGACGCCCGCGTCCCGGCCGGTGCAGATCACGGGCGGCTTCAGCGGCTGCGCCGTGCGCACGGGGACCGGCGAGATGGTGGGCATCGTGCAGAAGAACCACCACTACGTGTGGAACGACCCCGACCAGCCCTCCGGGGTGGCGTTCATGCTTCCGGTGGAGGAGTTCGTCGGCCCGCGGGAGGACGGCGGCACCGTCTCGGTCCGGCGCCTGGCGGACGAGTCGCTGTGCGGCGGGCCGACCTACGACAGACTGCACGACCTGCTGGACTCGGTCACGGTGGAGGAGGTTCCGCCGGGGGGACTGCTCCGCCCGGCCGAGATGCACACGCTCAGACGGCACGGCTCGGGCCCCACCGCCTGGCGCGTGCTCACCGCGCTGTGGGACGTGGTCCCTCCCTTCGGCGAGCCGCCGCCCCGGGTCGCCTGGGTGCACCACGTCTACCAGGAGATCCGGCAGCGGCGGCCGATGCCGCCGACGGTCTGGTCGTGGATCCGCCAGGAGGCCGCCCCGCTGGGCCGGGACTGGGAGGGGATCCTGACCCGCGACCGGGACCGCCGCCTCCTCAGCCGCCGCGAGCCCGGCGGCCCGGCCGCGGCTCCCCGGGCCCCCGGCCACGACGAGGAGCCGCCCGACACGGTGGTGCTCTTCGAGTTGGAGCCGGTGACCGGCGGCTACCAGCTCTCACACGGCATCGCCCACCTGGACGAGGGCGGCTACCGGCTGCTGCCCCAGGGCACGAAGATCGTCAGCGAGGAGCGGATCTGCGACGAGGTCGGTGACCTCATGGGGGAGGTCACCATGCAGAGGCTGGTCACCCCGAACGAGGAGTCGCTGCGGCTGCGCGTGCTGTTACCCAAGGACCTGCTGCACCTGAGCGTGGGCCAGGCCACCCCGCACCGCGACCTGCTGGAGTTCCCGCCCCGGCTCTGCACGATGTACGAGATCGTCTACCACGTCCGCGAGCGGGTGCGGTTGCCCGGCTACCTGGGGTCCACCCCGAACCGCTGGCGGCTGCGGTCGGAGCGGCAGCGGACCAACGCGCTGGTGGAGGACCGCAACGTGCTCGCCACCTGGCAACGCGAGGTGAGCGAGGTGGCGAACGTTCTCGCCGATGAGAGCGTGACGATATGCGTCACCGACTCCGACAACGCGCACATCCGCCACGTCTACGACGCCGCCCTCTACCACGGTATTCCCACCATTATCAGGGGCCCCAAAGAAGCACTTCTCAGCCTTGTCGCCGAACTCCTCGAACGGGAGCCCGACGCGCGTCTGAGGATCAGCGGGCTGGCCCGTTATCTGCGCGACCGAGCCCGGGAGAATTCCGACAGCCGAGAAATAGCACTCATACATGACACTTTTGGAGATGCCCTGTTCCAGGAGGTACTGAGGAGGCCGGAAGGCACGGACGAACCGGAATCCTGATCCGGGCGCGGAGGAGACTTGATGGATCCGTCCGCTGATGGATCATGGAGGGAAAGGAAACCGGAAGCGCGTGTGGCCGGGCCCCGCTCCGCCCGCTCCCGCCGAGCCCGGCGAGGGGAGTACCGCACCCACGAACGGGAGTTCCACCGGAAAAGAATCAGGGCGTGCGGTGACCACGCCCGGAACCGCCTCGGTGCCATCGGCGACCTCCGCTTGGATAGGATCCCCTCGGTGGGTGCTGACGACTCCGCGGAAGTCCGCATTATTCAAGGGTAACCAGGGGAACACGTTCACCAATATACTTTTGGAGTCCATAAGCGGGGCAAAAACGACATCATGGATGATTTGTCGCACAGGTATCGCAACGCGCTCAGCAACCTGACGGGCGGGCCGTCCCGCCTGGTCATCCTTGTCGACTCGGCCCCCCTCATGGCCCTGCACCGGCGTACCGTGGAACGGCTGGTCGAGGCGGCCGAGGAGGCGGGCACGCCGGTCGTGCGCTTCCGCCCCGACCGCCCCGGGCTCCCCGCGGTGGAACACGGCGCGGCCGCCGCCGTCCTCGTCACCGACACCCAGGACCGGGGCTGGCGCCAGGCCAGGACGCGCTCCTGGGCCGCCTCGCTCGCCGCCCGCACGCCGACCGCGCTCCTGCACCTCCTCGACCGCTCCGTCTGGTCCCGGGGAACCCTCGCGCCGCTGCCCATGCGCCTGACGGGTCCGGACCCGGCCTCCCCCGGCTCCTGGGCGCTCGCGGGTGCTCCGGACGAAACCGAGCGGAACTCCGTGCCCCCCGGCGCCGCGGTACTGCCGGTCCTGGAGCTCGGCCCGTCGGCCCTCACCCAGTGGGACGCGGTGGTGGACGGGCACGGCGGCGCGTGGGAGGCCGACGTGTGCGTCCTGGCCCCGGACGGCGCCCGCCCTCCGAGCAGCGTGCCCTGGGATCCCGACCCGGTGTCGCGCTTCCTCTCCCACGCCTCACGCGGGGCCCGTGAACTCGCCGTGCGCCTCACCCAGGCACCGGTGAACCTGCCGGTGGCCGAGCTGATCCAACGGGGCCTGCCGCGGGCGCCCCGCGACGAGCGCGCCGCCGTCACCGAGATCGCCGAGGTCTTCGGCGGCCCGCTGATGGATCCCACCGTCCCGCTGGGCGACCTGGACGACCCCGCGAGCCCCGCCCTGGACTTCCTCCCCGGGGTACGGCGCGAACTCCTGGGCAGGTTCGGAGACCTCAGCGTCATGCGGTCGGTGTTCTACGCGCTGAGCGTCGAGTTCAAGGACTCCGCGCAGATCTACCGCTGGCTCTCCCGGATCGAGACCGGAGCGCCCCTGGTCCCCTCGCTCGACGGGGAGGAGGACCTGGCCAGGGCCGTGCTGCCCGCGCTCTCCGAGATGCCCGGCGAGTACCGGCGCTTCGCCGATCACCTGCGCGCCGCCCTGGGCGGGTCCCCGGGCCAGGACTACGTGGCCCCCCGGAGCGCCACCGCCCCTCCAGCCGTCCCGTCCGCGAAGCCCCGCACCCCCCGAGAGGAACCGAGTCCGACCGTGACCGACGCCCGGATCCCAGACACGGAGCCCACCCCCTCCGAGCCCAGCACCCGCCGTGCCCGCGTCAGGCAGGCGCGGCCCAGGTCCCTGGCCAAACTCCGCGGTGTGCCGCCGCACAACCGGAACTTCACCGGACGCGAGGAGATCCTCGAACGCGTACACACCCTCCTGGCGGAGTCCTCCGGCGGCGTCTACCTGCTCTCGGGCGGGGGCGGTATCGGCAAGACCCAGATCGCCACCGAGTACGCGCACCGGTACCGCGACGACTACGACCTCGTCTGGTGGGTTCCCTCCAACAGCCCGGCCGACGTACAGCAGTCCTACATGCGCCTGGCCCAGCACCTGGGGGTCATCGAGGAGAGCGGCAACCTGGAGAAGACCACCCAGCTGGTCCGGGACGTGCTGGAGACCGATCCCCAGGTGGGGCACTGGCTCCTCGTCTTCGACGACGTCACCGACCTGGACCGGCTGGGCGGGGGCGACCTGCCCCTCAACGGCCCCGGCGACGTCCTCATCACCTCGCGCGACCAGAGCTGGATACCCAGCGGGCGCAGTGAGGGCTCCGTGGTCCCGAGCCTGACCCCGCAGGAGAGCGTCGCCCTGCTGCGCAAGGTCTGCCCGCAGGGGCTGGAGGACGACGGCGACGCCCTGCGCATCGCCGAACGGCTGGAGTACCTGCCGCTGGCCCTGGCCCAGGTCGGCGCCTACCTGCGCGACTCGCTCATGAGCGTCGACGAGTTCCTCCCCCTGCTGGAGGACAAGTTCGACGAGCTGGTCACGCACGTGGAGCCGGAGGACCTGTACCCCCTGCCGCTGGCCGCCGCCTGGAACATGCAGCTCGACGACCTGCGCCGCGGCACGGGAGGGGACCGCGCGCTCAAGAGGATGGTCCGCGAGTTCGTCCAGCTGTGCTCGTTCTTCGCCCCCCGGCCGTTGGCGCGCACCCTGTTCCACCGGGCCCGGGGCCTGAGCGCCAACCCCGAGCTGTCCCAGATCCTGGGCAACGAGATGGCCCTGTCCCGTGTGCTGCGCTACGTCAGCAGGCACAGCCTCGCCGAGTTCGACCGCACCAGGCACACCTTCCAGATGCACGTGACCTTCCAGACGGTCGTGCAGGGCACGCTCAGCGACGAGGAGCGCGTGCGCTACCGTGACCTGGCCCACCGCCTCCTGGCGCAGAGCGACCCGCTCGGTCCCGACCTCCCGCAGAACTGGGACGAGTACCAGCTGCTGTTCACCCACGTGAAGGCCTCGAAGGCGTGGCGCAGCCACGACCCCCAGGTCCGAGGGCTGGTCCGCAACGTGATCACCTACCTCGTGGAGACGGGCAATCAGGAGGAGGCCCTGGAACTGGCGGACCGCGCCATCGAGAGCTGGTACGACGACACCGCCCAGCGGTTCCAGGTCCAGCTGCTCCGCACCAAGATCCTCCAGATCCAGGGCGACAACGAGATCGCTCTGGCCGAGGCTGAGCGGATGTACGCCGAGCAGGCGGAGCTGGAGGGGCCCGAGAGCGAGGAGGCCCTGGAGGCCCACAGGATCCGGGCCATCGCGCTCAGCAACTTCGGCCGCTACGAGCAGGCCCTGGCCATGTTCGAGGAGATCTACCGGACCAGGACCGCCCACTTCACCGAGGACGACGAGAACACCCTGGTCATCGCACACGACATCGCGGGCTGCCTGCGCCGCCTGGGCCGGTTCCGGGACGCGCTGGAGCTGGACCGCCGCACCCTCGAACAACGCAGGTACCTGTTCGGCCCGAACGGCATCCCCACCCTGCGCACGAGGATGTCCATCAGCCTGAGCCTCATGGCCCTGGGACACCTGGAGGAGGCCATGACAACGCTGGAGGACTGCCAGCGGCGGTTCGAGGCCACCGAGGCGGACGCCAGCGCCCACACCGAGGAGATCCCGATCTTCCTCTCCGTGGTCAACCGGAGGCTCGGCAACCACGAACTCGCCCTGGAGCTGTCCGAACGGGCCCGTCTGGCCCATGCCCAGCGGTATCGCCCGGGTACGCGGCCGGTACTGCACACGAACAGCATCCACATGGTGAACCTGGCCCTGACCGGCCGTGTGCACGAGGCCAGGGAACTGGCCGAGGACCTCTTGTCCCACATGGACGACAGGTTCCCGAGCCGCCACCTCTTCCCCTGGGCCTCACGGGCGAACGCCGCCATCGTGTTCCGGATCGCCGGCGAGTACGAGCGCGCCCACGAGCTCGACCGCACCGCGCTGACGGAGATCCGCGCCCTCTTCCCCGGCGCACAGATCACCCTCGCGGCGGTCGAGGTCAACCTGGGCAACGACCTGTTCGCCCTGGGACGGCTCAAGGAGGCCAGGGACCAGGACAGGGCGAGTGTGGAGCTGTGCCGGGAAACCCTGGGCGAGCACCACCTCTACCTCACCACCGCGCGACGCAACCTGCTGATCAGCCGCCGTGCGCTGGGGGAGGACGTCCAACGGGAGTGGGAGGCCCTGCGCGACCTGTACGCGGCCCAGTTCGGCCCCGACCACCGGTTCGTGACCACGATGGCCGAGTTCCTCAGGCTGGACACCGACATCATCCCCATGAGGGACTAGGGCGCGGCGGCCCGGGCCGCCGGATCCGCACGGTGTTCAGGGCAGGGACGAGAGCAGCGCCAGCCACTCTCCGGCACGGAACCGCAGTACGTGCCCGGCCGGGTGAAGGGAGTCTCGGAGCAGGATCCCGTGCGTCCCGTTCAGGGAGGCCTCACAGCATGACCCCGTATGGCTCGACCTCGATGACTTGCGCCATCCGGTGCCCTCACGCCCGTCCTTCCACGTAGCACGTGCGTCGTTTCGCCCGGTCATAACTGGTACGTCCCACCGTTTCCTCCGCGCGGACGGCCGCGGAATCTCCTCTTTTCCGGACATCTATCGGTATTTTACTTTCCGAATCCTCCCACAGGAATGGCAACTTCTCCCTCGGAAGAACGCGTGAGGCCAGCGTGAACAAAGTGATCGACTTCGTGACCGAAGACGGAACCGTGGTCAGTATCGAGACCGCACCGACCCGGCGCGAGGGCGCCGCCAACGTGTCCAGAAAGGGTCAGAACGGCACCGGGGACAAACGCCTGGACGCGGTCCTTCTGCGCATCCGGAAGGTCGCCGAGGCGGTGTCCGACCAGTTGCGGGAACTCTCCGCCTCCTCGCTCGCCCCCGCGGAGACGGAGGTGGAATTCGGCGTGAGCGTGAGCGCCGAGGCCGACGCGGTCATTGTCCGGGGAAGCGGCGAGGCCACGTTCAACGTCCGGATGACCTGGACCAACAACGGAACCGCGGAAAACGCGGGGTGAGAACGGTCCGGAAAAAGGACGGCGGTCCGGGTCGCGCGCCTCGGCCCGGACCGTCCGCGGGGGAAGGAGTCCCTCGGGGGTCCTGAGAGATCCTGCTGGGGAATCCCTGCGGGAGGCCCTCCCTCAGGGCCCTCCCCGGAAAAAGGGCCCCCCGCTCCGCCGACGCGGGGGACCCTGGCCTCCGGTCAGTCCCAGTCCAGGCCGCCGCCGGTCTGGTACTCGATCACTCGGGTCTCGAAGAAGTTCTTCTCCTTCTGCAGGTCCATCATCTCGCTCATCCACGGGAACGGGTTCTCCGTCTCGCCGAAGATGGGAGCCAGGCCGATCTGCTCGGCGCGGCGGTCGGTGATGAAGTGCATGTACCTCTCGCACAGCTCGGCGTTGAGGCCCAGCACACCGCGCGGCATGGTCTCGCGGCCGTAGGCCACCTCCAGCTCACAGGCCTCGGTGAGCATCTGCCGGACCTCGGCCTGGAACTCCTCGGTCCACAGGTGCGGGTTCTCGATCTTGATCTGGTTGATCACGTCGATGCCGAAGTTCAGGTGGATCGACTCGTCGCGCAGGATGTACTGGTACTGCTCGGCGATGCCGACCATCTTGTTGCGGCGGCCCAGCGACAGGATCTGCGCGAAGCCGGTGTAGAACCACATGCCCTCGAAGATCACGTAGAAGGCCACCAGGTCGCGCAGGAAGGCCTGGTCCGCCTCCGGGGTGCCGGTGCGGAAGTCCGGGTTCTCCAGGTTCTGCGTGTACTTGAGTGCCCAGGCGTCCTTGGCCGTGATCGAGGGGATCTCCCGGTACATGTTGAAGAGCTCGCCCTCGTCCAGGCCGAGGCTCTCGCAGATGTACTGGAAGGTGTGCGTGTGCACCGCCTCCTCGAAGGCCTGGCGCAGCAGGTACTGGCGGCACTCGGGGTTGGTGAGCTGGCGGTAGACGGCCAGGACGATGTTGTTGGCCACCAGCGACTCGGCGGTGGCGAAGAAGCCGAGGTTGCGCTTGAGCATCAGGCGCTCGTCCTCGGTCAGCCCGTCGCGGGACTTCCACAGCGCGATGTCGGCCTGCATGGCGACCTCGGTGGGCATCCAGTGGTTGTTGCAGCCCGCGAGGTACTTCTCCCACGCCCACGTGTACTTGAGCGGGAGCAGCTGGTTGACGTCGGCGCGGGCGTTGATCATCGCCTTGTCGTCGACGTTGACGCGCGCGGCGTCGCGCTCGATCTCACCGAGGCCGCTCGTGGCGCTGGCGCTGTTCTCCGAAACTGCGGTCATCCTGGGGTTTTTCCGTTCTCCGGTCGTGCCGGACACGTCGTTGCTGCTGGGTACGGGGGTCGCGGGCCGCCGCTGGCGGGGCGGCCCGGCCCGCGGGAGCCGGGGCGGCCGTCCGCCCGCCGGGGGGCGGACGGCCGCCGGGAGCACGCGGCTACTGGCAGGCCTCGCACTCGGGGTCGTCGATCGAGCAGGCCTGGCCGTCGACGATCTCGAACTCGTCCCGCTCAGCGGCGCCGGACGCCGGAGCCGGGCTCGGGCTGGGCGACGGGCTCGGCGCGGGGCTGGGGGCCGGGCTCGGCGCGGCGGCCGCCGGGGTGGCGGCGACCGCGTTGAGGCGGCCGTCGGTGCCCTTGAGCGTGCTCTTCTCCACGTGGGTGGCGCTCTGCGAACGCAGGTAGTAGGTGGTCTTGAGACCGGAGCGCCACGCCCGGCGGTACAGGGCGTCGAGCTTGCGGCCACTGGGCGCGGCCATGTACAGGTTCAGCGACTGGGCCTGGTCGATCCACTTCTGGCGGCGCGAACCGGCGTCCACCAGCCACTCCGGGTCGACCTCGAAGGCGGTGGCGTACAGCGCCTTGAGGTCGTCCGGGACGCGGTCGATGGCGCCGAGGCTGCCGTCGTGCATCTTCAGCGCGG
The DNA here is from genome assembly GCF_009830945.1 of Nocardiopsis sp. FR4. Lineage (GTDB taxonomy): Bacteria > Actinomycetota > Actinomycetes > Streptosporangiales > Streptosporangiaceae > Nocardiopsis. The sequence continues at coordinate 102,724 of NZ_VWVV01000003.1, read as the reverse complement.
AGACCATGTCGTCGTCCCACAGCCCGCGGGCCTTGAGGTCGCGGACCAGGTAGGGGTTGACCACGGTGAAGTCGCCGGACATGTTCGACTTCACGTACAGGTTGCGGTAGACCGGCTCGATCGACTGGCTCACGCCGGTGATGTTGGCGATGGTCGCGGTCGGGGCGATGGCCATCACGTTGGAGTTGCGCATCCCGGTCGCCATGACCCGCTCGCGCAGCGAGTCCCAGTCCAGGGTCTCGCCCCGGTCCACGTCCAGGTCGCCGTCGCGCGCCTCGGCCAGCAGCCGCAGGGAGTCGATCGGCAGGACGCCCTGGCTCCACAGCGAGCCCTCGAAGGTCTCGTAGGAGCCGCGCTCGGCGGCCAGCTCCATGGAGGCCTCGATGGCGTAGTAGCTGATGAGCTCCATGCTCTCGTCGGCGAAGGACACCGCACCCTCGGAGGCGAAGGGCGTGCGCAGCTTGAACAGGGCGTCCTGGAAGCCCATCAGGCCCAGCCCCACGGGGCGGTGGCGCATGTTCGCGCGGCGCGCCTCGGGGATCGTGTAGAAGTTCACGTCGATGACGTTGTCGAGCATGCGCACGGCCGTGCGGACGGTGCGGCGCAGGCGCTCGGCGTCCAGGCCGTCCGGCCCCACGTGCTGGGCCAGGTTGACCGATCCCAGGTTGCAGACGGCGACCTCGTCGGCGCTGGTGTTCAGGGTGATCTCGGTGCACAGGTTGGAGGAGTGCACCACGCCCACGTGCTGCTGCGGGGAGCGCAGGTTGGACGGGTCCTTGAAGGTGATCCAGGGGTGCCCGGTCTCGAACAGCATGGTGAGCATGCGCCGCCACAGGTCGACGGCCGGGATCTTCTTGGAGACCCGGATCCGCCCGGCCTCGGCCTCGGCCTCGTAGCGGGTGTAGGCCTCGGCGAACGCGGCGCCGTAGGCGTCGTGCAGGTCGGGGACCTCGTCCGGCGAGAACAGGGTCCAGGTGCCGCCCTGCTCCACGCGCTGCATGAACAGGTCCGGAACCCAGTTCGCGGTGTTCATGTCGTGGGTGCGGCGGCGCTCGTCACCGGTGTTCTTGCGGAGGTCGAGGAACTCCTCGATGTCGATGTGCCAGGTCTCCAGGTAGGCGCAGACCGCGCCCTTACGCTTTCCTCCCTGATTGACCGCTACGGCGGTGTCGTTGGCGATCTTCAGGAACGGGACGACGCCCTGGCTCTTGCCGTTGGTGCCGCGGATGTGCGAGCCCAGGCCGCGCACCGGGGTCCAGTCGTTGCCCAGGCCGCCGGAGTACTTGGACAGCATCGCGTTGTTGCTGATGCCGTGGAAGATGGCCTGCAGGTCGTCGCCGACCGTGGTGAGGAAGCAGGAGGACAGCTGCGCCCGCACGGTGCCCGAGTTGAACAGGGTGGGCGTGGAGGCCATGAAGTCGAACGAGGACAGAAGCTCGTAGAACTCGATGGCCCGGGCCTCGCGGTCGTCCTCGTTGAGCGCCAGCCCCATGGCCACGCGCATGAAGAACGCCTGCGGCAGCTCGTAGCGCACCTCGTCGCTGTGCAGGAAGTAGCGGTCGTAGAGGGTCTGGATGCCCAGGAAGGTGAACTGCTCGTCGCGCTCGGGGCGCAGGGCGGCGCCCAGGCGGGCCAGGTCGAACTTGGCCAGCGCGGGGTCGAGCTGGCCCAGGTCGATGCCGCGGCCCACGTAGGCGGCCAGGTAGGCGGCGTAGCGCTCGCCCATCTCGGCCTGGCTGGCGGCGTCGGGGGCGCCGCTGATGAAGGTCAGGGCCTCGCGGCGCAGCTTGTCCAGCAGCAGGCGGGCGGCCACGTAGGAGTAGTCGGGGTCCACCTCCACGAAGCTGCGGGCGGCCATGATCACGGCCAGCTCCACCTCGGAGTCGGAGATGCCGGGGTAGAAGCCGCGCCGGGCCTCCGTGAGGACCTTCTCCGCCGAAACACCGGTGAGCCGTTCGCAGGCCTCGGTTACGACGTGCTCGATCCGGTCGACGGCGGCGGGAGGGTTGCCGTCACGGGTCGGCTCAGGCCGAACGGATGCGGGCACGGCCTCGACGTCAAGGGTCATACAGCGGCTCCAACCTCGATAGAAGAGTCCCGGCGGGGAGGGGACACGAGAAGCAAGGTGCGCGGCACTCACCGGTGGACCGGCGCACTGGGTGCGTCCGGTCGTCTGACCGGCGGGTCGCGGCGGCTCTCGCCCTCGAAGCCCCGTCGTCGGCACACGCTCAGGTGCGCGCCGGTGGCAGGTCCTCGGGCGCGTGGAGGTCACTTCGCGGGAATTCCTCGGGGGTTCCCGGCCACTCGTGGCGGTCGTGTCCGCACGCACCGCCGCGGGCGGCCCCGGATGCGTACCGGGTGCCCTCCTGCCTCACCCCGGGGGGTGAACCACCAGCGGGAGAGATACTACATCTAGGGGATGGCGGCTCGGAACACCGCAAGATGATGGCGTGTCACGAATTTCTCAGATTCTTCGACGAACGTCGAACACGCCTCGGGGACGTGGTATGAGGGGTCCGCGGGCCCGCGTTCAACGGGGACTCTCCGCCGCGCCGGGACCGTCCGCGGGCGGCCCGACCCAGCCTAGATCGTTCGCCGGGCGGCCCGTACCCGCCCCGCCCGGCGTCCGGTCGCCCGGACGCCGCGGAGCCGCCGTACGGTGGTGGGACGCGCCCGCCAAACCTGGCGTACCCGGTCAGTCGGCCCTCGGTCCGGGTGGCCGGGAAGGTCCCGGCGGGGGTGTCCGCCCGGGTGTGTCGGGACGCGGGCCGACGTCGCGAACCTCACTTCCCGCCGCGCGCCGGGCCGTGCGGGGTCACACCGCGGCGAACCGCCCCGGGCCCCGCTCCGCGGGGGTCACGCGTCGTCGAGCAACCGGTCCAGGGCGTCCTCGTCCAGGCCGAGGTCCACCCGGATGCGGAACCGGATCCGCAGCAGTTCCATGAGCAGGTCGTGGACGTAGGGCGAGCGCTCCAGGTCCAGGAAGCGCCGCGCGCCGGCCGTGGCCCAGCGCTCGGCGCCCCGCAGGTCGTCGTGGGCGTAGAGGGCCTCCGCGACGTGGACGTAGGTCTGCAGGCCCGGCGAGTCCTCCGCCTCCAGGCGTTTGAGCTGGGCCCGGGCCCGGTCGACCTCGTCCAGCTGAAGGAGCGCCCCCGCGCTCAGGGCGCGCGCGTCGATCACGGTGGGCCCGCCGTCGTCGATCGCCCGCTGGTAGGCGGCGCAGGCGCGCTCGAACTCCTGGGCGATCTCCCACTGCTCCCCCGCGCGCACGAACAGCTCCGCGCGGGTGATCTCGCTTCCGGCGTCGACCCGGTTGGCCAGGTCCAGCAGCTCCGCGGCGACCCTTCCGTGCTCACCCGACCGGACGGCGTGGAATTCCAGGCGGTCGAGTTCCGCCGTCGTCACGTGGGTCAACCGCATCGCCCCCATCCCCTACTTGCACTCCCATGCCCACGTCAGGGTCTGGCGCGTTCCAGTGCCTGCCAGAACCCCTGGCGCAGTCCGTCGCGGACCTCGTCACGCAACAAGTGGTCGATCGGCAGCGAGGAGCCCTGGAGCAGACGCGCCTCCAGGTCGGAGGGCATCCGGGGTCTGCGGGCGAGGACGGCCTCGACCCACAGCGCGGGCGCCTCGCGAGCGATCGACTCCGCGAAGTCGTTCCCTTCTCTGTGCGCAACATGCACCGCTTCGTCAACGGTATGCGCGGCGGGCCGTGTCTGCTGGGGATATCCGGGACTGGAACGCGGTTCCTGGTAGTTGCCGGTGTCGAACCGGCGGTCGTGCTCGGGACCAGTAGGCGGCGGTCCCCCGTAGGAGGGGGCCGCCCCACCGCGGTACGCGGTGTCAGTTTCCGTACTGGTCCCATAGGTAGGGTTTGCGTCGGACGACCCCCCGTAGCCGGAGTTGTCCCCCGGGCCGAACCTCGGGTCTTGGGGTGGGGCGCTTCTCTGCGGTGGCGTGTGCCCCGGCTGCCCGTGCGCCCCGTGCTGTCCGTGCTGCGCGTCCGGGGCGAAGGAGCGCTGCGGCCCGGTCCCGCCCGCGAAGGACTGCTGGGGCCCCGTTCCGCCCCCGAAGGACTGCTGGGGCCCCGTCATGGACTGCCCCGGACCGGCCCCCGGCCTGGAGGGCAGTCCGTAGCCCTGGTCGGCGCCGCGCAGCGACTGGTGGGCGCCGGTGGCGGGGTAGCCCCCCTGCCCGCCCGGTGCCGGGTGCGCTCCGGGCATCGGACCGCCGGGGTAGGAGCCGCTGCTCCCCGCGCCGGGCGGGACCTGCCCGCCGGAGGGGAAGCCGTTGGCGTCGATCCCGCCGGACTGCTGGTTGTCCCCCGACGGTCCGGCCAGGTGGTCGCCGCCCCCGCGCTGCTGGGCCAGGGAGCGGCGCATGGCGCGCAGCTGCTCCATGGCGCTGCCCTGGGGCGCGGGCTGGCCGCCGGTCCCGGCGAACATCGCCTCCAGCTCCGAGGCGGAGGAGGCCGGCTCGACGCGGCCGCCGCCGGGCTGGGCCGAGACGGGCTGCCTGGGGGTCTCGGGCGCCGAGCGGGCGCGGCCGTTGGCGAAGGGCGTGGTGGTCTTGGCCGCGGTCTCCTGGGAGGATCCGCCGCTGGAGAGCAGGTTGACGTGCGGACGCAGGTGTCCCGCGCCGATCTCGATGAGGTCGTCGCACTCCCGGCGCAGGGCGCGGGAGATGGTCCAGTTGCCCTCGACCGAGATGTGCACGACGGTGACGCGCACGCCCATGTCCTGTACGTCCGCGACGACGGAGGCCATGTCCTCGTCCCCGCTGACCAGGACGGCGTCGCACAGGACACCGGTGCGGGCCAGCGTGGTGAGGTCCCGCTGGACATAGCTCTCCACGCCCTCGCGGCGGCCGGGTCTGATCCGCGCGGCACGGAACTTGATGCCGGGAATGTCGGCGATGCCGTCCTGTTCCTGGGTTCGCCGATCGTCGGCGACGGCCTCGTACCAGTAGCAGCGCAGGAGCGGCAGACCGGTGCGGTCCCGCGCGACCTCGTTGAGGAACTGGACGAGTCCGGTGTAGTCCCAGGAGACGGAGTCCCGGTTGCGGGTTCCGTGCACGGCCATCGCGCCGTCCGCGAGAAGGTATCCCGCGTCAACGAACAACGCGCAACGGTCCACTGACACCGCCCCCTTCCCTGTTTTGTCTCTGGGCCATATCCATGACCGGGCACAGCCTAGCCAAGTCTGTATGGTTTTGCGTGCCCTTCGCGAATACCGAGAGTTACGGTCCAGCTACGGAAAGGCGGAAAAGGGAAGCGCCCACGGGCTTTCCCCCGCCCCGGCGGGCCGGAAGAAAAGGGGTACGAATCCGGATCTCAGGTACGCACGGGGGCGGTGAGAACTACGGCGCCCACCATCACGGCGTCCTGTTCGGAGTGGATTCGGATATCCGTTTCCCGACCGACTACGGAGTCGAATCGGACCACGTCGGTGCCGAAGGCGTGCGGGTCGCCCTCCGCCCCCGGGCCGAGCCAACGCGTTCTCCGGCGTCCCGTAGCCGTCGGACGGCGCGGCCGCGGCGCCGTCCACGGTCACGCGGTCCCCGTGCAGCCCGGGGTCGCCCTCCCGGGCCAGGGCGTCGAAGCGGGCGGGCGCGTCCGCGGCCCACCACCGGCCCGCGCCGTGCTCCCGCACGAGGTCGGTGACCTCGGCGAAGGCCTGGTAGGCCGGGTAGCCGGGCAGTTCGGCCACCCGGGTGTCGACCGCCGGAGCGGTCCGGTAGGCGGCCATGCCGGGACCCCGGACCCTGGCCGCCGGGGCGTCGGGGCGCCCGGCCGCGGAGAAGCAGGGACCGGCCCAGCGCACCCGGCCGCCCTCGGCGCTCACGCCCCTCTCCCCGGTCGCCGCGGCGGTCACGCCCCCCGAGGAGACGGTCACCGAGGAGGGCACGCCGGTGCCGGCGTCCGGGGCCACGCGCACGTCGACGAACTGGGTGCTGTTCTCTCCCGCCGCCGTCGCCGGGCGTACGCACCGGCCGCCGCCTGCTGCTGGCCGCGCCCCATCCGGCCCCACCAGGCCCCCGGCGGCTCCGCCGGGGAGGTCGGACGGGTAGCCCGCCGCGGGGTACCGGCTGGTGGTCGTGGTGCTGGACGCGTCGGACGGCCCGTGGCGGAGGGCCGCCCGGATGGTCGTGCTCAGCCACGAGCTGGGCCGGTTCTTCACCCCGGGCGAGTCGGTGTGTGTGCTCGGACGGCACCGGATCGCGGTCGTGGCGCCCGACGCCGGGGGGCTGGACGCACGGCTGGACGAGCTGCGCCGGGGGAGCGTCGGGGAGCACGGGGCCGCCCTCTGATCGGTGCCCCTGCCCTCGGAGGCGCGTCCGCGAGGGGAGGCGGGCGCGCCTCCCCGTCCTGTCAACCGGCCACCGGTTCAACCGAGGTTGAGACGTCCCCCGGTCGCGGCGAAGACCGCGCGCCGCAGGGGCGAGGCCGGCACCGGGCGCACGGCGGCGATCCGCTGCTCGTACCCGTCCGGCACCGGGGTGTGCCCGTGGGAGGCGGCACCGAGCCACGACTCGATCCCTTCCGGAGCCCGCGGCTGGTCGGGCGCCCCCTCCATCCGCGGGGTGCCCTCGGGACGCTCCCCGGCGTCGGAGGGAGCGTTCTCCACGGAGGCGTAGGGCGCGGCCGGGACCGACCAGGCCCCGACGCCCTCGGCGTCGTCCCCGTCGGGAGCGGTCGGTGAACCTCCCGGGAGGCCCGTCTCCGCGGTGACGGGATCCTCCCCCCGCGGCGGCTCCGGCGCGCGGGCGGCGGCGGGGGCGTCCGGTTCCACCGCCTCGGAACCGGCCTCCGGCGGGTTGGGGACGAGGGGCGCCGCCGGTGCCGCCCCGACCGGCGCGGAGGCGTCAGCCGCCTCGGGCCCGACCGGCCCGGACGAGGGGCTGCGTTCCTCCTGTTCCGCGCTCCCTTCGGTCGCTTTGTCCCGGTTCTCCTTCTCCTTGCGGGCCCGCCGGTCCGCGCTGAGGATCAGGAAGACGTCCGTCTCCTCGGCGTCCGGGTTGGGCGCGTCCGGCTCGCCCCACGGATTGACGGTCGCGGCGTCGGCGGGCCGTGGCGGACCGACCTCGCGGGGCTCCCGAGTGGGGCCGCCCTGGGGACGGGTGTCCCGCGGACCCGAGGCGCCGAACCAGGCACGCGCGGGCGCGGTGGCCGGACGCGGTTCGGGAGCGGGCGGCCGCGGGGGATGCGCCGCGGGCGCCGCCGACCCCTGGGGCGCGGCGGGTCCCGGCTCGGGCCGGGGCGGCTGCGGACCGTACTGCGGAGGCTGCTGGGGTTGTGGTGACACCGGTGGCTGCGGTGCGGGCATCGGCGCCCCGGACAGGAAGGCCTCGGCCACCGAGTCCTGGGCGAACGCGCGCGGCGGCGGAGTGCCGCCCGGCGGCGTCGGGGGTCGCTGAGGGCCCGCGTGCCCCGACCACGGTGCGTGGTTGGGGCCGGTGGGCTCGTGCGGTCCGGGGGGCTCCACGGCGTAGGGCGCAGGCGGGAACGGCCCCGGCCGCGGAGGCAGCTGGCCCGGAATACCGCCGGGAGGCGTGCCCTCCGGGAACCACGCACCGGCGCGGGGAGCCTGTTCGGCGGGTGGCTGCGGGCCCCTGGGCCCGGTGTGGCCGTACGGCTCCCGCGGGCCGCCGTGTGCGGCGTGGGGCCCCGAGGGCGCGGACCAGCCGCCCCGGGGAACGGCCTGCCCGCCCGAGGGCGCCTGACCGGATCCCCCCTGCGCGGCGTGCGGCCCCGAAGGGGTGGCCCATCCGCCCGACGGGGACCCCTGCGGAGCGGCCTGCCCGCCCGGGGGCACCTGGCCGGAGCCTCCCCGAGGACCGCCGTGCCCGGCGTGGGGACCCGGGGGCGCGGACCAGCCGCCCGGTTGGCCGGGAGGCCGCACCTCCGGCGGGGCGGTCTGCCGCCGCGGACCGCCGGGTTCCGGGTACCCCTGGGCCGGGGGCGGCCCCGGGAGGGGCCGCTGACCGCCGGGCGGTGTGGCTCCGGGCCCGTGGGGCGGGACGGCTCCCCGGTGCGGGGCGTTCTGGCCGGAGGCGGAGGCCGACGAGGGCCCCGGCGCGTCGGGGCGGCGCCCCGGGCCGGCGCTCCGGGCGTCGTGTCCGCCGGGCGCGGGCGTTTCCGGCCCGCCGTCCCCCGGCTGACCGTCGGCGGGGGCGCCCCGCTCGGTTCGCTGGTGCTCGTCCATGGCCTACTCCCCTCCTGCCGCGTGTGCTCCGCCGGACCCGGGCGCGGCGGTGCGGACCGCCCGGTCCAGGGCTTCGGCGGCCACCAGCTGGACGGTCCGGTGGGTGGCCTCGCCGATCAGGCGCGGACGCACCGCCGTACCCTGGGCCAGGTGCCGGTCGTGGGGCAGCACGATCACCCCCGCACCGCTCTCGGCGAGGATGCCGACCGTGCGCCCTACGTCCAGTCCGGGGTCCTCCCGGCGCCGCTCGTCGAAGACCACCACCACGGTCCGCTCAGTCTCCTCCGGCCGGCCGTCCCGGACCAGGGCGTCCAGCTCGCGGCCGACCCGCAGCGCGGCCTCACGGGTCGCGCGGACCACCCGGACCCGGGCGTGCGCCCCCTCGCCGACCGCCTCCACGAGGGCCCCGCCCGTCTCCCCCGCCACCAGGGTCACCCCGAAGAAACGCGAGATGGGCAGCAGCCCGGACACGTAGGCGTCGGCCCCGCCCGGATCGGCGCGCACGGTCCACAGGTGCTCGTTGACCTGGCCGAGGCTGGCGCACACCGACTCGAAGGTGGTGGCGTCCACCCCGTCGAGGTCGCCGGGCTCCGCCGCGCCGAGCCGTTCGGCCAGCGACGGCGTCCGCCCGGCGGCGTCCACCGCCAGGACCCGGTCGTGGCGGAAGTGCGCCAGCGACCGGGCGACCAGGGCCGCCACCACCGCCGCGTCGGCGCCGGTGCCCAGGTCGTCCACGACGATCCGGCGCCCGGTCGACGTGGGCCGCTGGAGCCGCCCGGCCAGCGCGATCGCGTCGGCCACCTCGTCCACGGGCCGGAACGGCCGCAGGAGGGCGCGGCCGAGGCGGCGCGCCCAGCGGTCGCCGGGCAGCGGCCGGGGAGCACCCGGCCCGGTCCCCGGCGCGGTCGCGGTCTGGGAAGTGTTCATCGTCCCCCCCGCTCAGAAGGTCGTGAGGAGGCGCTGGAAGGTTCCGAACGCCCCGATGGCCAGGGGCACCAGCACCACGACGGCGATCGCCTCCAGCCGGCTGGTGACGCCGCGCAGACGCGCCCGGACGTGTTCGGGCTGCTCGATGGACAGCACCACCGAGGGGATGGCCGCCACCGCCACCGCGATCCCCAGGGCGGCCCACACGCCCCACGGCGGCACCTGCGCCCAGGAGAACAGGAAGGCGACCAGCACCACCAGGCTGGCGGACACGAGGGAGGTCTTCTGCGCGATCAGCGGGAACAGCCGGGCCCGGCTGGCCACCACCACGGCCAGCACCACCGACAGGCCCGCCGTCCACCAGTCGAAGTGGGTGGCCAGGCCGATTCCGGCGGTGGCCGCGGCCACCGCGACCGACACCGTGGCGATGACCAGGCTGCGGTGCGCACCCGCCACCGAGGTGAGCACGTCGGTCCGGGCCACCGGTTCGCCGGAGCTGCGCTGGTCGTCCAGGGCCGCCAACCCGGAGAACATCAGCGCCAGCCGCAGCAGCAGGCTCAGCAGGATCACACAGGCCACCGCCATGATCACGGCCACCTGGTGGGTGGGCAGACCCAGCGCCGCGCCGACCGACCACACGGCGGCCAGCGCCAGCCCGACGCCGCCGCCGGTCAGACCGCCCCGGCCCAGGCCCGAGGTGAGCCCGAGCAGCAGCACGAGCCCGGCCACCAGGGCGGCGCCGCCGCCCCAGCGCACCCACTCGGGCCAGCCGAAGTGGTCGCAGGCCGCCCACAGCGTCAGGGCGCCGACCGCCGTGCCGCTGACCGCCAGCGCCGTGCCCAGGGGCTCGCGCCAGGCCGGTCCGATCACCGCGCCCGTCGCCGCCAGGAGGGCGGCGACCACGGCCAGCCCGACCAGGCCCCCGCTGCCGGAGAAGTGCTCCTGCGTGATCCAGGCGGCGCCCAGGGCGAGGGCCACCAGGGAACCGGTCGCGGTCCACCGGGCCGCCCGCGGGGTCCAGCGCCCGTGGTGGTCGTCCAGGGCCATGGAGACCGCCTCGGGCACCTCGTGCACCACGGGCGCGGGCACCGGCTCCTCGGCGCGGACCAGCCGCAGCACCGCCCCGTCGGCCACCTGGCGGTCGGCGAGGGTGGTGTCGCCGTCCAGGACGATCCCGGAGGCGGTGACCAGGTGGCGCAGCTTGGCCGGGTTCTCCACCTGGTCGCCGAGGAGGTCGAGCACCTCGGGCATGAGCGCGCCCACGGGTTCGCTGGCGGGCAGGACGGCGTCGACCCTGCGCTCCTCACCGACGAGCGTCACCCGGCTCCAAGCGGTCATTGCTTCCCATCCTCGCTGCTGCTTCTGCGGTGGCGCGGGGCCACGTCGTCGGGTCCGGGCCACCGCGTCCGGGCCCGCACCCGGGGCGGGCGGGTGCTCGGGAGGTCGCTCCGCACGCGCGCGAGCACCCGCGCCCCTAGTCGGGCACGTCGTTCACGGCGACGCGCTCCAGGTAACCGTGGCCGATCAGCCATCGCACGGTCGGGGCCGGGGGCACCTCGCTGAACCCGGCGGTGTCGAGGGTGAACCGGACTCCGCCGCCGGGCTGGTCCCCGGAGGCGGGCGCGCTGGTGGCGCTCACCTGGAAGGGGTGGATGACCCGGTAGCGGTGGTAGAGGTCCGCGCCGTCGGCGCCGGTGCGGGCGTACCCGGGCAGGCCGCGCTCGGCGAAGGGGGTGCCGTCGGGGAACAGGTAGCGTCCGCTCTCCTGGCCGAAGGCGTCCACGACGTCGCCGACCTCCAGGGTGTGCAGGTAGGAGCCGCCGCTGCGGCGTTCCAGGTTCTCGCGCACCTCGGTGACCAGCTCCGCGGAGGCCCCGGCGGTCTCGGCCTCCTCGGTCGCGGTCAGCACGGTGGGGGCGGGTTCGGTGGTGGCCAGCTCCTGGAAGAGCCAGCGGGCCGCCTCGTCCTCGGTGCGGAACTCCATCCCGGGGCGGCCCTGGTCGAAGTCGATGACGGCGGCGGACAGGTAGCCCTCGGCGTCCTGGGTGAGCAGGTAGTAGCTGTCGACGGTCTCGGGCTCGGGGCGGGGCTGCCCCGGCAGCACGTACAGGCTCTCGGGCACCCCCGCCTCGTCGAGTTCCGCGCGCAGGTCCTCGAACGTGACCTCGGAGCCGACCCAGTCACCGGGGATGGGCGGGACGGTGTTGCTCGCCGGTCCGGACGACGCCTGCTCCTGCTCGACCCTCTGGTTGACGAGCTGGTTGCTGACGAAGGACCAGCCGACGGTGGCACCGCAGATGACCGCGGCCAGGCAGGCGCTGATCGCCACCTTGCCGAGGTTCTCGTCCAGCCGGCGCCTGGTGCGCTGCCCGCCGAAGAGCACCGCCTCGCGCAGGCGCTGTCGGCGCACGGCGACGGACTCCAGCAGCTGACTGTCGTAGTCGCGTGCCAACCGTGCTCCTCACTGCTCCTCGTGGTGCCGTCCGTCCCGCCCGGGACCGGTCAGATGTTCTGGACCGCGGCGTTGGCGCGGCTCAGGGTCTCCTGCGCGGTGCTGTCGTTGGTCTCCAGGGTCTCGCGCACGAGCCGGATGATCTCGCGGACCTCGTTACCGGCGTTGTGCCACTTGAGCTCCTTGGCGCTGTACTCCTCGGAGACGCCGGTGGCCTCGAACTCGGCCATGGCCTGGCTGACGTCGGTGTCGTGCTCGCCGATCAGGGCCTCGAGCCGGTTCATGATGTTGTTGATGTTGCCCTGGGCCTCCTGGGAGGCGCCGAGGTCGTAGGCGTTGTTGCTCACGTGTGCTCCTCGGGGGTCAGCGGAACTTGGCGGCGTCGAAGTTGGCCGCGCCCATCTTCTGGTTGGCGTCGTCGGCCATGGTCTGGGCGCCGGTGGTGAACGCGGCGTTCATGCCCGACTGGCCCTCCTGGATGGAGCCCAGGCCGGCGCGCAGGTCCGCGGCGATGCCGTCGGCCCGCATCTTGAAGGAGTCGAAGGCGGCCTTGCCCGCGCCGTCGAACTTGCCGGAGAGGGGTTCCGCGGCCTGCACGAGCTGCTGGATGAGGTTGGTGAGCTCGTCACCGACGGTGGCGGTGTTCTGGGACAGGGTGTTCAGGGTGTTGCTGCCGATTTCCCAACGTGACAACTCTTCACCTGCTTTCCTGGGGGTCCTCACGAGGCTGTCGCCTCCCGCAGGGGAGGATGCGCGCGGCGTGCCCGCAGTTCGGAGGAGTTCCCGCGGCCAGACGACGGACTCGGTCCCGCCATTGAGGGAGGATCTGCATCATACAAGCGGCCGATGACGGAGAAACAGACACGTCACGCGCCTGTGGACAACGGGTGCGCACGGCATCCGGAACCCTCCCAGCCGCGGCCTGCGGCTTCGCCCCGGCGCGGCCCCGGTCCGCCCTCCACCGGGCCCTCCGCTCCGCGCGCTCCGCGCCGGGAACCGCGTGGCCGCATCCGGCCAGAACCCGCGTTCCCCCGCCTCCCCGGGGCCGGGGCGCCGGACCGCCCCGCCCTCCTTCGGTAGTGTTTGCCAGCCGGACGGTGACCGCGCCGGCGGCCGCCCCCGGGAAGGAAGGTGGAGTCCCCGTGAGCCACGACGTGGTCGCCCTGCTGGCCCAGACCCCCGCACGGCGCAGCCTCATCGACGCCCTGGCCGAGGCCGGGCCCGGGCTCCGGGTGCGCTCGGTCGCCGAGGGCGCGGTGATCGAGCTGCGCGACGACTCCGGCAGGCTCGTGGCCGCCATGCAGGCCGCGCAGCGGCTCGCCCTGTCCGCGGAGGCCGAGCGGCTGCTCGGCGAGGGCCTCGGCGACGACCTGCCCGCCCAGCCCTACTGGGTGGAGGCCCGCGGAGCCGAGCTCACCGACACCGACACCGCCGCGGTGGTGCGGCGCTTCGCCCGCCACCTGGTCGACCGGCACGGCGGCGCGTTGTGGGAACCCGAGCCCCGCCTGCCGCGCGACGACGACCGCCTCACCGGCGCCACCGACCACCCCGCGGTCAGCGCCCTGACGGAGAAGGCCTTCGTCGTCGTCCAGGACCGCCCCTTGGTCCCGCTCTCCGGATGGCTCGTCGACGCCATGGCCGCCTACGGCCGCGACGGCCGCCCCATGCAGCTGGTCACCCCCTCCGCCAGCCGCCTCACCCACGCGCTGCGCTCCCTGCTCGGCAAGCCCGGGGCGCGCTGGGTGGTGCGCGGCGGCGACGGCGGCCACTACGACGGCTTCTCCGGGGTGCCCCTGGTCTGGGACCCGGAGGCCGCGTTCACGGTGGACCGCGACGCCTCCGCCGGGGACGGGCCCCACGCCGACTTCCGCTGGTCCGGGGCGGACGGCGAACCCGGCACCCAGCTGCTGGTCGACCTCCAGGTCGTCCACCCCGCCAGCCGGGGCCTGCTCCTGGGCGGCGCGGCCGAGCTGCTGGCCGAGCACCTGGCGGGCGGCGCCCCCGCCCTGTGGGGCACCGCCGAACCCCTCACCCACGCCTGGGACCGGGGTCGGATGACCGAACTGTGCCGCCGCCGCGCGCCGGGGGCCACCTGGCTGGCCTTCACCGGCCAGCCGGAGGGCGTGCGCGAGGACGGCGTACCGGCCTTCGCCGGGACGCAGCGGGTGAGCACGGTCCCCGACGGCGTCCGCGAGGGCGTCACCTTCGCGGTGGGCCGCCCCCACGGCGAGGAGGCGGACCTGTCCGCGCTGACCGGCCTGGTCCGGGCCCTCACCGCCAACGAGGGCCTGCGCGGCATGACCGTGCGGCGCCTCCTGGGACGCGCCGACCTCACCTACGCCCCGCAGTGGTCGGGGGTGCCGACCCCGGTCGGCCTCGCGGTGGGCGTGGAGGGCGTCTCCTCGATGGGCCGGGACCGCGCCCTGTCCGCCCCCGTACGCGGCGTCCCGATCGGCCCGCCGATGACCCCCGCCTTCTGGTACCCGATCGGCGACGGCACCGAGCCGGACGGCTGGGACCGCTTCCACGACCTGATGGCCCACCTGCGGCCCGGGGACGCCTCCGCCACGTGACGGCCGCCCGCACGGAAAAGCCGGTTTGACACCGACTTCGATAGGGTTCTCTTCCGCGTACCGGCGTTGCTCCAGGCGGCCCCCGCCCTCGCCTTCCCGCCTCCGCGCCGAGAGAGGAAAGCCGATGAGTCTTCGCGTCGTGCACCGGCCGACACGGACCGTGCATCCCGCTCCGGCCCAGGAGGCCCACGAGGTGGAGGCCCCGCCGACCCTCCCCGACGGCAAGGCTCAGGGCAACCCCCTGATGACCATCCTGCCCATGGTCGGCATGATGGCGTCGATGACCATCATGATGGTCATGCGCAACCCGGCGTTCATCGCGCTGGGCGGCGTCGTCCTGGTCGTGGCCCTCCTCGCCGCCCTGGCCATGCTCTTCTCCCGGCGCGGCCAGGTCGGACGGCAGCGGCGCAACGAGCGCGAGCTGTACCTGCAGTACCTGGAGGAGCTGCGCGAGGAGCTCACCGGCTGGGAGCAGAGCACCCGCGCCCACGCCCGCCTGCTCGACCCCCCGCCCGAGGCGCTGTACGACATCGTCCGCGACCCCACCCGGCTGTGGGAGCGCAGGCGCAGGCACCGGGACTTCCTGAGGGTGCGCGTGGGCACCGGGCTGACCGAGGGCCGCCCCCTGCGGCTCGCCGAGCAGGGCACCGCCCTGACCCCCACCGACCCCTTCATGCTGTCCGAGGCCCAGGCCGCCATCCGCCGCTTCGCCTCGGTCCCCGAGATGCCGCTGACCCTGCCCCTGGACATGGCGGGCAACGTCAGCGTCATCGGCGAGCGCGAGGACGTCATGCGCCTGGTCCGGGCCCTGGCCGCCCAGTTCGGCGCCTTCCACGCCCCCGAGGACGCCGGGCTCGCCGTGTCCTACCCGCCCGAGAACGCCGACGACTGGTCCTGGCTGCCCTGGCTCCCCCAGGTGCTGGACCCCCAGCGCCGCGAGGGCGGCGCCGCGGTCCGGCTGATCGCGCCCGACCCCGGCAAGCTGGGCGGGCTGCTCGCCGACGAGCTGCGCTCGCGCACCGACTTCGCCTCCGAGGTCCGCCGCGGCATGGGCAAGCGCGAGGCCTACCAGATGATGCGGCGGTTGCTGGTCATCCACGACACCCACGGCGGGGTGGCCGCCGAGCTGGTGCGCCCCGACGACGCCGTGGACCCCGCCTCCCTGGGCGTCACCGTGCTGCACCTGGTGTCCCGGCAGGTCGACGAGCCGGGGGACGTGAACGTGCGCGTCACGGTCAGCGGCGACCGGGTCCGCGTCGAGGAACTGCGCGGCGCCGACCCGGTGGTGACCACCGGCACCGTGGACGACGTCTCCGCCGCCACCCTCACCGGACTGGCCCGGATGCTCGCCCCGCTGCGCCTGTCCCCGGAGTCGGTCGAGGAGACCGCCCAGGAGGGCGGCAGCGTCGACTTCCCCCAGATGATGGGGGTGCAGGACCCGGGGGCCATGGACGTGCAGCGGCTGTGGGCACCGCGCAGCGAGCGGGCGTTCCTGCGGGTGCCCATCGGCGTGGACGACATGGGCCAGCCGGTGATCCTGGACCTGAAGGAGTCGGCGCAGCTGGGCATGGGCCCGCACGGCCTGTGCGTGGGCGCCACCGGTTCGGGCAAGAGCGAGATGCTGCGCACGCTCGTGCTGGCGCTGGCCGCGTCCCACCCGCCCGAGCGGGTGAGCATGGTCCTGGTCGACTACAAGGGCGGCGCCACGTTCGCGCCCTTCGAGGACATGCCGCACGTGGCCGGGGTGATCACCAACCTGGAGGACGACGCCGCGCTGATCGAGCGGGTGTACGCCAGCCTGTCCGGCGAGGTGCAGCGCCGCCAGCAGGTGCTGCGCGACGCCGGGAACGTGGCCAACATCGGCGACTACACCTACAAGCGCGAGCACGATCCCAGCCTGCCGCCGCTGCCGCACCTGCTGGTGATCATCGACGAGTTCGGCGAGCTGCTGACCGCGCGCCCCGACTTCATCGAGCTGTTCCTGTCCATCGGCCGGATCGGGCGCAGCATCGGCGTGCACCTGCTCCTGTCCAGCCAGCGCATCGAGGGCGGCAAGCTGCGCGGCCTGGACACCTACCTGTCCTACCGGCTGGGCCTGCGCACCTTCTCCGAGGAGGAGAGCCGCACCGTCCTCAACACCCCGGACGCCTTCCACCTGCCCTCCCTGCCCGGGTTCGGCTACCTGAAGGTGGACACCAGCGTCTACCAGCGCTTCAAGGCCGGATACGTGTCCGGCCCCTACCGGGGCCCGGTGGCCGAGGAGGAGCCCGCCGAGGGCACCCCGTCGGTGCGCCGCTACACCGCCTACAACAGCGGCGGCGAGGAGTCCGCCGCCGTCGAGGCCGCGTCCGCCGCGGAGGACACGCCGATGCCCTCCCGCACGGTGGGCCCGACCCTTCTGGACGTGATGGTGGGCCAGTTCGGCCGGCACGGGGAGCGCACCCGCGAGATCTGGCTTCCCCCGCTGCCCGCCACGACCACCCTGGACCAGGTGGCGGGCGAACCGGAGGAGTCGGGCCTGGGCCTGCGGCTGCCGGGCGAGCACGAGCCGATGCGGATACCGCTCGGCCTGCTGGACGACGCCACCAAGCAGTGGCAGGGCGTGTGGAAGCTCGACCTGACCGCGTCCGGCGGCCACGCGGCCGTCATCGGCGGCCCGCAGAGCGGCAAGACGACCCTGCTGCGCACGCTGGTGCTGTCGCTGGCGCTCACCCACACGCCGGAACAGGTGGCCGTGTACTGCCTGGACCTCATGGGCGGCGGCCTGCAGTCCCTGGCGGCGCTGCCGCACGTGGGCGGGGTGGCGGTGCGCACCGACTCCGAGCGGGTGCGCCGCACGGTCGAGGAGCTGCAGGGGATGCTCGAACACCGCCAGGAGGTGTTCCGCGAGCGCGGGATCGACTCGGTGGCCCAGCTGCGCCGGATGCACGCCCGCGGCGAGGTCCCCGAGCTGGCCAGCGCCGACGTGGTGTTCTGCGTGGACGGCTTCGGCGCGCTGCGCAAGGACTTCGAGGACATCGACCCGATCGTCACCGAGCTGCTGCAGCGCGGCGGCGGGTTCGGCGTGCACGTGGTGGCGGGGATGCTGCGCTGGAACGACGTGCGCATCGCCGCCCAGTCCAACTTCGGGCAGAAGGTGGAGCTGCACCTCAACGAGGCCTCGGACTCCACCATCGACCGCAAGCTGGCGGAGACGATCAGCGCCAAGACCCCGGGCCGGGTGCTCACCGACGCCGAGCTGTTCGGCCAGGTGGCGCTGCCCCGGATCGACGGGGTGGCCGACGGCGACAACCTGGGCGAGGTCGTGGAGAAGGCCGTGCGTTCGGTGGACCAGGCCTGGCGGGGCAAGCGGGCCCCCCGGGTGCGCGTGCTGCCGCACCGGCTGTCCGTGAGCACCCTGCCCACGGCGGAGGCCGAGCCCGTGGCGGTGCCGATCGGCGTGGACGAGCGCGCCCTGGAGCCGGTCCTGCTCGACCTGTTCGACCGGGACCAGAACCTGCTGGTCCTGGGCGACGGGGAGTGCGGCAAGACCAACCTGCTGCGCCTGGTCGCCGAGGGGCTGGTGGAGCGCTACTCCTCCGACGAGGTCGTGTTCGCGGTGATGGACCCCCGCCGGACCCTGCGCAACGTGGTGCCCGAGGAGTACATGGGCGGGTACGCCAGCAGCCCGCGCGTGTGCGCGGGGCTCGCGGGCGGCGTGGCCAAGGAGGTCGAGGGCCGCCTGCCCGAGGACGGGGACGTGGACTCCATGGAGCCCGGGTCGTTCAAGGGACCGCGCATCGTGGTGATGGCCGACGACTACGACGTGCTCACCACCGCGGGCCAGAAGCCGCTGGCGCCCTTCGTGCCCTTCGTGCCCAACGGACGCGACATCGGTCTGCACTTCGTGGTGGCGCGCCGGGTGGCCGGCGCGGGACGCGGCATGTACGACCCCCTGGTGCAGGCGATGCGCGAGATCGGCACGAGCGCGCTGGTGATGTCGGGCGACCGCAGTGAGGGCCAGATCCTGCCGCGGGTGTACGCGGCCCACCAGCCCGCCGGACGCGGCAAGTGGGTGACCCGGGGCGGCAGCCCGAGGCTGGTCCAGACCGCGCTGCGCGACGTGCGGGGCTGACCGGAGCGGCCGGGAACGTCCCGGGACCCGCGGGCCGCGCCCCGGCCTCCGGGCGCCGGGGAACCCGACCGCGCGAATGACGGTCGCGCCCCGTACCGTGGACACGTCGTGCCGTGACGGCCGCGTGCGGAGGGGTTCCCACGGTCCCTCCGCGGGCGGTCCCGGCACCCGGAGACCACCGCGCCCCCGCGCACACCGGTTCCGCCCCCTCGGCCCGTGCGCGAGCGGCTGGCGGCGACCGGCCGCGCCCCGGCGCCACCACGCGACGAGACCAGACCACGACGGACGGCAGGAACCCCATGCAGCCCCCGTACCAGCCCCACCCCCGGGCCGGCCAGCGGGCCGACGGCCCCGCGCAACCGGGCGGGAACGCCCAGCGGGGTCCGGCGACCCCCTATGCCCAGCCCGGGTGGCCGACCCCCTCCGCCCCCCAGGGCCCCGAGGCTCCCCACCCCCAGCCCGGGTGGCCCGGCGGGAACGCCCGGCAGGGCCCGGTCCTCAAGGCCCCGCCCTTTCCCGCCGCCCCCGCCCAGGGCCCGGTTCCGGGTCAGCAGGGCTACCCGGGGCACCCCGGCCCCCACGCCCCGCGGGGCCCCTGGCTGCCTCCGGTGCTCAGGGACCCCGGCGAGTGGAACCCCGCCCGGCCCGAGGTCGGCCGGCCCGAGCTGGGGCTGCGCTTCGTGGCGAGGCTGATCGACACGATCCTCTTCGCCGTCGTCTGGTACCTGATGATGATGCTGGGAACCGCCATCAGCATGATCGTGGGCGGCGGCGTTCTCGAGGGAGCCGCCGAGGCGGTCTTCGCCGGGACCTACGTCTTCAGCTTCTTCCTGCTGCCCATCCTGCTGGAGTGGCTGCAGACCCTCCTGTGGGGCCGGTCGGTCGGCAAGATCATCTTCGGCCTGTGGGTGGTGCGGGCCGACGGGAGCGGGAGGGTCACCGCGGGCCGCGCGCTGGTGCGGGCGCTGCTCTACGCCCCCGGGCACACCAACCTGGTCAACTGGGTGCTGCCCTGGTCCCTCACCAACGTGCTGTGGCCCCTGCGGGACAAGACGCTCCAGCGGTGCCTGCACGACAAGGCCGCGGGCACGGTGGTCGTCCAGGTGCGCCGCTAGGCGAGGCGGCGCACCGGTCCCCGGGCCGGGGATCCGGGCCGGAGATCCGGGCCGGGCGCGCGTCACTCCCCCTCGGCGTCCCCCAGGCCGAAGAAGGGCAGGCACGGCTCCAGACCCGTCACGGTGACCGGAACACGGCGGTGCGCCTCCCAGCCCTCCCTGGTCAGCCGGTAGCGGTTCTCCACCGCCCTGCTGCCCCGGAGCTCGATCAGGTTGATCCCGTCGGGCCGGTACCCCAGGCGTTCGGAGACCCGCTCCGAGGCCCGGTTCCCCTCGATGGCCGCTGACACCGCCGCCACGGCTCCCAGGCCCTCGAAGGCCAGGTGCAGCACGGCCGCCCGCATCTCGGTGCCGATGCCCCGGCCCTGGTGGGCGCGGCCCAGCCACGAGCCGGTGTCCACCTGCCGGGTGGCCGGGAACCGCCTTCCCCGCATGTCCTGGACGCCGACCACGGAGCCCTCGTGGACGACGACCAGGTTGAGCCCCCAGTCCTCGGGGGTCCACGAGGCCAACTGCCCGAGGTTGTGCTGCACCACCCCGAGGGCGAGCCTGTCCGGAGGCTGGTCGGTCCACGGTTCGGCGAACGGCATCGTGTCCGGGTCGTGGATCCCCCCGAGGGCCGCCTCGGCCAACTGGCCGAGGTCCTCGTAGGACGGGATCCGCAGCTCCAGGCGCGGCGTGCGCAGGCGCAGTCCCAGCGGCGGGAAGTGATCTGTGAGCATGGGCTGATTCTCCGTAGCCCGCTGCCGCGCTGTCACCCGGTTTTCCGGTTCCGGAACCCGGTCGCACCGCGGCCGCCCCGGAGGGCTCAGCCGGTGCCGCGCAGCTCCACCAGGAGTTCGGCCAGGGCCGCCGGGGCCTCTTCCGGTGCCGTCTCGCGCACGCTCCACCCGCGCAGCCGCGACAGCCGCGCCGTGTGCGCCAGCGCGGGATCGGTGAGCAGGTAGCCGCACGGCGCGTCCGGCCAGTCGGAGAGCATCGGCAGCGGCTCGGTCCGGTAGCCGGCGGGTGTGTCCGGCCCGGCCGCCGCGGCGCCCTCGGGGCTCTGCGACCGGAGGATCTCCTCGCGGGTGGGGCTGCCGGGCTGGGGCAGGTAGGAGTCCACCAGCACGTAGCCGAACACCGGCCGGTGCGCGGCCCGCTGCGCCTGCCCGACCGCGCCCAGCAGCGGCCCGGCCCCGCCCTCGGCGACCAGGGCGACCGGGGTGTCCGGGGCGACCAGGCGGTTGATCTCCAGGCTGGCGCGGGCGACGTAGCGGGCCGCGTGCGGCGGGTGCTCGTCGCCGCCCACCTCGGGGCGGACGGGGGTGAGGCCGCGCGCGGGCAGCCGTTCACCCAGGTGCGGCAGCCGGGTGGGGGCGCCCAGGGTCGGGGGGAGCAGGACGGCGATCACGCGGGGGCGCCTCCCCGCGTCTCGTCGCGCACCCACTCCAGGTAGGCGGGGTTCCCGCCGGTGACGGGCACGGCGACCACCTCCGGGACGTCGTAGGGGTGCACGGCGCCGAGGTGCGCCACGAGCTCGTCCAGGCGGTCGGCGGCGGTCTTGATCACCACCGTCCACTCCTCGTCGGCCTGGACCCGCCCCTCCCAGCGGAAGTAGCTGGTGATCGGCCCGCCCACCTGGGCGCAGGCGGCCAGGCGGTGCTCGATCACCGACCGCGCCAGGTGTTCGGCGCCGTCCCTGGTGTCGACGGTGGTCTCGACCCGCACGGTGGTCCCGGGGTGTGGCACGGCCGTCCCTTCCGACTTCGACCCGGGTGCCTCGGTGCCGTCCGTCCCACCCGGTGTTCTAGGCTCGATGATCATGAGCGAACGTGATGAACTCCTGCGTCGGATCAACGATAAGGCGGTCGTGCGCGGGAAGGTGACCCTGTCCTCGGGTATGGAGGCCGACTACTACGTCGACCTGCGCCGGGTCACCCTGGACGGGGAGGCCGCGCCGCTGGTCGGTTCGGTCATGTTGGACAACGTCGCGGACCTGGAGTTCGACGCGGTGGGCGGCCTGACGCTCGGCGCGGACCCGGTGGCCGCCGCCATGCTGCACGCCGCGCACGCGCGCGGGCGCAGGCTGGACGCCTTCGTGGTGCGCAAGGCGGGCAAGGCGCACGGGCTGCAGAAGCGCATCGAGGGTCCCGACGTGCGCGGGCGGCGCGTGCTGGCCCTGGAGGACACCTCGACCACCGGCGGCTCGGTGATGACGGCCGTCGAGGCGCTGCGCGAGGCGGGCGCCGAGGTGGTGGCGGTCGCGCTGATCCTGGACCGGGGCGCGCGCGAGCGGATCACCGGGGAGGGGCTGGAGTACCGCGCGGTGTACGACGTGTCCGACCTGGACATCTGACCGGTGGCGCGGCGTCGGTCCGGACGGCCGGCGCCGGAGCGCGGATCCGCCGCGCGGACCGCGGGGGCGGTTCCGCCCCGGCCCGCCGGGCCGGAGGCGAACGGGAGGGTCTAGCCCTCGACCGTGAAGCTGTGGCCGGGTTCCTCGTCGGAGATGTCGCGCTGCTCGCCGTGGACGTAGACCTCCACGGCGGCGGGGTCGCCGATGGTGACCTCCAGGCCCTCGTCGGCGTTGACGTAGTTGACCGACTGTCCCTGGCTCAACTCCTGGTCGAGCAGGACGTCGCCGCCGGGGACGCGGACGAAGACCTCGCTGGACTGGCCGATGACGCGGATGTAGAGCACACCCATGTTGTTCGGTTCCTCGCCGTCGGAGACGGTCTCGGAGGAGCTGGCGCTGACACCGGTGCCCGGAAGCGAGCGGTACAAGAAGAATCCGCCGAGGGCCAGGAGCGTGACCAGGAGCACGACGGCCCCGACGATGGCCATCACCTGGCCAACGCCGCGAGGATCATTCCTATGCCTTCCCACGGCGTTGAATGTAGCGCGTATCACGGCAAAAAGCGACAGCAGTCGCCCGAACGCTCCCGACTCACCACAATTCGTCCGTGCAGGAAGCGGAGGGTCCGCGCCCCGTCGCCGCGTGTGCGCGACGGCGGGACGGAGGGGCCGCCCCCGGCTCCCCGGCGGACGACCGCGGGCAATCTGGTCTAGACCTTTTCAAGGGCTCCGGGTATTCGGGATACTTGGACGACACCTGGTGGACACGTCCGGCCGCACGGCCCCCGCGGGGGCCGTCCTCCGAGGCCCGGGCGCCACCGGGGCAACGCACGTGGGGTGCCGTCGGCCAGGCCGGCGGCCGCTCGCTCCAGGCCGAACCCAGGGAGAGTCCAGCATGCCCATCGCCAGCCCCGAGGTCTACACCGAGATGCTGAGCCGCGCGAAGTCCGAGGGCTTCGCCTACCCGGCGATCAACGTGACCTCCAGCCAGACGCTGCACGCCGCCCTGCGCGGCTTCGCCGAGGCGGAAAGCGACGGCATCGTCCAGATTTCCACCGGTGGCGCGGAGTTCCTGTCCGGGGCCACCGTCAAGGACATGGTCACCGGCTCGGTGGCCTTCGCCGAGTTCGCCCGCGTCGTGGCCGACAAGTACCCGGTGAACATCGCCCTCCACACCGACCACTGCCCGAAGAACAAGCTGGACGGCTTCGTCCGCCCGCTGCTGGAGATCTCCAAGGAGCGCGTGGCCAGGGGCCAGGAGCCGCTGTTCCAGTCCCACATGTGGGACGGCTCGGCCGTCGAGCTGGAGGAGAACCTCCAGATCGCCGAGGAGCTGCTCGCCTCCTCCAAGGCCGCCCGCACGATCCTGGAGATCGAGGTCGGCGTGGTCGGCGGCGAGGAGGACGGCATCGTCGGCGAGATCAACGAGAAGCTGTACACCACGCCGGAGGACGCCCTGCGCACCGCCGAGGTCCTGGGCCTGGGCGAGAAGGGCTACTACATGACGGCCCTGACCTTCGGCAACGTGCACGGCTCCTACAAGCCGGGCTTCGTCAAGCTGCGCCCGGAGGTGCTCAAGAACGCCCAGGACGCCGTCGCCGAGAAGTACGGCAGGGCCAAGGCGTTCGACTTCGTGTTCCACGGCGGCTCCGGCTCCACCATGGAGGAGATCCACGAGGCCATCGAGTACGGCGTGGTGAAGATGAACGTCGACACCGACACGCAGTACGCCTACACCCGGCCCGTGGTCGACCACATCATGAAGAACTACGACGGCGTGCTGAAGATCGACGGCGAGATCGGCAGCAAGAAGGCCTACGACCCCCGCGCCTACGGCAAGGTGGCGGAGGCCGGCATGGCCGCCCGCGTCGTGGAGGCCGCCCAGCACCTGAAGTCCGCCGGCAACAAGATGAAGTAGTCGCCTCCCGGCTCCCCGTGGTGCCCGGCGGCCTCGGCCGCCGGGCACCGCGCGTGTCCGGACCGGGTCGGGGCCCTCTCCCCGCGCCGCGCCTTGTCCTCATCTTCCACAACAAAACGCCGCCAAATACCCCAAAACAATATTCCGAGGTTATCCACAGCCCCGTTTCGCGAAGAGGCCCTGAGAAATATCCTGAAGGCCCTCACCCCCCGAAACGGAAGAAGAACCAGTGAAGGACGACAGCAGGAACGGAATCGGAACCGCGCGCATTCTCGCGCTCGGAATACTCGCACTGGGCGCGGTGCTCGTGGGGTCCTCGGCGGCGGGGACGGCCTGGGCCACCGGAGAGGACGCCGCGGCGCGCTCGGCCGCGGCGTGCGGCCTGGGCGCCGACAACCCCACCAGCTCGGGCAACTCCCTGTCCGGAACCGGGACGCGCACCGGATGCGGCGGCACCGCCACCCTCACCGTCCAGGTGCGCAGGCACCGCACCGCCTGGCCCGACCGGGTCGTGGCCGAATCCCGCCGCAGCGGTTTCGGGAACGGCAGCCTGGCCGCCCACGGAAAGTGCGACGGAAACGGAGTCTATTTCACCGAGACGCGCAGCTCGACCGGAAACAGGGTCACCTCCGGAAGGGTCAACCGATGCTGAACCGGAGCGGGCGGACCCGCACACGCGCCCGGACCCGCACCCGGGCGGAGCGGACCTGTCGCACGGTGCGCGGAGCGCTCCCGCGGCGGGGCCGCACGGACAGCCCGACGCGCCCCCGTGCGGGGAGGAGCGGGTGGTCCCATGCGCGTCACCGCTGAGCACCTGGAGTTCGGTTACCGGGGCCGCGGCAAGGCCCTCGGAAGGGCGCCCGGAAAGGACCGCGGACGGGTCCTCGACGACCTGTCCTGGACCGTGGGCCCCGGTGTCACGGGGCTCCTCGGCCCCAACGGCTCGGGCAAGACCACGTTCCTCTCACTCGTGGTGACCCTGCTCCCTGTCCGCCGGGGGCGTCTCCTGATCGGCGGGCACGACCTGTCCACCGCCTCGGGCCGCGCCGGAGCGCGGCGGGTGCTGGGCTTCCTCCCCCAGCGCTTCACCCTGGCCGGGGAGCTGACCGTGGCGGACACGATCGCCTACGCCGCGTGGGCGCACGGTGTCGACCGCCGCGCGTGCGCGGACGCGGCCGGGTGCGCCATGGAGCTGGTCGGGCTGGCCGACCTGGCCGGCCGCCGCACGCGCACCCTCTCCGGGGGCGAGCGCCGGCGGGTGGGCATCGCCGCCGCGCTCGCCCACGACCCCCGGGTGCTGGTCCTGGACGAGCCGACCGCGGGGCTGGACCCCGGACAGCGCCTGCGCGTCCGCGAGGCCGTCGCCCGGCTGGGCCGGGACCGGACCGTCCTGGTCTCCACCCACCTGGTCGAGGACGCCGCGCACCTGTGCGACGGCGTCGGCGTCCTGGCGGGCGGGCGGATCGGGTTCCACGGCACCTTCCCCGAACTGGAGGCGCTCACGGCGGACGGCTCCGGCGGCAGCGCCTCCGGCTCGGGGTTCGAGCGGGCCTA
The DNA here is from genome assembly GCF_009830945.1 of Nocardiopsis sp. FR4. Taxonomy (GTDB): domain Bacteria; phylum Actinomycetota; class Actinomycetes; order Streptosporangiales; family Streptosporangiaceae; genus Nocardiopsis. The sequence goes on along the minus strand of NZ_VWVV01000003.1, from coordinate 77,530 downwards.
CGACCGGCTGGTCGCACGGCTGGGGGAGGGTTCGTGAACACCGCCTCCTCCCGGATCCCCCGGTCTCGGCCGCGGGCGGCCCCCCGGCCGGCGCGTCCCGCCGGTCGGAGGGCGCCCGGGTCCGCCGTCCTCGGCCGGGTGCGCTTCCGTGCGCTCCTGTGGCCGGTGCCGCCGGTCCTGGTCCTGGTCCCGGCCGCGCTCATCCTGGTCCTGACCCTCGCCGACACCTGGGGCCGACTCGGCTGGCGGGCCCTGGACTGGGTGTACCTGTCCTCGCAGGTGGGCGCCCAGGCCAGGCTGCCGGTCACGGTGGCGGCGGGGGCGGCGGCCCTGGTGGCGGCCCGGCTCGTCCGCCCGACGCTGGTGTTCGCCCAGCCCTGGCAGCCCCGGACGGGGCGGGACCTGCCCCTGCGGCACGCGATGGTGGTCACGGGCTGGTGCCTGGGCGCCTATCTGGCGGGAATGCTGCCGCTGACCGCCGCCGTGGCCGCGGCGGGCGCGGGTTCTCCCGACCCGGTGGCCGTCCTGGGAGCCCTGGCGGGGTTCGCGGCCCTGACCCTGCTGGGCTACCTGTGCGGTGTCCTGGCGCGCGGCCCGCTCGGCGTGCCGGTCGCGGTCGGCGCGGTGTTCCTTCTCACCAGCCTGCCCCTGGTCGCCGACCCCTGGGCCGCGCTGTCCCTCCAGCTGCCCTTCTCCCCCTTCCTGGGGGTACGCGAGTCCGGCCCGCTGGGCGCGTACCGCCTGGGGTTCCTCCTGCTGTCGGGAGTCGCGGTCGGCTGGACGGCGGTGTGGCTGACGGGCGCCCCGAGACGGCTCTCGGCGGTGCACGGGACGGCCGTCGCCGCGGTGGCGGTGGCCGCGGTACTGCCGCACCTGCACCCGTTCCCCCTGGTGGTCCCGGACCCGGAGGCAGCCGAGGTCTGCGCGGAGCACGCGGGCGTGCGCTACTGCGTGCACGAGGGGCACGCACGCGAACTCGCCGCCGTCACCGCGCTGGCCGCTCCGGTGTTCGCGGCGCACGGGCTGGCGGAGGCAGCCCCCGGGCAGGTCCGCGACCTGAGCCTGGCCCGGGGGGAGGAGGGGCCGTTCGACGGTCCCGACGAGGACGTGCTCTGGCTCTCCGTCCACCCCGGCTGGAACCCCGGGCACGAGGTTCCCGCGGCCGTCGCCCACGGGCTGGTACCCGATGTCCGGCGGTGCGGTTCCGACGGCGTGGCCAGCCGGGAGGCGGGCGCGGGGCCCCGGGAGCGGCGGGCCTCCGTCGTGGTGGACCTGGAGGCCTGGCTCGCCGCGCAGGCCCTCGACGGTGGTGTGCACGGCGACAACCTCTTCGCCGGCGCCGGGCCAGAGCGGGTCCGCGCGTGGATCCGCCACGACCACCGGCGCCTCGCCGCGTGCGAGGTGGACCCCGGGGAGCTGCCGTGGCGCACGTGATCTGGCGCCTCTCCCTGCTCCCGATGGCGGGGGCCCTGGCCGCCGCCGTCGTGGCTGCGGCGCTCGGCCTGGCCGCCCAGGGGGTCGTGCTCCCGGTGGCGGTGTCCGACCGGCCCCACGGGGAACAGCGCATACCCGTCGTGGAGCTGCTGTGCGTGTGCGCGGCCACGGCGGGCGCCTGGTCCACCCGTCCCCGGCTGTGGGCCTGGGAGCGGCTGGGCGGCGCCCGCACACGCGTGCGGGCGGCCGTGGTGGCGGCGTTCGGCGTGGGCCTGCCGGTCGCGGCGGGAACCGCGGTCGTGCTGACCGCCGCGCCGCCCGCGGAGAACACCGGGTCGCTGGCGGCCAACCTCCTGCTGGGCGCCTCCGCCGTGTACCTGCTGGCGCCCTTCGCGGGTGCGGTGCCCTCGGGCCTGACCGTGCTGGCCGGGGTCCTCCTGGGCGCCGCGGCCTGCAACGCCGTGCCGGGGCTGAACCGCGTGAGCCCGTACGCCTACGCCGGAACCGACGGGTGGGTGGCCCCCGACCTCCTGGCCGCCGGGGTGGTGCCCGCCCTGGCCGCGGGCGCGGCGGTGGCGGCGCTGGGGGCGCACGCCCTCACCCGGGGCGCCACGGCGCGCGCCTCCCGGGCCGGGGAGGAGTCCGGATGAGTCGCGGCCCCAGTGGCAGGATGGGGGCATGAACCTGCACCAGAACCTCCTGAACGAGCCGCCCGAGACACGCCTGGCCGACAACCCCGAGGCCCGCGAGGCGCTCGCCGCGGCCGACGACCCCACGCCGGTGGCCGGGCGCTTTCCGGAGTACTCGGCCGCGTGGGCGCGGCTGGCCGAGCTGGCCCTGGCCGACGGCCAGCCGGTGACCGCCTACGCGTACGCCCGCACCGGTTACCACCGCGGCCTGGACCAGCTGCGCCGCTCGGGCTGGAAGGGCCACGGCCCGATCCCCTGGGAGCACGAGCCCAACCGGGGCTTCCTGCGCTCCCTGCACGCACTGGGCCGGGCCTCCGCCGCGATCGGCGACACCGAGGAGGCCGAGCGCTGCGCGACCTTCCTGCGCGAGTCCAGCGCCGAGGCGGACGAGGCGCTCAACGGCTGATCCGGGACACGGCCCGGTGCCGCTCCGGGCCTTCCGCCGCGCGTGGGCGCCCCGTTGCGCGGGCGCCCCGGCGCCCCACTTAACCCGGATGCCCAGGTCGTGTACCCTCAATACGCAACGGCCCCTGTCGCAGCCTTGCGCCAGGGGTTTTCCGTGTTCGGGGCCGGAAAAGCCCCGGTCAGGTGTCGAGCGAAGAGGTAGAGACCAATGCCGGCGATCACGCTCGTGGGTGCCCAGTGGGGCGACGAGGGCAAGGGCAAGGCCACCGACCTTGTCGGCGACCGCGTGGACTACGTGGTGCGCTACCAGGGCGGAAACAACGCCGGCCACACGGTGGTCATCGGAGACCAGAAGTACGCGCTCCACCTGCTCCCCTCGGGCATCCTGTCCCCGAACGTGGTGCCGGTCATCGCCAACGGCGTGGTCATCGACCCCGGGGTGCTGCTGGAGGAGCTCCAGGGGCTCGACGAGCGCGGCGTGGACACGTCCCGCCTGCTCATCTCGGCCAACGCGCACCTGATCATGCCCTACCACCGGGCCCTGGACAAGGTCAGCGAGCGCTTCCTGGGCAAGGGCAAGATCGGCACCACGGGCCGCGGCATCGGCCCCACCTACGCCGACAAGGTCTCCCGCCAGGGCGTGCGCGTCCAGGACATGTTCGACCCCAAGATCCTGCGCAAGAAGATCGAGCTGGCGCTGAACGACAAGAACCAGCTGCTCACCAAGGTGTACAACCGGCGCGGCCTGGAGGCCGAGCCGATCATCGAGGAGTACCTGGGCTACGCCGAGCGGCTGCGCCCCTACGTCGCCGACACCGCGCTGATCCTCAACAAGGCGCTCGACGAGGGCAGGACCGTGTACCTGGAGGGCTCCCAGGGCACCCTGCTGGACATCGACCACGGCACCTACCCCTTCGTCACCTCCTCCTCGCCCACCGCGGGCGGCGCCGCGGCCGGTTCGGGTATCGGCCCCACCCGCATCAGCAAGGTCGTGGGCATCCTCAAGGCCTACACCACCCGCGTGGGCTCGGGCCCCTTCCCCACCGAGCTGCTCGACGAGCAGGGCGAGTGGCTGCGCAGCCAGGGCGGCGAGTACGGCGTCACCACCGGCCGCAACCGCCGCTGCGGCTGGTTCGACGCACCCATCGCGCGCTACGCCACCCGGATCAACGGCATCACCGACTTCTTCCTCACCAAGCTCGACGTGCTCACCGGCCTGGAGCGCATCCCCGTGTGCGTGGCCTACGAGGTCGACGGGGTCCGCCACGACGAGATCCCCATGACCCAGACCGACTTCCACCACGCCACGCCGGTCTACGAGTACCTCGACGGCTGGACCGAGGACATCACCGAGGTCCGGAGTTTCGACGAACTCCCCAAGAACGCGCAGACCTACGTGCGTACCCTTGAGGAGATGGCCGGAGCCCCGATCTCCGCCATCGGTGTCGGTCCGGGCCGCGACCAGACCCTCGAGCTGCGTTCCCTGGTCTGACACCACGTCTGTCCGCCTTCAACACGAAGAGGCCCCCAGTAGTGAAAGCCCTCGTTCTCGGCGGCGGAGGCCGCGAGCACGCCCTCGTCCGCGCCCTGTCCCTGGACCCGGGTGTCACCAGCATCCACAGCGCCCCCGGCAACCCGGGCATCTCGGAGCTGGCCGAGAACCACGTCATCAACGTGACGGACGGCCTGGCCGTGACGGAGCTGGCCGCGCGCATCCGCGCCGAGCTGGTCGTGATCGGCCCGGAGGCGCCGCTGGTCGCCGGTGTGGCGGACGCGCTGCGCGACCGGGGCATCCCGGTCTTCGGCCCCGACCAGGAGGCCGCCCGCCTGGAGGGCTCCAAGGCCTTCGCCAAGGAGGTCATGGAGGCCGCCGGCGTGCCCACCGCCCGGGCCCGGGTGTGCCGGACGGCCAGCCAGGTGTCGGAGGCGCTGGACGAGTTCGGCACCCCCTACGTGGTCAAGAACGACGGTCTGGCCGCGGGCAAGGGCGTCGTGGTGACCGAGGACCGCGCGCTCGCCGAGCGGCACGCCCGCGAGTGCGGCCGCGTGGTGATCGAGGAGTTCCTCGACGGCCCCGAGGTGTCCCTGTTCGTGCTCAGCGACGGCCTGCACGCGCTGCCGCTGCTGCCCGCGCAGGACTTCAAGCGCGCCTATGACGGCGACCAGGGCCCCAACACGGGCGGCATGGGCGCCTACGCGCCGTTGCCGTGGGCTCCGGCGGGCCTGGTGGACGAGGTCATGGAGTCGGTCGTGCGGCCGACCCTGGTGGAGATGAACCGGCGCGGCAAGCGCTACCAGGGGCTGCTGTACGTGGGGCTGGCCCTGACCTCGAAGGGTCCCCGCGTGGTGGAGTTCAACGCGCGGTTCGGCGACCCCGAGACCCAGGTGGTCCTGGACCGGCTGGCCACCCCGATCGGCGCGGTCCTCCAGGCCACCGACACCAGCGGCCTGAAGGAGATCGGCTCGCTCCAGTGGAGACCGGGCGCCGCGGTCACCGTGGTGGTCGCCGCCGAGAACTACCCGGGCGACCCGGTCCGGGGCGACGTCATCGGAGGGCTGGAGGCGGCGAACGCGCTGGACGGCGCCTACGTGCTGCACGCGGGCACCGCCTGGGAGGGCACGGACGGCGTCAAGGCCAGCGGCGGACGGGTGCTGAACGTGGTCGGTACCGGCGCCGACCTGCGCCAGGCGCGGGAGCGGGCCTACCGGGCCGCGTCGCTGATCGAGCTGCGGGGGTCGTTCTACCGCACCGACATCGCCGAGCGGGCCACGGCCGAGCTGTAGCCGGGCGGCGGCCGAGGGCGGGCACGACCGCGGGCGGACGTGCTGAGGGCACCCCGATGGGGAGGGGGCGCGAGGCCCCCTTTCCAAGTCCATCACGGGGCGGGTCCCCGTCCGCGGTCCCCGCGTGAACCTGTGGACGACCGCGGCCGCCCCGCGCCCGCCCCGGTACGCGCCGGGTACGAACTCCCAGAAAGGCAGGAACCGTGAGCGGTTTCGTCGTCAAGCCCGAACCCGTCCGGGTCGAGGGCCTCACCCACCTGCACACCGGCAAGGTGCGCGACCTGTACGCCACCGCCGACGGTGCGCTGGTCATGGTCGCCAGCGACCGTGTGTCGGCCTACGACTGGGTGCTGCCCACCGAGATCCCGGGCAAGGGCCGGCTGCTCACCCAGCTGTCCCTGTGGTGGTTCGACCGGCTGGGCGACCTGGTGCCCAGCCACGTCGTGTCCGACGCCGTGCCCGAGGGCGCCCCGGCGGACTGGGCCGGGCGGACCCTGGTGTGCCGCAGGCTGGACATGGTGCCGGTGGAGTGCGTGGCCCGCGGCTACCTGACCGGCTCCGGCCTGGAGGAGTACCGGGTGGACGGCACCGTGTGCGGGATCGCGCTCCCCGACGGCCTGGTCGACGGCTCGGAGCTGCCCGAGCCGGTCTTCACCCCGGCGACCAAGGCCGAGGTGGGCGACCACGACGAGAACGTCTCCTTCGGGACCGTCGCGGCCCGGCACGGAGAGAAGCTGGCCGCCGAGCTGCGCGACCTCACCCTGCGGGTCTACGGGCGCGGCCGGGAGCTGGCGCGTGAGCGCGGCATCATCCTCGCCGACACCAAGTTCGAGTTCGGCCGGGACGCGGAGGGCGGCCTGGTCCTGGCCGACGAGGTGTTCACCCCCGACTCCTCCCGCTACTGGCCCGCGGACGCCTGGTCCCCGGGGCGGCCCCAGCCCTCCTTCGACAAGCAGGTGCTGCGCGACTGGCTGCGCTCGCCGGAGTCGGGCTGGGACCGGGCCTCGGAGACCCCGCCGCCGGAGCTCCCCGCGCACGTGGTGGAGCGCACGCTGGGTCGCTACGCGGAGATCTACGAGCGTCTGACCGGGGAGGAGCCCGCCCTGTGAAACACCACGCGGCGGTGATTCGGCGCACGTGAACGCCGATCGGCATCCGGGAGCGCGTATGGTGGTGACGTTGTGCGCGACGCCGGTACCGGCGGGCAGCCACGCGTGCGGCATCCCAGGACCTTCTCATCGGGCGAATACCGCTTCGGCCGTTTGACGGGACTCCGTCCGCGATCCGCGGGTATACCACGTCTCGGACCGGTACTCGCAGGTGATTGCTATAGGGTTCTCGCGAACATCGGTTCACTGGCCGCGTAGGTCCCACGCACGATGGTCGCAACGTTTCAGGGGAAACCCGCGTCCAATACAGGCGAAACCCGACGAGGGTGACCTTTTTTCACATCTGCCTCACAAAGGAGCACATGAGCATGGGCCAGGAGGTTCGTTACCGCGTCCGCGGCGGACGCCCCCTCAGTGGAACGGCGTTCATCCAAGGCGCGAAGAACGCCGTCCTGCCGATGATCGGCGCCGCCCTCCTCGCGGCCAGGGGCCGTACGGTGCTACGGAACGTTCCGGTCATCGAGGACGTCTACCGAGCTCTTGAGCTCGCCGAACACGTGGGCGCCAAGGTCGAGTTCCACGAGGCCGAGCGGACCGTCGTCATCGACGCCTCCCGTCTCAACGACCCCGAGCGCGCCGTCCTGCCCGCCGAGATCGCGGCCCGCTTCCGCGGCTCCGTGCTCTTCGTTCCCGCGCTGATGCACCGCACCGGCCGCGCCCGCATCGAGGGTGTCGGCGGCTGCAACCTGGGCAGCCGCAACCTGGACTTCCACTACCGGGGCTTCGCGCGCCTGGGCGCCGAGGTCACCGAGGACTCCGAGCGCAACCACATCAACGTCGAGGCCAGCAACCTGCGCGGCGGCCGCCTCTACCTGGACACCCCGTCCCACACGGGCACCGAGAACCTCATCATGGCCGCCGTGCTCGCCCCCGGCACCACCGTGATCGAGCACGCGGCCCTGGAGCCCGAGGTCCTCGACGTCATCGAGTTCCTGAGCGCCATGGGCGCCAAGATCAGCGGTGGCGGCACCGGCCTGATCACCGTGGAGGGCGTCAAGGAGCTCACCGCCGTCGAGCACACCATCATGTCCGACCGCATCGACGCGGGCGTGTTCGCGATGGCCGTCGCCGCCACCGGCGGCGAGGTGAGCCTCGTGGGCGCCCAGCTGGACCACCTGGGCGTGGCCCGCTGGAAACTGGAGCAGATGGGCGTGGCCTTCTCCCAGGAGGGCGCGGTCCTGCACGTCCAGCGGGACCCCTCCGTTCCGCTGCGGCCCATCAACGCCGTCACCTCTCCCTTCCCGGGCTTCGCCACCGACCTCCAGTCTCCGCTGATGGCCCTGGCCACCCTGGCCGAGGGTGAGAGCTACATCCACGAGGCCATCTACGACGGCCGGTTCGCCCTGGCCGACGAGCTCACCAAGATGGGCGCCAAGATCGAGGTGGAGGGCACCCGGGCCATCGTGCACGGCTCCACCGACCTGCGCGGCGCCGAGGTCATCGCCCACGACCTGCGTACCGGCGCCGCCCTGGTGCTCGCCGGACTGGTCGCCGAAGGTGAGACAATCGTGGCGCCTGGTTATCTGGTGGATCGCGGTCACGCTCAGTTCGCGACCCGGCTCGCTGCGCTAGGCGGCGACGTGGAGCGCGTCACCGTCTCGTAGGGGGCCGAAGGCGCAGGTCAAGCCGGGGTGGGGGCGCGCTCCCACCCGGGCTTTCGGCGTTGATATGGAAAACGATCTTCTTTGGCCCCGCACAATGGGTACGATCTCGGCAATCATGCCGTGACAGAGATCGGGTCGGGAAACCAGTGGGCGCACATAGTGAAGAGCGTGGAATGGTAGCGGGGAGCAACCCGAGGTGAGTGCCCAGCGTACTGGCGATTTGACGATCGGCGTCATAGGGCCCCATGAGGTGGTCGAACGGGTCATGCTCATGGGTCCGGGGTCCACTGGGCCCCTCAACGCCAGACTCATCGCCGCCGCGTACCGAGATGAGCAAGAGGCGACGGACAAGGTCGTCAGGCTGGGTTCGGCGATCGACGCCTATCTGTTCGCCAGCCCTGTCCCCTACGAGTTCGCACGCAAGGCCGGGGTGCTGACCATGCCCGCCACCTTCGTGCCCCTCGGGGGGGCGAGCCTGCACGAGGCCCTGCTCCGGGCGACCCTGGACGAGCGCTACGACCCGACCAGAGCCAGTCTGGACGTGCTCAGCCGCGCCGACGTCGTGGAGGCCTACTCCGAGGTGGACCTGCCCGTGGACGGTATCCACGTGCACGAGGAGCTGACCAACACCGCGCAGTTGACCTCCTTCCACGAGGGCCTGTGGCGGCGCAAGGCCACCAAGATGGCGATCACCTGCGTGCGGGGGGTCGCCGAGCGCCTGGAGGCCATCGGGGTGCCGGTGGTGCGGCTGCGGCCGACCAACGCCGGTGTGCGCAGCGCCCTGCAGACCGCGGGCCTGCTGGGGGCCCACCACCGCCTGGAGGAGGCGCAGCTGGGCGTCGTGGTGGTGGACGTGCCCACCCTGCGCGACTCCACCCGCCGCTCCACCCCCCGCTACTGGCGCGAGGAGCTGCGCCTGTCGCTGCACCGGCTGCTCCTCCAGGAGGCGCACCGGATCAACGCCACGGCGCACCGGCTGGACGACCACTCCTTCATGATCACCGCGACCCGCGGCTCGCTCGTGACCGCCACCGAGGGTTTCCGGCAGCCGCCCTTCGTGGAGCGGATCAAGGCCGAGCTCGGCATCGCGATCGAGGTCGGGATCGGCATGGGGCGCACCACGCAGGACGCCGAGGCGCACGCCCGGGCGGCCCTGAACCGCGCCCAGGCCTCCCGTCAGAGCTTCGCGGTGGACCGCGAGGGGCGCTCCCTGGTCCCCGCCCAGCGCGCCCCGGCACGGCAGTCCTCGGAGCCGCTGCGGACCAAGGGCCGCGAGACCCTGGTCCGGCTCTCGGAGAAGATCGCCGAGGAGGACGGTCCGCTGGTGGTCGACGCGGAGAACGCCGGGCGGATGCTCGGGGTGACCTCCCGGACCGCGCGGCGGCTGCTGCGCACCCTGGTGGAGGAGGGGCTGGCGTGGCCGCTGCCGCCCAACCGCACCCTCCAGCCGGGCCGCCCCCGCCAGCTGTACCGGCTGATCGTGGAGAAACTGGACAAGGACGCCGCCGGCAAGTAGCCGCACGGCGGGCCGGGCGGGTCGCCGCCCGGGTCGTGGCCGCCGCCGGCTGGTGAGACACCGTCCGCGGGCCCGGTCCGGGTGGTTCCGGACCGGGCCCGCGGACGGGGGACGTCAGCGCCGCTTGCCGTAGGCGGTCGCCACGGACAGGAACACGTCGTTCTCCTCGGGGGTGCCCAGGCTCACCCGGGCTCCCTCGCCGGGGAACGGGCGCACCGCGACGCCCTCCTTCGCGCACTCGGCGGCGAAGTCGTTCGTGTCCTCGTCCACGCGCAGCCAGACGAAGTTGGCCTCGGTGGGCGGAACCGTCCACCCCGAGGCGAGCAGTGCGTCGCGGACCCGGTCGCGCTCCTTCACCGTGGCCGCCACGCGCTCCAGCAGCTCGTCCTCGGCGGCCAGGGAGGCGATCCCGGCGGCCTGGGCGAGGTGGTTGACCGCGAACGGCACGAGGGTCTTGCGGACGGCACCGGACACGTGCGGATGCCCCACGAGGAAGCCCAGGCGCACGGAGGCCAGGCCGTAGGCCTTGGAGAAGGTGCGCAGCACCGCGACGTTGGGCCGGTCGCGGTACAGCGAGAGGCCGTCGGGCACCCGCGGGTCGCGCACGTACTCGCGGTAGGCCTCGTCCAGGATCACCAGGACGCTCTCCGGGACCCGGTCCAGGAACGCGGTGAGCTCCTGCTCGCGCACCGTGGTGCCGGTGGGGTTGTTGGGGTTGCACACGAGCACCATGCGGGTGTTCTCGGTGATGGCGTCCGCCATCGCGTCGAGGTCGTGCGTCTCGTCCTTCAGCGGTACCCGGACGGAGGCGGCCCCCGTCAGCTCCACGAGGAGCGGGTAGGCCTCGAAGGAGCGCCACGCGTAGACGATCTCGACACCCGGCTCGCCGACCGCTTCGAGGAGCTGTTGCAGGAGGCCCACGGAACCGGCACCGAGGGCCACGTGCTCCTCGGGGACCTCCAGGCGCCGGGCGAGGGCGGCGGTGAGTTCGACGGCCCCGGGGTCCGGGTACCGGTTCAGCTCGGTCGCGGCCCGGGCGATGGCCTCGCGCACCGACGGGAGCGGCCCGTAGGGGCTCTCGTTGGAGGACAGTTTGATCGACCGCCCGCCGGGTCCGACCACCTTCAGGCCGGGCTTGTACTCCGGGATGCTCTCCAGCACCGACCGCAGATATGGCGATTTCGACTCCGACACCATTGTCCTTCCTCAATACTTTGTGCTAACCCCGCGACACGCTCAGCAATATCGCGTCCGGGTCGGTCACCGCTCCCAGCGGAAATATCGCACAAACGAGGAGATATCACCATGTGCTTGCGCCCCCGTCCCGCCAATTCGGCACGAATCGTTGCAGGTCAGGGCGCATCCGCCAGAAGCAGGCAGGGATTCGTCCGGTCATTGGCCCTTCCCATGGCCCTGCCCGCGGCGCTCCTGCTCAACGCGTGCGGGGGCGGGGCGGCGGAGCCCGCCGACCCCAACGCCGAGGCCGCCAGCGAGCTGCACCAGGCCCAGCCCCTGCACGTCCGCAACGTCACGCTGCTGCCCGAGAGCAGCGAGAGCGGCACCTACTCCGAGCTTGTCACAGTCAAGTACAGCGAGGAGGTGCTGGCCACAGCCGAGGCCGACAAGCCCGAGTGCCTGGCCGCCGCGAACCGGTGGGGCACCCTGGAGGGCGTGCGGAAGGCACCCGCCTCCGTGGCCGCCTACGAGTGGCCCGAGGGCGCGGTGACGCACATGCTGGTGCGCACGGACGAGGACACGGCAGCGGAGGCCCTGGCCGCGAAGGCGCCGGAGGACTGCGACGAGTACACCGCCACCTACGAGGACGGCACCTCCTCCACCTACGGGATGGCCGACCTGGAGGACGTGCCGCGGATCGCTGACGAGTCCCGGGCCTTCACCATCGTCGTGCACTCCGCCGGAACGGAGAACCGCATCGTCAGCCTCATGTACCGCAACGGCGGCGTCGTCGGCACCACGACCATCCTCGGCGGCGGGGAGGCGGAGGAGTACGAGGAGATGCTCGTGGAGTTCAGCGAGGCCGCCGTGGAACGGCAGCGGCAGATGCTGGGCTGACGCGGGGGCCGGAGCCGTCGTGGAGCCCGGCCGCGGCCTGTGGGAGCCTGGTGTGGCGTATCACCCGAACACCGCCGCGAGGGCGACCGATCTGGAGGGCTCGTGCGTTTCAAGGTTCTTCTGGGCGTGGTGCTGATCCTGCTGGGTGCGGCGCTCTCCCTGTTCCTCTGGGACGCGCGGTTCCACTGGTTCCAGGGCGGCCCGCTGGGTCTGCTGTTGATCGCCGTCGGCGTGTTCGAGGTGGCGGAGGAGTTCCTGCGCGGGCGCCGACGCCCGGAAGGCCCCGAACCGGGCGGGGACGAGGCGGACCGCGGCCAGAACCGGGACTGAGCGGCCCCGTCCAGGTGGCGGCGGTGAGGACCTCCCGCTCCGGACACGCCACCGGCCCGGTCCCGGAGAGCGGGACCGAGCCAGCGGGGACGGGTCGGCTCAACCGGTCGGCGTCGGTTGGCGCCCGTCCGGCTCACGGCCGTCCGGCCCGCGCTCGTTCGGGCCATGGCCGTCCGGAACGTCCCGGTCCCGGCCGGACCCCTCCAGAGCGCTCACCATGGGATGCTCCCGCGCGGCCCGCAGGGTCTGGGCGGCCCTGACCGCGTCGTAGCCCTCCTCGTGGCTCCTGGCCGCCTCGCGCGGGTGGGGCAGCCTGCGCGGCGCGGCGGGCAGCCGGCTCTGGGCGACGGAGCCGAAGGAGGCGACCACCGCTCCGCTGGCGCGGTCGACCAGGACCGCGCGCACGGCCGTGCGGCGCCTGCCGCCGATCCGGACCGCGTACACCACGTCCACGCGGCGGCCGTGCCGCTCCCCGTCGTAGCGCAGCAGCCGCCAGCAGCCCTGGCGCCACACGTCCCCGGGTTCGTCCTTGGTCATCACGGGCGTGTTGGTGCGCCACACCTCGCTGCGGCGCAGGATCCGCTTCGTGCGGCGCAGGGAGACCTCGCGCAGCTCGCACGGCTCCCTGTGCAGGGCGCGCGCCGACGCCTCCCGCAGTTCGGGGCTGAGCACCGCCAGGAGCAGCAGTTCGCCCGCCGCCACCCAGCCGTGCGTCGGCGTGGCCGACAGGACCACCTGCCACCCCGCGGGCTCCACGCCGAGCGCGGCCAGGGCGGCGGCCGAGAACAGCCCGGCCCGGGTCAGCGCGCGCCAGCCGACCGGCGCGCGGCTCAGACCGCCGAAGCAGCCGCAGCCCGCCTCCGGGTCGCGCCTGCGCACCAGCACCAGGACCACGACCGAGACGGCGAACACCGCGGCGGTGAGCGCCCGGGCAGCCTCGCCGGGCAGGCCGGTCAGCCCCAGCAGTCCGACCGCCAGGGCGGCCTCCAGCAGGCCCGTGGCCACCGTGGAAGGGCGGCGCAGGCGTTGCGGCACCAGGACGGCGAGACCGCCCGTACCGGCCGCCCGCCTGGTCATCTTGGCCGCGGCACCGAGCAGGAGCAGCACCGCCAACAGCGGTAGCTGGACCTCGCGGGCCACTGCGACGATCTCCGGGAGCATACTCATTCCTCCCCGTCGTGGACGGTAACGGTCGCGTTGAAGCAACCGTCCTCCAGTCGCCCGCCGAGGGCGACGAAGCCGGTCATGGTGAGAGAGGCGACGCGGCCCGCCGCCTGGCCGCCGCAGGCCGGGCACAGGTCGCACAGCCAACTGTCGGCCGCGGCGCAGTCCAGGACCGGAAGCGCCGCGGCGTCCTTCGTGCAGTCGTTGCGCAGGCTCAGGGTGGCGCCGGTGGACAGCAGCGGAAGCGGAACGCAGGACGTGCGCCGGTCGCACCCGGGATCGTGGCCGACCGGGTCGAGCGCCGGATAGGCGACAGCGTCGACGCGGGCGCGCTCGTCCAGGTGGGGAGCGCGTCCGCAGGCGGGGTCGTACCAGGTGGCGATGCCGCTGAACGTGCTGGAGTAGCGGCGGGTGGGCGGCCGGTGCGGTGCGGCGCTGAGCGGATGGGGCGGCTGGGTGGTGGCGGGCCGCGCCGCCCACACGGCGCCCTCCTGCCAGACACCGACCGCGTCGAAGACGTAGCCGGGTTCCAGTCGCGGGTGGCGGACCCTGATCCGGCCCGAACTGCGGTAGGGCAGGACGACGGTCACCCGGGGACGCCCGTGTCCGGGGTCGATCTCCAGGGTGTCGCCGTCGCGGCTGACGATGACGCCGGTGGCGCGGGCCGCCTGGGCCCACACGCCCTTGGCGACGGGATGGCCGCCGGGGAGGCGCAGCACCACGGCGTCGTCGCCGGGCCGCAGTTCGTTGGGGCCGACGTCCCGGCCGCGCCAGAAAGTGGTGTCGTGGTCGTACATGAACCGTTCCTCGCCGCCGGGAACGGCCATGCAGAGCATGCGGGTGGTGGCGCTGACGACGACGCCGCGCACCACGCGGTTCCCCAGGGGCGTGGGCGCGGGCGCGCTCTCCGGGCCGAGGATCGCGGAGGTGAGCCTCCTGCGGTCCGGCCGGACCTGGTTGGACACTGACATGACGGCTGAGCCCCCTCGTTCCACGACCCGTCGCTCCGCCCCGTGTTCCGGTGCGCACGGCCCCTGTGGCGGAACCTCATGCAACCAGAGAAGGATCCCGTGCGTACCGGCCCTTCTCGGACGGCGCCGCCCGGGATCACCCACCACAGCCTGTCGTTACAAAGCTACGCATAGGGCACATAAATCGCGAAAGATTGACAAACACCAACAAGAGCGCACGTAATGCCCCCACTGGCCGCTCCGGAGGCCCCTCCCGCGTTCCCCGGACGCCCCGCGGAAGGTTGTGCCGTTTGTCGGCACATGGGGCAGATGTGCCTGGTCGTTTGCGTTCCCTGTGTGAGAGTGGGAAGGGAGGAATGACGACGAAAGCCCACGTAGCGCCCGCGAAAGTCGGTGATCGGCGTGACGGGAACGGCCCAGAGTCCCAGATACGACGAGTTCAGCCGCTACGTCGCCGAGCGCGGTCCGGCGCTGCTGCGCATGGCCCGGTCGCTCACGGGCAACCACGCCGACGCCGAGGACCTGCTCCAGGCGGCCCTGGTCAAGACCTTCCTCTCCTGGGACCGGATCGCCAACCCCAAGGCCCGGGACGGGTACGTGCGCCGGGCCATGGTGAACACCCAGATCTCCGAGTGGCGGCGCAACCGGCTGGACGTGTTCCCGACCGACGAGATCCCCGAACAGCGCGTGGACGACCCCACCTGGCGCATCGACCTGGCCGACGTGGTGGAACGGGCCACCGACCGCCTCCCGGAGCGGCAGCGGACCACGGTGGTGCTGCGCTTCTACGAGGACCTCACCGAGGCGCAGATCGCCGCGCGGATGGGGGTGACCATCGGGACCGTCAAGAGCACGCTGTCCCGGGCCGTGGAGAAGCTGCGCCGCGACGCGGACCTCGTCATCGAGCGCGCTCTCGGCTGACCCGCCCCAACCGCCGGGGGTACAGGGCTCCGGGAACACGGTCCGGCGACCCCGCTCTCCCCGCGTGGACCCCCGCCGCGCGGGCGGTCCGATCGGCCTCCCGTCCCAGGTCCGACGGCTCGCGGCCCCCGGGACGGGATTCGTTTTGCACAACCGTCCGTCGTGTCTGTAGTCTGGTCCCAGCCAGGAGGATTCGCCTAGTCAGGTCTATGGCGCCGCACTGCTAATGCGGTTAGGGAGCAATCCCTTCCGGGGTTCAAATCCCCGATCCTCCGCGCTCCGACCTGGGGCTTCTCTCATCGCAACAGCGGGAGGGGCCCCAGGTTTCCTCATGTTCAGGGGGTGGTCGGCACAGGATCCGTGCCGGCCGCGCACGCCAGCCGTCCCTCGTCCCGGCCGCCGAGCTGCCGAGTTCGCGCCAAACACGAGTGACCTGCTTCGCGGCGAGACGGGCCGCTCCTCCAACCACTGCGTGTGACGACTCCCGACACCTCGGGCACGGGGTTACTCGGCGGTGAGCAGCCCCGGCCCAAGACCGATCCCGAAGTCAGCGTCGGTTTTCTTCGCACCGGCATCACAACCAGGACAGACCCAGCGAGGTCGGCTCGTTTTTCGCCAGCCTCGCTGGGGTGCCTGTTCGCGATGTGCCGTCTGACCCGGTCCTGCTCCTGCTTCGGGGTTCCCGGGTGTGGCCTGGCGGGAGCCCGCCCGTTCCACCTGTCCGACTGAGGTGTGCCCGCTCGCGAGCCCCGTTGCCGCTACCGGAGGCCAAGGGGCCGGCGGAGCTCACCGGCGGGGCCCGGGCCGAGGGGCACCGGAAGATCCTCGCCTGGCTCACCCGGTTCGAGGACATCCGGCACGAGACAGGCCCGCCCGGACGCACGGGACGAGCCGGGGTCGAGGGTCCCGTCCGTACACCGGCGCCTTCCTCGGCACGGCCTTCGCGGGTGTGCCGCACGAAAGTGTCCGACGTGCCGAACGTGGCACCGTGGTCCCCTCGAGGGACCGAGGGGCGTACCTGGACCACCGGGGTCGCCCAGCACGCCCTCCACCCCGACGCCCCCTTCCCCTCGGCTACACGGTGGGGGACGTGTGGGGTGGCTCGACCCCGTTGAGCAGCCCCTTCAGAGCGAAGAGGAAGTCCTCGTGGCCGGCGTCCCGACCACGGGGAAGGCAGCACGCGGCATGGCCGCCAGACGACGTACGGGGGTCCACCGTGTGCCGGTGACGGTCCTCCAGACCGCAGACCGCCTCGGCCACGCGTGTCCCAGCGCGAGCGCGACGATCGCTCCGACGAGGCGTTTGACCCGCGCCCGATCGTCGCGTTCCGCGCGAAGCCTCCCCGCGACGCCGTCCAGGAGCCGCACCGACTCCGGAGAGCAGATCGGCCGGCTCACCAGGATGGGCAGGGCCCCGGGACGGAGGAGTAGTTCACCGTGGAGCGCCAACGCGAAACGGTACAGCCGGTCATTCCTCGTCCGCCCTCCGTCGGTGGCCGCAGAGGCCTTCCTGACCGCGTTCTCGACCACGGACTGGCCCAGATCGACCAGCAGAGCCGCCTTGGTCGGAACATAGTGGTAGAGAGCCATCGCCTCCACGCTGAGATCAGAGCCCAGACGGCGCATGGAGAGATTCTCGAGACCGTCCCTGTCCACCAGGTCCAAGGCCGCCCTCAACACTCGTTCTCGGGACAGGGATCCGCGTTGTCGAGTTGCCACGGTCTTCCTCTCGAATCTGTCGCCGTCACGCCTCCTTCCCTAGGGTAACCGCATGACTCTTACGAGGTAAGAGTCAATTTGGGTTCCGGATGTGCTCAGGACCTGGACGCCGAACGCGCCATCTCGAATCCTGTGATCAGAGCGTTCAAGGCGAATTCGAACCGTGTGCCCCTCTCCGACACCTTGTCCGCCTGGGCGAGCAGGGGATAGCGTTCCTCGTCGATATCGAGTGCGCGCCCCTCGGCCGGCCGCCCGTGCGACCGGACGCCCTGAATGCCCGCTTGGACCGCGACGTGCCCGAGGACGAACCCGGTCAGTGTGTAGACCACGTCCACGGCCTGCTGCAGATCGAACCCGGCCGAGTACAGCGACTGGAGCATGGACTCCATGGTCTCCATGTTCCGTGAGGTGACCGCGGGCTGGAGCATAACGAGGGGCACGACGTTCGGATGGGCCGCCATAACCGAGGCGAGCGAACTGGCGTAACTCCTCAGCTTTTCCTGCCAGGCCGCATCGGTGAACCGGGGAGGAATGGCCTTTGAGACGACGCATTCCACTATGCCGTCCAGAAGTGCGTCCTTATTGGGGATGTAGTGGTACAGGGTCATGGCCTCCACGCCCAGTTCGGCGCCGAGGTGCCTCATGGACAGGGCCGCGAGACCCTCGCGGTCGGCCAGATCGAGCCCGGCCTCGAGGATGCCCTGTCTCGTTAACCCCGCCCGCTGACCACGTGTGCGCTTGACCGGCATGGCCCTCCTTCGGCCCAGCCGTCGCCTTTCGGCTTGACGGCCAGCTCGTGGTTTACGTACTCTTTCCTTGAGGATCTTACAGGGTAAGAAAACGCGTCGACCTGCGAAGATCGGCATGATTCCAGGTAATCCGGTTGCGGAACAGCGTACGTGGAGACAGCCTCCGCCCTCGCTCTGACGCGGGGCCGATACCCGACGCACGACCCGCCGAGATGCCGAGAGAACAGATACCGAACGGCCCGACCGCGCGTCCGGGCCAGGAGGAGGACCCGCGCATCAGCCGAGACCGGAAGGACAGGATTCGCACAGGCCAGGCCCCTCACGGGTAGGCACATGCGCGCTTCGGAGCTCCCGCACACCCGCTCTTCCTTGATATCGGGTTCAGGTGCGGATCAACTACCCCATTGATTCAGTGAGCCTTTTTCATCCTGAAGGTGCAGGTCACAGGCCTGTACCACTCGCGCTGAACCACCCCTGACAGCAAGAAGCCCCTGGTAGACGGGTTTTCGACCAAAAAGAACCAGCACCAGAGACTTCACATGCTGTTGTACCGTGCCGCCCTGCCGTTGTCAGGTCGCGCCCTGAACCTGGCCGCCCGCACCATGCGCACCCACCGCAGGAACACCTGCTCCCGATGGCGGCGCCTGGATCCCGCGCAGCAGGCCCTACTCGTGTTGGTCCACCTCTACAAGGGCGAGCCCTTCGCCCAGATCGCCGCGGGGTCCGAGGTAGGCACCACGACCGCCTGGCGGTACGTGCGCGAGACCACGGCCCTGCTCGCCCAGCAGGCACCCCACCCTCGAACAGGGCCTACGCCGCGCACGCCGGAAAGGGTGGGCCTACGTGGTCATCGACGGCACCCTGATCGCCTGCGACCGTGTGGGAGCCGACCGGCCGTTCTACTCCGGCAAGCACAGACAACACGGCATGAACATCCAGGTCGTCGCGGCCCCGGACGGTGAACCCCTGTGGACCTCATGGTCGCTGCTGGGATCGGTACACGAGACCAGAGCCGCACGGGTGTGGGGGGATTGCCGAGCGCATCAAGGCCTCGGGTCTGCTCGGCCTGGGCGACAAGGGGTACGTGGGTCTGTCGGAGGTGGTGTTGTGCCCGTTCAAGGGCCGGGGCAAGCCGCAGTGGAAGAAGGACGCCAACTCCGAGCACGCCAAGCTTCGCAGCCCCGGCGAGCGGGCCATCGCCCAGCTCAAGAACTGGGACATCCTCCGTCGGCTGCGGTGCTGCCCGCACCGAGCCGGAGAGATCACCCGAGCCGTGCTAGTGCTTCAGCTCCGCGAGACAGGATGAAAAGCGCTCAATAATCGGATTCCACTGGGCTCCGCCAAAGATATACGAATGCGGTCGAGGAATCGAGCGCTCTCCGGCCCGGGATCCGCGGCCGGACCGGGGGTACTGGGCCGGAGAACGGCACGGGCGTGCCCGCTCACCGAGAATGGGTCAGGTCCGCCTCGGAGGTGGTACCGCTCCTCACGCCGAGGGCGACGCAGGCGCCCACGAGGGCGACGCCCGCGGCGACGAGGAACGCCGTGGTCATCCCATCGAGGAAGGTCGCCTGCGCCACCGCGGCGATCTGGTCGGTGAGCTGCGCCGAGGCCCCCTCGGGGACCGGGGCGGCGCCGACGGAGACCACTTCGGCGGTCTCCCGCAGTTCGTCGTCTTCCAGCGGCTCCAGGCCCGCGTCGGCCCACCGTTCGGGCAGGGCCGTGGACACGCGCGCCGCCATCACGCCGCTGAGCACCGCGGTACCCAGGCTGCCGCCGAGCTGGAGGGCGGACTGGTGCAGACCGCTGGCCACCCCGGCCAGTTCGATGGGCGCGTTGCCGACGATGACGCCGGTCGCCCCCACGATCACCGGTGCCATGCCCAGGCCCAGCAGGGCGAACCAGCCCAGGGTGACGACGGTCGAGGAGCCCGCGTCCAGGTTCGCCACGCCCACCAGGGCCGTGGCGGTGAAGAGCATGCCGACCACCATCGGCACCCGCGCACCGACGGCGGTGATTAGCCGTCCGGCCAGGGGCGCGGCGACGATCATCATGCCGGTCAGCGGCAGCAGCCGCAGCCCGCTCTCGCCTGCTCCCAGCCCTTGGATGTTCTGCAGGTAGAAGGTCATGAAGAAGAGTCCGCCGACCAGGGCGAAGGCCATCAGCGTGACCAGCACCACCCCGGCCAGGAGCGATCCGGAGGCGAACAGTCGGCGCGGCAGCAGTGGTTCAGCGGCCCGCCTCTCCACCAGGACGAACAGTGCCAGCAGCACCGCGGACGCGCCCAGGAAGGCCCAGGTCCCGGCCTCGCCGCGGCGCAGGGCCTCGGCGTTCACCAGTGGCCAGAGCAAGCAGAACATGGCCGCGCTCAGCAGGGCGATCCCCGCGACGTCGAAGGTACGGGTGGCCTTCTCCGCACGGTGCGCCTTGAGCACGGCCAGGCCCAGCGCCAGGATCACCACGCCGATCGGGACGTTGAGGAGGAACACCGACTCCCAACCGACGTGCTCCACCAGCAGGCCGCCCACCAGGGGTCCGGCTGCGGTGGAGGCGCCGATCACCATGCCGTAGACGCCGATCGCCATGGTCAGCCGGTCGGCCGGGAAGGTCGCTCGCAGCAGGCTCAGGCCGGAGGGCATGATGAGCGCGCCGCTCACCCCCTGGAGCACGCGCAGCGCGATCATCACCCACATGTGGCCGGAGACGGCGATGAGCGCCGCGGTGACCGCGAAGCCCGCCACCCCGACGAGGAAGATCGTCCGGTGTCCGAACCGGTCACCGAGCCTGCCCGCGGGAATGAGCGAGATCGCCAGGGCGAGCAGGTAGGCGTTGGTGATCCACTGCACGTCCGTCAGGGACGCGCCGAGATCGCGCTGCAGCACCGGATTGGCCACCGCGACGATCGTCATGTTCAGGTCGGTCATCATCACGCCGAGCGCGACGGCGATCAGCGTCCACCAGGGGTGCCCGCGCAGACGGCGTGACACGCCACTCCCGGCTGCTTCGGGCGGGTCGGCGTTGTCGCCCTGAGACGTCATCTCTTCCTCCTCGCAGAGACTTACGACGTAAGAGCAGTGTGGAACTTAAACATACACCGTAAGAGACTCGTCGGCAGAACGCATGAACAAACGGAGGGTTCCGATGGACGTGCAGAACAAGACCCGCACGGGGCGCTGGCAGTCCGTGGTCCAGGCAGCGCAGATCGACGCGGGCCTGCAGTTGGTCTGCATCGTGCTGCCGCTCCTCGACCTGTGGATCTTCGGCTCGATCGAGCGGCACGTGGCTGCCGCCTATCCCGACTGGGGGTCGGCCGAGATCGCGGGCGACCGCAACGCGATCGTCATCTACCTCGTGACCGTGTGGAACCGGAGGTGATGACCGGGGACGGCCGCGAGGAGCACCGGGCCATCGAACCGATACGGGCGATTTCGCCCTGGTCCTCCTACCGCACGGGTGTCGACGCGCCCCCTCGGGTGACATCACCGGCCGCCGCGGACACGGCCCGCCCGAGTCCTGCCCCGGGCAGGGCGGACACCGGCCCAGGAAACGTCGGCGGGGGAGTCCCGAGCGGTCGGAGTATGAGGAGCCCATGGCCGGGGTCGGCCCGGGAACCACCACCGCGAACGGCGGCCCGCGCGGCGGCGGGCCGGCACCGATGACTCGCCCGGGAGCCCGCTTGCGGCGGCGTTGCGCATACGCGGTGAAGGGTGGCTTCCGCGCCCTCGACGGGGTATTGGTGACCTGGGGTGACACAGTCGACCACGGTCTGACCGCGGACACCGCGCGCGGCAGGGGCCCCGGGGGCGCGGTCGCTCCCGGGGCCCTGTGGTGAGGGCCTACTTGGCGAGGAAGGCCAGCAGGGCCTCGTTGACCTCCTCGGCGTGGGTCCACAGCAGGCCGTGCGGGGCTCCCTCGACCTCGACGTAGTCCGCCGACGGCAGCGCCGCGGAGAACGCGCGGCCGGTGGCGTCGATCGGCAGGATGTTGTCCGCCGTGCCGTGCAGGATCAGCGCGGGGACGTCGATCCTGGGGATGTCGGCGCGGAAGTCGGTGAACCAGGTCAGCGGCGCGGCCGCCGCGGCGACGGCTCCCGAGCCCGCGGCGACGTTCCAGCTGTTGCGGACGGCCTCCTCGCTGATACGGGTGCCCAGGTTCTCCTCCAGGTTGTAGAAGTCCTCGAAGAAGCCGGTGAAGTAGGCGTACCTGTCGGCCTTGACCGTGACGACGACGTTCTCGAAGAACTCGCGGGGCGCGGCGCCGTCGGGGTTGTCCTCGCTCTTGAGGAGGAAGGGCTCCAGGGAGGCCAGGAAGGCGGCCTTGGCCACGCGGGCCGAACCGTAGGCGCCCAGGTAGCGGGCGACCTCGCCGGTGCCCATGGAGAAGCCGACCAGGACGGCGTCGGTGAGGTCGAGCGTCTCCATGACCGTGTTGAGGTCGGCGGCGAAGGTGTCGTAGTCGTAGCCGGTGGAGGGCTGGGAGGACTGGCCGAAGCCGCGGCGGTCGTAGGTGATGACCCGGTAACCGGCGTCGAGCAGGGCGGCGGTCTGCTTCTCCCAGGAGTGGCCGTCGAGCGGGTAGCCGTGGACGAGGACGACGGGCCGGCCGGTGCCCTGGTCCTCGTAGTACAGCTCGATCGGGGTGCTGTTCTCGGTCCCGACGGTGATGCGTCCCATGGTGGACTCCCTCTCTCGTTGAGAATGATCGTTCTCATTCGAGGCCGTGTGCGAGAACGATCGTTCTCGCCTACTCCGAAGCCTAGAGAACGATCGTTCTCAGCGCAAGTACACTGGTGGCATGGACAATGAGGAGTACCGTCAGCGCATCATCGCCGCGGCCGACCGGCTCTACTACACGCGGGGCTTCTCGTCCGTGGGCATGGACCAGCTGCGGGACGCGGCGGGGGTCTCCCTGCGCCGCCTCTACCAGCTCTTCCCCTCCAAGGACGACATCGTCATGGCGGTCCTGCGCCACCGCAGGCGCCTGTGGGCCGAGGGGCTGGACGCACACGTGGACGCGGCGGGCACGCCCCGGGAGAAACTGCTGGCGGTCTACGGGTTCCTGTCCGACTGGTTCTGCGAGGAGGACTTCCGGGGGTGCGGGTTCATCAACGCCTTCGCCGAACTGGGAACGGTCAACTCCGACGTCGCCGGCATCGCACGCGAGCACAAGGTGTCCTTCCAGCGCTACCTGGGCGAGCTGGTGGAGCGGATCGGCGCCGACCCCTCGCTGGCCGCGCAGCTGGCCCTCCTGGCGGAGGGCGCCCAGACCACCGCCGCGATCACCGGTCAGGCGGAGGCGGCCGACCGGGCACGCGAGGCCGCCGAGGTGCTCATCGACGCCGCCCTGGCCGCAGCGGGTTCCGGCACGGAGCAGAGTGCGGAGATCCGCTCGGCGCCCGGCGCGTGAGCGGGAATCCGCGCGGCGGGACGGGGCTCCTCTCCTCGGAGGGAGGAGAGGAGCCCCGGGTTCTCCCTGGTCCGGAGCCGGGGAGCCCCGGCCGGGACCGGCCCTAGGCGGCCGGGTCGCGGTTGTAGAGCCTCTTCGCCCAGAGGTAGGAGAGCAGCGCGATGCCGAGGCACCAGGCGACCGCGAGGGTCCCGCTGTTCCCGGTCCCGGTCCCCATCAGCAGCCCGCGCAGGGTCTCGATGATCGGCGTGAACGGCTGGTACTCGGCGAACCAGCGCAGCCCGGCCGGCAGCGTCTCGGTCGGCGCGAAGCCGCTGCCCAGGAAGGGCAGGAAGACCAGCGGCATGGGTAGGTTGCTCGCGGACTCGACGGTCTTGGACACCAGGCCCAGGGCCACCGACAGCCACGTCAGGGCGAACGAGACCAGCGCCAGCAGGCCGGCGGCGGCCAGCCACTCGGCCGGTCCGGCCGTGGGACGGAAGCCGATGAGCAGCGCCACCCCGGTGACCAGGGCCGTGATCAGCATCGTCTGGACCAGGCTCCCGACGACGTGGCCGGTCAGGACCGACACCCGGGCGATGGCCATGGTGCGGAAGCGGGCGACGATGCCCTCGGTCATGTCCATGGCCACCGAGATGGCCGTTCCCTGCGCCGCGCTCGCCACCGCGATCAGCATGATCCCGGGGGCGACGTAGTCGAGGTAGTCGGCGCGGCTGGCGGCGGCGCCCGCTCCGGTGCCCATGGCCCCGCCGAAGACGTACACGAACAGCAGGAGCAGGAGGATCGGCGTCCCGGCCAGGATCAGCGTCATGGACGGGTAGCGGAGCATGCGCCGCAGCTGGCGGGAGACCATCGTGGCCGAGTCGCCGACGGCGTGGGTGAGGGCGGTCATCGGTTCACCTTCCGTGCGTTGTCGTCCGCGTTCCGGTGGCCCGTGAGCGCGAGGAAGACGTCGTCGAGGTCCGGGGTGTGCACCGACAGCTCCTCCGGGGTGACCGACGCGGCGTCGAGGCGGTCCAGGAGGTGGCGCAGCGAGGCGACGCCTCCCCCGCCGGGGACGTCGAGCGCGAGCGCTTCGGGGTCGGCCTCTCCGCCCAGGGTCCGGGCCGCCGACTCCAGCGCGTCGGCCCCGGCGAAGCGCAGGCGGACGTGGCCGCCGGGAACCCGGCGCTTGAGCTCGGCCGCGGTGCCCTGGGCCACGATCGTGCCGTGGTCCAGGACCGCGATCCGGTCGGCGAGCTGGTCGGCCTCCTCCAGGTACTGCGTGGTGAGGAAGACGGTGACGCCGTCGGCCACGAGCTCGCGGATGATCTGCCACATGTCGCGGCGGCTGCGCGGGTCCAGGCCGGTGGTCGGTTCGTCGAGGAAGATCAGCCGCGGCTCGCCCACCAGGGTCATCGCCAGGTCGAGCCGGCGGCGCATGCCCCCGGAGTAGGTGGAGGCCGGCTTGCCCGCCGCGTCGGCCAGGTCGAACCGCTCCAGGAGCTCTGTGGCGCGGCTCCGGGCACGGGCCCGGCCCAGGCGGTTCAGCCTCGCCATGAGCACCAGGTTCTCCCGGCCGGTGAGCAGGCCGTCCACCGCCGAGTACTGCCCGGTGACGCCGATCGCGGCGCGCACCGCGTCGGGGTCCTCGGCCACGTCGTGCCCGAGGACCCCGGCCCGGCCGCCGTCGGCGCTGATCAGGGTGGACAGGATCTTGACGATGGTGGTCTTGCCGGCGCCGTTGGGGCCGAGCAGCGAGAAGATCGTTCCCGCGGGGATCTCCAGGTCGATTCCGTCCAGGACGACGTGGTCGCCGTAGGACTTGCGCAGCCCGGTGACCGTGACGGCCGTGCGGGGGGTGTGCTGGGTCATTGTCCGTCTTCTCCTCGGGTCAGGACCGGTGGACCGTGATGTCGCCGTGCACCGTGCGGGCGCGGACCTGGACGGTCTCCTCGGCGGGGGCGGGCTCCTCGGCGGCCTCCAGGGAACTGCGCACGACGCCCTTGGTGGAGACCACGTCCAACCAGGCGGCGGTGCCCTCGCGGACGCCGATCTCCAGTTCGCCGTAGGAGTTCTCCAGGTCGACGCGGCCGCTGACCACCTGGCCGAGCCGGACGCTGCCGTAACTGTTGCGGACGGTGGCGGAGGCCAGCGCCCGCTCGACGGCGATGTCGCCGTGCGCGGACTTCGCCCGGAGCTCTCCGGCCACCGTGCCGAGGGTGATGGTGCCGGTGGTGGTCTTGACCTCGGCGGAGCCGCCGACCTCGCCCACCCGGATCCAGCCGTGCCCCGTGGTGAGCTCGACGTCGCCGGTGGCGCGGTCCACGGCGATGTTGCCGGTGGAGTTGGTGATCGCCGCGGCGCTCAGGAGGCCCTCGCAGCGGACGTTGGCGTAGTCGCCCGTGAAGCGGACGCGCGAGCCCGCGGGCAGTTCGACGGTGATGTCGACCGTGCCCTTGCGGAACATCCGGCCCAGGGCCGAGGTGGAGGAGTCCCGCACATGCAGGCGTCCTCCGGCGTGGTCGACCTCGACCTGCTCGGCGGCCCGCACGTCGCTCTCCTTGGCGGCGTCGCGCGGGCGGACCTCGACGGTGGTCTCGGTGTGGTCTCCGGCGTGGATCTGGACGGCTCCGGCGATCAGGTTGATGTCGGCGGTGACCGGTCCGGGGGTGTCGAAAGTTGGCATGGCTGTCTCCCTGGAATGGCGGTGGTGGATGTCTCCGCTGATGGGAGACGTGGTGGAGGAAGTCGGTCGGGTCCGGTCAGCGGGCCCAGCCGGTGTAGCCGCGGCCGACCTGGCGCGCCCGGCCCTCGGGGCGGCGCCTGCCGCCGTCGAGCGCCGCTCCCACGGCGCGCACGAGCCAGGCGTTGACCGAGAGCCCCTCGGCGCGGGCCGCCTCCTCGACCCGCGGCTTGAGGCGGTCGGGCAGGCGGAGGGTGATCCGCGACGTGCCCCCGTCCTCGTCCCCGGCCCGGAGCTGCCCCCCGGGTTCCCCGGCGTCACCCAGGTGCGGATGTGGCGTCGTGATGCCACCCTCGTCGACGTCGTCGAACTCGGGTGACGTCACGATGAAGTCGGGCTGGCGCCCGCGCAGCCGAAGCTCGACCGATCCGGGGGCGAGGTCGCGGGTGATCTCGTCCGCGGCGGCGGACAGGGCCTCCAGCAGGGTCAGCCGCGCGGCGGATTCCAGGGCCGCGCTGAGGCGCTCGGCGGTGGCCCGGGTGTCCTCGTCCCCGGCTTCGGCGGCCACCATGAGCTGGCGGCGGAGTTCGTCGACATACGGCATCAGATCCATGATGTCATCATGGCGCCATAAGTGACGTCATGTCAAGCGTCATTGCGGGCAGGGAGACGCCATCGGCGCCGCGCCCCGGGCCGCCACCCGGACTCCTCCAGCGCGCGGACCGCGTGTTCGGCGATATCGGTGCGAAGCCCTTCCTCCTCGGTGAAGTCCGCCGCACCGGCGCCCCGCCCCCGCCTCCCGGCCATCGTGACCTCGACCGGCGTAGCAGGAGGCACTCGGCAGGCGGGCGGAGACGGCGCCGAGCCGGTCCCGGGGCACCGTCGCGCACGGTGCCCCCCGGAACGGGGACCGGCCCGGAGCGGTCGCTCAGTCCCCGGCGAGGTCGGCCAGCACCGCCGCGGCGGCCCGTCCCCCGCTGACCATGGCCCCCTGGAGCGAGGGCGTGTCCCGGTGGTCCCCAGCCACGTAGAGGCCCTCCGCCAGGGTGACGGGGCGGCGCAGGTCGCCCATGGGCGGCGGCGCGGCGGGCAGGGCGTCGGGGACGTGCACGGTGTCCAGGTGCTCCCAGTCCCCGCCGCCGGTGCCCAGGATCCGGGCGGCCTCGGCGCGCACCGCGGCCTCCGGCGGCTGCTCCGGCCCCACGGTGGAGGAGGCGATGAGGGCGCGTCCGGGCGGGGCGTAGGACGGGGCGGTGGCCGTCATCACCATGACGCTGGTCAGCTTGGTGGTGCCGCGCCGGGAGCGGCCGTCCACGTGCAGGAGGGGTTCCTCCCTCGGGCGGACGGGCCGGGTGTGGAAGTAGGTGGTGGCGGGCCGCAGCACCGGGGCGGGCAGCGAGGGCAGGAGCCGGTGGACCGCGCCCGGGCCGACGGCGACCACGACGGCGCGGGCCCGCACGGTCCCGGCCTCGGTCCGCACCCGTCCGGGCGCCACCTCGTGCACGGGCGTCCCCAGCAGGAACCGCGCTCCCCCGGCCCGGGCGGCCAGCTGCTCGGACACGGCCTGGATCCCCGCCTCGGGCACGGTCAGGCGTCCCCGCGCGAAGCTGCGCCAGACCAGGTCGTTGACCCGGCTGGAGGTACTCAGGGACTCGTCGAGGAAGACGCCGGTGAGGAAGGGACGGACCAGCGTGTTGACCGCCCGCCGGCCGAGGCCGCGCTCGCGCAGCGCGGTGAGCGTGTCGGTCTCGGGCCGCCTCTTGAGCCGGTCGGCGGGCTCCAGGGCGTCCCCGGCCACCATGGCCAGCAGGCGCAGGAGGTCGGAGGTACGCACGAGCGATCCGGAGAGCAGGGACAGCGACGACAGGGCTCCGGAGGGTGTCGCGCGCAGGCGCAGCAGCCCGCGGTCGGTGCGCACCGCCATGCCCTTGGGGAAGGACCGCAGCCGCAGGGCGTCCAGGTCCAGGCGCCGGCGGACCGCCGGGTAGGCGGTGTTGAGGACCTGGAAGCCGCGGTCGAGCACGTAGCCGTCCCGCACGGTGCTGCGGACGCGTCCCCCCACGCTCTCCTCGGCCTCCACGACGGTGACGTCGAGTCCGGCGGCGGCGAGGTCGACCGCGGCGACCAGCCCGGCCACGCCCGCTCCCACGACCACGGCGTCGCAGCGCAGATCACTCATGCGGCCAGCGTAGATCAGCGGTGCCCGCCGGTCCGGTACTCCGCCCGGCGCGCCGTGCCGGGCGGGGGAGCGTGCGTCCGCGGCCCCTTTCGGTGCCGGAACCGGCCCGCTTACGGACGCCCGCCACCGTCCGTAACTCCGGAGAAGCGCATGATTGCTTTTCGCGTCCCCTCACGCAGGGTAACGAAGGGGTGTCTTGTCGCACCTCTCAGCACAGGCGGCCCGCATGACCCGTGACCACGGCATTCCTCCCCTGACCACCGTTTCGCCCTCCGACAGCCGCTACCCGGCGCTGAACCGGGGGTTCAACCAGCGCTGGATCGCCCGGCCCGACTACGTCCGGCTGGTGGGCTCGCCCGAGGGCGCGGCGCGCGCCCTGTCCGAGGCGGTGAACCAGGACGGCGGGGACGGCTCCCGTACGCGCGTCACCGTGCGTTCGGGCGGCCACTGCTACGAGGACTTCGTCTGCGGTGACGACGTCCGCGTGATCCTGGACGTCAGCCCCATGTGCGGGGTCTACCACGACCCCGGCCTGGAGGCGTACTGCGTGGAGGCGGGGGCCACCAACTGGCACGTCTACAGCCACCTGTACCCGCTCAGCGGGCGGGCCCTGCCGGGCGGATCCTGCTACTCGGTGGGGACGGGCGGCCACGTGACCGGCGGCGGCTTCGGCCTGCTCTCGCGCCAGCACGGGCTCACCGTGGACTACCTGTACGCGGTGGAGGTGGCGGTGGTGCGCCCCGACCGCTCCGTGGAACTCGTCCTGGCCACGCGCGACGACCCCGACCCCGACCGGCGCGACCTGCTGTGGGCGCACACCGGCGGCGGTGGCGGCAACTTCGGGCTGGTCACCCGCTTCTGGTTCCGCGACCTGCCCGAGCCCCCGTCCCACGTACTGCTGACCGGCCGCTCGTGGCGGTGGTCCGACTTCACCAAGCGGCAGTTCGCCGACCTGGTCACGGCCTACGGCGAGTACTTCCGCGACCACCAGGACCCGGACGAGGCCTCCGGCAAGCTGTTC
Organism: Nocardiopsis sp. FR4; assembly: GCF_009830945.1. Taxonomy (GTDB): domain Bacteria; phylum Actinomycetota; class Actinomycetes; order Streptosporangiales; family Streptosporangiaceae; genus Nocardiopsis. The sequence continues at coordinate 48,732 of NZ_VWVV01000003.1, read as the reverse complement.
GCGATGCTCAAGCTCAACCACATGAGCAACGGCGAGATCGGTCTGGTCGTCCAGGTCGACGCCGACGACCCCGGAGGCGGGCGCGCCATGGAGGAGTTCCTGGACACCGTCGACGGCCCGCTCACCCCGGAGTCCGCGCAGATGGCCGCGCCCATGGGCGAGCACCCTCCGGTCCAGGGCATGCTGACGCCCCGGCGGCTGCCCTGGCTGACGGCCACGCAGGTGCTGAACGGCTCCGGTGAGAACCGGTGCGGCAAGTACAAGTCGGCCTACCTGCGCAGGCCCTTCAGCCCGGCGCAGATCGAGGCCATGTGGGACTACCTGGGCAGGGAGCACTACACCGACTACGTCAACAAGGAGGCCCTCATCCAGGTGGACTCCTACGGCGGTGCCGTCAACCAGCCGCCGCGGGACACCGCGGTACCCCAGCGCGACTCGGTCCTGAAGCTCCAGTACCAGGTGTACTGGAAGCGCACCGAGCCGGAGTCGGCGGTGACCAGGCACATCGCGTGGATCCGCGACATCTACCGCAAGACCTTCGCCGCCACCGGCGGGGTCCCGGTGATCGGTGAGGCGACCGACGGCTGCTACGTCAACTACCCCGACGCCGACCTCAACGACCCGGCGTGGAACCGCTCGCGGGACCGCTGGTCGACGCTCTACTACAAGGACGCCTACCCCCGGCTGCGGCGGGTCAAGGAGCGGTGGGACCCGCTCAACGTGTTCCGCCACCGGCAGTCGGTCGAGCCGCCCGAGCCGGCGTCCGCTCCCGCGAACGGACGGGGGGCGGACGCCTCCTGACCCGGCCGGCGGAGGGCTCCCCTCCCGCCGGAGGCGCCCCGTGCGCGGCGGCGGCCGCGCCGGTGCCGGCGCGGCCGCCCGTCAGCCCGGGTTCCGCGGCGGGGAGGCCCCGACGCGGGGCGGCGGGTCAGCCGGTGTAGGTCGGGTCCTGCTCGACCGGGGCGGCCGGGGCGGCCTCCGGCGGAGCCGGGGTGGCCTCCGGGGCGGACGGTTCGACCTCCGGGGCGGACGGCTCGGCCCCCGGAACGGCCGGAGTGGGCTCTTCGCAGGGCCCGGCGGGCGCGGGGGCCCCGGAAGCCTGCTCCTCCTTCTCCTTCGGCACGCAGTGGGTCTCCTCGGCGGGAGCGGGGGACGGGGAGTCGTCGGCGGAGGCGGGGGCGGCGCCGAACAGGGCGGTCGCGGCGACACCGGCGATGATCAGGTAGGCCTTCAGGCGCATGGCGGTTCCTCGGTGTTGTGTGTCGGGTTCGTGCGCGCGGGGTGCCGCCCCGCGCCGCGGTCCGGCGGCGGCCGGCTCAGTCGGAGATCTCGACCGGGGTGCCGATCGGCAGGTTCTCGGCCATCCAGGTGACGTCCTCGTTGGAGACCCGGACGCACCCGTGGCTGACCTGGCGGCCCAGGGCGTCCTCGTCGTCGGTGCCGTGCACGGCGAGCTGGCCGGGGCCGCCCGCGAAGGTCTCCAGCGTCTCGGAGAACCCGCTCAGCCCGAAGGCGTAGACCCCGTAGGGCCCGTCCGGGTCCTTCGGCCGGAGCAGCTCGGTGAAGTAGTAGCGGCCCGGAGGGGTGGGCGTCTCGCCCTCCCCCGTGCCGATCACTCCGCCGCGCACCTCCTCCTCGCCGTCGAAGACGGTGAAGGCGAACTCGGAGAGGTCGACCTCCACGCGGAACGGCGTGGAGCTCAGCGACACCTCCTCGCTCCGGATCCAGCCCGTGGTGCCGTTGGGGCGGACCGGCAGCAGCACCCGGAGCCACTCGCCCCGGTTCTCCTCGACCAGGAACACGCGGTCCACGCCGAAGTCGTTCGGGCTGGCGAGGGTCTGCAGCACCTCGTCGCCCCCCGGCTCGGTGCGGACGGTGATCCCGTCACCGACGACCGTGGCGATCTCCGCGCCCCCGGGGCCGGAGGCCGACACGGCGGTCTCCGTTCCGTCCTCGGCCGCCGGGGCGGACGAGCAGGCGGCGAGCGCGGCCAGGGCCGCGGCCGCGGCGAGCGGCGCCAGGGAGCGGTGGGGTCGTCGTGCGGTTGTCGTGGCTCGACGCATGGACATCCATCCGGGTTCTCGGGGAGTCGTCCGGTGGCCTGTTCCGTGCCGGACGACAACGAAGACTGGTCCACGGATGTGAAGAACCCGTGTGCCCGTGGTGTGGGTCCCGTGTGCTGACCTGGGACGGCTTCCGAAGGCCCGGCCGGGGCCCGTACGGGGGCGCGTACGATCGAGCCGCACCGAGGCCCCCGGGCCGCGAGCCGAACGGAGGACACCGTGTGCGCGCATGTGCTGGTCGCCGAGGACGACGTCAACCAGGCCGACCTGATCCGCCGCTACCTGGAGCACGAGGGGCACTTCGTCCGCGTGGTCCACGACGGTCGCGCCGTGATCGAGGAGCACCACCGCGAGCGCCCCGACCTGGTGGTCCTGGACGTGATGATGCCCGTCATGAGCGGCCTGGACGCGTGCCGGGCGCTGCGCGCGGAGTCCGACGTGGCGGTGCTGATGCTCACCGCGCGCTCCACCGAGGACGACCTGCTGGCGGGGCTGGACCTGGGCGCGGACGACTACGTCACCAAGCCGTTCAGCCCGCGTGAGCTGATGGCCCGGGTGCGCACCCTCCTGCGCCGGACCCGCAGGGAGGCGGAGGAGCCCGATCCGGTGCTGCGCGCGGGCCCGGTGGCGGTGGACACGGCGCGCCACGCGGTGCGGGTGGACGGCTCGTCCGTGCGCTGCACCCCGGCCGAGTTCCAGCTGCTCGCCGCGCTGGCCGTGCGGCCGGGGCGGGTCCTCAGCCGGGCCCAGCTGTTGGAGCACATCCACGGCATGAGCCGGTTCATCACCGAGCGCACCATCGACGTGCACGTGAAGAACCTGCGCCGGAAGCTGGAACCCGACCCGCGCAGGCCGGTGCGGCTGGTCACCGTCTACGGCGTCGGCTACAAGCTCGTCGGGACCGCCGATGACCGGTCCGCCTAGGCGCGCGCTGCGGCACAGCCTGCTGGCCCGGACGCTGGCGAGCTCGGTGCTGGTGGCGGTCTGCTCGATCACCGCGACGGCGTGGCTGGCGGTGCAGCGGACCACGGAGTCGCTCACCGTGCAGCAGGGCGAGACCCTGGCCGTGGACACCCGCATCCACGACACGCTCGTGGCCTACGCGGCGACCCACCCCGAGTGGGACGGCGTGCAAGCGACGGTCCGGGAGCTCGCCGAGGAGACGGGGCGGCGCATCGTCCTGACCACGGAGAACCGTGGGCTGGTCGGGGACTCGGCGGACGGCGCCCAGCCGCTGCCGCCGCGCACCTCGTCGGTGGTCGACCCGCTGGCGGTGGACGTCACCCTGGCCTCCGACGTCGTGGGGCGCATCGACCCGCGCGCGGTGGGCCCGTTCGCGCTGGCGGAGGAGGAGTCCGCCCGGCTGCTGGATGCGGCCGAGACCGGCGCGGCCTGCCTGAACGGGTCGTACGGCCTGGCCGTGACGGCGGAGGCGGGGCCCAGCGGGCGCCCCGTGGTGACCGGCGCCCAGGTGGACCCCTACCTGTGGGAGGACTGCGGTCTGGCGGTGCTGGACGGGCCCACCGGGACGGAGCGGGAGGCGTTGGCGGAACTGAACCGGCTGGTCCTGGACTGCCTGGGTACCGCGGACTCCGAGGAGGCGCGGGCCGAGTTCCGGATGGACGTGGCCACGGGGCTCCCCGCGGCCTTCCCTCCGGCCGTGGAGCCCAGCCCTTCCGCGAGTGCGGACGAGGCCCGCGCGCCCGGGGACCCCTCGCCTCCGGAGGAGGCGTTCCCGGGGGCTCCGGTGGAGGAGGACGGCGTCTCCGCGGACCCGCCCCCGGAGGCCGTGGAGCACGTGGACGTCGGCGGGGCGCCCTCGGAGCCGCCCGCGGAGGAGCCTTCTCCGGGCGGGGCCGGGTACCCGGTCCCGGAGGAGGCCCAGCCGACCCCGGGTCGGGGCCCGGACGTTCCGGAGGCGGAGCCCGAGCCCCTCCCCCAGCCCCCGGTGTTCGACGCGCGGACGTCGGCCTGCCTGGACTCGGCCCGCCGCGACCAGCTGGACCCCTACGTCGCCCCGGCCGCCCTGTTGTTCATCGACGACCCGGACCGGGAGGCGGCGGGCGTGTTCCCGCTGACCGGGGAAAACCTCACGCGGGTGGCCAGTGTGGTGCTGCTGGTGCTGGTGCTGACGGTGGGCGTGAGCGTGGCGGTGTCGGCCCGGCTGGTCCGGCCCGTGCGCGCGCTCACCGACGCGGTGCGGCGGATGCGCGAGGGGCGCGGGGGTTCCCGGGTCGAGGTGCGCGACTCCGGGGAGATCGGGCAGCTGGCGGACGCGTTCAACGAGATGTCAGAGCACCTGGAGCGCCTGGAGGGCCAGCGCAGGGCGATGGTCAGCGACGTCTCGCACGAGCTGCGCACACCGTTGAGCAACCTGCGCGGTTGGCTGGAGGCGGCCCAGGACGGGGTCGCCGACCTGGACCGGGACCGGATCGGGATGCTGGTCGGCGAGACTCTGCTTCTCCAGGACATCGTCGACGACCTGCGGGACCTGGCCCAGGCGGACGCCGGGGAGCTGCGGCTGTCCCCGGAACCCCTGGACGCCGGGGCGCTCGTGGAGCAGGTGGTGGACGGCCAGCGGCTCCGGGCCGGGGAGGCCGGGCTGCGCCTGGTCGCGGACGCGGAGGAGGGCGTGGTGGTCGCGGCCGACCGGACCCGGCTGGCCCAGGTGGTCGGCAACCTGCTGGGGAACGCGCTGCGGCACACCCCGGCGCCGGGGACGGTCACCGTGGCGGCGTACCGCGCGGACGGGGACGCGGTCATCGAGGTGGCGGACACCGGGGTGGGCATCGCGGCGGAGGACCTGCCGCACGTGTTCGACCGGTTCTGGCGGGCGGACAAGTCGCGCAGCCGGCGCACCGGCGGCAGCGGCCTGGGGCTGGCCATCGTGCGCAACCTGGTGGAGCTGCACGGGGGTTCGGTGGAGGCCGCCAGCACACCGGGGCGGGGTACGACGTTCACGGTGCGGCTGCCGGTGGAGGGGCCTGAACCGGGGTCGGGGCCGGGCGCACGGCCCTGAGCGGAGGTGGAGGCGGTGCGGAGGGGAACCGTCCGGGCCGGGCGCCCCGCCCGCGGCCGTGCCCGGGCGGCGGGAGGGCCCGGCGCGGACGCGGCGCGGGTTCACCGGTCCCCGGCGCCGCCGATGACGTAGGGGTCGGGCGCGGGCAGGTCGCCGTCCAGCGGCAGCTCGACCACGGGCACGTACCTGCCGATCGCCTCGCCCCCGTACTCGCCGCTGTAGCTGAGGACCCCGCCGCCCGCCCTGACCTCGTGGGCGCTGTTGAGCAGCATCAGCTGGGCGCCCACCTCGGTCGCGGTGGGCGGCCCCTCCAGGTCCATCCCGTTGGTCATCCGCACGGCGCTGGCCGCCACGGCGAAGGCGTCGTGGTTGACCAGGGCGTACCCGTTGTTGAACGCGCTGGGGTCGTCGTCGCCGACGTACTCGTGGAAGGCGTTGACGAAGGACGCGTAGTGCGGCGGCGCCTCGGCCGAGGGGTCCCCGGACGCCCAGCGGGGGTCGGTGGCCGAGGCGTAGACCAGGGTGAGGTTCCCGTCCCGCAGGTGGGCCATGACCTCCTCGTCGTCCAGCGGCGACAGCCCGATGACGGCGAACAGCACCCGCAGGGGCCGGTCGGAGCAGGCCCGGCTGGCCAGGGAGCCCAGGAACTGCCGCAGGTCCGGGGCGCGGCCCGCGAAGAGCACCGTGTCGGTGCCCGAGGCGCACACGTTGAGGGTCACCGTGTGGAACAGGCCAGAGCGGGGCGGGGTGTCGCCGGTCGTGCCGACGTACTCCTGGGCGTGGCCGGTGAGGAAGCCGCCGAGCTGGTCCCGGTAGGCCTCGCGCAGGGTGGTGACGAACAGGTCGGGCTCGGTGGTGTCGTAGACCAGGGTGGCGCGCACCGGCTCGTCCAGCGCGTCCAGGTAGGCCCTCAGGGCGCGCACGTACTCGGTGTTGCTGGGCGCGGCGCGCACCAGCCCCTCGGTCTGGTCGTGCGCGAGGCCGTCGGCGGTGACCGCGGCGGAGACCATGGGGATGTCGTGCTCGTTGAGGACCCGGGCCACGTCGCGGGTGGAGTCGATGCTCACGCCCATGCCGATGACGGCGACCAGGGGCCGCTCCTCGTCCTCGGACAGGGCGACGAGGTCGTTCACCACCGGCTCCCACTGCCGCTGCCGTCCGCCCATGTTGGCCAGGAGCAGCTGGATCTGGGGTTTGCGGTCTCCGAAGTGGTGGGAGTGGTTGGCGCGCATCTGTGCGGTGTAGGCGCCTTCCAGGGACCGCCGCATACGGGTGGGGTCCATGGGACTGACGTCACCGAAGGTGAGGGTTCCCAGCAGGGCGATCCGGACGACGTGCCCGTCGGCCTCCTCGGCCACGCGGGCGTTCTCCCGGGCGATGTCGGCCTGCACCTCCTCGTACGCCTCGTGGTAGAGGTGGGCGCCGTCGGTGACGCCGACGCACTGCCCGTCGATCCGGCGCACCCCGTTGAGGGGTCCGCCGCAGGTGAAGACGTTCCAGTAGAGCAGGCCCAGGACGAGGAGGAGGGCCACCGCGGCGGGGGCCAGGAGCTTCCACCACCGTCGCAGCCACCGCGCGAGGGGGGAGCTCGGCCGGTGGGGCGAGCGGCCCCGGGTTCCCGGCGCGTCGAGGGGGGCGGTCATGTTCGTCCCTTCCGTGTCAGGCTGCCGCTCACACCGCGGTCCCGAACCTGGCGGCCATCTGCAGGTGCCAGATCGCCTCGTCGTAGAGGTGGTTGGCCCCGGTGGGGACCCGCTCCGCGAGGTGGTTGAGCGCCATGTGGCAGGCGGAGTGCAGGGCGCCGGAGGAGAAGAAGTCGGGATCGGCGAGGATCTGGCGCGCCGTGACGAGTTTGGCCACGGTCTCGGTCTCCTCGGAGTCCTCCGTCCTCCCCTCCGGCACCGCGCCGCGCCAGGTGTGCGCCCAGGAGTCCAGGAGGGGGTAGGACGGCCGGGTGCGCCGGGGAGCCGAGGTCACGGCCCGGAGCCTGCGGACCCACTCCCGCCCGTCGACGTCGGGGGAGACGAGCCAGCCCTGGAGGTGCCAGGCCACGCGTTCGAGCTGTCCGGCGCAGAGGCGGTGGTAGATCTCGAACTCGACGGAGTCGCCGGTACCGGCCTCTCCGCTCTGGTAGTAGTCGGCGAGCCTGCGGTGGACGGCGTCCCAGGCGCCGGGGGACCCGGTGGGGCGCCTGGCCAGGCTCCGGAACAGCAGGCGGCGCAGGACGGTGGTCGCCTCCGGGTTCCGCGGATCCCAGAGGGGGTGGGCGAGGAGGCGTTCCTCCTCCACCCGTTCGGTGAGGTCGCCCGCCCGGTTCAGCCACAGGGCCGCGTCGACGCTCCGGGCGGCGGAGCAGGTCACGAGCGCCTCCCGCAGGCGGTGGTCGAGCTGGTCGGGGGCGGTGCCGAGCGCGGTCGTGAGCATGTGCTCCTCGACGGTGGAGGCCGACCGCATCCGGGTGGCCGGGTCGACCGGCCGGTGGGAGAGCGCCTCGTGCAGGCCCTCGCCGCCGACCGCGACCCAGGCCCCGGCGAGCTGGGCGGTGGTCCCGGGGTGCCCGCCGGTGAACTCCAGGAGGATGTCGGCGATCTCCTGGGAGACGTGGCCGCCACCCCCGGAGCGGGCGCGGGCCCGGGAGACCAGCTCCTCGACGTTTCCCGGGTTCAGGGGGCTCAGGGGGGAGAACAGCATGTTCCTGGCGCTGTCCCCGTAGAAGGATTCGAGCGGCAGGCCGTCGACCGTTCCGGCGCTGGTGGCGACCACGGTCAGCGGTTCGGGGAAGCCCGCGCCGCCGAGGAGGGACGGTCTGCCGTAGGGGACCGGCACCTCCGCCAGGGAGCGGAGGAGCACCGGTCCCACACCCTGGTCGGCGTTGTCCAACAGGACCACGGGGGTCGGCTGGCGGGTGATCTTCCTGGCGGCGTTGCGCAGGTCGGCGAACAGGGCGTCGGCGAGGAAGCGCGCCACCTTCTCCCGGTTGGAGACGCGGGAGACGGGGTCCACGGCGTCGGGGTCCCTGGCCTGGCACCACAGGTGGTAGAGGGAGTCGGTCACCTGCTCCCGGGGCTGGGCGCCGTGGCCCTGGCCGCGCATCCACTCGAAGACGCGTTCCAGGGCGTGGGCCCCCATCCCGGAGACCGCGGCGACCCACTTGGCGATGTCCACGGGAAGCGGTTCGACGCCGATCAGCTCGGCGGGCGGGATGAGGTCACCCGCGCCGCCCAGGACCCTGCCCAGTCCGCCCAGGCCGGTGGGCCAGACCTCGTTGACCAGTTCGGCGATCCTGGCGTGCGCCCCGTCCGTCCCGGTCTGGAGCGCGCCCTCGGCCGGGGCCTCCTCCGGGTCGATGTCCAGACGGATGGTGACGAGGGCGGTCCAGAGCCGGGGGAAGCGCAGGCGTCCGTAGTATTTCAGCGCCCGCGCGAGCCCTCTCTCCTCGGGGGAGGCGATGGCGGCGAAGACGTCCGGAACGCTGGAGTGGTATCGGGCGGAGGCCAGGTCCAGGTGGGCGTAGGGGACACCGTAGTCCTCCAGTTCGCGCGCCTTGTGCCGGAGGAAGTGGGATTTCCCGCTGCCCTGCGGCCCGTGCACGACCAGGACGGGCCGGCGGCTTCCCCGCGGGCCCGACCACCCGGGGTCGGTGAGTGTGTCGTAGCAGGTGGACTGCGCCGCCTGTCCGACCGGTGGTGCGTCACCGTCCGGCGCCTCCGTACCCGTAGCCACGCCCGCGCCGCCTCCCGTTTTCTCTTGTCGGTTTCGGACTTCCCGCACCATGATGCGCGTTCAACGCGGATTTATGATCCTAGCCGTTTTTTGTGACACATGCGTTATGTGAATGATCCGATGTATGACTCGTTTGATAACTTTAATGCTTTTTGTTGAAGAAGTTAATGATGTTACTGAAGGGAGTTCAGCAAGACGAGCGGGAAAGGTGAGCGGGATCCGCCCGGACCGCTTTTCCCCAGCGGCACAAAACCTCTTTCGCCACTGATCCGGTCCTGGTGTGATGGGACGAGACTCCCCAAGCGAAACGGAGGGTTCGTGACGATCACCGGGACCGCGGCGACCGCCGACGCGCACACACCCGCGGCCTCCCCGCCGCTGCCCCCGCCCGGTCCTCCCGACGCCCGCGGCCCCTGGCACTACCTGTGGTGGATCATCGTCTCCCAACGGCGCAGGGTCCTGACCGGCGCCTTCTGGAGCATCGTGTGGATGGCCGGGCTGATCGCGGCGCCCTACCTCCTGTCCCGGGCCGTGGACGACGGCCTGCGCGCCGGGGACCCCGGCGCGCTGCTGCTGTGGGCCTCCGCGCTGGCGGCGGCGGTGGTGCTCAACGCCGCGACCTCGATCATGCGGCACCGCACCATGACCTTCGTCCGGATGGACGCCTCGCTGCGCACCATGCGGGCGGTGGCCAGGCACGCGGCCCGCCTGGGGTCGGCGCTGTCCCGGCGCCTGACCTCGGGCGAACTGGCCGCGGTCCAGGTCCTGGACACCGTCCGGATCGCGCAGATCCTCACCATGACCGGTCCGGGGGTGGGCGCGGTCCTGGCCTACTGCGGGGTCGCCGCCCTGCTGCTGACCGTGTCCCCGCTGCTGGCGGTGGTCGCGGGGGTCGGGGTGCCGCTGCTCGCCCTGGCCGTCGGCCCCCTGCTGCGCGGCATGCACGCCAGGCAGGCGGAGTACCGGCGGCAGGAGGGGGCTCTGACCACCCTGGCGGCCGACATCGTGACCGGGCTCCGGGTGCTGTGCGGGATCGGCGGCAAGGAGCGGTTCCTGACCCGGTACCGGGAGCGCTCGGCGTCACTGCTGCGGCAGGGGTACCGGGTGGGTGCGGCCACCAGCTGGTTCGAGGCGGTCAACCTGTGCCTGCCGCTGGTCTTCCTGGCCGCGGTCACCTGGATCGCCGCCCGGCTGGCGGCGGCCGGGGAGATCACCCCGGGCGAGGTGGTCGCCGTGTACGGGTACGTGGCGGCGCTCGTCTACCCGGTGTTCTTCCTGGCGACGGCGGCCAGGGACCTCGCCCAGGGGTACGCCTCCCTCGAACGGGTGGCCCGGCTGCTGAGCACCGAGCCCCCGGCGCGGGGCGGAGGCCGCGCGCCCTGCCCCGACGGCCCCGCCTGGCTGGAGGACCCGGCGACCGGCACCCGGATACCGCCGGGCTCGATGACGGCCCTGGTGTCCGTGACGCCGGGGGAGGCGGCCGCGGTCGCGCGGCGGCTGGGCCACCACGAGGACTCCGACGCCCTCTGGGGCGGGGCCCCGATGCGGGACATGGACCTGGGGCCCCTGCGCGACCGCGTCCTGCTCAGCGACGACGAGGACTACCTCTTCCCCGGGCCGCTGCGCGAGGTGGTGGCGGTGCACGGCGACCGCACCGACGAGGAGGTCACCCGGGCCCTGCGCACGGCCGGGGCGCTGGACGTCGTCTCCGCCATGCCGCACGGCCTGGACTCGACGGTGGAGGCCCGGGGCCGCAACCTGTCCGGCGGACAGCGCCAGCGGGTGCGGCTGGCCCGGGCGGTCCTGGCGGACCCCGAGGTGCTCCTGCTGGTCGAGCCCACCTCGGCCGTGGACGCGCACACCGAGGCGCTGGTCGCCGACCGGTTGCGCGAGGCCCGCCGGGGGCGCACGACCGTGGTGGTGGGCACCTCGCCGCTGCTGCTGGCCCGCGCGGACCGGGTGGTCCTGCTGTCCGCGGGACGCGCGGTCGCGGCGGGCACGCACGGGGAGCTGGTGCGGGAGCGGTCCGACTACCGGGCGCTGGTCCTGCGCGGAACCGACGAGGGGATACCGGGATGACCGCTCCGACACCGGCCGCGGACGGCGGGCGGCCCGACCAGCGGCTGCCGGTGGCGGATCCCGCCACCGTGCGCGGGGACGCCTGGCGGATCCTGCGCGCGGACCGCCGGAGGCTGTCCTGGGCCGTGGTCCTGACCTGCCTGGCCAGCGTGGTGGGGCTGGTCGGCCCCTATCTGCTGGGCCGGATCATCGACCTGGTGGAGGACGGCGACGCCTCCGTGGCGGCGGTCGACGGCCTGGCCGCCGGGGTGCTGGCGTGTGCCCTGGCACAGCTGGTGCTCACCCGCTACGCGCAGCTGGGTGCCTACCGGTTCGGGGAGCGGGCCCTGGGCCGGGTGCGCGAGGAGTTCGTCGACCGGGCCCTGGCCCTGCCCACCCGGGTGGTGGAGCGCTCGGGCACGGGAGACCTGACCAACCGGGCCTCGGGGGACGTGGGCGTGGTCGGCCGGACCCTGCGCGGCGGGATACCCGAGGTGTTCCCCGCCCTGATGCAGATCCTCTTCCCGCTGGCGGCGCTGTTCTGGCTGAGCCCGCCGCTGGGTGCGGTCGTGCTGGTGGCGCTCCCCCCGGTCTGGTGGGCGCTGCGCTGGTACCTGCGCCGGTCGCGGGCCGCCTACCTGGCCGAGGGGGAGGCCACCTCGACCGCCCTGGAGGGGGTGACCGCCACCGCCGAGGGCGGGCGCACCGTGGAAGCGCTCAAGCTGGCGCGCACGCGGGTGGCGCACACCGACGGGGACGCCTGGCGGCTCCACGAGGCCCGGCGGCGGACCCTGCGCCTGCGCTCGGTGCTGTTCCCGGTCAGCGACGCGTCCTTCGCCCTGCCCACCGTGCTGGTGCTGCTGGTCGGCGGGTTCCTCCACCTGGACGGCGCGCTGGGCCTGGGCACGGTGGTGACCTGCTGCCTGTACACCCAGCAGGTGGGCCCTCCGGCCAGCCAGATCATGTTCTGGGTCGAACAGCTCCAGAGCGGTACGGCCTCGTTCGCGCGGCTGCGCGGGATCGGGCGGGCCGCGACCGCCCCCGCCTCCGCGCCGGCGTCCCCCGTCGACGACCGGATCGAGGTGCGCGGAGCCCGCTACGCCTACACCGACGGGGAGGAGGTCCTGCGCGGAATCGACCTGACCCTGCGACCGGGGGAGAGACTGGCGGTCGTGGGCCCCTCCGGGGCGGGCAAGACCACCCTGGGCCGCCTGCTGGCGGGGGTGGACGTCCCGCGCTCGGGGAGCGTGCTGGTGGGCGGGGTCCCGGTGGCCGACCTGCCCACCGAGGAGCTGCGCAGACGGATCGTCCTGGTCAACCAGGAGCACCACGTGTTCGCGGGGACGCTGCGGGAGAACCTGGCCATCGCCCGCGAGGACGCCGGCGACGCGTCCCTGCTCGCCGCGCTGGCGGCGGTGGGCGCGGACTGGGCGCGTGGGCTGCAGCAGGGGCTGGACACGCCGCTGGGCGCGGGCGGTGCGGCGCTGGACCCGGCGCGGGCCCAGCAGCTGGCCCTGGCCCGGGTGGTGCTGGCCGACCCGCACACGGTGGTGCTGGACGAGGCCACCTCACTGCTGGACCCCACCACCGCCCGTGACACCGAGCGTTCCCTGGGCGCGGTCCTGGAGGGCCGGACGGTGGTCGCGATCGCGCACCGGCTGCACACGGCGCACGACGCCGACCGGGTGGCCGTGGTGGAGGACGGCCGAATCACCGAACTGGGCACCCACGACGCCCTGGTGGCCGCCGACGGCGCCTACGCCGCCCTGTGGCGGGCCTGGCACGGCACCGGCTGAGTGCGCCCGGCCGTGGGGGTGGGCCCCCGCCGTCTGTCACCGGGGCCGGGCAGGATGGGCGGCAGACCGCCGCCACACCCCGCGAGGAGCCGCCATGTCCGATCAACGCTGCGCCTGGGCACGGGGGCCGTCCGACCTGATGCGGGACTACCACGACCAGGAGTGGGGCAGGCCCTCCCGCGACGACGCCCACCTGTTCGAGATGCTCGTCCTGGAGGGCGCCCAGGCCGGGCTGTCCTGGTCCACCGTGCTCAACAAGCGGGAGAACTACCGGCGGGCCCTGGAGGGCTTCGACCCCGACCGGATCGCGGCGTACGGCCAGCCGGACACCGACCGCCTCCTGGCGGACGCCGGGATCATCCGCAACCGGCTCAAGGTGGCCTCGCTCCCCCGCAACGCGCGGGCCTTCCAGCGGGTGCGCGGGGAGTACGGCTCCTTCGCCGCCTACCTGTGGGGCTGGGTGGACGGCGACCCGGTGGTCAACCGCTGGACCGAGCAGTCCCAGGTGCCGGTGAGCACGGCGCTGTCCGACCGCGTCAGCCGGGACCTCAGGAAGCGCGGCTTCACCTTCGTCGGCACGACCATCGTCTACTCCTACCTCCAGGCTGTCGGCGTGGTCGAGGACCACCTGGTGGGCTGCCCGGCCAAACCGGGCTGAGCGCGGCCGGGGCTCAGCCCGGTTCCGGCGCCTCGACGGGAGGGCGCCCGCGCTCGGTCCGCCACCAGCGCCGCACCCCCACCTCCCGCAGGAACGCGTGGTCGTGGCTGGCCACGAGCAACGCGCCCCGGTAGTCGGCGAGGGCCTCGGCGAGCTGGCGCTGGCTGTCCAGGTCGAGGTTGTTGGTGGGCTCGTCCAGGACCAGCAGCCGCGGCGGCGGGTCCGCCAACAGCAGCCGGGCCAGGGCCACCCGGAACCGCTCCCCGCCGGACAGGTCGCCCGCCCGCTGCCCCACCCGGTCGCCCCGGACGAGGAACCGGGCCAGGTGGGCCCGCACCCGCTGCGGCGAAGCCGAGGGCGCGGCCGCCCGCACGTTGTCGAGCACGCTCCGGTCCTCGTCCAGCACGTCCAGCCGCTGCGGCAGGTACCCGATCCGCTCCGTCGCGTGCGCCACCCCGACCGCGGGGTGGTCCGCCTCGCCGACCACCGCGCGGAGCAGGGTGGTCTTGCCCGAGCCGTTGGGCCCGACCAGCGCCACCCGTTCGGGGCCTCGCAGGTACAGCCGCCCGTCGCCGGGGCCGCGCAGCTCCAGCACGGTGTGGCCGGCCGGGACCTCGGTGCCGGGCAGCGAGACGCGGATGGTGTCGTCGTCGCGGACGGCCCCCTCCGCCCGGTCGAGCTCCTCGCGTGCCCCGGCCAGCTTCTCCTCCTGCATGATCCGGTGCTTGCCCGCCGCAACCTGGGCGTCGCGCCTGCGCTGCTTCATGACCACGCGGGGTTCGCGCTTGGTGTCGTACATCTTCTTGCCGTAGCGCACCCGCCGGGCGAGCTTGACGTGCGCGTCGGCGAGCTGGCGCTTCTCCCGGCGCACGTCGGCCTCGGCCACGCGCACCATGCGCCGCGCCGCCTCCTGTTCGGCGGCCAGCTGCTCGGCGTAGGCGGAGTAGTTGCCGCCCCACACGCGGACCCGGCCGTCGCGCAGTTCGGCGATCTGGTCGACCCGGTCCAGGAGCTCCCGGTCGTGGCTGACCACGATGAGCACCCCCCGCCAGGAGGCGACCGCCTCGTGCAGCCGTTCCCTGGCCCGGCGGTCCAGGTTGTTGGTGGGCTCGTCGAGCAGGGTGACGGCGGGGCGGCGCAGGGCCAGTCCGGCGAGCGCGGTCAGCACGGCCTCCCCTCCGGAGAGGGTGCCGACGGGCCGGTCCAGCGGCCGGTCCCCGGCCAGGTCGACGCCGAACCGTTCGAGCTGGGCGAGCGCGCGCTCCTCCACGTCCCAGTCCTCGCCGACGGCGGCGAGGTTGGCCTCGGTGGCCGCGCCCGCCTCGATGGCGTGCAGTGCGGCGCGGACGCGGTCGACGCCCAGCAGTTCGGCCACGGTGCGGCCGGTGTCCAGGGCCAGGCCCTGGTCGAGGTAGCCGACGTCGCCGCGCACCGTCACCGTGCCCGAGGCGGGGGTCAGCCGCCCCGCGACGAGGCGGAGCAGGGTGGACTTGCCGCTGCCGTTGCGGCCGACGAGCCCGGTGCGACCGGTGCCGAAGGCGGCGTCCAGGCCGGTCAGAGCGGGGGTGCCGTCGGGCCATGCGAAGGACAGGCCGGTGCAGACGACGGAGAGGGACGGGGACAAGCGGACCTCCAACGGGCGGGGAGCTGTGCCTGGGAACGGGGGATCTCGTGTCCTCGGCCCATCGGACTCTCCTCCTTCGGAGCACTTGATGCGACTGTTGTCGCAATAGCGAGCATGACAGGAGTGGCCAGCAAATGCAACTACAGTTGCGTTATGACCCCCGACACTCCCGGGACCGCCAGACCCGGCGGCCGCACCGCGCGCAACACCGCCGCCGTACTCCAGGCCACCCTGGACGAGCTGGGCGAGCACGGCTACGCCGCGCTCACCGTCGAGCGCGTGGCCGCCCGCTCCGGCGTCCACAAGGCCACCGTCTACCGGCGCTGGGGAGGGGCGGACGGGCTCGTGGCCGCGGCGCTGGAGTGGTCCGCCTCCCGCACCTGGGAGCCCGAGCGCACGGGCTCTCTGTACACCGACCTGCTCGCCCTGGCCCGGGCCGTGCTGCACGGCTTCACCGAAGCGCCCGAGGGCGCCGTGTCGGCCGCCTCCGTCGCGGCGGCCTTCGCCTCCCCCCGGGTGGCTGAGGCGCTGCGGGTGTTCATGGTCGACCGGCACGAGCGGGCCGCCGTGGTGGTGGCCGAGGCCGCCGCCCGGGGCGAGGTTCCCGAGGGCACCGACCCCGCGCAGGTGGTGCGTTCGGCGATCGCCCCGGTCTACTACCGGCTCTTCGTCAGCCGCGAGCCCGTGGCACCGGCCGACCTGCGCCTGGCCGCCCGGGTCACCGCCGACGCCGCGGCCCGGGGCGCCTTCGTGCCCGGCGGCTGACGCCGCGGGGCGGGAGCGCACGTCGCGGCCGCGCACGGACCGTGTGCGGTGGAGGGCCCGCGGGTCCGGACGACACGGAGTGGAACTCGACGGTCGTCCCGGCGGAGGGGGCGCGCGGGGCCCGAGACGGCCGACGGGCGGTGGCGGCGTGCCCACGCGCCGCCGAACGGGCGGTCCTGCGGGGGAACCCCGGGGTCAGGGGGCGGTTCCACGGAGCGCGGTCAGGCCACGCTGGCCCTGCTGCGGACCGGGACCAACCCGCTCCGGAAGGCCCAGACCACGAGCTGGACGCGGTTGCGCAGCCCCCGTTTGGCCAGCACGCTGGACACGTGTGACTTGATGGTCGTCTCGGACAGCCCGAGGATCTGCGCGATCTCGGCGTTGCTGGCTCCGGTCGCGACCAGCGCGACGACGTCCTTCTCGCGGGAGGTGAACTCCTCCCGCCAGGAGGACTCCGGATCCTCGTCCGGGCCCACGCGCACGGCCGCCTCGTAGCGGACGAACTCCTCCACGACGGTGCCGACCACGGCGGGGTCCAGCACGGTGTTGCCCTCCCGAAGCGAGCGCACGGCGTCGGTGATGACGCACATCTCGCTGCCGGTGAGGATGTATCCGCCCGCTCCGGCCCGCAGGCAGGAGACGAGGTTCTCCCTCTCGTTGGGCACCGACAGGGCGAGAACGCGGACCCGGGTGTCGCGCAGCTCGGCGAGCTCGCGGACCACCTCGTTCCCCCTCTCCCCCAGGGCGACCATGTCGACGACGGCCACGTCCGGACGGAGATGCCGGGCCTTGGCCACGGCTCCCCGCAGGTCGCCCGTCTCTCCGACGACCTTGATGTCGTCCGTCGCGTCGAAGGCCGTACACAGCCCCAGTCTTACTACGTCCTGGTCACCGATAATGAGTACGCGGGTAATCAGTGGACCTATCCCCTTTTGCGTCGGGACCGCCGGGCGTGGGGGAGGAAGTTGACCCCGGAGGCATCCGTGCCGAAACAATCCAACCGTCATTAAATCCCCGATCCCGTACCGGTACACCCTCGCCCCGTGGCCACATGTGGCCACGGGAACCGAAATACGAGGCGCCACCAGGGGAAAGGGCAAGGTTTGACGATCCCACGCCAGGGACATTTCAGACATATAGCATTAATTTTTGTTTGAGCAGGTCAGGGGGCCGGAGAATTCCCAACAGGTCCAGTGGGTCTTTTCCAGCCGAACATCCAGGGTGCCGTTAGGGGCACCCCATCCTTCGGGGCACCCCGTTCCGCGAAACTTACCTACTCACGCGCCCCAGGCCACCGGAAGGGATTGCACCCCGTACACCGCGGAGGCGTCGCGCATACGGACGTTCCGCGGCGCGACGGCCAACCGCAGATCCGGCAGGCGCCGGAACAGCGCGCCGTACCCGATCCGCAGTTCCATCCGGGCCAACTGGTGGCCCAGGCAGTGGTGCGCGCCCACCCCGAAGGCCAGGTGCATGGGCCGCTCCCGGTCGGGGTCGAGCGCGTCGGGTTCGGGGAAGGCCCTCGGGTCGCGGTTGGCGGCGGCCAGGGAGACCACGACCGCCTCGCCCGCCCGCACGCGCTCCCCGCGCACCTCCAGGTCCTCCCGCGCCACCCGCATCGCCCCGAACTGCATGATCGTGAGGTGGCGCAGCAGCTCGTCCACGACCCGCTCCGACCGCCGCCGATCGGGGCCGGTGAGCGCCCCACGCCACCCGGCGGGCCCGGTGAGCAGGGCGAACACGCCCAGGGAGAGCATGCTCGCGGTCGTCTCGTGCCCGGCGACCAGCAGCAGGAAGGTCATCGCGGTGACCTCCTCCTCCGTCAGGTCGCCGGTGCCCAGCAGCCCGCTGACCAGGTCCTCCCGGGGGCTGCGGCTCCTGGAGCGCACCAGGTCGGCCAGGAAGGCGCTGAGGTCGGACAGCGCCGCCGTGACTCGCTCCGCGGGCTGCTCCACGTCGAAGGCGACCGCCGTGTCGCGCTGGAACCGGTCCCGCTCCGCGTAGGGGACGCCGAGCAGCTCGCAGACGACCAGGGACGGCACGGGCAGGGCGTAGTCGCGCACCAGGTCCGCGGGGGCTCCCCCGGCGGCCATGCGTTCCGCGTACTCCTCCGCGATCTCCGCCACGCGCGGCTCCAGCAGCGCCATGCGCCGCCGGGTGAACTGCCCGGCCAGGTGCCTGCGGTAGCGCGTGTGCTCGGGCGCGTCCATCCGGACGAAGAAGCCGGGCGCCGCCGGAGGCGGCGGCTCCTGGCCGCCGGGCGGGACGCGCAGGTCCTGGCGCGCGCTGAACCGCTGGTCCGCCAGGACGTCGCAGGCCAGCTCGTAGTCGGTGACGAGCCACCCCTCCGTGCCGTCGGGGAGGGCCAGCCGGGTGATCGGCGACTCCTCCCGGAGCTCGGCGAACCGCCGAGGCGGGTCCAGGGCGTGCTCGCGGGCGGTGGGCAGGCTCACCGGGCACGCCGGGCGGGTCGGGGTGCCGGCCGTCCGGGTCGGGCTGTCGGCCATGGACTCGTTCCTCTCTTCGCCGACCCCGCCTTCGCCGGACCCCGCGTTCACGGGCGGGCGGCGGGCGCCCCGGCTCTGGCGGCGGCCATCGCGGTGACCAGGGTCGTGTGGTAGCAGGTGCGGAACACGTAGGCGGTGGCCCGCTCCCCCGCGCGCCCGGCCAGGACGGCCGCGTCGAAGGGGGGTCCGGGCAGGGAGCCGTCGGGACGCTGGGCCGCGGCGAGCTCCTCCCAGCCCCGCCGCTCCAGGCCGGGGTCGGCGCCTCCGGCGATCCGTGCGCACAGGAGCAGCTCGGCGGCCAGGTCCAGGTGGCCCTCGTCCAGGTAGGCGCGCAGGAGCCCGGTGAGCACCCGGGCCATCCGCGAGGCGTCGCCCGGCAGGGGCCGCGCCCCGAAGTCGGTGGCGTACAGGACGGTGTGGGTGACTCCGTAGGCGTCGTACTCGCCGGTCCGCCCGGCGTGCTCGGCCACACAGGCGTCGTAGAGCGGCTCGGTGCCGGGCAGCTCCGGGGGGGCGGGCAGCCCGGCCAGGCCGAGGACGTGCCGCAGTTCCAGGGCGTGCACCGGTGAGGTCCCCGGCCCGGGCACGGCCGGGGGGTGCCGCTCGGCCAGGGCCGTCACGGTCCCCGTGGGGCGGCCCAGGTCGGCGAGCAGGGCGAGCAGCCACAGCCGGTGGGCGGGACCGGCGGGACCGGGCGCGTCCCCGGCCTCGGGGAGCACGTCCAGGGCCGCGGCCACGGCGGCGCGCTCCAGCCGTGCGGCCCCGGGGTGCGCGGCCCCCGGGCCGCCCCGGCGCAGGAGGCGGCAGAGCATGAGCAGCTCCAGAACGGTGGCCCCGGCGAAGTCGCGCGGCGGGAAGTGCTCGTCCCACCGCGTCCCGAACCACGGTGCGTGGTCGGTGAGCCAGGCCAGGGCCCCGTCCAGCACTCCGGACGCGGTGCCGTGCTGCGGGGTCGGTGTTCCCGTCTCCGTGCCCATCGGTCCTCCCCGTGGTCTCCTCCCCGACCCTAGGGCGGGCGCCGGCGGCGCGCCTCGGTCCGGGGAACGAAACGCGCGCCCCTCCCGCGGACCGGCCGGGGCGGGCCGAAGGTCGGTCCCTCCTCCCTGGGGAGGAGAAAAGCCCGTGTTCGCCGTGACGCGCGGTGGGGAGGCTGGTGTGAGCGCCCCCTCCGAGGGTACGGTCAAGCCCGCCCGGCGCCGGGAACGCAGGCGCCGGACGACACCCAACGGACACTGGAGGGGGACGGTATGGGGGATATCGACCTGTCGCTGATCGGGGACCTGTACCGCAGGTACCGGGACCCGCTGGCCGAGGTCCGCGACGCGCAGCGCGCGTTCCTTCGGCGCACTCGCGGCACCATGACACCGCAGCTGGACGACCTCGAAGCCGAGATCACCTACCTGCTGCTGCGCGAGGCCCGGCCGGACACGGTGATGGAGCTGGGCACCTTCCACGGCTGGTCCACCACGTGGATCCTGTCGGCGCTGCGCGACAACGGCGCGGGCACGCTGCACTCCTTCGACATCGTGGACAACGTGGTGGCGAACGTGCCCTCCGACCTGGCCCTGGGCCGGTGGGAGTTCCACAAGGGGGACGTCCGCCAGAACACGGAGCGGATCCCGGAGGGCATCGGCTACCTGTTCGTGGACGCCGCGCACAACGGCCGGTTCGCCCGGTGGTACCTGTCCGAGCTGTTCCCCCGCGTCGCCCCCGGTACCCCGGTGAGCGTCCACGACGTCTTCCACGGCAAGCGTGCGCTGCCGTTCACCGAGGGCGCCGTGGTGCTGTCGTGGCTGCGCCGGACCGGCACGGACTTCTTCACCGCCTCACGGAAGAAGGCCCCCGCCCCCTACACCGCCCTCCTGGAACTGCGGGAGGAGCTGGGCCTGGGCGAGCCGGTGCGCACCAGCACCGACAACCCGATGATCTACTTCCGGATGCCCGACCACCGGGTCCCCCAGACCACGCGCTGACCCCCGCCGCTCAGACCGGGACGGGCCCGGCGCCGCTGCCCTCCCACAGGCGGGCGTAGGCCCCTCCCGCGGCCAGGAGGTCCCCGTGCGTGCCCGTCTCGACCACCCGGCCGCCGTCGAGCACCGCGATCCGGTCCGCGCGGGCGGCCGTGGCCAGGCTGTGGGTGACCACGAAAGTGGTCCGCCCCCGGGACAGGCGCTCCGCCGCGTCGAGCACGGCGCGCTCGGTGGCCGGGTCGAACGCGGCCGAGGGCTCGTCCATCAGCAGGACGTCCGGTTCCACCAGGTGGGCCCGGGCCAGCGCGACGAGCTGGCGCTGTCCCGTGGACAGGCCGCGCCCGCGCTCGCCGACCGGGTGGCGCAGCCCGCCGGGCAGGGCGGCCACCGCGTCGAGCGCGCCGACCGCCCGGACCGCCGCCTCCACCTCGCGGTCGGTGGCGCCGGGGCGCCCGTAGCGCACGTTGTCGGCCACGGTGCCGGTGAACAGGTGCGGTTCCTGGGGCACCAGGCCGAGCCTGCTCCGGTGCTCGGCCGGGTCGAGGTCGCGCACGTCCGTCCCGTCCACGAGGACCGCGCCCCGGTCGGGGTCGTGGAACCGGGCGACGAGCCGGACCACCGTGGACTTCCCGGCCCCGGTCTCCCCGACGAGGGCGACCGTCTCGCCCGGGTCGGCGGACAGGGTGACGTCGCGCAGGGCGGGCGCGCCCGCGCCGGGGTAGCCGAAGCACACCCCCTCCAGGCGCACCCGGCCGCCGCCGCGCCGGACCGGTACGGGGACCGGTCGGCGCGCGGCCGCCGCGGTGGGCGGCGTGCGCAGCAGGTCGCCGACGCGGTCCACGCCCACCCGCGCCTGCTGGTAGCTGTCGAAGACCACTGACAGCTGCTGGAAGGGGGCGTAGAACATGCCGAGGTAGAGCAGGAAGGCGGTCAGGACGCCGACCGACAGGCTCCCGTCCGCCACCCGGTAGGCGCCCACGCCGAGGGCGGCGGCGGTGGACACGTCACCGAGCAGGGTGACGAACGGGAAGTACAGGGCGATGTGCCGCTGGGCGGTCAGCCGGGTCCGGCGGTAGCGGTCGGACAGGGCGGCGAAGCGCTCGCTCGCCCCGGCCTCGGCCCCGGCCGCCTGGGACTCGCGGGCGCCCGCCACCTGCTCCTGGAGGTCGGCGTTGACCTCGCCGATCCGCTCCCGGGCCAGGGTGTAGGCCACCGACACGCACCGGCGGAAGTACAGGGTAGCGGCGAGCAGCACGGGCAGGGCCGCCAGGGCGACCAGGGCCAGGGCCGCGTCCAGCACGAGCATCGCCACGACCATCCCCAGCACGGTGGCGCCGTTGACCACGACGATGGTGAGACCGCTCTCGACGAACGTGGACAGTGCGGTGACGTCGGTGGTCATGCGGGTCATGGTCCCGCCGCCGCGCTCACGCTCGTGGTAGTCCACGCCGAGCCGGTGCAGGTGCCGGAAGACGCGCAGGCGCAGGGCGTACAGGGCGCTCTCCCCGGTGCGGGTGACCACCCGGGGCTGGAGGGCGAGCACCCACCAGTTGGCCGCGACGAGCGCCAGGGCCGCCGCGCCCGCGCCCGCGACCGCCCTCCCGTCGCCGGGGGCGACGCCGTGGTCCAGGCCCCAGCGCAGCACGACGGGCAGGGCGGTGGTGGCCAGCGCGTCCGCCAGGACCAGCAGGACGGCGAGGGCCAGCAGCGTCCGGACCGGCGCCAGCACCTGGCGGACGCCGAACCGGGTCCCGGCGTCCTCCTCGGGGATCCGCGACAGGCGTTCGGCGGGCCGGTCGCCGGCGGCGGGCAGGGCGGCCTCGTCCGGGTCGGACGGCGCCGGTTCGGGTTCGGGTTCGGGCCACAGCCGGGAGGCGCCGTCGGCGGGAGCCCGGTCAGCGGCGCCGCCGCTGCCGGAAGCGGATCCGGCGGAGACCGCGTCGGCGGGGTCACCGCCGCCGGGGCCGTCGTCGGCCAGCAGCTCCGTGAAGAGCGGGCAGCGCCCGGAGAGCTCGGCGGCGGTGCCCACGTCCACCACGCGGCCGCCGTCGAGCACGGCGACGCGGTCGGCCAGGGCGAGGGTGGAGCGGCGGTGCGCCACCAGGAGTACGGTGCGGTCGTCGGCGGCCTCGGCCAGGGCGGCGAGCATCGCCTCCTCGGTGGCGGCGTCCACGGCCGAGGTGGTGTCGTCCAGCACCAGGACGCGGGGGTCGCCCAGGAGCGTGCGGGCCAGGGCCACGCGCTGGCGCTGCCCGCCGGACAGGGTCAGGCCGCGCTCGCCGACCGGGGTGTCGTAGCCGTCGGGGAGGCCCGAGACGAAGCCGTCGGCCCCGGCGGCGCGGGCCGCCGCCCGGACCTGGTCGCGGGTGGCCTCCGGCCGGCCGTGCGCGATGTTGTCGGCCACCGATCCGGAGAAGAGGAAGGGCTCCTCGAAGGCGACGCCGACCGCGGAGCGCAGCGAGCGCAGCCGCAGCGACCGCACGTCCACCGCTCCCCCGGGCGAGCCGATCCGGACGGCGCCCCCGGTGGCGTCGTAGAAGCGGGGCAGCAGCAGGGCGACCGTGGACTTGCCCGAGCCCGGCGGGCCGACCAGGGCCAGGGTCTCCCCGGGGCGCACCGTGAGGGACAGGCCGTCGAGCACCGCGGCGTCGCGGGTGTAGCCGAACCGCACCCCGTCCAGCTCCACCCCGAGCGGCCCGTCCGGCACGTCCGCGGCGTCGGGCGCGTCGGCGACGTCGGGGCGCGAGTCGGCGAGGTCGAACACGCGCAGGGCGGCGGGCCGGACCAGCTGGGCGCTCATGACCAGGTTGGACAGGGCGGCCGAGGGCGCGGTGAGGGTGACCATGTACCCGGAGAAGGCGACGAGGGCGCCCAGGGACACCTCCCCCCGCATGACCAGCCACGCGCCCGCCACCAGGACGGCGGTCTGGCCGAGGTAGGGCAGCACGCCCAGGGTGGCGCCGGGCCCGGCCTGCATGCGGGCCACCCGCATGCGCTCGCCGAACAGGCGCGCGGCGAGGTCGGCCAGGCGCCGGGTCTCGCGCTCCTCCTGGCCGAACGCCTTGACGACGCGGACACCGGTCACGGTCTCCTCGACGTGCTGGGTGATCTCGGCGGTGCGCCGCTGCACGGCCATGGTCGCGGGCGGCATGCGCCGGCTGACCCGCACGGTCACCACGACGAGGGAGGCCAGGACGGCGGCCGCCACCACGGTGAGCACCGGGGAGAGCCACAGCATCACGGAGAAGGCGAACACGACGAGCACGAGGCCGCCCAGGGCGTGCGGCGCGGTGGCCAGCAGTCCCTGGACCAGTTGCAGGTCGACGTTGGCCCGCGCCATGACCTGCCCGGTGCGCAGGGTGTCCTGCTTGCCCCCGTCCAGACGCTGCACCGAGTCGAACACGGCCGTGCGCAGGTCGTGCTGGACGCCCAGGGCGAGCTTGCCGGACAGGAACTGGCGGGCGAAGGTGCCGGTGAACTGGAGGGCGGCGGCGCCCAGCAGGGCGAGGGCGAGCAGGACGATCCGGTCCGTGCGCCCCCGGACGGCGTCGTCCACGGCGATCTGGGCGGCCAGCGGAGCCAGGGCGGTCAGGCCCGTACCCAGGACCGCCGCCGCGACCACGGCGGCGGTCAGTCCCGGGTGGCGCCGACAGGCGGACAGCAGCCGCAGGGACCAGTGGCGGCCCCGGGCCGCCTGGGCGGCCGGTGGCGGGGAGTCGGTCATCACGCCTCCGGGGTGACGGGGCGCGCCAGGACGAGCTGCTCCCACGCGGGGCGCGTCCCGGTGGCCGCGTAGAGCAGGGCCAGGGCCACGCCCCCGTCCCCTTCCAGGAAGGAGGCGTCGCGGATCATCCCGGCGGGGTTGAAGTAGGTGAGGGGGCCCCGCTCGCGCCGCTCGGCCAGCCAGGCGGTCCAGTGCCGGGCGCACTCCAGCCCCTCGGCCAGGCCGTGGTCGTCGTGGGCGCGGCGGCCGAACCAGACCAGTCCGGCGGCGCCGTGGCAGAGGCAGCCGTCCGTGATCCCGCAGTCCTCCTCGGGCCGGGTGGCGACCGCCAGGGCGGTGGTGCGGGCCAGGTCGGCGTCGCGGGCGTCCCCGGTGACCCCGGCGGCGGCGGTGAGCGCCAGCGCGACGCCCGGGTCGCCCGAGCACCAGGTGGCGCGGGCTGGGGAGTAGCGGGTCTCGACGCGGTGCGGGAAGACGGAGTGGGCGAAGCCGACGCGCTGGGCGCGCAGCCAGCGCGCGGCGTCGTCGAGCAGGGGGCGGGCGCGCGGCGCGGCGGCGGTCCCGGCGGCCGAGGCCAGGTAGGCCACGAGCCCGGCGGTGCCGTGGGCGGCGCCGAGCACCCGGCAGAGCGCGGACTGGTCGGCGCGCCGGGCCGGGGAGTCGCCCAGGCGCAGGAGGAGGCCGTCGCCGTCGCGCTCGACGCGCTCCTCGACCACGTCCAGGACCCCGGAGGTGGCCTTGTCCCGGAATCCGGCGTCGGGGTGGGCCAGGGCGTACACGCCGAGGCCCAGCAGGCCCATGGGCAGGTCGACCCCGCCCTCGGCCGGGTAGTCGGCGATCCACCGCAGCACGGCCTCGTCCACGGCGGCGAGCCCGGCGGGCTCGGCGCCGCGCGCACGGGCGAGGCGCAGCGCGGTCCACCCGGCCTGGGCGGCGCCCCGGTACAGCCAGGGTCCGGTGCCGCCGCCGGAGCGCAGCAGGCCCACCGCCTCGCGGAAGGCCTCCTCCGCGCCGTGCTCCTCTCCGGTGGCCCGGGTGAACTCCGCCCGGGCCACGGCCAGGTCCAGCAGCAGCGGGAAGGCGGGCGCCTCGCGCACCCCGGCGTCCATGTCTGCCAGGAACAGCCGCGCCAGGCGCAGCGTGTCCTCCTCGTTCATCGCTTCCCCTCCAGGGCGTGCAGGCGGCGCAGGTGGCGCAGGGCGAGTTCGTGCGCCAGGTACTCCATCCGGACCGCGTCGAAGGCGAAGGTCCGGTTCAGGTGCAGGTGCAGCGCGGAGCCGAACACCGACCAGCGGCTCCGGGACGCGGACCCGGGCGCCTGCGCGGCGGCCAGCGCGACCAGGGCCTTGGCCACGTCCTCGTCGGGGCGGGCGTCCGCCAGGTGGGCGCGCAGGTCGCGTTCCCGGCCGCGGACGAACTTACCGAGGCGGTTGCCCTCCCGGGTGGGGGACACCCCCAGGCCGTCCCGGCACGCGCGCAGGAACCCCTGGCGCTCGTCGAAGGAGTCGAACAGCTCGGCGCACCAGTGGGTGGTGTCGGCGACCGCCTGGTGGAGGCGGGCGGACTCGTCGGCGAGGCCGGGCAGGGCGGCGGCCACGCGGTCGCTGGAGGCGGTGAAGAGGTGCTCGGCGGCCCGCAGGCCCTCAGCGCCGCCGTAGCGCGCCACCTCGGGCACGTACTCGTCCAGGACGACCCGGCTGACCACCCCCTCCTCTGACAGGCCGCCGCCGAGCGCGTCCACGGCCGCCAGCACGTCGGGGCGGGCCGTGCGCCGCGCGGGGCGCACGCGCACCCGCACGTGGTAGCCGTCCGCGTCCTGGTAGCGGAGGAAGAACCACTGGTCGGCCGTTCCGGCGGCGCGCAGCTCGGCGGAGAGCCGGTGGGCGCGCGCGACCACCCGGTCGGCCGCGGCGGGCCCGCAGTACAGGCGTGCGTAGACCCAGGCGCGGCCGTGGTCGCGGTCCAGGGCCACCGTGCCGGGCGCGGGGCGGGGCGGCTCGCGCAGAACGGGTCCGGCGGGCACGACGACCTCGGCGACGTGGCGGCCCGTGGGGCCGCGCACGGCGGGCGCCTCGGCCTGGGGCATCTCCACGAACGCGGTGTCGCGGCCGCCGGCGCGGTCCAGGGCGGCGCGCACCGAGGCGTCCTCGCGCAGGTCCACGGGGAGCACGTGGTCGTACTCGCCTGTGCCCACCCAGGTGCGTCCGCCGATCCCGGGCAGGCGGCGGCGCAGCTCGGCGGCCGGGGAGGGGGCCGCCAGGACGGCGGCGACCTCCTCTCCGGTGAGCAGCCACCGCTCGGGGCTCACCACGACCCGTCCGCAGGTGACGCGCGGCAGGCGGGGCAGGCGGGCCAGCGGGCCCCACGACCAGCCCGCGCCGCCGGACGCGGCGAGGTGGCCGAGGACCGCGTAGACCGGGTCCAGGCCGTGGAAGTCGACGTTGTGGGCGGTGTTGAGCTCCACCAGGACGGGGCGGCCGGTCAGGGAGTCGCGCAGCCGGAAACCGTCGGGGCGCAGCTGCAGGAGCAGCCGGTCCAGGTGCAGGGTGCCCGCGTGGGCGCCGGTCAGCGCGATGGTCTCGTCCAGCAGGCGGGGGCGCACCAGGACGTTGCCGATGCGTCCGCCGGGGTGGTAGACGAGTTCGGCGTGGATGGGGTCCTCCTCCGGGCCGCCCGCGCGGCGCTCCTCGCGGGCGCGGGCCACCTCCTCCCGGATCCGGTCGGCGACGGCGGGGCGCCGCAGGCCGAAGCGGGCCAGGAGTGCGTGCGGCGCCCGGCCCACACCGCCCACGAGCATGCTGTGCGGCCCGTCGTGGGCGGCTGGGTCGGCGTCGCCGAGCAGGACGGCCAGCAGCGCACGGGAGCCGTCGGCGTCGGCCTCGGGCAGGTGGGAGATGTCCACGGAGCCGCCGTCGTCGGGTCCCCGGTCCGACCTCCAGCGCCCGAGGAGGTCGAGCAGCTCCGGGGTGACCGCGGGCGCCGCGGCCGGGGTTTCGGTGCGCAGCCCGGCCCTGGCCGCCAGCTCGGAGGCGCCCCGCCCGGCGGGTCGGAGCACGCCCGACTCCAGGTCCAGCGCCTGGAGCAGCGGCACCTCGGCGTCCTCGAAGCGCTGGGCGAAGGCGGCGCGGAAGGCGGCCATGTCCAGGCCCGGGGCCGGGCCGGGGGAGGCGAGGGAGGCCACGCGGCGCACGGCGGCGCGCAGGTCGGCGACGGTGCGCCGGTCCAGGCGCGCGGCGCGCATGGCGAGTTCGGGGTGCAGGTCGAAGCGCTCGGCGTGGCGGACCGGGGCCAGGGCGGGCGCGTGTCCGGCGGCGCGCTCCCAGGCCGCGTCGAGGCGGTCGCGCAGCCCGGTGTCGAAGGTCCGTTCCCCGGCGGCGTCGGACAGCAGGGCGCGCACGGCGGCGGCGCGGTCGCGGTCGCCGACGGCGTCCAGGAGCCGGACGGCCCGGTCGGCGGGCTCGGTCCCGGGGGCGACCAGCCCGTCGGAGGGCTGGAGCAGTCCCCTGCCGCGCAGGCCGCGGACGAAGCCGAGCAGGCGGTCGGGGGCGGCTCCGGGCAGCCGTTCGGCGAGCGCGCCGGCCAGGGCGGAGGCGCTCATCCCGGCGTCGCCGAGGACGGCCAGCGCGGTGTCGATCGCCTCGGTGCGCCGGACGCTCACCACGGCGGCGGTGGCGTCGCCCGGGGCGGCGAAGCGCACGGCGGTGTCCCCGACGCGGGCCACGGGGTTGCGGCGCAGGGGGACGTCGTCGGGGTCGGCGTCGGCGAGGGCGGCGGCGACCGTGTCCTCCAGGGCGCGCACGTCCACGCGGACGCGCACGCGGTGCCGGTCCCGGGAGTCGGCCTCCAGGTCGCGTTCCTCCCCGACGGACAGCGGGGCGGTCCCCGCGAACAGCCCGTAGGGGGTGGCCCGGCCGCCCATGCGCGCGAGGTAGCGCAGCAGGGTGGCCCGGGCGCGCTCCTGGGTCCGGGCGGCGGTGCGCAGGTGGGGGTCGGCGGCCAGGTCGACGGCCATCGCGGCGACGGGGTCGTGGACGTCCTGCGCGGCGACCATGCGCGCGGACTCCTCGACGCTGAGCACGGGGACGCGGACCAGGCCGAATTCCGCGCCGCTCACCGGGCACCGCTTCCGGCGGAGGCCGCGGGGGCCGGGGCGGCCCCGGAGGGCTGGGCGGCCCCGCGGCGTACGGCGGCGAAGACCTCCGACACGGCGCGCAGGTGGTCGTCGGGGTCGCTGGAGAGCTCGGTGACCACCGCCTCGTCGGCGCCGGTGAGGGCGAGGACGCGGTGGACCGCCTCGGCGCACTGGTCGGCGGTGCCCGCGCAGTTGACCCGCACGCCGTGGCGGAGGCTGTCGGCGCGGGCGGTGGCGGCGTCGTCGTTGGCCACCAGCGCCAGGGCCACGGCCGTGCGCCCGGCGGGGTGCGCGGCGCGGTAGGCGTCGAGGGTGCGCACGCAGGCGTCCACGTCGGTGTTGAAGAACAGGGCGTGGCAGTAGTTCACCCCGGCCTTGGCGGCGATCCCGGCGGAGCGGGTCCCGGCGCCGTGCGACCAGAGCTGGAAGCCGGTGTCCACGGGGTCGATCCACTCCGCGCCGCCGCGCAGGAGGGCGAGGGTGGTGTCGATGGCGGCGCCGACGTCCTCCCCGCGTTCGCGCAGGTGGGCGAGGTCCGTGGCGGCGGCTCCGCTCACGTCGCCGCGCCCGAAGCCGACGTCGAGGCGGTCGGGGCAGAAGTGCGCGGCGGCGGCGACGTCCTCGGCTGTCAGGTGGGGGTCGCGGACCCGGGACAGGGTGACGGCGGTGCCCACGCGCACGCGCCGGGTGTGGCTGCCCAGGACGGCGGCCAGGAGCAGGGGGTTGGTGCTGGGCACGCCCCGGGCGTGGTGCTCGGGCAGCCAGAGGCGGGAGTAGCCCAGCCGTTCGGCGAGCAGGGCCGCGGCGAAGGCGGTGTCGCGCTTGTCCCTGACCGGGCGGTTCTCGGTGAGGTCGAGGTACTCCAGCAGGCCCAGGGGCGGTGGGGCGTCCGCGCCGCCGGGCGGCGCCCCCTTCCGGTGCCGCGCTGTGTCTTCGTGCATGGGGACTGCCTCCTCGGCCCGGTCCGCGCCCGCGGCACCGCGCTCGCACAGGGGTGGGGACGCCTCGGAAGGTGCCGCGGGGCGGCGGTCGGCGACCGCCGCCCCGGGCGTGGTCCTCGGGGGACCGCGGCGGGCTCGGGCGGGGACCGGCGTCGGGTCCCCGTCACGGCCGTGTGGGGTCCGCGGTTCTCAGCAGGAGACGGTGTTGGCGCTCGGGCAGGGGGTGCCCCAGCAGGTGGTGCCGAAGGTGATCGGGCCGGGGGCCTCGGCGCCGTTGTTCTCCACGGACTGGCCCGAGCCGGGGGTCTCGAAGGTCTCGGCGTCGACGTCGAGGTTGATCTCGGGGCGGTTGCTGGCGGGAATGGCCATAACAGTGAATTCCTTCGAACACGGCGACCGTTTTGTCGGTAACGCCTGTTGTGAAATACACATTAGGCTTAGCACCCGACTCCGTCTTCATTCGCGCGGACCATTTTTCCGCCCTTCTTCGGGACCGTCCGGGCGCCTCCTGCGGGGAGGGGTGCCCGCCCCGTCGTACGGGGTCCGCGGAGAGGAGGCGCCCTCCCGCCGGAGAAGGAAAGTCCGGTACGCGGGAGAAGATCGGCATTCACCAGGCCCTTCCCCGCTCCTCCCCGGGTCCGGGGAGGTTGCGGCCCGACCTCCCCGGGAACCGCGTCCGCACCCGCCGCCCCCTCCCCGGGGAGGAGGCGCCCCTCCCCGCGGCGGAACGGCGACGGCCCGGGAGAACCGGAAAACCGCCGGGAAAAGGAAAAGCCCCCGGCCGCCGGAACGGCGGCCGGGGGCGGGGAAAAGGGCTACAGGGCCGCGGCCCCGCGGGCCAGTTCCGTGATCCGGTCCCACCGGCCCGCCGAGACCAGGTCGGCCGGGGTCAGCCAGCTGCCGCCCACGCAGCCCACGTTCGGCAGGGACAGGTAGGAGGGGGCGGAGTCCGGGGTGATGCCGCCGGTGGGGCAGAACCGCACCTGCGGCAGCGGGCCGGCGAGCGACTTGAGGAACGCGGCGCCGCCCGCGGCCTCGGCCGGGAAGAACTTCAGCTCCGAGATCCCGCGCTCCAGGAGCGCCATCGTCTCGGAGACGGTGCCCACGCCGGGCAGGAAGGGCAGGCCGGTGTCGGCCATCGCCGAGGCCAGGCCGTCCGTGCAGCCGGGGCTGACCAGGAAGCGCGCACCGGCCGCGGCCGCCGCCTTGGCCTGGTCGGGCGTGACCACGGTGCCCGCCCCCACCACGGCCTCGGGCACCTCCGCGGCGATCCGCTCGATGGCCTCCAGCGCGGCCGGGGTGCGCAGGGTCACCTCGATGCCGGGCAGCCCTCCGGCCACCAGCGCGCGGGCCAGCGGCACGGCGCTCTCGGCCTCCCGGACGACCACCACCGGCATCACCGGGGCCAGGTCGAGGATGTCGGCACCCGAACGGGGGCTCGTCGTCATGTCGTGTTCTCCAGGTTCGGTGGATCGGGAAGGAACGTCAGACGCCGAAGACGCCGGCACCGGTCTCGGCGGGGCCGACCGCGGCGCGCATGGCGGCGAACAGCTCACGCCCGGTACCGGTGGAGGAGTCCGTGGTGGCCCGCGCGGGCTCGCGCCCGGACAGGTCGGCCAGCACCTCCAGGGTGCCCGCGACGGCGTCCAGTCGGATGACGTCGCCGTCGCGCACGTAGGCCAGCGGACCGCCCGCCTCGGCCTCGGGGGACACGTGGATGGCCGCGGGTACCTTGCCGGAGGCGCCGGACATGCGCCCGTCGGTCACCAGGGCCACCTTCTGGCCGCGGTCCTGGAGCACGGCCAGCGGCGGGGTGAGCTTGTGCAGCTCGGGCATCCCGTTGGCGCGCGGCCCCTGGAAACGGACCACCGCGACGAAGTCGCCGGTCAGCTCACCGGCGGAGAAGGCCGCCTGGAGCTCGGCCTGGTCGCCGAAGACGCGGGCGGGGGCCTCCACCACGTGGCGCTCGGGGGCCACGGCGGACACCTTGATGACGGCGCGGCCCAGGTTGCCCGAGAGCATGCGCAGGCCGCCGTCGGGGGCGAAGGGGTCGTCGGCGCCGCGCAGCACGGTGGTGTCGCCGCTCTCCTTGGGCCCGTCGACCCAGGTCAGCTCGGTTCCGTTCAGACGGGGGGTCTGGCGGTAGCGGCTCAGCCCCTCCCCCGCCAGGGTGCGGACGTCCTCGTGCAGCAGCCCGGCGTCCAGCAGGGAGCCGATGAGGTAGGCCATGCCGCCCGCCTCGTGGAACTGGTTCACGTCCGCGGCGCCGTTGGGGTACATGCGGGTGAGCAGCGGCACCACCTCGGACAGCGCGGTGAAGTCGTCCCAGGTCAGCTCGATACCGGCGGCGCGGGCGATGGCCACCAGGTGCAGGGTGTGGTTGGTGGAGCCGCCGGTGGCCAGCAGGGCGACCACGGCGTTGACCACGGCGCGCTCGTCGACCTGGTAGCCGACGGGGTTGTAGTCCTCGCCCAGCGCGGTGCGGGCGAGCACGCGGCGGCCGGCCTCGGCGGTCAGGGCCTCGCGCATCGGGGTGCCCGGCTGCTCGAAGCTGGCCCCCGGCAGGTGCAGGCCCATGACCTCCATGAGCATCTGGTTGGAGTTGGCGGTGCCGTAGAAGGTGCAGGTGCCCGGCGAGTGGTAGGCCGCGGACTCGGCCTGGAGCAGCTCGCGGCGGCCCACCTTGCCCTCGGCGAACTGCTGGCGCACGCGGGCCTTGTCCTTGTTGGGCAGGCCCGAGGGCATCGGACCGGCGGGCACGAAGGCCACGGGCAGGTGGCCGAAGGACAGGGCGCCGATGAGCAGGCCCGGCACGATCTTGTCGCACACGCCGAGCATCAGCGCGCCGTCGAACATGTCGTGGGACAGGGCCACGGCCGTGGACATCGCGATGACGTCCCGGCTGAACAGGGACAGCTCCATGCCCGCGCGGCCCTGGGTGACCCCGTCGCACATCGCGGGCACGCCGCCCGCGAACTGGGCGACGCCGCCCGCCTCGGACACGGCGGCCTTGATCACGGCCGGGTAGGACTCCAGCGGCTGGTGCGCGGAGAGCATGTCGTTGTAGGAGGAGACGATCGCCAGGTTCGGCGTGACGTTCCCGGAGAGCTTGAGCTTGTCGCCCACGCCGCAGGCCGCGAACCCGTGGGCCAGGTTGGCACAGCCCAGGGTGCTGCGGGCGGGCCCCTCGGCGGCGGCCGCGTCCACGCGGGCCAGGTAGGCCGCACGCGTCTGGGCGCTGCGCTCGGCGAGGCGCCGGGTGACGTCGGCGACGACGGGGTGGACGGCGGGCCCGTGCCCGGTGCCGTCGGGATTGTGCGCGGTCATCGGTGTCGCTCCTCTTCGTACCACGTACGGCCGGTACGGCCGATGAGCCGGTGCGCGCCCGCGGGGCCGGCGCTTCCGGCTGGATAGGTCTCGGGGGTGGTGCTCAGCCCGTTCCACGCCTCGATGACGGGGTCCACCCAGCGCCAGGCGGCCTCGACCTCGTCGCGGCGCATGAAGAGAGTGGAGTCCCCCGCCAGGACGTCCATCAGCAGCCGCTCGTAGGCCTCGGGCGAGCGGGTGGAGAAGGTGTCGGCGAAGCTGAGCTCCAGGGGGACCGGCCGCAGCCGCAGCGCTCCGGCGCCGGGCGTCTTGGCCAGCATGGTCAGGTGGATGCCCTCGTCCGGCTGGAGCCGGATGACGAGGCTGCCCGCACCGGGCAGGTGGGTGCCGGGGAAGATCGGGTGCGGCACCTCGCGGAAGCGGACCACGATCTCGGAGCGGGAGTGGGACATGCGCTTGCCGGTGCGCAGGTAGAAGGGCACGCCCGCCCAGCGCCAGTTGGCGATCTCCGCGCGCAGGGCCACGAAGGTCTCGGTGTCGCTGGCGGCCGGGCCGCCCGCCTCGTCCAGGTAGCCGAGCACCTCGGCGCCCTGGACCGTGCCGCGCCCGTACTGGCCGCGCACGGTGTCCTCGGCGACGCGGTCGCCCTCCAGCGGGCGCAGGGACTGCAGGACCTTGAGCTTCTCGTCGCGCACGGCGTCGCGGTCGTAGCTGGAGGGGGGCTCCATGGCCGTCAGGCAGAGCAGCTGGAGCAGGTGGTTCTGCACCATGTCGCGCATGGCGCCGGAGGTGTCGTAGTAGCCGCGGCGCCCGCCCACGCCGACGGTCTCGGCCGCGGTGATCTGCACGTGGTCGATCCAGCGGGAGTTCCACAGGGGTTCGAGGAAGACGTTGGCGAACCGCAGCACCAGCAGGTTCTGGACGGTCTCCTTGCCCAGGTAGTGGTCGATCCGGTAGGTCCTCGACTCGTCGAAGACCGCGCCCACCGCATCGTTCACGGCCTGGGACGAGGCCAGGTCGCGGCCCAGGGGCTTCTCCATGACCACGCGGGCGGCGGGGGTGACGAGTCCGGCGGCGGCCAGGCCGCGGCAGATCTCCCCGGAGATCATCGGCGGGACGGCGAGGTAGAAGACGCGGTCGCGGTCGGGGGCCAGGACCGCGGCGAGGTCCTCCCAGCCGGAGGGGTCGCCGCCGACGTCGACGGTGGTGTGGGAGAGGCGCTCCAGGAAGCGGCGCAGCACGTCGGGCTCGGTCACCTGCACGGCCTGGTGGCCGCGGACCGCGGCCGCGGCCTTGTCCCTGAAGTCGGCGTCGGTGAGGCCGTCCCGGGAGACGGCGACGACGCGGGTCCTCGCGTCCAGGTGGCCGTCGCGGTCCAGGAGGTAGAGGGAGGGGAGGAGTTTGCGCATGGACAGGTCGCCGGTGCCCCCGAAGACCACCAGGTCGGCGGGGCGGGGCGCGGACTGCTGCGACATCTTCGGTCTGCTCCAGCGGAGAGGGAAGGGGTGTGGGGGATGGGGGGGTGGAGTGTGACGCGAGGGAGCGGACCGGCCTGGTGGGCCCGTTCGCCCCTTTCGACTCTAAGCCTGACTATGGTAAAAAACCAAGCACACTTGAGAACAATTATTTACATAACCTCCCAGCCTTCATGTCGTAACCCCATGGTTGAATGAGATATGGCCAGAACCCCGGGACGCCTGTCCTCCTCCGCCACCAGCGGGCACATCCTGGAGCTGATCCGTTCGGGCGCCGCCGCCAGCCGCACCGAGATCGGCCGGGTCACGGGCCTGTCCCGCCCCTCCGTCGCCCTGCGGGTGACCGAGCTGATCAACAGCGGACTGGTCACGGAGGAGCCGGGGGCGGTCTCCAGCGGCGGCCGGCCGCCCACCCTCCTGGAGTTCAACGCCGCGAGCGGCCTCATCCTCACCAGCGCCCTGGGCATGGCCCGCAGCCAGGCGGCGGTGTGCGACCTCAACGGGGAGGTGCTGGTCCGCGCGCCCGGCTCCCCGGACATGGAACAGGGCCCCGACGCCACCATCCCCTGGCTGCTGGAGACGTGGTCCGAGCAGATCGCCGCGCTGGGCCGCACGCCGGCCGACGTACGCGGCGTGGGCATCGGCCTGCCCGGCACCGTCGAGTTCCACGCGGGGCACGCCGACGACCGCCCCTTCCTGGGCAAGTGGGCCGGGGTGCCCCTGGCCCCGCTGGTCACCGAGCGCTTCCCGGTACCGGTCATGGTGGACAACGACGTGAACGTGATGGCGCTCGGCGAGCACATCGCGGGCGGGCACGGCCACCCCGGCGACATGGTGTTCGTGAAGGTCTCCACGGGGATCGGCGCCGGTCTGCTGTCCGGCGGCCGGCTGCTGCGCGGGGCGCTGGGCGCCGCCGGGGAGATCGGGCACATCCCGGTGCGCGACGGCGGCGGTCTCCCCTGCCGCTGCGGCAACACCGACTGCCTGGAGGCGGTCGCGGGCGGACGGCGGCTCCTGGAGGAGGCCGTCCGGCAGGGCCGCGAGGTGGACACGCTCAAGGACCTGGTGGCGCTGGCCGCCGCGGCCGACC
Source organism: Nocardiopsis sp. FR4 (assembly GCF_009830945.1). Classification (GTDB taxonomy): domain Bacteria; phylum Actinomycetota; class Actinomycetes; order Streptosporangiales; family Streptosporangiaceae; genus Nocardiopsis. The sequence goes on along the minus strand of NZ_VWVV01000003.1, from coordinate 13,860 downwards.
CGGTGGCGGTCACCCTGGTCCGGTCCGCCGGGCGGCGGCTCGGCGAGGCCCTCGCCGGCGCGGTGAACCTCCTCAACCCCGAGGTGATCGTGCTCGGCGGCGACCTGTCGGAGGCCTACGACCACCTGGTCGCGGGGGTGCGCGAGGTGGTGTTCCAGCAGTGCACCGCCCTGGCCACGCGACAGCTGCGCGTGGTGTCCAGCTCCCTGTGGGACGACGCGGGCGTGCGCGGGTGCGCGGCCATGGTGACCGAGGAGATCCTCTCCCCGGAGGCGGTGAACAAACTCCTGGCCGGGTGAGTCCCACTCCCCGCGGGACCCGCTCCGTCCGCAGCCTGTGGACGGACGTTACCCCCGCGCCCGACCGGGAATGCCGAAGGGGGAGACCGAGCTCTCCCGGCGAAGCCCCGGGCTCTGCCGACGCAGTCCCGAACACCTCCGTCGTACGGCCGACCCCCGCCCCGTCCCCTCCGGTTCCCCCGTCCCCGCCGACCTGCGCCGACGCCGCCGCGAGCGGGCGGAGGCCCCGCACCCACACTTGACAACCGCCCCGGATGTGGCGAATAGTCGCCCCGCATCGGTCCCGCCCCACCGCACACCTTCCGTCACTCCCGTGACCGTGCCCGTGCGGACCCCCGGAAAGGTCTCCGCCGTGCCCCTCGACAACCCCCTCCTCCTGATCCTGCTGGGTGCCGGAATCAGCCTGGTCACCAGCGTCGTCGTGACCGCCCTCCAGGCCCGCCTCGTCCGGCGCGACGGCCTCCGCGCCTCCTCCCGGGCCTCCGCGCGCACGCTCACCAGCGCCTTCATCGCCGAGCGCGACTCCGGTGACAGCCAGGAGAGCTTCCTGGCCGAGGCGGAGCTGACGGTCATGTCGATGACCGACCGCAAGACGCGGGAGCGGCTGCGCGACGTCATCCGCCTGCTGCGCGAGCGGAACCTGCCCGAGATCGAGGAGCTGAGCGGGGTCAGGGCCGCGCGCGCCCGCCAGCTGCTGTGCGACCACGCCCTGGAGGTGCTCGGCGCGCACCTGCGCTCGGAGCGGCTGCCCGAGGTGCCCGCCCCGGTGCGCAAGATGCTGTCCGTGGAGGAGGAGGCGCTGAGCATCCACTCCGGCGAGACCCCCAAGCCCACGGAGGCCGCGGAGCCCATCGCCAAGAGCGCCGTCACCCCGCGCCCGCGGCACACCGGCGGCACCAGGACCGCCTCCTCCACCCGCAAGACCGCCAAGGCCGCCACCGGCAAGGCCGCGGCCAAGCCCGCCGCCAAGGGCGGGCGCTCCTCCGCCGCCGACGCCGAGGAGGAGGACCCCCCGAAGGAGAGCGCCTTCTGGGATGACTGATCCGTGAAACGCCGGATCGTTGCGTGCATATCCGATATACAGGCACCGAACGCACGCCAACATGTCACCCCATAGGGGTTTCATGCGGACATCCAGGGGAAAGTCAGGCGCACGGGCTCCGGACGACGACCGTGGAGCTGATGAATTGTGCGGCGCAATTGTGGTCAGGTCCGCCGCTCACGGACAACCCGAGCGCGCGACCGACGGGAACTTCACCTAGGATCACTGCCACACGCGGATTTCCCGTGTCGTAGGGCGGCGCTCGTTCCCCCGCGCCGCCGGTGCCCCGCGGGCCTCCCCCGACGAAGCGCAGGCCCCGGATTCGGCGACCGCCCGCCTCCGGTACCCCGCGCGGCCCCCGCCCTTCCCCGGACGCGGACGCGTGACCCTCCCGGGCCGGTGTCCGACCGTTGGCACGTCCCGCTGTCCGAACTCACCGAGATTGCACGATGCCCGCTGACGAGAACCCCGCCGCAGACCCAGGCGCGGACCACACACCAGACGAGACGCCCGAGAGCGGCCCGCACGAGGCCGACCGAACCGGAGACGACCCCGGCGGCCGGGACGAAGGCGAGGGCCGGGCGGAGACCGGGCCCGCCGGGAGCACGGGGGAGGAGGATCCCGGCGAAGAGGCCGCGACGGACTCCCCGGAGAACGGGGACGAGCCCCGGGAGACCGCAGGGGGCGAGGAGTCCTCTGAGACTGACGAGGTTGGCGGGGGCGCAGAGGCGGAACCGTCCGCAGAGCCCGAGCAGAGCGGGGGAACCGAGCAGTCCGGGGAGCCCGCGCAGGCCCCGGAGCCCGCGGACGCCGCCGGCGCCACCGCGGTGGCGCCCCCGCCGCGCGGGCGGCGCCGGGCGCGCAGGTTCCTCGTGTGGGCCGCCGCTGGCCTGGCGCTCGTCCTGACCGCCGGGGTCGCCACCGCCTACGGCTACTACCACTCGCTGCGCTCGGGGATGGTCCAGCACGACATCGAGTCGCTCCTCAAGGAGGAGGAGCGGCCCGACCGGATCAACGACGCGGTCAACATCCTCTTCATCGGCACCGACGGCTACGAGGAGGGGACGACCGCCTACACGAGCGAGTTCGAGGGCGAGCGCTCGGACGCGATCATGCTGGCGCACATCTCCCCGCAGAACCGGGTGTCGGTGATCAGCTTCCCCCGGGACTCCCTGGTCAGCCTGCCGCAGTGCGACCCCTACGGCGAGACCGAGGGCACGCAGGGCTACTTCGGCATGATCAACGCGGCGATGTACCACGGCGGTCCGCCCTGCGTGGTGCGCACCATCGAGTCGCTCACCGACATCCGGGTCGACCACTTCGTGCACCTGAGCTTCATGAGCTTCCGCGACGTCGTCAACGCGATCGGCGGGGTGGACATGTGCATCCCCGAACCGATGCGGGACAGCCGCTCCAAGCTCGACCTGGAGGCGGGGCGGCAGACACTCGACGGGGACCAGGCGTTGTCCTTCGTCCGGGCACGCTACGAGATCGGCGACGGCGGCGACATCGGCCGCATCGACCGCCAGCAGATGTTCCTGGCCGCCCTCGCCGACCAGGTGACCAGCGGCGACGTGCTGGCCAGTCCCACCAAGCTGAACGGCATCCTGCGTGCGGTGGCCCAGAACAGCGCCACCGACCGGGCCCTGACCTTCGACCGGATGCTCTCGATCGCCGTGACCCTGGCCGACGCGGACCTGGAGGACATCGAGTTCCACACCGTGCCCTGGTACCAAGCACCCGCCAACCCCAACCGGGTCATGTGGTTCGAGGAGGAGGCGGCGAAGCTGTTCGCGGCGGTGCGCGAGGACCGGCCGCTGCCCGTGCTGATGGCCGACGACGCCGCGGCGCCCCAGGATCCGCCGGGGGCCTCCCCCTCCCCGGTGGACGAGGACTCCGCGAACGCCTCCCCGCCCGAGGCGGCGGAGCCCTCGCCGCCGGGCCGGGGGCGCGACGCCACCTACGACCCCTGCTCGGACGGCCTGGGCTTCGGCACGGACGAGGACGGCGAGTAGCGGCGGGAGGACGCGGAGCGCCTGGGACAGGATACGGGCCCCGGGCGGGACGGACACAGGTCCGTCCCGCCCGGGGCCCTCGTCGTCGGTCCGCTCCCCAACGGGATCGGACCGGCCCCCGACGTGGAGGACCGCGGCTCCGGATCTCCCCCATATCCGGAGCCGCGGTGGTGCCTCGGGCGGCGGGGACACACGCCGTTCCCGCCGGTACGCGCCTGGAACCCCCACAGTTCCGTACGGCGCCCCAGTCAGCGGGTGGCGGTCACGCGCACCGCCCGAGGCCGGTGCGTCCGCCCACGGGGCGGACGCACGTTCCAGGAAGGTCAGACGAGGCCGCCGGACAGCGTGTCGTCCAGCGCGCCGGTGTCGAGGCTGGGCTCACCCAGCTGCGGCATCCCCTCCACCCCGACCAGGTCGTTGCCGAACGTGTCGGCGCCGGGGTCCAGCTCGGTCATGCGCACGGTGTCGACGACCAGCCCGGTGGCGGCGGCCGTCTCGGGACCGGCCACGGGCAGGGCGTCCTCGGGCACCGGCAGCAGCTCGATCGGCGCGTCGCCGACGGGCTGGGGCAGCGGGCTGCGCTCGGCGGACATGGGCAGCGCCACGTCGTCGGAGAGCACCAGGTCGGAGACGATCCCCGCGGTTCCCCCGGTCAGGTCGGCGTTCTGGCCGTTGATCGGGGCGACGGGGGTGTCCAAGGCGGCGGCCAGGGGCAGCGTGTCGCCGGAGGCGGGCACGGTGGCGTCCAGGCCGTTCAGCTCACCGCCCACCTCGTGGGTGCCCCGCTCGACCGCCGAGCCCAGCTGGTTGAGCGTGGAGCGGCTCTCGCCGTTGGCGTTGCCCAGCGGCAGGGTCGACTTTCCGCCGCCCAGGCCGTGGGTGCCCTGCTTGACCGCGGAGTTCACCCGGTTGAGCGTGGAGTGGGTCTTGCCGTTGGTGTTGTTGACCGGCTGGCTCAGCGGCAGGGTCGACTGGCCGCCCGTCAGGCCGGAACCGCCCAGGCCCAGGCCGCTCAGCGGGTTCGTGTCACCGAGGCCCAGGCCGCTCAGCAGGCCCGAGACCGGGTCACCCGCGACGGGGCTCGCGGAGCCCTGCGCCAGTGTGTCGGCCGACGGGACCAGGTCCAGCGGGCCGAGGTTGGTGGAGTTGCCCTCTCCCGTCTCGATCGGGGTGTTGACGCTGTCCCCGACGATGCCGCCGAGGGGCTCGGGGGCCGACTGGCGGCGCACGTCCGGCTGGGCGGAGATCTGGCCGGGCTCGACCTTGGCCAGGTCGCCCAGGGGCGTGGACAGGCCCTCCGTCAGCGGAGCGGGGACCTGGCTGCCCAGGTCGTCCAGGCGCAGGCCGTCGGTGGCGCCGCCGAGGGCGTCGGCCCCCGCGATCCCAGCGCCGAGAGCGACGAAACCCGCGGTGCTGGCGGCCACCAGCAGGGTCCTGGCAGAGCTGCGGGCGTTGTTGAACATGTGGGTGGTCCTTCCGGAGTGTCATATGTGGCTGTCGGGTGGACGTCGGGGCGGGTGTCGTTCCCCTTGGTCCGGCGCCTCCGCTCCCCTGGCCGGGGGGAGGAATCCGCCTGGTGCGAGCTTTCCGGTGGGAGGGCCTGCCGCTCCTGGAGGGAGCGACCGGCCCGGCCGGTCATCAGTCGTGGTTCTGGATGGCCACTGACTGACGTGAACCTCGCTGTCGAGGTGCGCGGCTCACGTCAATCCCCAGAGGTGCCGGGATCGGTCGCGCACGGTGGTCGTCCGTGCGGTCCCGGTGCTGGGAGGGGTCGTGCCAGAGAGGGGTCGCGGTGCGACCGGGAGAAGCCCGCTAGTCGGGCGAGAAGGTCGGCTCGTCGGCGGACTCGGCGGGAACCGAGCGCAGGACGTGCCACGCGGCCTGGACCTGGCCGGGAGCCGGGGCGGGAGCCCCGGTGGCGGGCAGGTAGCCCGCGACGGCGGTGCCGCCCGCGGCGCCCCCGGACGCGGTACCGGCGCCGGACGTGCCCGTGACGGTACTGGTCACCGGGGAGGAGGCCTCAGCCGTGAACGGCTCGGTCCCGTCCTGCGGAGCGGCCTCGTCGGGGGCCTGCGCCGTGGCGGTGACGGCCGTGTGCAGCGGCACCAGGCCGGGAGCGGCGCCGCGGGACTCCGTCGCCGCTGCCTCGCGCGCCGGTCCGGACCGGCGCCCGGGCTCGGCGGAGGTTCCGGCGCAGTCATCGGTGCCCCGGGCCCCGTGGGCCAGGGCCTGCCAGGGCAGGGTCCGGCCTCCGGGGTTGGTGGCCCCCTCCAGGGCGTCGCGGACGTGCTGCGCGACGTCGGAGTTGCCGGGGCCGACAGTCGGGACGGCGGCGGGCACCGAGGAGTCGAACAGCATCCGGGTGGTGCCCTGCCCCACGGCCGCTACGGTTCCGGTCAGGGGGGTGTCGGGCCCGCTGACGGCGCTGGTGGCGGGAACACGGCTGGCGGCCTCGGCGCGTACGTCTTCGGCGCGCGCGGTGCCCGCCGTGGCGGACCGCGCCACCGTGGAACGCGCCTCCCCCGCCCGGGACGCGGTCCCGCCGCGCTGACCCGCGCTGGCGTCGGCCGTCTCCGGCCGGGAGCCGCCCTGCGGGGCGGTGCTCCGTGAGGCGGTGCTCTGTTGTGAGGGAGCGGCCTGCGGAGCGGCGCTCTGCGAGGGAGCGGCCTGCTCCGGCCGGGACTGCTGCTGCGAGCCGCCCTGTCCGGAGGGCTTCTGGCCCGGGTGGTCCGAGCCGCTCCGCCCCTGAGCCGACTGGGCCGCGGGGGCCCCGGCCGGCGCGGCGGCGGTCTCGGGTCGGTTGCCCTGGGCCCCCTGGACGGCGGCGGCGTCCGGCCTCTCCCCGGCCCGGGCGGGCTCGGCGGAGGCCAGCCACGCGGCGCCCAGGACCCCGCAGAGCAGGGCGGCGAGCAGCAGCGCCCTGCGGACCGGCGCGGGGAGCACGGCGGAACGAACGCCGGAGGCGCTCGTGAGACCGTGGACTCCAGACACCGGGGCTTCCTTCCACCGTGGGGTGCGGGACCGACACGCGGGGGGCGGTCGGGGTCGGCAACGGCGCCGTGGGCAGCGCGTTCCGTACCGCGGGACGCGAGGCCGGAGACCTTGGTGCGTCCGCTGAACGCGACGTTAGCATGAATTAGGCGACCGGAACCCTGAATCCCCGGTAATTCGCTCCCTCCGGAACCGGTTTCCTAACGGCCCGATGTGGCAAACCGGGAAAAAACCAACGACAATTCGACCATTACACCCTAGGAATAGCCTGCATTGCCAGACCGTCCGACCGGCTCTGTGGAGGTTGACCCACCCATGACCGAGTTCCCCCAGAGCCCCTCCCCGTCCCTCCTGAGCGACCTGCTGACCGAGACGCACTCCCTGGACGCGCGCCTGTCCGCGCAGGGCCGCGTGCGTTCGCTGCTGCAGGCCGTCCTCAGCATCGGCGGCGACCTGGACCTGGCCACCGTCCTGCGCAGGCTGACCGAGGCGGCGGCGCAGCTGACCGGCGCCCGCTACGCGGGCCTGGGCGTGGTGGACGAGGACGGCGGCTTCAGCGAGTTCATTCCCGTGGGGATGAGCGAGGAGCAGTCCGCCCGCATCAAACGGTTCCCGCAGGGCAGGGGCGTCCTGGGGGTGCCGCTGCTCAAGCGCACCCCGCTGCGCCTGGCCGACCTGCGGGACCACCCCGACTTCGAGGGCTTTCCCGAGGGACACCCGCACATGGGGAGTTTCCTCGGCGTACCCATCCAGGTGCGGGACGAGGTGTTCGGCAACCTCTACCTCACGGAGAAGGCCAGCGGCGGGGAGTTCGACGAGGAGGACGAGGCGATGGTCACCGCGCTGGCCACCGCCGCCGGTGTGGCGATCGAGAACGCCCGCCTGTACGAGGAGGCGCGGCTGCGCGAGCGGTGGCTGGCCGCCTCCACGGAGATCACCACGCGCCTGCTGTCGGGGGCCGGCACCGCCGAGGTGCTCGCCCAGATGGCCGCCCAGGCCCGGGAGATCGGCGACGCGGACGCGGCCGTGGTCCTGCTGCCCGACCCCCGCGCGCGGGGGCACCTGTTCGCGGAGGTCGCGGACGGGCCCGTGGCGCGGGAGGTCCTGGGGACCGCCGTGGAGATCCACGACTCGGTGTGCGGCTGGGTATACGAGTCGGGCCAGGCCAAGGGCGTCCCCGACCTGGGCGGGGCGAACGACCCGATGCTGTCCCACCGCGGGTACGGGCCCGGGCTGGTGGTGCCCCTGGGCACGCCGGGGAACACCCGCGGGGTGCTCCTGCTGGGCAAGCTGGCCGACCGCGCGCCGTTCACCTCGACGACACGGCGGATGCTGCACGGTTTCTCGGTACAGGCCGCGGTCGCCCTGGAACTGGCCGAGGCACGGCGCGACACCGAGCGCCTGGCGGTGCTGGAGGAGCGCGACCGGATCGCCAAGGACCTGCACGACGTGGTGATCCAGCGGCTGTTCGCCTCGGCGATGACGCTGATGAGCACGATGCGGCTGATTACCTCCCCCGAGGCCGGGGAACGGGTGCAGCGGACCATCGACGAGCTGGACGGCACCATCCGGGAGATCCGCTCCACGATCTTCGACCTCCAGAACCCGCCCAGCCGCATGGACACCTCGCTGCGCGAACGCATCCTGAGGCTGGCCGAGAACACCGCGCACAGCCTGGGCTGCCATCCGGGGGTGAGCCTGGACGGGCCGATCGACGCCTCCGTGCCCGACGAGACCGGCGAGCAGCTGCTCGCGGTGCTCGGCGAGGGGCTGACCAACGTGGCCCGACACGCCAGGGCCACGGAGGTGCACGTGTCGGTGTCGGTGGAGCGGGCCGCCGCCCCGGAGGGCCCCGCGACGCTCACCCTGACGGTGACCGACAACGGCGTGGGCCTGCCCGAGGAGGGGCGGCGCAGCGGGCTGCGCAACCTGGAGCAGCGGGCCCTGGCGCTGGGCGGCGGGTTCAGCGCGCGGCGGCAGGAGGGCGGGGGCACGGTGCTGGTGTGGCGGGTGCCCGTCCCCGACGCCCCGGTGCCGCCCGAGGAGTACCGCTGAGCGCCCGGCCCGGCGCACCGGGGCGGGCGGGCCGGGACCGACGTGCTCGCCGGGGCGGCGGGCGCGTCCGGGCCGGCGGGCGCCGCCCGGTCAGTAGCGGCGGCCCCGCAGCTCGGCCACGAGCACGGCCGCCTGGGTGCGGCGCTTGAGGTCCAGCTTGGACAGCAGGGCGGACACGTAGTTCTTGACGGTCTTCTCCGCCAGGTACAGGCGCTCGCCGATCTGCCGGTTGGTCATGCCCTCGCCGATGAGGTCGAGGATCTGCCGCTCCTGCGGGGTCAGCTCGGCCAGCGGGTCCGGCTCGGCCTGGGAGCCGCGCAGGCGCTCCAGCATCGCGCCGGTGCTGCCCGAGTCGAGCAGGGAGCCGCCGGAGGCGACCGTGCGCACCGCGCCCACGAGGTCGGCGCCGTGGATCTGCTTGAGCACGTACCCGGCCGCACCGGCCATCACCGCGTCGTACAGGGCGTCGTCATCGGCGAACGAGGTGAGCATGAGGCAGGCGATACCGGGGTGGTCCGAGCGGATCTCCCGGCACACCTGCACGCCCGACCCGCCGGGAAGGCGCACGTCGAGGACGGCGACGTCGGGGAGCACCACCGGGATCCGCGCCAGCGCCTGTTCCGCGGTCCCGGCCTCGCCGACGACGGTCATGTCGTCCTCGGTCTCCAGCAGGGCGGCCACACCGCGGCGGACCACCTCGTGGTCGTCCACCAGGAAGACCCTGATCCGCTCACGAGCGCTCCCGGTTCCTCCACCCGTCATCGGCCCAACCTCATCCCTGCGTCACCGCGATCCACACACCGCTCCAAGGGAGACGGTAATACGTGCGGAGGGCAACGTGGAGGCCGTTAGGCACCGAACCGCCCGGGCGAAGGTCCCTTAAACGGACAATCCACCCTCGCCCGGGAGACAAAGCACCTGATCACAATGGGTACAGGCAGGATCACAGGCATCAATGGACACAGAATGAATTCCGTGCCGCGTCGCGTGTCACGTGTCCCCGCGCCGCGGTCCCCGGATCACGGCCTCCGGTCCGCCCAGGGCCGGGCGATCTCCAGGGCGCGGCAGGCCGCGAGCACCCGGGCGTCGGCGTGCCGGGGACCCACCACCTGGAGGCCCACGGGCAGCCCCGCCGGGGTGAACCCGCACGGCACGCTCGCCGCGGGCTGCTGGGTCATGTTGAACGGGTAGCTGAACCCCGCCCAGGAGGTCCACCGCTCACCCGCCAGCGCGGGAGGCGACTCCAGCCCGGCCTCGAAGGCCGCCACCGGCGTCGCCGGGGTCAGCAGCAGGTCGTACTCGGCGTGGAAGCGCCCCATCAGGACGCCCATGTCCATCCGCAGGGCCATCGCGGTCAGGTAGTCCTGCGCCGAGTAGGTCAGCCCCTCCTCGACGATCTTCCTCAACCCGGGGTCGAGCAGGTCCCGCTGCCGCTCGGTCAGCCGGTCCGTGGCCTTGGCCGCGCCGGAGTACCACAGCACGTGGAAGTCGTCCCGGCAGTCCGGCAGGCCGGGGTCGGCCTCCTCCACCCGGGCGCCCAGGGAGTCGAGGACGGCGACCGCGTCGGCCACCACCGCGGCCACCTCCGGGTCCACGTCCAGCCCGCCCAGCGTGGGGCTGTAGGCGACGCGCAGGCCCCGCACCAGGTCCTCGGCGTCGGCGCGCAGCCGCACGTCGCCGAGTCCGGGCGCGGGCGAGGCCAGCGCGGCCCAGTCGCGCGGGTCGTGGCGGGCGATGACCTCCAGCATGAGCGCCATGTCGCCCACGGTGCGGGTCATCGGGCCGGTGTGCGCGAGCGACCCGAAGGGGCTGGGCGGGTAGTGCGGTACCAGGCCCCACGTGGGCTTGATGCCGCAGACCCCGGTGAAACTCGCCGGGATGCGGATCGAACCGCCCCCGTCGGTGCCCGTGGCCAGCGGACCCATGCCGGAGGCCACCGCCGCCGCGGACCCGCCGCTGGATCCGCCCGGAGTGGTGGACAGGTCCCACGGGTTGCGGGTGACGCCGGTGAGCGGGCCGTCGGTGACGCCCTTCCACGCCAGTTCGGGCGTGGTGGTCTTGCCGACCAGGACCGCGCCGCTCTCCCGCAGCCGGGACACCACCGGGGAGTCCTCCTCCCAGGGCCCCTCCTGGTCGGTGGTGACCGAGCCCTTGAGCGTGGGCCACCCCTGGGTGAGGTGCACGTCCTTGATCGAGGCCGGAACGCCGTCCAGGGCTCCGCAGGGCTCACCGCGCCGCCACCGCTCGGCGGAGTCGCGGGCCGCCTTGCGGGCCTCGTCCGGGCGCACCAGGCAGAACGCGTTGAGCGCCGGGTTGTCGCGCTCGATGCGCTCCAGGACCGCGTCGACGGCCTCCACCGGGGACAGCTCCCCGGAGGAGTAGGCCGCGATCAGCTGCTCGGCGGACAGGTCGGCCGGTGTGGCGGGGCCGCCGGGCCGCGCGTACGCGGCCGCCCCGAAGGCGTCCTCGGCCTTACCGACGGCCGCTCCCGCGTCCTCGGTCCCGGCCCGGTCGGAACGGATCGTCACTTCAGCCTCCCATGTCACGCCATCAGGGTCAGCCCGGCACGTAGCCGCGGCTCTTGTCGACCACGTTGAGCAGGTCCCGCCCGTCCAGGTGACGAGCGAGGTTGTCCAGGAACAGGTCCATGAGGTCCTCGCGCCAGCCGACGACGTCGCCGGACATGTGCGGTGAGACCACGGAGCCGGGCAGCCCCCACAGCGGGGAGACCGCCTTGAGCGGTTCGCTGTCGAACACGTCCAGCGCCGCGCCGGCGATGACCCCGTCGTTGAGCGCCCGCACCAGGTCCTGCTGGACCACGATGGGGCCGCGGGCCACGTTGACCAGGCGCGCGGTGGGTTTCATCAGCTCCAGGAAGCGACTGTCGACCAGCCCCCGGGTGTCCTCGGTGAGCGGCGCGGCGACCACCACGTAGTCGGCCTCGGGCAGCGCGTCCACCAGGGTCGGGCCGCCGTCGGCCCCCCGCTCGGCGAGGCTGGACTCCGCGACGGTGCCGAAGTCGGGGTCGCCGCCGCGCGCGCGGCTGCCGGAGGCGCTCACCCGCATCCCCACGGCCGTGAGCGTGCGGGCGATGCGGCGGCCGATGGGGCCGGTCCCCACCACGAGGACCCGCCTGCCCGCGACCCGCTCGGTCTCCCGGTGCTCCCAGCGGCGTTCACTCTGGTAGCGCCAGGTGCGGTGGAAGTCCTTGGCGAAGGCGAGGATCTGGCCGAGCACGTACTCGGCGATCGGCTCCTCGAACACCCCGCGCGAGTTGGTGACCACGACGCCGCTGTCCACCAGGCCGGGGAACATGAGGTTGTCCACCCCGGTGGTGGCGGCGTGCACCCAGGCCAGGGAGTCGGCCTTGGGCCAGGCGGAGACGAGCGCCTCGGTGAACAGGTCCCACACCAGCAGCACGTGGGTGCCGGGCAGCCGGGCGGGGAGCTCCTCGGCGGTGGCGTAGGCGACCCCGCCCAGACGGGGGTCCCCGTCCAGCCGCTCCCGGCCGGGCGGCAGGACGTCTCCGTGCAGGACCAGGAGCCTCGGTCGGTCGGTTGCGGAAGGGGTGGAACGGTTCACGGGCGTGCACTCTCCGGTTGGCGACGGCGGTTCCGAGAGGTGGTCGGGAATGCGGGGATCGCCCTGCACGGGAAACGCTAGGGAGCCGACATAGGATTGTCAACAATCAACAAATCGACTCTTACCTACCGAAACCCACACCTCTCACACCACCTCTGACCTGCCCGGGATACCCACACGCACCGGGGTTATTGCCGCACCCCCGTTGTGGACCCTAGGATTGTCGACAATCAACAGCCCCGCGCCGGGGCTGTGCGCACCGAGCCCGTGCGCCTGTCCGCCGTCCGTCGAAGGGACGTCCCATTGCCCCGGTACATAAGCATCACCCTGGCCAGGCGTGGGGTCTCCTGCGTGGCCGAACTCCTGGACAAGGACGCGCCCCGCACCTGCGCGGCGGTGTGGGACGCGCTGCCCCAGGGCGGCGCCGTCCAGCACGCCAAGTACGCGCGCAACGAGGTCTACACGATGGTGCCGAGGTTCGCGGAGACCGAGCCCGGCCAGGAGAACCCCACGGTCACGCCGATCCCCGGGGACGTCGTCTACTTCTCCTTCGACGGCGGGATGCTCGACCGCGCGTTCAAGGAGGACAAGGGGATCGACCACCTGCCCGGGGTGATCGACCTCGCCCTGTTCTACGGGCGCAACAACCTGCTGCTCAACGGGGACGTCGGCTGGGTTCCGGGCAACGTGTTCGCCACCGTCGTCGAGAACCTCCCCGCCATGGCCGAGGCCTGCAACGACGTCTGGCGCTCCGGAAGCGTCGGTGAGCGGCTGCTGTACGAGCGCCTGGACCGCTGACCAGGCCCGGCGCCGCACGGCACCCGCGCGCTCCCGCCGCGGCCGGCGGTTCCACCCCTCTCACCCCGCGCCGGTCGGCCCGGGACGAACACGACACCGCACAGACCAGGACAACACATCCCCGGGAGGTGAGTGACCGATGCGGACCGACGGAGAACAGGACACCGGCGCGCGGCAGGTCGTCGAACTGGCCGCGACCACGCGGACACCGTGGCAGGCGGGGGTCGGCGTCATAGCACCCTACGACTTCGCGCTCGACCGCGAGCTGTGGCGCTGGACGCCGGACGACGTCTCGCTGCACGTGACGCGGTTGCCGTACGTGCACGTGCCGGTGACGGTCGACCAGGCCGCCGCCCTGTGCCGGGAGGAGCACGTGGCCCCGGCGGTCCGCGCCCTGCTCGCCCCCGAACCCCTGGCGATCGGCTACGCGTGCGCCTCGGGCAGCTTCGTGCACGGCCTGACGGGCGAGCGGCGGCTGCACCGGGCCATGGTGGACGCCGGGGCGCCCGCCGCCGTCACCACCTCCGGAGCGCTCCTGCTGGCCCTGGACGCTCTCGGGGTGGACCGGGTCGCGGTGGTCACGCCCTACGTGGACAGCGTGACCGACCGCCTCCTGTCCTACCTCGCCGAGCACCGCGTCGCGGTCACCTCCAGCGTGGGGCTGGGCCTGCTCAGCCACATCTGGCGGGTGACCTACGCCGAGGTGTCCGAGGCGGTGCACTCGGTGGACCGGCCCGACGCCCAGGCCGTGTTCATCAGCTGCACCAACGTCCTCACCTACGACATCATCGCGCCCCTGGAACGGGAGCTGGGCAAACCGGTGATCGCGGCCAATCAGGTCACCATGTGGGCGGTCATGAGGGCGGCGGGCCGCCAGGCCGTGGCCCACGGACAGCGCCTGATCGACGTCGCCGCGCCGAGCGCCGCCTGACCCCGGGCCACGACCGAAGGAGATTCCCAATGAAGTTGTCAAGCCGGAGCGGTGACCGACCGTGAACGGTTCAGGCAGCCGTGGCCAGCTTCACTGGAGGCGCCGCCACGTAGGGACGCTCGTCGCGCAGCATCGCCCAGAGCACGT
>NZ_ML776454.1:63239-528673 GCF_009830945.1 Nocardiopsis sp. FR4 | reverse complement strand
GGCCGCATCGAGGAGCTCACCCGTATGCCCTCCGACGTCCAGGACGGCCTCATCACCGTGCTGTCGGAGAAGGCCCTGCCCGTGGCCGAGCTGGGCATCGAGGTGCAGGCCCAGCGCGGGTTCAACACGTACGTACCCTGCCGCGGTGGTATGGAGTTCTGACGGAACGCGCACGGGAAGTCTCCCGCAGTGCCGTCGCACAGGCTCTACATAAGCAGTGACCGGGCGATTTGGCAAGAGGCCGGATCAAGGCAAGCAAGCGCTCTCAATCCGCTTCCACCGCGCATCCCGCTCAACCCGGTACCGCCTTCCGTGCCCTTCCGTCTCCTTCCAGGTCAGCGTTGGTCAGCGCCCCGCCGCGTACCCCTGCGCGCCCCGGGCGTCGGCGGCCGCGCGCAGCTCACCGCTGTCCGGGTCCCGGGCCACGGCGGCCAGGCGCCCCAGGGACCAGTCCTGGGCCACCTCGACCCGGTGTCCGCGCCGGCGCAGCTCGGCGAGAACGGCCCCGCCCACGCGCGGCTCCACCACCAGGCCTCCGGGGACCGTCTCGCGGGGGTGGAAGGAGCTGGGGAAGGCGTTGGTGTGGAACATCGGGCTGTCCAGGGCCTCCTGAAGGTCCGCCACCCCGTTGAGGACGCGCAGCAGGGCGGTGAAGGTCCACTGGTCCTGCTGGTCGCCGCCCGGGGTGCCGACGGCCAGCACCGCCTGGCCGTCCTCCCGCGTGACCAGGGTGGGGGACAGGGTGGTGCGCGGCCGCTTGCGCGGTGCCAGCGCGTTGGGGGAGGCCGGGTCGAGCCAGAACATCTGCGCCCGGGTGCCCAGCGGGAAGCCCAGCTGGGGGATGACCGGCGAGCTGCTGAGCCATCCGCCGCTGGGTGTGGCCGAGACCATGTTGCCGCGGGCGTCCACGGCGTCCACGTGGCAGGTGTCCCCGCGCACCTCCGCCGGGCCCGCGCCGGGCGCCCCGGTGACCGTGGGCTCGCCCGTGGTGCGGTCCTCGGGCGCGAGCCCCGGCACGTACAGGGGCGGCTCGAAGGGCGGGCGGGCGCCGACGCGTCCGGGGCGCTGCTCCAGGCTGGCGCGGTCGGGGTCGACCAGCTCGGCCCGGCGGGCGGCGTAGTCGGCGCTGAGCAGTTCCCCGAGCGGGACGTCGGTGAGGTCCGGGTCGCCGTACCAGGCCTCGCGGTCGGCGAAGGCGAGCTTGGCGGCCTCGGTCACCCGGTGGACGAAGTCCGCGCTGACCCCTTCCAGCACGTCCGCGCCGGTGCCCAGCGCCTCGGCCAGGCGCAGCTGCTGGAGCATGGTCGGACCCTGCCCCCACGGTCCGGTCTTGTGCACCGTGTGGACTCCGTAGGAGGCGCTGACCGGGTCCTCGTAGGTCGCGCTCCACTCGGCCATGTCCTGGGCGGTGAGCAGGGCCCGCTGCGGTTCCCCGGTCGCGCTGGCCACGGGGCGGGACAGGAACGCGCCGACGGCCTCGGCGACGAAGCCCCGCGACCAGGCCCGGCGCGCGGCCTCGATCTGCGCCTCGCGGTCCGCTCCGGCGCTCTCGGCCTCGGCGACGATCCGCCGGTAGGTGGCGGCCAGGGCCGGGTTGCGCAGCCGGGAGCCGGGTCGGGGCGCGCTGCCGTGCGGGAGGTAGACGGCGGCGGATCCGGTCCAGTGCCGGGTGAAGACGGGGGCGAGGGACTCGACGGCGGCGGCGATCCGGTCCAGGACGGGGTAGCCGCGCTCGGCCAGCCCGATGGCGTGGTCGAGCACGTCGCGGACGGTCATGGTGCCGTGGTCGCGCAGGAGCAGCATCCAGGCGTCGAAGGACCCGGGGACGGTGGCGGCGAGTACGCCGCTGCCGGGGACGCGGTCCATCCCCCGGTAGGCCTCCAGGGTCGCGGCGGCGGGGGCGACGCCCTGGCCGCACAGGACCCGGGGAGCGCTCCCGGCGGCCTGGAAGACGACGGGGACCTCCCCGCCGGGGCCGTTGAGGTGGGGCTCGACCACCTGGAGGGTGAAGCCCGCGCCGACGGCGGCGTCGAAGGCGTTGCCGCCGCGTTCGAGCAGGGACATCCCGGTGGCGCTGGCCAGCCAGTGGGTGGAGGCGACCATGCCGAAGTTGCCGCGGAGTTGGGGGCGGGTGGTGAAGCCGGGCATCGGGTCCTCCTCGGGGGTGGGGGACGGCGGGGGCGCCACCGCGGTCCGGATCCGGGGGTGTCCCGGCCGGGCGCGGTGGCCGGTGGTGACGGTGGTCACCCGGCCGCGGACCTGAGGTGACGGTACATCATGGGGTGGTCGGATGGATGGCTTGTGTCAGGTTTCGTGGTTTTCGTGAGCTTGGGGTGCCTTTCCGCCCGGGGCGCACAGGCGCGACCCGGGGCCGTACCGGCCCCGGGTCGCGCGCTCCCCGTCGTCCCCCCTGCCGGGGAGGCGGCCTCAGGAGGTTCCCTCCTCCGTCGCGGCCGGGAAGCTCCACGGCAGCGACTCCCACAGCTCGATCCACTCGTCGGCGCCGACCGGGTCCTCGATCGTGTTCTCGGTGTCCGCCTCCGCGCCCTGGGCGCCGTCCGCCTCCCCGGCCGGCTCCTCCGCCGTCTCCTCCGCGGGGGAGGGGGCGGTCTCCGGAACACGGGGTCCGCCGGCCGGGTTCTGGGCGGCGTACGCGTTGGCCTCCGCCACGATCTCGGCGATCAGCGCGGCGAGGCTGCTGACGGCGGCCTCCACGCCGGTGCGCGCCATGTCCAGTTCACGTGCGCAGTCGGCGACGGCCGCGGTCTTGTCGTGCTCGGCGCCGTAGTACCAGACCGTGGCCAGCACGCGGTCGTGCTCGGCGGCGGTGAGCCGGTCCTGGGCCAGGACCCGGTCGAGGAACTTCTCGCTGGTGGGGGTCGTCTCGGCCCCGCCCAGGTGGGTCTGGCGCGTCTCGAAGTCCACGAAGCGGGCGACGAGGCACTCCTGGGCCTGCCGGATCCGGGGATCCCCCCCACCGGCGGTCCCGTCCGCCGGGGCCTCCTCCGGCTGCCCGGGGGAGGCGGGCCCGGCCTCCCCCGGAGCCTCCGTGCTCCCGGTTCCCTCCGGGGACTGCGTGTCCTCGGTCCCCCCGGGGGTCTCCGCGTCCTCGGGCTCCTCCGTGGCACCGGGGGTCTGGGGGGCCTCCTCCTCGGCGGGCGCCGGGTCGGCGGGGCGCCCGGGCGGTTCGTCCTGCGCCACCTCCGCCGGGACGCCGTCCGCGACCTTGTCGACGGGCATGGTCGCCTCCCCCGGTCCGGGCCGCTGCGCGCCCCCGCCCTCCTCGGAGGCCGGCTCCTGGGCCGCGGGTTCCTGTTCCGCGGGCCCCTGGACGGGCCGGTGCGCGGTGAAGGCCTCGGCCATCCGGACCAGCTCTCCGCTGCCCCACCGGTCCGGCCGCAGGTGCATGGCGACGGCCACGCCCGGTTCCTCCAGCCAGAACAGGTCACCCGTCTCCTGCGAGAGGTAGGCCTCGTGCTCCAGGGCCTCCCCGCGGACCAGCCGCTGCAGCGTCGCCTCGGGCAGGTGGCTGTACCGGTGCGAGCGCAGGTCGTCGAGCTCCTGGAGGCCGTCCGAGCGCAGCACGGCGATCCTGCCGAACAACTGGTCGGAGCCCTGGATCCAGGACAGCTGCGACTGCCTGTTGCCCTTCCGGTCGATGACGGAGGAGGCGTTGATGCCGTACCGCTCCAGCCCGGCGGGCAGGTATCCGATCTCGTAGCCGTCGAGGCTGTACGAGGAGACGCTCTGGCTGGTCACAGGCCAGTGCACGGCCGGGGTGTCCTTCTCGTCGGCCGCCGCTCCCGGGAGCCCGGCCAACCCCGACGACGCGATCGAGGCGGCGCCGAGCAGCGCGACCCACCTTTTGTGGTGCTTGCGCATGAGAGTTCCTTCCCATCGACTACTCATAGTGATGGTTGCAGGCTCTCGGTAATAATCCTGCGGCCAGGGGGTCAAAAATCGTACATGAAGTAATCAAATGGATGCATTAAGTGAGAATGTCATCGAACTCGTGGAGCCACCACCAGATGATGGGCGCCGGATCACCAGCTGCTCCGCACGTGGTAACCGCGCGGTCACCACGCGCACCCAGCCTGGGAGCAGTCGACCAGTTCACGCGCACTTGGGAGGTCGGGTGCAACGCATCGGAATCGCCGTCGCAGCCGTATCGTTCGTCACCGCCGTCAGCGCGAGCACCGCGTCCGCAGCCGAGATCCCCGAACCCCGAGAGCGGGGAAACGACAGTTCCGTGTCCGCCGAACACGCCACCGGGTCCACCTCCTCGGGCCGCCCCCTGATCGCGGTCTCCCACCGGGGGGCCGCGGGCCACGCGCCCGAGAACACCCTCTCCTCCTTCGACGCGGCCCACCGGCTCGGAGCCGAGACCGTCGAGATCGACGTCCAGCGCACGGCGGACGACGTCCTCGTCCTGCTGCACGACACCTCGCTGGAGCGCACCACCGACGTGGAGGAGGTCTTCCCGGACCGCGAATCCTACGAGGTCGGGGACTTCACCCTGGAGGAGGTCGAGCGGCTCGACGCCGGATCGTGGTTCGGCCGCTCCTTCGAGGGCGAGGCCGTCCCCACCTTCGCGCAGGCGCTCGACCGGCTGGAGGAGCTGGAGCTCAACCTCTTCCTGGAGGTCAAGAAGCCCGAGCTCTACCCCGGGATCGAGAAGGAGATCGCCGCCGAGCTCACCGGGCGCGGGGCCTGGCTGGAGCCCGCACCCGCCCGTGAGCCCGTGCGCCTCCTCGTGCAGAGCTTCGACTGGGAGTCGGTGCGCCGCTCCAAGGACCTGCTGCCGTCCGTGCCGCACGCCCTGCTGGGCCGGGTCCCCGAGAGCCAGATCTCCGACCACGCCTGGGCGCAGATGATCAACCCCAACCACACCACGATCGACGAGGCCTACGTCGAGCGGGTGCACGAGGCGGGCCTGGAGATCATGCCCTACACCGTCAACGAGCGCTCCCGCATGGACACCGTCCTGGGATGGGGGGTCGACGGCTTCATCACCGACTTCCCCGACATCGGGCGGGAGGCCATCTCCGCCTTCCAGGGGAAGGCGGAGACGCGGACCAGCGTGACGATCGTGCGCACGCCCGCGGTCCGCTTCTTCTGACCGGCCCGGCCGGGGCCGCCCCTGGCCCCCGGTCCGCGCCGGTGGCATGATCGGTCCGACCCACACCGAGGCCCGGCCCCCGGAAGACGCCGTCGAGGCGTCCCCGGGGCCGGGTGCTGGCACAGGAGGCAGGCCCCACGTGAGCGACCGGCTGACCATCCCCAGGGAACACGTCGACTGGCGCACCAAGGGCCTGTGGTGGACGGGCGGACCGATCGCCCTGGAGGAGTTCGCGGCCCGCCGCGACCACCTGTTCACCGGTCCCTTCACCTGGCCGCTGATGGTCCTGCGGGCCTCCGCGCTGGACCGCAACATCGCCGCCCTCGCCGACTTCACCGAACGCCGGGGCCTGCTGTTCGCCCCGCACGGCAAGACCTCCATGGCCCCGGCCCTGTTCCAGCGCCAGCTGGACGCGGGGGCCTGGGGCCTCACGGCGGCCACCGCCAACCAGGTCCTGGCCTACCGGCGCTTCGGCGTGCGCCGGATCCTGCTCGCCAACGAGCTGCTGGACGAGCGGGCGCTGCGCTGGATCGCCGGGGAACTCGACCGCGACCCCGGCTTCGAGTTCCTGTTCTACGTCGACTCCGCCGAGGGCGTGGCGGCGGCCGCCCGCGCCGCCGCCGCCCGGCCCGGCGGCAGGCCCCTGCGGGTCCTGGTCGAACGCGGGATCCCCGGGGGGCGCACCGGCTGCCGCACCGGAGGGCAGGTGCTCACTGTGGCCGGAGCCGTCGCCGAGGCCCCCGGCCTGGAACTGGCCGGGGTCGCGGGCTACGAGGGGCCGCTCGGCGACGCCGCCGCGGTCCGCGCCTTCCTGGCGGAGCTGCTCGGGAACGCGGCCGCGCTGGAGGCCGGCCCCGGCCCGGAGCGGCCGGTGCTCTCGGTGGGCGGCAGCGCGTGGTTCGACGTGGTCGCCGAGGAGCTCGGCGGGCGGGAGGAGGTGGTCCCCGTCCTGCGCAGCGGCGCCTACGTGGCCCACGACGACGGACTGTACCGGCGCACCACCCCCTACCGGCGCCTGCCCGAGGGGCCCGACTCCCTGGCGGGGGCCCTGGAGCTGTGGGCACAGGTCACCTCGGTCCCGGAGGAGGGGCTGGCGATCGCCGCCCTGGGCCGCCGCGAGGCCAACCACGACCAGGGGTTCCCGGTTCCGCGCCGGCTGCGCCGCCGTGACGGCGCCACCGTGGCGGCGGAGGGCCTGGAGGTGACCGACCTCAACGACCACCACGCCTACCTGAGCGTCCCCCCGGGGCTGGAGGTCCTCCCCGGCGACCTGGTCTCCTTCGGGATCTCGCACCCGTGCACGGCCTTCGACCGCTGGCAGGTCATCCCGGTGGTGGACGACGGGGACACCGTGGTGGACGCGGTGGCCACCTACTTCTAGGGCCCGGGCCACCCGCTTCCGGGGCCCGGGCGGTCCGACTCCTCCGCGCACCTCAGTCCCAGCCCACCACGCCCGGGCGGGTCTGCCACGGGCGCGGACCCTCCAACGGCCGGTACTCCACCCCGGCCGCGTCGAGCCGCTCCAGGTGCCCGCGCAGGCGCGGTTCGAACTCGGCGTAGTCGCGCTCCCCGGTCGACCACACCTGCTCGGCGAAGGCCGACAGCCGGGGGAACACCATGTAGTCCAGCCTGCGCGGGGTGTCGACGTGCTCGGTCCACACGTTCACCTGCGCGCCCAGCACGTGCGCGGCCTCCTCGTCGGTGAGCCCCTCCGGGACGGGCTCGGCCAGGTAGACGTCCTCGGTCCGCAGCAGCGTGCCCACCCTGACCGGTTCGTCGGCCGCGTCCGACTGCCGGTAGTCCAGGTAGGAGGTACGGGTCGGACTCATGACCACGTCGTGTCCGGCGCGGGCTGCGGCGACCCCGCCCTCCTCGCCGCGCCACGACATCACGGTGGCTCCGGGCGAGATGCCCGCCCGTCCTCCCCCACCGGCGCCGTCCCGCTCCAGGAGACCCCCCTCCAGGATCTCGTCCCAGCCCACCAGGCGGCGGCCCCGCGCGGTCAGGTGCGCGTCCAGCTGGCGGATGAACCAGCTCTGCAGCTCGTCCTCGTCGGCCAGCCCCTCCTCCTTGATCCGCCGCTGCGCGGAGGGGCTCGACCGCCACTGGGCCTTGGGGCACTCGTCCCCGCCCACGTGGACGTAGGGGCCGGGGAACAGCTCGACCACCTCGTCCAGGACACCCCGGTAGAACTCCAGGACCTCGTCGGTCACCGCGAGCACCTCCTCGAAGACGCCCCACTGGGTGCCCACCGGGATCCGCCCGCACTCGCCCAGTTCGGGGTAGGCGTGGATGGCGGCCTGCGAGTGGCCGGGCACGTCGATCTCGGGGACCACGGTCACGTGCCGGGCGGCGGCGTGGGCGACGATCTCGCGGACGTCCTCCTGGGTGTAGAACCCGCCGTGCGGACGGTCGTCGAACACCGGAGGGGTGGCGCAGCCCTGTTGGGTGCGCGTCCGCCAGGAGCCCCTCTCGGTCAGCTTCGGATAGCGGCGGATCTCCACGCGCCACCCCTGGTCGTCGGTCAGGTGCAGGTGCAGCACGTTGAGCTTGTGCGCGGCCATGAGGTCGACGAACCGCATCACCTCGCGCTTGGGCAGGAAGTGGCGGGCCACGTCCAGCATCGCCCCGCGCCAGGCGAAGCGCGGCGCGTCGGTGACGCTTCCCGCGGGCAGGGTCCACTCGGTGCCGCCGAGCGGGGCCGCGCGGTAGGCGTCGGCGGGCAGCAGCTGGCGCAGGGTCTGCGCCCCGTAGAACACCCCGGCCGGGTCGTTGCCGACGACCAGGGCTCCCTCGTCGTCCACGATCAGGCGGTAGCCCTCGCGGCCCAGACCCGCACCCGGGTCCACGCTCAGCCGGATCTGGGAGCTGGTCTCGTCCCCGGTGGCCAGGGGTAGCCCGGTGGCCGCACCGAGTTCACGCTGAAGCCACGTGAGCGTGCCCCGGGCGTCGGGGTCGGCGGACACCCTGGTCGAAGCGGTGAGTACGAGGCCCGCCGTGTCACCCGCCACCGCCGTGACGGGGCGGGGGATGAGGGGACGGCTGGCGAAGGGGGAGTTGTCGGTCACGGAGTACCGCTCCTATCCGGTCTAGACCATTACCGGACATGGTGCCATGATCCTCCACACGGGCGCATCCCCGGGGCCCGGCGGCCTCGGGTTCCCCGCTCGGGGTCGGTACCCCGAGAACGGGTGGGGGCAGCACCACTCCGAAACGGGGGCTGCCGTTATCGCCACGGCACGGGGCCCGTCCCTAACGTTGTGGCCGTATCCGCGGTCGGTGCACAGCGAACACCAGGGGATGACGGAATGCAGGACGGACGGGTGAGACCCGCGGGCGGGTCGGGACGGTGGCGCTGATGCTGGTGCCCGTCCTCCTCGCCGTGGCGGGGGCCTTCATTCTGGCGCTCGGCTCGGCCCTCCAGGAGCGCGACGCGGTCCGCGCCCCCGGCCACCAGGTGGCACGCGCGGGCTTCCTGCTGCACCTGCTCCGCCAGCCCCGGTGGATGGCGGGCAGCACCGCGGCGGTCCTGGGCTCGGTCCTGCACCTGCTGGCCCTGAGCGGTGCGCCGCTGACCATCATCCAGCCGATCGGGGTGACCGGTCTGCTCTTCGCCATCGCGCTCTCGGCCGCGTTCAACCGGCGCCGGGTGGCCCCGTCCCAGGCCGTCGCCGGATCCGCGGTCATGGTCGGCCTGGTCGGTGTGCTCTCGCTGTTCCCGCACGCCGCCGCCACCCCCGCCATGAGCGCGGGCGCGGCCCTGGCCCTGGCCGGAGCCGTCCTCGGCGCCGGCGCCGCGGTCCACTTCACCGCGCACTGCGTGCCCAGCGCGACCAGGGCCATCCTGCTCGCCCTCGCGGGGGGCGCGGCCATGGGCACCACGTCCGGGCTGGCGCGGGTGGTCACCGCCAACGCCTTCACGGACTGGACGGGCGTGTTCGGCCTGCTGACCGCACTCGCCCTGGCCACGGGCGTCTTCGGCGCGCTGCTGATGCAGAACGCCTACCGCACCGGCCACTTCTCGGCCGCCTACGCCACCCTCCTGATCACCGATCCGGTGGTGGGCGTGGCCATCGGCGCCCTGATCCTGGGGGAGGGCGCCCCCGGGACCGCCCCCGCCCAGCTGGCGGCGCTGGCCTTCACGGGCCTGGCGGTCGCCGGGACCGTCGCGCTGGCGCAGGCGCGCCACCGCAACCCCGAGGCACCCCGGAGCACCACCGAGTCCACCTCCACCCGCTGAACGAAGGAGTTCCACCATGAGGCCGCTGCGCGTCCTGATCGCCACCGACACCTACCCGCCCGACGTCAACGGCGCGGGGTACTTCACCCACCGCCTGGCCGAGGGGCTGGCGGCTCGGGGGCACCGGGTCCACGTGCTCTGCCCCTCCGAGCGGGGCGAGCCGTACGTGACGGCCAACGGCCCGGTGACCGAGCACCGGCTCCGCTCGGCCCAGCTGCCCTTCCAGACGAGCATGCGCGCCGCCGTCCCGCTGGGCATGGGCGGGCACATCACCCGGCTCCTGCAGCGCCTGGACCCCGATGTCGTGCACGCCCAGAGCCACTTCCCGGTCAGCCGGACGGCGATGCGCAGGGGGCGCGCGCTCGGCGTCCCGGTGGTGCTCACCAACCACTTCATGCCGGACAACCTGTACGCCCACGCCCGGATCCCGGCTCCCATGCAGGAGGTGGCGGGGTCGCTGGCCTGGATGGACATGGTCCGGGTGGCGGCCGAGGCCGACTACGTGACCACGCCGACGCCGCGCGCGGCGTCGCTGCTGCGCGACAAGGGGCTGGCCCGCGCGGTCGAGGACATCTCCTGCGGGATCGACCTGGACCGGTTCCACCCCCGGGCGGGGGAGCGCGCGGCGGCGCGGCGCCGGTTCGGCCTGCCCGACCGGGACACGGTCGTGTTCGTGGGGCGCCTGGACGAGGAGAAGCGGATCCAGGACACGATCCGCGCGCTGGCCAGGATCGTGCCGGAGCACGACGCCCAGCTGGCCCTGGCCGGGACCGGGCAGCGCGAGGCGGAGCTGCGCGCCCTGGCCGCGGAGCTGGGGGTGGCGGACCGGGTGTTCTTCCTGGGGTTCGTGCCGGACGAGGACCTGCCTCTGGTGTACGCGGCCGGGAACGCCTTCGCCATCGCCGGTGTCGCCGAGCTGCAGAGCATCGCCACCCTGGAGGCGATGTCCACCGGCCTGCCGGTGGTGGCCGCGGACGCGATGGCCCTGCCGCACCTGGTGGAGGAGGGGCGCAACGGCTTCCTCTTCCCGCCCGGGGACGACTCGTGCCTGGCCGGGCACCTGCGCACCGTGCTCGGCCCCCGGAACGCGGCCATGGGCGCCGCCAGCCGTGAGCTCGCCCTGCGGCACGACCACCACCGGTCGCTGGAGCGGTTCGAGGCCGTCTACGAGCGGCTGCGGGGCACGGCTCCCCAGCCGCTGTGGGCCGAGCGGGTGGTACCCGAACAGGCGGTGGCGGTGTAGGCGGGGGTCTCCTGTCGCGGCGTGATGTCTGAAATGCGGACTACATGGTTGTTCTGAGCTCTTTGCCACTTTCCGTATTCTTTGCGTAGCGACCCGTGATTGTGTCCTGATGCGGGAAACACAAGATGTTGTGTGGTTCGAAGGCATCAGCGCACAGTCCGGCCGCAGCCGGACCGCCCGTGGCGGCAACACGACCGAAGACCTCACCGAACGGCTCCTCAGCGCCGAGCGCGAAGCGGGATTCCACGAACGCGACATGTCGGTGTTCGAACGCGAGCGCATCGACCTGGAGCACCGGGTGAACCGGATGGAGGCGGAACTGGAGGCACTGCGCAAAAGAAGACTGGAAACCTACGCCCGGTGGTGGAACGCCCGCGACGACCGGGACCGGGCACTCCACCTCTGTCGCAAGCTGCGACGCCGGATCGACCGGACGCGCCGCAGGGAAAGTCCGGAGTGAACGGCGCGCGGCGCACGGCACCGTACCGAACACCTCATCCGACGCGTGGTCCGACCCGGGGGGGGACGGGCCGCGCGTCGTCGTTCCGGAGGGCGCTGAGCCCCCTACGCCGCGACCGTCTCGGCGATCTCCGCCTCCACCTGCCGCGTGGCCTCGCGCAGCGCGGACAGGGTCACGTTCACCGCCGGGCGGCGCACCGCCACCGAGCGCACCACCGCGTACACGTGCCGCACCGGCGCCGAGCGGGGCAGCTTCCGGTACACCAGCCCCGCAGGGCCGCCCACCATCGCCAGGGCCGGAACGGCGGCGATCCCGATCCCGCGCGAGACCAGGCTCAGCACCGTGCCCAGCCCCTCGAACTCCCACGCGGCCGAGGGCAGCCCGCCCACCTCGGCCAGCAGCCGGTCCGTGCCCTCGCGGGAGCGCTCGCTCTCGGGCGTCACGATCCACGGTTCGCTCAGCAGCTCCTCCAGCACCACCGCGACGGCGGAGTCGGCCAGGCGGTGGGTCTCGGGCACCGCCAGCACCATGGGGTCGCGCATCAGGCGGACGTGCCGCAGGCCGCCGTCGTGCCCGCGCCCCGGGTGCTGCCCCGACCAGTCGTCGACCAGGGCGATGTCCACCTCCCGCGAACGCACCTGCTGGGTCCCGGTCGCGAGCAGGGTCTGGCGCAGCAGCAGCTGCATCCCCCGGTGTTCGCGCAGCGGCGGTACGAGTAACGGGGCGAAGGCCACGGCCGCCGTCGGGAAGGCCGTGACGGTCACCGTCCCCAGGGCCAGGTTGGACTGCTCGGCGAGCACCGACTCGGTGGCCTCCACCAGGGCCAGGATCTCCTCGGCCTGGCTCACCAGGAGCCGTCCGGCGTCGGTGAGCTCGGCGCCCCGCGCGGAGCGGTCCAGCAGCGCCACCCCCGTCTCCCGCTCCAGGGTGGCCAACTGCTGGGAGACCGCCGAGGGCGTGTAGCCCAGGGCGCTGGCGGTGGCCGCGATCGTGCCCCGGGCGCTGAACTCGCGCAGGACCTGGAGGCGGCGGAGGTCGAGCATAAGGAGATCTTACGCTCAGCATCGAAAAGACTCGCTTGTACTGATGCCGTGGTCTGGGCAGTGTGTGGGTGAACAGGCCGTCACCATCGGCCACGCATTCCACGACAAGCCGGAGATGAGTCTTCCATGGCCGTCACTGTGTCCGCGACCCTCGCCGTCAACGAAGCCCTCGCCGAGAAGCGCCGCCAGGGGTGCCGTGTGCTTCCCCTGGGCTTCGGCGAGGCCGGACTCCCGGTCCACCCGGTCATGCGCGACCGACTCACCGAGGGCAACGGGGCCAACGCCTACGGGCCCGTGGCCGGGTCGGAGGCCCTGCGCGAGGCGGCGGCCGGGTACTGGAGCCGGCGCGGGCTGCCGACCGACCCCGCACTGGTCATCGCCGGTCCCGGCAGCAAGCCCCTGCTCTACAGCCTGCTGCTGGAGATCGGCGGGGACACCGCGCTCGCCGCGCCCAGCTGGGTCAGCTACGCCGCGCAGAGCCGCCTGACGGGCCAGCGGCCGGTCATGGTGCCCACGGTCACCGGTCAGGGCGGTGTCCCCCAGCCCGACCTGCTGCACGCCGCGGTCACCGCGGCCCGCGAACAGGGCCGCACCGTCAACGCCGTCATCGTCACCGTGCCCGACAACCCGACCGGCACGGTGGCCGACGCCGACACCGTCCGCCGCCTGTGCGAGGTTGCGCGCGAACTGGACCTGGTGATCATCTCCGACGAGATCTACCGCGACCTCCTCCACCCCGCCGCCCCCGGCGGGGAGGCCGCCGAGGTGCACAGCCCGGCCGAGTACGCCCCCGAGCGCACCGTCATCTCCACCGGCCTGAGCAAGAACCTGGCGCTGGGAGGCTGGCGCATCGGCGTCGTCCGCCTGCCCGACTCCGAGATCGGCCACCGCCTGCGCGGAGGGCTGCTCGGCGTGGCCAGCGAGATCTGGTCGAGCCCGGCCGCCCCCGTCCAGGAGGCCGCCGCCTACGCCTTCACCGAACCCGCCGAGCTCGTGGACCACATCGACCGCAGCCGCCGCCTGCACGGCGTGGTGGCCGGGGCGGTCACCGACGCGTTCGCCCGAGCGGGCGCGGCCGTCGCCCGGCCGCGGGCGGCGTTCTACCTCTACCCCGACTTCGAACCGTTCCGCGGACGGCTGGCCGCGCGGCACGGGGTGACCACGGGGTCCGAGCTGGCCGGGCTGCTGCTGGAGCGCTTCGGCATGGGCGTGCTGCCCGCCGTCGAGTTCGGGGAGGGCTCCGACGCCCTGCGCGTGCGGGTCGCCACCAGCCTGCTCTACGGCGACACCGAGGAGCGCCGCTACGCCTCCCTGGCCGCCACCGACCCCTTGGCCCTGCCGTGGATCCGCTCCCACCTCGACCGCCTCGACGAGGTCCTGGCCCAGCTGGTCGGCGCGGGGTCCGTGCCCGGCCCGGCCCTGCCCGGGCTCTCCGAGAGCGCGCCTCAGCCGGCCCTCTAGGCGCGGGCGGCCCTCCGCGGCGCCCGGCCCCAGACCATCTTCGGCGTCCGCCCCGTTAAGGGGGCGGGGCGGACGCGCTTCCTCCGGCCTCCCCCGGCCGCTCCTCCCGGGGGCGGCCGGAACCTCCCACCACGGCGGTCCGCCCGGCCCGGGGCCGGGCGGACCGCCGGATGACCGCCTACCGGACGGGGCCGGAGGAGGCCCGGCCGGGCACGGCGTACTCCTGGCCCGCGGCGCGGGCGACCAGCTCCCGGCTCGGCGTGATCACCGCGCGGTAGTGGTCGAGCAGCTGCTCGCCCACCGCCTCCCACGTGCGGTGCTCCACCGACGGGCGCGCCGCCCGGGCCATCCGCCGCCGCACGTCGGTGTTGTGGGCCAGCCGCCCCACCGCCACACGCAGCTCGCGCACCGACTCCGGCGCGTACAGCAATCCGTTGTGCTCGGGGGCCACCAGGTCCAGCGGTCCGCCCGAGGCCGGCGCCACCACCGGCACGCCCGAGGCCAGCGCCTCCTGGACGGCCTGGCAGAAGGTCTCGTCGGCGCCGGTGTGCACGAACACGTCCATGGACGCGTACAGCCGGGACAGGTCCTCACCGGTGCGCTGGCCGGTGAACACCGCGTCGGGCAGCCGCCGCCGCAGCCGTGCGCGCTCGGGCCCGTCGCCCACCACGACCAGCCTGATCCCGCGCAGCCGCGCCACGTGGGCCAGCAGGTCGACCCGCTTGTCGCGGGCCAGCCGCCCGACGTAGCCCACGATGGTCTCCCCGTTCGGCGCCAGCCTGCGGCGCAGCTCCTCGTCCCGGTGCGCGGGGGAGAAGCGCCGGGTGTCCACACCGCGCTGCCACAGGTCCAGCCGGGGGAACCCCCGGTCGGACAGGGCCTCCATGGTGGCCGAGGAGGGCACCAGCGTGCGGTCCACGGCCGCGTGGATCCTGCGCAGCACCGACCACATGGTGTCCCGCCCGGGCAGCCGGTAGCGGGCCGCGAAGCCGGGCAGGTCGGTCTGGAACACGGCCACCGTCGGCAGCGCCCACCTGCGGGCCGCCTCCACGGCCGCCGAGCCCAGCAGGGCGGGCGAGGCCAGGTGGACGACGTCCGGGGAGAAGGACCGGATCGCCGCGGTCATCGTGCGCCGGGCGGGCAGGCCCAGGGAGAAGTCGCGGTAGAACGGCAGGGGCAGGGAGGGCAGGCGGACCACGGGAAAGCCCGCGTAGGAGGAGGGTCCGATGCCGGGGGCCAGGACCAGGGCCTGGTGGCCCCGGGCGGCCAGCAGGTCGGCGACCCGGCACACGGAGTTGGTGACCCCGTTGACCTGGGGGAGGAAGGATTCTGTCACGATGGCCACGCGAAGCGGGCCTCGGGTGTCGGTCGGGGACATGCGGGTGGCTCCCAACGCCGGGGGATGGCTGACTCCGACGTTAGGCTCGCGGGATGAACCTCGGTTTGGGTGCGGGGGAACCGCACCGGAAGACCAGGTATGGGCTGGCCGATCGGGCGGTGACGTAGTCCGTTCGGCCGCGTGTCCACCGGGTGACCTTCGGTGGCTATGATCGCCTCACGTAATCGTTATATTGCTCCAAGGAGTCATGCGGTGACCCTCACGGAATGGGCGGAACTGGTCCGCAGAGAACTGGACCTGACCGGTACCGAACCCCTCCGGAAGGAGGACGTCGACCGGGTCCTGGACCTGGCCCGCGACGCCGCCCACTCCGTGGCCCGACCCGCGGCTCCGCTGACCACCTACCTCCTGGGCGTGGCGGTGGGACAGGGCGCGGACCCCGACGCGGCGGCGGCCGCGCTGAGCAGGCTCGCCGTGGCGCAGAGCGACGAGAGCGACGCCTGAAACGCCGCGTTCACCAAGAGAACCCCCCGGTTCGCCGAAGAAACCGGCATGTGGACCGGGTGTGATTCGTCTGTTATGCGTCGGTGCGATTCTTTGCCGGTATCGCGAGGCCCTGACCCGTGCCGACGCGACCGCGTGGGCGCCGGATGCCCGCACCGCGCAGTACCGGCGGCCCCGCCCCCACCCACTCACCAATAGGGAGATCCCCTGTGGACCAACTCCTCGAGATGGCGGACCTCGTCAACGGCATCATCTGGGGACCCTTCGTCCTCATCCCGCTGTTGTTCGTCGTCGGCGTGTTCCTCACGGTCCGACTCCGCCTCATCCAGCTGCTCCGCCTGCCGCACGCGCTGTGGCTCGCACTCGTCCGCCGCAAGGAGGACGCCTCCGTCGAGGGTGACATCTCCCACTACCAGGCCCTGAGTACGGCACTGGCCGCCACCGTCGGTGTCGGCAACATCGCCGGCGCGGCCCTCGCCATCGGCGTGGGCGGGCCCGGCGCGCTCTTCTGGATGTGGGTGGTCGGCCTCATCGGCATGGCCACCAAGTACAGCGAGGCCCTCCTGGGCGTGAAGTTCCGCCGCACCGACGCCAAGGGCGAGCAGAGCGGCGGCCCGATGTACTACCTCAAGTACGGGATCCGCGGCGGCCTGGGCACCACCCTGGGCGTCTCCTTCGCGATCTTCGGCGCCGTCGCCGCCTTCGGCATCGGCAACGGCACCCAGGCCAACACCGTCTCCCAGCAGATCACCAGCGTCACCCCGCTGGAGCCGTGGATGGTCGGCCTGGTGCTGATGCTGCTCGCGGGCGCCGTCATCCTGGGCGGGATCAAGAGCATCGGCCGCGTCGCCTCGGGCCTGGTGCCGATCATGATCATCTGCTACGTCACCATCTGCCTGGTGGTCCTGGCCGCCAACTGGGCCGCCATCCTGCCCGCGTTCCAGCTCGTGCTGACCGACGCCTTCACCGGTACCTCCGCGGTCGGCGGCTTCGCCGGTTCCACGGTCATGATCGCCATCCAGATGGGCTTCGCCCGCGGCATCTTCTCCAACGAGTCGGGCCTGGGCACCGGCGGCATCGCCGCCGCCGCGGCCAAGACCACCCAGCCGGTCCGCCAGGCCATGGTCTCCATGACCCAGACCTTCATCGACACCATCATCGTGGTCACCATGACCTGCATGGTCATCATCACCACCGGTGTCTGGCGGACCGAGGACGCCGAGGACGGCTCCCTGCTGACCAGCCAGGCGCTCACCGAGGGCCTGGGCTCGATCAGCCCGGGGCTGGCCCCTGCGGGCGCCTACATCGTGGCCATCGCGGTCGCGGTGTTCGCCTTCACCACGCTGCTGGGCTGGGCCTACTACGGCGAGCGGTGCGTGGAGTTCCTGGGCGGGCGCACCTGGGTCACGCCCTACCGCCTGGTGTTCATCGTGGTCATCTTCGTCGGCTCTGTGGCCGCCCTGGACTCGGTGTGGCTGTTCAGCGACATCGCCAACGGCCTGATGGCGCTGCCCAACCTCATCGGGCTCCTGCTGCTGTCCCCGGTCATCGCGGCCGAGACGCGCAAGTTCTTCGACCACCCGGACTGGCGCGACCCTGACAAGGTCATGAAGGACGTCAGCAAGTAGTACGCCCCCGGGGCGGACGACGAGGGGGACCGGCGCGGAGCCGGTCCCCCTCTGCTGTGCCCGCCTTGGGCCTTACGCTCCGCTTCGGCCCGGTTCGGGCGGCGGGGTCACCACCAGGCGTGGAAGTGGTGCACCGGGCCCTGACCGCCGCCCGCGTCGATCTCGTCGGCGCGCCGGATGGCCTCGGTCAGGTACTCCTTGGCCTCCCGCACGGCCGCGGCCGCGTCCGCGTGCCGCGGCAGCAGGGCCGCGATCGAGGAGGACAGGGTGCATCCGGTGCCGTGGGTGTTGCGGGTGGGCACCCGCGGGGCGCGGAACTCGACCGGGTCGGCGTCCCGCGACACCAGCACGTCCACGCTCTCCCCGCCGTCCAGGTGGCCGCCCTTGAGCAGGACCCGGCGCGGCCCCAGTTCCAGCAGTCGCACGGCCTGGTCGCGCATCCCCGCCAGGTCGGTGGCCTCGGGCTCCTCCAGCAGGTCGGCGGCCTCGGGCAGGTTGGGCGTGACCAGGTCGGCACGGGGCAGCAGCGCGGTGCGCAGCGCCGCCACGGCGGAGGACTCCAGCAGGCGGTCGCCGCTCTTGGCCACCATCACCGGGTCCACCACCACGTTCGGGAGGCGGTGGCGGTCGATCGCCTCGGCCACCGCCTCGGTGACCTCCGAGGTCCCCAGCATGCCCACCTTGACCGCGTACACGGTGGCGTCCGCGAACAGGGTGTCCATCTGGTGGGCGACGAACTCCGCGGGGACCGGGTGGACCCCGGTGACGCCCCGGGTGGACTGTGCGGTCAGCGCGGTGACCACGGTCATGCCGAAGGTCCCGTGCGCCGAGAAGGCCTTGAGGTCGGCCTGGATGCCCGCGCCTCCGCTGGGGTCGCTCCCGGCGATGGACACGACGTTGTACGCGCTCATGGGCGTTCCTTCGCTAGTGCTAACTAGGGCAGGTTCGACGGGTGTGCTCTCAGCCGGGAACGGCGTCCCGGCACCCCGCGCCGTCGGGACCGCCGAGGCGGTCCCGACCCGTATGCGTGTGTGTTCTGGTGAGGCTACCGAACGGCCGGACCGCTCCTAGAGGCGGGCCGCCACCTGGTGGTGCTCGGCCTCCTCCATCTGGACGCGCTTGCGCCGCTCCCACACGATGGCCGCCGCCACGATGGCGAAGCCGACCACCATGAGCGCCACGGTCACCGGGACGTCGGTGGGGGTCAGGATGCTGCGCTCCTCGTCCTGCCAGGGCCACAGGGCGCGCAGCGACCCGGCCATCAGGCCGGTGAGCACGACCAGGGTCATGTGGTGGAAGTTCTCCAGCAGGTACTGCAGGAGCTTCACGAACAACGACAGGCCCGTGAGCGCGCCCAGGGCGAACACCGCCAGGTAGGCGACGTCCATGTCGCTGACCGCGTTGATCGTGGGCTCGTACAGGCCCAGGGTGAGGAGGATGAAGGAGCCGGACAGGCCGGGCAGCACCAGGGCGCAGATGGCCACGGAGGCGGCGAGGAAGACCAGGGCCGGGTGGTCGGGCAGGTTGGCCCCGGGAAGGCCGGTGAGGAAGAAAGCGCCCGCCGCGAAGCCCAGCGCGACGAGGTAGTGCGACGCTCGCCACCGCTGGCCCGCGCCGGTGTAGGGGATCCACAGGCAGGCCAGGACCAGCCCGAAGAACAGCGCGTACGCGTACTGGGTGTAGGTCTCGACCAGTGGGGCGAGGACGACGGCGGCCATGCCCAGGAAGACCACCATGCCGACCAGCGCGGGGATCAGCACGCTCCAGTCCACCTGGCGGAACTGCTCCCGCGCCCGGGCGTCCCCGCGTCCGCGCGGGACGTCGGTGACCCAGCGCTTGATACCGCTGACCATGTGGCCCGCGCCGCCGATGAGCTTGTCGTAGAGGCCCGTGATCAGGGCGACCGTGCCGCCGCTGATGCCGGGCAGGGCCTCGGATGCGCCCACGGCGCCGCCGCGCACCGCGTTGAAGATGTAGCTGCCGACTGTGTTGGGCATCTGGGTTCTTGGGCGCTGTTCGGGAGGGACCCGAAGAGTGCGCCGTCCTCCGTCCTAGTGGTGCCACCGCACGCGTACCGGGTACGCGGGGGGCGGGATGGGTCAGGGCTGTCCGCGCGCTCCGTCAGGCGTCAGGGGGAAGGCGCGGGATCCTCCGGCGGGGGCCGGGGCGGGCCGTTCGGACCGGGGCGGGGGACAGGAGGCCGTGCGGTCCGAACCAGGCGTCGCCAGTCTAGCGGCGGGCGGAGCGGCCGAACGCTGACCGGAAAGCGGAAAAACCGTGTTTCGGCTGGGTAAGACCGCATTGGCCCTGGGCCCGAAATGAGGGTTTCCCTACCGTCGGGGTGCGGGACACCGCGGGGGCGCGGCGCCTCAGCGCGTGAGGCTGCCCGACCGGTCGGCCGCTGCCGGGGCGTCCTGCGCCACCGAGGCCGCCCAGCGGTAGTCCTGCTTGCCCACCGCCGTACGCCGTACCCGGTCCACGAAGTGCACGGACCGCGGCACCTTGAACCCGGCCAGCCGCACCCGGCAGTGCGCGCGCAGCTCCGGCTCCGCCAGGCGGGCGCCGGGGGCCAGCGAGACCAGCGCGGTCACCCGCTGGCCGAGCCGCTCGTCGGGGGCGGGCACCACGATGGCGTCCTCCACCGCGGGGTGCGCCTTGATCGCTGCCTCCACCTCTTCGGGGTAGACCTTCTCCCCGGCGGTGTTGATGACCACGCTGCCCCGGCCCAGCAGCACGATAGAACCGTCGGCGGCCCGGGTCCCGAAGTCACCCGACAGCGCCCAGCGGCGCCCCTCGGCGTCGGTGGGGAAGGTGCGGGCGGTGGCGACGGGGTCGTTGTAGTAGCCCAGCGGGATCCGCCCGGTGCGGGCGATGCGCCCGACCTCGGTCGAGCCCGGGGGCAGCGGGCGCAGGGAGTCGTCCAGGACGGCGATGCTGCCGCCCATGGTGAAGCTGCGGTGGTCGGGGGAGCCCGACAGGGTCCTCTCCCCGGCGGGGCCCTCCTCCCGCTCCGGGCCGGTGGCCGAACCGCACACGCCGGTCTCCGAGCCCCCGTAGGCGTCGGCCAGGGCCACGTCCGCGCGCCAAGCCCGCCACAGGGCGCGCACCGCCGGGGTGAGCGGGGTGCCGCCGGAGCGGACCGAGGCCAGGTCGGGGCACATCCCGGGTTCGGTGAGCAGGTGCCGGGCCAGCGGGCGGGCCATGGCGTCCCCGACCAGCTGGACCACGTGGACGCCCTCGCGGTGCGCGGTCTCCAGGACCCGGTCCGGGTGGAAGCTGCGGTCGGTGGACAGCACCACGCGCTTGCCGCACAGCAGCATGCTCAGCGCGTTCCACTGCCCGGCCGCGTGCATCAGCGGCCCCAGCACGAGCATGCGCTGCGGGAAGCAGCGCGCGGCGCGTTCGGCCACCTCCTCCGGGGTCCGGGCCCGGGGAGCGCCCGGCGCCCGGCGCTCCAGGGCGGCGCGGAAGATGTCCGCCTGCCGCCACAGCACGCCCTTGGGGTAGCCCGTGGTCCCGCCGGTGTAGAGCAGGTAGTGGTCGTCTCCGCTGGTGGAGGGCAGCGGCGTCCCCCCGGAGGCCGAGGCCAGGGCCCGCTCGTAGTCGGTCCCCTCGGCCCGGCGCTCGGAGCCGTCGCCGACGAGCAGCACGTGTCGGAGCCGGGGCAGGTCGGGGCGGACCGCGGTGACCGTCGCGGCCAGGGAGTCCTCCGCGACGAGCGCCACGGCGTGGGCGTCGGCCAGGACGTGGCGCAGCTCCCCGGCCACGTAGCGGTAGTTGACGTTGACCGGGACCGCTCCCGCGCGCAGGATCCCGAGGAAGGACTCCATCCACTCGGCGCGGTTGAACGCCAGCACCGCGACGTGCTCGCCCGGGCGCACGCCCGCCTCCACCAGGTGCCGGGCCAGGCGCAGGGAGCGCTCCAGCAGCGCCCGGTAGGTCAGCCGCCGGGGGCCCGCGGCCAGCGCGGTCCGCTCGGGTACGGCGTCGGCGACCGCGGCGAACAGCCGGGAGAGGGAGAAGGGGGCGTCCTGGGACGCGGTGGTGGGCACGCCTGACCTCCCTGACACGATCGGCGGGGCCGTCCACGGCATCGGCTCGCGGCGGCGGAGTGGCTGTTGGTGCGACGGTACCCGCCGGGCGGGCGCCAGATCGCGGCCGGGGTTGTGGACCGCGTCACCAGGGGAGTTATCCCAGGTCACGCCCGGTGCTCCAGGCCCGCTCAGGGGGTGTGCGCGGGACGTGCGCCCGAGGTTTCGGGCCTCCCCCGGCGGGAGTGATACGCATCACCCCTTGTGGGTTGACCGGATCATCTGCTCAACTCGTGGGGACCTCTCGCCGACAGGGGCGCTACCGCGCCCGTCGGTGGGTATCACCTTGTCTGACATCGGTCAATGGCGATCGGAGCGGCTAGATGAGCAACACCCAGAACCTGGGACAGCGGGACCCGGCCGGACACCCCGGCGGGGAGGAACTCTCCAGCGCGGACCACATCGCACTCGCACAGGCGCGGTCGGCGCACAACTACTCCCCCCTTCCCGTCGTGATCGCCGAGGGCCGCGGTGCCTGGGTGACCGACGTCGAGGGCAGGAGGTACCTGGACTGCCTGGCCGGGTACTCGGCCATGAACTTCGGCCACCACAACCCCGAGCTGCTGGCGGCGGCGCACCGGCAGCTGGACCGGGTCACGCTCACCAGCCGGGCCTTCTACAACGACCAGTTCGGCCCCTGGGTCAGCGCCCTGGCCGACATGGTCGGCAAGGAGAAGGTCCTGCCGATGAACACCGGCGCCGAGGCCGTGGAGACCGGTATCAAGGTGGCCCGCAAGTGGGCCTACGGGGTCAAGGGCGTTCCGGAGAACCAGGCGACCATCGTCGTGGCGGGCGCCAACTTCCACGGCCGCACCACCACCATCGTCTCCTTCTCCTCCGATCCCGAGGCCAGGACCGGCTTCGGCCCCTACACCCCGGGGTTCCGGTCGGTGCCCTACGGCGACGCCGCCGCTCTCGAGGAGGCGATCGACGACACCACCGCGGCCGTGCTCATCGAACCGGTGCAGGGCGAGGCGGGCGTGATCGTGCCGCCGCCGGACTACCTGCCCCGGGTGCGGGAGGCCTGCGACCGCCACCGCGTGCTGTTCATCGCCGACGAGGTGCAGTCCGGCCTGGGCCGTACCGGCACCGTCCGGGCCTGCGAGCACAGCGGGGTGGTCCCCGACGCCTACCTGTTCGGCAAGGCCCTGGGCGGCGGCATCCTGCCGGTGTCGGCGATGGTCGCCGACGAGGACGTGCTCGGCGTGATCCAGCCGGGCCAGCACGGCAGCACCTTCGGCGGGAACCCGCTGGCGGGGGCGGTGGGGCGCACCGTCGTGCGGATGCTCACCGAGGGGCCCTACCTGGAGGACGCGCGCCGACTGGGCGAGGTGCTCCGGCGCCGCCTGAAGGAGTTCGTCGGCGCCGGGGTGGTGTCCGCCCGCAGCATCGGCCTGTGGGCGGGCATCGACGTCGACCCGTCCCTGGCCTCGGGTAAGGAGCTGTGCGCGCGGCTGGCCGAGCACGGTGTGCTGGTCAAGGACACCCAGGGGTCGACGATCCGGATGTCGCCGCCGCTCGTGATCAGCGAGGAGGACCTCAACTGGGGCCTGGACCGCTTCGCGGAGGTGGTCCAGGAGCTCCGGTCCGGCCGTTAGGGGAACGACCCCGGGCCCGCCGTCCGGCTCCCTCCCGACGGTGGGTCCCACCCGTCACACCGGCAACGTCTCCGGTCAGCCGGTGGGTTGGCCGTTCAGCCGGTCCGGGGCGTCGGCCTCGTCGGCGGGGGAACCGGCGACCTCGGGGGCCTCGGTTTCCCGGGCGGGGTCGAGCGGACCGCCCAGCTCCGACTCCAGCTGCCGGGGGTCGACGTCGTCGAGGGTCTCGCGGGAGACGTAGAGCACCCGTTCGGGGCCCTCCACGATCTGCAGGCGCACCCGCTCGGCGATGGACATCTGCCCCTGGGCGGTGGGGTGGAAGCTGGCCCGGTCCACGCGCAGGCCCTCGCCCAGCCGTCCGAGCACGATCCCGTTCAGCCACGCCTCCTCGGCGCTCACCTCGTACCCGGCCAGGGCGGAGAAGGTGTTCACGTACTCGACGCTGCCGGTGGAGCGCGAACCGTAGACCTCGCCGTCCACCCGGTAGACCACGTCGCGGATGAGCCCGTTGAACCGCTGGGCGAGATCGTTCAGCCACAGCTGGTCGTTCTTGGTCAGGGTGTAGTACATGCCCGGCGGCTCCTCGGGGAACAGCCGCGGATAGCCCAGGACGAGGATCCGGGCGTCGGGCGCGCGTTCGCGGATCTGCCCGAGCACCTCGGCCAGGGTCTTCTCGAAGGAGGCCATCCGCTTGTCGATGTCCTCCTCCTGCTGGACGCAGACGCTGCTCTCCAGTAGCGGCATCCGCACGATGCAGGTGCGCAGGACCGGGATGAAGCCCAGGTCGTTGCCGCCGATGCCCAGGGTCACCAGGGACGTGCCCTCGGTCACCCGCTCGATCTGGGACTCGGGGGTGCCGATCTGCTTGAGCATGTCCGAGCCCTTGTGGCTGCTGCACGCGTAGAAGGCCAGTGCCCCGGCGAAGTCGAACTCCTCGGCGATCACCCGGGGGTAGGCGTTCTCCGAACGCCAGCAGCCCCCCGACTCGGCGGTGCCGGGCAGGTAGTCGCCCGCGCCGTCGCCGGAGGAGTAGGAGTCGCCCAGGGCTACGTAGTTGCCCCACAGCGCGGCCTCCTCGGGCTCCATGCGCACCCGCCAGTCGCTCTCCTCGTCCTCGGTGATCGGAGGGAGCTCCTCGGCCGGACACACGCCGCCGGTGACGTCGCACCACAGGGAGACCAGGCCCTCCCGGCTGAAGGGCAGCACCAGCGTGGCCACCAGGACCAGGACCAGGAACAGGGAGGTGGCGACCGCGATCCGGCGTCCGCGGCGGGGCCTCGGGCGCTCCCCGCCCCCGCCCTCCCCGGGACCGTCCTCCGAGCCGTCGCCGCCGGAGGAACCGCCGTTCCGGGAGCCGCTCCCGGAGGAGGTGCCCTCCGCGTCGCCCGGGTCGTCGCCTCGCGTGGTCCCGGAGGGGTCGTCGGCGACCGGTTCCGGCGCCTCGGGGTCCTCACCACGTGCTGCCACGGCCGTTTCCGCCTCCCGCTCCCCGACGGCTGCTGCGTCCTCCGCAAGACTACCCGGGGCGGTTCGCCCCGATCACGTCCAGAACGCGGCTGACGTCGCGCTCGTCCAGGGTCGCGCGGGCGGTCAGCCGCAGCCGGGAGCGGCCGTCCGGTACCGACGGCGGCCGGAAGCAGCCCACCCTGACACCCGCCTCCAGGCAGGCGGACCGCCACCGCACGGCGGCCTCGGGTGAGGGCGCCAGTACCGACACCACGGCGGCGTCGGGCGTGCTCGCCGACAGCCCGCGCTCCCGCAGGCCCCGCGCCAGCCGCCGGGCCCGGCTGCGCACCGCCTCGGCCCGCTCCGGCTCGGCGCGCAGGATCCGCAGCGCGGCCAGGGCCGCGCCCGCCGAGGCGGGCGCCAGCCCGGTGTCGAAGACGAACGTGCGCGCGGTCTCCACCAGGTGGCGGACCACCCGCCGCGAACCCAGCACCGCGCCGCCCTGGGCACCCAGCGCCTTGGACAGGGTCACCGACACCACGACGTCGTCCGCGCCGCGCAGCCCGGCGGCGGTGGCCGCCCCCCGGCCGCCGGGGCCCACCACGCCCAGGCCGTGCGCGTCGTCCAGCAGCAGCGCGGCGCCGTGCGCGCGGGCCGTCCGGGCCAGCGCACCGGTGTCGGTGAGGTCGCCGTCCACCGAGAACACCGTGTCGCTCAGCAGCAGAGCCCGGTCCCCGGCGCCCGCGAGGGCCTCGGCGGCCCGGCCGGGGTCGGCGTGGTCGAAGAGGGCCACGCGCGCCCCGGAGGCCCGGGCCAGGCGGGTCGCGTCGATGAGGGAGGCGTGGTTGTACCGGTCGCACACCAGCAGGGGAGGGGCGCCGCCGTCGGGGGCGGCCAGCGCGGTGACCATCGCCAGGTTCGCGGCGTACCCCGAGGAGAACACCAGGGCCGCCTCGGTGCCGTAGAAGCCGGCGAGCTCGCGCTCCAGTTCCTGGTGGAGGTCGGTGTCCCCGGTGACCAGCCGGGAGCCGCCCGCGCCCGCGCCCCACACGCGGGCCGCCCGGGCGGCGGCCTCCACCACCTCCGGGTGGCGCAGCAGCCCCAGGTAGTCGTTGCCCGCCAGGTCCAGCAGGTCGTCGTCGGCCGACCGGGGCACGGTCCGCCGCACGAGTCCGGCCTCGGCGCGTCTGCGGGCGGCCCCGTCCAGCCACGCGAAGGGGTGCGGGGGGCGCGCGCGGGCGGTGGCGCGCAGGGTCCACGGGCGGCGGGGCGCCAGGGCGGCGGGGGTCGGCATGCTGTCGGCGTCCTCCTCGGTTCGCGGCGGGACACACTCCGGTCGGACGGGGACGGGCAGAGCGGGCGCCCCCGGCGAGGGGCCGACCCAGCGGCGGCCAATCCCGCTGGGGCGGCCCGGTCCTTCGTGCCAGGGAGGCGTCTACGACTCTGCCGGTCCGGGCCCGGGGGCGTCACCCGTGGAAGCCCACAAAGTTCGGCGCCGATTCCTGGTGGGACCGTACGGGCACGTGCGCGTGCGCACGGTGAACAATGGGGCGGTATGACCCCGACGCCCCCGCACCCCGCCAGGGTCCGCGCCGCGGACACCGCCCACCTGTGGCACCCCTACACCACCGTCCCCGCAGCCGAACGGCCGTACGTGGTCACCGGCGCGGAGGGCACACGCCTGACCCTGTGGGCGGAGGAGGGCACGTACCGCGTGGTCGACGGGATGTCCTCCTGGTGGTCGGCGGTCCACGGCTACCGCCACCCCGTGCTCGACGCGGCGCTGCGCGCCCAGGTGGACTCCTTCAGCCACGTCATGTTCGGCGGGCTCACCCACGCCCCCGCCGCCGCGCTGGCCGAGGCCCTGGTGGAGATCACCCCCGAACCGCTGGAGCACGTCTTCCTCGCCGACTCCGGCTCGGTCGCGGTGGAGGTGGCCATGAAGATGTGCTTGCAGTACCACCGCTCCGCCGGCGATCCCGGCCGTCGCCGCTTCCTGACCTGGCGGGGCGGCTACCACGGGGACACCTTCCACGCCATGAGCGTGTGCGACCCCGAGGGCGGAA
Organism: Nocardiopsis sp. FR4; assembly: GCF_009830945.1. Classification (GTDB taxonomy): domain Bacteria; phylum Actinomycetota; class Actinomycetes; order Streptosporangiales; family Streptosporangiaceae; genus Nocardiopsis. Next base: position 502,435 of record NZ_ML776454.1, on the reverse strand, counting down.
TGCACTCCCTGTGGGGTGACGTGCTGCCCGCGCAGGTCCACGCGCCCGAGCCGCCCGCCGGGTTCGGCACCGAGCCCGACCCCGCCTACGTGGCCGCCTTCGGGCGCCTGGCCGCCGAACACGCCGACGAACTGGCCGCGATCATCGTCGAGCCGGTGGTGCAGGGCGCCGGGGGCATGCGGTTCCACCACCCGGGCTACCTGCGCGAGCTGCGCCGGATCGCCGACGCCCACGGGCTGCTGCTGGTCTTCGACGAGATCGCCACGGGCTTCGGCCGCACCGGGGAGCTGTTCGCCGCCGACCACGCCGGGGTCAGCCCCGACGTCCTGTGCCTGGGCAAGGCGCTGACCGGCGGCTACCTGACGCTCGCCGCCGCCCTGTGCACGGGCCGTGTGGCCCGCGGGATCGCTGGGGGAGAGGTGCCGGTCCTGGCCCACGGGCCCACGTTCATGGGCAACCCGCTGGCCTGCGCCACGGCGCTGGCCTCGGTGCGGCTGCTGACGGAGGGCGACTGGCGGGGCGACGTGGCCCGGATCGAGGCCGGACTGCGCGAGGGCCTCGCCCCGGCAGCGCGACTACCCGGGGTACGCGAGGTGCGGGTGCTCGGCGCGATCGGCGTGGTGGAGCTGGAGGCCCCGGTCCGTACGGCGGAGGCCACCCGGGCCGCGGTGGAGGCGGGGGTGTGGCTGCGGCCCTTCCGCAACCACGTGTACGCCATGCCGCCGTACGTGTGCGACTCCGGGGACGTGGCCGCCGTCGCCGCCGGGATGGTCGCGGCGGTGCGCGCCTCGCTCGCCGGAGGCCGGTCATGAGCGTCCTGGTGGTGACCGGTACCGGTACCGAGGTCGGCAAGACGGTGGCCACCGCGGCGGTGGCCGCGCTGGCCCGCGCGCGGGGGCGGCGGGTGGCCGTCCTCAAGCCGGCGCAGACCGGGGTGGGGCCGGGCGAGCCCGGCGACGCGGACACCGTGGCCCGGCTGGTGCCGGGGGTGGCCGCCGCCGAACTGGCCCGCTACCCCGATCCGCTCGCCCCCGCCACGGCCGCCGCCCGGTGCGGGGCCGCACCCGTGCGGGCGGAGGAGGTCGCCGACGCGGTGCGGGGGCTGTCGCACGCGCACGACCTCGTGCTGGTGGAGGGCGCCGGGGGACTGCTGGTGCGGATGAACGCCGACGGGCAGACCCTGGCCGACACCGCGGTGCTGCTGTCCGCGCCGGTGCTCGTGGTGGCCCGGCCCGACCTGGGCACGCTGAACGCGACCGCGCTGACCGCGGAGGCGCTGCGCACCCGCGGCCTGCGTCCGGCCGGGGTGGTGGTGGGCTCCTGGCCCCGCCGGCCCGACCTGGCGATGCGCTGCAACCTCACCGACCTGCCCGCCATGGGCGCCGGACCGCTGGTGGGCGCGCTCCCGGAGGGAAGCGGCGCGCTGGACCCCGCTGGGTTCGCGGACGTGGCCCGCCGCTCCCTGGCCCCCGCCCTGGGCGGAACCTGGGGGGTCGGGGACCTGTCGGAGGCGCTCACCCGCCCGTAGCGCCCCCGGACGGCCCGCCCGGGCCGGGCCGTTGCGGGACGGCCCCGGCGCCCCCGCGGCGGGCCGCGACAGTCCCGCTCAGGACGGGACCGGCACCGGGGAGGCCAGGGTGAAGGCGTCCGCGCCGGGGCCGCGCTCGCGCAGCCGGCGGGCGCGTTCCGCGGCCTCCTCCGGCGGCACCGGGGCGCCGTCGGCGGCCCACCACAGGACGCGTTCCACCTCGGGGAAGGCGCCCGCGCGTTCCCTGAGCGCCAGCACGTCCCGGTGCGCCTCCTCCACGAAGGCCCTCAGGTCCACCGTGGAGCGCCACAGCACCAGGAAGCGTATGTGGTCTCCCTCGTCGGCGAAGTGGACCTCCTCCAGGTGTCCGGGGTGGGCCCGGGCGCGCTCGCGCAGGACGGCGGCGAAGGCGCCCAGGAACCGCCGGTCGCCCCGGACGGTGCGCGCCTCGGCCAGGACCGGCCCGCCGCCGCGCCGGCCTCGGCCGCCCTCCCCGCTCCGGTGCGGCTGGCGGGCGACGGGCGCGTGCTGGTGCGGGATCAGGATCGACATCGCGGGCTCCTCGGAGGGGTGGGCGGAAGCGGATCGGATTGGACTGCTCATGAAGGGTCCATTTTGCTCTGTTGGTATTCCGACTCGAATGCCATTATGGAAGTCCAGGTTGAGTGGACATAGATCCAATGGAGCGGAAAATGGACTCTTCTCGGAGCGCGGCGGAGCTCGCGGACCTCCTCGGCGCCTGGCCGCGCGGAGACGGCCCCCTCTACCAGCGCCTCGCCGACACATTGCGCGGGCTCCTCGACCAGGGCACCCTCACCCCCGGTGAGCGCCTGCCCTCCGAGCGCGCCCTGGCCGCCGCGCTCCGGGTCAGCCGCACCACGGTCGTGTCGGCCTACGACTCCCTGCGCTCGGCGGGCATCCTCGACAGCAGGCAGGGCAGCGGCACCCGCGTCAGCGAGCGGATCGAACCGGTGCGCCCGGACGGCTGGACCGCCAACGGCAACGGCAACCCCATGTACCGCAACCTCTTCCAGCGGGACGAGGGCCTCATCTCGGCCGCGTGCCTGGCCACCCCGGCGCTGACCGGGGTGGAGGAGGCCGTCCGCGAGGTCGTGGCCGAGGACCTGCCCGCGCTCATGGCCGAGGGCACCTACTATCCCAGCGGCCTGCCCGCGCTGCGCCGGGCCGTCGCCGACCACTACACCGAGCGGGGCCTGCCCACGGCCCCCGACCAGATCGTGGTCACCACCGGCGCCCACCAGGCGGTCAACCTGGTCGCCCAGCTGTACCTGCGCAAGGGCTCCCCCGTGGTGGTGGAGGACCCCAGCTTCGCGGGCTGCCTGGACCTGATGAGCGACCGGGGCGCCCGCTTCCTGCCCGTGCCCCTCGACGAGCAGGGCATGGACGGCATGGGACTGCGCCGCGCCGTCACCGAGCACGCGCCCCACCTCGTGTACACGATGCCCTCGTACCACAACCCCACCGGAACGATGATGTCCGCGGCGCGCCGCCGCGAGCTGGGCGAGCTGTCCGCGCGCCACGGCGTGCCCGTGATGGAGGACTTCGCCTACACCGGCCTGCGCGCCGCCGACGAGCCCCCGCCGGTGGCCGCGTTCGCCCCGCGCGGGGCCGAGGTCATCACCGTGGAGTCCCTGTCCAAGATCGGCTGGGCCGGGATCCGCCTGGGCTGGCTGCGCGCGCCCGCCGAGATGGCCCTGCGCCTGAGCCGCCGCAAGATCCTGGCCGACCTGGCCAGCCCCCTGCTCGACCAGGCGGTGGCGGTCCGGCTCATCCGGCGCTACGACGAGCTGTCCCGGCAGCGTTCCGAGCTGCTGCGCGAGGCCCTCGACCACATGGAGGGGCTGCTGCGCGAGGCCCTGCCCGCCTGGGAGTGGCGGCGGCCCGACGGCGGCGCCGCCCTGTGGGTGCGCCTGCCCGGCGTGCGGGCCCGCTCCTACGTGCAGGTCGCGCTCTGCCACGACGTGGAGCTGGTCCCCGGCGCCATCATGTCCGCCTCAGAGGACGACCGCCACGCCGAGTACTTCCGGCTGCCCTTCGCCTACGACCGCCCCACACGGGAGGAGCTGGTCTGGCGCCTGGCCCGGGCCTGGCGCGAGCTGGACCGGTACGGCCCGGTGGAGGCCGACCCGGTCCGCCTGGTGGTCTGAGCCGGGCCCCGCCGCGCGCGGCCCGGGTACACGCGAGGGCGGCACCCCAGGGGTGCCGCCCTCCGCGGCGTCCGGCGCGCGCCGGACCGGAGAGGTCGGCCTCAGCCGATCTTCACCGCGCGTGCGCTGGCGAAGCGCTCCTGGACGTCGGCCCAGTTGACGACGTTCCAGAAGGCCTTGGCGTACTCGGCCTTGACGTTCTTGTACTGGAGGTAGAAGGCGTGCTCCCACATGTCCAGCATCAGCAGCGGAACCGAGCTCAGGGCGGTGTTGCCCTGCTGGTCGTAGAGCTGCTCGATGACCAGGCGCTGGCCCAGCGCGTCCCAGGCCAGGATCGCCCAGCCCGAACCCTGGATGGTCGTGGCCACGGCGGTGAAGTGGGCGCGGAAGGCGTCGAAGGAACCGAACTGGTCGTCGATGGCCGCACCCAGCTCGCCCTCGGGCTTGTCACCGCCCTCCGGGGACAGGTTCTTCCAGAACACGGAGTGGTTGACGTGGCCGCCCAGGTTGAAGGCCAGGTTCTTCTCCAACATCGGGATGGTGCCGAAGTCGCCGCTCTCACGGGCCTCGGCCATCTTCTCCAGGGCCGTGTTGGCACCGGAGACGTAGGTCGCGTGGTGCTTGTCGTGGTGCAGCTCCATGATCTGACCGGAGATCCACGGCTCCAGGGCCGCGTAGTCGTAGGGCAGTTCAGGAAGCGAGTACGGCGCAGACATCTCTGACGCACCTTTCCAATGACGCGAGTCGTCGTGTTCGGCAGCGATGGGATCGCTAGGCAGCAAGCTACCAGCCAGCCGGTCGCACACCCGATGTCAGGCTGTTTACACACCGGCCCGGGAATAAACCGGGGCGTGCTCCGCCCCGGGTGCGCGCGGCCGGGGCGCCGTCCCCCGGGGGCGCGAGCCGACCCCTCCGCCACCCGTTCCGCCCCTCCCCCAGCGCTTCCCCGTCCGGCCCCTCCCCGTCGCCGCCTCCGCCGCGCGCCCCCGTCAGCGGACCGCTCGGTGGAAGTTCCCCACCGATCGACCCGGCCTCCGGGGAGGGCGGAGATAATTCAGCGCCGAATTCGAGGGCGGGACCCGGTGGCCGCCTTCTTCGGCGGTACGTCACCCTATTCTCCGAGGCCGTCGCCAACCCATGCCTGTCGCGCCGTACCGAGGGCTCCCGCTCCCGCGTCCGCGGGCACACCGTCCGCTCCCGCCGCCCGGAACGGCTCCTTCCGCCCCGAGACCGAGGGGCCGCGCGCCGTCGCCGTCGTCCTGGTGGCCGTGTACCACATCTGGTTCGGCCGGGTCTCCGGCGGCGTGGACGTGTTCCTGCCGCTCGCCGGTTTCCTCATCACCGGTTCCCTGGTCCGCTCCCCGGAGCGCGGCGGCCGCGTACGGTTCGCCGCCTTCTGGACCAGACTCGCTCGCCGTGGCCCACCGCCCCCAATCAGGCCTGGGCCTACTTCGACACCGGCGCCCGCCTGTGGGAACCGGCCCTGGGCGGCGTCTGGGCACTGCTCATCCACCGGGTCGACCTGCCCGACAACGTCGTCCTCGTGCACCTCACCGACCACGTGTGTCCCCGGGGCACCTGTGAGGCCGTCGTCGGCAACGTGCTCGTGTCCTGGGATGAAAACCACATGACGGCGACCTACGCCTCGACCCTGGCCCCGGCCATGGACGGGGCCCTGCGCGAGGCCACGGCGATGGTGACCGGGGTTCGGCCGAGTTCTGACCGCACCCCTGGGAGGGGCCGGAGGAGCCCGCGAGGAACCGGAGGCGTCGGAACGAGAAAGCCGACATGAGAAATTCGTGAGGCAAAGGTGAACAAGAGGCGAATTGCGGTCACTCCGGGTTTCGATTCCCTCCGCCAGGGGTCCGTTATTTCGGCGAAGCGTTAAGGTCGAGAGCATCTGTGTGGATTGCCGTCACCGTTCCCGCGCGAGCGGACGCACCGGCGGTTCAACCCCGGGGAAACGCCGTCTTCCCCGCATGCTCCCCCTGAGGGTCGCGTCCGGCGGCACCGTGTCAGAAACTTCCGTGGAGGTACCCCGCCATGCGGTCGCTGCGCAGTCGTCTCCGTCCCCTCCTGGTCACCTGCGCGGTGGTCGGAGCCGCCGTCCTCTGCGTTCCCGCGGCCCTGGGCCTGCTCGGACTCCTCGACTGGGTGTCCGCGGTCACGCTCACCCTCCTGGGCCTGTTCGGCGGGGCGGTGGGCGCCCTGGCGCTGGGCACGCTCCTGCTCCACCGCAGGGTCGGCGCCCTGGGCCGGGAGGTGCGGACGGTGATGGACACCCACAGCCGCAGGGTCGCCGAGACGCTCGGCGACGACCGTCTGGAGTCCGTCCGCGCCATGGAGGACCTCCGGGACCGACTCGACGGGTTGCGGGAGCAGGCGCTGCCCCGGGTCAGCCGTGAGCTCAGGCACGCCATCACCGTGCAGGGCCGCGACGACTACGAGCAGCAGGTCGCCTGGACCGAACTGCGCGACCACCTCGACACCGCGCCCTTCATGCCGCCCCTGCGCGGGTGGGCCGCCTCGCCCGACGTGCTCAGGCTCCTGGTCCGCCACATCGACCGGCTGCGCCCGGAACTGGTCGTGGAGTGCGGCAGCGGGGCCTCCAGCGTCTGGATCGGCTACGCCCTGCGCCGTGCGGGCGGCGGCAGGCTGGTCGCCGTCGAGCACGACGCCCGCTACGCCGAGCTCAGCCGGGCCCTGGTCGCCGCGCACGGTCTGGACGACATCGTCCAGGTCCGCCACGCCCCCCTCGTGGAGACCGAGCCCGCCACCGTGACCGTCGACGGTCAGGAGCGCACCACCGCCGACCGCTGGTACGACGCCTCCGTCTTCGCCGACCTGGAGGACATCGGCCTGGTCTTCGTCGACGGACCGCCCCAGGCCACCGGCCTGCAGGCCCGCTACCCGGCCGTGCCCGTCCTGCTGCCGCGCTGCACCGAGGACGCGGTCATCGTCCTGGACGACGCCGCGCGCCCCGACGAGCAGGCCATCGGCGACCGCTGGCTGGCCGAACACCCCGAACTGCACCGCACCGAGGAGGCCGCGGAGAAGGGAGCCCACGTCTTCAGCCGCAAGGGGGCCTGACATCCCCTCCTCCTCCACCGCACCACCCGCCGGGCCCCCTCGCGGAGCCCCATCCGACACACCCGAGGTCACCCGATGATCAGCACCGCCCTGAGGCACGCCCTGCGTGCCCGCGGCACCGAGGCAGCCGTACTCTGCCACGCGGGCGCCGACACCCGCCCCACCCTGGCCGAGCTGCCGTTACGACCCGGCGACCTCATCCTGGACCTGGACACCCACCCCATGGGCCGGCGCGTGGAGGTCCCCAACGCCTGGATCAGGGACGGGGAGCCCGAGGTCGGCCTGGTCGCCCTCGTGGCCGCCACGCCCACCGACCTGCACCGGGCCCTGACCGTGGCCACGCACCTGCCCCGGGCCGTCCAGGTCGTGGTCGGCCTGGTCGCCACCCCCGGCCACCAGGAGCCGCCCGTCCCGGCCTCGCCGGGCATGGGGCAGTGGCGCGACCTCCAGGAGATGCGGGTGCGCCGGGTGAACCCGCGCGGCTGGCTGTGCGAGCTGTTCTTCCCCAACGGCGTCGAGACCGCCCAGGTCCTCGACGCCCTCCTGCACGGCACCCGGGGCCGCCGCCGCGGCCCCGCCCTGGCGCCCCTGGCCGTCCTCAACGGCCCCGAGGCCGCCCTGTGGCGGCCCGGCGACACCGGCGTCCACGGGGTGGAGGCCGCCGGGCCCGTGCCCCTGCGCCGGGTGACGCCCGTCGGGGACCTGGCGCTGCGCGTGGCCGAGGACGCGGGCGCGGACGCCCCCGCGTGGACCGACGACGTCGTGCCGGTCCTGGACCGATCCACCACCGGAACCGACGCATGGGAACGCGTCGCCGCCCCCGGCGGGCATGACACGGCCCGGGCCCTCGTGCGGACGGCCGATCCGGTCAACGCGATCGCGCCCATCGACGAGTTCACCGTCAACCCCACCGGTTTCACCCGGGCTCAGACCAGCCACCTGGCCGACCTGACCCTGCACGACGGCCACGCCGTCATCCGCGAGGGGAGCAAGGACCTGGTGCGGGTGCGCCCCGACGGCACCGTCACCGACGTCGACCTGTCCCGGCTGCGCCACCTGCGCGGCGTCCGAGTGGACTGGTCCGGGCACACCGGGCCCGCCTCCGCCGTCCGCGCGGTGGCCTCCCTGGCCGCAGGCGGGGTCCCGCTGGTCAGCGGGCCCGTGCCCGCCTGGGCCTCGGGGCTGGGCGAGCCGCTGGTCGACCTCCTGACCGGAGCCGAGGAGGCGGACCTGGCCGACGGGCTGCGCCGCGAGGAGTACAGCGTCCGGCTGCGCCGGGCCGCGCTGCGCACCCACGGCCAGCGGGCCCGGTGGCGCGCCCTGGCCGCCCAGGCGGGCGTGCCCCTGCCCCCGGAGCCGACGGTGTCCGTGGTCCTGTGCACGCGCCGCCCCGAGATGGTGGGCTTCGCGCTCGCCCAGATCGCCCGCCAGCGCGGTGTGGACGTCGAGGTCGTCCTGACCCTGCACGGCTTCCCCGCCTCGCTGCCCGAGGTCGCCTCGGCCGTGGCCGCCTTCCGGGAGACCGGCGTCCCCCTCATCGTGCACGAGGCGGACGCCGACCAGATCTTCGGCACCGTGCTCAACGACGCGGTCGCCCGGACCTCCGGCACCCTGGTCTCCAAGTGGGACGACGACGACTGGTACGGCCCCGAGCACCTCGCCGACCTCGTCCTGGCCCGCACCTACTCCGGCGCCGAACTCGTCGGCGTCGGCCAGGACTTCGTCTACCTCCAGGAGATCGACCTCACCCTCTGGCGCAGCCGCAAGTCCGAGGCGGCCACCCGGTTCATCGCCGGGGGCACCATCCTCACCGACCGGGCGGTGCTGGAGGAGACCGGCGGGTTCCGCCCGCTGCCCCGCGCCATCGACACCCAACTCCTCATCGCCGTCATCCGAGGCGGCGGACGCATCTACCGCGCCCACGGACTCGGGTACGTGCTCCGCCGTACCGGCGGCGGGCACACCTGGTCCGAGGACATGGCCTTCTTCCTGCACAACCACACCCAACAGTGGCGCGGCTGGCGTCCGAGCACCCTCCTGGAGGGTGAACCGACCCCTCTGGGCCAGCACGCCACCGAGCACACCGGGGGACACCGTTGACCACGCTGGACATGAGCCCGGAGCCCAACTCCGACGAGCGCGCACCCGAGCCCGGCACCGCCCTTCCGCGAGGCGAGGTCGACTACCGGGACCAGCCCCGCGCGCGGCGCAACGACTACTCGCCGCTCCGACCGCCCGCCCTGGGAGCCTGGACGCCCACGCTGTCGGTGTCGGTGGTCATCCCCGCCCACGGCCAGCCGGAGAAGCTCGCGCTGGTCCTGGCCTCCCTGGCCGGACAGAGCTACCCGGACCACCTCATGGAGGTGGTCGTGGTGGACGACGGCTCGCCCGAGCCGCTCACCCTGCCCGAGGTCCGCCCGGCCAACACCCGGCTGATCACCTCCGCGCCCGGCGGGTGGGGGTCGGCGCACGCGGTCAACAGCGGTGTGGCCGTCTCCTCCGGCCAGGTGGTCCTGCGCCTGGACGCGGACATGCTGGTCTACCGCGAGCACGTCGAGTCGCAGATGCGCTGGCACCACCTGGTCGACTACGGGGTGGCCCTGGGCCACAAGCTGTTCGTGGACTTCGACCCGGCGGCGATGACCCCGGAGTACGTGGCCGAGGAGGTGCGCGCCGGCCGGGCAGCGGAGCTGTTCGACCGCGAGAGCGCCGACCCGCACTGGGTGGAGCGCCCGATCGAGAAGAACGACCGGCTGCGCGCCGCCGACCACCTCGCCTACAAGGTGTTCATCGGCGCCACCGGCTCCCTGCACCGCACCCTGTTCGACGCCGCGGGGGGCCTGGACCCGCGGATGATCCTGGGCGGTGACAGCGAGTTCGCCTACCGGGTCTCCCAGCAGGGCGCCCTGTTCATCCCGGACCTGGACACCAGCAGCTGGCACCTGGGCCGTTCGCAGATGCAGACCCGCCGCGACGCGGGCATGCGCTACCGGGCCCCCTACGTGGCCAACCGGGTACCCGACTTCCACCTGCGCCGCAGACGGCCCGACCGGCTGTGGGAGACGCCGCTGGTCGACGTGGTCATGAACGCGGACGGAGCCACCCTGGAGGACGTGGACACCACGGCCTCCGCCCTGCTGAACGGCACCACCCCCGACATCCGGCTGTGGCTGGTCGGCCCCTGGAGCGAGCTGGACGACGGGCGCCGCTCCCCCCTGGACGAGGAGCGGCTCGACCTGCGGCTGATCCAGGAGACCTTCCGCGGCGACCCCCGGGTCCGCGTGGTGGAGACCGCGCCCGGCCATGACCCGCGCGTGCCCTTCCTCCTGCACGCCCCCGCGGGCCCCGCGCTGCGCAGGCGGGCCCTCGCCGACCTGGTGGAGGCGGCCAACAAGAACAAGGCGGGGCTGCTGTGCGCGCCCCTGCCCGGGGACACCCGGGGCGAGGGCGTGCTGCGCCTGGAGCGGGTCTCCGCCTACGCCCGGGTCCGGCACCTGTGGCCGGGGGCCTCGGGCGAGGAGGTCGAGCGCCGGGTGGAGGAGGTCCACGGCACGCACTGGATCTCCGGCACGGACCTCGTGGTCCCGGAGGAGGAGGCCCAGGTCAAGCTGGAGGAGCCCGAGGTCCTGCGGCGCAAGCTCGACCAGGCGCTGGCCGACGTGGAGCGCATGCGGGCCCGGGCGCGGCGGGCCGAGCGCAAGCTGCGCTGGTTCACGCCGGGGCTGACCCGCAGGGCTCTGCGCAAGCTGGCCCGCTGAGCGCCGGGTACTGAGCCCGGGCCGCCTGGCCCGGGGCGCGGAGGGGGGCGGTGTGTCCGGTGTTCCGACACACCGCCCCCGGCGACCTCGAAAAGTGTCATCCTGACTACTCTGAGTGTTTGGAACTGGAGTCGGCGCGGCTCCGTCTTCCCACACCACAGAGGTCGCCCGATGATCACCTCCGTACTCCGCCAGGCTCTGCGCACCCGAGGCAGGGAACCCGCGATGCTGTGCCACACCGGGTTCCGGCCGGGCGGCTGCGAGCACCTCGCCCGGCTGCGGCTCCGGGACGGCGACGGCCTCGTCGACCTGGACGCGCGCCCCATGGGACGGGCCGTCGGGGCCGGGGGCGCCCCGGAGGGGGGCGGAGCGGTCGGCCTGCTCGCCGTGGTCGCGGCCAGCCTCACCGACCTGCGCCGCTGCCTCACCCTGGCACCGCACCTGCCGTCAGCGGTGCACCTGGTGGTGGCCGTGCCCGACAGCCCCGGCCACCAGGGGCCCCTGCTGCCCGCGCCGCCCGGCGGTGACGAGTGGCACGGCCTCCACGAACTGCGGGTCCGCCGGGCGGGACGGCGCGGCTGGGTCTGCGAGCTCTTCTTCCCCGACGCCACCGACACCGCAGTGGCCCTGCACCAGCTCCTGCGCGGAACGGGCGGACCGCGGCGCGGCCCCGCGGCCGTCCCCCTGGCGGGGCTGCACGGGCCCGAGGGGGCCCTGTGGCGCTCCGGTGACGTCTCGGCCCCGGGCCTGAGCGCCACCGGCCCGGTCCCCCTGCGCCGGGTCACCCCCGTCGCGGACCTGGCCGTGCGCACCCACGACGGGACCCCCCTGCCCGGGTGGGAGGACGACGCCGTCCCCTGCCTGGACGTGGCGACCACCTCCGCGGAGTCCTGGGAGGGCCGGGGCCGCGCCGCCGCCGACTCCGCGGCCGGTCCGGGGACCGGGCCCGTGACCGCGCCGGACGCCGGCTCCGGGGCCGCCGCGGTTCCCGGCGGGGGCCTCCCTCCGGGCCCGGGCCGGGCGGTCATCACCGACCTGGTCGCCCCCGTCGACGAGCGGGTCGTCAACCCGTGCGGTTTCACCCGGGGCGCGGACGGCCCCATGGGCGACCTGACCGTCCACGGCGGCCAGGCCGTCCTCCGGGACGGGGACACGGTCCTGGCCACCCTCCCCTCCGACGGCACGGTCACCGACCTCGACGTCGCCCGCGCCCGCTACCTGCGCGGCGTCCGGGTGGACTGGTCCGGACACAGCGGCCCCGCGGCCGCGGTCCGTGCCGTGGCCTCCCTCGCCGCGGCGGGCGTCCCGTTGGTCAGCGGCCCCGTGCCGGCCTGGACCGCCGCCCTCGGCCGCCCCCTGGCGGACCTGCTGACCGGGGTGGGGGAGGAGGCGCTGCGCGACCCGCTGGTGCGCGAGGAGCACAGTGTCCGCCTGCGCCGAGCGGCCCTGCGCGACCACGGACTGCTCACCCGCTGGCGCCTCCTGGGCGGGCTGGGCGGTGTCCCGCTGCCGCCCGAGCCCCGGGTCTCCGTGCTCCTGTGCACGCGCCGCCCCGAGATGGTGGGCTTCGCGCTCGCCCAGATCGCCCGCCAGCGCCACGTGCGGATGGAGGTGGTGCTCACGCTGCACGGCTTCCCGGCCGACCTGCCCGAGGTCCGCTCCGCCGTCGCCGCCTTCACCGCGGCACCGGTCACGGTCCACGAGGCCCCCGCCGACCAGGTGTTCGGCTCGGTGCTCAACGACGCCGTCGACCGCGCCTCGGGCCAGACCGTCGCCAAGTGGGACGACGACGACTGGTACGGCCCCGAGCACCTCGCCGACCTCGTCCTGGCCCGGACCTACTCCGGGGCCGACCTCACCGGGTGCAGCCCGGACTACGTCTACCTCGGCGAACTCGACGCGACCGTGTGGCGGGACTACCGCTCGGAGATCCCCTGGCCCCACGTGGCGGGCGGAACCATGCTCACCGACCGCTCCGTCCTGGAGGAGACCGGGGGGTTCCGCCCACTGCCCCGGGCGGTCGACAGCCAGCTCCTGCTGGCCGTACGACGCGGCGGCGGGCGCGTCTACCGGACCCACGGCCTGGGCTACGTGCTCCGCAGGGCGGGGGAGGGCCACACCTGGGCGGAGGAGACGGACTACTTCCTGCGCAGGAGCGCCGGGCAGTGGTCCGGCTGGCGGCCCAGCGCCCTGATGGAGGGGGAGCCCGCACCCCTGGGGCGCACCGACGGAGTGAGCGAGTACACGGGAGGACACCGTTGAGCACCTCAGAGAGCGCTCCCCGCCCGGGGCTGGTCCCGGAACGGAGCCGCGTGCGGCCGAGTACGCGGATCGAGACCGCCGTCACCGGCTCCTCCCGGGAGCCCGCCGGGCCCGTGCTGTGGCGCAACGACTACACCCCCCTCCGGCCGCCGGAGCTGGGCGGCTGGGAGCCGGCGCTGTCGGTGTCGGTGGTGGTCCCCGCGCACGGCCACCCGGACAAACTGGCGATGGTCCTGGCCTCCCTGGCCGGACAGAGCTACCCGGACCACCTCATGGAGGTGGTCGTGGTGGACGACGGCTCGCCCGAGCCGCTCACCCTGCCCCCCGTGCGGCCGGAGAACACGGTGCTGATGCCCTCGGCCCCCGGGGGCTGGGGCTCCGGGCACGCCGTCAACACGGCTGTGGCGGCCTCCTCCGGGGAGGTCGTCCTGCGTCTGGACGCGGACATGCTGGTCTACCGCGAGCACGTCGAGTCGCAGATGCGCTGGCACCACCTGGTCGACTACGCGGTGGTGATGGGGCACAAGCTGTTCGTGGACTTCGACCCGGCGGCGATGACCCCGGAGTACGTGGCCGAGGAGGTGCGCGCGGGCCGGGCAGCGGAGCTGTTCGACCGCGAGAGCGCCGACCCGCACTGGGTGGAGCGGGTCATCGACCGGTACGACCGGCTGCGCACCGCCGACCACCGGGCCTACCGGGTCTTCGTGGGCGCCACCGGCTCCCTGCGCCGCGAGCTGTTCGACCGGGCCGGGCGCATGGACGCCGAGGTCGTCCTCGGCGGCGACAGCGAGTTCGGCCACCGCGTCGCCCAGCAGGGTGCGGTCTTCGTGCCGGACCTGGACACGAGCAGCTGGCACCTGGGCCGTTCGCAGATGCAGTCCCAGCGCGAGGCGGGGACCCGGTTCCGGATGCCGTACGTGGCCAACCGCGTGCCCGGCTTCCACCTGCGCCGCAAGTGTCCGCGGCGGCAGTGGGAGGTTCCGCTGGTGGAGGCGGTGATGGACGTGGCGGGGGCCGGCCTGGAGGAGGTGGACGCCACCGCGTCCTCCCTGCTGTGCGGGGACACCCCGGACATCCGGCTGTGGTTGGTGGGCCCCTGGGAGCGCCTGGGGGACGAGCGCAGGTCACCGCTGGAGGAGGAGCACCTGGATCTGCGGCTGGCCAGGGAGGCCTTCCGCGGCGACCCCCGGGTGCGGTTCACCGGGGCCGCTCCCGAACACGACCCCCGGACGCCCTTCCTGCTGCGGGTGCCGACCGGGGTCCGGCTGGCCTCCGGGGCGCTCGCCGAACTCGTGGGGGCGGCCGACCACACCGGGGCCGGGCTGCTGTGCTGTCTGCGGCCCGGGAGCGCGAGCGGGGAGGGGGCACTGCGCCTGGAGCGCGTCTCCGCCTACGCCCGGGCCCGGCACCTGTCGCCCGAGCTGACCGGCGAGGAGCTCGACCGGCTGGTGGAGCGGGTCTGCGGGCTGCGGTGGGTGGGCGGGGAGGGGGTCTTCGCGGCCTCCTCCGCCGCGAACTCCGCGGGGAGGTCCGCCAGGAGGTCCGCCAGGAGCTCCGCCGCGGGGGAGGCCGGGAGCGACGCGGACGCCCGGGAGCTGCGCCGACGGCTGGAGCAGGCGGAGAAGGAGGCCAGGAGGCTGCGGCGCCGCGCGGAACGGGCCGAGCGCAAGCTGCGCTGGTTCACCCCCGACCTGACGCGCCGGGTGCTGCGCCGGATCGCCCGCTGAGACCGGTGCCGCGCGGCCGGTGCCCGGAGCCCGCAGCCGGGTCCCGACCGCGCGGCTGAGGGCCCGGGGACTCCTCAGGGAACCCAGAGGCCGAGGGACTCCGCGACCAGGGCGGGGCGCTCCTGGCCCTCGATCTCCACGGTGTGGGTCGTGGTCACCAGGTAGCCCTTGGGGGTCTCCTTCACCGAGGTGAGCTCGATGCCGTCACGGATGCGCGAGCCGGAGACGACCGGCTGCAGGAAGCGCACCTTGTTGAGCCCGTAGTTGATGGACATGCTGGGCTTCTTGGTCAGCGAGATGGCCGACTGGGAGAAGTGGGCCAGCATCGACAGGGTCAGGAACCCGTGTGCGATGGTGCCGCCGAAGGGGCCCCGGGCGGCCCTCTCCTGGTCGACGTGGATCCACTGGTGGTCCTTGGTCGCGTCGGCGAAGAGGGAGATCTGTTCCTGGCCGATGGTCACCCAGTCGGTGTGGCCCAGGTGCTCTCCCTGGGCCGCGATGACCTCGTTGATGTCGGCGAATACGCGCACCGCGCCTCCTGGTCGTGGGGTCCGGGCGTGGGGGCCGGACGGTGCCGCAACTCTACCTAACACTGTTCGGTTATGGGGAGGGGGCCGGCGGTTCCCCGCAGAACGGCCGTGCCGCGGGGGAGCGGTGAGGGTGTGCGGGCGGTCGGGGGCACGGGGCGGTCCGGGAGGCCCGGGGCGGCCGCCCCGGAACCGGTGTCAGCGCCGCCGTTCGCGGCCCCGCAGCAGCTCGCGGGTGCCGTCGGCGTCCACCACCAGGGCCAGCGCGGTGCGCTCGGCCACCGCCGAGCGGTCCACCCCGTGCCCCAGACCGCTCTCGGTCAGCGGGACCGGCACCACGCCGTCGTGCGCGCGTACCGGTGGCAGCACCAGGTCGCGGCCGCGGTTCCCGGCCCCGGGCATCTCCACCGGCAGGGCCGCCCCCGTCAGCGAGGCCAGGGCCACCGTGGCGGCGCGGCCGATCCCCGTCACCGCCGACGAACCGCACCAGACCTGCCAGCCCGCGTCCACGGCCCGGTCCACCGCGCGGCGGGCCGCCGTCAGGCCGCCCAGGCGCACCGGGTCCACGTTCACCGCGTCCCCGGACTCCTCGCGGATCGCCTCGGTGAGGTCCTCCACCGACTCCAGCGAGCGGCCCAGCGCCACCGGGGTGCGCAGTTCGGCGGCCAGGCGGCCGTGCGCCGCGAGGTCGTCCGGGGCGAAGGGGTCCTCGATGGCCAGCAGGCCCAGGCCGTCCATCGCGCGCAGCGCGTCCAGGTCGGCGGGGGACTCGGTGTAGCGGCCGCCCGCGTCCACCTGCAGGACCAGGAACGGAAAACTCGTCTGCACCGCGCGCACCACGTCGGCGTCCCAGCCCGGTTCGACCTCCAGCCTGATCCGCCGGAACCCCGCCCCCACCTGGCGGTTCACCTCGGTAACCACCGATTCCACGCTCACCTGGCGGGTCAGGGTCACCCCCGCCGTGAGCGCGGTGCGCTCCCCGCCCAGGGCGTGTGAGAGCGGAGTGGAGCGCTGGCGGCTCCACAGGTCCCAGCAGGCGGTGTCCAGGGCACCGGCCACGGCCGGGTCCCAGGGCAGGTCGGCCCAGGCCTCACCGGCCTCCGTGGGGCGGCGCCAGGAGTGGTGCAGCAGGGCGGGGGCGAAGGCGGAGGTCAGCGCGTCCCACCGGGCCCGGGTGGCGTGCGGGAGCTCGCCCCAGCCGCTGACGCCCTCGTCGTCGGCCACCCGGACCAGAACGGGGCCGTCCGCGCCCCGGCCGCCGGCCTGGGGGCGCAGTCGGATCAGTTCGAGTTCGACGATCCGGGTCACGGTCGCCGAGCCGGTGTGTGCCACGCTGTCCCACCTCGGTGCTCGTCCTCCCGGGCCCGGCCTGCGGACCGGACGCGGGCTTTCCTCTCGACGGTACCCGTGCCCGACCTGCGCGACCACCCCGAGCCGCGCGCCGTCGGCACTTCCCCTCAGCTCTCGGGGGAGACCCGCGTGAGCCCGGCGCGCTCCCCGGCGTGGGAGCGGGGGCCACGTCCCCATGAGCAGCCGTTGGAGGACGGCCCCGTGGGCCAGGCCGAAGAGCGCCCTGCCGATCTGCCCGGGGGCCTCGGCCGAGCCTGTCCGCCTCCTGCCGGGCGCGCACGCCGGAGCCGTCCACGGCACGGCCGTGGACGGCTCCGCTCACACTCGGGGGGAGGGACGGCCGCGGCGGCCGGAGGGCCGCCGGGGCGTGCGGTCAGCCCGTGGCCAGCACCTCGTCCAGCGGGCGGTGCTTGAGCCCGTGCGCCTCGGCGACCGGGGCCGAGACCACGTCGCCGTCGAAGGTGTTCAGGCCCCCGGCCAGCGCCTCGTCCTCGCGCAGGGCCCGTTGCCAGCCCTTCTCCGCGAGCGCCAGCGTGTAGCGCAGGGTGTCCTTGGTCAGCGCGTGCGTGGAGGTGTTGGGCACCGCGCCGGGCATGTTCGCCACGCAGTAGAACACCGCGTCGTGCACCTGGAAGGTGGGGTCGGCGTGCGTGGTGGGACGCGAGTCCTCGAAGCAGCCGCCCTGGTCGATGGCGATGTCCACCAGCACCGCGCCCGGACGCATCCGCGACACCAGCTCGTTCGACACCAGCTTGGGGGCCTTGGCGCCCGGAACCAGCACCGCGCCGATCACCAGGTCCGACTCCAGCACCGACTGCTCCAGCTCCAGGGCGTTGGACACCACGGTCCGGACCCGTCCCTGGTAGAGGGCGTCCACGTGGCGGAGCTTGTTCACGTTCAGGTCCAGCACGGTCACGTCGGCGCCCATGCCCACCGCGATCTGCGTCGCGTTCAGGCCGGACACGCCCGCGCCGATCACGGTCACCCGGGCCGGGCGCACGCCCGGGACCCCGCCCATCAGCACGCCGCGGCCGCCGTTGGGGCGCTGAAGGGTCACCGACCCCACCTGCGGGGCCAGGCGGCCCGCGACCTCCGACATCGGCGCCAGCAGCGGCAGCGAGCCGTCCGGCAGCTGCACGGTCTCGTAGGCGATACCCGTCACCCGCCGCTCCAGCAACGCGTCGGTGCACTCGCGCGAGGCGGCCAGGTGCAGGTAGGTGAAGAGGGTCTGGCCCTCTCGCATGCGGTGGTACTCGGCGGCGATGGGCTCCTTGACCTTGAGGATGAGCTCGCCCGCGGCCCACACCTCGTCGGCGGTGTCCAGGATGCGGGCGCCCGCCGCCTCGTACTCGGCGTTGGGGATGGAGGAGCCCAGACCCGCGTCGCGTTCGACGACCACCTCGTGGCCCCGGCTGACGAGTTCGTGGACTCCCGCGGGAGTGATGGCCACCCGGTACTCGTGGTTCTTGATCTCGCGGGGCACGCCGATGCGCACGGTTCCTCCTACTGCCTGCTATCTCCGTTGATACCCCCACTGTGACCTGCGGAGGTACCTCGGCGCCATCGCCAACATGCATGGCTGTCGGTGGCCTTGTTGACAGTGTGTAAGCCGACTGTGTGGGATGGGACACGGGGTGGCGCCCGTGATGGGCGGGTTCACACCGAGGTGTCCCGGTGCGGTCGTCCGCTCGTCTCCCCCCTGGCCCTCGCCCTTCCCGGCTCCCCCGTCTCTCCCGCCTCCTCCGGTGGTGGCGGGCCCGCGCTCCGCGGAGCACGCGTGTGTCCCAGGACCCATACCCGCTCCACCCGTCCCCGCAGCACCCTGCCCGCGTAGGGACTCGGATCCGTTCCGGGGACGGTGACCCGGGCGTCGGGGTCGAAGGCGACCAGGTCGGCGTCGTGACCCGGTGCGATCCGCCCCTTGCCGCCCAGGCCCAGCAGGTCGGCCGGGCCCCGCGAGGTCCACCGGACCAGGTCCGCCAGACCCCGGCCGCGCCGGTGCGCCGCCGTCCACAGCGCCGTCAGACTCCACTCCAGGGTGTACAGCCCGTGGGCGGGCAGGTGTCCGGACCCGACCGTGGTGATCGCCGGGTCCGGGGCCAGCAGCGCGCTCCACAGCGCCTTGCGGTTGGCCTCCGAGCGCACCGGCGGCCGACAGGCGTGCGCGGGCGACCCCGGCTCCAGCGCCTCGGCGGGCAGGCAAAGGTAGTGCGGGCACGTGTGGGCGGACAGGGACACCCCGACCGACCCCGCCGCCGCGAGCAGGGCCGCGCACTCGGCCGCGGTGAACGGGCCCACGTGCGTACGCGCCCCCACCACGCGGGCCGCGGCGATCACCCGCTCCAGTCCGCGCCGCTCGGCCCGGGGCGGCCGGTGCTCGGCCGCCACCGGCGGGGTGCCCAGCTCCGCGGCGTCCTCCGCGTGCACCAGGAGGACGCTGTCCAGCGCCGCCAGTTCGGCCATGGCCTTGCGCAGCCGCGCGTCGCTGAGCGCCGACAGGTCCGGGGCGCCGCCGTCGGAGAGGGAACAGGAGAAGGCCACCGCGCCCGCCGCCTGCAGGTCGGCCAGGTCGAGAGGGCTGGTGTCGCGGGTGACCCCGCCCAGGAACAGTACGGAGACCGCCGCGCCCGCCGCCGCGCGCTGGTGCGCGCGCAGAGCGTCCGCGCAGACGAGGGCGGGCCGCGCCGGGGCGGGGGAGGCCACCACGCAGGTCACCCCGCCGCGCAGGGCGCTCTCGCCCACCGCGCGGTAGGACTCCGGCAGGTCCCGGCCCGCGGCGTGCACGCCGGTGCCCAGGTCCACGGCGCCGGGCAGCAGCGCCACGTCGCCGAGGTCGGTCACCTCGCGCGCGGGCAGGTCCGCGGAGTAGGCGTCCACCACCTCGATCCGGCCGCCGACCACCCCGACCGAGGCGGCCGCGACCCCCCGGGCGGTGACCACGCGCCTGGATCTGACCACACTGTCGAACACGGTCATCGCCGTCCCCTTCTACGCTCGCGACGAGAGGGTGTGCTGTGAGGAGCCACGGGAGGGACCGCGGCGTGGGGGCGTCGAACGGCGAGGCAAGCGGGAGGACCGACGTCTCGACTGGCTCCCGAGCGTAGCGCGAAGGGCCCCTCCGGGGCCGGGAAACGCCATATTTCCCGGGTTCGCGGAGCCCGCGGCCGGGTGGGAACGCGCATCGCGGCGCCCGAGTCCGACGCTGTGTAGTAGACGGCTAACCTTGGTTGGGGCGCTCCTCCGTACCCGGCCCCGACCGCCTGACCGGGCAGTTCGGCGGCGGTGCCGCGGCCGGGGGGCGCCGACCAGCCATCGGACAACGAGATCGACGACGGAAGTGGCGCGTGGCTCCTCCCGCACAGAACCCGAAAGCACTCCCTCGGGAGCACCGTGACAACACTCCGGGCCCGGAGCGGTTCCCGCTCTTCGCCGCGGTCGCCGCAGCGGTGTGCCTCGTCGGACTGGCGCTGACCCTGCTGCTCGGCGGCGCCGCCTTCCCCGAGGTCATCCCCGGCCTGCCCGACGCCGGTGAGGCGGTCCGCTGGGGGATGCCGCTGGCCAAGGTCACCATGAACGCCTCCGCGGTCGTGGCCGTGGGCCTGCTCCTGGTCGCCGCGGTGCTGCTGCCCTCGGAACGGGGCGCCCTCTCCGCGCAGGCTGTCGGCTACGTGCGCGGCGCCAGCTGGGCGGGGCTGGTCTGGGCCGTGGCCGCCGTGCTGGCCCTGTACTTCCAGGCCTCGGAGTTCCTGGCCAGACCCGTGGGCCAGGTCTCCGTCGACGAGGTCACCGCCTACGCCGGATCGGTCTCCGGCGGTATCGCGCTGATGTTCGTCGTCCTCCTCAGCACCGGTATCGCGCTGTTCGGCCGCACCGCCACCACCGCCACCGGAGCCGTGTGGCTGCTGGTCCTGGCCCTGGCCGCCCTGACGCCGCCCGCGCTGACCGGCCACTCGGCCTCCTCGGGCGCGCACGAGCTCGCCGTGACCGGGCTGGCCCTGCACGTCATGGCGATCAGCGTGTGGGTGGGCGGCGTGGTCGCGCTCACCTACCACGTGATGCGCCGCGACGCCCAGGAACCGGCGGTGGCCGCCCACCGGTTCAGCCGCCTGGCCCTGTGGGCCTACGTCGGCGTGGCGATCAGCGGCGCGGCCAGCGCGCTGGCCCGCCTGTACTCCTTGGAGGAGTTGGTCACCACCGAGTACGGACTGATCATCCTGGTCAAGATCGTCCTGTTCCTGGTCCTGGGCGCGTTCGGCTACCTGCACCGCGAGTTCGCCCTCAAACGCCTGCCCGACGCGGCGGCCGGGGGCTTCCAGCGGTCGCTGTTCCTGCGGGTGGCGCTGGCGGAGATGCTCGTCATGGCCGCCGTGGTCGGCGTCTCCGTGGGTCTGGGCCGCACCGCGCCGCCCCCGCCGCTGGAGAGCACCGTGGACCCGGCCGCCGCCATCCTCGGCTTTCCCGTCCCGCCGCCCATGAGCGCGCAGACGCTGCTCACCCTGTGGCGCCCCGACCTGTTCTTCATCATGTTCGTGGTGGTAGCGGGCGGACTGTACGCCGCCGGTGTGACCCGGCTGCTGCGCCGGGGCGACACCTGGCCGGTCGGGCGCACGGTGGCCTTCGCGGCGGGCCTGCTGACCATCGTCGTCGTGCAGCTGAGCGGGTTCGCCACCTACGCGATGGTGCTGTTCTCCACGCACATGATCCAGCACATGGTGCTGGCGATGCTCACCCCCATCCTGCTCGTGCTGGGGGCCCCGATCACCCTGGCCCTGCGCGCGCTGCGGCCCGCCGCGCGGCGCGGGGACCGGGGGCCGCGCGAGTGGCTGAACCTGTTCCTGCACAGCGGCTACTCCAAGGTGGTGACGCACCCGGCGGTCGCGGCCCCGCTGTTCGTGTTCAGCCCCTACCTGCTGTACTTCACCCCGCTGTTCGGCATGCTGATGAACGACCACCTGGGTCACCTGGTCATGGGCGTGCACTTCCTCCTCACGGGCTTCCTCTTCTACTGGATCATCGTGGGCGTGGACCCGGCCCCGAGGAAGTTCCCCTTCCTGCTGCGCATCCTGCTGCTGCTGGTGGCGATGGGCTTCCACGCCTTCTTCGGCATCACGATCATGATGCAGTCGGCGCCGCTGGCCATGGAGTACTACGGCCAGTTCGACGTTCCCTGGCTCCAGGGCCAGGCCGAGGACCAGTACGCGGGCGGCGGCGTCGCCTGGGCGCTGGGCGAGATCCCGACCGTGCTGGTCATGATCGCGCTGGTCTGGCAGTGGTCGCGCGACGACGAGAAGCAGGAGCGCCGCCGCGAGCGGCACAGTCGGCGCGGCGGCTCCGACGACGCCGACATGGACGCCTACAACGCCTACCTGGCCGAGCTGGACCGCCGCTCGCGGGCCGCGGGGGCGGCCCCGGCCAGGACCGGAGCGGGCGGCGCGCAGGCCGGCGGGGACCCCGAGGCCGCCGAGCAGCCCGAGGCGACCGGGGACGCCGCGGGCTCCCAGGAGCGCGACGGCGCCTGACCCGGTGGGCCCGGTGGTCCGGGGTCCCGGGCTGGGCCCCGCGCGCCGGGCCCGGACACGGACCGCGATGAGGCGGAGGCCACCGGGAACAGCCGGGGTCGGCCATGCGAACGCCCCCGCGCCCGGAGACCGGGGGCGGGGGCGTTCGAGCGCGGGAACGGACGGTGCGGTGCGGGGCGGGTCCAGTCCGGCCCTCAGACGAGCAGGGCGGCCAGGCCCGAGCCGAGCAGACCCAGGGACACGCAGACCAGCAGGCCGACGGCCAGCACGGGCAGGGACGGACGCAGGGAGGCCAGGGCGGACCGCTGACCAGCGAACCGGCGGCGGGCCACCACCGGCAGCAGCGCCACGTTCATCGCGTACACCACGGCGGCGACGCAGGTGGCCGTGGCGAACGCCGTCCAGAAACCGACCCCCGCCGACAGGGAGTTGACCGCTGCCAGTGTCGGAAGCGCCACGAGCAGGAGCACCGAGACGACCCCGAACGCCCCGCGCACCACGGGCGTGGCCCCGCGCGCGCTCCCCGAGACCACGAGGAGCAGACCGACGAGGGCGGCCATCATGATGGCGCCCACGATTCCGAACACGGCGATGTTGACCAGCGAATTCACGCCGCTCATTGTCGCACCGTCCCCGGGGGGCCCGGATCCGGGGTGGCCGGACCCGGGGGAGCGCGGTCAGCCCACGTGCTCCACCCGCGAGCCCGCGGCGGTCTTGACCACCCGCAGCCGCGTCGACACGCGTTGGCGCAGGTCGGCCACGTGGCTCACCACGCCCACGGCACGGCCGCCGTCGCGCAGCCGGTCCAGCACGTCCAGGACCTCCTCCAGGGTGTCCTCGTCCAGGGTGCCGAACCCCTCGTCCACGAACAGCGTGTCCATGTCGGCCCCGCCCGCCTCGGCGCTGGCCACGTCGCCCAGGCCCAGCGCCAGCGCCAGCGAGCTGAAGAAGGTCTCCCCTCCCGACAGCGTCGCCGGGTCGCGCTCCACACCCGTCCAGGCGTCGACCACCCGCATGCCCAGCCCCCCGGCCGAACGCGCCCGCCCGTCACCGGCGGCCTTGTCCACGGTGTACCGCAGCTCGTAGCGGCCGTCCGACATCGTCACCAGGCGGTCGTTGGCGGCGGCCACCACCTGCTCCAGCCGTGCGGCCAGCACGTACGCGGACAGGCGCATGTTGTCGGCGTTGTCGGGGGAGGTGCCCGCGGTCAGACCGCGCAGCCCCTCGGCCACGGCGTAACGGCGCAGCACCGGTTCCGAGCCCGCCAGGCACCGGCCGAGTTCGACGCGCAGGTCGGTGAGCCGCCGCGCGCGCCCCGCCAGCATGTCCCGCCAGCTCACCGCCCGGTCGGCGGCCACCGACGCGGCCTCGGCCGCGGCGGTCAGCGCATCCAGGTCGGGCACGGGTCGCTCCTCCGCCGAGACCAGGTCCGGGTCGGCCAGGGCCGCCCGGGCGGCGGCCAGCCGGTCGTCGAAGGAGCGGGCCCGCTCGCGCAGCGAACGCCGCTCCCGCTCCTCCAGCGCGGCCTCCCACACCTGTGCCTCGTCGGCGAACCGGGCCTCGGAGCACGCCCGCTCCGCCTCGGCGGCGGCGGTGCGCAGTTCCTCGGCCGCCCGGTCGCGGTCGACCACGGCCTCTGCGGCGGCGCGCAGCTCCTCGGCCTCACCGCCCAACCTGGCGATCCGCTCCCGCAGCCCGGCGTCCTCCCCGCGCGCCCGGTCCAGCAGCGCGGTCAGCCGGTCGTGCTCGCGCAGGTCGGCGTCCCGCCGCACCGTGGCCTCGCTCTCCTGGCGGACCAGGTCGCCCTCCAGGCCCCGGGCGCGCTCCAGGTCCTCCTCGGCCCGCTCCAGCTCCTCCTGCACCCGCTGCGCCTCGCCCGCGGCGGCCCGGACCTCCGCCAGCGCCTCCGCGTGGGCCGCGACCTCCGCGCGGGCGGCCTCCGGGGTGCGGCCCTCGGCCCGCTCGGCGGCGGCCGCGCGCCTCTCCCGCAGCGCCACGACCTCGTTCTCCGCCTCGGTGCGGCGCGCGGCGGCGGTGTCGGCCGCGGCCTGGGCCCGCCGCTCCTCCTCCGCCGACACCAGCCCCTCCGCGCTCGCCAGGGCGGGGGAGGGATGCTCCACGGAACCGCACACCGTGCACGGTTCGCCGTCGACCAGTCCGGCGGCCAGTTCGGCCGCCATGTGGGCGATCCGGCGCTCACGCAGGTCCAGGGCGCGGTCCCGGGCGGCCTGGGCCGAGTCCACCGCCGCGCTCTGCCGCTCCAGCGCCGCCGCCAGCTCCCGGCCCAGCCGTTCGTGTTCGGCCGCCGCGTCCCGGCGCCGCTCGGCGGCGGCCAGGGCGGTCTCGGCCGCCTCCGTCTGGACGGCCTGGTCGCGCCACCGGCGCAGCTCCTCGGCCAACCGCTCCACCCGGGGCGGAAGGGAGGCGATCAGTTCGCGCTGGTGCTCCAGCCGCCTGCCGATGTCCACCAGACGCTGGTTCACCGCGGTGACGGAGCGGCCCAGTTCCCGGCGGCGCTCGGCCTCCGCGCGCAGCCCCTCCAACCGGGCCAGCTCGTCCCGGCGCTCCCGCTCGGCCGCACCCAGTAGCTCCCGGGTCGGCCCCGTCCCGCCGGCGGCCGCCACCAGCCCGCTGACCAGGGCCCAGCGCTCGGTGACGGCCAGCTCGGCCTTGTCCAGTTCGACGCGGCGCCGGTCGCGGGCGCCCAGGAAGGGCAGCACCGACTCGGCGCGCTCGGCGGCCTCCAACCGGGACTCCAGGTCCGCGCGCCACCGGGTGTGCTCGGTGAGCCGGGCGAGCTCCTGACGGGCGGCCGCCAACCGTTCCTGGCGGGCGCGCAGCTCACGCCCCTCGGCCAGGGCGGCGCGCGCGGCCTCGCGGGCGCCGGTGAACCCGGCCGCCACCGCCTCGGCGTCGCGCGCGGTCGCGGCGGTGACGCAGGCCAGGTCGGCGGCCCAGGCGGACAGCTCCTCGGGCAGGCCGGGAGCCTCGGAACGGCCCACCTCGGCGATGCGCCCGGCGACCGCGCGCACCCGTTCGTCGGCCGTCTCCACCTCCCGGCGCAGTCTGTTGGCGTGCCCCTTGAACCACTCCTCCACGTCGCGGAACATCCGGGTGTTGAAGATCCGCTCCAGGGAGTCGCGCCGCTCGTCCGACTTGGCGCGCAGGAAGCGGGCGAAGTCGCCCTGGGGCAGCAGGGCGGTCTGGCAGAACTGTTCGAGGGTGAGCCCCAGCAGGTCGCCGACGAACTGCCCGGCCTCGTCGGGGCGGTTGGTCACGCCCTCCCAGCGCCCGTTGAGCCGCTCCTGGACGACGACCTTGGCGTTCTCGGTCCTGGTCCCGGTCCCGCGCTTCTTGGGCCGCTCCCAGCGCGGACTGCGCTCGATACGGACCCTGCGGCCCCGCACCGTGAACTCCAGGGTGATGCGGGGGAGCCGGTCCGGGGGAGCGTGGTCGCTCTTGGGGGAGCGGTCCTTGCCGCGCGCGCCCGGCACGCTGCCGTACAGGGCGAAGCAGACCGCGTCCAGCACGGAGGTCTTGCCCGCGCCGGTGGGACCGTGGATGAGGAAGAGGCCGCCCGCGCTGAGCCGGTCGAAGTCCACCTTCTCGGTGCCCGCGAAGGGGCCGAAGGCCTCGATGGTGAGGGTGTGCAGCCGCATCAGAGCGCCCCCTCCTGCAGCCGGACCTGTTCGACGGCGGCGTTCACGAGGGCCTCCTCCTCGGGGGTGGCGGGGGTGCCGCGGACCCATTCGACGAAGTCGGCGATCACCTGGCGCTCGCTGCGGTCGGTGACGGGGGCGGCGACCGGGCGGGCGTCGGGGTCCGCGCCCTCGGGGGCGAACTCCAGGACCAGCGTGTGCGGGAAGCGCTCGCGCAACCGGTCCATGGGGTGGGCGGGGCGGCGCGGGTCGGTCAGCGTGACCTGGAGCCAGTGGCCGGTGTAGGCCTCCCACTCGGGGCGGGTGAGCAGGTCCTCGATCCGGCCCCGCACGCGGGCGAGCGGCCGGGGGACGGGCGCCTCGGCGAACTCGGCGCCCGCCAGGCCCTCCGCGTCCAGGTCCACCACCCAGTAGCCCTTGACGTGGCGCTCCTCGGAGAAGGAGTACGCCAGCGGGCTGCCCGGGTAGCGCACGGCGGGGGTGA
Source organism: Nocardiopsis sp. FR4 (assembly GCF_009830945.1). Taxonomy (GTDB): domain Bacteria; phylum Actinomycetota; class Actinomycetes; order Streptosporangiales; family Streptosporangiaceae; genus Nocardiopsis. The sequence goes on along the minus strand of NZ_ML776454.1, from coordinate 476,363 downwards.
TGGTCTGGCGTCCGTGCAGGTGGCCCAGGGCGGCGTAGTCGACCCCGTCGAAGACGGAGACGGGCACGTGGGAGGCGCCGCCCACGGAGATGTCGCGTTCGCTGTCGGAGGGTTCGCCGCCGGCGACGAAGGCGTGCGAGAGCACCACCGAGCGGGTGCCGGGGCGCTCGGCCAGGTCGGCGCGCACCAGGTCCATGGCGTGCCCCACGGCCGCCGCGTGGCCGCGTTCGGGCAGGTCCCAGTGGTGGCGGGCGATCTCCGGTTCCAGGTAGGGGATGCAGTAGAAGGCGACCGGACCGTGCTCGTCCTCGATCACGACGGGGGTGCCGATGCCGTCCAGGGAACTGCGCAGGTGGACGCCGGAGGCGTCGATGAGGCCGGTGGCGAAGGACATCCGCGCCATGGAGTCGTGGTTGCCGCTGATGAGGACGGCGCGGGCCCCGGTGGCCCGGATGCGGCCGAGCGCCCGGTCGAAGAGCCGGACCGCGTCCACCGGGGGCAGGGCGCGGTCGTAGAGGTCACCGGCCACGACCACGACGTCGATCCGGCGTTCGCGGATGGTGTCGACGAGGTGGTCGAGGAAGGTGGCCTGGGCGTCGAGGAGGTTCTCCCGGTGGAAGGAGCGGCCCAGGTGCCAGTCCGAGGTGTGCAGCAGGCGCATGGCACTGGACACTACCGAAGAACCGCGCGCGGGCGGTGGTGTTCGCACGCGGTCGGCCCCCGGGGAAGTCCGGGTCAGTGCTTGCGCGCCAGGGTGAGGCCGTCGCCGATGGGCAGCAGGACCTGGGTGACGCGGTCGTCGGCGACGAGGCGGTCGTTGAACTCGCGGATGCCCCGCACCCGCGGGGAGGCGTTGTCGGCGTCGACCACCCGGCCGTGCGAGAGGGTGTTGTCGGCCAGGACCAGCCCGCCCGGCCGCAGGCGCGGGACCAGTTCCTCCCAGTAGCCGACGTAGCCCTCCTTGTCGGCGTCCACGAAGGCCAGGTCGAACTGGGGCTCGGGGGCCAGAGCGCGCAGGGACTCCAGCGCCGGGCCGAGCCGCAGGGTGATCCGGTCGGCCACCCCGGCGCGCTCCCAGTGGCGCCGGGCGACGGCCGTCCACTCCTCGCTGATGTCCAGGGCCAGCAGGCGGCCGCCCTCGGGCAGGCCGCGCGCCAGGCAGAGGGAGGAGTAGCCGGTGAAGGTGCCGATCTCCACGGCGTCGCGGGCCCCGCTGATCCGGGTGAGCAGCGTCATGAGGGTGCCCTGCTCCGGTCCGATCTGCATCCCCGTGTACTCGGGGAAGAGGCGCGCGGTCTCCTCGGCCAGGTCGGCCAGCACGTCGTCGACGGGCTCGCTGTGGTCGGAGATGTAGGACTGCAGCTGCGGCGTGATGCTTTCCGTGGTTCGAGTCACGCCGCCACCCTAGGGCAGGGACACGCGGTCGCGGGCGGAGGCGCGGCGTACCGGCGCCGTGCCTCCCCCCGTCCGGGCCGTTCCGCCCCGGTCGTCCCGGTCCCTCCACCGCCGGGGAGGAGCCCCCCGGCGGCCCTCCTCACCCGGGCGGCGGGCCCCGAAGGGCCGGAGGGACGGTCTGCGGGCCCCGCGGCCCGCCTCAGTAGTCCGGCAGCAGGGTGGGCCAGTCGAAGAGGTAGATCGTCCCCACGATCACGCTCACGGTCAGCAGGGGGGTGACGAACTTCTTCTCCACGGGGCCGTCGGTGGCGAAGCCCTTGCCCTGGCCGAAGCGCCTCTTGTAGAAGGGCCAGAAGATCGGCACGCCCATCTTGGTGATCATGTCGCCGAAGAAGTGCAGCACCACGCCGAAGGCCACCGCCAGGCCCAGCCAGCTGTAGTTCACCCCCGAGGCGAACAGCGCCAGCGTGATGCCCGCCGTCCCCATGGCGTTGATGACGCCGGAGGCGACGCGGTTCTTGTCCAGGCCGAAGCCCAGCCCCTGCAGGGCGATACCGATCAGCAGGAACACGAACACCTGGACGGCCATCTCCGACCACAGGGCCAGCAGCTGTACCAGCACGCCCATGAGCACCGCGAAGAAGAACGAGTGCGTTCCCATCCGGTGGCCGCCGAAGAGGAAGCCGAGCATGTCGCTCAGCGTCTCGGTGACCCTGCCGTAGGTCTTGGTCACCGTGGCGCTCTTGTGGTCCAGATCGGGCAGCAGGGCCGCGCCGGCGCAGACCAGGGAACCGGCGATGATCTCACCGGGCCCCAGGTGGAAGCTGAGTCCAAGGAATTCCCTGCCCTGGACCAGCGGAACGACCGCCATCCAGCCGACCACGCCACTCAAGGCGTGCGAGTGCCCCATCATGGCCGGAACCGTAGCGGAGTACGGCATTCACTGCCAACGCGGGGCTGCGGTGCTCACCCAGTGCTCCTGCGCCACTCCGGCACCCTCCGTGAGGTACGGGTGAAAGCCGATGTCACGGCGCTCCCCGTAGGTCGTTGACGTTACTCGCCGCCGGTTGGTAAACAACCAACAACCCCCGGGTGGCGCGCCACCGAACCCCACGATCTCTGACAGGGGCCGCACATGACCTCCCACCAGCCTCCCGCCGGGACCCTCCGCCGCGCCGCCGCCGCGGGCGCGGCCCTGCTCGTGGTCTGCGGCACGGCCGCCGCGGACGGTTCGGAGCCCCGCGACATCCTCACGATCGCCATCGCCCAGCAGGTGGACTCGTTCAACCCCTTCACCGCCCAGCTCGCGGTCACCACCAACATCCTTCGCCACGTCTACGACTCGCTCATCACCGTCAGCCCCGAGACCGGAGAGCCCGCGCCCGCGCTGGCCGAGTCCTGGGAGGCCAGCGACGACGGCCTCACGTGGACCTTCCGTCTGCGCGACGACGCCGTCTTCAGCGACGGCGAGCCCCTCACCGCCGACGACGTGGCCTGGACCCTCACCACGATGATGGAGAACGAGTCCGCGGCCGTCGCCAACGGCAACTACGTCTCCGCCTTCGAGTCGGTCACCGCCGGGGACGACCACACCGTGCTCGTCGAGCTGGAGGAGCCCCAGGCCACCATGACCGCGCTCAACGTGCCCATCGTGCCCCGGCACGTGTGGGAGCCGATCCTGGAGGAGGAGGGCGAGGCCTTCTCCGAGTACGACAACGAGGACTTCCCCACGGTCGGCAGCGGCCCCTTCGTCCTCACCGGCCACGACCGGGGCAGGTCCATCACCCTGGAGGCCAACCCCGGCCACTGGCGCGGCGGCCCCCGCTTCGACGAGGTCGTCCTGCGCTACTACTCCGAGAAGGACGCCGCGGTCGAGGCCCTGCGCGGCGGAGAGGTCTCCTTCGTCTACGAGCTGACCCAGGCCCAGGCCACCGCGCTGGAGTCAGCCGAGGACATCCACGTCAACATCGCGGACGGAAAGCGGTTCCAGGCCTTCACCATCAACCCCGGGGCGGTCACCCAGGACGGTGAGGAGTTCGGCGACGGCCACCCCGCCCTGGCCGACCGCACCCTGAGACAGGCCATCGTCATGGCCATCGACAACCAGGAGGTCGTCGACAAGGGGCACGGGGGCCAGGCCGTGGCCGCGGGCGGCTACATCCCGCCGCGCTACACCGACTTCCACTGGGAGCCGGAGGAGGACCCCCTGGCCTTCGACCCCGAGGCCGCCAACGCCATGCTCGACGAGGCCGGGTACGAGCGGGGCGAGGACGGCGTACGGGTCTCGCCCGACGGCGACCGCCTCCGGCTGCGCATGCACGTCCACCAGGACCGCCCCGACAACGTCAACACCGGGCTGATCCTCGTCGAGCGCCTCGCCGACATCGGCATCGAGGTGGAGAACCTGACCGTCGACCCCGGCGTGCTCAGCGACGCCCTCCACGCGGGCGAGTACGACCTCATCTTCACGGGGTGGACGGTCAACCCCGACCCCGACTACGTCCTCAGCATCCACACCTGCGGGGCGCTGCCCGTCGAGCCCGGGACCATGCAGGGCGACGCCTACTTCTGCGACGAGGAGTACGACGAGCTCTACGAGGCACAGCTCGCCGAGTACGACCGCGACGCCCGCGCCGAGATCATCCACCGGCTCCAGGAGGTCCTCCACCGGGAGGCCGTCGTGAACGTGCTGGCCTACCCCAACATCGTGGAGGCCTACCGCACCGACCAGATCGCCTCCATCCAGTACGAACCCGCCGAGGGCGGCAACATCTGGGGCCAGGACGGCTACTGGGCCTGGTGGTCGGCCGAACCGGCCTCCGCCGAGGCCGCCGCCACCGGCCCCTCCACCGGGATGTGGATCGGCACCGGGGCCGTCCTGCTCGTCCTCGCCGCGGCCGGAGGCTTCCTGCTGCTGCGCCGACGCTCCACCATGGAGGACCGCGAGTGACCAGTACCGCCGCCCGGCCGACCGCCGCCGGCCGGGCCCGCAGCGTCGCGCGCTACGCGGCCGGACGCCTGGCCACCGCGGCGGCCTCCCTGGCCGCCGTGGTCGTCGCCGGGTTCTTCCTGTTCCGAATCCTGCCCGGCGACCCGGTCCGCGCCATGACCGAGGGCCGCGAGGTCACCGCCGAGCAGCGGGAGGAGCTGCGCCGCCAGTTCGGGCTCGACCGGCCGCTGTGGCAGCAGTTCCTGGACTACGTGACCGGCCTGCTGCGGATGGACCTGGGCACGTCCTTCCAGTACCGCGAGCCGGTCGCCGACCTCATCCTGGAGCGGATCGGCCCCACGGTCCTGCTCGCCGGGACCGGCACGCTCCTCGCCGCGCTGCTGGGACTGTTCCTCGGCGCCCGCGCCGGATGGAGGCCGGGCGGCCCGGGGGACCGCGTCAACACCGCGGTCGCCCTCTTCTTCTGGTCGGTGCCCACGTTCTGGCTCGGCCTGCTCCTGATCGTCCTGCTGGCCTCCGGGCGCGGGTTCATGCCCGGGCTGTTCCCGACCGGCGGCATGACCGCCCCCGGCACCACGGGGCCTGTCTCCACGGTGCTGGACACCGCCTGGCACATGGTGCTGCCCGTCACCACGATGGTCGCGGTCATCTACGCCCAGTACCTGATGATCATGCGCTCCTCGCTCATGGACGAGAAGGGCGCCGACTACCTCACCACGGCACGCGCCAAGGGCCTGCGCGACGCCCTGGTGCGGCGCAGGCACGCCGTTCCCAACGCGCTGCTGCCCACGGTGACCCTGCTCTTCCTCAACCTCGGACAGGTGGTCTCCGGCGTGATCCTGGTGGAGACCGTCTTCTCCTGGCCCGGACTCGGACAACTCTTCTACTCCGGCCTGCGCGTGCCCGACCTCGGCCTCGTCCAGGGCCTGTTCGTGGTCTTCGCGGCCTCGGTGATCCTCATGAACCTTCTCGCCGACCTCGTCTACCCGCTGCTCGACCCCCGGGTGCGCCCGTGAGCGCCCCCGCCGGGCTCTCCAGGCCCTCCGCCCCGCGCGCCCTGGCCCGCGTGCGGCGCCGCGAGGCCGTGCGCCGCTTCGCCCGGGAGTACGCCCGCAACCGCGCCGGGGTCGCGGGGCTGGCGGCGCTGCTGGCCATCGGCGCCCTGGCGCTGGCCGCCCCGCTCCTGGTCGACCAGAACGAACTCACCGTCACCGGAGCCCCGGGCGCGGCCTACCAACCGCCCGGCGCCGAGTACCCGCTCGGCACCGACAACTTCGGCCGCTCGATCCTGGACCTGGTCGTCTGGGGCTCGCGGGTCTCGCTCACGGTCGGCTTCCTGGCCACGGGCGTCTCCGTGGTGCTGGGCACCCTGGTGGGCATGACCGCCGGGCACTTCGGCGCCTCCGGCGGTTCCGCGGGGCGGTTCGTGTCCTCGGCGCTCATGCGCGTCACCGACTGGTTCCTGGTCCTGCCCACCCTTGTCCTGGCCGTGGCACTGGCCGCCGTCCTGCCGCGCGGCACCGGAACCATCGTCCTCGCCATCGGCCTCACCGTCTGGCCCGCCACCGCCCGGCTGGTGCGGGCCCAGACCCTGGCGGTGGAGGCCCGCCCCTACGTGGAGCGGGCGCGCGCCCTGGGCGGCGGGCACGCCCACGTCATGGTCTGGCACGTGCTGCCCAACGTCATGCCGGTCGTGCTCGCCCAGACCACGCTGCTCGTGGCCACCTCGATCATCGCCGAGTCCACCCTGGCCTTCCTCGGCGTGGGCGACCCCACGACCGTGTCCTGGGGCGGCGTCCTGGAGGCGGCCCGCAACGCGGGTGCGATCAGCTCGGGGATCTGGTGGTACATGGTTCCGCCCGGTCTGGCCGTCGCCGTGGTCGCGCTGTCCTTCACCCTGTGCGGCCGGGCCCTCGAATCCGTCATCAACCCGCGACTCCGGGAGCAGCGTTGACCTCCCTGCTCGACGTCCGCGACCTGCACGTCACCTACCGGACCGGGGACGGCCGGGTACCCGCCGTGCGCGGTGTGGACCTGGCCCTGGACCCCGGCGACACCCTGGGGGTGGCGGGGGAGTCCGGCAGCGGCAAGTCCACCGCGGCCCTGGCCCTGCTGCGCCTGCTGCCCGACACCGCCGACGTCACCGGCCAGGTGCTCCTGGAGGGCGAGGACGTGCTCGGCATGCGCTGGGGCCGCCTGCGCGCGGTGCGCTGGGCGGGCGCCTCCGTCGTCTTCCAGGGCGCCATGCACTCGCTCAACCCCGTCCGGCGGATCGGCGACCAGATCGCCGAACCCATGGCCGTCCACGGCACCGTCCCGGCCAGGCGGGCTCCCGAACGGGTCGCCGCGCTGCTGGAACAGGTCGGCCTGCCGTCCTCGCGCGCCCGCGACTACCCCCACCAGCTCTCCGGCGGCCAGCGCCAGCGGGTCATGATCGCCATGGCCCTGGCGTGCGAGCCGCGCCTGGTCGTCGCCGACGAGGCCACCACCGCCCTGGACGTGATGATCCAGGCGCAGATCCTGGCCCTGCTGCGGCGGCTGGTCGCCGAGCACGGTATCGGGATGCTCATGATCAGCCACGACCTGTCCGTGCTGGCCGCCACCTGCGACCGGGTCGCGGTCATGTACGCGGGGCGGATCGTGGAGCGGGGACCGGCCCGGGAGGTCGTGCACGAGCCCGCCCACCCCTACGCCGGGGCGCTCAGCGCGGCCTTCCCCCGAATCGGCGACCCGGCCTCGCGGCTGGCCCCCCGGGGGCTGCCCGGCGACCCTCCCGACCCCGCCGACCCGCCCCCGGGCTGCGTGTTCCGGCCGCGCTGCCCGGTGGCCGAGGCGGTGTGCGCCACGGTCGACCCGCCGCTGTGGCCGGTGGTCCCCGCCGGCTCCGACCACCAGGCGGCCTGCGTGCACGTGGGCCCGGCCCGACCGCTGACCACCCGGGGCGAGGGGGCGGCGCCACCCGCCCTCGCCCCCGTCGAGGAGGAGGGCCCGTGAGCACGACCGAGACCGACTCCCACGGGACCCCGCCCGCCTCCGGGGAGGGCACGGCCCCCCTGCTGAGCGCCCGGGGGGTGGAGGTGGCCTTCGCGACCGGGAGGCGGGGAACCGCCCGCGCCGTGGACGGCGTCAACCTGGACCTCGCCGCCGGGGAGATCGTGGCCCTGGTGGGGGAGTCCGGCTGCGGCAAGACCACGCTGGCCCGGGTACTGCTGGGGCTGGAGCGGCCCGCCGGCGGCGCCGTGGTCTTCGAGGGCGCCCCGCTGCGCCGCGGCTCACGCGAGATGCGCCGCTACCGCCGCCGGGTGCAGCTGGTGCAGCAGGACCCCACCGGGTCGCTCAACCCGCGCCGCACCGTCTACGAGTCCGTGGCCGAGGGCTTGCGCATCCACGAGGGCACCACCGCGGACGAGGCCGACCGGGTGGCCGCCGCGCTGTCCCGGGCGGGCCTGCGCCCCCCGGAGCGCTTCCTGGCCCGGTACCCGCACGAGCTGTCCGGCGGCCAGCGCCAGCGCGTGGTGATCGCGGGAGCCCTGGTGCTGGACCCCGAGGTGCTGGTGGCCGACGAGCCGGTGGCCTCCCTGGACGCCTCCGTACGCGGCGAGATCCTGCGCCTGCTCCTGGACCTGCGCGACGACCTGGGGCTGTCCGCCCTGGTGGCCACGCACGACCTGGGCCTGGCGTGGAACATCGCCGACCGGGTCGCGGTGATGTACCTGGGCCGGGTGGTGGAGCTGGGCACGGTGGAGCAGGTCCTGTCCTTGCCCGCCCACCCCTACACCCGGGCGCTGCTGTCAGTGCTGCCCGAGGCCGACGGCGAGCCGGTGGTGCTCTCCGGCGAGCCGCCCGACCCCAAGCGGGTGCCCCGGGGCTGCCGGTTCCACCCGCGCTGTCCGGTGCTGGCCTCCGGGGAGGCCGAGCGCGCGGGCGTCGCCGACCGCTGCCGGACCGAGGACCCCGCCGTCCTGGGCGGCGGGGCCGAGCGGAGGGCGGCCTGCCACTGGGCTGCGGCCGACGCCACCGGGCGGGTCCGCGGGGCGGGGGCGGGCACCGGCTGACGGCGGGGCCTCAGCCGATCCGCTCGGCCAGGGCGATGATGACGCCCTCGGGGCCGCGGACGTAACAGAGCCGGTAGGCGTCCTCGTACCGCGCCAGTTCGCCCACGAGTTCGGCGCCGTGGGCGCGCAGGCGGACGAGGACGTCCTCGATGTCGTCGACGGCGAACATGATGCGGCGCAGGCCCAGGGTGTTCGCAGGCGCGTTCCCGGGCTCGGCCGCGACCGCCTCCGGCGAGTGGAACCTCGTCAGCTCGATCCGGCCGTGGCCGTCGGGGGTCCGCATCATGGCGATGTCGCCCCGGACGCCGTCGAGTCCGACGACACCGTCCACCCAGCGCCCCTCGACCGACGCCCTTCCCTCCACCTCCATCCCGAGTTCGGTGAAGAACGCAATGGCGGCCTCAAGGTCGTCGACGACGACGCCGACGTGGTCCATCCGCTGAATCGTCATGCCGCCGAGCCTAGGGGCGGGTGCGGACACTCGGGGCCTGACCACGGACGTCTCCAGGAACGGGTGTCCCATGCTGGTGCGCCCTGACCGATTCCGGACAGCGGGACGTGGTGATATTTCAGGAATCGTCGCCCCCGTGCGCTGGTTTCGACGGGCATGTCACACACCAGCGCAGCCCTCGGAACCGACACCCCCCACGGCCTGGCGCCCGCGCCCCCGCCGGAGCGCCTCACCACCGAACGCGACTTCTGGCACGGCGCGGAACTGGACCTGGACGCCTACCTGGCCCGGGTGGGCCTGCCCGGCGACCTGCCGCCCACCCTGGCCACCCTGCGCGAGGTGCACCGCGCGCACCTGGTCGCCATCCCCTTCGAGAACCTCCAGATCGTCCTGGAGCGTCCGCTGCCGCTGGACGTGCCCGCGCTGGTGGACAAGATGGTCCACCAGCGCAGGGGCGGTTACTGCTACGAACACAACCTTCTGCTGGCCGCCGTGCTCGATCGCCTCGGCTTCGCCGTCACCGGCCTCACGGCGCGCGTGCTGGCCGGTACGGACGGCGGCCCCCGCCCGTCGACCCACTCCCTGCTGCGGGTGGACCTGGCACAGGGCCCGTGGCTGGCCGACGTCGGCTTCGGCGGCGGGGGACTGCTGGAACCCGTGCCCCTCGCCGACGGCCACCAGGAGGTCCAGGGCGGGTGGGGGCTGCGCCTGGACCGCGTGGCCGAGGTCGGCGAGGACGAGTGGCTGCTGCGCTCCTTCGACGGCCGCGGCTGGCACCCCCTGTACTCCTTCACCACCGCGGCGGCGCTGCGCCAGGACTACGCGATATTCAGCCACTTCCTGACCAGCCACCCGCGCTCGCCGTTCCGCGGCCGGGTCATGGTCCAGCGCATCGGCCCGGGCGTCCAGCACCGGCTCGTGAACACCACCCTGGTCACCGCGGCTCCCGACGGCACCCGCGAGGAGCGCGAGCTCCCGGCGGAGGAACTGGGCCGCGTGCTGGAGGAGGTGTTCGGCCTCGGCCTCGACGCGGAGGAGAAGGAGGCCGTCGCCCGGCGCGCCCGGGAGTTCGGTCAAACGGAGCGTTAAGATGTGATGGTCATCACATCAGAGGTGCGTGGGAGCCCTCACCCACCGCTGGTCCTGCACCGTCAGCTCTCCGGCGGCCGCCCCGCTCCGGTTGAGTCGGGAACCTACCGATGTGCACGGAGGTTCGGCGCAATCCAGACGTTCGGGAGAAGGGCGCCCTGGGCAAAACCCAGGAGGCGTCACCCGACAGTGGGGTGGCCGCTCGTGAGGGAGCAGCTCCATGACGCAGATGACCACGGCGGACGTCCACGAGTACATCAACGGCGTCTGCTTCAAGACCGGCCCGCCCGGCAAGGTCGGGACCGAGACCGAATGGCTCGTCACCGACCACGCCGACCCGACCGCACCCGTTCCGCTCGACCGCCTCGCGGCGGCGGTGGAGGCCGCAGGCCCACCGCCCGCGGGAAGCAGCGTCACCTTCGAACCCGGCGGGCAGCTCGAACTGAGCTCGCCCGCGCTCCCGGGACCGGCACAGGCCCACCAGGCGCTCGCCGCCGACCTGGACCACGTCGCCAAGGCACTCGCCGAGGCCGGGCTCCACTTGGCCGAGACCGCGCTCGACACCGTCCGCCCGCCCCGAAGACAGCTCCGGCTGCCCCGGTACGCGGCCATGGAGCGCTTCTTCGCCCGCCAACGGCAGCCCAGCGGCCACACCATGATGTGCAGCACCGCCTCGCTCCAGGTGTGCCTGGACACCGGGGCGGACGCCGACGACGCGCGCGGGCGCTGGGAGCTCAGCCACCGGATCGGCCCGGTGCTGGTCGCCGCCTTCGCCAACTCCGCCGTCTGGAGGGGGCGTCCCACGGGGTGGAAGTCCACCCGGTGGGCCGTCTGGGCGGCCACCGACGCCACCCGCACCCGGCCCGTCCTGGACGCCGGCAGCCCCGGTGATCCGGCCACCGCGTGGGCCGAGTACGCGCTGGCCGCCCGGGTCATGGCGGTCCCCGGCGGGGCCTGGACCGTGGACCCCGGCATCACCTTCGCCCAGTGGATCGAGGGCCGGGGGCCGCGTCCGGTGACCCGCACCGACCTGGAGTTCCACCTCAGCACGCTCTTCCCGCCCGTGCGCCCGCGCGGCTGGTGGGAGCTGCGCATGACAGACGCGGTCCCGCCGCGCTGGTGGCCGGTCCCGATGGCGCTCGCCGCCGCGCTGGCCGACGACCCCGGCGCCCGGGCGGTGGCCGAGGAGTCCACCGAGAGGATGTGCCGGGGCCGCTTCCCCGACCGCCTCCTGTGGATGCGCTCGGCGCGGAGCGGCCTGGCCGACCCGGAGGTCGCCCGCTGCGCCCGCGACTGCTTCGACGCCGCCGTGGCCGCCCTGCCGCGGATGGGCGCCGCGGCCCTCGCGGCCCTGGTCAACGACTACGCGGACCGCTACACCCGGCGCGGGCTCAGCCCCGCCGACACACCGCCGCACGTGCCCGGGCCCCGTACGGCCCCCGGGCGGCACTCCGGGACGGGAACCGCGACCCCTGACTCCGCACCCGCGGGAGGAGCACGGTGAACCACGAACAGGAACGCGTGAAGGAGCGCATCGCCGCCGAACTCGACCGGAGCAGGCGGCGCAGCATCGGTCTGACGCTGGACGCGCTCGACGACGGGGAACTGCTCGCCCAGCACTCGCCGCTGATGTCGCCGCTGGTGTGGGACCTGGCGCACGTCGGCAACTACGAGGAGCAGTGGCTGCTGCGCGCCGCGGGCGGCCGCGAGGCGCTGCGCCCCGACATCGACGTCCTCTACGACGCCTTCGAGAACCCGCGCGCCGAGCGCGTCAGCCTGCCCCTGCTGCGCCCGGAGGAGGCGCGCGAGTACAACGAGCGCGTGCGCCGGGGCGTGCTCGACGCCCTGGACGAGGCCGACCTGGGCGTGCCCGGCCCGCGCACCGCCCCCGACGGCGAACGCTCCCTGCTGGAGGCCGGGTTCGTCTACCACATGGTCATCCAGCACGAGCACCAGCACGACGAGACCATGCTCGCCACCCACCAGCTGCGCAGGGGCGAGCCCGTCCTGCTGGAGGAGGACACCGGGATCGCCCGGCTCAGCCCGCCCGAGCGGGACGAGGTCCTCGTGCCCGAGGGCGAGTTCACCATGGGCACCGACGACGACCCCTGGGCCTACGACAACGAGCGGCCCGCCCGCACCGTCGACCTGGGCCCCTACTGGATCGACACCAGGCTCGTCACCAACGCCGCCTACCAGGGGTTCATGGCCGACGGCGGCTACGAGAACCCCCGCTGGTGGACCCCCGAGGGATGGGAGTGGCGCCAGCGCCGCGGCGCGACCTCCCCGGCCTTCTGGACCCGCGAGGGCGACGGGTGGTCCCGGCGCCGGTTCGGCCGCCGGGAGGTGGTGCCCGCCGACGAGCCCGTGCAGCACGTCAGCTACCACGAGGCGCGGGCCTACGCCGCCTGGGCGGGCAAACGGCTGCCGAGCGAGCCCGAGTGGGAGAAGGCCGCCCGCTTCGACCCGCGTACCGGCCGCTCCCACCGCTACCCCTGGGGGGACGCCGAACCCGGCTCCTCCCGCGCCAATTTGGGCCAGCGCAGGCTCGGGCCGTCCCCCGCCGGACGCCACCCCGAGGGCGCCTCGCCGCTGGGGGTGCAGCAGCTGATCGGCGACGTCTGGGAGTGGACCTCCACCACCTTCACCGGCTACCCGGGCTTCCGGGCCTTCCCCTACCGCGAGTACTCGGAGGTCTTCTTCGACGACGGGTACAAGGTGCTGCGCGGAGGGTCCTGGGCCACCCACCCCACCGCGATCCGCTCCACGTTCCGCAACTGGGACCACCCGATCCGGCGGCAGATCTTCAGCGGGTTCCGCTGCGCGCGCGACGCGGACACCGACTGATGTGCCGCCACCTCGCCTACCTGGGGCCGCCGCGCACGGTGCACGAGCTGCTGTACGCGGCGCCCCACGGGCTGCACGTCCAGTCCTGGGCGCCGCGCATGCAGCGGTACGGCACGGTCAACGCCGACGGCTTCGGCGTCGGCTGGTACCCGCCCGGAGAGGGGGCTGAGCCGCTGCGCTACCGCCGGGCCATGCCCATGTGGGGCGACGCCTCCTTCGCCGACGCCGCGCGCGCCATCACCTCCGGGTGCGTGGTGGCCGCGGTGCGCGACGCCACCCTCGGCTTCGGCTCGGAGGAGTCCGGCGCCCAGCCCTTCCGCGCCGACCGGCTGCTGTTCAGCCACAACGGCGCGGTCAAGGACGACGAGGCGCTCGCCGCGGCCCTCGCCTCGCCCCCGCCCCGGGGCGCGCTGGACGCCCGCGCGGCCCTGGACTCCGCACCGCTGTTCGCCCACACCGTGCGGCTCTGGCGGGCCTCGGGCGACCTGGCCGGAACCCTGGCCAGCGTGGTGCGCCAGGCCCGCGAGCACTCCGAGGGCCGCTACAACCTGCTGGCCAGCGACGGGGAGTCCCTCGTCGGCACCGCCGCGGGGGACACCCTGTTCACCCTGCGCCAGCCGGACGGAGGGGTCTTCCTGGCCTCGGAACCCTTCGACGACGCACCCGGCTGGCGTTCGGTCCCCGAGGGCTCGGTGGCCGTGGCCACACGCGAGCGCACCGAGGTCCACCCCATCGACTGAACGCCCCGGGTACCACAGGAGGCACCGTGTTCCGGATCGACCGAAACCTGACCGCTGACGACCTCGACAAGGCACTGCGCTCGGACGTGGCCGAGGGGCTGACCGCGAGCCCCAAACAGCTTCCGCCCAAGTGGTTCTACGACGAACGCGGCAGCGCCCTGTTCGAGGACATCACCGCGCTGCCCGAGTACTACCCCACCCGCGCCGAGCGCTCCATCCTGGAACTGCGGGCCGACGACATCGCCGGGGCGGCCGACGCCGAGGCGCTCATCGAGCTCGGCTCGGGCTCGGGGATCAAGACCCGGCTCCTGCTGGACGCGATGGGGCGCCACGGCCGCCTCACCCGCTTCGTGCCCGTCGACGTCAGCGGCGACTTCCTCGCCGACTCCGCACGCCGCGTCGCCGACGACCACCCCGGCCTGGACGTGCACGCCGTCGTCGGCGACTTCGAGGAGCACCTCGGCCTGCTGCCGATCAGCGAGAACGGAGGACGCCAGCTGCTGGCCGTGCTCGGCTCCACCATCGGCAACCAGGAACCCGGCCCGCGCGACGCCTTCCTCCGCGACATCCGCGGCGTGCTGCGCCGCGGCGACTCGCTGCTGCTCGGCGCCGACCTGGTCAAGGACCCCGCCCGGCTGGTCGCCGCCTACGACGACGCCCGGGGGGTGACCGCCGCCTTCAACCGCAACGTCCTCTCGGTGATCAACCGCCGGCTCGGCGCCGACTTCGACCCCGACGCCTTCGACCACCTGGCTCGCTGGAACGCCGAGGAGGAGTGGATCGAGATGCGGCTGCGCTCCCGGGCCGACCAGCGCGTCCGGGTCGCCGGCCTGGACCTGGAGGTCGGCTTCGCGGCGGGCGAGGAGATGCGCACCGAGGTCTCGGCCAAGTTCCGCCGGGACGGGCTCACCGCCGAACTCGACGCCGCGGGGTTCGACCTCACCCACTGGTGGACCGACCCGGACGGGGACTTCGCGCTCACCCTGGCCGCCGCGCGCTGACCCCGCCGCTCCGGCTCCGGTACGCTCGTCCCGTGTTCAAGGTAGGAGTTTTCGGCGCCGATGGGCGCATGGGGTCAGAGGTCGTCAGGGCTGTCCAGGGCGCTGAGGACATGGAACTCGTCGCGGGCGTGGACAGCGCCGACGACCGGGACGCGGTACTGGGGGCCGACTACGTCGTCGACTTCACCCACCCGGACGCGGTCATGGACAACCTGGAGTGGCTCATCGGCCACGGCATCCACGCCGTCGTGGGCACCAGCGGCTTCGACGAGGCCAGGCTGGAGCGCGTACGCGCGATGCAGGCGGCCAAGCCCGGCGCCAAGGTGCTGATCGCCCCGAACTTCGGCATCGCCGCGGTGCTGATGATGCACTTCGCGCGCAAGGCCGCGCCCTACTTCGAGTCCACCGAGATCATCGAGCTGCACCACCCCAACAAGGCCGACGCCCCCAGCGGCACCGCCTACCGGACCGCCGAGCTGGTCGCCGGGGCCCGCCGCGAGGCCGGGACCGCGTCCATGCCCGACGCCACCACCTCGGAGATCCCGGGGGCGCGCGGCGCCGACGTGGACGGCGTGCGGGTGCACGCGCTGCGCATCGCCGGGCTCATCGCCCACCAGGAGGTCGTGTTCGGCACCGACGGGGAGACCCTGAAGATCCGGCACGACTCGATGAACCGCACCTCGTTCATGCCGGGCGTGCTGCTGGGCGTGCGCGGGGTGGCCGACCTGCCCCAGCCGCTGACGGTCGGACTGGACACCCTGCTCGGCCTGGACTGACCCGGACGGGCCGCGCCTTCCGGGCGCGGCCCTCCGCGTGCCGGCTACCCCAGCGCGAGCGCGACCGAGAACAGCACGCCGAAGGCCATCTGCAGCCGCCCGGTCTCGCCGAGCCCCAGAACGAGGTCGCGGCCCGCCTGGCCGCCCAGCACCCGGCGCAGCGGCGGCGCCGCGAGCGGGGCCGAGAGCAGCACCAGCGGCGTCCACCAGAACACCGGGGTCAGCGCCAGGGCCGCCGCGTAGGCGACCGCGATCGCCCCCGCGTACAGGCGGCGGGTGTTCGCCTCGCCCAGGCGCACGGCCAGGGTGATCTTCCCGGTCTCGCGGTCGGTCGGGATGTCGCGCAGGTTGTTGATCACCAGCACCGAGCAGGAGAGCAGCCCCACCGGCACCGACGCCACCCAGGCCGGCCACGGCGCCGAGCCCAGCTGGACGAACACCGTCCCCACCACGGCCACCACGCCGAAGAACACGAACACCGAGACCTCGCCCAGCCCCCGGTACCCGTAGGGCGTGCGGCCGCCGGTGTAGTACCAGGCCGCCGCGATCGCCACGGCGCCCACCAGGAGCAGCCACCACGAGGAGGTGGCCACCAGGACCAGGCCGACCGCCCCCGCCAGGGCGAAGCTGACCAGCGCCGCCGCCAGCACCTGTCCCGGCGCGGCCAGGCCGGTCGCGGTCAGCCGGGCCGGGCCCGTGCGCGCCTCGGTGTCGGTGCCCTTGACCCCGTCGCTGTAGTCGTTGGCGAAGTTCACGCCGACCTGCAGTGCCATGGACACCACCAGCGCCAGCAGCGCCTTCCACCAGACGAAACCGTCCAGGGCCACCGCCAGCGCCGTTCCCACCGCCACCGGGACGACGGAGTTCGGAAGCGTACGGGGACGCAGCCCCGAGACCCATTGACTGACCGTGGCCACGCTGCCGGTCCCTCCCCACTCGACGACGGTGCGTCCCACCCGGCGCGCACCGCAACAACCATCCAACGGTAGTCCCTGCTCGCGGCGGCCCCCAACCCGGCCGGGGCGGGTCAGGCGGAGATCGACGCGTGCAGGCGCACCATCGGCAGCAGCCGCCCCATGTCGATCTCTCGGCGGGCCCCGTCCGGGCGCCACCCGCAGGACTCGAAGAAGTCCCGCAGCGCGTTGGCCTCCTCGGGGACCCACACGTGCGCGGTGCCGAAGCCGGCCTCCACGAGGTGGTCCACGCACGCGTTCACCAGGCGGCTGCCGTGCCCCTGCCGCGCCCGGGAGGGGTCAACGTGCAGCGCGAACACCTCCGCGTCCGTGGCGGGCCACAGGTCCGGGTCCCCGGCCGGGCCGAAGGCCGCGAACCCGACCACCGTCCGCACCCCCTCCACCTCGTCGGTGGCGACCACCAGCCGGTGCCGGGAGGTGGGCGGCGACTCCAGGGCCGCGGTCCACTGGGCGCGGAACCCCCCGCGCGCCTCCTCACCCCCCAGGGCCCCGGACACGTCCTCGGGCAGCAGGGCCCCGTACACCGCCCGCCAGGAGGCCACCTGGATGTCGACGACGGCGTCGACGTCGGCGGCGCGTGCGGGACGGACGAACTGGGCACTCGACACGGCGGGGTTCTCCTTCGGGGACGGACGACACGCCTGACGGCGAGGTCAACTGCACCGGAGTTTCCGGACCTTGCGCTGGCATGGGAACATCTACGGTGTGAGCCTCATTATCAGAGTTATCGTGAACGCGCTCGCCCTTTGGGCGGCTGTCCTCCTGATCGACGGGATCGACGTCACGGCGCAGGACACGGTCGGCCAGATCCTGGTCTACCTCGTCGTCGGCGCGATCTTCGGTGTGGTCAACGCGGTCATCAAACCGATCGTCAAAACGGTCGGCTGCCTGTTCTACGCTCTGACGCTGGGCCTGATCGGCCTGGTGGTGAACGCGCTCCTGCTCCTGCTCACGAACTGGATCGCCGGGCTGTTCGACATCCCCTTCCAGATCGATGGGTTCTGGCCCGCCTTCTGGGGCGCGATCGTGGTCACCATCGTCAGCTGGCTGCTGAGCATGTTCCTGCCCGACGGCAGGGACGACTAGCACCTGACCTGCGATGAGCCCCCGGGCCCGGCCGGATGGCACGGGCCCGGGACGGGTAGGTTCACATCTCGCGGGGCCACCACCCTCGACCAGCGAGGACGGTGGGTCCCCGGCACACAGATCTTTCCCGCGACCGACGCGTATCCGCCGGTCGCGGAGGCGGACACGCAGCGCCGCCCATCCGTGCACATGCACGGGACACCCACAGCTGTTGACGCACACCGAGAGGAGGACGGGCACCCGCGGACCCCACCGCCCGACGGCGGCGGTCCGAACGCCTTTGCGACACCATGATGAACACCAAGAACCGCCCGTTCGGCAAGATGTTGACCGCCATGGTCACCCCGATGCTCGAGGACGGGGAGCTGGACTACGAGGGCGCGGCCAGGCTGGCCACCTACCTCGTCGACGAACAGCACAACGACGGCCTCATCATCAGCGGGACCACCGGCGAGTCGCCCACGACGAGTGACGACGAGAAGGACCGCCTGCTCAGGGCCGTCCTGGAGGCCGTCGGCGACCGCGCCACGATCGTGGCCGGGGTCGGCACCAACGACACCCGCCACAGCATCCGGCTGGCCAAGGCGGCCGAGAAGGCGGGCGCACACGGCCTGCTCACGGTCACCCCCTACTACAACAAGCCGCCCCAGGAAGGGCTCATCCGGCACTTCACGTCGATCGCCGACGCCACCGACCTGCCGGTCATGCTCTACGACATCCCGCACCGCACCGGGACGCCGATCGCCTCCGAGACCCTGGTCCGGCTGGCCGAGCACCCGCGCATCGTCGCCAACAAGGACGCCAAGGACAACCTGGGCGCCAGCTCCTGGGTCATGGAGCGCACCGACCTGGCCTTCTACTGCGGCACCGACATCCTCAACCTGCCGCTGCTGTCGGTGGGCGCCGCCGGGTTCGTCAGCGTCGTCGGCCACATCGTGGGCGCCGACCTGTGCGACATGATCGACGCCTTCGAGAAGGGCGAGGTCGGCCAGGCCCTGGCCATCCACCGCCGCCTCACCCCCGTCTACACCGGCATGTTCCGCACCCAGGGCGTCATCACGACCAAGGCCGTGCTCAACCTGTTCGGCCTGCCCTCCGGTCCGGTCCGCACGCCGCTGGCCGACGCCTCCTCCGAGCTGCAGGCCCTGCTGCGCGAGGACCTGGCCGCCGCGGGCGTCAAGGGACCGATCGGACTGGCCCCGCACCAGGCCGTCCCCGCCAGCGCCGTGCGCGTCGAGCGCCTCACGGAGGGATCCGTATGAGCCACCCGCACCCCGAACTGAGCTCCCCGCCGCCCCTGGGCGAGGGCGCCCTGCGCGTCGTGCCGCTGGGCGGCCTCGGCGAGATCGGCCGCAACATGACGGTCTTCGAGTACGGCGGACGCCTGCTCATCGTGGACTGCGGCGTGCTCTTCCCCGAGGAGGAGCAGCCCGGCGTCGACCTGATCCTGCCGGACTTCGAGTACATCCGGGGCCGGCTCGACGACATCGAGGCGATCGTGCTCACCCACGGGCACGAGGACCACATCGGCGGCGTGCCGTTCCTGCTGCGGGAGCGGCCCGACATCCCGATCGTCGGCTCCAAGCTCACCCTGGCGCTGATCACCGCGAAGCTGGGCGAGCACCGCATCAAGCCCGAGACCATGCTGGTGGAGGAGGGGGAGCGCCACGAGTTCGGCCCCTTCGACCTGGAGTTCTTCGCGGTCAACCACTCCATCCCCGACGCGCTGGCCATCGGCATCCGCACCCCCGCCGGGTCGGTGCTGCACACCGGCGACTTCAAGATGGACCAGCTGCCGCTGGACGGGCGCCTGACCGACCTGGCGGGCTTCGCCCGTTTCGGCGACGAGGGCGTGGACCTGCTGCTGTCGGACTCCACCAACGCCGAGCAGCCCGGCTTCATCATCAACGAGCGCAACCTGTCCGAGGCCATCGACAAGGTCTTCCGGCAGGCCGACAAGCGCATCGTGGTGGCCTGTTTCGCCTCGCACGTGCACCGCGTCCAGCAGGTCATCGACGCCGCCACCAAGCACGGCCGCAAGATCGCCTTCGTGGGCAGATCCATGGTCCGCAACATGAACATCGCGCGCGACCTGGGCTACCTGGCCATCCCCGGCGACACCGTCATCGACGCCCGGCAGTTGGACGACATGCCCGCCGACGAGGCGGTGCTGATCTGCACCGGTTCGCAGGGCGAGCCCATGTCGGCGCTCAGCCGCATGGCCAACCGCGACCACCAGATCCGGATCGAGGAGGGCGACACCGTCCTGCTCGCCTCGTCGCTGATCCCCGGCAACGAGAACTCGGTCAACCGGGTGATCAACGGCCTGACCCGCTGGGGGGCCAAGGTCGTGCACAAGGGCAACGCCCTGGTGCACGTCTCGGGCCACGCCCCCGCCGGCGAGCTGCTGTACGTGCTCAACATGGTGCACCCGCGCAACTTCATGCCCGTGCACGGCGAGTGGCGGCACATGCGCGCCCACGCCGACCTGGCCAGGCTCACCGGTGTGCCCGACGACCGGATCGTCATCGCCGAGGACGGTGTGGTCGTGGACCTGTACAAGCAGCGCGCCAAGATCACCGGCGCCGTGCAGGCCGGGTACGTGTACGTGGACGGCTCCTCGGTCGGTGACATCACCGACGCCGCGCTCAAGGACCGCCGCGTCCTGGGCGAGGAGGGGTTCGTCTCCGTCGTCGTGGCGGTGGACTCGAACACGGGCAAGATCCTGGGCGAGCCCGAGCTGCACACCCGGGGTGCGGGCATCGGCGCCGACGCCTACGACGACGTCATCGACCGGATCCAGGCCGTGCTGGACAAGGCGGCCCAGGACGGGGTCAACGACCCGCACCAGCTGCGCCAGCTCATCCGCCGCAGCACCGGCCGCTGGGTCAACGAGACCTACCGGCGCCGCCCCATGATCATCCCGGTCCTGGTCGAGGTCTGACCCCGTGCGACGGCCCGGCGCGTCCGGGCCGTCGCGTTCCCCGACACGCCGCCCCGCATACGGGCGCACGGGGTGGACGGCGCAGTAGGCTGCCCGCCGTAGTGGGCCGTCCTGCCCGACCGTTCCCGTGGAGGTGATCCCCCGATGGCCACCCGCGCCTCCTCCGGCGGCTCCGGACGCAAGAAGAAGCCTCCGGCCAGGAAGCGCATGCCCGACGGGCCGATCGCCTTCGCCGTCACCATGTTCGGCCAGTTCCTGCTGGTCCTGTGGAAACTGCTCGCGCACACCGTCGGCGGCACCGCCCGCGCGGTGGGTCGCAGCGCGCGCGGCCTGGACCCCGACCTGCGCCGCGACGGGGCCGGACTGGTCCTGCTCGCCGCGGGCGTCCTCATCGCCGCCGCCGTGTGGTGGAACAGCGACGGACCGCTGCTGGAGTACACCCGCGCGCTGACCCTGGGGGCCTTCGGGACGTTCTCCCCGATCCTGCCGCTGCTGTTCCTGCCCGTCGCGGTCAAGCTGATGCGCACGCCCGGCAGCGGCCGGGAGGGCGACGCCGGACGGCTGTTCATCGGCTTCAGCGCCATCCTGCTGGGCCTGCTCGGCCTGGTCCACATCGCCCACGGAGTTCCGCAGCCCTCGGACGGCCTGGCCGCCCTCCAGGAGGCGGGCGGGCTCATCGGCTTCGTCGCCTCCGGGCCGCTCAGCGCCGTGGTCACGCCCTGGCTGACCGGTGTGCTCCTGCTCCTGGTGCTGGTCTTCGGCGTCCTCGTCGTCACGGCCACCCCCATCCGCCGCATCCCCGACCGCCTGCAGGCCCTGTTCACCGTGCTGATGGAGCGCGACGCCGTCGCGGACCCGCCGAAGGGGAAGCCACGCAAGCGCAAGGCGGCCCCGACGGTCGCGGGCGACCACGAGCGCCCCTACGACAGCCCGGTGCTCGGGGAGCCCGAACCCGTCGTGGCCCCCGCGCTGACCGACGAGGAGGAGAAGCCCGCCAAACCCAGGGCCCCCCGCAGGAAAGCGGAGGTCCCCGACCCCACACCCGCGCCCGCCGCCACCGAGCAGCTGACCATCCCCTCCCGCGTGGTGGAGGGCGACTACGACCTGCCCGCGCCGACGATGCTCAAGCCCGGCAGCCCCCTCAAGCCGCGCACCAAGGCCAACGACGACGTCGTGGAGGCCCTGTCGGGGGTGCTCAACCAGTTCAACATCGACGCCGAGGTGACCGGTTTCACCCGCGGTCCCACGGTGACCCGCTACGAGATCGAGCTCGGTCCGGCGGTCAAGGTCGAGAAGGTCACCGCGCTGGCCAAGAACATCTCCCTGGCGGTCAAGAGCGCCGACGTGCGCATCCAGTCGCCGATCCCGGGGAAGTCGGCGATCGGCGTGGAGATCCCCAACACCGACAAGGACATCGTGAGCCTGGGCGACGTGCTGCGCTCGCCCGCGGCCACCTCCGACGACCACCCCATGCTGGTGGGCCTGGGCAAGGACGTCGAGGGCTCCAACGTGGTCGCGAACCTGGCCAAGATGCCGCACGTGCTGGTCGCCGGTGCCACCGGCGCCGGTAAGTCCACCTGCATCAACGGGCTCATCACCTCGCTGATGATGCGCGCCACGCCCGACGAGGTCAGGATGATCCTGGTCGACCCCAAGCGGGTCGAGCTGACCATGTACGAGGGCATCCCCCACCTGATCACCCCCATCATCACCAACCCCAAGAAGGCCGCCGAGGCCCTGCAGTGGGTCGTGGGGGAGATGGACCGCCGCTACGACGACCTGGCGGCCTCCGGCTACCGGCACGTGGACGACTTCAACGCCGCCGTACGCGCCGGTGAGCTCACCGCACCGCCCGGCAGCGAGCGCGAGTACGAGCCCTACCCGTACCTGCTGGTGATCGTGGACGAGCTGGCCGACCTGATGATGGTCGCCCCACGCGACGTGGAGGACGCCGTCGTGCGCATCACCCAGCTGGCCCGCGCCGCGGGGATCCACCTGGTGCTGGCCACCCAGCGGCCCAGCGTCGACGTCGTCACCGGCCTGATCAAGGCCAACGTGCCCTCCCGCCTGGCCTTCGCCACCTCCAGCCTGTCCGACAGCCGGGTCATCCTCGACCAGCCCGGGGCGGAGAAGCTGGTGGGCAAGGGCGACGCCCTCTTCCTGCCGATGGGCGCGGGCAAACCGATCCGCCTCCAGAACGCCTGGGTGTCGGAGAAGGAGATCCGGGGGATCGTCGAGCACTGCAAGAAGCAGTCCGAGCCCAGCTACCGCGAGGACGTCGCGGCCCCCGACACCAAGAAGAAGGAGATCGACGAGGACATCGGCGACGACCTGGACCTCCTCCTCCAGGCGGTGGAGCTGGTGGTCACCACCCAGTTCGGGTCCACGTCCATGCTCCAGCGCAAGCTGCGCGTGGGCTTCGCCAAGGCGGGGCGGCTCATGGACCTCATGGAGAGCCGCGACGTGGTCGGTCCCAGCGAGGGCTCCAAGGCCCGGGACGTCCTCGTCACCCCCGACGACCTGCCCGCCGTCCTGGAGGACATCCGCGGCTCGTGAACCGGCGCCCCGCACCAGGGGGCGGGGCGTCCGGCGGGGAGCGGCCGGGCGCCCGTGGAGCCCGCGCACCGCAGGGTGCGGAGGCCGTGGGGTTCTCCGGAAGCAGGAGTCACGGCGGGGCGGGACCGGGTGAGAGAGGCGGGGCGGCACCAGCCCCATCCCCCGTGTCATGGACTTTCCCGATCATCCACTCGAATCCCTTAAAAACGTTCCTGCCCGATTTGGTGGGATCTTGGGGGCTTCATGGGGCGTGGTGGCCTGCGAGAACGCCTCCGGAACGGCAGAGTGGGACCCGTCAGTCACACACAGTCGCGGGGGGAGTGCGCATGGCGACCATAGGCCAGACCCTGTCTGCCGCCCGGGTCGCGGCGGGCCACACGGTCGCGGACCTCAGCGCCCGTACACGCATCCGGGAAACCGTCCTCATGGGTATCGAGCAGGAGGACTTCGCCTCCTGCGGCGGAGACTTCTACGCACGCGGCCACATCCGCGGGATCTGCCGCGCGCTCGGCCTGGACCCGGCGCCACTCCTGGACGAGTACGACCATGAGCACGCCACGGGCTCCATACCGGCCTTCGTGCCTCCGCAGCGCCACCCGGCGGCCACGCCGGAGGGTATCCGGGCGGCGGCCGCCGCCCGCGCGGCGGAGGAGGGTGCGACACCGGGGGTGACGCACCGCTTCGGGGACGACGACTCCGGTGTCGGCGCCCAGCGCTGGGGCCACTTCGAACGCAGGCAGTTCCTGGGGCGCCCGGCCGAGGGCGACACGCGCCGGGACGCGCCCGCGGCTCCGGTGCCCGGCCCCCGTGAGGGCGGGGAGGGGCGGCGCGGGGACCACCGGACCGCCGTGGGCGCCCCCGCGTACACCGGTCCCGCCCACGCGGAGCCCGTGCCCGAGGCGCCCGCACGCGGAGGGTTCGAGTACGACGCCCGCCCGGGCCGGGAGAGCGCCGGGGAGCGGTACGGCGAACCCGCGCACGGGGCACACCAGTACGACGACGCCCACTACGACGACCAGTACGAGGCACCCGAGTACGGCGCCTACCCGCGGACGGAAGCCGGATCCGCGGCGTACGCGGACGACCTTCCCCTGCACGAACAGCCCGAACACGAACAGCCCGCGTACGAGGACCCCGCCCCCGAGGAACGCGGGTACGGCGGCGGGCGGCCCCTCTTCACCCGGCAGCTGCGCAGGGGAGCCGCGCACGGCCAGCCCGTGTACGGCGGCCCCGGGCAGCCCGGGCACGGCGCGCCGCACGGCGGCAGGCACGCCGCGGGCAGCAGGCCGCCCGGCGGCAGGCCCGCGCCGCGCCCCGTGGTCACCGGTTCCCGCCGGGGCCGGGCCGAGGCCGTCCGGCGGCACTGGCCCTGGGCCGTGGTCTGCGGCATCGTGCTCCTGGCCGTCCTCATCGGCGTCCGTACCTGGCAGGACTGGGACGCGGGCAACCCGCTGCGCGCGGCGATGGGGAACCCCGGGGGCGAGAGCACCGTGGACTCCGCCGTGCGTCCCGGCGGGTCGGAGACGGCCGAGGCCGCGCCGCCCCAGCCCGCGGAGTTCACCGTCGAGCTCGCCGCCTCCGGCCGCAGCTGGGTCGAGATCACCGAGGCCGACGGTGAGGACCTCTACGTCGGGTTCCTGCTGGAGGGCGAGAGCCAGGACTACGTGGCCGAGGACAGCCTCAACATGTGGATCGGCGACGCCGGCGCGGTCCGGGTCACCGTCAACGGCCAGGAGCTCGGGCCCCTCGGCCTCCCCGGTGAGGTCAAGGAGGTCACCGTCGGGGCGGAGGGCCTGATCCAGTGACGGCGCCGGCTCCCCGTGGGCCGCCGGGCGACCGAGGACCCGGTGCCGTGACGGCACCGGGTCCTCGTGCTGTGCCCGCCCCCGCTCCCCGGTCAGGGGGCGGCCGGGCCGGAGTACGGCCGGGTGAGCCGCTCAGGGTAGTGTGGGGGGCTGCGGGCGGCGCCATGCGACGCCGCGCCCCGGACGCGTTCCAACCGTCGCGGCCCGGCTCCCCGCACCACTCGAAGCTCTCCCACACCTTGGAAGCCATGTCAT
This sequence comes from Nocardiopsis sp. FR4, assembly GCF_009830945.1. Taxonomy (GTDB): domain Bacteria; phylum Actinomycetota; class Actinomycetes; order Streptosporangiales; family Streptosporangiaceae; genus Nocardiopsis. The sequence goes on along the minus strand of NZ_ML776454.1, from coordinate 451,439 downwards.
CGCGCCGTACTGTCTCACTCGTCACCCTGGGGTGTGCGCGTAACGAGGTCGACTCCGAAGAGCTCGCCGGGCGTCTGGCCGCGGGCGGCTGGGAACTGGTCGACGGCGACACCAAGGCCGACGTCACCCTGGTCAACACCTGCGGGTTCATCGACGCCGCCAAGCAGGACTCCATCGAGACGCTGCTGGAGGCAGCCGAGAACGGCGGCAAGGTGGTCGCGGCCGGGTGCATGGCCGAGCGGTACGGTTCCGAGCTCGCCGAGGCACTGCCCGAGGCCCAGGTCATCGGCTTCGACGACTACGCCTCCATCACCGACCGGCTCGACGACGTCCTGTCCGGACGCTCGCTGGTCCCGCACGACCCCCGCGACCGGCGCACCCTGCTGCCGATCAGCCCGGCCGAGCGCGACGCCTCCCAGGCCCACGTCCCCGGTCACGGGACCTTCGCCGGAGCGGCCCTGGCCGACGCCCCGGGGGCCGAGGGCACCGAACTGCCCTACCGCGCGGCCGTCCCGCGCCGCCGCCTGACCGGCGGCCCGGTGGCCAACCTCAAGATCGCCTCCGGCTGCGACCGGCGCTGCACCTTCTGCGCCATCCCGACCTTCCGCGGCGCCTACATCTCCCGCCACCCGGACGAGATCGTCCGCGAGGCCGAGTGGCTGGCGGGCGAGGGCGTGCGCGAGGTGTTCCTGGTCAGCGAGAACTCCACCTCCTACGGCAAGGACCTGGGCGACGTGCGCGCCCTGGAGAAGCTCCTGCCCCGCCTGGCCGCGGTGCCCGGCCTGGACCGCGTCCGGGTCAGCTACCTCCAGCCCGCCGAGGTCCGCCCCGGGCTGGTGGAGGTCCTCACCGGCACCCCCGGCGTGGTCCCCTACTTCGACCTGTCCTTCCAGCACGCCAGCGGCACCCTGCTGCGCCGTATGCGGCGCTTCGGCGACCGCGAGCGCTTCCTGGAGCTGCTGGAGGCGGTCCGCGGCCGCGCCCCCGAGGCCGGGGCCCGCTCCAACTTCATCGTCGGCTTCCCCGGCGAGACAGACGCCGAGTTCGAGGACCTGGTCTCCTTCCTCAGCCAGGCCCGACTGGACGCCATCGGCGTGTTCGGCTACTCCGACGAGGACGGCACCGAGGCCGCCACCCACGGCGGCAAGCTGCCCGAGGAGGTCGTCGCCGAGCGCGTGGACCACCTCAACCGCCTCGCCGAGGAGCTGATGGTCCAGCGCGCCGAGGAGCGGATCGGATCGCAGGTGACCGTCCTGGTGGAGTCGGTGCTGGAGGACGGCGCCTACGAGGGCCGCGCCGAGCACCAGGCCCCCGAGGTCGACGGCAGCACGATCCTGTACGGACAGGACCTGGCCGTCGGTGACCTGGTGCGCGCCACCGTCATCCAGTCGGCCGGTGCCGACCTGGTCGCCGAACAGGACGACACCCAGCCGGAAGCCAGCAGCAGATGAGCACTCCCGACCCCGCGGCCGTGCCCGACCCCCGCGTCCCCCTCTGGAACATCGCGAACATCCTCACGATGAGCCGCCTGCTCATGGTGCCGCTGTTCGTGTGGTTCATGTTCCTGGACGGCTCGTGGTGGCGGTTCGCCGCCTTCTCCGTCTTCGTGCTGGCCGCCATCACCGACCGCGTCGACGGTGAGCTCGCCCGCCGCCACAACCTCGTCACCGACTTCGGCAAGATCGTGGACCCGATCGCCGACAAGGCGCTCACCGGGGCCGCGCTGGTGGTGCTCTCCCTGCAGGGCGACCTGTGGTGGTGGGTCACCATCGCCATCCTGGCCCGCGAGTGGGGTGTCACCGCGCTGCGCTTCGCGGTGCTGCGCTACGTGGTCATGCCCGCGAGCAAGGGCGGCAAGCTCAAGACCGTCCTGCAGGTCGTCGCGATCAGCGTCTACCTCTTCCCGCTGCGGGTGCTGCCGCTCAGCTGGGCCTTCGTCTGGTTCGCCAACGTGGTCATGGCCGCCGCGCTCGTGGTCACGCTGTGGACCGGCCTGACCTACGTCCTCGACGCCGTACGGGCGGTCCGGGGCCGCCGGGAGCACTCGGAGTGAGCCGGCGGGACCCCCGGGACGGAGAGCCGGGACGCGGCGCCCGGGGCGGAGCGCCCCGTGAGGAGGACCGGGTCCGCCTGGGCTCGGAGGGGCGGGAGTTCCGCGTCGAGGTGCTCACCGCGGCCGGGGCCGCCCACCGGGCCCTGCTCGACCGCGGTGCCACCTGCGCCACCGCCGAGTCGCTCACCGGCGGTCTCATCGGCGCCCACATCACCGCCATCCCCGGCTCCTCGGGGTCCTACCGGGGCGGCGTGGTCACCTACGCCACCGACACCAAGGCCGCCCTGCTCGGGGTCCCGGAGGACCTGCTGGCCGAGCACGGCGCGGTCCACCCCGACGTGGCCGCGCACATGGCGCTCGGCGTCCGCCGCCTCCTGCGAGCGGACTTCGGGGTCGCGGTGACCGGCGTGGCCGGGCCCGAACCCCAGGACGGGCAGCCCGTCGGCACCGTCTATGTGGCCGTCGCCACCTCCCCCGAAGACACCCGTGTCCGGCCGTTCCGTTTCACCGGGGACCGTGCGGGTATCCGATACCGCACGGTCGAGGGGGCGCTGGTGCTCCTGGACTCGGTCGTTCGAGGGAGCACGGAGGGGAACCACCGGGCCTGAGCTTTCGGTTGGTGCCCCTTATCCCCGCGCCGGGGGAACAAAACCACCCCCGGACGAGGTTCCCCCTCCAGCGAACAGGACGGCAAGAGGTGCCCGAATCGGGCGTAGGGCGGGTACGGTGTTGTATATGAAGGTCGCTACCGGTGGGAGGGAGCGCGAATGATGGTCCTGCTTCGTCACCTACTTGGTGACGTGCTCAGGCGGCTCCGGCAGCGCCAGGGCCGCACCCTCCGTGAGGTGTCGGCCGATGCACGTGTATCCCTCGGTTACCTGTCGGAGGTCGAGCGCGGGCAGAAGGAAGCCTCTTCCGAACTGCTCTCCTCGATCTGCGGGGCGCTGGGCGTCCCGCTTTCACAGGTACTGAGAGAGGTCTCCGACCAGCTCGCCCTCGCCGAGCTGCAGGAGGCCGCGCTGCTGGGCGACGCGGTCCCGAGCGACCCCGTCACCGCCCAGGACCTCGGCATCGACCCGGTACCGGATCGCGTTCCCCAAGTCGCCGACATGGTCGGGGTCTGACCCCGTCTCGGATCTGTCCGTCCGTCATCACCGTGACCGCGAAGGAGCCGGCCCCAGGGCCGGCTCCTTCACACGTGTTCGGGGCCGACGGGCGGCGGACGCCCGGGGCTCAGCGGTGGGTGTGGTTGACCCAGGCCTCGGGGTCCTCGGCCAGGGAGCGCACGGTGTCGGGCAGTTCGTTGGTCACCAGGTGTTGGAGGTTGACGCCCTCCAGGATGGCGCGCTCGCTGGCGCGCAGGGCGATCCACACCTGTTGCAGGCTGCGGGCCGCTCCGTCGTAGTCCACGTGCTCGGGCCGCTCACCGCGCACGTTGGCGAGGGGCCCGTCGACCGCGCGGATGATGTCGGCCAGGGAGATCTCCGCCGCGGGGCGGGCCAGCCAGTAGCCGCCGACGGGGCCGCGCTGGCTGCGCACCAGACCGGCACGGCGTAGCTGGGTGAGGATGTTCTCGAGGAATTTTCCGGGGATGGCCTGCGCACGCGCGAGCTGCTCGGCCGTCACCGGCCCCTCGTCGGCGACGGCGAGCTCCGCCGCCGCGCGTAGCGCGTAGTCGACCCGGGCTGAAAGGCGCATGCTGTGATTATGCCGTGGTTAGAAGGGCGAATGGGGCACCGGGCGCCGACGGATGCGCCGACGGCCGGGGTGCTTCAGGTCAAGCGTACTTCTCCTACCGGCTTTCAGGGACATCGGTGACGTTACGGCCCGGCCGTCCCCGGTTCCGCGCCCCTCCGGTGCGACCGGCCCCTCCGCGGCCCGGACCGGACGTGACCGGACGGGGGCAGGACCCCGTCCGGTCGGCGGAGGTCCCCGCCCCGGTCGCGGGCCGGACGGGCGGGGGTCAGCTCCGGCCGGAGGAAGCGCCCACCGCCCCGCCCAGCAGCTCGGCCGCGCTCAGTCCGTTGACGTGGGCGGCACCGTAGGTGCTCACGTGCGCGCCGCAGTCGGGCCGCCAGATGGGCAGCCCCATCTCCACCACCACGGCCTCGGGGCGGGCCCGGAGCAGGCGGCTCACCAGCGCCCGGGCGCCCTGGTAGCGGTGCGCGTCCCGTACCACCACGACCAGGTCGCGTCCCCGGGCGCCCTCCAGCAGCCGGTCGGCGTGCCCCGGCTCGGGGGAGACCCGCTCGACGTCGGGGAACCAGGGGCCCAGTCCCCAGGGCACCTCGCCCACCGCCATACCGGCGGGGGCGTCCACCTCCACCACGTACGGGTCGCTCAGCGGGGGCAGGTCGCCCGCCACACGCACCGCGCGGCGGGCCCCGGCCAGGCCCACGCCGTCGGTACCGGGGACACCGTCGGCACCGGTGGCGGCCGACCGGCGGGCGGCCGAGGAGCGGATCCACGCGCGCAGATCGGCGTTGCGGGCGGCGGCCTCCTCCAGGCGCTCCGCGGGCAGGCGTCCCTCGCGCACCGCCTCCACCAGCGCGGAGCGGACCAGATCGACCTGGTCGGCGTAGACGTACCTGCCCAGGCACAGCAGGTCCACCCCGGCGGCCACCGCGCGCACGCTCGCCTCGGGGATGCCGATCCGGCCGCTCACGCCCTGCATGTCCATGGCGTCGCTGACCACGCTCCCGGTGAAGCCCAGCTCCTCCCGCAGCAGGTCGTTGAGGATGTGCGGAGTGAGCGTGGCCGGCCCCTCCCCGCCCAGTCCGGGCATCTCGATGTGCGCGGTCAGGATGGACCGCACCCCGGCCTCCACGGCCGCGCGGAAGGGCAGCAGCTCGCGCCGGCGCAGGAGGTCGGCGTCGGCCTCCACACGCGGCAGCACGTGGTGGGAGTCCTGCGAGGTGGCGCCGTGCCCGGGGAAGTGCTTGGCGCACGCGGCCACGCCCGCCTCCTGCAGGCCCAGCACGGCGGCGGCCGCGTGCCGGGCGACCAGCTCGGCGTCGGCGCCGAAGGAGCGGGTGCCGATCACCGGGTTGTCGTCGGCGACGTTGACGTCCACCGAGGGGGCCAGGTCCAGGTTGAAGCCCAGCCCGGCCAGCCGTCCGCCCAGGGAGCGCAGGGTGGCGCGGGTCAGGTCGGGGTCGTCCACAGCGCCCAGCGCGGCGTTGCCCGGGTAGTCGCTGCCCCGCGCCTGGCCGATGCGGGTGACGTCGCCGCCCTCCTCGTCCAGGGAGATGAGCGGGGTGTCGGCGGCCTCGGCCAGTGCGGCGTTGAGCGCGGCGACCTGCTCGGGGCCGTCGAGGTTGTTGTGGAACAGACAGACCCCGGAGACGCCGTCTGCCAGACCCTCCAGGACCCAGCGCGGGGCGTGGTAGGACTCGAAGGGCACCAGCAGCGTGGCGTTGGCCAGGCGCGCCAGGGTCGGGTCGTACGGCATGCGGACTCCGTTCGGGAAGGGGTGCCCGTCACAGGGCAGACGAAGGGCGGGGAAGCGGGGAGACGGGGGAGCAGGGAAGCGGCGGAGCGGACCCCGGCACGGACCCGTGTCCGGGTTCCGCGACGCGGGGCCGCGGAACCCGCCGCGCCGGGCGGAGGCGGTCAGCCCTTGACCGCGCCCATGGTCAGACCGGAGACCATGCGCCGCTGGACGAACAGGAAGAAGATCATCACGGGGATGGTCAGCAGCGTGGAGGCCGCCATGATCGGTCCCCACTCGGTGCCGAAGCGGCCGAAGTAGTAGGACAGGGTCAGGGGCAGCGTGTAGTCCTCCGTGCTGCGGCCCAGGAACGTCAGTGCGACGATGAACTCGTTCCAGGCCGTGATGAAGGCGAAGATGCTGGCCGCCACCAGGCCCGGCGCGACCAGGGGCATGAGGATGCGCCAGAAGACGGTCCAGGAGCCGGCGCCGTCGATGGCGGCCGCCTCCTCCAGCTCCTTGGGCACCGCGGCCACGAATCCCCGCAGCATCATGATGGTGATCGGCAGGGACACGGCCGTGTACACGATGAGCAGGCCGGAGAGGTTGCCGAGCAGCTGCACGCCGCTCAGGTCGGACAGCTGCCGGAAGTTGATGAAGATCGAGATGATCATCGCCTCCATCGGCACCATCTGGATCACCATCAGCAGGATGACGAAGGCGGTGCGCAGCCGGAAGCGGAACCGGGCCACGGCCACGGCGGCCAGCAGCGACAGGAACGCTCCCATGGCCACGGCGGAGACGGTGACGAACAGGCTGTTGGCCAGGAACTGCCAGAAGTTCACCCCCGGGATGAGCTGTCCGTTGAGCACCCGGTCGAAGTGGGCCAGGGTCGGCGCCTGCGGCAGGAGGGTCTGGTCGCGGGTGAAGATCTCGCCCACCGGCTTGAAGGCCGTGATGACCATCCAGTACACGGGGAACACGGAGAACAGGAACACCGCGACACCGGCCAGGTACAGCGGCAGGCGGCGCAGGCGGCGCAGCGGACTGCGGCGGTAGACGCGTCCGGCGCCGTCGCCTCCGGCCCCGGCGGCCCCTCCCGTGGCCCCGGCGGCCCCTCCCGTGGCCCCGGCGGCTCCCGCGCTCCCGTCCCCGGTGCGCTCACGGGCGGCGTGCTCGCGGGCGGTGGAGCCCGCACTGTTGTCGATCGCGGTCATCGGGTCTCCCCCTGGCGGATCATGATGCGCAGGTAGTACGCGGTGACGGCGAGGATCATCACGGTCATGACCACCGCGATCGCCGAGCCCATGCCGTAGTTGGCCGGGTTGGCGCTGAAGCCCTGCTGGTAGATGTAGTACGAGAGCAGGTAGACGTCCTTGTTCTGGAAGCTGTTGGCCAGGATGTACAGCTGGGTGAACACGCGCAGGTCCCAGATGACCTGCAGGACCAGCAGCAGGGCGAACAGCGGTCGCAGCATGGGGAACGTGACGTTCCAGAACGCCTTCCAGGCGCCGGCGCCGTCCATCCTGGCGGCCTCGTACAGCTCGTGCGGGATGCTCTTGAGCCCGGCGAGCACCGAGACGGCCACGAAGGGGAAGGACTGCCAGACGATCACCGTGACGAGGATCGAGAACAGCGACAGCGGTTCGAGGAACCAGTTGTACTCCAGCCACCCGCCGCCCACCAGCCAGTCCGGCATCCGGTCCAGCATGACGTTGACCAGTCCGCGCTCGGGCAGGAACAGCCACCGGAAGACCAGCGAGGCGCTCAGCGCCGGGGTGGCCCAGGCGAGCATCATGCCCAGGGCCACGAACCCCGAGAACCACTTGGGGAGCTTGTGTAGCAGCAGCCCCACGAGGGTGCCCAGCACCATCGTGATACCGACCATCAACACGCAGACCACGACCGTGTTGCGCAGGATGGTCCAGAACGTGGGGTCGGTCAGCAGTTTCTGGTAGTGGGCGAAGTCGTTCCAGGTGGGCCCGGGCTGGTTGGGCAGCAGATTGCGGGTGGTGAAGCTGGTGAGCGAGTACCACACCATCTGCACGATCGGCCACAGCAGCACGATCGCGAGCAGGATCAGGGCCGGGGCGATGAGCAGGTACGGGGTGGGCAGTCCGCGGCGGCGCGGAGCGGGTGCGGCCTCGGTGTCTTCGAGGGGCCGGACCTCGCGCGCGGGGGCGGGTTCGACGGTGTGTGCCATGGTCTTCTCAATCGAGGCGTGGGCCGGGCGCGGCGGGCGGGGTCCGCGCGGGACCCCGCCCGCACACCGCTCTGCGCGGTCGCGGTGGGACGGTCGCGGCTACTCGACCGGCTCGTTGAGGATCGCGGTCAGCTCCTCGTTGGCGGCCTCCAGGACCTCCTCGGGGTCACCGCCGCGGACGATGTCCAGGACGGCGCCGGGCAGGATCTTGCTGTCCTGGTCGGCCGCGGTCCAGCGCGGGGTGGTCGGGAAGAACCGGGTGTTCTGCATCTGCTCGGCGGCGGCGGCCCGGTCGGGGTCCTCCTGGTACTCCGGGCTGTCCAGCAGCGCCGGGTAGGCCGGGAAGAAGCCGGCGACGTCGGCGTAGCCCTTGCCGCCCTCCTCGTCACCGAGGACGGTCAGCAGCTCGAAGGCCAGGTCCGGGTGCTCGGTGGTGCTGAACACCGTCAGCGCGGAGCCGCCCGCGAAGGCGGGGGCGATGCCGTCGGCGCCGGGGATGGGCGCGGCGGCGATGTTCTCGACCACCGCGGGGTCCTCGGCCTGCTCCTCCATGGAGCCGCGTGCCCAGCCGCCGTCGATGTACATGCCCAGCTCGCTGTTGGCGATGTCGGCCAGGGCGATGAGCTCGTTCTGGCCGACGTAGTCCTGCGGGGAGACGCCGTCGGTGGTCAGGCTGGCGTAGAACTCGACGGCCTCGACGGTGGCGGGGTCGGTGAGCCTGCCCTCCCACGTGTCACCGTTCTGCACGGCGATGTCACCGCCGTTGCTCCAGATGAAACTGGCGATGCCGTTGGTGAAGTCGGTCGGGGCTGCGAAGCCGGGGACGTCGTACTCGTCCTCGATGGCCTCGGACACCTCCAGCAGCTCGTCCCAGGTCTGGGGCGGCTCGTGGCCGAGCTCCTCCAGCCAGTCCGCGCGGTAGTACAGGGTGCGCACTCCGGAGAACCACGGAACGCCGTACTGCACGCCCTCGTAGGTGCCGTACTCCAGGGCGTTCTCGTCGATGCCCGCCGCGGCGTCCCAGTTGCCGACCTGCTCGGTGATGTCGAGCAGGGCGCCCTGGGAGGCCCAGGAGGCGACCTGGTCGTTGCCGACCTCCAGGACGTCGGGTGCGTCGCCGCCGGCGAGGGCGTTGGTGATGGACTCCTGCGCGTCGGGCCACGGGATGAACTCGACGTTGACCTCGACGTCGGGGTTGCCCTCCTGGAAGCGCGCCTCGGCGTCCTCGAAGTACTCGACGAGGGGCTCCTGGGAGGTGCCCATGACCCAGACGGTCAGGCTGTCGGCCTCACCGCCGCCATCGGCGGGGTCCGAGCCGCCGCCGCACGCGGCGGCGAGCAGGACCACGGTCGTGGCCGCGGCGATCTTGGGGAACCTCATGTGTACCTCTTCTCCCTTCGCACGGCGCGCCTGGGGTCGACGCCTGTGCTCGAGCCGACCTGCGATGATCGGAGGATCACCCGGCGACTCGACGACTTCGTGGGGGTTGTGCTGGGATAGCACGTTGGCCGCCCCGCCGGCGCGGGTACCGGAAGGGCCCGGAGCGGGCCTGCCAGGACGTGACCTCCTGTGAGGTTGTGAGCTAAATTAACAGGAAACTTTCCTAATAAAAACAGGGTGAGGTGTCACGGTTATGTCTCAACGTCCGGGGACTCCCCGGCTGCTACGCCAGCTCAACGATCGCGCGGCGCTGGAACTGCTGCTGTCCGCGGGACCCTTGACCAGGACGCAGCTCGGGACGAGGACCGGCCTGTCCAAGGTGACCGCCTCCCAGCTGCTCGCGCGGCTGGAGGAGCGCGACCTGGTGCGCGTGGTGGGCAGCCAGGCGGGCGGCCGGGGGCCCAACGCCGCCCTGTACGCGGTGGTTCCCGAGAGCGCCTACGTCGCAGCCCTCGACGTCAGCGCGCAGCGGGTGACCGCGACGATCGCCGACATCACCGGCCGGATCATCAGCGACGTGACCGTCGACCCCAGCGCCTCCGAGGACCCCGTGGCGCTGGTGCACACCGCGGTGATGCGCCTCGCCGACACCGCCGGGGTCCCCCTGGACAAGGTGCGTGCCTGCGTCATCGGCACGCCCGGCGTCGTGGACCCGCGCACCGGTGACATCCGCTTCTCCTTCGACCTGATGTCCTGGCACGAGGGCATTCTGGAGGCCCTGCGCGCCGACCTCAAGCGCTCGGTCGTGATCGAGAACGACGTGAACCTGGCGGCCCTGGCCGAGCACTCCGAGGGCGCCGCCTCCGGGGTGGCCGAGTTCGTGCTCATCTGGCTCAGCGCCGGCGGAGGCGTCGGCATGTCCACCATGATCGACGGCCGCATCCACCGGGGCAGGTCCGGCGGCGCGGGCGAGATCGGCTACCTGCCGGTGCCCGGCGCGCCCATGCCCACCGACGTGGGGCTCTCCGGCGGCTACGAATCCCTGCGCGACGGCTCCCGCCGCGAACTCCCGCACGGCTTCCAAGCACTGGTCAAGGCCGGTCAGGTGGTCGAGCTCGCCGCCGGGTACGGCATCGAGGGCTCCGACGTCACCGAGGTGGTCGCCGCCGCCTCGGCCGCGGGCACCCCCGGGGCGGACGCCTTCCTCGACGCCTTCGCCGAGCGCCTGGCCCGGGGGGTGGCCGCCGTCACCGTCATCCTCGACCCCGGCCTGGTCGTGCTGGGCGGCGACGTCGCCCGCGCGGGCGGGACCAAGCTCGCCGAACGGGTCCAGGCCGCCACCGCCCGCATCGCCCCCAACGCCACGGAGGTCGCGCTGGGCCGGGTGGAGGGCAGCCCGGTCGTGCGCGGAGCGCTGCTGCACGCCCTCGAACGGGCCCGCGAGGAGGTGTTCTCCTCCACCGTCTGACCGGTTCCGGCCACGCCCTTGGGAGCCCTCCCGGACCGGCCGCCTCCGGGTTCGGGCCGCCTCCGGCGCTCCAGCCCGCCCTCCGGCCCTCCTCACCCGGCCGGGGCGCGGCGTCCGCCGCGGAGCGCCAGCGGCGGCGGCCCTCCGAACGGCGGTCACAACCCGCGGGCCATCACCACGCGCGGCAGTACGCGGATGTCCTCCTCCGAGTCCCAGAGCCGCACCAGGCCAGGCCCCCACGCCCGTCGGGGCAGGACACCGAAGCCCCGGGCCGCGTACCAGGGGCCGTTCCACGGCAGATCGCGGAAGGTGGTGAGCGTGAGTCGGGCGTGACCGGCGGCCGCGGCCTCGGCGCACACCGCCTCCAGCAGGGCGCCGCCGACACCCCGCCGCCCGTGCTCCGGACACACGGCGAGCTGTTCCAGGTGCGGGTGGCCGTCCACGGTCACGGTGGCGGCCAGGCCCACCGGCGCCGGGTCCGCGGCACCCCGGCCCGCCGCGGGGGAGCCCGGCGGCGGGCCCTCGGCCACCAGGACCCGTTCCGCGCGGGCCAGCATCCCGCGGGGGTCGTCGGGCGGCAGCACCACCCCGGCCTCGGCGAACACCGTGTCCGCCGCCAGCGACACCTCCACCAGGCGGGGAACGTCCCCCGCACGCATCGGCCGGATCCTCCCGGGTCCCATCCCGTCTCCCTTCGGCGCCTCGGAGACCATGGTGGCCGGAACCGGCCGACCCGGCCAGCCGTTTTCGCGCGCCCCCGCCGCCCCCGCCGCCCCCGCCGCCCCCGCCGCCCCCGCCCGGTACACACCGCCCGTCACGTGAGGGGACCCGAACGCGGAGCGCGCCGATGACGGGTCGCGGGGGCGGGAGGGCGGACGAACCCGCCACCGGCGCCGACGGGGGACCGCGTCCGCCTACACGTCAGCGGCGCAGCCGGAGGCCCCTGGGCGTCACGTGGAAACCCGCCGCCACCAGGGCGCCGTCCAGGGGGGTGCCGAAGACCTCCGAGCCGTCCGCGCGCTCCACCGTCAGGTCCCCCACGGAGCCGCCCCGCACCACCTCGGCCAGGGCCCGGGCGGCCCGTTCCAGCAGGTCGGCGGACGACCCGAAGGTCAGCACCGAACGGCCGCCCCGGCCCACGTACAGGGTCGGGCGCCCTCCGTCGAGCACCACCAGCGCGCCCGCCGTCCGCCCGGGCCGGGGCACCGCCTCCCCCTCGGCTCCGGAGGGCCAGGGCAGGTCCAGGCCGAACGGGTTGGCCGGGTCGGTCGCGGCCAGCACCACGGGGGCGCCGGCGGCGCCGTCCACCGCCCGCAGCCGGTCCACCGCGCCGGGCAGCGCGAACTGGGCGCCGCCCAGACCCTCCACGAAGTAGCCCCGGCGCACCCGCCCCGACTCCTCCAGCGTGCGCAGCACCCGGTACTCGTCCGGCGAGATCCGCCCGCCCTGGTAGCCGCGCACCAGGACGCCCCGGCGCTCCAGGCGGGCCTCCACCCGGGCCAGGGTGAGCCGGGTCGGGTCCTGCTCGCGCTCGGGCAGCACCCACCAGCGGCCAGCGGCCGCGGGCGGACCCGACCGGGTCGGCAGCGCCGGCCGGCGCCCCGCCGACCGGCGCGGCGCGCGCCGCGCGGCCGTCCCCGTACCCAGCAGGGCGCGCAGCGGCGCCAGGGTGTCGTTGGTGACGCAGCCCGACCACACCAGCTCCCACAGCGCCGCGACCAGGTCGGCGTCGGAGACCGCGCGAACCCCCTCGCGCGCCGTCGCGCGGTCGGCGACGTCGCGGAAGAACAGTGCTCCGCCCTCCCGCAGGACCTCCAGCACGGTGTGCGCGAGGGTTCCCTCCCCGGGCGGCCGCGGCTCGGGCAGCACCAGGGAGGCCTCGTCGGCCGGGGCCAGGTACACCCACCCGTCCCCGCCCGGCAGCGCGCCCCCGCCCGCCCACACGACCTCACCGGCCTGGGTCAGCTCGTCCAGGCGCCCCGGCGCGTAGTCCTCCACCCGGGCGGGCAGTACCAGCGACTCCAGCGCCGACGCCGCCAGCGGTGACCAGCGCAGCGACTCCACCGCCTCGAACACCGCGTCCGGCCCCCGCCAGCGCTCGCCCGGCACGGCCCGCTGCCACAGCGGTGCGAAGCGGGCCAGCGACTCCGGGCCGACCGGTTCGACCTCCCGGCGCAGCCGGGCGACCGAGCCGCGCCGCAGCCGGCGCAACACCTCGGCGTCGCACCACTCGGTGCCCGCCCCGCCCGGCCGGAACCCGCCGCTGGAGACCCGGCCCCGGCGGGACAGCTCCCGCAGCGCGCCCTCCACGACGTCGCGCCCCAGACCCAGCCGCTCCGCCGCCTCGGCGGCGGTGAACGGCCCGTGCGTGCGCGCGTACCGCGACACCAGGTCGAGCGTGGGGAACTCCACCGGCTCCAGCAGAGCCCCGGGCACCCCTTCCGGCGGGCCCACCCCCAGCGCGTCGCGCAGCCGCGCCACGTCCTCCACCGCGCACCAGCGCTCGGCGCCCGCCACGGGCAGGCGCACCACCCGGCCCTCGTCCTCCAACCCGGCCAGCCACTCGCGCCGGGCACCCCGTCGGGCGGCCTCCACCGTGGTCAGCGGCCCCACCTCGCGCAACAGGTCCGCCGCGCCCTCCGCGTCCCGGGCCCCGGTGCCCTCGGCGGTGCGCTGCAGGCGGGCGTCCACCTCCTCCACCACGCGCGGGTCGAGCAGCTCCCGCAGGTCCACCCGGCCCAACAGGTCGGCCAGCAGGGACGGGTCCAGGGTCAGCGCCTGCGCCCGCAGTTCGGCGGCGGGGGCGTCGCCCTCGTACAGGAACGCCGCCGTGTACTCCATCATCAGCGACCGGGCGAAGGGTGAGGCGTGCTCCGTGCGTACCTCCACCACGCGCGTCCGCCGGTCCCGGATCCGTGTGAGGGCCTCCAGCAGCGCGGGCACGTCGAACACGTCCCGCAGGCACTCGCGTACCGTCTCCAGCACGATCGGGAAGGACCCGTAGCGGCCCGCCACCGACAGCAGGTGGGAGGCCCGCAGCCGCTGCTGCCACAGCGGCATCCGCCGGTCCGGGCGCTGGCGGGGCAGCAGCAGCGCCCGCGCCGCGCACTCGCGGAACCTGGCCGCGAACAGCGCCGACCCCGGCAGCTCCTCGGTGACCGCAGCCTCCGCCTCCTCCGGGTCCAGCGCCACCAGGTCGGTCAACCAGCCCGTCCGGTCCAGGGCGCCGTCCCCGCCGTCCGGCAGCCGCAGCACGATGCCGTCGTCCCCGTGCACCACCTGCGCGTCCGTGCCGAACCGGGCCCGCACCCGGTGCGCGATCGCCAGCGCCCACGCGGCGTGCACCCGTGCGCCCAACGGCGAGTGCACCACCGCCCGCCAGTCGCCGACCTGGTCGCGGAAGCGCTCGATGACCACGGTCCGGTCGTCGGGCACCTGGCCGGTGGCCTCGCGCTGGTCGGCCACGTAGGCCACCAGGTTGCCCGCCGCCCACGCGTCCAGGCCCAGGCCCTCGGCCAGGGCCATCGCGCGATCCGCGTCGGCCTCGGCGAGTTCCCTGGTCAGCTCGCCCACCGCACGGCCCAGCTCGGCGGGCCGCCCCTGCGCGTCGGCCTTCCAGAACGGCATCCGCCCGGGCCGCCCCGGCGCGGGCGAGACCAGAACCCGGTCGGAGGTGATCTCCTCGATCCGCCACGAGGTGGAGCCCAGCACGAACACGTCGCCCACCCGCGACTCGTAGACCATCTCCTCGTCCAGTTCGCCGACCCGGGTGGGCGCCCGCCCGGGAGCGGAGTCCGAGGCCAGGTGCACCCCGTACAGCCCCCGGTCCGGGATCGTGCCGCCGCTGACCACCGCCAGCCGCTGTGCTCCCGGCCGCCCCCGCACCACGCCGGCCTCCCGGTCCCAGACCAGGCGCGGGCGCAGTTCGGCGAACTCATCGGAGGGGTAGCGGCCCGCGAGCATGTCCAGCACCGACTCCAGCACCGCGTCGGTCAGGCCCGAGAAGGGGGCGGCCCGCCGCACCAGGGCGGCCAGGTGGGCCACCGGCCAGTCGTCCATGGCGGCCATCGCCACGATCTGCTGGGACAGCACGTCCAGGGGGTCCCGCGGCATCTCCAGGCGCTCGATGCCGCCCTCCCGCATCCGCTGGACCACCACGGCCGTCGCCAGCAGGTCGCCGCGGAACTGGGGGAGGAAGACCCCGCGCGAGGTCCCGCCCACCCGGTGCCCGGCCCGGCCGACCCGCTGCAGGCCGCTGGCCACCGAGGGCGGGGACGCCACCTGCACCACCAGGTCGACCGCGCCCATGTCCACGCCCAGCTCCAGGCTGGAGGTGGCCACCACGCAGCGCAGGCGACCCTCCTTCAGCTCGTCCTCGATCAGCGCCCGCTCCGCCTTGGACATGGAGCCGTGGTGGGCGCGGGCGAGGACCGGCGCGCCGCCCCGGCTGCTCCCGGACTGGGCCAGGACCCGCGCCGGGACCTCCTCCGGGGGCAGGCCCGGGGCGTGCCGCTCGGCGTGCAGGTCGTTGAGGCGCGCGCACAGGCGCTCGGCCGTGCGGCGGCCGTTGGTGAACACGATGGTGGACCGGTGCGACTCGACCAGGTCCAGGACCCGCGCCTCCACGTGCGGCCACAGGGAGCCCCGGTCCGGGGCTCCCGGGGCCTCGGGGGCGTGCGGCGCCGGGCCGGGTTCCTCCATGTCGGGTACGGGCACCGCCACGCGCAGGTCCATGTCGGGGGAGTCGGGCGGCGCGACGACCTCGGCCCCGCCGAGGTACTCGGCCACCACCTCGGCGGGGCGCACGGTCGCCGACAGCCCGATCCGCTGCGCCGGGCGCTCCAGCAGGGCGTCCAACCGCTCCAGGCTCAGCGCCAGGTGCGCGCCGCGCTTGGTGCCCGCCAGCGCGTGCACCTCGTCGACGATCACGGTCTCCACCCCGGCCAGTCCCTCGCGGGCACGCGAGGTCAGCACGAGGAACAGCGACTCGGGGGTGGTGATGAGCACGTCCGGCGGACGGCTGGCGAGCCTGCGGCGCTGGCCGGCGGGGGTGTCGCCGGTGCGCACCCCCACGGTGACGGGGGACAGCTCCCGCCCCTGCGCCTCCGCGGCCGCGGCGATCCCGGCCAGGGGGACCTCCAGGTTGCGCTCCACGTCCACGGCCAGGGCCTTGAGGGGGGAGACGTACAGCACCCGGCAGCGCCGGGAGCGGTCCTCGGGCTGCGGAGCCGAGGCCAGCCGGTCCAGGGACCACAGGAAGGCGGACAGGGTCTTGCCCGAACCCGTCGGGGCCACCACCAGGGTGTCGCGGCCCCGGGAGACCGCGTCCCAGGCCCCGACCTGGGCCGGGGTGGGGCCGGAGGGGAAGGCCTGTGCGAACCAGGCCCGGGTGGCCGGTCCGAAGCGTTCCAGGGAGTGAGGCGCACGGCTCATTCCGCCAGTGTGCCCCCCGGGTGTGACGGATCACCGATACTGGGCCCGATGAGACTCACGGTTTTCTGGAACAAGATGCACGAGCAGTTCGGCGAGGCCTACGCGCACAGCCTGGCCCAGGACTACGTCCTGGAGGGGGTCGGCTCCCGCACCGTGCAGCAGGCGCTGGCCGACGGCGTGAGCGCCAGGCAGGTCTGGCACGCCGTGTGCGACGCCTTCGACCTTCCCGCCTCCGCACGCTGACCGGGCCCGCGCCCGCGCCCGCCGGCCGAACGCGTGCCCCGCGGGCCGCGCGCACGCCTCGAACCGCTGGTCGAACACGCGCCTCGAACGCCACATCGAACACAGGTTCGGGTAATGTGGGTTGTCCACAGGCGAACGTCGGGCGTCGCGATTGTCGTACCGACCGCGTAGCGTCGTGCGCATCATGAAGAAGAAGGCATCGACCCAACAACAGGGGTATCCCGTGGCATCTGGAGACCGAGACAAGGCTCTCGAAACAGCGCTCGCCCAGATCGAGCGGCAGTTCGGCAAGGGCTCCGTCATGCGTCTGGGCGATGACGACCGCCCGCCGATCGAGGTGATCCCCACGGGGGCGATCGCCCTCGACGTGGCCCTGGGCATCGGCGGTATCCCCAAGGGGCGTGTCGTCGAGATCTACGGTCCCGAGTCGAGCGGTAAGACGACCGTCGCCCTGCACGCGGTGGCCAGCGCCCAGAAGGCGGGCGGCATCGCCGCCTTCGTCGACGCCGAGCACGCGCTCGACCCCGAGTACGCCAAGAAGATCGGCGTCAACACCGACGACCTGCTGCTCTCCCAGCCCGACACCGGTGAGCAGGCGCTGGAGATCGTCGACATGCTGATCCGCTCCGGCGCGATCTCCATCATCGTCATCGACTCCGTGGCGGCCCTGGTGCCCCGCGCCGAGATCGAGGGCGAGATGGGTGACAGCCACGTGGGTCTGCAGGCCCGCCTGATGTCCCAGGCGCTGCGCAAGATCGCCGGTGCGCTGCACCAGACCAACACCACCGCGATCTTCATCAACCAGCTGCGCGAGAAGGTCGGCGTGATGTTCGGCTCGCCCGAGACCACCACCGGTGGCCGGGCGCTCAAGTTCTACTCCTCGGTCCGGCTGGACGTGCGCCGCATCGAGACGCTCAAGGACGGCACCGACGCGGTCGGCAACCGCACCCGCGTCAAGGTGGTCAAGAACAAGGTGGCCCCGCCCTTCAAGCAGGCCGAGTTCGACATCCTCTACGGGGTGGGCATCTCCCGCGAGGGCAGCCTCATCGACCTCGGCGTGGAGCACGGCATCGTGCGCAAGTCGGGTGCCTGGTACACCTACGACGGCACCCAGCTGGGCCAGGGCAAGGAGAACTCGCGCAACTTCCTGCGGGAGAACAGCGACGTGGCCAACGAGGTGGAGAAGAAGATCAAGGAGAAGCTGGGCGTGCCCGCCAAGGGCGACGACAGCGCCTCCGGCCCGGCCGCCGACCCCGCCGAGCCCGCCAAGGAGTCTCCGGTGTCCGCTCCGGCCCCGGCTTCGACCACGGCGGCGGCCAAGGCTCCCGCCAAGCGCGCCTCGGCCAAGACCACCAAGGCGCCCGCGACGGATGAGTGAGGGCCGCCGGTCCCGCTCCGCGCCCGAGGCCGACGACCACTCCCCGGGCGGCCGTCCGCCGTCCGGGGAGGATCCCGAGACCCGGGTCCGGGGCCTGGTCCTGCGGATGCTCACCCACTCCCCGCGCACCCGTGCCCAGCTGGAGCGGGCCCTGCACCGCAGGGGGTTCGAAGAGGAGGTCGTCAACGCCGTCCTCGGCGAGTTCGGCGAGGCCGGGCTGATCGACGACGCGGCCTTCTCCCAGGCCTGGGTGTCCTCCCGCCACCACGGAAGACGGCTCTCCCGCCGCGCCCTGGCCCAGGAGCTGCGCACCCGCGGGGTGGAGGAGGACACCGTCCGGGAGGCGGTCTCCGAGCTCAGCGACGAGGACGAGGAGGAGGCCGCCCGCGACCTGGCCCGCCGCCGCCTGGCCGCCAGCCGGGGCAGGGACAGGGAGATCCGGATCCGCCGGACCCTCGGTGTCCTCGCCCGCAAGGGGTACTCCTCGGGGCTGGCCTACCGGGTGGTCCGCGAGGAGCTCGAGCGCGAGGGTGTCGAGGCCGACCTGTACGACCCCGACGCCTGAGGCCGCCGGGCGGTGGGCCGGCGGGGTCAGTCGCCCGTACCGGTTCCCGCCGCACCTGATCCAGCGGTACCGGCCCCCGCGTCACCGGCTCCTCCGGCGGCCTCGGCCGTCTCCGGTGCCCGTCCGGCCCCGGCCTCCGCCGGCTCCCCGGACGCCTTGGCGGCCTCCGGATCCCCGGGCCCGGGGGGATCGGTCGTCAGCTCCAGCGCGGGCACGTCGGCCTCGAACCCGAACACCCGCGCGTAGAGGGCCAGCTCGGCCTCCAGGGCCCGCAGGCGCGCGCCCGGGGCGCTGAACCCGTGTCCCTCGCCCTCGAACTCCAGCAGGGCGTACTCCACGCCCCGCAGCCCCAGCGCGGTGGCCATCGCCCGCGCCTGCTCGGGGGGTACCACCCTGTCGTCCAGCCCCTGGAGCAGCAGCACCGGCACATCGATGTCCCCGGCGCGGTTGACCGGTGAGCGCTCGAGGTAGCGCTCCGTGAACCCGGGCAGCGTCCCCACCAGGGAGTCCAGGAAGTGCGACTCGAAGTCGTGCGTGGTCTCGCTGAACCCCAGCAGGTCGGTCACGCCGAACAGCGACACCCCGCACGCGAAGGTGTCCCCGGTCAGGGCCATCAGCGCCGTGTACCCGCCCGCGCTCGGTCCGCGCACGGCCAGCCGCCGCGGATCGGCCGCCCCCTCCTCCACCAGGGCCCGCGCGGCGGCCAGGCAGTCCGCCACGTCCACCACGCCCCACTCCTTGTGCAGGCGCTTGCGGTAGGAGCGCCCGTACCCGGTGGAACCGCCGTAGTTGACGTCCACCACGCCGATCCCGCGGCTGGTGAAGTAGGCCTTGGCCAGGTCGAAGGCGCGCGTGCACGCCGAGACCGGTCCGCCGTGCGCCCACACCACGTACGGCGCCGGGCCCTCGGACCGGGCCTCGGGGTGGGTCGGCGGGTACACGTTGGCGTACACCGGGGCCCCGTAGCGCCCCGGCAGCGTCCGCTCCCGGGGAACCGGCAGGTAGGCGGGGTCGGGAGGCTTGTCGACGGAGGAACGCAGCACCTCCACGCGTCCGGTGTCGGGCTCCAGCCGCACCAGGCACTGCGGTTCGGTGGGGGAGGAGGCCACCGCCACCACGGTCCGACCGTCGGTGTCCAGCATCGACCACGTGGTCAGGTCGGTGCGCACCGGCGCCAGGTCCAGGGTGTCGGGGTCGTACACCCCCGGCGTCATGTCGGCGTGGCCGTGCAGCACCACGATCCGGCCCGAGTCCAGGACACAGAACGACCGGTTGCCCAGGAGCCCCGGGGACGCGTGGAACTCCTCCTCGGCCGGGTAGAGCGCGATCGCCTGCCCGGTCAGCCCGGCCTGGTACAGGTTCCACCAGCCCGGCCAGTCGGAGGCCAGGTACAGCGTCGCGTCGTCGGCCCAGACCGGGGAGACCACAGACTCGTCCACACCGCCCTTGAGCGTGTACTCGCCCGACAGGCCCGAGGCCTCCAGCGCGCCCACCCTCAGCTCGCTGCCGTCCCACGGCATACGGGGGTGGTTCCACCGCACGTAGGCCAGGTGTGCGCCGTCCGGCGAGGGCGTGGGCGAGGCGTAGAAGTCCGCGCCCGAGACCAGCTCCCTCAGTGCCGCCGGGTCCTGTGCGCCCCGGCCCGACAGCGGTACCGCCACGATCGACCGGCGGACGGCGCCGCGGGAGTGCTGCTCGCGCACGCACAGCACCGCGCGCCCGTCCGGGCTCAGCGCCGGGTCGGCGTAGCGGGAGTCCCCGTCCTCGGGGGTGAGCGGCACGGGCTCCCGTGATCCGCGCTCCAGCAGGTAGAGGCGTTGGTCCTCGGCGGAGGAGAACACCACGCCCATGCGGACGATGGCCTTGTCGTCGCGGCGGGGAACCGGCAGGTAGGCGCGGCCCCCGTACTCGTGCACCCGGGTGCCCGCGCTCCAGGGGGAGGGCAGCAGCTCGGTCACCGTCCCGTCGGTGTCACGCCGCATGAGGGTCGTGCGCCCCTCCTCCGGGCGTCCCTCCTCCCACCAGATCTCCCCGCCCGCGATGGAGGGGAACGCCAGGCGCCGCACCCCTCGGGTGACGTCGCCTGCGCTGATGGGCGAGGGCCAGGAGCCGTGAGAACTCGACAGTTCAGACATGTCCGCTCAGGGTGGGTCGTGGGTTCGATGAGATGACATGTCGACCTTAGTCTTCGCACGCCTTCCTGTGCAGTCCTGGACGGCAGAGGCGCGTACCGGGTGTCCCGGGCCGCCGCCCGCCGCGACGGCGACGGCCCCGCCCGCGCCGTGGGGCGCGGACGGGGCCGTCGCGGTCGGGACCGTGGCCTGCGGGGCGGGGTCAGCCGCGTCCGGCCGGGGATCCGTCCCCGTCGGTGCCGTTGCCGTCGGTGTCACCGTCGCCGGGTTCGGCGCGCCCCTCCTCGGTGAGGGTGTCGGGCAGGGGTTCCTGCACGGTCGGTTCCACCGCGACGGCTCCCGCGGCGCCCGTGGCCGTGTCGGCCTTCGTCGGGGCGCCCTCAGCGTCCGTGGGCTTGGCCGAAGGCCTGCCGCGGCGGGAGTTGCGCCGCTCCAGCCAGATCGCCACCCGGCTCAG
Source organism: Nocardiopsis sp. FR4 (assembly GCF_009830945.1). Classification (GTDB taxonomy): domain Bacteria; phylum Actinomycetota; class Actinomycetes; order Streptosporangiales; family Streptosporangiaceae; genus Nocardiopsis. The sequence continues at coordinate 430,697 of NZ_ML776454.1, read as the reverse complement.
GGTCAGGTTGATGGCGATGTAGATGAGCGCGCAGATGATCGCCGCGGGGATCACGTTGCTCTCACGTGTGGCCAGGAGGGTGAAGCTGCGCAGCAGTTCGGGGAAGGCGATGATGTAGCCCAGCGCGGAGTCCTTGAGCAGGACCACCAGCTGCGCCACGATCGCGGGCATCATCGAGGTGACCGCCTGCGGGATCAGGATCAGCCACAGGTTCTGCGTCCGGGTCATCCCGATGGCCTGCGCCGCCTCGGACTGGCCCTTGGGGACGGCGAGGATGCCCGCGCGGAAGACCTCCGCGAGCACCGAGCCGTTGTACAGGGTCAGGCCCGTGACCACGGCGGCCAGGGCGGTCACCTGGAAGGTGCCGGTGGGGATGTCGAACAGCTGCCAGGCCACGATCGGCAGCGCCATCGTGAAGAAGATCAGCATCAGCAGCGGGATGCCGCGGAAGAACTCCACCACGGCCCCGGCCGGGACGCGGATCCACCAGCGCTCCGACAGGCGGCCGATGCCGAAGAGCAGGCCGAAGACGATCGCCAGGACCGAGGCGGTCAGGGCCGCGGTCAGGGTGTTCTGTAGGCCCGGCAGCACGTAGGAGGTCCACGTCTCGGGCCGCAGGAAGGGCTCCCACTTGTCCGCGGCCCACTGCCCGGCCGGGTTGACCGCCCAGGTGGCCGGGTCGAACAGGGAGGTCTCCCGCTCGGTCAGGGTGCGGTTGAAGCCCAGGTAGAGCACCGCAAGGCCGGCCGCGAACAGGATCAGGGTGGCGACGGTGTAGACGACGTTGCGCACGCGGGCCCTGGGGCCGGGTACGTCGAAGAGGACGGCGGTCTGCACGCTCATCGGACCACCGCCACACGCTTGGAGAGCCAGCCGAAGAAGTAACCCGTCGGCAGGGTCAGGATCAGGAAGCCGATCGCGAAGCCGACGAAGGTCGGCAGGACCGGCGCGATCCCCTGGTCGAACATGAGCTTCATCTCGCGGGACGCCTCCTGAACGCCCAGCCCCGCGACGGAGGCGACGGTCGTGTTCTTGGTCAGCGCGATCAGCACGCTGCCCAGCGGGCCGACGACGGTGCGCAGCGCTTGGGGGATGACGATGAGCCGCAGGTTCTGGGTGAAGGTCAGGCCCAGGGAGCGCGCGGCCTCCACCTGGCCGAGGGGGATCGTGTTGATGCCCGCGCGCAGCGACTCCGAGACGAAGCAGGCGGTGTAGGCGGACAGGCCGATGACCGCCCACCAGAAGACGTCCATCGCGACGCTGTCGGCCATGCTCAGGCCCAGGGCGCTGTTGAGGCCCAGCCCGCAGAAGAGCAGGACCAGGGTCAGAGGGGTGTTGCGGACGCCCTCGACGTAGGAGGTGGCGAGCCCGCGCAACAGGGGTACGGGGGAGGCCCGCATCGCGGTGAGCAGGATGCCCAGCACGAAGGAGAGGAGGGCGCTGACGAGGGTGAGCCGGACGGTCCATGAGAAACCGTCGACAACCCTGTCGATATTGCTGAGAAAGGCTTCCATGGGTCCCAGCCGGTCAAGGGCCGTGGGGGGGGGGGGGGCCCCGCCCCCCCCCCACGGCGTGTGGTCAGTGGACGAGGGAACTACTCGCAGTCCTCGGTCTCGGGAGCGGACTCCTCGTAGGCGAAGTCGGTGGCGCCGAAGGCGTCCTCCAGGGCCTGGGTGGCCACGCTCTCCTCCCACATCTTGGCGATGGCGGCGTTGACCTCCTCGCAGCGCTCGGTGGAGCCCTCGGGCAGGCCCACGCCGTACTTCTCCTCGCCGAAGGGGTTGTTGACCATCCGGAAGTCCTCGGGGTTCTGCGCCGCGAAGCCCGCGAGGATGGTGTTGTCGGTGGTCACCGCGTCGACGGTGCCGTTGCCGAGCAGCTCCAGGCACTCGGAGTAGTTGCCGGCCTCGCGCAGTTCGGCGTCGATGCCCATGTCGTCGACGATGTTGTGGGCCGACCGGGAACCGGAGGCCGAGCAGAGCACCTTGCCCTCCAGGTCCTCCGGACCCTGGATGTCCTCGTTGTCGGCGGCCACCAGGATGTCCTGCTGGGCGACGTAGTAGGGGCCGGCGAAGTCCACGACCTGGCGGCGCTCGTCGGTGATCGAGTAGGTGGCGACCACCATGTCGACGGTGCCCTGCTGCAGGAAGGACTCGCGGTTGGCGGAGGCGGCCTCGGTCCACTCGATCTGGTCGGGCTCGTAGCCCAGCTCACCGGCGATGTAGGTGGCCACGTCCACGTCGAAGCCGACGGGGGCGTCGCCCTCGAGCAGGCCCAGGCCCGGCTGGTCGTACTTGACGCCGATGGTGATGGTCTCGCCGCCGTTGCCGCCGTCACCGCCGCCGCCGCCGACGTCGGCGGTGCCGCAGGCGCTGAGGGCGAAGGCCAGGGCGGCGGTGCCGCCCAGGATGCTGCTGATGCGACCGACTCGCATAAGGGATACCTCTTCCTTGGTTCGTGTGGAGAACGCGGAGAAACCTAGTGGGTCAGGATCTTGGAGAGGAAGTCCTGGGCCCGCTCGGACCGGGGGTTGGTGAAGAACTCGTCCGGGGTGTTCTCCTCGACGATCTGCCCGTCGGCCATGAAGATGACCCGGTTGGCGGCGCGGCGCGCGAAGCCCATCTCGTGGGTGACCACGACCATGGTCATCCCCTCGCGGGCCAGGTCGGTCATGACGTCGAGGACCTCCTGGACCATCTCGGGGTCCAGTGCGGAGGTGGGCTCGTCGAAGAGGATCACCTTCGGGTTCATGGCCAGGGCGCGGGCGATCGCCACGCGCTGCTGCTGGCCTCCCGAGAGCTGGGCCGGGTACTTGTGCGCCTGGTCGCCGATCTGGACGCGGTCCAACAGCTCCATGCCGCGCTTCTCGGCCTCCGCCTTCCCCTGGCGCAGGACCTTGGTGGGGCCCAGGGTCACGTTCTGCAGCACGGTCTTGTGCGCGAACAGGTTGAAGGACTGGAACACCATGCCCACGTCGCTGCGGAGCTTGGCCAGGCCGCGCCCCTCGGCGGGCAGGGGCTGCCCGTCCAGGGTGATCGTTCCGGAGTCGATGGTCTCCAGACGGTTGATCGTCCGGCACAGCGTCGACTTGCCGGAACCGGACGGACCGATGACGACCACCACCTCGCCGGAGTTCACCGTCAGGTTGATGTCGCGGAGCACGTGCAGGTCGCCGAAGTGCTTGTTGACGTTCTCCAGCACGACGAGAGGAGTTGAGGTCATGTTCGGAACCTAATGGGTCCATGTTGCCGTGTCATCACGAAATCACCGGCCGCCCGCGGAGTAGCAGACTTGTTACGACGCGATCAGCGAAACTGTTACCCGTTTGGATGATTGAGTGGCCGTTTGTCGCTCCCTGTCGTGATTCCGTGCTTCAGCGTCTCACATACACCCTGCTCAGCTGGACACAACCTCCCCTCCTCTCCCGCGGTACCCGAGGGCGCACCCGGAATCGGGGGGCCGCCCGCGGAGGAGGGGCGCCGCACGGTCCGCGACAGCGGATAGCCTGGTTCCGTGAGCCAGAGTCGTACCTACCAAGTGCGGACCTACGGCTGCCAGATGAACGTCCACGACTCCGAGCGCCTCTCCGGTCTGCTGGAGGACGCTGGGTACGCGCGCGCAGCCGAGGACACCACCGCGGACATCGTCGTCTTCAACACCTGTGCGGTCCGGGAGAACGCCGACAACCGGCTGTACGGGAACCTCGGGCACCTGCGTCCGGTCAAGGACGCCAACCCGGGCATGCAGATCGCCGTCGGGGGCTGCCTGGCGCAGAAGGACCGCGGGGAGATCGTGCGCCGCGCCCCCTGGGTCGACGTCGTGTTCGGCACCCACAACATCGGTTCCCTGCCCACCCTGCTGGAGCGCGCCCGCGTCCAGCGGGAGGCGCAGGTGGAGATCGCCGAGTCGCTGGAGCACTTCCCCTCCACGCTGCCCAGCCGCCGCGAGTCCGCCTACGCCGCGTGGGTGTCCATCTCGGTGGGTTGCAACAACACCTGCACCTTCTGTATCGTGCCCGCGCTGCGCGGCAAGGAGCAGGACCGCCGCCCCGGCGACGTGCTCGCCGAGGTGCGCGCCCTGGTCGACGAGGGCGTCAGCGAGATCACCCTGCTCGGGCAGAACGTCAACGCCTACGGCAGCGGGTTCGGCGACCGCCAGGCCTTCTCCAAGCTGCTGCGCGCCTGCGGCGAGATCGAGGGGCTGGAGCGGGTCCGCTTCACCTCCCCGCACCCGCGCGACTTCACCGACGACGTCATCGAGGCCATGGCCGAGACCCCCAACGTCATGCCGCAGCTGCACATGCCGCTGCAGTCGGGGTCCAGCCGGGTGCTCAGGGCGATGCGCCGCTCCTACCGCCAGGAGCGCTTCCTGGGCATCGTGGAGAAGGTGCGCGCCGCCATGCCGCACGCCGCGATCACCACCGACATCATCGTGGGCTTCCCCGGCGAGACGGAGGAGGACTTCGCCGAGACGCTGCACGTGGTCCGCGAGGCCCGCTTCGCCATGGCGTTCACCTTCCAGTACTCCAAGCGCCCCGGCACCCCGGCCGCCACCATGGACGAGCAGGTGCCGCCCGAGGTGGTCAAGGAGCGCTACCAGCGGCTGGTCGAGCTCCAGGACCAGATCTCCTGGGAGGAGAACCAGAAGCTGGTCGGCCGGGAGGTCGAGCTGCTCGTCTCCGAGGGCGAGGGCAAGAAGGACGGTGAGCACCGCCGTCTGTCCGGCCGCGCCCCCGACAACCGCCTGGTGCACTTCGCGGTCGGCGACGGCGAGGAGCCCCGCCCCGGCGACACGGTGACCGTGGAGGTCACCTACGCCGCCCCACACCACCTGGTGGCCGACTCCGGCATCCGCGACCTGCGGCGCACCCGTGCAGGGGACGCCTGGGCGGCCCGCAACGGCCAGCCCGTGCCCGACACCAAGCCGGGGGTGCTGCTGGGGATGCCCGCCGTCGGGGTTCCGGCCGCCCAGCCCGCCCCCGCGGGCGGCTGCTGCGAGCTCTGACCCCGCTTTCCACGGACGTCCCCGGCGCACCCGCACCGGGGACGTCCCCGTGTTCGTGCTCCTCACAGGCGCACGGGCAGGCTCTCCGTCCGCAGCGCCCCCGGGACGGTCTCGCGCCGGGGCTCTCGCCCGGGGACCAGTGAGAGGCCGGGGTGGGCGTTCAGCAGGGAGCCGACGGCCACCTCTCCCTCCTGGCGGGCCAGGGCCGCCCCCAGGCAGTAGTGGATGCCGTGGCCGAAGCCCACGTGCGCCTCACCGGGCCTGCCGCGGTGGCGGGTGATGTCGAAGCGGTCCGGGTCCGGGTGCACGCGCGGGTCGCGGTTGGCACCCGCGATGGCCGCGATGGCGCGCTCACCGGCGCGCAGGCGACCGCACCTGAGCTGGACGTCCTCGGCCGCGTAGCGGGCCTTGGCGAGCACGGCGGTGCCTCCGTGGCGGAGCATCTCGTGGACCGCCGAGGGCAGCAGAGCTAGGTCCGACCTGAGCGCCGCCACCTGCTCGGGGTGGGCGAGCAGGGCGTGCAGCCCGTTGCCCAGCAGGTGGGCGGTGGTCTCGTGTCCGGCGATGATCAGCGTGAACACCAGGGTGACCAGTTCGTTCTCGCTGAGCCGTCCGCCGTCCTCGTCACGCGCGCGGACCAGCGCGCCGAGCAGGTCGTCACTGGCGGTCGTGCGCCGCTCGGCGATCATGGTCCTGATGCGGTCGATCATCTCGCCGAGCGCGTCGTTCATCAGTCCGGGCCGGGTGGGGTCGAAGTGGGCCAGCTGGTCGCTCCACACCCGCCAGGTGGCACGGTCCTCCTCGGGAACGCCGACCAGGTCGCAGATCACCGCGATCGGCAGCGGGTAGGCGAAGTGCGGCATGAGGTCCACGATCCCGTCCCCGTCGGCGTGGTCGGGCAGGCGGGCGATGAGGCCGTCGGTGATGCGCTGGACCTGGGGGCGCATCGTCTGGACGCGGCGCACGGTGAAGGTGCGCGAGACCAGCTTGCGCAGCCGGGTGTGGTCCTCGCCGTCCTTGTCCAGGAGCGACTCGGTCAGGTAGGCGACCAGGTCCGGGCGCAGGCCCATCTCGCGGAAGGCGTCGGCGCGGGTGACGGTGGCCTCCGTCCCGGACACGTGGGCGGGGTCGAGGACGAACCGCCGGTCACCGAGGATGGTGCGCACGTCCTCGTCGTCGACGAAGAGGACGGCCTCCTGGGTGTCGAGGAACAGGGCCCGGGCCGAGCCGCCCGCGGCCCGGACCCGCTCGACCACGGCCAGGGGGTCGGCGGCGAACTCGGGGGAGCGCAGGTCGAGGGGGGCTTGGGGGGCGGACGGGGACGTGGCTGCCATGGGTCCTCCTGGTCTAGGTCGAGCGTGTGGCCTGCTTCCGTCGTTCGATCTCGTCGCTGAGCCGCCCCTCCAGACGGGAGAACACCTCCACCACCCGGGGCTGGGCGGTACGAGCGCCCCCTGGGAGGACCTCCTCCTCCATGAGCAGGCGGATGCTCTGGGCGATGAGGTCGGCGCGGGTGGCGTGGTCGGGGACGTGGAAGTCGACGTCCTCCAGCAGCGGGGCGGCGAACATGTGACCCAGGAAGGCCGCGCTGAAGGCGTAGATCTGGTCGTCGAAGGGACGGTCGGTGCGCAGTACCCCGTGTTCGCGCAGCAGGGTCCAGACGGTCCGCAGGGCCCGGATCCGCTCCTGGATGAGGTCGCCGACCACGGCCGACGCGCTGTGTGAGAGGTCGGTGAAGGACTCGGCGCTCCCGGTGAACACGTACCGCAGGACCGGGGATTCGAGCTGGCGCAGGTAGAGGTTGCGCGCCATCTCGCTGGGCCGGATGTTGTCGGGCGACCGGCGCATGGTCTCCAGCAGGTCCCGGACCATGTCGAGTTGCGCTCGCATGACGACCGTCATGAGCAGCGCGTCCTTGGTGGCGAAGTGCAGGTAGACGGTCCCCTTGCCGACCCTGGCGCGCCGGGCGACGTCCTCGATGGTGACCTTGCGGTGGCCCCAGGTCAGCATCAGCTCCTCCGCGGCGTCCAGGATGCGGTCGGCGCGTAGTTCGCGTTCGGCGGCGGACGTGTCGGTGGACGGGGCCACGGTGTACTCCTGCGGTTCGAGGACGGGCGCGGTGCGGCTGACCACGCGTGTTGACGCGATGACCATATCCGCACCCCTCCTCGGTGTGACCGTGTGACCAGTTTTGAAATCTGGTCATGCAGTCAAAGTAGGCGGCCGGAGCCGCCCTTGCAAGGGGCCGGGCCACAAACGCGGAAGAGGGGAGGCCGGGCCCTGACCAGGGCCCGGCCTCCCGGAACGGTCGTGGGTGCGCCGGAGCCCGGCGCGGTGGCGGAGCTACTCCGCGGCGCGCTGGGAGGCGGGCACCCAGGTGGTCACGTCCACCAGGGCGTCACCGGGTTCCTCGGCCGCTCCCGCCAGCGCCCGCTCCACCTGGGTCAGGGCGTGCTCGACCAGATCCGGGGCGTCGTAGGGCAGCCAGCGCACCCGCGGGTCGCGGCGGAACCAGGACTCCTGGCGGCGGGCGAAGCGGCGGGTGGCCTGGGCGGTGGCCGCCCTGGCCTCCTCCTCGCCCAGCTCCCCGTCCAGCTGGGCGAGCGCCTGGGCGTACCCGAGCGCGCGCGAGGCGGTGCGGCCCTCGCGCAGGCCGCGCCGGTCCAGTTCGCGGACCTCCTCCAGCAGGCCCCGCTCCCACATGCGGTCCACCCGGGTGTCGATGCGCTCGTCCAGCTCCGGGCGCGGAGCGCTCAGGCCGATCTGCGTGCAGGGGTAGAAGGGGGTGTGGTCGGGCAGGGTCGCGGTGAAGGGGCGGCCGGTCAGCTCGATGACCTCCAGGGCGCGGACGATGCGCCGCCCGTTGCCGGGCAGGATGGCGCGGGCCGCCGCGGGGTCGGCCTCGGCCAGGCGGGCGTGCATCACCCCCGGGCCGACGTCGCCCAGCTCCGCCTCCAGACGGGCGCGGACCCCGGGGTCGGTGCCGGGGAACTCCAGGTGGTCCAGCACCGCCCGCACGTACAGGCCCGAACCGCCCACCAGGACGGGGATGACGTCGCGGTCGGCGCACTCCTCGACGCGGTCGCGGGCCATGGCCTGGTAGCTGGCCACGTCGGCGGGCTCGCTGACCTCCCACACGTCGAGCAGGTGGTGGGGCACCCCGCGTCTCTCCTCCTCCGTGAGCTTGGCGGTGCCGATGTCCATGCCTCGGTAGAGCTGCATGGAGTCGGCGTTGATCACCTCACCCCGGCGCCCGGTGCGCTCCTCCAGGCGCAGGGCCACCTCGACGGCCAGATCCGACTTGCCCACAGCGGTCGGGCCGACGACCGCGATCACCTTGATCATCCCCCCAGACTAGTCAGCCCGTCCCACCCGCCGGTCCGGTCCGGGCGCGGGGACGGCGGGGAGGGGCCGCGCGCGCACCTAGGATGGACCCATGCGATTCGCCAAGGGCCACGGAACAGAGAACGACTTCGTGATCCTCCCCGACCCCGACGGGGAGCTCGACCTCACGGAGGAGACCGTCCGCCTGCTGTGCGACCGCCGGGCCGGTATCGGCGGTGACGGCGTCCTGCGCGTGGTGCGCACACGCGCCCTCGGCGAGGTCCTCGCCCCGGCCGCGCGCACGGCCGAGCGCCCCGAGTGGTTCATGGACTACCGCAACGCCGACGGCAGCGTCGCCGAGATGTGCGGCAACGGGGTGCGCGCCTTCGCCCGCTACCTGCTGCACGCGGGCCTGGTGGAGGGCGCCCGCTTCGAGGTGGGTACGCGCGACGGCGCCAAGGAGGTCCAGGTGGAGGCCGACGGCACCATCACCGTGGACATGGGCCGGGTGGAGATGCAGGGCACCTCCTCGGCCAAGCTGGCCCGGCAGGTGGTGCACGGCGCCCAGATCTCCGTGGGCAACCCCCACCTGGCCTGCGAGGTGACCGGACCCGTCGCCGCGGTGGACCTCTCCGAGCCGCCGGTGCTGGACCACGACGCCTTCCCCGCCGGCGCCAACGTCGAGGTCTACGCCGAGGTCGCTCCGGGCGTGCTGGAGATGCGCGTGTACGAGCGCGGCTCCGGCGAGACCCGCTCCTGCGGCACCGGCATCGTGGCCGCCGCCGCGGCGGCCACCCCCGAGGGCGAGGGCGCCACCTGGCGCGTGCGGGTCCCCGGCGGGGAGTGCACGGTTTTCCTGGACGCGGACGGCGCACGGCTGAGCGGCCCCGCCGTCATCGTGGCCGAGGGCGAGACCACCCTGGTCTGACGGGCCGCCGCGACCGGCCGCGGTCCGTCGTGGCACCGGTGGGTTCAGCCCCGGCCCAGCAGCCGCTCCACCGGCAGCCCGCGCAGGGAGGCGTCCAGCACCCGCGCGGTGTGCGTCACCGCCACCGGTGCGCCCGCGCGGTCCATGGCCGCGGCGATCTGCAGGGAGCAGCCGGGGTTGCCCGACACCAGCACGTCGGCGCCGGTGGCGGCCACGCCCTCGGCCTTGCGGTCGCCCAGCTCCCGGGCGACCTCCGGTTTGAACAGGTTGTACACCCCCGCCGAGCCGCAGCAGATCTCCCTGTCGGGCAGGTCGGACACCGTGAGCTCGGGAATGCCCGCGAGCAGGGCCCGGGGCGGCGCGGTGACCCCCTGGCCGTGGGAGAGGTGGCAGGCGTCGTGGTAGGCCACGTGCAGCGGCAGGGGACGGCGCTCGGCGCGCGGGCCCAGCTCCACGAGGAACTCGGTGAGGTCCGCGACCCGCTCGGACAGCGCGCGGCCCCGCCGCACCCACCCCTGGTCGGCGCCCGCCTCCGCCAGCGTCCGGTCGAGGTGTTTCATGCTGGAGCCGCACCCGGCCGAGTTCACCACGAGCCGGTCCACGCCCGCGCGCTCGAAGACCTCGACCAGGCGCCGGGCGAACGCGGCGGCCTCCGCCAGGCGTCCGGCGTGCCCGGACAGGGCGCCGCAGCACCCCTGTTCCGGGGGGATCACCACCTCACAACCCTCCATCGCCAGCACGCGCGCCGTCGCGGTGTTCACCTCGGGGAAGAACGCCCCCTGCACGCAGCCGACCAGCATCCCCACCCGGGCCCGGGCCCGTCCCGCGGCGGGCACCAGCTCCGGCAGCGGGGGAGGGGGAGAGGACAGCGGCGGCGCGACGCGCTCCATGGTGGCCAGGGCCGGGGAGAGGCGGTCCAGCAGCCGGGAGCGCCGCACCAGGGAGGACACCCCGCTGGCCTGGTAGGCGCGCAGGGGACCGCGCATCAGCCGCAGCCTGCGGCGGTGGGGGAAGAGCGCGAAGACCGCCCCGCGCAGCGCCCGTTCGCCGAGGGGGCGCTCGTGCTCGCGTTCCACCCGGTGGCGGGTGTGCTCCAGCAGGGCGTCATAGGCCACCCCCGAGGGGCACGCCGAGACGCAGGCCAGGCAGCCCAGGCAGTTGTCGAAGTGCCCGACCGCGGCCTCGGTCAGCACGTCCTCGGTGTGCATCTGCGTCATCAGGTGGATGCGCCCGCGCGGGGAGTCCATCTCCTGGCCCCACAGCACGTTCGTGGGGCAGGTGGGCAGGCAGAAACCGCAGTGGACGCACTCGCCGAGCAGGTCGCCGAAGATCTGTTCGGTGTCCGGGCCCGCCTGCGGGTCCCGGGTCGGTAGGTCGCTCACGAACCCTCCTGTGGTGGTCAGATGCCGCCCGCGAAGCGTCCGGGGGCCAAGCGGTGGTCGGGGTCGAAGGAGTCCTTGAGCGCGCGCATCAGCGGGAGGCCGGGGACCTCGCCCCACGGGTCCACCCCCGCGTCGTGCACGTGCGGTTCGGCGCGCAGCAGGGTCGCCGACCACCCGGGCCGCGCGCGCACGCCCTCGGCCACGGCCCGCACCGCCTCGGCCGGGGTGCCCGGGGGCAGGCAGGCGTACAGCGTTCCGGTGCGCAGCGAGCCCCGCACGCGGACCCGCGCGCCCGCCGAGGCGGCGAGCCCGCCCACCCGTGCGGCGGCGCGCACGCTCTCCGCGGGCGGTACCGACACCAGCGCGAGCGTGCCCCGCCGGGGCAGCAGGCCCCAGTCCCCGGGCAGGGCGTCGGCCGCCTCCGGGTCCCCGCCCAGCGCCCGCGCGGTCTCGGCCACCCGGGCGGCCAGGCCGTCGGGGGTGCCCTCCAGGACCACTTTCAGGCGCCAGCCGCCCTCCGGCGATCGGTCCAGCTCCACCGCCGAGGGAACCACCGCGGTCCGCCGCAGGGCCGCCAGCGCCTCCTCGGCCTCCTCCGGCGAGCGCGGCGCGCGGCTCACCAGGCGCAGGGCCGGGGGAGCCGGGTGCAGGCGGAAGGCCACCGAGGCGACCACACCCAGGGTGCCCAGGCCGCCGGTGTGCAGCTTGGCCAGGTCGTACCCGGCCACGTTCTTGACCACCCGGCCGCCGCTGCGGGCCACCACGCCGTCGGCGCGCACCACCGTCATGCCGATGACCAGGTCGCGCAGTGCCCCGCTGAGCAGGCGGCGCGGACCGCTCACCCCGGTGGCCACCATGCCGCCCACGGTGCCCCCCGTCCGCACGGGGTCCGCCGACAGCCTCTGCCCGGCGGCGGCCAGCGCGTCGTACAGCTCGGCCACGGGGGTGCCCGCGCCGACCTCCACCACCAGGTCGCCCGCGATGTGCTCGATCCACGACAGGCCGGTGGTGTCCACGAGCAGGTCCAGGCGGCGCGGGGGAGAGCCCCAGTCCAGGGCCGTGCCGCCCCCGCGTGCGACCACGGCCAGTCCCCGCCCGGCGGCCTTCGCCAGGACCCGGCCCAGGTCGGCGGTGTCGGCGGGGCGCACGACGTGTGCGGGTACCAGGCCGCCCACCGCGTCGGCGTCGGTTCCCGCGCGCGGGGCGCGGCCCCCGGCGTCCAGCCCTTCGGCGAGTGTCACGCGCCCTCCCCCACTGCCACGTCCTCTCCGGGGTCTCAGAACTGTTCTGCCCGGCCCGACTCCACCAGCGGGTGCACCCCGGTGCGCACCCCCGGGCGCTCACCGCACAGGCGCGGGGTGGGCAGGAGTTTGTCCGGGTTGGCGATGCCGCCGGGGTCCAGGGCCCGGCGGAACAGGTCGAAGGTGGCCAGGTCGTCGGGCCCGTACATGCGCGGCATCTTGCACGCCTTGTCCACGCCCACGCCGTGCTCGCCGGTGATGGAGCCCCCGTGCTCGATGCACAGGTCCAGGATGGCTCCGGAGACCTCCTCGGCCCGCTCCGCCGCGCCGGGCTCGGCGTCGTCGAAGAGCACGAGCGGGTGCAGGTTGCCGTCCCCGGCGTGGAAGACGTTGGCGACGCGGATGCCGCTGTCGGCGGACAGTTCGGTGATCCGGCGCAGCACCTCGGGCAGGGCGGTGCGCGGCACGACCCCGTCCTGGACGATGTAGGCCGGGCTGATCCGGCCGACGGCGGCGAAGGCCGACTTGCGGCCCTTCCAGATCCGGGCCCGCTCCTCGGCTCCGCTGGCGGTGCGGGTCTCGAAGGCGCCCGCCGCGGCGCACAGGCGGGTGACCGCCATGGCCTGGGCGTCGACCTCGGCCGCGGGCCCGTCCAGTTCCACGATGAGCACGGCGGCGGCGCCCTCGGGATAGCCGCAGGCCACGGCCCGCTCCGCCGCCTCGATGGCCAGCGCGTCCATCATCTCCACGGCCGAGGGGAGCACGCCCGCGGCGATGATGGAACTGACCGCCTGCCCGCCCGCGTCCATCGAGGAGAACGCGAAGAGCAGGGTGACGGTGCGCTCCGGGGCCCGGGTCAGGCCGACGGTGACGCTCGTGGCCACGCCCAGGGTGCCCTCGGAGCCGACGAAGGCCCCGACGAGGTCGTAGCCGTGCGCGTCGGGGTTCTTGCCGCCCAGGCTCACTCGCTCGCCGGAGGGGGTGACGACGTCCAGGCCGCGCACGTGGTTGACGGTGAACCCGTACTTGAGGCAGTGGGCCCCGCCGGAGTTCTCGGCGACGTTGCCGCCCACCGAGCACACCTGCTGGCTGGAGGGGTCGGGGGCGTAGTAGTAGCCGTACGGGGCGGCGGCGCGGGTGACGTCGAGGTTGGCCACGCCCGGTTCGACGACGGCGCACTCGTTGTCGACGTCGATCTCCAGGACGCGGCGCATACGCGAGGTGACGAGCAGGACGCCCCCGGGGTGGGGGAGCGCTCCCGCCGACAGGCCGGTGCCCGCGCCGCGCGGGACGAAGGGCACGCCGCTGTCGGCGCACAGGCGCACCACGGCGGCGACCTGGTCGGCGGTGGTGGGGAGCACGACGACGCCGGGCACGGAGCGGTGGTGGGTCAGGCCGTCGCTCTCGTAGGTGCGGCGCCGGGCGGTGTCGGTGAGCACGCCGTCATCCCCGCAGACGCGGCGCAGGTGCGGCACGAGCGCGGCCACGGCCTGCGTCTGGGCGGTCTGGGACATGGGCGCCTCCCGGTTCCACCGGCCCGACGGGACTGGTCCCGCACGTGCCGGATGCGGCCTCGCAAGGCGAACGTACGACCGCCCCCCGTGCCGAGGCAAGAGGGGCGGCGGAAACTGCTTTCCGTTTCGCGAAAAATGTCGCGAATCTACGGCATGCGCTCGTAGGCGGGCAGCGTCAGGAAGTCGACGTACTCGTCGGCGAGCGCCACCTCGGTGAACAGCTCGGTGGCCTGTGCGAACAGCTCCTCGTCGAAGTGCTCGCCCCGGGCCTGGCGGATGGCGGCCAGCTCCTCGTCGATGAGCTGGCGGACCAGCTCGGCGGTGACCTTGGGGCCGTCGTCCAGCGTGATGTCGTTGTGCAGCCACTGCCAGATCTGCGAGCGCGAGATCTCGGCCGTGGCGGCGTCCTCCATCAGGTTGTGGATGGCCACCGCGCCGTTGCCGCCCATCCACGCCGCCAGGTACTGCAGGGCCACGTTGATGTTGTTGCGCAGGCCCGGGACGGTGACGCCGCCTCCGGTGCGGCCCACGGCGAGCAGGTCGGCGGCGGAGACCTCCACCTCCGGGCGCTGCTTGTCGATCTGGTTGGGCCGGTCGCCCAGGACGCCGTCGAAGACCTCCATGGCGACCGGGACCAGGTCGGGGTGGGCCACCCAGGAGCCGTCGAAGCCGTCGGCGGACTCGCGGGACTTGTCGTCGCGGACCTTGGCGAAGGCGACCCGGTTGACCTCCTCGTCCCGGCGGGAGGGGATGAAGGCGGCCATGCCGCCGATGGCGTGCGCGCCGCGCTTGTGGCAGGTCTTGACCAGCAGTTCGGTGTAGGCGCGCATCATCGGCGCGGTCATGGTGACGGCGTTGCGCTCGGGGAGCAGGAAGCCGCGACCGCGGGTGCGGTGGGTCTTGATGATGCTGAAGAGGTAGTCCCAGCGGCCCGCGTTGAGCCCCGCGGAGTGCTCGCGCAGCTCGTAGAGGATCTCCTCCATCTCGAAGGCGGCCGGGATGGTCTCGATCAGGCAGGTGGCGCGGATGGTGCCGCGCGGGATCCCGAGGCGTTCCTGGGCCAGGACGAAGATGTCGTTCCACAGCCGCGCCTCGAGGTGACTCTGCATCTTGGGCAGGTAGAAGTAGGGCCCCTTGCCCTTGTCCAGCTGGCGCTGGGCGCAGTGGAAGAAGTAGAGCGCGAAGTCGACGACGCCGCCGCTGACGCGCTGGCCGTCCACCAGGATGTGCTTCTCGTCCAGGTGCCAGCCGCGCGGGCGCACGACGATGGTGGCGAGCTCGCCGTCCTCCTTCAGGGCGTAGGTCTTGCCCTGGGGGGAGGTGAAGTCGATCGTGCGGTCGAGCGCGTCGCGCAGGTTGAGCTGCCCGCCGATCATGTTCTCCCACAGCGGGGTGTTGGCGTCCTCGAAGTCGGCCAGCCACACCTTGGCGCCGGAGTTGAGCGCGTTGACGGTCATCTTGCGGTCGGTGGGGCCGGTGATCTCGACCCGCCGGTCGGTGATGCCCGGGGCGGGCGGCGCGACCCGCCAGCTGTCGTCCTCGCGGATGTGCTTGGTCTCGGGGAGGAAGTCGAGGTCGACCCCCGCCGAGATCTGCTCCTGCCGGGCCACGCGCGCGGCGAGGAGCTCCTGGCGGCGCTCCTCGAAGGTGCGGTGCAGCTCGGCGACGAGCGTGAGCGCGTCCTCGGTGAGGATCTCGTCGAAGCGGTCGTGGAGGGGGCCGGTGACCTCGACCCCGTGCGTGGCGCCCATGGAAAACCTTCCGCAATACGAAATAAGCTTCTGGTATGTGGAAAACGAAGTTACCGCCCGGTTCGTCCGGCGGTCAACGTCGCACGTGTCTCACATGACGGGGAAGTTTCCCGCCAGGGCAAGGTCGTAAAAATTTCCTTGGCAAAAGTCCGATTCCTTGGCCTTACGCGATGTCCGGACCAGTCTGCCTCCGCGGTAGGCAGCGTGGTCCTGCTCACGTGGCCTGCGATAATTCGGATGCCCCGACGGCGGCGAGGTGCCACCATCGAGAGGGCACGCGCCCCGCCGCGGGAAGAATAGCGGCGGCGGACACGTTGACCCACCTGGAGGGATATGAATACAGCTCACACCCGCGGAAACGCCCGGCCCGAGGCCGAGGACGAGTTCCGCGAGGCGATCACCGTCGGGGACGGGGTCAACGCAACCGATGCGTCCCGGGACACCGGCGGCGAGCGCTACCACGACCCGAACAACGTGCCCGACCAGGGCGAGATGGAACTCGCCGACCGTCACGCGCTGCGCCGCGTCCAGGGCCTGTCCACCGAGCTCACCGACGTCACCGAGGTCGAGTACCGCTCCCTGCGCCTGGAGCGCGTCGTACTCATCGGCGTGTGGACCCACGGGACCCAGGCCGACGCCGACAACTCTCTCGTCGAGCTGGCCGCCCTGTCCGAGACGGCGGGCGCCCTGGTCCTGGAGGGGCTCACCCAGCGCCGCTCCAAGCCCGACCCCGCCACCTACGTCGGCAAGGGCAAGGCCGCCGAACTGCGCGACATCGTGGAGGCCACCGGCGCCGACACCGTGATCTGCGACGGAGAGCTCACCCCGGGCCAGCTGCGCCAGCTGGAGGACGTGGTCAAGGTCAAGGTGATCGACCGCACCGCCCTGATCCTGGACATCTTCGCCCAGCACGCCCGCAGCAGCGAGGGCAAGGCACAGGTCGAACTCGCCCAGCTCAACTACCTGCTGCCCCGACTGCGCGGCTGGGGTGACTCCCTGTCCCGTCAGGCCGGCGGCTCCGGCGGTGGCGGCGCGGGCGGCGGCGTGGGCCTGCGCGGTCCCGGTGAGACCAAGATCGAGACCGACCGCCGGCGCATCAACGACAAGATGGCCAAGCTGCGCCGACAGCTCGCGCACATGCGCACCGCGCGCGACGTCAAGCGCGACGTCCGGCGCACCCGCGAGGTGCCCTCGGTGGCCATCGCCGGGTACACCAACGCGGGCAAGTCGAGCCTGCTCAACCGGCTGACCGGCGCCGGGGTCCTGGTCGAGAACGCCCTGTTCGCCACCCTGGACCCGACCGTCCGCCAGGCGCGCACGCCCGACGGCCGCGGCTTCACCCTCAGCGACACCGTCGGCTTCGTCCGGCACCTGCCGCACCAGCTGGTGGAGGCCTTCCGCTCCACCCTGGAGGAGGTCGCCGACGCCGACCTGGTCCTGCACGTGATCGACGGGTCCCACCCCGACCCCGAGAGCCAGATCAGCGCCGTCCGCGAGGTGTTCGCCGACATCGACGCCACCGACGTGCCCGAGCTCATCGTGGTCAACAAGGTGGACGCGGCCGACCCGGACGTGCTCCGGACGCTGCGCACCCGCTACCCGGACATGGTCGAGGTCTCGGCCCGCACCGGACAGGGCGTCCCCGAGCTGGTGACGGCCCTGGCCGAAGCGCTGCCCGAGCTGGCGCACGAGGTGCGCGTGCTCGTGCCCTACTCGCGCGGCGACCTCGTCGCATGGGTGCACGAGGAGGGGCGCATCCTCAGCGAGGAGCACACCGCGGAGGGAACGGCCCTGCACGCCTTCGTCCCCGAGCTGCTCGCGTCCAGGCTCAACGAGTACACGCCCAGCACGGCCTGACCTGCCCGGAACCGGGGCGCCTCCGATCGGGGGCGCCCCGGTTCCGTCGTGGTGCTCATCACGGTGTGAACTCGCGAGTTTTGCTCCGAGGCGCTCGCATTCGTCCACGGGGGAGGTGTACACGGACTCCGCGGATGGACTACGGTTTTGGAGCACCGGCCGCCAGTGGCCGCTGTCCCGCGACAGCCGACACCTCCTCCACCGTCCGGCACCGTGGCGGTCGTGCGGCCGCCTCCAGGCTCCGTCGGACCGTTCCAGATACGAGGTCGCCATGTCCGCCCGTGCACCCCACGACCGCGTTCTCCCGCCGCGGCGGCGGATCTGACCGACGGGGGACGCATCCATGGCGGTGGTACTCCTCAGCAACATCGGTCGACTGTGGACCGGGTACGAGCTGATCACCAAGGCCGCACTCCTGATGGACGACGACCGCGTGGCCTGGGTGGGCCCCGCTGCCGAGCTGCCCCAGCGCCTCCCCGGCGTGGTGGAGGACCTCACCGACGTCGACGACGTCATCAACATCGGTGGCGGCATGATCACCCCCGGTCTGGTCGACGCCCACTGCCACCCGGTGTACGCGGGCGACCGCTACGCCGAGGTCGCCATGTGGGCCAAGGGCGCCTCCAAGGGGGACATCTTCGCGGCCGGGGGCGGTGTCTCCACGACCGTCACCATCACGCGGGGCACCGACCCGTGGACGCTCTGCAACGCCGTCCGTGAACGGCTCCGGCACTGGGTGCTGACCGGCAGCACCACCGTGGAGGCCAAGACCGGCTACCACCTGACGCGGGACGGCGAACTCGCCGACGTGCGCCTGCTGCGCTCGCTGGAGGAGGAACCCGGCATGCCGCGGCTGCACGTGACCTTCTTCCCCGCGCACGGGGTGCCGCCCGAGTTCTTCGGCCGTCCCCGTGAGTACGTGGCCACCGCCGCCTCCTGGCTCAGCGACGCCGCCCTGGCCGGGGCCGACGGGGTGGACGTGTACTGCGACAACCAGCAGTTCACCACCGAGGACGCCCGGATGCTCCTGGGCGTGGGCCAGTCGGTGGGGCTGCGCACCACCCTGCACGCCTGCTCCCGTCCCCGGCACGGCGCCGTGCGCATGGCCACCGAGCTGGGCTGCTCCTCGGTGGACCTGCTGCACGAGACCGACGAGAACGACGTCCTGGCCCTGGCAGCCACCCGCACCCCCGTGGTGGCCTGCCCCACCACCTCGCTGCACGAGCGCCGCACCCCGCCGGTGCGGGCCCTGCTCGACCACGGCGTGCCGATCGGCCTGGGCACCGACCACAACCCCGGCCAGTCCGGGACGATGTCGATGCCGCTGGTGGTCTCACTGGCCATCTCCATGTTCGAGATGACCGTCCGGGAGGCGCTGCACGCCGCCACCGTGGGCGGCGCCCGGGCCCTGGGCCTGACCGACCGCGGCATGCTCACCCCCGGCAGTCTGGCCGACCTGGTCCAGTGGGACGCCGACCACGAGGGCGCCTTCGCCTGGTCGATGGGGCTGAACACCCTGCGCGTGTGGCAGGGCGGCAAGACCATCCGCTGAGCTTCCCCGCGGGCGCGTGGTGTTCCCCGGCCCCTTCACCCCGCCTCGGTGCGTTCAGCGGGCGGCGCGGGCGCGGGCGATCTCGATGACCGCGCGCTCCAGCGCGTACTCCGGGTCGCGCCCGGCGCCCTTGATCAGCGCGTCGGTCTCGGCGACCACGGCCATGGCCCGGGTGATCCCCGCGGTGCTCCAGCCCCGGGCCTGCTGGCGCAGGGTGCGCAGCTTCCACGGCGGCACCTTGGCCCGCTTGGCCAGCTCCGCCTCGGAGGTGCCGCGCGGCGGCTGGGCGGCCACGGCGATGCCGCGCACCGCACCGGCCAGGGCACTGTTGATCAGCACCGGGGCGGTCCCCACCGCCAGCGACCAGCGCAGCTGTTCGAGCGCCTCGGGCAGGCGGCCCTCCACGGCGCGGTCGGCCACGGTGAACCCCGAGGCCTCGGCCTTGCCGGAGTGGTAGCGGGCCACCGCCTCCGCGTCCACCCGGCCCTGGGTGTCGGCGATCAGCTGGGTGCAGGCCGCGGCGATCTCGCGCAGCTCGCTGCCGACCGCGTCCACCAGCGCCTGCGCGGCGTCGGCGGTGATCTGGCGCCCGGCCTGGGAGAACTCGCTCCGGACGAAGGCCACCCGCTCGGCTGGCTTGCTCGGCCCCTTGCAGTCCACGCGCTGCGCGCCCGCCTTGAGCGCCGCCTGCAGCAGCGCCTTGCCCTTGTTGCCGCCCGCGTGGGTGAGCACCAGGTTGACGTCGTCGGCGGGGTCGGCGAGGTAGTCGGTGACGGTCTGGGCCAGGTCCTTGGTCAGGTCCTGGGCCGAGCGCAGCACCACCACCCGGCGGTCCCCGAACAGGGAGGGCGAGGTGACCTCGGCCAGCGTGGACATCCCCACCTGGGCGGGCACCAGGTCGTGGACGTCGACTCCGGGGTCGGCCTCACGGGCCGCCGCGACGACCGCGGCGACGGCCCGGTCGACGAGGAGTTCCTCGTCCCCGACGATGATCGTGAGCAGGGCGGGTGCAGGCATACACAGAGCATGCCACGCCGCACCGACCGGCGGTGCGCCTCTCACTCCGGACCGCGCACCACGGCCGTTCCCGGGCCGGAACCGCCGCCGTCGAGCACGGCCACGTCCCCGTCCCGGTCGGTGCGCAGGTTCACCCGCGCGACCCGCTCCAGGAGTGTCCACGTGAACGGCGCCGGATGCCCGTAGGGGTTGTCCGCGCCCACCGAGGTCACCGACACCACCGGGGCCGTGGCCTCCAGGAAGGCGGGCTCCTGGGTGCCCGCCCCGTGGTGGGGCACGGCCAGCACGGTCACCGCCAGCAGGTCCGCGTCCGGCCCCCCGAGCAGCCTGCGCTGCGCCTCCTCCTCGATGTCGCCGGTCAGCAGCACCGACAGAGCCACCCCGTCCGCGCGGACCACCACCGAGCCGTCGTTCACCGCGCCAGTGAAGCCCGTCTCCGGCCACAGCACGCGCAGCAGCCAGGGACCCACCCGCAGCCGCTGGCCCCGCCGCGCCTCCAGCAACTCCACCCCGGCCTCCGCCAGCAGCCGCCCGGTGGCGCCCTCGCCGAAGCCGGGCGGTGCCAGCGCGGCCGCTACCGCGCGGTGCCGCAGCACCCCGGGTGCGCCGTCCACGTGGTCGGCGTGGTCGTGGCTCAGGATGAGCAGGGGAACCTCGCGCACCCCCAGCCGTTCCAGGCAGCCGTCGACCGCCTCGGGGTCCTCGCCGGTGTCGGCGACGACCGCTGCCCCCGGACCCACCGACAGGACGAACGCGCTGCCCTGGCCCACGTCGCACGCCACCAGCGCCCACCCGGGCGGCGGCCAGCCGCCGGGAACGCACCGCGCGGCCAGGTACAGGACCAGGGCGGCCACCACCACGGCGGCGAACACCCGTCGCGGCCGCCCGTGGGTGAACACCAGCACCGCCAGCACGGCCGCCAGGAACACCCCTCCCGCCACGTCCGAGCGCCACGGCAGAGCGCCGTACGGCACCCGCGCCCCGGCCTGGGCCACCGCCGCGATCCAGGTCGCACCCCACCCGGGAAGGCGTACCGCCACCGCGGCGGCCTCGGGCCACACCGCGGCCAGGGCCGCCACCCCCGAACCCGTCACGGTCACCACCGCGACCACCGGGGCGGCCAGCACGTTGGCCGGGACGGCCACCCACGGCAGCTCTCCCGACAGCAGTACCAGCACCGGCGAGACCGCCACCTGCGCGGCCACCGTCACGGCCAGCGCCTCCGCCGCCGGGAGCGGAAGACGGTGCGACCACTCCCGGGTCCACGGCGGCACCAGCAGGAGGATCCCCGCGGTCGCCAGCACCGACAGTGCGAACCCGAAGGAGGCGGCCAGCCCGGGGGAGACGAAGAGCACCCCGACCACCGTGGCGCACAGCGCGCCCAGCGCCGCGGGCGCGCGTCCGGTGGCCAGCGCCAACAGCCCCACCGACCCCATGAACGCCGCGCGCACCACGCTCGGCTCCGGTCGACAGACCAGGACGAACAGCCAGATCATCGCCGCGCCGCCGACCACCGAGCACCACGGAGGAGCACGCAGCAGCCGGGCCGCCGCCAGCACGAACCCGGTCAGGATGGCCAGGTTGGCGCCGCTCACCGTCAGCAGGTGCGTCATCCCGGTCGCCCGGAAGTCCTCGGAGGTTCGCGGGTCCAGCCCGGACACGTCGCCCACGATCAGCGCGGGAAGCAGTCCTCGTTCGGGCGCCGGGAGCACGGCGGCGGCCTCGCGCAGGCGCTCCCGCACCCGTCCGGCCAGGGCCTGCGTACGGCTGGGCGCGCCCACCCGCTCGGGAGGACCGCGGACCAGGACCAGCGCGGCCGTGAGCGGGTCGTCCTCCGCCCCGAGGAAGGTGCCCCGGGCCCGGAAGGGCTGCCCGGGCAGCAGCCCGGACCACTCCCGTCCCGAGGCCAGGACCACCACGGGCGCCCGCGAGGCCCGTACCCCCTCCCCGGTCCGCACCCACGTGGTGCTGGCCCTGACCACCCACTCCGCCCGGCCCGGCCGGGGCGTGCCCGCCCGCTGCCGCGGATCGGCGGCCACCACCGCGGCGAACTCCACCGTGCTCGGGTGCTCGGAGACCTCCCGGGCCGCGCTGTGCGCGACCCGGTGCACGTGCACCCCGGTCACCCCGGCCACCGTGGCCGCGCAGGCCAGCGCGGCCACGGTGGTCAGCGCCAGGGACTCCAGCGGCGGGCGGGCCGCCAGGAGCAGGCCGAGCGCCGCGAGCCCGGCTCCCGCCCCGCACACCCAGGCCGTCCCCGGCGCCACCGCCAGCGCGCCCAGGGCGGCCAGCCAGGCCGCCACCGCCGGGACCAGCAGCCGAAGGTCCGGCGGCCGGTCCAGCCCGTAGGCGTCCGTTCCCAGCCAGGCCACCACCGCCCGCTCACCCCACCGTCACGTGCGGCCGGAGGGTGGCGAGCATCTTCTCGCCGATCCGGGTCACGTTCAGCAGTTCGTCGACGCTGGAGAAGGGGCCGTGCTGTTCCCGGTGGGAGATGATGTTGTCGGCGATCACCGGGCCGACTCCGGGCAGGGTCTCCAACAGCGCCCTGTCCGCCTGGTTGAGGTTCACCGGGCCGCCGACCCCGGCGGGGTCGGGACCGGGTGCGCTGGAGGCGGCCGGAACGCCCACCAGCAGCTGCTCGCCGTCCACCAGCGGCCGCGCCAGGTTGAGCAGGTCCAGGTCGGCCCCCTCCAGCGGGCCGCCCGCCTCCTCCACGGCGTCGGCGACCCGTGAGCCCGGCTCCAGCGTGTACAGGCCCGGGTCGCGCACTTCTCCGCCCACGTGCACCACCAGCTCCGCCCCCTCCGCGCCGGTCGCGGGCGCGTCGGCCGCCGCGGGCCGCGGCGCCGCGCCCTCCTCCGGGGCGGGGTGGTCGGCGGGCGCGGCCTGGGGAACCATCTCCGGCGCGGTCACCGCGGTCGGCCGGTGGTGCAGCGCCAGTACCGCGACGACCGCCAGCGCGCCCAGGACCACCAGGGCGATCACCGCCCGCCGGGAGAGCGCCGCGTGGGGCGGCCAGCGCCGCGCCAAGCGTTCGAGGAGGGCCTGCGGCGGCTCGGCGGTGAACTCGGTGTAGCCCGGCGGGGGAGGGGAGGGGCGCGTCCTCCCGGTACCGTCCCGCCGGGCCCCCGTGGCGGGGCCGTCCCCGGCCCCCACGGCCTCCTCGGCGGAACCCGGGGCCGCGGGCGCCGGGTGCGGGTCCGTGCCCTCCGCGGGCCGGGAGCGGGCGTCGCGGGTTCCGGGCCGGGGCCCGCCCCCGGAGGCGTCGGGCGGGTGCGGCCGGTACGGGGAATCCGCTCCGGGCACGGCGTAGGGGGCGCTGGGGATTGGCGGCGAGCCCTCGCCGGGCTGCCCGGGCGGGCGGGGGGAACGGGCGCGCGGCTCCCGGGCCGCGGGTGCGGCACCCGTGGTGAGCGCGCGGAGCCGGTCCTGCTGGTCGGGACGGGGAGAGCGGCGCCTGGTACGGCGCTGAGCGGTCATGGTTCCACGCTAGGAAGCGGGGAACGCCGTGTCAGCGGGTGGTTCCAGGCTGTGGACAACGCGCGGGGAGCCGGAGAAAGACGAACCCCGGCCGGTGCGGAGCACCGGCCGGGGTCGGAAGGTCAGACTCAGGCGGACTGCAGCTGGTGCAGACGCTTGGCGATCGCGCTCTTGCGGTTCGCGGCCTGGTTCTTGTGGATGACGCCCTTGCTCGTCGCCTTGTCCAGGGCGCGCGCGGCGGCGCGCTGCGCGACGGTGGCCTTCTCGACGTCCCCGGCCTCGGCAGCTTCGCGGAACTTGCGGACGGCCGTCTTCAGCGAGGAGCGCACCGCCTGGTTGCGGACACGGGCCTTCTCGTTCTGCCGAATGCGCTTCTTCTGCGACTTGATGTTCGCCATGCGAAAACGTGCTCCAGTTGATCTGATCAGCGCGCCGACCGGACCCAGGCGGCTCAGCTCGCGGGCAGCCGTTCCGCGAGGGGCGCGCGTGGGCGACGGCGCAGGGTGTGTGAGTCCACAGGGCTCATTCGAACGTGGAAGTCCGAGACACGGACCTCCAGTATGCAGCACGCCGGGCACCGCTCGGGCACGCCCGGCCTCAGGAGAGCAGCCATCCGGCGGTGTAGGCGGCCACGTCCTCCCGGCTGGCCTCGTCGCCCAGGTAGAACGCCACCCCGAGGGTCATCCCCTCGGACGGCTCCGCCTTGGTCATCCCCAGCCTGATCGCGGCCAGCGCGGTGGCCACGGACTCCTCCCCGCCCCCGGGGGCCCACTCGCCGCCGCCGTGCGTGGGCAGCCCGAACCGCACCGCCACGTCCCCGCGGGTGCGCAGCGCGGTCACCGACTCGGTCACCTGCCGCACCATGAACCCGCCGTACAGCGCCTCGCCGGGCATACCCGCGCCCACGCCGGGCAGGACCACCTCGTCCGCGTGCTCGGCCACCCGGCCCAGGTACCCCTTGGACCAGTACTTCTCCTCGCGCTCCAGGACGAAGGACGGCACCCGCCCTCCCGGGACCAGCTCCACGTGCTGGGCCTGGAGCGACAGCACCGGCCCCTCACCCAGTTCCTCGCGCACGAGCGCCATGAGCGCGGGCATCGAGGGGTCGTTCACCGTCACCGGCCGGATCTCCAGGTGGACCCCGGCGAACCCGTCCGCGGCCACCTCGGCCACCGCCGGGGCCAGCGCCTCGCGGGCCCCGCCGTCGAGCCGGTCGCGGACCAGCGACGATCCGCTCTCCACGTGCCGCAGCCAGGCCAGCGCGCGCACGTCCGGGTACCGCCGGCCCAGCCAGGACAGCGCCTCCGCGGTGTCCGCCACGCGCTCGATCCCGCCCTCGGCGTCGATGTCGCCCGCGTACACGTACACCGTGTCCACCCCGCCGGTGTCCAGCACCCGCTCCAGGGCGGCGGTGTCCTCCCACGAGGACACCCACGCCGCGTCGGCGCCCCGGGAGGCCGCCCACGGAGCCGGTGCCCCCGAGTACTGGTAGGCCAGCAGGGCCCCGCCCCCCGCCACCACGACCGCGACCGCGGCCAATCCGGCCAACAGCCGTGTCAACAGCCACTTCACCCGCCCGCTCCTCCCACGTCCGGCACGGCCCGTTCCCGGTCCCCGGTCGCATAACCTGGACACGAGTCCCACGCCCGCGCCCCATACTGCCGCACGGGCCGCGGCCGTCCCCGGCAGAGGGGGACCCGTCGCCGTGGGATGATGGACGATGCCGTGGGGACACGACCGCGGCGGGGCGGCGCCCCAGCGAGGCGCGCACCCGGACCCAACCTGTGAACGGAGCACGGTGGCACAGCCGAACTGGACCGATCCCGCGCTGATCCGCAACTTCTGCATCATCGCGCACATCGACCATGGCAAGTCGACGCTGGCCGACCGGATGCTCCAGATCACCGGGGTCGTCGAGGACCGCCAGATGCGCGCCCAGTACCTGGACCGCATGGACATCGAGCGCGAGCGCGGCATCACCATCAAGTCGCAGGCGGTGCGGATCCCCTTCACCGCGCTCGACGACCGGACCTACACGCTCGACCTCATCGACACCCCCGGCCACGTCGACTTCACCTACGAGGTCTCGCGCTCCCTGGCCGCCTGTGAGGGCGCGATCCTGCTGGTGGACGCCGCGCAGGGCATCGAGGCGCAGACCCTGGCCAACCTGTACATGGCCCTGGAGAACGACCTCACCATCGTCCCGGTGCTCAACAAGATCGACCTGCCGGCCGCGCAGCCGGAGAAGTACGCCGAGGAGCTCGCCGGGATCATCGGCTGCGAGCCCTCCGACGTGCTCAAGGTCAGCGCCAAGACCGGCGAGGGCGTCGAGGAGTTGCTCAACGAGATCGTCAACCAGATCCCGGCGCCCGTGGGGGACGCCGACGCGCCCGCCCGCGCGATGATCTTCGACTCGGTCTACGACACCTACCGCGGCGTGGTCACCTACGTCCGGGTCGTGGACGGCAAGCTCAGCCCCCGCGAGCGCATCCAGATGATGTCCACCCGGGCCTCCCACGAGATCCTGGAGATCGGCGTGAGCTCCCCCGAGCCCACCAAGTGCGACGGCCTGGGCGTGGGCGAGGTCGGCTACATCATCACCGGTGTCAAGGACGTGCGCCAGTCCAAGGTCGGTGACACCATCACCTCCCTGAACAAGCCCGCCACCGAGATGCTCTCGGGCTACCAGGAGCCCAAGCCCATGGTGTTCTCGGGCCTGTACCCGATCGAGGGCACCGACTACCCGGTGCTGCGCGACGCCCTGGAGAAGCTCCAGCTCAACGACGCCGCCCTGGTGTTCGAGCCGGAGACCTCCGCCGCCCTGGGCTTCGGGTTCCGCTGCGGCTTCCTCGGCCTGCTCCACCTGGAGATCACCCGGGCCCGCCTGGAGCGCGAGTTCAACCTCGACCTCATCTCCACCGCGCCGAACGTCATCTACCGCGTGGAGATGGAGGACGGCGAGGAGCACACGGTCACCAACCCCAGCGAGTTCCCCTCCGGCAAGATCGCCGCGATCTACGAGCCGATGGTCCGGGCCACGCTGCTCAGCCCCGCCGACTACATCGGTCAGATCATGGAGCTGTGCCAGGAGCGCCGCGGTGAGCTGAAGGGCATGGACTACCTGTCCGAGGACCGCGTGGAGATGCGCTACACGCTGCCCATGGCCGAGATCGTCTTCGACTTCTTCGACGCCCTGAAGTCGCGTACCAAGGGCTACGCCTCCCTGGACTACGAGCCCACCGGCGAGCAGCAGGCCGACCTGGTCAAGGTCGACATCCTGCTCCAGGGCGAGGCCGTCGACGCCTTCTCCGCCATCGTGCACAAGGACAAGGCCTACACCTACGGCGTGGAGATGACCAAGAAGCTGCGCGAGCTCATCCCCCGGCAGCAGTTCGAGGTGCCCGTCCAGGCGGCCATCGGCGCCCGGGTGATCGCCCGTGAGAACATCCGCGCCATCCGCAAGGACGTGCTCGCCAAGTGCTACGGCGGTGACATCAGCCGTAAGCGCAAGCTGCTGGAGCGGCAGAAGGAGGGCAAGAAGCGGATGAAGATGGTCGGCCGGGTCGAGGTGCCCCAGGAGGCCTTCATCTCCGCCCTGTCCACCGACACCAGCGGCGCTGAGGACAAGAAGAAGAAGTAGTCCCGGCCGGCGGGAGCGGACTCAGGCGGGAACGGTCCGGGTGAGCATGTGCGACGAGCGCATGCGCCCGTCGGGGGCGAACCGGCCGAAGAGGTGCACCTCGATCGCGAGGTCCCTGCCGCGCTGGGTGACGTGCAGGGTGTAGCGCGCCGCGCTCGGGACCCTGGCCGCCGACCCCGAGGCCGGGCTCGGGGTGATCGCCAACGCCGCGGGTGTGACCCGTCAGACCGTCTACGCGCACTTCGCCTCGCGTGAGCGCCTGCTGGGAGCCGTCGCCGACCGGATGCGAGGCCACCGTCGCCGCGATGGACGCCGCCCAACCCGACGCGGGACCGGCCGCCGACGCCCTGGTCCGCTGGAGGCCGCGGTCGGGGCGGCTGCGGCACCCCGCCCTGGCGCGGTTGCTCAGCGCGTCGCCGGTCGGTCCGGACACCGACCGCGCCCGGCACGCCGCCATCGCCGAACGGCTCAGGCGGGTGGCCGAACGCGGTCGGCGAAACGGGGAGCTGGACCCCGACTGGCTGGTCGCCGCCGCCGTCGGGCTGGCCCACCTCGCCGGGGAGAAGCAGGACGCCGGACGCATGTCCGAGGCCGCCGCGGCGGGCGCTCCGTGTGAGCCTGCTGAGAATCCTCGCGGTCCCCGCCGCGAAGCGGTGAGCGGTTCCGAGCGCGAGGCGGCCGGGGCCAGGGCGACCTGACGTTGCTGCTGGGACAGCGAACTCGTGGGATAGATGGGTCTGCTCCCCGGCAGAGGGAACTGGATTTCCCAGTCCAACTTCCGGGGAGCAGTTCAGGCCGGGGCGTCCCTTCCCGGTGTCCGGCGGCCGGGCCGCGGCCTCAGCCCTTGACCGCTCCGGAGGTCAGGCCCTCGGTGATGTAGCGCTGCAGGAACCAGAACACCGCCAGCGTGGGCAGGGACAGCATGATGGCCCCCACCGCGAACATGCCGAAGTTGGCGTTGCGCTGCGAGGCCACCAGCTGGTACAGCCCCAGCCCCAGGGTCTTGGTTTCGGTGTCGCGCAGGAACACGCTCGCCATCAGGAACTCGTTGATGGTGGAGATGAATACCAGCAGGCCCACGATCGCCAGCACCGGGGTGACCAGCGGCAGCATGATGCGGAAGAAGACCTGTGCGTGCGAGGCCCCGTCCATCTGCGCCGACTCGTCCAGTTCCTTGGGCACCGTGTCGAAGAAGCCCTTCATCAGCCACGTGTTGATGCTCAGCGCGCCGCCCAGGTAGACCAGCAGCAGGCCCCAGCGGGTGTCGAAGCCGATCGCGGGGTAGTACTCGCCGATGTTGGTGAACATCAGGTAGATCGCCACGATCGCCAGGAACTGCGGGAACATCTGGATCACCAGCAACCCGATCAGCCCCACCCGGCGGCCCTTGAACCGCATCCGGCTGAAGGCGTAGGCCGCCAGCGCCGACAGCAGCACCGTGATCGCCGCGTTGCTCACCGCGAAGAACAGCGAGTTGCCGTACCAGGTGGCGAACGGGGTGTTCCGGAACAGGTCCGCCGCGTTGGCCAGGCTGGCCCCGGTCGGCCACAGCTGGGCGCTGGACAGGGTGCCCAGCGGGTTGAGCGCCGCGGAGACCACGAACAGCACCGGGAAGAGCGCGAAGGCCGCGACCAGCCACATCACGGCGTGGCGCCAGCCGAGCCGCTTCGCCCACAGGGCGAACCGCGTGGCCGCGCCGCGCCGGTGGGGCGCGCGTGCCGCGGGGGTGTCCACCGTCATCGGTCCACCTCCTGGAGGGCCTTGCTCCGGCTCAGGCTGACCACGGAGATCACCGAGACGATCACGAAGATCATCACCGACAGCGCGGCGGCGTACCCGTACTGGGCGGTGGCCTCGTTGAAGGCGAGCCGGTAGGTGTAGGTGATGAGCAGGTCGGTGGCCCCGGCCGTCGGGTTGTCCGGCGAGAAGGGGCCGCCCTTGCTGATCAGCCACACCGCGTTGAAGTTGTTGAAGTTGAACGCGAACGTCGCGATGAGGATCGGCGTCATCGCCACCATCAGCAGCGGCAGGGTGACGTTGCGGAAGGCCTGCCAGGGGCCCGCGCCGTCGATCTGCGCGGCCTGGCCCAGCTCGCGCGGGATGGCCTGGAGCGCTCCGGTGGCCACCAGGAACATGTACGGGTAGCCCAGCCACACGTTGGCCAGGATCACCGCGGCACGCGCGCTCCAGGCGTCCCCCAGCCAGTCCACCTGCAGGCCGAGCATCCGGTTGAACAGGCCGAAGTCGGTGTTGAACATGTCCCGCCACAGCAGGTACATGGCCAGGGAGCTCATGGCGTAGGGCAGCACCACCAGGATCCGGTAGAGCGCCCTGCCGCGCAGGCGGGGCACGTGCAGGGTCAGCGCCACGGCCAGGCCCACCACGAACACCAGGAAGGTCACGCTCGCCGCGAAGGCGACGTTCCACAGCAGGATGCCGAAGAAGGAGGAGGCGAAGGTCGGGTTCAGCAGGAAGCGGGCGAAGTTGTCCAGGCCCACGCCGACCTGCCAGCCCTGGGCCAGCCGCTCGCCCTCCTCGTTGTAGAAGGCGCCGCGCTCGTCGTCGGCGTGGTAGACCGCGCCCGACTCGGTGTCGGTGACACAGTCGCAGTCCTCGTCGTAGACGCGGGTCGCGCTGCCCTCGAAGGCGCTGGACAGGCCGCTGGAGCGGATGCCCGCGCCGCTGTCGGTGGGCACCGCGAACTCCTGGAGGTCGGCGCTGCGCGCGTTGACCTCGGCGGGCGTGAGGACCGTGTACCCGAAGGCGTCGGTGACCTTGCCCGAGGCCGGGTCGACCTCTGCTCCGGACAGCGTGTCCAGCCCCTCGGCGGTGCCCACGTAGGCCTCGTCCCCGGCGTCGGTGAGCAGGAAGGCCAGTTCGCCGGTCTCGGGGTCGCCCATGGTGGCGACGGTGAGCGTGTACTCCGGGGAGTCGGGGTCGCGGGTGACCGAGAAGGCCTCGATGGCCGCGATGGCCTGTTCCTTGTCTCCCCGGTGCCCGTCGCTGAGGTTGGTCACCGAGGTGCTCATCGTGTAGAGCACCGGCAGGATCTGGAAGGCGGTCAGGAAGAGCACGCCCGGCAGCAGGTACTTGGCCGGGACGGTGCGCCCGGACAGGTAGACCCAGTAGACCAGGCCGACCACGGCGACGACGAGGCCGATGCCCCACCAGTTGTCCGCCACGTACAGGGGCAGGACCGCCCACACCCCCAGGGCGGTGAACAGTCCCAGCAGTGCGGTCTTGAGCAGCTGTCCGCCCAGCGACCCGGTACCCGCGAAGCGGCCCGCGGGCAGGGGCGGACGGGCGGGCGCCCCCGGGGAGGGGGCGCCCTCGCTGTCGGTGTTGGAGGCCACCACTACTCGCCGATCTGTTCGGCGATCGTGTTGTGGGCCGCCTCCATGGCCTCACGGACGTCCTCGCCCGCCAGGGCCTGGGCCTGGGCCTGGCCCAGCGGCTCCCAGGTCTCGCCCATCTCGGGGATGGAGGGCATCGGCATGCCGTCGGCGCCGGCCTCGGCGATGGCGGCGATGTTGGGGTCGTCGGCCGAGACGCTCTCCAGGGCCTCGGACTGGACCGGGGTGCGCGGGTCGGCCTCGTAGAGGCTGAGGACGAACCCGGGGTCGGTGACGTAGTTGGTCACGAACTCCTGGGCCAGGGCGCTGTTGGCGCTGCCCTCGGTGACGAAGAAGGCCTGGTAGCCGATGTAGGGCCTGGCCGGACCGCCGTCCTCGAAGCCGGGGATGGGGCTGATCGCGTACTCCACGCCCGACTCGTTGGCGTCACCGATGTTCCACGGGCCCGCGACGAAGAACGGGGCGTCCTGCTCGTAGAAGAGCACGGCGTCGTTCTCGGTGTCGATGGAGCGGCGCAGGACGCCCTCGCCCTGCTCGCCGTACTCGGCGATCTTCTCCATGGCGGCGATGGACTCGTCGGAGCCCACGCCCAGGTCGGAGGGGTCCCAGGTGCCGGTGTCGTCCTGGCCGAACAGGTAGCCGCCCGCGGAGGTGAACAGGGCGTTCATGCGGAAGGGCTCACCCTCCTGGCCCACGGCCATGGCCAGCACCTCGCTGGTCTCGCCGTCCTCCTTGAGTCGTGTGCCGACCTCGACCAGTTCCTCGAAGGTCTCGGGGGCCTCCGGAACCAGCTCGCTGTTGCGCATGAGGAAGATGTTCTCCTGCGAGTACGGCACCCCGAAGAGCTGGCCGTCGAAGGAGAGCGCCTCCAGGGCGGTCTCGTCCACACCCGCGGCGCGGTCCTGGGGCAGCTCGACGGGCTGCACGGCGCCGTTGCGCACCAGGTTGCCGGTCCAGTCGTGGGCGCCGATGAAGACGTCCGGGGCGTTGCCCGCCTGGTGGGCGTTGAGCAGGTCGCCCTGGATGTCGTCGAAGGCCAAGCCCTGCACCTCGACCTCGATGCCGTTGGCCTCGGTGAACTCCTCGGCCGCGGCCTGGATCGCGTCGGCCCGCTCGGGGTCGGACCAGATGACGAGGGTGCCCTCGGCGGCGGTCCCGCCGCCCTCGTCGGCGCCGCCACCGCCGCAGGCGGTCGCCATCAGTGCGATCGCGGCGATGCCCGTGACCGCTGGTGCGCTGCGGAATCTCATGGTGTCTTCCTTCCGGGAGGCCGTGATGAGGAGGTCGCGCATGCGTGTCGTCGGTGGCCCCGGGGCCGGCTGGGGCATGCGTGGTGATGTGACGCTAGCAATAACTTGCAATCTTTGAAAGACTTTTCAGGTCGCTTGCATAAAGATGTGGAAACGCGGCGGAAACAGAAGGGTGACTTCCTGCTCTGTGTAGCCGCGGTGTGACCGATGGCTGATCACCCGGGGCGGACGCCGGTTGGGCGACACCGTGGAACGCGTCGTGGTCGGCTACTCGATACCGGCCCTGATCTGCGCCTCCGCCTCCGCCAGCGCCGCCGCCGGGTCCGCGTCGCCGATGATGTCCGCGCTGGCCTGACCGAACGGGCCCCACACCGCGTTCATCTCGGGGATGGCGGGCATGGGCACGCCGTCCCGCCCGGCGCGCTGGAAGGCCGCCAGGTCCGGATCCTGCTCCGCCACCTGTTCCAGGCCCGCCACCAGCGCCGGAACGCGCGGATCCGCGTCGTAGAGGGTCACCGAGAACTCCGGTTGGGCCACGAATCCGGCCGCGAGCTCCTCGGCCAGCCCGGGGGCCGAGGCGCCGGAGGAGACGAAGAAGGTCCGCACGCCCAACAGCGGACGGGCCGGGCCGCCGTCGGCGAAGGGCGGCACCGGACTGATCGCGTACGGCACCCCCGCCTGCTTGACCGACGCCATGTTCCAGGGCCCGGTGACGAAGAAGGGCGCGGCGCCCCCGGTGAAGAGCGCGGTGGCCCCGGCCGCGTCCGTCTCCCGGCCCAGCACCCCCGAGCCCGCCTCGCCCAGCCCCCGCAGCCGCTCGAAGGCCGCCACCGACTCCGGCGCCGCCACGCCCAGGTCGGCGGGGTCGGGGTCCCCCGACGCGTCCGCTCCGAACAGGTAGCCGCCGGCCGAGGTGAACAGGGGGTGGATGTGGTAGGCGTCGCCCTCCGGTCCCACCTGCAGGCTCAGCGCGCGCTCGGCCCGGCCCGCCCGCACCAGCTCCGTCCCCGCATCGACCAGCTCGTCGAAGGTCTCGGGGGCCTCCGGGGCCAGGTCGGTGTTGCGCAGCAGCGCCAGGTTCTCGGTGGCGTAGGGCACCCCGTACACGCGTCCCTCGTAGGTGACGGCCTCCAGCGAGCCCGGCGTGAACGCGCCGGCGTCCTCCGGGCCCAGTCCGCCGGGTACGCGTCCCGACGCCGCCCGGACCGCCTCCGGGTTCCCGGTGCCCAGGGCGTCCGGGGACCCGGGGCGGCCCCACGGCCTCGGCCGCACCGAAGGCCGTGGTGGCACCGGCGGCCTCAGCCGCGCAGCCACACCGCCGTCTCGGCGGGCAGGGCCAGGGTGCCCTCGGCCGGGGCCTCGACCGGGCCGCTGGCCACGAGCACCTCACCCGTGGCGGAGAGCTCCACCGGCGCGCCGGTGAGGTTGACCGCCACCCGCACGTCCGGCTCGCGCTCGAAGTACAGCACGCCCTCGGGCGCCTCCAGCCAGGTCATGGAGCCATCGCCGAGCGCGTCCAGCTCCCGGCGCAGGCCCAGCGCCCTGGTGTACATCTCCAGGGTCGAACCCGCCACGCCGCGCTGGGCGTCACGCGCCAGGGCGCCCCACCCCTCGGGCATCGGCAGCCACGGCACGCTGCCCTCGGGGCCGAAACCGTACGGGGAGTCCCCGTCCTCCCAGGGCAGCGGAACCCGGCAGCCGTCCCGGCCCCGCTCGGTGCGCCCGGAGCGCTCCCAGGTCGGGTCCTGCAACGCCTCCTCGGGCAGGTCGGTGACCTCGGGCAGCCCCAGCTCCTCGCCCTGGTACAGGTACACCGAACCGGGCAGGCCCAGCATCAGCAGCGTCGCCGCGCGCGCCCGGCGCAGCCCCTGCTCGCCGCCGCCGAAGCGGGTCACGTGCCGGGTCACGTCGTGGTTGGACAGTACCCAGGTGGTGGTCGCGCCCACCGCGCTGTTGGCGGCCAGGGAGCGGTCGATCACCTGGCGCAGCCGCCCGGCGTCCCAGGGGGCGGTCAGGTACTCGAAGTTGAACGCCTGGTGCAGCTCGTCCGGACGCAGGTAGCGGGCCACCCGGTCGGCGTCCTCCACCCACGCCTCCGCGACCAGGGCGCGGTCCCCGGGGTACTCGGCGGCGATCCGCGACCAGCGCCGGTAGATCTCGTGCACGCCGTCCTGGTCGAAGTAGGGCAGCGTGGTGCTGCCGTCGAGCAGGTCGGCCCTGGCGTCCTCGGCGATGTCGGGCAGTTCCGGGTCCTTGACCAGGCCGTGCGCGACGTCGATGCGGAAGCCGTCCACGCCCCGGTCCAGCCAGAAGCGCAGCACGTCGTCGAACTCGTCGTGCACGTCCCGGTGGGTCCAGTCGAAGTCGGGCTGCTCGGCGTCGAACAGGTGCAGGTACCACTGCTCGGGAGTGCCGTCGGGCCGCTTGAGGCGGGTCCAGGCCGGTCCGCCGAAGATCGACTTCCAGTTGTTCGGCGGCTCCTCCCCGTCGGGTCCGAGCCCGTCCCGGAAGACGTACCGCGAGCGGGCGGGGTCGCCCGGTTCGGCGGCCACGGCCTCGCGGAACCACCCGTGGGCGGAGGAGGAGTGGTTGGGCACCACGTCGATGATCACCCGGATACCCAGGTCGTGGGCGCTGGCCAGGAGGGCGTCGAAGTCCTCCAGGGTGCCGAAGCGCGGGTCCACGTCGCGGTAGTCGGCGACGTCGTAGCCGCCGTCGGCGAGGGGGGAGACGTAGAACGGGGTCAGCCAGATCGCGTCCACACCGAGCTCGGCCAGGTGGGGCAGGCGTTCGCGGATGCCGGCGAGGTCGCCCTCCCCGTCCCCGTTGGAGTCGGCGAAGCTGCGCACGTAGATCTGGTAGATGGCTGCTTCACGCCACCAGTGCGGCTGAGGCTCCATGAGCGGGGGTCCTTCCCTGTGGGCTACTGCAATTTCTTGCGCAAGATTACCGCCAACTTTCGGCCATGTGACGGTGATCTCGACTAGAGTTGCGCCCATGGGTCCACGACTTGCCGACATCGCGCGGCACGCAGGCGTCAGCGAGGCCACCGTCTCGCGGGTGCTCAACGACAAGCCGGGCGTCGGCAGCGACACCCGCAAGGCCGTCCTGACCGCCCTGGACGTACTCGGCTACGAACGCCCCGCCCGGCTGCGGCAGCGCTCGGCGGGACTGGTCGGCATGGTCATCCCCGAGCTGGAGAACCCGGTCTTCCCGATGTTCGCCCAGGCCGCGGAGGGAGCCCTCGCCCAGCGCGGGTACACGCCCGTGCTGTGCACGCAGACCCCCGGCGGGATAACCGAGGACGAGTACGTGGAGCTGCTCCTGGAGCGCAACGTCTCGGGCATCCTCTTCGTCTCCGGACGCCACGCCGACACCACCGCCTCCCACGAGCGCTACCACGCGCTGGTCTCGCGCCGGCTCCCCATCGTGCTCGTCAACGGGTTCGCCGACGCCATCCCCGCCGCGTTCATCTCCTGCGACGACCGCGAGGCGGGCCGCCTGGCCGTCAACCACCTCGTCGCCCTCGGCCACACCCGCATCGGCTTCACCAGCGGCCCAGAGCGCTACGTCCCGGTCCGCCGCAAGCTGGAGGGCTACCATCAGACCCTGGCCCAGCACGGCCTGGACGGCGGCGACCTCGTGGAGCTGTCCCTGTTCGGCGTGGAGGGCGGCCACGCCGCCGCCATGCGGCTGATCGACCGCGGCGTGACCGCCATGGTCTGCGGCTCGGACATGATGGCCCTGGGCGCCATCCGTGCCGCCCGCCAGCGCGGCCTGCGCGTCCCCCGGGACTTCTCGGTGGTCGGCTTCGACGACTCCCAGCTCATCGCCTTCACCGACCCGCCGCTGACCACCGTCCGCCAGCCGGTCAACGCCATGGCGCTGGCCGCCGTGCGCGCGCTGTGCGACGAGATCGCCGGGCACCCCGTCTCCCACAACGAGTACGTCTTCGACCCCGAACTGGTCGTGCGCGGCTCCACGGCCATCGCCCCCGCCAGGGACTCCGACCCCCTCACCCCGCAGACCGTCGAGGCCGCCCCCGCCGAGAGCCGCGCGAGCAGCCCCCGCGTCTGAGCCCGGCCCGGGTGCCGGGGCGCCCCGCGCGCTCCCGGCGCCCGCTCCCCGCCCTCCGGGGACGCGCCCGGGGCCCCTCCCCGCCCCGCGCCGGACGGAGGCGGGCACCGCTCCCGCGTTCGGGCACGTCCGGGGCACGCCGCCGGGTCGGCGACACTGGAACCATGCCTTCCGTTGCCCTCGACGGCGATCCCGTACCGAGCACCGGGGAACTGCCCGCGCCCTCCCTGGCCGAACTCGGCGACCGCCCCCTCGGGTTCTACGTCCACGTGCCCTTCTGCGTCACCCGCTGCGGCTACTGCGACTTCAACACCTACACGGCCGAGGAGCTCGTCTCGCGCGACGGCACCGCCACCGCCTCCCGCGACACCTACGCCGACCAGGCCGTCGCCGAGGTGGAGCTGGCCGACCGGGTCCTGGCCGGCGCGCGCCCGCCGGTGAGCACCGTCTTCGTCGGCGGAGGCACGCCCACCCTGCTGCCCGCCGAGGATTTGGGCCGCGTCGTCGCCGCGATCCGGGACCGCTTCGGGCTGACCCCGGACGCC
This sequence comes from Nocardiopsis sp. FR4, assembly GCF_009830945.1. GTDB lineage: Bacteria > Actinomycetota > Actinomycetes > Streptosporangiales > Streptosporangiaceae > Nocardiopsis. The sequence goes on along the minus strand of NZ_ML776454.1, from coordinate 394,779 downwards.
GAGCTGACCACCGAGGCCAACCCCGAGACGGTCACCCCCGACTACCTGGAGCGGCTGCGCGCGGCGGGGTTCACCCGCGTCTCCTTCGGCATGCAGAGCGCCCGCCCGCACGTGCTCCGGGTCCTGGAACGCGGCCACACCCCCGGTCGCCCCGAGCAGTGCGTGGAGTGGGCGCGCGGAGCCGGGTTCGAGCACGTCAACCTCGACCTGATCTACGGCACCCCCGGCGAGGGCGACGACGACTGGCGGGCCTCGCTGGAGGCCGCGGTCGGCGCCGGCCCCGACCACGTCTCGGCCTACTCGCTCATCGTGGAGGAGGGCACCCGCCTGGCGGCCCGGGTCCGCCGCGGCGAGCTCACCGAGCCCGACGACGACACCATGGCCGACCGCTACCTCATGGCCGACGACATCCTCTCCGCGGCCGGGTACACCGCCTACGAGGTGTCCAACTGGGCGCGCACCGACCAGGGGCGCAGCAGGCACAACATGCTCTACTGGACCGGCGGCCACTGGTGGGGTGTGGGACCCGGCGCGCACAGCCACGTGGGCGGCACCCGCTGGTGGAACGTCAAGCACCCGGCCGCCTACGCCGCGCGCCTGGCCGCCGGGGACAGCCCCGGCCAGGCCCGTGAGGTGCTCACCGAGGAGGAGCGCCGCTTCGAGCGCGTGCTGCTGGAGTTGCGGGTGGAGCGGGGGTGCCCGCTGGACCTGCTGGAGCCGCACGGTCGCGCCGCGGCCGTGCGCGCCGTGGCCGAGGGGCTGCTGGACGCCGAAGCCCACGCGGCGGGCCGCGCCGTCCTCACCCGGCGCGGGCGGCTGCTCGCCGACGCCGTGGTGCGCGACCTCACCTGATCCCCCGCCGCCTCGCCGCGCCGCACCGGTCGCGCCTCGGAACGCGGCGAGGGGCCCGGCTTCCGTGTCCGGGCCCCTCGCGGTGCGCGGGTACTACTTGATCCAGCTGACGTTGAACGGGTAGCGGTACCACTCGCCCCGGTTGGCCGCCGTGCCGCCCAGGATGCCGAAGACGACGGCGACGATCGCGACGATGAGCCATGTCACCAAGCCGATGAGCAGGAAGGTCAGGACCCACGACACGACTATGCCGATGGTGATCAGCAGCTGGAAGTTCAGGGCCTGCGCCGCCTGGTCCCGGACGAACGGCGACTCGTCCTTCTTGAGCAGGTAGATGACCAGGGGGGCGACCCAGCCGAGCCCTCCGAAGACGAGGCTCACCAGGCCGCCGCCCAGGTGGGCGAACAGGCCCATCTGGCGTTCGCTCGCGTTGGGCTGGCCGGTCGTGGCCGAGGAGGGGCCGTACCCTGCCGGCGGGTAGCCGTAACCGCCCTGGGGCTGACCGTAGGGGCCCTGCTGGTGGGGCCCGCTCTGGTAACCGCCGGTCTGCTCCTGGTAACCGGGCTGGCCCGGCGGGTATCCCTGGCCCGGGTAACCGCCCCCAGGCTGCCCCGGGTGGCCGCCGTACTGCCCGGGTCCTCCGGGATGGCCCTCCCCGGGCTGGCCGGGATGGCCGCCCTGCTGGTGGCCGGGCTGGGAGGGGTAGCCGCCGGAGCCCTCTTGTCCGGGCTGCCGACCATGGCCGTAGGGCTCCTCGGGCGGGTTGGTGGGGTGGGACATCGTGGTTCCTTAGGTGCGGAAGCGCTCGGTCTGGGTGCGGGAGCGGATCACTTCAGCAGGCGGATGCTCACGGGGTAGCGGTACCACGTCCCCCTGTTCGCGCCGCTGGCCCCCATGACGCCGAACACGATGGCGACGATCCACGTCAGCGCGATCAGGAGGGAGCCGATCCAGGACACTCCCGGAAAGAAGATACCCAGGCCGATGAAGACCACCCATGAGAAGAGGTACGGAATCAGCAGGGTGATCTGGAAGTTCGCCGCCTCCGCCGCGTGGTGGCGCACGAACGGCGACTGGTTGCGCTTGGCGAAGTAGATGGCCAGCGGGGGGACCCATCCCAGGCAGGCGATCACGAAGCCGGACAGGTGGGCGAGCATGGCCACCAGCACGCCGCCGTCGCCCTGCTGCTGGGGCTGGGCGTAGGCCCCCGCCTGGCCCGGGGCGGCCGGGGGCTGCTGCCCGTACGGCTGCTGCGGCTGTCCCGGTTGCCCGTACCGCGGCTGCTGGGACTGTGCGTAACCGTACGGCTGCGGCTGGCCGTAGGGCTCCTGCTGACCGTACTGCGCGGCGTAGCCCTGGTGGGCGCCGGGGGGCTGGGCGTACCCCGGCTGGGCTCCGGAGGCCTGCCCGTAGCCGGGCTGCGGGGCGTGGGGCGACTGCGCCCCGGACGGCTGCCGCCCGTAGGCCCCCGGCTGTCCGTACCCCGGCTGCTGGGGCTGCTCGGGGGAACCCTCCGGAGGCGCGAAACCGGGCTGCTGCGGCTGTCCCGGTTGCCCGTACCGCGGCTGCGCGTAACCGTACTGCTGGGCCTGGCCCTGCTGCTGGCCGTGGTCCTGCGGGGGCTGCTGCGGCTGGCCGTACCCCCCCGGCTGGCCGTGCCCCTGCGGTTGGCCCTGGTGGGCGCCGGGGGGCTGGGCGTACCCCGGCTGGGCTCCGGAGGCCTGCCCGTAGCCGGGCTGGCCGCCGGTGGGGTGCTGCTCCTGCTGTCCGTAGCCGGGCTGCGGGGCGTGGGGCGACTGCGCCCCGGACGGCTGCCGCCCGTATCCGGGCTGGGGGCCCGAGGGCTCGCCGGGCTGCCCGCCGTGGTGCGGCCCCTGTCCTCGCTCCTGCGGTGCCTCCCGCCCGTTGTCCGGCTGCTGGTCCTGCTGGGGGTCCTCCGGGGACGGTGGGTTCGTCGGGGTCTCGCTCATGCTTTTCCTTGGCTCCGCTGATGAGGGGCGGTTCTTGTCCTACCGTGCCGTACCGACGACCGCGCGGGGCCGGAGGCGGGACCGCGGTGCCAGCGGCGCCGACACCCCGTTCCGGGCCAAATCCTAGGCCCCTGGCGTCCCACCGCGCGCGAAGCCGCACAGGCGGCGTGCCCGGGAGCGCGTCCGGCGGGACGGCCCGGGGTACCGCGCCGCCGGCCGTACCGGGGGCGCGCGACCCGGAGGGGGGAGCGCCGGGCGGGTCTCAGCGCTCCTCGGGGTGCGGCCCGGTGACGAAGTCGATCAGCTCCTCCACCCGGCCGAGCAGGGAGGGCTCCAGGTCGGCGTAGGTACGGACCGAACCGAGGATCCGGCGCCACGCCTCACCCGTCTCCATCCGCCACCCCAGGGCGCTCACGACCCCCTCCTTCCAGGGCAGCCCCCTGGGTACCTCCGGCCAGGCCTCGATCCCCACGGCGCGCGGTCGCACCGCCTGCCACACGTCCACGTAGGGGTGCCCCACCACCAGCACGTGCTCGCCGCGCACGCGTTCGGCGATCCGGGTCTCCTTGGAGCCCGGGACCAGGTGGTCGACCAGGACGCCGAGTCTGCGGCCGGGGCCGGGTGAGAAGTCCGCCACGATCGAGGGCAGGTCGTCCACCCCCTCCAGGAACTCCACGGCCACGCCCTCCACGCGCAGGTCGTGCCCCCAGACCTTCTCCACCAGTTCGGCGTCGTGGACGCCCTCCACGTAGATCCGGCTCTCCCGGGCGGTACGTGCGCGCGCGTCCGGAACCGCCACCGACCCCGAGGCGCTGCGCAGCGGGCCCCGCGGGGCCGCGGAGGGCCGCACCAGCGTGACCGGCGCGCCGTCGACCAGGAAAGCGGCCGGACCGAGGTCGAAGACCCGGCGGCGCCCGTGCCGGTCCTCCAGGGTCACGGTCGCCTTGTCCCAGGCCACCACCGCCCCGCAGAAGGCTTCTTCGGCGTCCTCCGCGACCAGGCCCCGGGCCAGCGGTACCTCGGGCACGGACCCCTTCCTCGGCAGGCGCCAGTCCCCGGCGAGCACGTTCCGGCCGTAACGGTCGGTTCCCTTGGTTGCCACGGTCGTGCAGTCTACTGGTGGGGCACTCCCGGACGCGGTCGGTCGCGGCGCGCGCCGCGACCGGGGTGGGAGGGGGCCGTCCCCGTGTGGTACTACCCGTGGGTAGCCTTCGGGGTTTGCGCCCGGGCATAGAATTAGCACTGAGGACCATGGAGTGCCAGGAGGTGGCGAGTTGCTGGATGAGCGCAAGCTCGCGGTCCTGCGTGCCGTCGTCGAGGACTTCGTCAACACCAACGAACCCGTGGGGTCCAAGGCCCTGGCTGACCGGCACAGGCTCGGTGTCTCCCCGGCGACCATCCGCAACGACATGGTCGCGCTGGAGGAGGACGGCTACATCACCCAGCCGCACACGAGTGCGGGCCGGGTGCCCACGGACAAGGGGTACCGGCTCTTCGTGGACCGGCTCTCCTCGGTCAAGCCCCTCTCACCCGCCGAACGGCGCGCCATCGAGTCCTTCCTCAACGGCGCCGTCGACCTCGACGAGATCGTCGCCCGCACCGTACGGCTGCTCGCGCAGCTCACCCGGCAGGTCGCGATCGTGCAGTACCCCTCGCTGACCCGTTCCTCGGTACAGCACGTGGAACTGGTCCCGCTGGGCGGCCAGCGGGTCATGATGGTCGTGATCACCAACACCGGGCGGGTCGAACAACGCGTCATCGACGGCCTGGGAGAGGTCAACGAGGCCGCCGTCAACGACCTGCGCTCCATGCTCAACCGGGCCATCGCCGGGCTCCACCTCGGTGACGTGCCCGACGCGGTCGAGGACCTGCCTTCCCAGGTCCCGCCCGAACACCGCCAGGTGGCGGTGTCGGTGCTCTCCGTCCTGCTGGAGAGCCTCGTCGAACGGCACGAGGAGAAGATCGTCCTCGCCGGGACGGCCAACCTCGCCGCCGTCGACTTCGCAGCCAGCCTCCGGGACGTCCTGGAGGCGCTGGAAGAGAACATGGTCCTCATCCGTTTGCTGGGGGAGGCGAAGGACCCGTCGATGCTCACGGTGCGCATCGGCGCGGAGAACTTCCACGAGGGCCTGAGGTCCACCTCCGTCGTCTCGGCCGACTACGGTGTGGGAAACCAGTCGCTCGCCAAGATCGGAGTGGTGGGACCCACCCGGATGGACTACCCGGGAACGATGGGAGCGGTACGCGCCGTGGCTCGGTACATCGGACAGATTTTGGCAGGACAGTAGCTCAGTGGCCAGAGACTATTACCAGGTCCTCGGAGTGCGTCGTGACGCCTCGAAGGACGAGATCAAGAAGGCCTACCGGCGGCTCGCGCGCGAGCTGCACCCGGACGTCAACCCGGACCCCGCGACCCAGGAGCGGTTCAAGGAGGTGACCCAGGCCTACGAGGTCCTCTCCGACGAGAACAAGCGTCGGATGTTCGACATGGGCCAGGACCCCTACGCCCCCGGTGGCGGCGGCGCCGGAGGGTTCGGCGGCGCGGGCGGGTTCGCCTTCGACGACATCATGAACGCCTTCTTCGGCGGCGGGCAGCCCGGTGGCCGGGGCCCGCGCGAGCGGGTCCGCCGCGGCCGCAGCATCAAGATCCGCGTCGAACTGGACCTGGTGGAGACCGCGTTCGGGGTCAGCAAGGAGATCACCTTCCCCACCGCCATCCTGTGCGAGACCTGCCAGGGCGAGGGGACCGCGGCCGGTTCGCACCGCACCACCTGCGAGATGTGCCACGGCCAGGGGGAGGTCTCCCAGGTCACCCGCTCCTTCCTCGGCCAGGTCATGACCTCGCGCCCCTGCCCGCAGTGCTCGGGTCAGGGGACGGTCATCACCAACCCCTGCGGCGACTGCGCGGGCGAGGGCCGGGTTCGCGAGAAGGTCACCCGGACCGTCAAGATCCCCGCGGGCGTGGACGACGGCACCCGCATCCAGCTCGCCGGTGAGGGCGAGGTCGGCCCCAACGGCGGGCCGCGCGGCGACATCATCCTGGAGATCATCCAGCGCCCGCACCCCACCTTCGAGCGCCGCGGCGACGACCTGCACTGCACGGTCACCGTCCCCATGACGGCCGCCGCGCTGGGCGCCTCCTTCGCCTTCGACACCCTGGACGGCACCGAGAACATCGACCTGCGCCCGGGAACCAACTCCGGCCACGTCATCACCCTGCCCGGCAAGGGCGTCACCCACCTCGACGGCGGCGGCCGGGGCGATCTGCGCATCCGCGTCGACGTGGAGACCCCGAGCCGACTCGACGAGGAGCAGGAGGCGCTGCTGCGCAAGTTCGCCGAACTGCGCGGCGAGGACCAGAACCCGGGCCGCTTCAGTCCGGGGCACGGCGGTTTCTTCTCCAAGATCCGCGACGCCTTCGGCGCCAAGTGACCCCGCCGGTCTTCCTCGTCGAGACCGCCGACCTGGCGGCCGACCGGGTGACGGTGGGCGGCGCCGAGGGCCGCCACGCCGCCGTGGTGCGGCGCATCCGCGAGGGCGAGACCGTCGACCTGTCCGACGGCCTCGGCCTGCGCGTGCGCTGCACGGTGGCCGCCGTGGCCAAGGACCACGTCGTCTGCGCGGTGGTGGAGCGCCGGGAGGAGCCCGCGCCCCGTCCCCGCCTGACCGTGGTCCAGGCCCTCCCCAAGGGCGACCGGGGCGAGCTGGCCGTGGAGATGATGACCGAGGCCGGGGTGGACGCGGTCGTGCCCTGGGCGGCGGAGCGCTGTGTCACCCGCTGGAGGGGCGAACGGGCCGCCAAGGCCCTGGCCAGGTGGCGCGCCACCGCTCGCGAGGCGGCCAAGCAGGCCCGCCGCGTCCGCCTCCCCGAGGTCGCCGGCCTCGCGGACCGCGCCGAGGTCGCCGGACTGCTGGCCGGGGCCGATCTGGGGGTCGTGCTGCACGAGGACGCCGAGGCCCGCCTGGCCTCGATGGAGCTGCCCCGCACCGGGGACGCGGAAATCGTCCTGGTCGTGGGGCCCGAGGGCGGCTTCTCCGAGGCCGAACTCGACGCGTTCACCGCCGCCGGGGCGGTCCGGGCCCTGTTGGGGGACAGCGTGCTGCGCACCTCCACCGCCGGGCTGGCCGCGCTGTCGGTGCTTCAGGCGCGCACCGGCCGCTGGTAGGGCCGCCGCCGGTCGGGGCCCGCACCCGCGGCGGCGCGGGCGGACGGGCGTTCCCGAGGTGCGCCCCCGCGCGCGCGTCAGTTCTCGGACTTGGTGGTGGTGCCGTCACCGGTGGTGGTGCCGCCACCGCTCTCACCGGTCTCCTCACGGCCGCCCTCGCCGGCACCGGAACCGGTGTCGCCGCCGGAACCGTCGCCGGCGCCGCCCGTGCCGCCGCTGCCGCCGTCACCGCCACCGGTGCCGGTGCTGGGCTCGCCCGTCGGCTCGCAGCCCTCCTCGGCGGACTCCGCGTCCTCCTCGGCGCCGCCCGCCGGGGCGGAGGGATCGTCGCGGGAGGCCGCCGGGCACGTGGGGGTCGCCTCCGGGTCCTCCTGGACGGCGGTGGAGCCCTCCTCGGAGGGTTCGGGACTGGGCGGGGTCGCCGGGTCCGGCGGGGGCGGCTGCTCCTGCTGGGCCTGGCCGGGGGCGGAGTCCGTGGAGGACGTGGACGGGACCACACCGCCGTCCGGGACCTCCTCGGGCGGTGTGCCCTGGCGGTCGGCGCCCGCGGGCACGATCTCCAGAACCTGGTCGCGTACCTGCGGGCTGGACATGATCACCGAGGCGGCGATCAGTCCGGCTCCCGCCACCGCCAGGGCGGGGCGCAGCCAGGGCAGTCCGAACCAGATCGATCCGCGGTTGCGCTCAGTGCGCTCGCGGATGAGGTTCAGCGCCTCGGGCGAGGTGGTGACCGTGTCGGCCTCGGCCTTGAGTAGCTGGCGAAGCTGCTCCTCGAACGGATCGTTCGTCGGGTTTGTCGGGGTGGTCATGTCGTCTGCTCCAGAACAGAGCGGAGCGCGGAGATACCGCGGGACGTGTGGCTCTTCACCGCGCCCCGGCTGATTCCCATGGCGTCCGCGATCTGCGCCTCGGACAGGTCGCCGTAGTACCGGAGCACGATGGCCTCTCGCTGACGGGTGGGTAGTTTGCGCAGGGCGCGGATGACCGCCTCGCGCTCCAACAGGTTCAGGGCGCCGTGTTCGGCGCTGGGGGCGTCGGGCAGGGCCTTGGGCGCGTGCTTTTCCACAACCGCCCTGTGACGGAGCACGGACCTGGCCTTGTTCACCACGGCCTGGCGGAGGTAGGACAGGGCCTTGTTCGGGTCGCGCAGGCGGCGCCAGGCGCCGTGCATGGCGACGAACGAGTCCTGGACGACCTCTTCCGCGGTCGCGTGGTCTCGGACGAGCAGGGCGGCGAGACGGACGAGCGGACGGTAGTGCTCCCGGTAGAGCTCCGTCACCGCGTGGTCGGCGTCCCACTCCACCGAGAGCGGGGCCGTGGCGGCTCCGGCCACCATCGTTTCTGTCGTCACATCAGTTCGACGCACACCCTTGTCGCGGGGTTTACGAAAGGGCATACCTCTTCTTTTCCGGGTAGACGTGCGTTTCCATCCGAACACGCGGGAACTCGGCCGGGGCCGGACGGAGCCGACGACCTGACGCGCACGGATGGAAAGCGTATCGCGGCTGGAACCCGGACCAACGCCGAACCGGCTTCCAGAAGATTACGAAAAGACCGCCTTGGGGCCTACGTCCGCGGCCGACCTGCGGCATCATGGTCCCGGACAATCCCGAGACGGCGACCGCCCCGGCGGTCGCGGACGGAAAGGTTCCCGATGGCCCAGGACGACTGCCTCTTCTGCAAGATCGCGAAGGGGGAGGTGCCCGCCGAGATCGTCCGCGAGAGCGAACGCACCGTGGCCTTTCGCGACATCAACCCCCAGGCGCCCACGCACGTTCTGATCATCCCCCGTGAGCACTACCCCAACGCCGCCGAGGCCGCGGCCGCCGACACCGGGCTGCTCGACGAGATCGTCCGGGAGGCGCACGAGGTGGCGGCCGAGGAGGACGTCGCCGACCTCGGGTACCGGCTGGTCTTCAACACCGGCAGCGGTGCCGGGCAGACGGTCTTCCACCTGCACGGGCACCTGCTCGGCGGGCGCGGGCTGAACTGGCCCCCCGGGTAGGCGCCGGGGCCGCCCCGGCGGTCTCTCCCCGCCCGTGATAACCGATCGAGCGGGGAGGGGGCGCCTTGGTAGACTAGTGACCGTGGGCTTCGAGGGTTCGGTGTGACCTCTGGGAACACCGGCGAGGAGCCTGGCCCGGCGCCGTTCTCCGAGCGCCGGGAACCGTCCACGAGGTGCACCGCCCGCGACGCGGGCCGGTGCCCGATGAAGGGTAGGGGCAGCGGCCGCCAGGCCACACCATGTCCGAGACAACGCACACGCACCCGCCGCGGGACACACAGGTCAAGGTCGTGGTGCCCGACGAGCACACGATGATCAGCCTGCTCGGCTCGGGGGACGAACTCCTCAGGGCGTTGGAGCGGGCCTTCGAGAGCGACATCCACGTCCGTGGCAACGAGTTCACCATCAGCGGCAGCCCCGAGGAGACCGCGGTCGTGGTCCGCCTCGTCGAGGAGCTGATCGAACTCGCCAAGAGCGGCACCCACGTCACCCCCGACACCATCGGGCGCATGATCCACATGCTGCGCTCGCCCGGTACCGAGCGCCCCGCGGACGTGCTCACCACCAACATCCTGTCCAACCGGGGCAGGACGATCCGGCCCAAGACGCTGAACCAGAAGCGCTACGTCGACACCATCGACCGGCGCACCGTGGTGTTCGGCATCGGTCCCGCGGGCACCGGCAAGACCTACCTGGCCATGGCCAAGGCGGTCAAGGCGCTCCAGGACAAGGAGGTCAACCGGATCATCCTCACCCGCCCCGCGGTCGAGGCCGGTGAGCGCCTGGGCTTCCTGCCCGGCACCCTCTACGACAAGATCGACCCCTACCTGCGCCCGCTCTACGACGCCCTGCACGACATGCTCGACCCCGACTCCATCCCCAAGCTGATGGCGGCCGGGACCATCGAGGTCGCACCCCTGGCGTACATGCGCGGCCGGGCGCAGCCGGTGCACACCAACGTCCTGACACCGGAGGGCTTCCGGCCCATCGGTGACCTGAGGGTCGGCGATCTGGTCGTCGGGTCCGACGGTGAACCGACCCCGGTCCTGGGGGTCTACCCGCAGGGCCCCAAGGCGGTCTACCGGCTCACCGCGCAGGACGGGTCCTCGACCCTGTGCTCGGAGGACCACCTGTGGTCCGTGCGCACCCGCGACGACACCAGACGGGGCAGGCCTCACCGGGTGCTCACGGCCAAGGAGATCCTCCAGAGCGGCCTGCGCAGCTCCCACTACCGCAAGTACGAGCTTCCCCTGCTCAGCCGGCCCGTGGAGTTCCCCGCGAGGGAGGTTCCCATGGACGCCTACGCGCTCGGCCTGTTGCTGGGCGACGGGTGCCTCACGGGTTCGACGACGCCGAGCTTCTCCACGGAGGACCCCGAGCTCGCCGAGGCCCTGGAGGCGCTCGTTCCCGGTGTCCGGGTCAACTGGAAGGCGGGACCGGACTACGTCGTCAACCGCGTACGGCAGCCCGGCGACGTCATCACCATCGCCAACCCGGTGACCGCGGTCATGCGGGAGCTCGGCCTGTGCGGGACCACCTCGGCGACGAAGTTCGTTCCGGAACCGTACCTGTACAACTCCGCCGAGGTGCGCCTCGCGCTCCTGCAGGGTCTCCTGGACTCGGACGGCGGACCCGTCTCCCAGAACGGTCGCACCTGCCGGATCCAGTACAGAACCGCCTCGCCGGGGCTGGCGTCCGCGGTGCGGTTCCTGGTCCAGTCCCTGGGCGGTGTCGTGTACACGCGTACACGTGGGTCCGAGGGCAGGGCGCCGGGTCTGGCCCGCGGCAGGCAGGTGTTCCACCGCCACGACACCCACGTCCTCGACCTGCGGCTGCCGGAGGGCGTCGAGCCCTTCCGGCTCGGGCGCAAGCGGGACAGGTACGAGGCCACCGGTGGCGGCCGTCCGATGCGCTTCATCGACTCCATCGAGCCCGCGGGGACCGAGGAGTGCGTCTGCATCCAGGTGGCGGCACAGGACTCCCTGTACGTCACGGAGGACTTCCTGCTTACCCACAACACACTGAACGACTCCTTCATCATCCTCGACGAGGCCCAGAACACCTCGCCGGAGCAGATGAAGATGTTCCTCACCCGGTTGGGCTTCGGTTCCAAGATCGTGGTCACCGGCGACGTCACCCAGGTCGACCTGCCCGGCGGGCAGACCAGCGGCCTGCGCACGATCGAGGGCATCCTGCGTGACATCGACGACATCGCCTTCTGCCGGCTGAGCAGCGAGGACGTCGTCCGGCACAAGCTGGTCGGCCAGATCGTGGACGCCTACGGCCGCTACGACGCCGCCCAGGGCGACTCCCGGGACCGCCGCGGCCCCGCCAACGGCGTCCGCCCCCGGCGCGGTCCGGGGCGGCGCGAGGCCTCCGACACCCCGGCGGAGCCCGAGGCGGGCGACGGCCGGACCGCGGAGCAGGCAGACTGAGGTAGTACGGCGTTCGAACCGGTGGGCCCGTCCAGTACGGGTCCACCGGTTCGGTTGCCACGGGCGCGCCGCCCAAGGGCGTGCCGCACCACCGGCCGGGCGCCCCGCCCGGCCGCCGCTATCCCGAGTGAGGCATCCGCAACCGATGAGTATCGACGTCGCCAACGAGTCCGGCGTCTCGACCGTGGACGAGGAGAGGCTCTCCCGTCTGGCCAGGCACGTGCTCGACGCCATGCGCGTCCACCCGCTGGCCGAGCTGTCCGTCGTGCTGGTGGACGAGGGTCCGATGACCGACCTGCACGTGCGGTGGATGGACGAGCCGGGCCCCACCGACGTGCTGTCCTTCCCCATGGACGAACTGCGCCCCGGAGGCCCCGGCCGCACCAGTGAGCCCGGCGTCCTCGGGGACGTGATCATCTGCCCGCAGGTCGCCGAGCGCCAGGCAGAGAAGGCCGGGCACAGCACCGAGGCCGAGATCGACCTGCTGTGCACCCACGGCATCCTGCACCTGCTGGGCTACGACCACGCCGAGCCCGAGGAGCACAAGGAGATGTTCGGCCTGCAGGCCGAGATCCTGTCCGCGTGGCGTGAGCGCGAGGCCGCGGCCGGTGAAGGGGACGAGAGCGGCCGATGAGCCCGTCAGTGTGGCCCGGCCTGGCCGCGCCGACCGCAGGGGACCCCGCCGGGTGGCTCACCGCCTTCGCGGTGGCCCTCGCCCTGACCGCCGTCGCGGGTTTCCTGGTGGCGGCGGAGGTGGCCGTCACCCGCGTGATGTCGGTCGGGCTGGCCGCGGTCAGCGGGACCGAGGGCTCCGCACGGACGGGACGCCGGTGGGAGCGGGTCATGGCCGACCCCACGCGCCACCTCAACGTGCTGCTGTTCCTGCGCGTGGTGTGCGAGGTGTGCGCCGTGCTGGCCGCCGCGGTGGGCATGGTGTTCCTGCTGGGGCCGGACTGGCCCGCGCTGGTGCTGACCGCCGGGGCCATGGTGGTGGCGGAGTCGGTGCTGATCGCGATCGCGCCGCGCATCCTGGGCCGCCAGTTCTCCGGGCCGGTGGCCCGGGCCAGCGCCGCCGCGGTCTACCCGGTCCAGGTGGTGGTGGGTCCGCTGGCCCAGCTGTTCGTGGGCGCGGGCCGGGCGCTCACCCCGCGCGGCAAGGGCGACCGCGACGGCCCCTTCAGCACCGAGGTGGAGCTGAGGCAGCTGGTGGACCTGGCCGAGCGGGGCGAGGTGATCGACTCCGCCGAGCGGGAGATGATCCACTCGGTGTTCAAGCTCGACGACACGTCCGTGCGCGAGGTGATGGTGCCCCGCCCCGACATCGTGTTCACCTCCCGGGATGACGACGCCGACGAGGTGCTGAGCCTGGCGCTGTCCAGCGGGTACTCGCGCATCCCGGTCACGGGCGAGGACGAGGACGACGTGGTCGGCATCGTCTACCTCAAGGACCTGGTGGAGCGGTTGCGCGACCGCTGGGCGGCGGTCGCGGGCGGCGGGGAGGACGTGTCGCTCACGGCGGGGGACGTGATGCGCCAGGCCACCTTCGTCCCCGACACCAAGCCCATCGACGAGCTGCTGCGCGAGATGCAGAAGCAGCGCAACCACGTGGCCGTGGCCATCGACGAGTACGGGGGCACCGCGGGCCTGGTGACCCTGGAGGACATCGTGGAGGAGATCGTCGGCGAGATCACCGACGAGTACGACCACGAGATCCCGCCGGTGTCCTGGCTGGACGGGGACCGGGTGCGGGTGACCGCGCGCCTGCCGCTGGGCGAGCTGGACGAGCTGTTCCCGGACCGGAACCTGGACGTTCCGGACGTGGAGACGGTCGGCGGCCTGGTCGCCTACGTGCTGGGCCGGGTGCCGGTCGGCGGGGCCCAGGCCGAATACGCTGGTCTCAGGCTCACCCTTGAGGGCAAGAGCAGCCGCCGCAACCGGATGACCACGGTCCTGGTGGAGCGCCTGCCCGACGACTCCGAGTCGGAGCCGTCGGCCGAGAACGACAACGTGAGGAGCACGGATCAGTGACGGAGACCACGGGGCTCGGGCCCGAGGACGGCAAGCTCATCACCCTCGCCCGGGCCTCCCGGGCGCGCAACGCGGCCGCGGAGGGCGCGGCCGTGCGCGACGAGACGGGGCGCACGTACGTGGCCGCCACGGTGGCGCTGCCCTCGTTGAGGCTGAGCGCGCTCCAGGCCGCGGTGGCCGCGGCCGTCTGCGGGGAGGCCTCCGCGCTGGAGGCCGCGGTGGTCGTGACCGAGGCCGCGCAGCTGACCGAGGACGACCGCGCGCTGGCGGAAGACCTGAAGACCCAGCTGGTGGTGATCGCCGCCCCCGACGGGGTGCCCGCGAGCATCACCCGCCGCTGAGAAGGACACCTGAAGGACGCATGAACGATCTCGACCTGGAGAAGCTGCGGGTGCCGCTGGAGACGCCCTCCCACCCGGAGGGCTTCCGCAGCGGTTTCTCGTGCTTCGTGGGCCGCCCCAACGTGGGCAAGTCCACCCTGATGAACGCGCTGGTCGGGCAGAAGGTGGCGATCACCAGCAACCGGCCGCAGACCACCCGGCGCACGGTGCGCGGCATCGTGCACCGGCCCGACGCGCAGCTGATCATCGTGGACACGCCCGGACTGCACAAGCCGCGCACCCTGCTGGGCGAGCGCCTGGACTCGCTGGTGCGGTCCACGCTGGTCGAGGTGGACGTGATCGCCTTCTGCCTCCCCGCCGACGAGCCGATCGGGCGGGGCGACACCTACATCGCCAAGGAGTTGGCGGAGCAGACCAACACCCCGGTGGTCGCCCTGGTCACCAAGACGGACCGGGTGGACAGGGACGCGGTGGGCCGCCACCTGATGGCGGTGAACGAGCTGGGGGACTGGGCGGACATCGTCCCGGTCTCGGCCCAGGGGGGCTTCCAGCTGGAGACCGTGACCGACGTGCTGTGCTCGCACCTGCCGGAGGGGCCGCCGCTGTACCCCGACGGCGACCTCACCGACGAGCCGGACGAGATGCTCGTGGCCGAGCTGGTGCGCGAGGCGGCGCTGGAGGGTGTGCGCGACGAGCTGCCGCACTCCATCGCGGTGGTCGTGGACGAGATGTCCGAGCGGGAGAACACCCGGCCGGGCAAGGAGCTGGTGGACATCTACGCGTCGCTGTACGTGGAGCGACCCAGCCAGAAGGCGATCGTGATCGGGTCGAAGGGCTCGCGGCTGCGCGACGTGGGTTCGCGGGCGCGCAAGCAGATCGAGGCGCTGCTGGGCCGGCGGGTGTTCCTGGACCTGCGGGTGCGGGTGGCCAAGGACTGGCAGCGCGATCCCAAGCAGCTGCGCAAGCTGGGCTTCGACCAGCCGACGTGACGGGCGGGGGTGCGGGGCGCGGCTCCCGCACCCCTTCTAGCTCTGGTTGTTGAGGTCGGTGGCGAGCATGGCGGCGCAGCGGCGCACGATGGGCGCGGCGCGTTCCACGAAGTCCCAGCCCACCCGGGCCTCGGGGCCCGAGACCGACACCGCCATCCCCGAGGGCGCGCCGACCACGGGGGCGGCGACGCAGCGCACGCCGACCTCCTGTTCGCCGTCGTCGATGGCGTAGCCGCTGGAGCGGATGCGCCGCAGCTCGGCCATGAACTTCTCGGGGTCGGTGATGGTGCGCTCGGTGGCGGCGGGCATGCCGGTGCGGCCCAGGGTCGCCCGCGCCTCCTCCTCGTCGAGCTGGGAGAGCAGGGCCTTGCCCACGCCGGCGGAGTGCGGCAGGACGCGCCGTCCGACCTCGGTGAACATGCGCATGGAGTGCTGTGAGGGCACCTGCGCCACGTAGACGACCTTGTCGCCGTCGAGCATCGCCAGGTTGGCGGTCTCGCCCAGGTCCTCCACCAGGCGGGCCAGGTGCGGCCGGGCCCAGGTGCCCAGCATCTGCGAGGCCTTGTCGCCCAACCCGATCAGCCGCGGTCCCAGCGCGTAGCGGCGGGAGGGCAGCTGTCGCACGTATCCGTTGCCCACGAGGGTGCGGATGATGCGGTGGATGGTCGGCAGCGGTAGGCCGGAGGACTCGGCCAGCTGGCTCAGCGAGGTCTCGCCGCCGGCCTCGGCCATGATCTCCAGCAGGGAGAAGGCCCGGTCGAGGGACTGCACGCCGCCGGGGCGTTCACGTTTTCCCTGCTCGTCCGGGTGTAGAGGGGTCTGTGGGGCTGACAACGATCGCGCTCCCATGCTGAGGGCCGTGGGTTCGGGGACCTGCCCCCGTCGGGGTGGGGGCGGCTTTGCGGCATCACTTCTTCTATAGCACGTGGTGCGCGGGCGGTCCGCTCGTCCGGAAGGCTTCCCGCGGTTCCGGGTATTCCTGGAACACCTCTGTGCTCCTTGTTATTCCGGGATGCAAAAGTTAGTATCCGCGATAGGAAAAATGCGAGGGAGAGGACACCACGTGGAAGAGGACCGGACCCTCCGGCCGGGCGCGGGCCGCGATCTGGGCCTGGACGTGCTCACCGCCGGACTGAACGCGCGCCTGGCCGACGCCGACGCCCGGCTCGCCCTGGACTACCCGGGTTCCTCCGGTGACCGGCAGCCCGTGCACACCGTCTACGTCCCCGCGGACCGCGTACGCGCCGGCCTGGCCGCCGAGTGGGGCCGCGCGGCGCTGTCCTGTCTGGACGAGCACGCGCCCGACGCGGCCGCCCTGGCCGCCGCCACCGGCGTGGCCGAGGACGCCGTCGCCGAGGTGCTGCCCCGCCTGCGCGACAAGCTGCGCCGCGAACCCGTCGAGGACCTTCGCGTGGACCTGGAGGACGGCTACGGCGACCGGGGCGACGAGCAGGAGGACCGCGACACCGTGGCCGCCGCCCGCGCCCTGTGCGCGGACCTGGCCGCCGGTCAGGCCCCGCCCGGCTTCGGGGTCCGGACCAAGGGCATGGAGGCGGCCGGACGCGCCCGCGGCACGCGCAGCCTCACCCTGTTCCTGCACACCCTCATGGAGGAGCACGGCTCCCTGCCCGAGGGGCTGGCCCTCACCCTGCCCAAGATCACCTCCGTGGAGCAGGTCGAGGCGATGGCCTGGCTCACCGAGGAGTTGGAGCAGCGCCTGGACCTGCCCGAGGGACGGCTGCGGTTCGAGCTGCAGATCGAGACCCCGCAGTCCGTCCTGCTGCCCGACGGCACGGTGGCCGTGGCCCGGATGATCCGCGCCGGACGGGGCCGGGTCAGCGCCCTGCACTACGGCACCTACGACTACAGCGCCGCCTGCGGGATCACCGCCGCCTACCAGAGCATGGCCCACCCCGTCGCCGACCACGCCAAGGCCGTCATGCAGGTGGCCGCCGCGGGCACCGGGGTGTGGCTCTCCGACGGTTCCACCAACGTGCTGCCCGTGGGCGGGGCCGAGGAGGTCGCCTCCGCCTGGCGCCTGCACGCCTCCCTGGTCCGCCGCTCCCTGGAGCGCGGCTTCTACCAGGGCTGGGACCTGCACCCCCACCAGCTGCCCACCCGCTACCTGGCCACCTACGTCTTCTACCGGGAGGCCTTCGCGCCCGCCGCCGACCGGTTGCGCTCCTACCTGGGCGCCGTGGCCGGGGGAGTGCTGGACGAGCCCGCCACGGCCCAGGCGCTGGCCGCCGCCCTGGTCAGCGGGGTACGCTGCGGGGCGCTGGACGAGGCCGAGGTGGCGAAGGCCGCCGGAACCGACACCGGCACGCTCGCCGCCCTGGCCAGCCGACGCGTCGGACAGGAGAACTGAGCACACATGACCCGACACGATCTCGCCGTCCGCGCCCGCCGCGCCATCACCCCGCAGGGGGAGCGACCCGTCACCGTGGGGGTTCGCGACGGGCGCGTCGTCAACGTCCTGGCCGGGGACGGCGCCCCCCTCATCGCCCGCCGCGAAATGGTCCTGGCCGAGGACGAGGTGCTGCTGCCCGGACTGGTCGACAGCCACGTGCACGTGAACGAACCGGGCCGCACCCAGTGGGAGGGCTTCGCCACCGCCACCCGGGCCGCCGCACTCGGCGGCATCACCACGCTGGTGGACATGCCGCTCAACAGCGTTCCGCCGACCACGACCGTGGCCGGCCTGGAGGCCAAACGCGACGCGGCCCGGGGCAAGCTCGCCGTGGACGTGGGCTTCTGGGGCGGGGCCGTTCCCGAGAACAGCCGCCCCGGCGCCACCAAGGAGCTCGCCGCGCTCTGGGCCGAGGGCGTGTACGGCTTCAAGGCCTTCCTGTCCCCCTCCGGAGTGGAGGAGTTCGGCCACCTCTCGCCGGAGGAGCTGCTCTCGGCGGCCGAGGCGATCGGGGAGTTCGACGGCCGTCTCATCGTGCACGCCGAGGACCCCGAAGTCCTGCGGGAGGCACCGGCCGCGGCCGGGCGCGACTACGCCTCCTTCCTGGCCTCGCGCCCCGACACCGCCGAGAACGCGGCCATCGCCCGGGTGATCGAGGTGGCCCGGGTCACCGGGACGCGGGCCCACGTGCTGCACCTGTCCAGCGCCTCCGCCCTGCCGCTGATCGCGCGGGCCCGCGCGGACGGGGTGCCGCTGACCGTCGAGACGTGCCCGCACTACCTCACCCTGGAGGCCGAGCGGGTGCCCGCGGGGGCCACCCAGTACAAGTGCTGCCCGCCCATCCGCGACGCCGCCAACCGGGACCTGCTGTGGCGGGCGCTGGAGGAGGACCTGATCGACTGCGTGGTCAGCGACCACTCGCCGAGCACGCCGGACCTGAAGGACCTGGACACCGGCGACTTCGGCACCGCCTGGGGCGGGGTGTCCGGGTTGCAGGTCGGCTTCCCGGCCGTGTGGACCGAGGCGCGCCGCCGGGGCCTGTCCCTGGAGGACGTGGTGCGGTGGATGGCCTCCGGGCCCGCGCGCGTGGCCGGGCTGCGGGGCAAGGGCGGGATCGCTCCGGGCAACGACGCCGACTTCGCGGTGGTCGCCCCGGAGGAGTCCTTCCGGGTGGACGTGCGCGAGCTGCGGCACCGCAACCCGGTGAGCCCCTACGACGGGGTCGAGCTGTTCGGGCGGGTGCGCCGCACCCTGCTGCGCGGTGAGGAGGTCGGCGCCGAGGACACGGGCGGCCGGATGCTGGTCCGGGGGTAGCGCCCACCGGGGACGGAAACGGCGGCGGGGCGGAGCACCCCCGCTCCGCGCCGCCGCCTTCGGGTCAGCCGTGCAGGGCGGTCCAGCGCTCGCGCAGGTCGGCGCTGCCGGTTCCGGTGAGGGAGCCGTAGACGTTCAGGCGGGCGATGCCGCCGTCGGGGAAGACGTCGACGCGCACGTGGGTGGCGGTGACCGGGGAGTCCAGGACGAAGCGGTGGGCGCTGTCGGGCTCCAGGCGGGTACGTCCCACGACCTCGAACCAGGCGTCGGGGTCGGCCGAGCGGGCGTCGCGGCCCAGGACGGCCACCCAGCCCGCGGCGTTGCCCTTGTAGTAGGAGGTGTCCAGTTCCAGGGCGCGGACCGAGGCCTGCGCGGTGAGGCGGAAGCGCACCCAGTCGTGGTCGGTGTCGCGGCGGCGCCGGTTCTCCCAGCCGTCGTCCATCTTGGCGGAGCGCCCGGGCGAGATGATGTTGTCCGGGGAGGAGTAGAAGCGGTCCGAGGCGTCCTCGACGGTGCCGCCGTTGACCAGGGCCGCCACGTCGAACCCGCCCAGCGCCTCCAGCCAGTCCGGGTCGGGGACGGGCTCGCCGTACACGCGCAGGCGGGCGACGCCGCCGTCGGGGAACTGCCTCAGCCGCAGGTGGGTCCACCGCCGCTCGGCGGTGACCTCGAAGCCGTTGGCGGCGTGCCCGTACACGGGGGTGCGGGGGACGATCCCGGTCCACTCCGCCTTGAGCAGGTCGTCGGTGGCGGGGGTGCCCGGCAGGCTCGTGGCCTCGACGGAGACCTCACGGGGGTGGTTGCCGCGGAAGTGCGCGGTGTCCACGACCACGCCCCGCACCACTCCGGGCAGGCCGAGCCGGACCAGGGCCCAGTCGTGGTCGTCGGCGTCCGGGTGGGGGTGCTCGGCGCTCACGCCGCGCCGTCGGCGGGTCTCCCAGCCGTCCATGACCTTGCCCTTGTGGCCGAAGGCGTGCGGGTCGAACACGGCGGGTTCGGGCACCAGCAGGTTCTCGCGGTGGGCGAAGAACTCGTCGTTGGCGGCGACCACGCCGCCGCCCAGGCGGCGGTCGGCCAGGTCCACCAGGGCCGAGAAGTCGAGTTCGGTGTGGCGGTAGTCGGCGTAGGGGTCGCCGCCCGCGTAGGGCTTGGCGTTGTAGGCGCGCGGATCGGTGGGCTGGGCCCCGCTCATGTCTCTCCCGGAATGTGGGTTTGTGTCGGACATGTCCAGGTTCGCAAGCGGGAACGGTTACGTCCAGCGAAAGTTTTCGATCATTCTGTTCAGGAAAGCTGAACGGTCTTGTCGGGTGCGGCGATCCCGGCGGCCGTGTCCGCCAGGGCGCGCAGCACCGCGGCGATCTGCGGGCGCCCCTCCGAACCCGAGCGCACGGCCGTCACCACGTGGCGGCGCGGCTGGTCGGGGTGCGGGACCCGCAGGCTGATGCCCGGGGTGTCGCCCACGGCGGCCAGCCGGGGGATCAGGGCCACGCCCATGCCCGCCGCGACCATGTCCAGGATGGCCCGCCAGTCGGAGGCCACGTGCGCCTGCTCGGGTACGAACCCGGCCTGGGCGCAGGCGGCGAGGGTGATGTCGCGCCAGGGCCCCGAAGCGCCGTAGATCCAGGGCTCCCCGGCCAGGTCGCGCAGGCGCGGGGCGCGGGAGGCGGCGAGGCGGTGGTGGGCGGGCAGGGCCACGTCGAGCGGGTCGGTGAGCAGTTCGCGCCGGTCGTAGCGGTCCTGGCCGCCGATCCGGCCGTCGCGCTCGCGGGGGGCCTGGGCGGCCAGGGACAGGCCCAGGTCGATCTCCCCGGCGGAGAGCAGGTCGTAGACCTCCGCGGCCTCGGCCTGGTGCACCCGCGTGGTCAGCTCCGGTCGGGTGCGCCGCAGCCGCCGCAGGGCGGGCACCACCAGGCTGGGGATGGCGGTGGCGAACGCGCCGACGCGCACGTGTCCGGCCTCGCCGCGGGCGAAGCCGGACAGCTCGGCCTCGGCCCGTTCCAGCTGGGCGAGCACGAGGTCGGTGTGGCACAGCAGCGCGTGCGCGGCGTCGGTCAGGCGCACCCGCCGTCCGTGCGCCTCCAGCAGCGTCACGCCCACCTGCCGGGAGAGGGAGGACAGCTGCTGGGAGACGGCTGAGGGGGTCATGCTCAGCGCCTCGGCCGTGGCCCGGACGGTGCCGAACTCCTCCAGGGCGCGGAGGACGCGGAGTTTGCGCAGATCCCAGTCGGTCACCCTGCCAGGGATACCATTCACTCCTGCTGAACGGAAGTCCGAGTTCCGTATCCGCGGGCTGATCAGTTCGGGAGCAGAGGGTTGGGCCGACGCCCCGCACCCGGGGCGGAACGCCGGCCCGCGCGGGTCACCGCCGCGGCTCGTCCAGGGGCTCGGAGCCGCCCTCGCGGTAGGCCGCCCCCGCCTGGTCGGTGTACTTGGCCTCACCGGGGCCGGCGCTGCCGATCTCCTCGGTGTCGATCGCGGCGGGCGCCGAGGCGTCCCGGCCGCGTCCGAGGACGTTGAAGCACACGTTGAGCACGATCGCCACGACCGCCGCCCCGATGATGCCCGAGTGCGCGATCATCTCCACCGACTCCGGCAGGTAGGCGTAGAAGTCGGGGTAGGCCAGCGGGATCACCGCCACGCCGACGGAGGCGGCCACCAGCACCAGGTTGAGGTTGTTGGTGAAGTCCACCTTGGCCAGGGTCTTGATCCCGCTGGCGGCCACGCTGCCGAACAGGACCAGCCCGGCCCCGCCCAGGACGGGGGTGGGGATCGCGGCCATGACCCCGCCCAGCACCGGGAACAGCCCGAGGGCGACGAGGATGCCCGCGCCGGTGGCCACCACGTAGCGGCTGCGCACCTTGGTCAGGGCCAGCAGCCCGATGTTCTGCGCGAAGGAGCTGGTGGGGGTGGCGCTGAGGATCGGACCGATCAGCGAACCGCTCACGTCGGCGCGCAGGCCCGCGGAGATGCGTCTGGCGTCCACCCTGGAACCGGTGATCTCGCCGACCGCGATGATGTGCGAGGCGCCCTCGGTCAGCACCACGAGCATGATCACGCACATGGTGATGATCGCTGCGGCCTCGAACCGGGGCGGGCCGAAGTAGAACACCGAGGCCGGGTTGAACACGAGGTCGGCCTCGCCCACCCGGCTGAAGTCGGCCATGCCCAGGGGCAGCGCGACCAGCGTGCCCACGACCAGGCCCAGCAGGATGGACAGCCGTCCCCAGATGCCGGGGAAGACCCGGGAGCCGACCACGATGACCGCCAGGGTCAGCCCCGCCAGGGCGAGGTTGCCCGGGGGAGCGGCCGGGACGGAGGAGCCGTCCTCCAGCGTGCGGGTGGCGCCGTCCATGATCCACCGGGCGGCCACCGGCATCAGGCTCACGCCGATGACGGTGATGATGGTGCCCGTGACGATCGGCGGGAAGAAGCGGATGAGCTGCCCGAAGAACGGCGTCAGCGCCAGGGCGAAGAGCCCGGCGGCCAGGGAGGCGCCGAAGGCGACGGGCAGGTTCTCCCCGTCCTGGCCCGCGGCGAGCGAGGTGATGGCGCTGACGGGGACGAAGGAGCAGGCCACCACGATGGGCATCTGCGCGCCCAGGCGCCGGTGGCCCACGGTCTGCAGGAGGGTGGCCAGACCCGCCACCAGGAGCGCGCCGCTGACGAGGATGCCCATGGCGGCGGGGTCGCTGGCGAGTCCGGCGGCGGCGCCGATGACCAGGGCCGGGGCCACGGCGCCGGCGTACATGGTGAGGATGTGCTGCAACCCGTAGACGAGCAGGAGCCGCGCGGGCAGCCTCTCGTCCTCGGGGCGGGAGGGGGTGGGCGAGGCGTTCGTTGTGGCCGAGTCCTTGGCGGACGGACTGTTCGACATGGCCAGTTTCCAGCCTTTGCGCTTGTCGGCGCCCGGGAGGGGCCGGGTTCACGGGCACGGGGCCCGGTGGTGTCGCACCGGCACGGCGGCGGCCCGCGGGGCGCGCCGGAGTCCGGGGGAGCCCGCCGCGAAGGGCGGGTCGGAGAGCCGGAGGGTCGCTCCGGCGGGTGGGGGAGGCCGGGGCCCGGCCAGCGAGGCGGGCCCCGGGGACCGGGGGTCACACGAAGCCCGGTACGGCCTTCCAGGCGTCCCCGGCGTCGGGGGCGTCGTCGCGTTCGACGGTGGCCTCGATCTTGCCGTAGGGGCGGTCCGCCGCGAAGAACACCTCGTTGGGGTTGTCCAGGCCGAACGGGGACAGGTCCACGAGGAAGTGGTGGTTGTTCGGCATGGAGAAGCGGATCTCGGCGATCTCCGGGTGCGCCTCCAGGACGGCCCGGCCCATCTCGTAGAGGGTCTGCTGCAGGGCCAGGCTGTGCGTCCGGGCGAAGGCCTCCAGGCACAGGGCGCGGACGGAGGAGTAGGCCTTGTCGAAGTCGTGCTCCACGCCGGCGTAGCGCCAGCGGGCGGTGACGTCGGTGGCCAGGATCCGGTCGGTGGTCTCGGGCAGCGTCGTGTACTTGGTCTTGGGGTAGCCGTGGAACTCCGAGCCGGTGGACTTGAGCACGGTCAGGCCCTCGAAGCCGGAGACCACCCACTCGCGGGCGCCGTCCTTGTTGACCACCGTGGTGCGGGTCTCGCCGCCGCTGCGGGTGAACGCGTGGTCGTGCGGCCCCTCGGAGGTGGTGATGCGCTCCCAGGAGTACTCGTGCACCTCCTGGCGGGCCCCGTGCACGTAGCTGTGCTCGTCCACGAAGTGGCGGGCCAGCCGCAGGGCGAAGTCCTCGATCGCGCCGACGCCGCCCCACTCGCGGGCCTTGGCGTAGACGGTGTTCTTCTGGGTGTCGGTCGGCAGGCACGTGCTGTTGTCACCGACGGTGTGGACCGATTCCAGGTCCCCGCGCAGCTGGGAGGTGACGTTGACGTCCTTGATCCGGTGGACGTCGGTGTCGCGGTTGACGTGGACGAGGCGGACCTCCGCCTTGCCGTACTGGTTCTCTCCGAGTCGGATGCCCATCAGGGTGAACTCCATCCGTGTGGATGCGTGAAGTCGTCATCGTTGGCGCCGGGCGCCGTGCTACGAGGGAGGACCGCTGTGGTCATGCGGAAGGACCTGTCGCGCACTCGAAGAATCAGGTGTCACATCCTGCACCGGGTAAGACGCGTGCCGACCACTCCTCTCTGTTCTCCGGCAGGGGCGCGCCCTCGGGGGCGCGCCGGGGATCCGCGGGTTGCGGCGGGCCGCTAGGAGCCGCGGTAGGTCGAGTAGGCGAACGGGCTCAGCAGCAGCGGGACGTGGTAGTGCGCGTCCTCGTCGGCCAGGTCGAAGACGATGGCGACCTCGGGGTAGAACCCGCGCTGGCCGGTGGCCTCGAAGTAGGCGCCGGTGTCGAAGACGACCCGGTAGTACCCGGCGGCGAGCCGCTCCGGGCCCAGGTCGGGCACGCGCCCGTCGTCGTTGGTGCGCCCCTCCGCGACGGGTTTCCACGCGGTGCGGGCGGTGTCGGCCGCGGCCTCCAGGCGTACGGGGACGTCGCGGGCGGGGCGGCCCAGGGCGGCGTCCAGGACGTGGGTGGTCACGTGGCTCATGCGTCCTCCAGGAGTTTGACCAGGCGCAGCCCGGCGATCTTGCGCAGTTCGTCGCCGACCACGGCCAGTTCGGTGGCGCGGTCGTTGGCCAGGCGCTCGACCAGGTCGGACAGGAGTTCGCGGCTGGAGCGCCCGCTGGCGCAGACCAGGTAGATCTGGCCGAACCGGTCCTCGTACTCGCGCTGGGCGTGGGCGAAGATCCGCTGCACGCGGGCGGAGGCGTCGTCGGTGCCGGCGGCGAAGGCGGACTGCTCCCCGCGCGACCACGCGGACTCGGTGTCCGCGCCGTCGGCCCTCTCCCCGATGCGCGGGTGGCGGGCCAGGGCGGTGGCGGTCTCCTCGGCGGTGATCGAGCGCGCGTGCCGGTCGGCCGACTCCAGGAGCGCGGCCCGGTCGGCGAAGGGGGCCTCGGCGGCCAGGGCCGCGACCCAGCGGTCGACGTTCAGGCACTGCGCGAGTCGGGTGCGCAGCTCCTCCTCCGGCAGGGCGTTCAGGCGGTCCAGGCCCGGGTCGGTTCCGGCCGTCCGCTCCCGCGGGGTGGTCTCGGGCATGTGCTCTCCCGTGGCTCGCGGGGTCCCCGGGTCATCGGCCCCTGGGCCGGTGCCGGTGAACTCCCGTTGAGCTTTCGTAGTGCAGATATCTAATTCCGTATTACGGACTGCACGGACTCTAGTTGATAGCAGTGTGACCCTGTCAACACCCCCGGCGCAATCGTCGCGAAGTCACGGATTTCGTGGTGCGCCACCAGGGGGTTCCGTATCTCCGTACCAAGAGGGCGGGTGGGGGCGGGATTCGCGCGGGGTGGTTGACAAGCGGGGCGGTGCGCCGCACACTTCAATCATTCCTTAAAGCGAAATCTACTTTCCGCAATGTGGAAGTAGAAGCTGGAGGCAAGGTATGAGCCACACCCTCGGATACACGGTGAACTGCTCGCTGCTGTTCACCGAGCTCCCGCTGCACGAGCGCCCACGGGCCGCGCGTGAGGCGGGCTTCGAGGCCGTCGAGTTCTGGTGGCCCTTCGCGAGTCCGATCCCGCCCCAGGACGAGGTGGACGGTTTCGTCAAGGCCCTGGACCGGGCCGGAGTCCGCCTCACCGGCCTCAACTTCTTCGCGGGCGAGCTGCCCGGCCCCGACCGGGGCGTGCTCTCGCACCCCGCGCGCCGCGACGAGTTCCGGGCCAACATCGACGCCGTGGTGCGCATCGCCGAGCGCACCGGCACCACCGGGTTCAACGCCCTCTACGGACTGCGCCAGCCCGGGGTCGACTTCGACGAACAGGACCGGACCGCCCTGGAGAACACCCTCGCCGCCGCGCGCGCGGTGGCCCGGGTGGGCGGCACCGTCCTCGTCGAGCCCATCAGCGGCGCCGAGAGCTACCCGCTCAAGACGGCCGCGGACGGTCTCGCGTTCGTCGCCCTGGCCCGCGAGGCCGGGGCCGACAACGTCGCCCTGCTCGCGGACCTGTACCACCTCGTGGTCAACGGCGACGACGTGGCCGCCGTGATCCGCGACCACGCCGCCGAGTTCGGGCACGTCCAGATCGCCGACACCCCCGGCCGCGGGGAGCCCGGCAGCGGACGCCTGCCCATCGACACCCTGCTCGGCGCCGCCCAGGAGGCGGGCTACGAGGGGTTCGTCGGACTGGAGTACAAGCCCACCGTCGCCAGCGAGAAGAGCTTCGGCTGGCTCGCCTGAACCGTTCGCGGAGTGAGCCCTCCGCGCCGCGGAGCCAGCCGCACGGGCGCCCGAGCCGGCCCGCGCACACCATCCACACCGGCCACCGAGCCGCACCAGCCACGAAGGGGACCCACGTGTCCGTCAAGAAGATCGCCTTCATCGGCCTCGGCATCATGGGCCTGCCCATGGCCGTCAACCTCGTCCGCGCCGGGTACACCGTCACCGGCCACAACCTCACCCCCGACCGCGTCGACGCCCTGGTCGCCGAGGGCGGCCTGCGCGGGGGCGGCGTCGCCGGCGCCGTCGCCGACGCCGACGTCGTCATCACCATGGTCCCGGACTCCCCGGACGTGCGGGAGCTCCTGCTCGGCGAGGGCGGCGTCTACGACAACGCCAAGCCCGGCACCCTGGTCATCGACATGAGCAGCATCCGCCCCGACGTCTCCCGCGAGGTGGCCGAGGCCGGAACCGCGCGCGGCCTGCGCGTCCTGGACGCCCCCGTCAGCGGCGGCGAGGCCGGGGCCATCGAGGCCAAGCTCTCCATCATGGTCGGCGGCGAGCGGGAGGACTTCGAGACGGCCCGCCCGATCTTCGACGTCCTGGGCACCACCCCCGTCCTGGTCGGCCCGCACGGCGCGGGCCAGACGGTCAAGGCCGCCAACCAGCTCATCGTCGCGGGCAACATCCAGCTCCTGGCCGAGGCCCTGGTGTTCCTGGAGGCCCACGGCGTGGACACCGAGTCCGCCCTGGAGGTCCTGGGCGGCGGGCTCGCGGGCAGCACCGTCCTCCAGCGCAAGGGGAGGGCCATGCGCGAGCGCGACTTCGCGCCCGGCTTCCGCATCGCCCTGCACGACAAGGACATGCGCATCGTCACCGACTCCGCGCACGCCGCCGGGGTCGCCATCCCGCTCGGCGCGCAGGTGGCGCAGTACGTCGCGGCGCTCAAGAACCAGGGCCACGGCTCACTCGACCACTCCGCCCTGCTGAAGATCGTCGAGCAGCTCTCCGGCCGGTAGCCGCCTCCCCCCGCGGCACCCGCGCCCGCGTCCCCGGTGTTGGCCGCACCCGGGACAGACGAGGCGGGGCCGCCCCAGACCAGCACCCCTAGCACTGAAGGGTTCCCTTCCCATGCCACAGATGCCCGCGATGAACGCGGTCGTGGAGGTCCTCAAGGACGAGGGCGTCGACACCGCCTTCGGATGTCCCGGAGCGGCCATCCTGCCCCTCTACAAGGCGATGGAACAGGTCGGCGGTATCGAGCACCTGACCGTGCGCCACGAGGAGGGCGCCACGCACATGGCCGACGGCTGGTCGCGCACCACCGGCAAGGTCGGCGTGGCCATCGGCACCTCCGGTCCCGCCGGGACCAACATGATCACCGGCCTGTACACGGCCATCGCGGACTCCGTCCCGATCGTGTGCATCACCGGCCAGCAGCGCACCGACCTGCTGGACAAGGAGGGCTTCCAGGCGGTCGACATCGTCGAGATCGCCAAGCCCGTCACCAAGTGGGCCGTCCAGATCAAGGAGGCCGCCACCGCCCCCTGGATCTTCCGCGAGGCGTTCCGGATCGCCCGGGAGGGCCGTCCCGGGCCGGTGCTGGTGGACATCCCGGTGGACATCGCCCAGCAGATGATCGACTACGACCCCACCATCGACGCCCCGCTCAAGGTCAACACCGTCGAGCCGCACCTTCCCCGGGTCGAGCGCGCCCTGGACCTGCTGCTGGAGGCCCGGCGCCCGCTGATCCTGGCGGGCGGCGGCGTGATCCTGGCCGAGGCCTCCGAGGAATTGCGCGAGCTGGCCGAGTACCTCCAGGTGCCGGTGCAGGTCACACTCATGGGCAAGGGCTCCTTCGACGAGGACTCGCCCCTGTACTCCGGTATGACCGGCGTGCAGACCTCCCAGCGCTACGGCAACGCCTCCTTCCTGGAGTCGGACCTGGTCCTGGCCGTGGGCGCCCGGTTCGCCGACCGCCACACCGGCCAGATCGACGTCTACCGGGGCGAGCGCACGTTCATCCACGTCGACATCGAGGCCACCCAGATCGGCCGGGTCTTCGAACCGGACCTGGGCGTGGTCTCCGACGCCCGGCTGTTCCTGCGCGAACTGCTGGCGGCGGCCCGCCGTCGCGGCGCCACGGCCGACGTGCGGCCCTGGATCGACCGGATCGGCGAGCTCAAGGCCACCCTGACCCGCCGCGAGGACTTCGACACGGTCCCGGTCAAGGCGCCGCGCGTGTACAAGGAGATCAACGAGGTCTTCGGCCCCGACACCTACTTCGTCACCGCGATCGGCCTCTACCAGATCTGGGGCGGCCAGCACCAGAAGGCCTACAAGCCCCGCCACTACCAGATCTGCGGCCAGGCGGGCCCGCTCGGCTGGGAGATCCCCGCCGCGATCGGCGTCAAGAAGGCCCTCAAGGACACCGAGCCGGACGCCGAGGTGGTCGGCATCGTCGGCGACTACGGGTTCCAGTACATGGTCGAGGAATTGGCGGTCGCCGCCCAGTACGACGTTCCCTACGTCATCATCATGCTCAACAACGAGTACCTGGGCCTGATCCGCCAGGCCTCGATCCCGTTCGACATGAACTACCAGGTGGACATCCACTACGACGAGTACGGCACCGACAACGTCAAGCTCATGGAGGCCTACGGGTGCTCCGGGCGGCGCGTGTGGGAGCCGGGGGAGATCCGCGAGTCCCTGGAGTGGGCCCGCAAGCAGGCCCAGGCCACCTCGCGGCCGGTGCTCGTGGAGATCATGATCGAGCGTGAGGCCAACACGCCGCACGGCCCCGCGATCGACGCGGTGAAGGAGTTCGAGCCGGCCCCCGGCGCCTGACCCGCCTCCGAACGGCCCCGGGCGGGAAGGCCACCGCCGTCGGCGGTCCGCCCGGGGGCTCCCGTGGCCCGTGGCGCCCCCGGGAGCCGATGAACCCCCCGTTACTGGGTTGTGTCCGTAGTGTGGCGTGACGTGGGTTTTCTCCGGAACGCACCTGGGGAAACGTGGAGGGACGTGGACGGCGGGACCGCCCGTCAGGGAGCGGGACACCGGGCCCGTCGTCGGCACTCCGGGAAGTTGGCAAGCATGACCCCCCACGCGCGTATGCTCTCCGCGGCCGCACTTGCGGCCGCCGCGCTCACCTCCGCCGCCTGCTCCCCCCAGGGCGGGTCCGAGGAGGAGTTCCACCGACTGCTCACCGACAGCGGGCTCCCCGGCGGGGAGTTCCGGATCACGGCCCCCGACTCAGACGGGTACTGGTGGGCCACCTACGAGGCCACCGAGGACTGCCAGCTGCAGTTCAAGTGGGACGGAAGTTCCTCCGCGGTGCTCTACGGCGCCCACACGGGCGGCTACCTCCGCGAGGCCCCCGAGGAGACCTACGTGGAGGACTTCGGCGCCGACGCCGTGCGCCGGGCCTGCGAGGGCGAGTTCTGACCGGGCCCCGGACCCGGGCCGCCGCCCGGGTCCGGGGCGGGCTCAGCCGCAGTAGGCGGCCTGGGCGCCGACGATCCGGTAGGGGCAGTCCGCGTAGTCCAGCAGGCGCAGCACGGCCTCCCGGTTGCGCGCGGTCTCCCGCGCGATCACCGACGAGGGCGGGTAGAAGCCGCCCCCGGCGGCGCTGCGGGGGTACATCTCGTACGTGAAGTTCACGATCCGCTGGTCGCCCCACAGCCAGTCGCTGATCGACCCGTCGGTGATGTACAGGTCGCTGGACTGCTGGGGGGTGTAGCCGTTGGCCTGGGCCATGTGCCGGCCCAGCGCCGCGTGGGTGCGGTACTCGGTCCGGTCCATCCCGTTCACGACGTCGCTGTAGGTGTAGCCGAACGGCCACAGGACGAGCTCGCTGTAGGTGTGGAAGTCGATGGCCGTGGTGATCTGCTGCTCGCCGCCGACCACCCGGCCGCGCACGAAGTCGGCGATCACCCGCACCTCGGGGGCGGACTCGGGGGCCGGGCCCCGGTAGGTGATGCTGCTGGGGCTGCCGGAGGACCCGCCGCAGCAGCCCCACCGGTAGTCCCAGTTGCGGTTGAGGTCGGTGCCCACCGCGGAGGAACCGGCGTTGGGCTGGCGGTTCTTGCGCCAGTTGCGCCAGGTGGAGCCCGCCATGTCGTACTCGCTGCCGTCGGGGTTGACGTTGGGCAGGATCCAGATCTCGCGGTCCTGGACCAGCCGGGTGATCCGGGCGTCGCTGCCGTACCCGTCGGTGAGCTGGCGCATCAGGTAGACGGCCATCTCCACGGTGAGGTGCTCGCGCGCGTGCTGGGCGTGGACGAACAGCACCTCGGGCTCGTCCTCGTCCACGCGCACGTTGTCGCTGATCTTGACCGCGACCAGGTCCCGGCCCTCGTGGGAGCGCCCGATGACCGACCTCGACGCGATGCCGGGGTGGTCGGCCACCACCTGGTTGACGACGCCGAGCAGCTCGGCGTAGGTGGTGTAGCCCTCATCGGGGCTGGCGAGGGTGGTCACCGGGTCGAACTCCTCGACGCCGTAGCCGAGGAGTTCGAGCTCCTCCGCGTCGTCGGGCGTGGCGGTGACCAGGACCGAGCCGCCGTCGACCTGGTCGATGGCGGCCCCGGTGGACGCGATCTCCGTGCGGTCCCGGGCGTTGTCGGCCCCGTGGACCTCGTAGCGGTCATAGGCCGGTTCGGCGGTGGCGGTGCTGGCGGTCAGCGTGCTCAGCACGAGCGCGCCCACGGTCGCGGGCACGAGTGTGACGAGGGTTCTGCGTAGGGGGGTGAGGGACACGATGCCTCCGTAAGCGGGGGTGAGGCGTCGGATAGGTGGCGTTATTGCACGAGAAAGCCGCACATACTGTCAATATGGCTAACTTTCTGTCACTGGCGTGGCGAAGTGACTTGTTTAGCGCGCACGCCAGGTGAAGCCCGCTTTGCCCGCGCGCACCCGTGCCGCCCCCGTGGCCGGATGTGGCCACGGGGGCGCAGGAGGAGGGGCCCTCTCCCGGTGCAGACTCCGGACTGGGGATCGACGCGACGCGTTCTCCGCTCGGTCACACGTGCGATGGTTTCGAGGCCGCTGTCGCGGTGCAGCAGTGTGGGTCCGCGAAGTTCGGCACAGGCGGCCACCACGAGGTCCACAGGACCGGCGCCGCGGTGCTCGCCACGGGAGGTGGGGATGCGCTGAACCTCCCACGCTCGTCGGTGGTCTCCGTCGTCCGTCTCGACGGGGAGCGGCATCCTGTTGAGCGGAGACACGATGCGGTTGCGATGACTGGTGGACCGGGCGCTGTACGGGAACTCCAGTTCGGTGAGGGGGCAGACGGCGACAACCCCGCTCACCGGGGCGTCCTCCCACCCAGGGGAACCCGGGTGCCCGAAGACCCGGACAGAGCGCTCGTGTCGATGAGGTAGCGGGCTGGGCCCATCGGCTGGCGGGCGGGAACGAGAAACCCCGCCGACGGGACCGGCCCGGCCGCGGACGCGCTGTAGGCGGGTCCCGCGGCGGCCTCGGGCGTTGGCCGCACCCTGGGCCCCGTCGACGGGGTCTTGAACAACCCCCCTAGCACTGAAGGGTTCACTGAAAATGGTACAGACCTGTCCGGGGTCTCTTGAAATCGAGGTACCCGTAAGCGGGAGGCGGGTGGTGGCCGACCTCACGCTCCGGAGAACTTCCAGCTCAGCGAGGTCGCGTCCCACAATGTGGGCGTGAGGTACCAGGTTTTCGCGGCGGTCTGCTAGCGTGGCCACCACTATGCTGCGCGAGCTGCTCCTCCTTAGCGGCCGCGGCGGGGGTCGTTAGAAGGTCGGCTCCCTCGCCGCGGGACTTTGGCTTGTCCTGGTCGACCATGACCACGCGCCAGAACCACGAGGAGTAACCCGAGATGGTGCCGCAGCAACAGCCCAGCCCCATGCCCTTCCAGCGCTACGCGCCCTTCGCGCCGGTGGACCTGCCCGACCGCACCTGGCCCTCGAAGACCATCACCGAGGCACCGCGCTGGCTGTCCACCGACCTGCGCGACGGCAACCAGGCGCTGATCGAGCCGATGGACGCGGTACGCAAACGCGAGATGTTCCAGCTGCTGGTCCGCATGGGCTACAAGGAGATCGAGGTCGGCTTCCCCTCCGCGAGCCAGACCGACTTCGACTTCGTCCGATCCCTGATCGAAGGGGACCTGATCCCCGACGACGTGCAGATCTCGGTGCTGACCCAGGCCCGCGCGGACCTGATCGAGCGCACCGTGCAGAGCCTGGTCGGCGCCAGGCGCGCCACCGTGCACCTGTACAACGCCACCGCCCCCACCTTCCGCCGGGTCGTCTTCCGGGTGGACCGCGAGGCCTGCAAGGACATCGCCGTCGAGGGCACCCGGCAGGTCATGCGCTTCGCCGAGCAGTACCTGGGCGAGACCGAGTACTTCGGCTACGAGTACTCGCCCGAGATCTTCGTCGACACCGAGCTGGACTTCGCCCTGGAGGTCTGCGAGGCCGTCATGGACGTCTGGCGGCCCGGTCCGGGCCGGGAGATCATCCTCAACCTGCCCGCCACCGTGGAGCGCGCCACCCCCAACGTCTACGCCGACCAGATCGAGTGGATGAGCCGCAACCTGTCCCGGCGCGAGCACGTGGTGCTGTCCGTGCACCCGCACAACGACCGCGGCACCGGCGTGGCCTCGGCGGAACTGGCCGTCATGGCCGGGGCCGACCGCGTGGAGGGCTGCCTGTTCGGCCACGGCGAGCGCACCGGCAACGTCTGCCTGGTCACCCTGGGCATGAACCTGTTCAGCCAGGGCGTGGACCCCAAGATCGACTTCTCCGACATCGACGAGATCCGCCGCACCGTCGAGCACTGCACCCAGCTGCCGGTCGCCCCGCGCCACCCCTACGGCGGCGACCTGGTCTACACCGCCTTCTCCGGCTCCCACCAGGACGCCATCAAGAAGGGGTTCGCCGCGCGGGAGGAGGCGGCCGGGGCCGCCGGGACCCCGGTGGACGAGTACGGCTGGGACGTGCCCTACCTGCCCATCGACCCCAAGGACGTGGGCCGCAACTACGAGGCGGTCATCCGGGTCAACAGCCAGTCGGGCAAGGGTGGCGTGTCCTACATCATGCAGCGCGACCACGCCCTGGACCTGCCGCGCCGCCTGCAGATCGAGTTCTCCCAGGTCATCCAGAAGTTCACCGACGCCGAGGGCGGCGAGTTCGCCGCCGAGCGCATCTGGGAGATCTTCTCCCAGACCTACCTGTCCGAGGCGGGCCCGGTGGCGGTGCTGGCGCACCGCTCCACGACCGACGGCGAGGGCACGTACCGGATCGAGGCCGACGTGCGGGTGCGGGGCGAGATCCGCGAGCTGACCGGTACCGGCAACGGCCCCATCTCCGCGTTCTGCGACGCCCTGACCGACGTGGACGTCAAGGTCCGGGTCATGGACTACGTGGAGCACTCCATGGGCGGTGACGGCGACGCCCGCGCCGCCGCCTACGTGGAGGCCGAGATCGACGGCCGCGTGGTGTGGGGCGTGGGCATCCACAGCAGCATCACGACCGCCTCGCTGAAGGCCCTGTGCAGCGCGATCGGCCGCGCCTGACCCCTGCCGCGCGTCGGTGACCCGCCGCCCCGGGGCGGCGGGTCACCGTTTCACAGCAGACCGAAGGGGCCGGGGTCGGGCAGGCCGAGCCCCGCGCACGCCTCCCGGTGCACAGCGGTCAGCTCCCGCAGCGGCACCGGAGCGCGGGTGGTCGCCGCGAGGTCCTCCCGGGTCCGGGCCGACCACGGGAAGGGGTACAGGGCCAGCCCCTGCGCCGGCTCCAACGCCTCGGCCTCCCGGCGCCAGCCCGGCCAGCGCAGGTCGCGGTAGAACTCCTCCAGGCTGCCCTCCAACATCCACAGCATCCAGGCGGAGTAGGTCAGGCCCAGGTCCTCCCACTCCAGGGTGTCGGGGGCGAAGTAGACCATCTCGCCGGGCCTGCCGGGGTGCTCCGCGCCCTCGGCGCCGGGCCCGTTGAGCGCGAACACCCCGCCCAGCACGTCGTGGGCGGTCACCAGGCGCGGGGGCGGCCCGTAGACCACCGCCGCGCTCAGGTCGTTGACCTCGCCCAGGCCGGGCAGGTGCGCTCCTCCGCCGCCGTGCACGCGGAGCCAGCCGCCGTCCACGAGCAGGCCGCCGCACTCCAGCGCCATCGCGCCCAGGAAGGAACGCGCGGTGACCTGGAGGCGGTGCAGGCAGGTCCGGCCCCGTTCGGGGTCCACGGGCAGCACGCGCACCGCAACCCCGCTCCGGGCCAGGTGCCGGGACAGCACGGGCCAGGCGGGCTCCGCCACATCGACCAGCTCGTTCAGCTCACGCATGGACACCTTCCGTCGGAACGCGGGGGACCGCGGCGACGGCCAAGGCTACCGGTCGGTCCCGACGCGTTCGGCCCGAGCGCCGGAATTACTCCCAGCCGAACATCTGGGTCCAGGCGTTGCCGGACTCGCCCACGCCGATGGCGACCAGGTCGCAGTTGAGGATGTTGGCGCGGTGCCCCTCGCTGTTCATCCAGGCGTTCATCACCTGCTCGGGGCTGGTCTGCCCCTTGGCGACGTTCTCCGCGCCCCAGGCGTCGTAGCCGTGGCGGCGGGCGCGGTCCCCCGGGCCCTCTCCCTCGGGGCTCTGGTGGCTCATGTAGTCGCGCCGGTCCATGTCCTCGCTGTGCTCCTGGGACGCGGCGGTGAGCCGGTCGTCCACCCGCAGCGGGTCGCACCCGGCCGCGGCGCGCTCGGAGTTGACCAGGGTCACGACCCGGCCGGCCACCCCGGTGGAGGACCCGACGCCCCCGGAGTTTGCGCCGCCCGAGCCGCCTCCGTTCCCGGAGCCGCCGCCTCCGCTGCCGTCGCCGGATCCGCCGCCCGCGCTGGAGCCGCCTCCGTTCCCGGAGTCCTCCGTCTCCCGCTCCTCGGGGTCCTCGGGCAGGGAGGAGGCCGTCACGTCCGCGCTCTCGGGCTCTCCGGCGTAGGAGGAGGGCCGCTCGGCCGGGGTCTGGGGTGAGGGGGAGGGCCGGGCGAAGAAGTCGTCCTCGGTGGGGCTGGGCGCGGACGACTCCCCGGTGACCGCGTCACCGATCTGGCCGTCCGCGGTGGTGCGGAAGGGGTCGAGGTCCTCGCCCGCCCCGCTGACCAGCAGGGCGGCGGCCACGGCCAGACCGACCGGTACCGCGGTCAGGCCGGCCGCCAGGGGCGCCCTGCTCCCGCGCCGCCTCGAGCGGCGCCTGCCTCGGCGACCACGCGCCATGTCGCTCTCCTTGGATCGGGGGCACCGCGATGACGCGGTGTGAGGGGTGTGGCGCTGTGGGGGCGCCTAGCGCGTGAGAGTAGAGCAAATGCCTCGAAAAGGGAAACCAAACTGTAATAAAGCTGGTCAATGTGGGACTCGCGGGGCCAACGGTCCGCAGGATCCGCGACAATGGGGGCGTGAGTCTC
This sequence comes from Nocardiopsis sp. FR4, assembly GCF_009830945.1. GTDB lineage: Bacteria > Actinomycetota > Actinomycetes > Streptosporangiales > Streptosporangiaceae > Nocardiopsis. Next base: position 359,612 of record NZ_ML776454.1, on the reverse strand, counting down.
TACCGCGACGAGGGTGTCGTCCTGCGCAACCAGAAACTGGGTGAGGCCGACCGCATCGTCACCCTCCTCACCCGGCGCACCGGCCTGGTCCGCGCCGTGGGCAAGGGGGTGCGCCGTACCAAGTCGCGGTTCGGCGCCCGCCTGGAACCGTGCACCCACGTCGACCTGCAGCTGCACACCGGCCGCACCCTGGACGTCATCACGCAGGCCGAGACGGTGCGCTCCTACGGCGAGGCCGTGGTGTCCGACTACGCCCGCTACACGGCCGCCACGGCGATGCTGGAGACCGCCGAGAAGATCGTGGCCGTGGAGAAGGACCCCGCGCTGCGCCAGTTCCTCCTGCTCATCGGCGCCCTGCGTACCCTGGGTGAGGGCAGCCACGACTCCCGGCTGGTGCTGGACGCCTACCTGCTGCGCTCGCTCGCCGTCGCGGGGTACGCCCCGTCGCTGGCCGAGTGCGCCCGCTGCGGCAGCCGCGGGGAACACCGCGCGTTCGCGGTCCACGCCGGAGGTATGGTCTGCTCGGTGTGCCGCCCGCACGGCTCCGTACACCCGTCCCCGGACACGCTCCGGCTCATGTCGGCCCTGCTCGGAGGGGACTGGGACGGCGCGGACGCCAGCGAGGGCAGGCACCGCTCCGAGTGCAGCGGGTTGGTCGCGGCCTACCTGCAGTGGCACCTGGAGAACGGAATCCGATCACTGCGCCACGTGGAGCGTTCTTGAGCCTGTTCAGCTTCGACACCGGTAAACGGCGGGAGTACACCGCGCCCGTCCCGCACCCCAGCGGCGCGCGGCCCCCCGAGCTTCCCGCCGACCTGGTGCCCCGGCACGTGGCCGTGGTCATGGACGGCAACGGCCGCTGGGCCAAGGAGCGCGGCCTGGCGCGCACCGAGGGGCACAAGGCCGGGGAGTCCTCGCTCTTCGACGTGATCGAGGGCGCACTGGAGCTGGGCATCCCCAACCTGTCCGCCTACGCCTTCTCCACCGAGAACTGGAAGCGCTCGCCGGACGAGGTGCGCTTCCTCATGGGCTTCAACCGCGACACCATCCGCAGGCGCCGCGACGAGCTGCACGCCCGGGGCGTGCGCGTCAGGTGGGCCGGACGCGCGGGACGGCTGTGGAAGAGCGTCATCCGCGAGCTCCAGGACGCCGAGGAGATGACCAGGGACAACACGGCGATGACCCTGCAGTTCTGCGTGAACTACGGCGGGCAGGCCGAGATCGTCGACGCCGCCCGCGCGCTGGCGCGCAAGGCCGCGGCCGGTCAGATCTCGCCGGACAAGATCACCGAGAACACCCTGGCCCAGCACCTGTACGCCCCCGAGGTGCCCCCGGTGGACCTGTTCGTGCGCTCCTCCGGCGAGCAGCGCACGTCCAACTTCCTGCTGTGGCAGTCCGCCTACGCCGAGTTCGTGTTCCTGGACACGCTCTGGCCCGACTTCGACCGGCGCGACCTGTGGCGCGCGTGCGAGGTCTACGCGAGCCGGGACCGGCGTTACGGCGGTGCCGTGCCCAACCCCGTGAAGGAGGAGAAGTGATGGAGCTGCGGCAGGGGATGTCCCTGGTGTCAGTGGGGGACAGCTTCACCGAGGGCGTGGGCGACCCCCGCCCCGAGGGCGGCTTCCGCGGCTGGGCGGACCGGGTGGCCGAGCACCTGGCCGATCACCTGGGCGAGATCCGCTACGCCAACCTGGCGGTGCGCGGCAAGCTCATGCGCCAGATCGTCACCGACCAGGTCCCGCCCGCCCTGGCGATGTCCCCGGACCTGGTCACGCTGAGCGCGGGCGGCAACGACCTGCTGCGGCCGGGCGGCGACCCGGAGCGGATGGCCAGGGTGCTGGACGCCACCGTCCGCCGCCTGCGGAAGGCCGGCAGCCAGGTCGTGCTCTTCACGGGGGTGAACATCTCCACGGGCTACATGCGCGGCACCATCGGCCTGTTCGCCCGCTACTACATGCACGTGCGGGCCATCGCCGACCGGCACGGCTGCCTCCTCGTGGACCAGTGGCCGATGACGGTGCTCACCGACCCCCGGGCCTGGGACGCCGACCGGCTGCACATGTCCCCGGAGGGCCACCGGCGCCTGGCGCTGCGCGTGGCCGAGGTGCTGGGCGTGCCGGTGACCGAGCGCTGGGACGAGCCCTGGCCCGAGCGCGAGCGGGTCACCTGGGCGCGGGCGCGCCGCGAGGACCTGGTGTGGGTGCGTGAGTCGCTCGGCCCGTGGATCGGCCGCCGCCTGACCGGGCGCTCCTCGGGGGACACGGTCACGGCCAAGCGCCCCGAGCTGACCCGGATCACCAAGGCCGGCGTGTGACGTAGCACCCAAAACGCCGCCGGGCATCAACCTACTGTCGCGTAACCACGGCGCTGGGTTGGATCATCGGGCACCATGAGCGGCTTTGGGATGAACTCCACGGACATCGTGTCCTACGTCGCCCTCGGCGACAGCTTCACCGAGGGAATGAGCGACCCCTACCCGGACAGCGGCAGCGTGCCCAACGGGCGCTACCGGGGCTGGGCGGACCGGCTGGCCGAGCACCTCGCCGAACACGTCGGCGAGGTGCGCTACGCCAACCTGGCGGTGCGCGGCAAGCTCATCGGCCAGATCGTGGCCGACCAGGTGCCCCGGGCGGTGGAGCTGTCCCCGGACCTGATCACCCTGTGCGCGGGCGGCAACGACATCCTGCGCCCGGGCAGCGACCCGGACGCGGTGGCCGTCGCCTTCGCCGGGGCCGTGGAGGAGCTCAGCCGCACCGGTGCGCGCATCGTCGTCTTCACCGGCTTCGACACCAACTGGCAGCCGGTCATGCGCCACCTGCGCGGCAAGATCGCCACGTACAACATGCACCTGCGCGCCATCGCGGACCGCTACGGCTGCGACGTGGTGGACGTGTGGAGCATGCGGGTCCTGGACGACCCCCGCGCCTGGAGCTGGGACCGGCTGCACCTGTCCGCGGAGGGGCACCGCCGGATGGCCCTGCGCGTGTGCGAGGTGCTCGGGGTGCCGGCGGAGGGCGGCTGGAACGAGCCCTGGCCGCCCGCGGAGGCGCGCCCCTGGCACGCCGCACGCCAGCAGGACCTGCACTGGGCGCGCGAGTTCCTGGTGCCGTGGATCGGCCGCCGCCTGACCGGGCGCTCCTCGGGTGACAACGTGAGCGCCAAGCGCCCCAGCCTGGAACCGCTGGACCTGCGCCGCGACTGACGCCTCCCGCCCCCGCCGATCCCGTAACCACAGCGCGATCGGGCGTCGGAACTCGCCACAAGTACGAGGTCACGCCAGGTGGGCGGGGGCGGGAGGCGCCGGGGCGGCGGTCAACGGGAGCAGTTGGCGCAGGTACCGAAGACCTCGACGGTGTGCGTGACGTCCCGGAAGCCGTGCTGGGCGCCCATCTCCGCGGCCCACTTCTCCACGGTCGGGCCCTCGATCTCCACGGCGGTCGCGCACACCCGGCACACGATGTGGTGGTGGTGGCTCTCGGTGTCGCACGCCCGGTAGACGGCCTCGCCGTCGTCGGTGCGCAGCACGTCCACCTCGCCGGAGTCGCTCAGCGCCTGCAGCGCCCGGTAGACGGTGGTGAGCCCGATCTTGGAACCCTCGGCACGCAGGTCCGCGTACAGGTCCTGGGCGCTGCGGAAGCCGGAGGACCCGGTCAGAGCCTGGCGTACCGCCTCGCGTCGTGTACTCATGGTGTCACCCTCCCCCGATCAGTCTGGGGCATCGTACCGGCAACGCCCGTCACGGGCGCTGCCGGGGACCTGCCCGCGGAGGCGCGGCGCAGCAGGCCGCCGACCGCGACCGCCACGCAGAAGACGGCCAGGGCGAGCACGACGATCGTCGCGCCCGGGGACAGGTCGGCGTAGAAGGACGTGGTCAGGCCGCCGACCGAGGACAGCAGCCCGATGAGGACGGCCAGCAGCATCGTCACCCGGAAGCTGCGGGTGAGCTGCTGGGCGGCGGCGACCGGGACGATCATCAGGGCGCTCACCATAAGCACCCCCACCACCCGCATCGCGATCACCACGGTCAGCGCGGCGGTCACCGCCAGCAGCACGCTCAGGAAGCGCACCGGCAGCCCGTGCGCCCGGGCCACCTCCTCGTCCTGGCACAGCACGAACAGTTCGCGGCCGAACACCGCCACCACGGCCGCCACCCCGGCGGCGAGCACGCCCACCACCCACAGGTCGGCCTCCTCCACCGTGCTCACCGAGCCGAACAGGTAGGAGACCAGCGTGGCGTTGCTCGCCCCGGGGGTGAGCCCGATGAGCAGCACCCCGCCCGCGATGCCGCCGTAGAAGAGCAGGGCCAGCGCCACGTCCCCGCTCGTGCGGGTGCGCACCCGCACGAGTTCGATGAGGACGGCGCCCAGTGTGGCCACCACGGCCGCGGTGAGGACGGGGGAGGTGCTGGTGAGCAGGCCCAGCGCCACCCCGGTCAGGGCGACGTGGCCGATCCCGTCGCCCAGCAGGGCCAGGCGCCGCTGGACCAGGTAGGTGCCGATGACCGGGGTGACCAGGCCGACGAGCACGGCCGCGATCAGCGCGCGGCGCATGAACTCGTAGTTGAGCAGCTCAGTCACGGCCGGGTACCTCGAGTCGGATCATCTCCGCGGCCGTGGTGGTGTCCGCGGAGTCGGGTGCGTTGGGGTCGGGGTGCGGGTGCTGGTGCTCGTGCCCGGGGCGCGCGCACTCGCCGGTGGGCTCGGGCGCGGCGCCGTCGTGCACCACGTGGCCCGCGTCCAGCACCACGGAGCGCTCGATCACGTCCTCCAGCGGGCCCAGTTCGTGCAGGACCAGGAGCACGGTGCTGCCGCGCTCGCGCAGCCGGGCGATGGTGTGCGCCAGTGCCCGCTGGTTCTCGGCGTCCACACCGGCCATGGGCTCGTCCATGACGAAGGTGTCGGGCCGTCCGGCCAGGGCGCGGGCGATGAGCACCCGCTGCTGCTGTCCGCCGGAGAGTTCGCGCACCGAGTGGCGGGCGCGGTCGGCCAGGCCCACGGTCTCCAGGGCCTCGTCGACGGCGGCCCGGTCGGCGCGGGTGGGCAGGGACAGGCGGCGGCGCGCGGCGACCCGGCCCGAGGCGACGATCTCGCGGACGGTGGCGGGCACGGCGCCCCCGGCGGTGAGCCGCTGGGGAACGTAGCCGATCCGGTGCCAGGAGCGGAACCGGCGCAGCGGTGCGCCGTGCACGCGGATCTCGCCGGAGGTCAGGGGCGCGACGCCGAGCATCGCGCGCATGAGGGTCGACTTGCCCGAACCGTTGGGGCCCAGGACGGCCACGGTCTGCCCCGTGGGGATGGTGAGGTCGACACCGTCGAGCACGGGGACCCCGTCGTAGGCGACGCGTGCGTCGACGACCTGGAAGGCGGGAGGTACGTCGCCGGGGACGTCCGTGAACTGGTCAGACACTGCCCCATTATCGCGAAAACGAAAATGGTTGTCAAAAATGGGCCGATCGGCGGATCCGGGATCGGCGCGGTGCCGGCTCCCGGGGCCGAAGGGGTCGACGGCGCCGGGCCGGCGGGGTGCGGGGGCGTTCAGTAGCCCAGGACGCGCGCCACCGTCAGCACCACGAGGACCGCCACCACCAGCACGCGCGGTGTCCGCTGCTGCGCGGTGAGGGAGGGCCAGGTCAGGAAGGCCAGCCACGCCAGGAACAGCGCCACCAGCAGCAGGCACAGCGCCCCGACCGGGCCGGGCGCCATCAGCCCCGCCACGAACAGGACGCCCAGGAGCAGGGGGGCCAACCAGCGGGGGCGCTGGTGCAGCCACACCAGCGGCACCGCGCTGCGCTCCTCCACCGTCCGGCGCAGTCTCCCCGCGCCCGGTGTCCGCGGGAGGTCCCCCCCGGGGAGGGGACGCCCCTGTTCTCGCCGCTTCTCGTCACCGTGCTCGGGAGGGGCCATGGTGTCCGTATCCGCTTCTGGTCCTGTGCCGCCGGGGCCGTGCTGTCTCGCCCTTGAACCCTAGTGCAGGAATCCGCCGGGATCCCTGCCCCCCGGGGTGGTACATTCCCTCCCCACCGGGGGGTCCAACTCCTTTCCCGCCGGGTGCCCCGCCACTTCCGCGACACGCGTGGCCGCCGGAGTATGGTCTACGCAGAGTAGTTGAACAATCACCCGCACTCCGGGGCGCCTGGCACCCGAGGCAAGTACCCAGAGTCATGCAACAGTCGCTCCACGCAATGAATCTTCGGAGGATGTCAGCTTCCGTGCCCGCCGCCACTGTCATCGTGACGTTCGACGTCACCGAGCCCCACCTGCAGCACTGCCTCGACTCCCTGGCCCGCCAGCGCGACGGCGACCCGGATCGCACCCCCGGCCCCGTCGAGGTCCTCCTCGCCCCGGTCCGCGACGGTGACCACCGCGCCCCCGCCGACGGCGGCGCGGACGCGGAGGACCGTCCCGCTGGGGAGAACCACACCCCGGAGGAGGACGGCCCCGGCGCGGGGGAGGCGGACGAGACCGCCGAACCCGTCCGCGAGGACGCCCTGGCCACCGCCGCCGCCTTCGCCGCCGCCCCGCCCCCCGGGCTCACCGTCCGCCCCCTGCCCCAGGAGCCCGCGCCCGACCGGCCCGCCGCGCGCGCCCGCGCCGCCGCCGCGGCCCGCGGCACCCACCTGCTCTTCCTCGACGGCTCCGACGCCCTGACCTGCTACGCCCTGGCCTACCTGCTGCGCAGCGCCGCCGACACCCGCTCCGACCTGGTGGTCGGCAACGTGTACACCTTCAACGAACTGGGAGCCTCCCCCTCCCGGGCGCACCGCCGCTACTGCGCCCGGCACCGCGTGGCCGAGGACCCCCGGAACGTACCCGCGCTGCTCGCGGACGGCGTCCTCGGCAACCGGCTCTGGCGCCGGGACTTCTGGGAGTCACTGCCCGACCGGTCCCTGGACCCCCGCGACGACGACCTCGCCCTGCGCCGGGCCGTGCTGTCCGCCGAGGCCGTCGACGTCCTGCCCGGCCCCGTGCTGCTCAGGCGCGCACGCGAGGCCGCCCGGCCGTCCCTGGACCGGGACGCGCTCACCCGCCGACTCACCGCCATGGGCGCCCTCGCCGCCAGCCTGTCCACCGCCGACCGCGAACTGTGGGACCGCACCCTGCTCCAGGGCGAGCTCCACCGGCTGCTGCTGCACCTGGACGACGCCGACGAGGAGGCCCGCGCGGCCGCCCTCGACCTGTTCGACGCCCACCTGGACCGCGTGCCCGCCCGGCTCCTGCGCGGCCTGGGCGTGCTGGACCGCCTCCTGTACCACCTGGTGCGCGCGCGGCGCCTGTCCGACGTGCTGGAGGTGGCCACCTTCGCCAAGAGCGTCGAGATCAAGAAGGCCGACGTCGTGCGCCGGGGCCTGGGCTACTACGTCCGCTACCCCTTCTTCGAGTCCGAGGACCCGGAGCGGGCGGTGCCCCGGGAGGTCTACCGGCTCGACGAGGAGCTCCGGGTCCGCCAGAAGACCGAGGACATCCGCTGGGAGAACGGCCGCCTGCACGTCAGCGGCCGGATCGGCATCCGCCACCTGCGCGCCCGCAAACGCTGGCAGCAGCACGTGGTCGCCTTCGCCGTCCACGCCTCCACCGGACGCCGGGTCCGCGTCCCCGTGCGCCTGCGGCTCGCCGCCGAGTACCGGCTGCCCGACGTCCCCGACGCCGCCCGCCACGACCACGGCGGGTTCACCGTCGTGGTCGACCCGCGCAGGCTGCGCTCCGGGGGCCGGTGGGAACCGGGGGACTGGAAACTGGAGCTGGTCGTCCTCAACCGGGGCATCACCCGGCGCAGAACCGTTTCGAACCCCGTCCCGGGGCCGACCGAGCGCCCCGGCTACCACCGGGTGGACGGGGACACGTGGGTGCGCCCGCACTGGAACCGGGACCGCCAGCTGGTGGTCGGCGTCGAACCGGTCCGGGCGCGCGTCACCGGGCACCGCTTCGACACCGGGAGCGGCGAGCTGGAGCTGGAGGGCGAACTGGTCGCCCCGCCCGCCGCCGAGGCCACCGCCCTGCGCCTGACCCGCCGCCCCGGCACCGCCGTGCTCACCCTTCCGGTCCGCGTCCGCGACGGCCGCTTCACCGCCCGGATCCGGGCCGAGGAGCTGTTCGAGCGCGCCGTCACCGAGTGCGGCGGGGTGATCCGCCAGGAGGAGTGGGAGGCCGACCTGGTCACCCCGGACGCGCGGGCCGTGCCGCTGGTCCTGCCGGACGGGGTGCCCACCGCCGGCTACGCCTCCGACGGCACGCACCGGGAGCTGGCCGTGCGGCGCGGCACCACCGGCCACCTGCGGCTGCGCGCCGGACACGCCCGGCCCCGGGTCGACCGGGCCGACTGGAGGGGGCGCGACCTGGTGTTGGAGGGGGACTTCCTCGCCGACGCCGGACTGGCCCTGGTGGCCCGGGCGCGCGGGCGCGACGAGGAGCACGCACTGGTCACCGAGCGCTCCGGTCGCCGCTTCACGGCCCGCCTGTCCCCGGCCGACGTCCCCACCCTGTCGGGTGAGCTGTCCCTGCCCGCGGGCTCCTACCAGCTGTGGGGGCGCGTCACCGACCCCGTGGCCGGGGGAGGGCCCGCCGACGCGGTCGGCACCACGGACGTGGGGGTGGAGTTCACCGAGGAGCTCATCGGCGCGCTGCCCGCGCAGATGCAGACCCGGGAGCGCGCCTACACCCTCTCCTACCAGGGGCGAGGCATCCCCGTGCTCCAGGTGGGCAGCGACCTGCGCCCCGCCGAGCGCGGCGCCTTCGCCCAGCGCGAGCTGCGGGAGGGCTTCTACCCCGCCCAGCGCCGCGAGCCGGTCGCCGAGGGCGTCCTCTTCGACGCCTACACCGGACGCCAGTACTCCGACAGCCCGCGCGGCATCCACGCCGAACTGCGCGGGCGCCCGGGCTGGGCCGACTACCCGATGTCGTGGCTGGTCGCCGACGGCCAGGTGCGCCTGCCCGGGGACCTCGTCCCCGTGCGCCACCGGGGCCGCGAGTACTACGAGGCCCTGGCCCGCACCCGCTACCTGGTGACCAACTCCCGGCAGCCCGCGTGGTTCCACCGCCGCCCCGACCAGGTGGTCGTGCAGACCTGGCACGGGTCGATGCTCAAGCGGATCGGCTTCGACGTGGCGAACATCCGCGGCAAGTCGCGCGACTACTTCGACAAGCTCGCCTGGGAGACCCGGCAGTGGGACTACCTGGTCTCGCCCAGCCCGTGGGCCACCCCGATCCTGCGCAGCGCCTTCCGCTTCGAGGGCGAGATCCTGGAGACCGGCTACCCGCGCAACGACATCTTCTTCGCTCCCGACCGGGAGGCCGTCGCCGAGCGAGCCCGTGCGCGGCTGGGCCTGCCCGAGGGGAAGAAGGTCGTGCTCTACGCCCCCACCTGGCGCGACGACAAGTACTACTCGCGCGGCAGGCACAAGCTCGACCTGCACCTGGACCTGCGCCGCATGTACGACAAGCTCGGCGGGGACCACGTGCTGCTGGTGCGCCGCCACCCGCGCGTGGTCGACAGCGTGCCGATCGTGGGGGAGGGCTTCGTGTACGACGTGTCCCTGTACCCGGAGATCATGGAGCTGTTCCTGGTCACCGACGTGCTCGTCACCGACTACTCCTCGATGATGTTCGACTTCGCCAACACCGGCCGCCCGATGCTCTTCTTCACCTACGACCTGGAGAGCTACCGCGACAACCTGCGCGGGTTCTACTTCGACTTCGAGGAGACCGCGCCGGGGCCGCTGCTGACCGAGTCCGACCAGGTCGTCTCCGCGCTGCTGGAGATCGACGAGGTGGCCGCGCGCAGCCGGGACTCCTACCGGGCCTTCGTCGAGCGGTTCTGCCCGCTCGACGACGGACGCGCCGCCCAACGGGTGGTGGACCGGGTCTTCGGCCGGGGCTGACCGGCCCGGAGGCGCCGTCGCGGGCGCGACCGCGCCTCCGGGCGGGGCGCGGTCCTGCGGGCAACCGTTCGGAGATCCCGGGCTTGGGCCACAATGGTTCCGTGATCGTCATCACCCGTTACTCCGTGCCCGAGGCCGACACCGAGGCCTTCCAGACCGACGCCGCGGCCGCGGTCGAGGTGCTCTCCCGCCGCCCCGGGTTCCGGGGCCACCGGGTGGGCCGCGCCGCCGACGACCCCCGCCTGTGGACCGTGGTCACCGAGTGGGAGGGCGCCGGCTTCTACCGCCGGGCCCTGTCCGACTTCGACGTCAAGGTCAACGCCGTGCCGCTGCTCTCCCGCGCCATCGACGAGCCCACCGCCTTCGAGGTGATGGCCGGCGGGGACGCGCCGGCCTGAGCCGGACGGGCCCGCGCGCCCGGACCGCAGGGAGTGCTCGCCTGAGCCGGGCTGAGCCGCGCGGGGCCCGTCCACGCGGCCGAAACCGTGTGTGCCCGGTTGCGGAGTGCTCTAGCCTGGGTGGACGAGGTCGTCCGCCGACGCCGCCCGTCCCGGGCCGCGGCGCACACCCACCGCCTTCCACGACCAACCGATGTATCGCGCACGCGATCCACCGACACCCAGCCGGATGGAGAGTCACCCCATGGCCGCCAAGTCAGAGGCAATGGACGCACTGGTCAACCTCGCCAAGCGCCGAGGCCTGGTCTACCCCTCCAGCGAGATCTACGGGGGTCTGCGCGCCGCCTGGGACTACGGCCCCCTCGGCGTCGAACTGAAGAACAACGTCAAGCGCCAGTGGTGGCGCTCCATGGTGCAGGAGCGCGAGGACATCGTCGGCCTGGACTCCAGCGTCATCCTGGCCCGCGAGGTCTGGGAGGCCTCCGGCCACGTGACGGCCTTCGTCGACCCGCTCACCGAGTGCCAGTCCTGCCACAAGCGCTTCCGGGCCGACCACCTCATCGAGGCCTACGAGGAGAAGCACGGCCACGAGCCCGCCGAGGGTCTGGCCGCGATCGCCTGCCCCAACTGCGGCGCCAAGGCCTCCTTCACCGAGCCGCGCATGTTCAACGGCCTGCTGCGCACCTACCTGGGCCCGGTCCAGGACGAGAAGGGCCTGGCCTACCTGCGCCCGGAGACCGCCCAGGGCATCTTCATCAACTACAAGAACGTCGAGCAGAGCGCCCGCCGCAAGGTCCCCTTCGGCATCGGCCAGATCGGCAAGTCGTTCCGCAACGAGATCACCCCGGGCAACTTCATCTTCCGCACCCGCGAGTTCGAGCAGATGGAGATGGAGTTCTTCGTCAAGCCCGGCACGGACGAGGAGTGGCACCAGCACTGGATCGACGTCCGCCACCAGTGGTACGTCGACCTGGGCATCGCCAAGGACAACCTGCGCCTGTACGAGCACCCGCAGGAGAAGCTGTCCCACTACTCCAAGCGCACGGTCGACATCGAGTACCGCTTCAACTTCCAGGGCTCGGAGTGGGGTGAGCTGGAGGGCATCGCCAACCGCACCGACTACGACCTCAAGACGCACTCCGAGGCCTCGGGCGTGGACCTGTCCTTCTTCGACCAGGAGAACAACGAGCGCTACATCCCCTACGTCATCGAGCCCGCGGCCGGTGTCGACCGGGCGGTGCTCACGTTCATGCTGGACGCCTACAACGTCGACGAGGCGCCCAACGCCAAGGGCAAGATGGAGAAGCGCGCCGTGATGCGCCTGGACCCGCGCCTGGCCCCGGTCAAGGCCGCGGTCCTGCCGCTCTCGCGCAACGCCGACCTCTCGCCCAAGGCCCGCGACCTGGCCGCTCGCCTGCGCCGTCGCTGGAACGTGGAGTTCGACGACGCAGGTGCGATCGGCCGCCGCTACCGCCGCCAGGACGAGATCGGCACCCCGTTCTGCGTCACGGTGGACTTCGACACCCTTGAGGACGACGCGGTGACCGTGCGCGAGCGCGACACCATGTCCCAGGAGCGCGTCTCCCTGGACCGCGTCGAGACCTACCTGTTCGAGCGCCTGCCGGGCTGCTAGGAGCCGCTGCTCGCGCCGACCGCGAACGCGAGAACCGCCCGGGCCCCCGGAAGAGGGGCCCGGGCGGTTCCGTGTTCCGGGCTCACAGCCTCCGGTGCATGATGTGCAGGCCGACGTAGCCGTGCTCGGGGTGGGCGAACCCCTCGGGCAGGGTGCCGATCACCGTGAACCCCAGGGAGCGCCACAGCGCGACGGCCCGGGTGTTGGTCTCCACCACCGCGTTGAACTGCATGGCGCGGAATCCGTCGGCCCGGGCCCGCTCCAGGACGTGGTTCCCCAGTGCGCGGCCGACGCCGCGCCCCCGGTGGGCGGGGTCGACCATGAAGCTCGCGCTCGCGATGTGGGAAGCGGGTCCCCCGTGGTTGCGGACACTGTTGGCGGTACCCATCACGGTGCCCTGGTCGTCGACCGCCACGAACGTGCGCCCCGGCGCGGGCGGGAACCACATCTCCCGCGCCTGCTCGGACCCGGTGGTGGTCTCCCAGCTGAAGGTGGTGCCCGCGGCGATGACGGGCTGCATGAACGCCCACATCACGGGCCAGTCGCCGGGCGTGGCGTCGCGGATCAGCATGTCCCCAGCCTCACGGGCGGCCGCGCTCCCCGCAACCGGTTTTCCAGCCCGGACAGGGGAGACGGCCGGACCCGGGGGGAGATTGGTTTCCGGCCGTCTCTGTGTGGCTCCCCGGCCGCACACGGCCGGGACACCGCTTTCAACGTAGCGCCAGTCCTCAGGTGGAACGCGGTGGTTTCGCACCTCTTGTCCTACCGCGTGAGCGAATCGTGACGCCGGTTCGGTGCGGACGCGGGCGGCTGGTCACGGGCGGTGCGGTCGTGGTTCCGTACCGGGGCGACCGTGCGTTGACCTCCTCAAGGGGCTGACCGCCCAGGACGAGGCGGTGGCGCGCACCTGGGCTCGCTGGCCCCAAGGATCCGGCCGCCCGGAAGGGGGGCGACCGCCGCGTCCTCCTCCCGGTGGGGAGCCCGGCCCTGGCAGCGCCCCCTGGCCAGTCAGAGCAGAAAGGTGTCCCGGCACGATGCGGCCGGACCCGGGGGATGGTTTCCGGTCGCCCCCTCGACCCCGTGGCCGCACGCGACCACGGAACCTTGTCCCCGATCTGGCGGTAGGGATTGGGCGTTAATCGATACTCTGATGCGCTTTGTCCTACTGCGTAAGCGAACCGTGAACGTCGATCGCGGTCCGTCCCGTGCCCGGGTGCGGGTGCGTGCGGCTCCGTTCGAGGCCACGGGCCTTCCGCGCGGGCGTGCCGGAACGCGAGTGCCGCAACACCTAACTCCTCTATGCCTAGCTCTGCTAGGGTTATATCCCTAGCGGAACTAGGTATGGGATATCGGCATGCACATCGACAAGGATCTTGTCGCGGCCTCGGCCACACCGCTCGTCCTGGGCATCCTGGCTGAGGGCGATTCCTACGGCTACGCGATCGTCAAACGCGTCAACGAACTCTCCGACGGGCGGATGCAGTGGACGGACGGGATGCTCTACCCGCTGCTGCACCGTCTGGAGCGCAACGGCCACGTCCGGGCGTTTTGGAGCACCTCCGAGGCGGGACGCCGCCGCAAGCACTACGCCATCACCCCGGCGGGGCTCCGTTCGCTGGCCGAGCGACGCCGGCAGTGGGACGTCGTCGCCGACGCGCTCAGGCAGGTGTGGCGGACCGCGCCGCGGCCCCCGCTCCTGGGAGAGGCCTCGGCAGGGGGGATCGCCTGATGAGCGGCACCCCGGGTGCGGGCGTCCTGGAGGCCCAGATCGACCAGTGGCGCGGCTTCGTGAGCCGCCGCCGGGCCATCGCCGCCTCCGACGTCGAGGAGATGGAGGACCACCTGCGCGAACAGATCGCCGACCTGGAGGCCGGCGGCCTCGATCACGAGGAGGCCTTCCTCGTCGCGGTCAAGCGCATGGGCAGCCTGGACGAGGTGTCCCGCGAGTTCGCGCGCGAGCACTCCCACCGGCTCTGGAAGCAGTTGGTCCTGGTCCCCGAGGCCGGTGACGGCGGGGGCGGCCTCGCGCGCTGGCGCGACCTCGGCACGGCGCTCGCGTTCGCGCTCGGCGCGGGCCTGGCGCTCAAGCTCCTGTTCACGTTCGTCAACGGCGACATGGCGCTGGTCCGCAACCTCGCCTTCACGGTGCTGCCGTTCCTGGCGGGTTGGTTCGCCTGGAAGCGGCGCGTCACCTGGCGGGTGTGCGCGGCGGTGGCCGCCCTCGCGCTGGTCCCGGCCCTGGCGGTGAACCTCTACCCCTTCGAGGCCACCGCGGGGCCGTTCCCGGCGCCCGGGATGACGGCGGTGCTCGCGTTCACGCACGCCCCGGTCCTGCTGTGGCTGCTGGTGGGGGTCCTGCACGCGGGCGGCGCGTGGAAGTCCCACGACCGGCGGATGGACTTCGTGCGGTTCACCGGCGAGCTGGTGGTGTACCTGGCGCTGATCATGCTGGGGTCCATGGTCCTGGTGGGCCTCACCTTCGGCGTGCTCGGACTGGTTGGTATCGATCTCGAGCCGTTCCTCGAGGACTGGCTCCTGCCGTTCGGCCTGCCCGGCGCGCTCCTGGTCGGCGCGTGGCTGGTGGAGGCCAAGAAGAGCGTGGTGGAGAACATCGCGCCCGTGCTGACCCGCGTCTTCACCCCGCTGGCGGTGGTGATGCTGCTCGCGGACCTGGTGGCGCTGCTGGTGAACGGGCCGCTGACCACGGCCGACCGCGAACTGCTCATCCTCATGGACGCCGTCCTGGTGCTGGTGCTGTTCCTGCTGCTGTACTCGGTCTCCGCCCGCGACCGGCTGGCCCCGGCGGGCGTGTTCGACTGGCTCCAACTGGTGCTGGTCGGTGCGGCGCTCGCGGTGGACGCGGTGGCGCTGACGGCGATGCTCACCCGCATCGCCGAGTTCGGGTTCACCGCCAACAAGACCGCCGCGCTCGGGTTGAACCTGGTGCTGCTGGTGCACCTGGCGTGGTCGGCGTGGCTGATGGCGGGGTTCGTACGCGGCAAGCGGCCCTTCGGCGCCGTCGAACGCTGGCAGACGGCCTACCTGCCGGTGTACGCGGCTTGGACGGGGCTGGTGGTGCTGGCGTTCCCGCCGCTGTTCGCCTTCGCCTGATCCGGAGGGTGATCGGCGCCCCCGCGCACCGGGTCCCCTCCCGGAGCGCGGGGGCGTGCGTGTGGGCTCGGTTCGCTTCGAGGCGGGCGTCGTGCAGGTGGCGGCCGTGGCGGAAGAGGCGCATGACGCGGGAGGCCAGGTCCCGGGGCGAGCAGTTCGTCCTCCACGGTGGACACGCAGTCCACCGTGCGGTCCGGGCGCAGCCGGAGCTCCATGGGCGTGCCGAGGCCGGTGTCCTGGACGATGGGGCACTTGGCGGGGGAAGCCGAAGCCGCCGACCTCCGGACCGGAGGCGGCGACGAGGTCGCGGACCGTCGCGCAGTACCGGTCGAACACGAACGGCACACCCGGTCGCGGTGCCCCGGTGTTCTCAGGCCGCGGCGTAGACCACGAACGACACCGCGACATAGTGGCAGACGAAGGCCGCGATCGTCAGCGAGTGGAAGATCTCGTGGAAGCCGAACCAGCGCGGGGCCGGGTCGGGCCACTTGAGCCCGTAGACCACCGCGCCCACGCTGTAGAGCACCCCGCCCACCAGGATGAGGATCCACGTGGCCGGGTTGGTGCCGCCGACCAGGTCCGGGATGAACAGCACCGCCACCCAGCCGATCGCCAGGTACAGCGCCGTGGACAGCCAGCGCGGGGCGTTGAGCCACAGCAGTTTGAAGCCCACCCCGGCGATCGCGCCGCCCCAGATGAGCGCCAGCATCGCGACGCGCAGCGTCCCCTCCAGGACCAGCACCACGAAGGGCGTGTAGGTGCCCGCGATGATGAGGTAGATGTTGGAGTGGTCCATGCGGCGCAGCA
Source organism: Nocardiopsis sp. FR4 (assembly GCF_009830945.1). GTDB lineage: Bacteria > Actinomycetota > Actinomycetes > Streptosporangiales > Streptosporangiaceae > Nocardiopsis. Next base: position 343,789 of record NZ_ML776454.1, on the reverse strand, counting down.
CCCGCTGCGCCCCGGGCGACCAGCGGCCCACGTGGTAGATGGCCGAGGTGCTGAACAGCAGCACCGAGCTGAGCGCGTACACCGCGCTGGCGGCCAGCGCGGGAAGGGTGGGGGAGAGCGCCACCAGGACGATCCCGGCTGCCAGGGCCAACGGAGCGGTGCCCAGGTGCAGCCAGCCGCGCAGGCGCGGCTTGACCGCCTCCAGCAGGTCCCCGGCGGCGGACGCGGCCCGTTCGGGCACTGAGGGGTCCGAGGGCTGGGGGGGAGCGTCCCGGTCGGTCTCCGCGCGTCCGTCTCCCCGAGCCTGTTCCTCCGACACGCCGCATCCCTCCGTCTTCGGGGTCCGCCCTTCTGCGGGCCTTCCGGCAGCCTAACCTACGGAACCGTAGGTTACCTTCCGGTATGGCTGTGTTCCCGGGCACAGGAGACCCTTCGGTGCTGGTGCCAAACTGCCCCGTGTGGTGGGTGTGAAACCGGATTGGTAGGGCACGCCCCTGAGGAGAAGATCACGGGCGGAAAGCGGGATTGTGAGCTCGAGCACGACCGTGAGCAGGGGTGTTGCGGTCTCCGCGGGCCGGGTGCGGTGGATTCGGCGACCGGGGGCCCGTGTATCTGCGATAGACCATTGGTATAGACCTCTTTAATAGCTCTTAACTGCGGATATGGCGAAAAGAGGGAGTTCGTGAAGGAGGAAGCCCGCACGGTGTGGATAGAGTCCCGCCCAACCGGGCACAGGCGCCGACCCAGCGCCGGGTCATCGAGAGACGAGGGAGCACCCCCGTGGCGAAGTACGTCTACAAGTTCACCGAGGGCAACAAGGACCTGAAGGATCTGCTCGGAGGCAAGGGGGCCAACCTCGCCGAGATGACCAACCTCGGCCTGCCGGTGCCTCCCGGTTTCACGATCACCACGGAGGCGTGCCGCCACTACCTCGCCCACGGCAGCGTCCCCGCGGGCCTGGACGCCGAGATCGAGGCCAACCTCAAGGAGCTGGAGAAGGCCATGGGCCGCCGGCTCGGCCAGCCCGACGACCCCCTCCTGGTGAGCGTACGCTCGGGCGCCAGATTCTCCATGCCCGGCATGATGGAGACCGTCCTCAACATCGGGCTCAACGACGAGTCCGTGGTCGGCCTGGCCGCGCAGGGCGGCGAGCGCTTCGCCTGGGACTCCTACCGGCGCCTGATCCAGATGTTCGGCAAGACCGTCCAGGGCATCGACGGCGAGCTCTTCGAGGACGCCATCGAGGAGGCCAAGGCCGCCAAGGGCATCACCAACGACCTGGACCTGGACGCCGACGACCTGCGCGGGCTGGTGGACCGCTTCAAGGCGGTCGTGCTGGAGCAGACCGGCAGCCCCTTCCCCGGCGACCCCCGCGAGCAGATGACCCTGGCCATCAAGGCCGTCTTCGACTCCTGGAACGCCCCCCGCGCCGTCCTGTACCGCCGCCAGGAGCGCATCCCCGCCGACCTGGGCACCGCGGTCAACGTCTGCTCCATGGTCTTCGGCAACCTCGGCATGGACTCGGGCACCGGTGTGGCCTTCACCCGCGACCCCGCCTCCGGCCAGCCCGGCGTCTACGGCGACTACCTCCAGAACGCCCAGGGCGAGGACGTGGTGGCCGGTATCCGCAACACCGTGCCCCTGGCCGACCTCCGGGAGATCGACGCCCGCAGCTACGAGGAGCTGATGGGCATCATGGACACCCTGGAGAACCACTACCGCGACCTGTGCGACATCGAGTTCACCATCGAGCGCGGCAAGCTGTGGATGCTCCAGACCCGGGTGGGCAAGCGCACGGCCGCCGCCGCGTTCCGCATCGCCGACCAGCTCGTCGACCAGGGCATGATCACCCTGGACGAGGCGGTCCAGCGCGTGACCGGCGACCAGCTCGCCCAGCTGATGTTCCCCCGCTTCGACGAGGGCGCCGCCGCCGGTACCGACGCGCACCTCCTGGGCCGGGGCATGAACGCCTCCCCGGGCGCCGCGGTGGGCAAGGCCGTCTTCGACTCCTACACCGCCGTGAAGTGGTCGCGCAGCGGCGAGCGCGTCATCCTGTGCCGCCGCGAGACCAACCCCGACGACCTGGAGGGGATGATCGCCGCCGAGGGCATCCTCACCAGCCGGGGCGGCAAGACCTCGCACGCCGCCGTGGTCGCCCGCGGCATGGGCAAGACCTGCGTGTGCGGCGCCGAGGAACTCGACATCGACACCAAGAACCGGCGGATGACCGCGCCCGGCGGCGAGGTGATCGAGGAGGGCGACGTCATCTCCATCGACGGAACCAGCGGCGAGGTCTTCCTCGGCGAGGTGCCCGTGGTGGACTCGCCCGTGGTGCGCTACTTCGAGGGCGAGATCGACCCCGCCTCCGACCAGGCCGACGACCTGGTGCGCGCCGTGGACCGGCTCATGCACTACGTCGACGCCGCCCGCCGGATGCGCGTGCGCGCCAACGCCGACACCGCCGAGGACGCCGCCCGCGCCCGCCGGATGGGTGCCCAGGGCATCGGCCTGTGCCGGACCGAGCACATGTTCCTGGGCGACCGCCGCCAGCTGGTGGAGCGGCTCATCCTCGCCGACACCGAGGACGAGCAGACCGAGGCCCTGGACGCGCTGCTGCCCCTCCAGCGCGCGGACTTCGGCGGGATCCTGGAGGCCATGGACGGTCTGCCGGTGACCGTGCGCCTGCTCGACCCGCCGCTGCACGAGTTCCTGCCCGACATCACCGAGCTGTCGGTGCGCGTGGCCGTGGCCGAGGCGCGCGGCGAGAGCCACGAGAACGACCTGCGCGTGTTGCAGGCCGTGCACCGCCTGCACGAGCAGAACCCCATGCTGGGCCTGCGCGGCGTGCGCCTGGGGCTGGTCGTGCCCGGCCTGTTCACCATGCAGGTGCGCGCCATCGCCCAGGCCGCCGTGGACCGGATCAACGCGGGCGGGCGCCCCTGTCCCGAGATCATGATCCCGCTGGTGGGCACCGTGCAGGAGCTGGAGATCATCCGCGAGGACGCGCTGCGCGTGCTGCGCGAGGTCGGGCAGGAGCACGGCGTGGAGCTGGACTTCCCCGTCGGCACGATGATCGAGCTGCCCCGCGCCGCGCTGACCGCCGGGCAGATCGCCGAGAACGCCGAGTTCTTCTCCTTCGGCACCAACGACCTCACTCAGACCGTGTGGGGCTTCTCCCGCGACGACGTGGAGGCCTCCTTCTTCTCCGCCTACCTGGAGAAGGGCGTGTTCGGGGTGTCGCCGTTCGAGTCCCTGGACGTGGACGGCGTGGGCCGCCTGGTGCGCATCGCGGCCGAGGAGGGGCGGGCCGCCCGCCCGGGCATCAAGCTCGGCGTGTGCGGTGAGCACGGCGGCGACCCCGCCTCGGTGCACTTCTTCCACAAGGTCGGCCTGGACTACGTGTCCTGCTCGCCCTTCCGGGTCCCCGTCGCCCGCCTGGAGGCGGGCCGGGCGGCCGGGCGCAACGCGTCCTGACGGGGTCCGGACGCACGGCGGACGCGGTGGCGGCGGCCACCGCGTCCGCGGTGTTCCCGGGGGAGGGGCGGTCCCGGAAACGCCCTAGACTCGTGCCGGTCGGCGGTCACACGCGCACGGAGTCAACCGTGACCAGTTCGTGATGTATTCTGACCGCCAAGCAGGGCATTCCCGTTCCCCCGTCCTTCCCCACCCCGGAGGAGCGAGGGCGCGCCGACACCTTCCCCCAGTACGGCCCCGGGCCGAACCGTCTCGAACCGGGGGCGGACGGGGGCCGTCCCAGTGGGGGTACACATCCCCCGATCAGAGAAGTTGTGCGGAGGTGAGCCGGTGCGAACGGCGAACGACGGCCGCGGCGAGGAGCCGTGGGAGAACCCCACCACCCCCTCGTCCGATGACGAGGCCACCCGGGTCTTCTCCCGGGACTCCTTCTCCGCGGTCCCCGGCGGGGAGGCCGACACCACCCGCGCCCTTCGCCGCGATCCGGCCGACGAGACCACCCAGCCGCTGCGGCGCGCGGAGCCCGCCGACCCCGACGCGACCCGCGCGTTCAGCCGGGCCGACACGGCTGCCGCGGATCCGGCGCCCACCCGCGTCGCCGGCACCCCGGCCACCGAGGCCCCTGACGGGGACGCGTCCGGAGAGGGCCCCTCCTTCACCCGCCGCTTCGTCCGCGAACGCCCCCCCGGACGCGGCCGCGCGCCCCGCCCGGTCCGGGGGCGCCCCGAACCCCGGCCGCGGCCGGAGGAGCCGCGGCCCGGACCCGCCCCGCGCGAGCGCGGCTCCGCGCCGCCAGGGCCGCGCCGGCGGAGGCAGCGCCGACTGCGTCTGCGCTGGGTGGTCACCCTGCTGCTGCTCACCGCCCTGGCCCTGCCGCCCGGCACCTGGGCCTGGGTCTGGTACACCGCGCGCCAGGACGACCGCACCGCCTCCGACGCCATCGTCGTGCTCGGCGCCAGCCAGTACAACGGCGTCCCCTCGCCCGTCTTCGAGGCCCGGCTGCGCCACGCCCAGGTGCTCTACCTGGAGGGGGTGGCCCCCGTCATCGTCACGGTGGGGGGCAAACAGCCCGGCGACAACTTCACCGAGGCGGCCTCGGGGCGCAACTGGCTGATCGAGGTGGGCATCCCCGCCGAGCGGATCATCGCGGTGGAGGAGGGCAGCGACACCCTGCAGAGCATCCAGGCGGTCTCCCTCGTCTTCGAGGAGAACTCGTGGAACAGCGCCACCCTGGTCTCCGACCCCTGGCACAGCCTGCGATCCCAGCGCATGGCCGCCGACCACGGCATCGAGGCGGGCACCTCGCCCTCCCGCTCGGGCCCGGCCGTCATCGAGCGCCGCACGCAGCTGTGGTACATCACCAGGGAGACCGCGTCGCTCTGGTACTACTGGATCTTCAACGACAGCAGCGACATCCAGGTCAACGCCGCCTGACCGGGGCGGACGGCAGGGGTGTCCGCCGCTGGGAACAGGGCCGCACACACGATGAGCAACCACCTCCGTGAGGGCGGGGCACCGGGCTACACGGCGCACGACACCGAACGCCTGGCGCGTGAGAACCGCAAGAACCGCGCCCGGGACCCCTTCGAGCGCGACCGGGCCCGCGTCCTGCACAGCTCGGCCCTGCGCCGCCTGGCCGCCAAGACCCAGGTGGTCCAGCCCGGGGTGAGCGACTTCCCGCGCACCCGCCTCACCCACTCCCTGGAGTGCGCCCAGATCGGCCGCGAGCTCGGCCAGGCGCTGGGCTGCGACCCCGACCTGGTGGAGGCGGCCTGTCTGTCCCACGACCTGGGCCACCCGCCCTTCGGCCACAACGGCGAGCGCGCCCTGGACGAGGCCGCCGCCGACTGCGGCGGCTTCGAGGGCAACGCCCAGAGCCTGCGCCTGCTGGTGCGCCTGGAGGGCAAGGTCATCGACCCCGAGGGGCGCAGCGCCGGGCTCAACCTCACCCGGGCCACCCTCGACGCCACCGTCAAGTACCCGTGGATGCGCGGCGAGGGCGGCGACACCCCCAAGTTCAACTGCTACCCCGACGACGCCGAGGTGTTCGCCTGGCTGCGCCGGGGCGCGCCGCACGGGCGCACCTGCTTCGAGGCCCAGGTCATGGACTGGGCCGACGACGTCGCCTACTCGGTCCACGACGTGGAGGACGCCCTGCACGCGGGTCTGGTGGACCTGGCCGCCCTGCGGGGGTCCGCCGAACGCGCGGAGATCGTGCGGATCGCCGCCGCCCACTACTGCGACGCCGAACCGGCCGAGCTGGAGGAGGTCTTCACCGGCCTGGTCGCCGACCCCGTCTGGCCGCGGGAGTTCACTGGGGACCTGCCCTCGCTGGCCGCCCTGAAGAACCTCACCAGCCAGCTCATCGGCCGCTTCTGCCGGGCCGCCGAGGACGCGACCCGGGCCGCGCACGGCCCCGGGCGGCTCACCCGCTACGGTGCCGACCTGCTCGTGCCGCGCCGCCCCCTGCTGGAGTGCGCCCTGCTCAAGGCGGTGGCCGCGCACTTCGTGATCTCCCGTGAGGAGGCGCTGGTCTACCAGGCCGAGGAGCGGCGCCTGATCACCGAGCTGGTGGACGTGCTGTGGAAGAGCGCGCCCGAGCACCTGGACCCCCAGTTCCGCGCCTCCTTCACCGAGGCCGCGGACGACGCCGCGGCCCTGAGGGTGGTGATCGACCAGGTGGCCTCGCTGACCGACACCTCGGCGACCACCCTGCACGCGCGCCTGGTGGGCTGAGGGGCCGATTTTCCCTCCGGCCCACGCCAGGGGGTTGACATCTGCCATGTGAGCGTTAACACTGTTGCCCACCTCACAAGTGTTTCCCCCTCGTAGACCGGAGGTGTCCTCCTCGTGAACCCCCCAGGTGGCCGTACCCCCGTCATGGCGGACGTGGCCCGGCTGGCCGGCGTCTCCCACCAGACGGTGTCCCGGGTGATCAACGGCCACCCCAACGTCCGCGAGGAGACCGTGCTGCGCGTGCGGCGCGCCATCGAGGAGCTCGGCTACCACCGCAACTCCACCGCGCGCGCCCTGGTCACCCGCCGGACCAACGTGCTCGGGGTCATCGCCTTCGACACCACGCTCTTCGGCCCGGCCCAGACCCTGTCCGGGATCGAGCGCGCGGCGCGCGAGGCGGGCTACTTCGTCAGCATCGTCAGCCTCGACGACGTCTCACCGGACGGCATCGTGGCCGCTGCCGAGTACCTCATCCAGCAGTCGGTGGAGGGGTGCGTGGCCATCGCCCCCCAGCGCAGCCTGGTCGAGGCGCTGGCCGACCTGCCCGGACCGCGCCCCCTGGTCGCGGTGGAGGGCGGCGAGGGCTCGGGCCTGCCCGTGGTGTGCGTGGACCAGACCCAGGGCGCCCGCGAGGCCGTCCGCCACCTGCTCGACCTCGGGCACACCACCGTCCACCACGTCGAGGGCGACCCCCTGTGGCTGGAGTCGGAGGCCCGGGCGGTCGGGTGGCGCGGGGCGCTGGAACAGGCCGGGGCGCCGGTCCCCGAACCGCTCCAGGGCGACTGGAGCCCCCGGTCGGGCTACGACCTGGGCCGCCGCCTGGTGGCCCGCAGGGCGGCGGGGGAGCGGGTCACCGCGATCTTCGTCTCCAACGACCAGATGGCCATCGGGGTGCTGCGCGCCCTGCACGAGGCGGGGCTGAACGTGCCCGGGGACGTCAGCGTGGTCGGTTTCGACGACGTGCCCGAGGCGGAGTTCCTCACCCCCTCACTGACCACCGTCTTCCAGGACTTCGCCCAGGTGGGCAAGGAGAGCCTGGCACTGCTGCTCGGCCAGATCGGCACCGGGCGCGAGGGCGCGGCGCCCCCGGCCGGGGGCGTGCGCCGGGTCGTCCCGGCGCGGCTGCGGGTCCGGGGCAGCAGCGGCCCTCCGCCGCCGTGACCCCGATCCCCGTCCGCTGACCGACGTTCGCTGACCCGTCTCCTTCCGTCCCCTCCGTTCCTCCCGCCGACCCCTGCCCCCGCTGGCCCCCGCCGAAAGGGACTGACTCCTCATGAACCGAAATGTTAACGATCACAATTCATCTTCGACCGACTACGTGCCGTCGGTCGACGCCGTGGCCGTCGGAGTCGACTTCGGAACCCTCTCCGGACGCGCCGTCGTGGTGCGCGTGAGCGACGGCGCCGAGCTCGCCTCCGCCGCCCACGCCTACCGGCACGGCGTCATCGCCGACCGCCTGCCCGGATCGGACGCCGCACTGGAGCCGGAGACCGCCCTCCAGTCCCCCGAGGACTACCGCGAGGTCCTGCGCGTGGCCGTCCCCGAGGCGCTGCGGGCCGCGGGTGTCTCCCCCGAGCAGGTCGTGGGCATCGGCACCGACTTCACCGCCTGCACGGTCCTGCCGGTCACCGCCGACGGCACCCCCCTGTGCGAACTGCCCGGCCTCGCCGAGCGCCCGCACGCCTGGCCCAAGCTGTGGCGCCACCACGCCGCCCAGCCCGAGGCCGACGAGATCAACGCCCTGGCCGCCGAGCGCGGCGAGAAGTGGCTGGCCCGCTACGGCGGCAAGATCTCCTCCGAGTGGGAGTTCGCCAAGGCCCTGCAGGTCCTGCGCGACGACCCCGAGGTCTACGCGCGCACCGAACGCTGGATCGAGGCCGCCGACTGGATCGTGTGGCAGCTGTGCGGCCGCGAGACCCGCAACGTCGCCACCGCCGGGTACAAGGGCATCTACCAGGACGGTGAGTGGCCCTCGGAGGACTTCCTCGCCGCCCTGGACCCGGGTTTCTCCGGTTTCGTCCGCGACAAGCTCGCCCACCCCCTTTCCCAGCTCGGCGAGCGCGCGGGCGGCCTGACCGCCGAGGCCGCGGCCTGGACCGGCCTGCCCGAGGGTCTGCCCGTGGCCGTCGGCAACATCGACGCCCACGTCACCGCCGCCACCGCGCAGACCACCGGGCCCGGCCGGATGCTCGCCATCATGGGCACCAGCACCTGCCACGTCATGAACTCCGACGTGCTGGCCGAGGTGCCCGGCATGTGCGGGCTGGCCCTGGGCGGCATCACCCCCGGCGCCTGGGGCTACGAGGCCGGACAGAGCGGCGTCGGCGACATCTTCGGCTGGTTCGCCGAGAACTACGCGCCCCCCGCCTACCACGACGAGGCCCGGAAGAAGGGCGTGAGCCTGCACGACGTGCTCACCGCCAGGGCCGCCGACGCACCCGTGGGCGGGCACGGCCTGGTCGCCCTGGACTGGCACAGCGGCAACCGGTCGGTCCTGGTCGACCACGACCTGTCCGGCGTCCTGGTCGGCATGACCCTGGCCACCCGGCCCGAGGAGGTCTACCGGGCCCTGATCGAGGCCACCGCCTTCGGCACCCGCACCATCATCGAGACCTTCGCGGCCTCCGGGGTACCGGTGCACGACCTCACCATCGGCGGCGGCATGGTCCGCAACCCCTTCGTCCTCCAGGTCTACGCCGACGTCCTGGACCGGCCGCTGCGCATCGTGGCCTCCGAGCACGGCTGCGCGGTCGGCTCCGCCATCCACGCCGCCGTCGCCGCCGGAGCCCACCCCGACATCCACGCCGCCTCCGCGGCCATGGGCCGGGTCCGCGAGGAGACCGTCACCCCCGACCCCGCCCGGACCGCCGCCTACGACGAGCTCTACGCCCTCTACCGCGAACTCCACGACCACTTCGGCCGGGGCGGCAGCCGCAGCCTGCACCGGCTGCGCGCCCTGCGCAACGCCGCCCACGCCGCCCGCACCGCCCCGAAGGGAGACCGATGAGCACCCCGACCCCCCTGGCCGTCCCCGACGACCTCCGCGAGGAGGTGGACCGCCTGCGCGCCCAGGTGTGCGACCTGCACGCCGAACTGCCCCGCTGGGACCTGGTCACCTGGACCAGCGGCAACGTCTCGGCCCGCGTTCCCGGCGCCGACCTGATGGTGATCAAGCCCAGCGGCGTGTCCTACGACAACCTGACCCCCGAGGACATGGTCGTGTGCGACCTGTACGGGCGGGTCGTCGAGGGAGGGCACAAGCCCTCCAGCGACACCGACTCCCACGCCTACGTCTACCGGGCCCGCCCCGACGTCGGCGGCGTCGTGCACACCCACAGCCGCTACGCCACCGCCTGGGCCGCCCGCGGCGAGGCCATCCCCTGCGTCATCACCGCGATGGCCGACGAGTTCGGCGGCGACATCCCCGTCGGGCCCTTCGCCCTCATCGGCGGCGACGACATCGGCAAGGGCGTGGTCGCCACCCTGGAGGGCCACCGCTCGCCCGCCGTCCTCATGCGCGGCCACGGCGTGTTCACCATCGGCGACAGCGCCAAGGCCGCGGTCAAGGCCGCGGTGATGTGCGAGGACGTCGCCCGCACCGTCCACATCGCCCGTCAGGGCGGCCCCCTCGAACGCCTGCCCCAGGAGCACATCGACGCGCTCCACCACCGGTACCAGAACGTCTACGGCCAATAAGGAAGTACGTACCGTGCCCGTACCCACAGCCCCGGCCACCGAGCACCCGCCCGTGAGGGTCGGCAAGCCCCGCATCGGCCTGCTCGGCATCATGCAGCCCCTCTACGACGACATGATCCCCGGCATCACCGAGCACCAGGCGGCCTACGCCGCCCGGGTCGCCGAACAGCTCTCCGACGTCGCCGAGTGGACCGTCAGCCCGCCCGTGCGCGGCCGCGCCGACGCCGAGAACGCCATGCGCGACTTCGAGGCCGCCGGACTCGACGGCGTCCTGGTCGTCATGCTCACCTACGGCCCCTCCCTGCGCGTCACCCCCGTGTTCAGCCGGATGCGCCTACCCGTGGCCCTGGCCAACATCCAGCCCGACCCCCAGGTCAGCGCCTCCTGGGACATGGCCGACATGACCTACAACCAGGGCATCCACGGCGCCCAGGACACCGCCAACGCCATGGTCCGCGCGGGTGTGCCCTTCGAGGTCATCACCGGCGACTGGCAGGCCCCCGAGTTCGCCGCCCGGGTGGACCGCTGGGCCCGCGCCGCTCGCACGGTCACCGCTCTGCGCTCCCTGCGCGTCGGCGTCTTCGGCTACCCCATGAACGGCATGGGCGACGCCCGCGTGGACGAGACCGCCCTGATGCGCGCGCTCGGCCCCGAGGTGCACGTCATCGCCCCGGGCACCCTGCACCGGACGATGGCCGACCTGCCCGAGGAGGCGGTCGCCGACCTCATGGCCTGGGAGGACGGGGTCTTCGAGGTCGACGAGCGCCTGTCCAAGGAGGAGCGCGTCGACCACGCCCGGATGCAGCTGGGCATCGAACGGCTCCTGGAGGAGTCCGGGTGCGGTGCCTACTCCACCCACTTCGACGCGATCGGGGAGGACGGCCGCTTCGCCCGCCTGCCGATGGCCGCCGCCTCCACCCTCATGGCCAAGGGGTACGGGTTCGCCGGTGAGGGCGACGTGCTCGCCGCCTCGGTGGTCTACGCCGGACACCAGCTCGCCGGGGACGGCCACTTCACCGAGATGTACGCGATGGACTTCCCCAGCGACTCCATCCTCATGAGCCACATGGGAGAGGGCAACTGGCGGGTGGCCCGCGAGGACGAGCCCATCCGCCTCATCAAGCGGCCCCTGGGCATCGGCGGTCTGGACGACCCGCCCACCATCCTGTTCCGCTACCGGCCCGGCCCGGCCACCCTGGCCTCGCTGGTGGCCCTGGGCGGTGAGCGCTTCCGCCTGGTCGTGGCCGAGGGCGAGGTGATCGACGCCTCCGAGCTGCCCTCCCTGGAGATGCCCTACGGCCAGTTCCGCCCGGAAAACGGCGTGCGCGGGTGCATGGACGCCTGGCTGCGCGCGGGCGGCACCCACCACATGGTCATGAACACCGGCGCGCGCGCCGAGGACTGGCGGGTCCTGTGCGCGCTCACCGGAGTCGAGTACGTCCGGGTCTGACCCGGATCCGCGGCGCCCCGGCGCCCCGACCCCCCAACGGAGGGCCTCCGGGCGGGGCCCTCCACCCCCTCAGGCGCAAGGAGAACACCGTGCGCGAAGCACCACCACCATCCCCCACACCCTTCCGGGCCGCCCTCTCCGGCCCTCTCCCCGGCTCCGGCCGGTCCTCCGGCCCCGGCCGCCGCGCCGTGCTCGGCGCGGGCCTGGCGGCCGCCGCCGGACTCGCCGTCGCGGGCTGCGCTCCGCCCGACGCCCTGCTCACCAGCCGCACCCGGCTGCGCCAGTGGAACCTGTTCGCGGGCGGCGACGGCAACCGCATGATCGAGATGCACGACGCCTACCAGGCCGAGCACCCCGGGGTCGACTTCCGCGCCACCACCTTCACGTGGGGGGCGCCCTTCTACACCAAGGTCGCCATGGGCGCGGCCGGCGGCCGGGGCGCCGACATCGCCACCGTGCACATCTCCCGGCTGGAGAGCCTGGCCCCCGGGCGGCTGCTGGACCCCATCGACCCCGCGATACTCGCCGAGGCGGGCATCGACGACACCGTGGTGCTGCCCAACATCTGGGAGAAGTGCTTCTTCGACGGCCAGCTCTACGCCATCCCCATCGACACCCACGTCCTCATCCAGTACTACAACCTCGACGTGTGCCGCGAGGCGGGCGTGCTGGACGCCGACGACCGGCTCGTGGAGGTCTCCGGGCTGGACGACTACCTCGACCTGCTCCGCGAGATCCAGGGCGTCACCGGCGCCTACGGCCTGTCCCTGGACACCTGGAACCCCTGGTCCAACTTCTGGGCGCTCTACCGCCAGCAGGACGGCGACATCGTCTTCGGCGAGGACGACTACGAGATGGACGACGACAAGGCCCTGGCCGCCATGGAGGTGCTCTACCGGCTCTCGGAGGAGGGGCTCTCCCCCCGCCACTCCCGGGACGCCGACACCGCCGCCAACCTGGTCAACGCCCGGGCCGGGCTGATGATCCACGGCAACTGGGAGATCCCCACCCTGGAGGCCGCCGGGACCAACTTCTCGGCCACCCAGTTCCCGGCCGTGTTCGGCAACCACCGCACCCGCGGCGACTCCCACTGCTACGTCTTCCCCCACCAGCGCGACCGCGACCCCGAGCGCACCCGGGCCGCCGTGGAGTACGCCGCGTGGATGCTGCGCAACAGCCTCACCTGGGCCCGGGGCGGGCACATCCCCGCCTACCAGCCGGTCGTGGAGAGCGCCGAGTACGACGCACTCCAGCCCCAGGCCGAGTACCGCGAGGCCGCCGAGAACGTGCAGTTCGAGCCCCAGGCCTGGTTCAGCGGATCGGCGGGGCGCCTCCAGGACGAGGCCGCCGGCCCGCTGACCACCCTGCACCAGGGCACCCAGACCCCCGAGCAGGCCCTGGACCAGCTCAAACGGATCATCCGCGACCTGCTGACCGTCCCGTCACCGGTGTAGGGAAGGGAGTGCCCACCATGACCAGCCAGACCCGCGCCCCCGCGCCCAGCACCTCCGCCGGAACGGCGCCGCGCGCCCCCCGCGGCCTCGTCGACGTCCGGCGCAGGCCCACGACGTGGACGGGCCTGTGGTTCACCCTGCCCTTCCTGGCCTTCTACGCCCTGTTCCTGCTGTGGCCCTCCGTGCTCGGCCTCGGCTACACCTTCACCGACCGCAGCCTGGCCGGGGGAGAGATCTCCTTCATCGGGACGGACAACTGGCGGGAGAGCCTGACCGACCCCGACCTGTACGACTCCCTGTGGAACACGCTGTGGTTCACGGTCCTGAGCGTGCCCGTCATGGTCCTGCTCGCGCTCGGCCTGGCCCTGCTCACCGACCACGCCCGTCGGCTCGGGTGGTTCCTGCGGCTGTCCTTCTTCGCGCCGTTCGTGCTGCCCGTCGCGGTGATGACCCTCATCTGGAACTGGATGTACAACCCGAGCCTGGGGCTGTTCAACGGCACCCTGGAGCGGTTCGGCATCACCGGCCCCGAGTGGCTCTTCAGCGAGGACACGGCGATGATCTCCGTGGTCATCGCGACCGCTTGGTGGCAGGTCGGCTTCAACTACCTGCTCTATCTGGCCGCCATGCAGTCCATCCCCAAGGACGTCTACGAGGCGGCGGCCATCGACGGCGCGGGCGCCTGGCAGCGCATCGCCCGCATCACCCTGCCCATGCTCACCCGCACCACCGCCCTCATCGCGGTCCTCCAGCTCATCGGCTCACTGCGGGTGTTCGAGCAGATCTACCTCATGACCATGGGCGGCCCCAACTTCGCCACCCGCACCGTCATCCAGTACATCTACGACTCCGGCTTCGTGGGGCTGCGCGTGGGCCTGGCCTCCTCCATGGCCTACATCTTCATGGTCCTCATCATCGCCGCCTCCATCGCCCAGTTCCGCCTGTTCTCCCGGAAGGAGGGCTGACCATGGCCGCACCAGCCCCCGCCACCACCCCCGCGCCGCGCGCCGTCTCGGCCCCCGCGCGCCCGCCCCGGACCTCCCGGAAACGGCGTGTCACGGTCGGCTCGGCCGCGCTGTACACGGTCGCCGCCCTGGCCGGGATCCTGTGGTTCGTCCCCCTGCTGTGGGCCTTCGCCACATCGGTCAAGCCCGAGGGCGAGACCACCGTCATGCCGCCCAGCTGGTTCACCCCCAACGCCACCCTGGACGCCTACGCGGAGGTCCTGGGCCGCGGCGACATCGTCCGCTGGACGATGAACTCCCTCATCACCACCACGATCGTCACCGCACTCACCCTCGTCGTGTGCGTGCTGGCCGCCTACGGCTTCTCCCGGTTCGACTTCCGCGGCCGCGGCTGGCTCTTCGCCCTGGTCATCGGCGGCATCCTCATCCCGCCGCAGGTGCTCATCGTGCCCCAGTTCGTGCTGATGACCCAGCTCGGTCTGGTGGACACCTACTGGGGCGTGGCCCTGCCCCAGGTGGTCGCCCCGGTGTTCGTGTTCATCCTCAAGCGGTTCTTCGACGCCATCCCGCGCGACTACGAGGACGCGGCCAAGATGGACGGCGCCGGACCGCTGCGCGTGCTGTGGAACGTCATCCTGCCGCTGTCGCGGCCCATCCTCACCGCCGTCGGCATCTTCACCTTCATCGGCGCGTGGAACAACTTCCTGTGGCCGTTCATCGTGGTCAACGACCCGGAGATGATGACCCTGCCCGTGGGCCTGGGCACCGTCCTCGGCCAGTACGGCATCCAGTACGCGCAGGTCATGGCCTCGGCCGTGCTGGGCGCCCTGCCCCTGCTCGTGGTCTACCTGCTCTTCCAGCGGCACATCGTCACGGGTGTGGCGGGTGCCGGGATCAAGGGCTGACACGCTTCCCCCGACCCCCAGGAGCCCCTCATGCCACACCCGCTCACCCGCACCGCGACGGTGCTCGCCGCCGCGCTGACCGCATCCGTGGTCGCCGCCACGGCCCTGACCGCCCCGGCCTCGGCCGCACCGAAGGACTGGGACCGCCCGCCCAACAACCCCGGCCTGCCCCTGAGCGGATACCAGCCCGAGGACCAGCACCCCTTCACCGGAGGGCTGCGCGTGCACGACCCCGCCCTGTACAAGGGCGGCAGGGGGCAGGACTGGTACGTCTTCGGCACCGGCAACCCCGACATCGGCGACGGCAACATCCAGATCCGCAGCTCGCGCAACGGGCGCCACTGGACCTACACCGGCACGGTCTGGGACACCAAGCCCGACTGGCTCACCGAGGCCGTCCCCGGCGTGGAGACCCTGTGGGCGCCCGACATCCACCACTCCGACGGCACCTACTACCTGTACTACTCGGCCTCCACCTTCGGCTCCAACCGCTCGGTGATCGGCCTGGCCACCAACACCACCCTGGATCCCGAGGACCCCGACTACGCCTGGGCCGACCGGGGCCCGGTGTTCGAGTCCTTCCCCGGCGACCCCTACAACGCCATCGACCCCGGCGTGGTCGAGGACGCCGAGGGCCGCCACTGGATGACCTTCGGCTCCTTCTGGAGCGGCATCCGGATGGTGGAACTGGACTGGCCCAGCGGCCGGGCGGCCGAGGGCGCCGAGGTGCTGCACCTGGCCGACCGCCAGGAACCCCCCAACGCCGTCGAGGCGCCCTACATCGTGCACCGCGACGGCTACTACTACCTGTTCGTCTCCCTCGACCACTGCTGCCGCGTCGAGAGCGACTACAAGATCGCGGTCGGCCGCTCCGCCGACGTCACCGGTCCCTACCTGGACGCCGACGGCGTGCCCCTGCTCGAGGGCGGCGGCACCGTGATCCTCGCCGACGAGGGCACCATCACCGGGTCGGGCGGCCAGTCCGTCTCCGGCGGCCTGCTCGCCTACCACTACTACGACACCGACCTCGGACCCGACTTCGACTTCCGCATGGCGATCCGCAGGCTGCACTGGACCGCCGACGGCTGGCCGTACGTCCGCTGACCCGCACCGCACCGGGTCCGGCCCCCGCGGGCCGGACCCGCCCACCACAGGAGGAGAACCCTTGCTCAACGCCTCGCTCCGCGTCGACGCGGCCACCCCCCTCGCCCCCGTCCACCGCCGCACCTTCGGCTCCTTCGTGGAACACATGGGCCGCTGCGTCTACACCGGTGTCTACGAGCCCGACCACCCCACCGCCGACGCCGACGGGTTCCGCCGCGACGTCGCCGACCTGGTCCGCGAGCTGGGCGTGACCACCGTGCGCTACCCCGGCGGCAACTTCGTCTCCGGCTACCGGTGGGAGGACGGGATCGGCCCCAAGGACCAGCGCCCCGTCCGCCGCGACCTGGCCTGGCACAGCCTGGAGACCAACCAGTTCGGCCTGAACGAGTTCATGACCTGGTGCCGGCGCATGGACATCGAACCGATGATGGCCGTCAACCTCGGCACCCGCGGCCTCCAGGAGGCCCTGGACCTGCTGGAGTACACCAACCACCCCTCCGGCACCCACCTGTCGGACCTGCGCGCCGCCCACGGTCACGCCGACCCCTACGACATCCGCATGTGGTGCCTGGGCAACGAGATGGACGGCCCCTGGCAGATCGGCCACCTGGACGCCCGCTCCTACGGCCGCAAGGCCGCCCAGGTGGCCCGCGCCATGAAGATGGCCGACCGCGACCTCGAACTGGTCGTGTGCGGCAGTTCCGGATCGGCCATGCCCACCTTCGGCGCGTGGGAGGCCACCGTCCTGGAGGAGACCTACGACGCCGTCGAGTACATCTCCCTGCACGCCTACTACGAGGAGCACGACGGCGACCTGGCCAGCTTCCTCGGCTCGGTGACCGACATGGACCACTTCATCGAGTCTGTGGTCTCCACGGCCGACGCCGTCGGTGCAAGGCTGGGCAACCGCAAGCGCATCCAGCTCTCCTTCGACGAGTGGAACGTGTGGTACCTCAGCCGCCACCAGGCCCAGGCCGAGGTCCAGCCCACCGACGACTGGCGTGTGGCCCCCCGCGTCATCGAGGACCAGTACAACGTCGCCGACGCCGTCGTGGTCGGCAACATGCTCATCAGCCTGCTCCGGCACAGCGACCGCGTCACCGCCGCCAGCCAGGCCCAGCTCGCCAACGTGATCGCCCCGATCATGACCGAGCCCGGCGGGGCGGCCTGGCGGCAGACCATCTTCCACCCCTTCGCGCTCACCGCGGCCGCCGCCTCCGGCCACGTGCTGCGCGCCGAGGTCACCGCCCCCGTCCAGGACACCGCCAAGTACGGTGAGGTGCCCGTCCTGGACGCCGCGGTCACCACCGACTCCGAGACCGGGCGGGCCGCGCTCTTCGCGGTCAACCGCTCCACCGACCAGCCGCTTACTCTGGAGGCTGACCTGCGCGAACTCGATCCGAGCGGGGTGGCCGAGGCGCTCACCCTCGCGGACGAGGACGTCTACGCGGCCAACACCATGGACGATCCGGACCGGGTCGCGCCCCAGCCCAACAAGACCGCCCGGCTCGACGGAGGGCGGCTCACCGTCACCCTGCCCCCGGTCTCCTGGACCGCCCTCACCCTCTCCATCCCCCGCAAGTGAACGGAAAGGCGCAGCCCATGACCCCCCGTACCACCAAGGCGCTGGCCCTGCTCGGCGCCGCGCTCCTGCTCACCGGCTGCGGCGGCGTCGGCGACGCCGCCCGCTCCGAGGGCGAGGCCGGAACCGTCGGCATCGCCATGCCCACCCAGTCCTCCGAGCGCTGGATCAACGACGGCCAGAACATGGTCGCCGAGTTCGAGGCCCGCGGCTTCGGCACCGACCTGCAGTACGCCGAGGACGTCGTGGAGGACCAGGTCTCCCAGATCGAGAACATGATCACCCGGGGAGCCGACGTCCTGGTCATCGCCGCCATCGACGGCGAGGCCCTCGGAGACGTCCTGGACATGGCCGCCTCCAGCGACATCCCCGTCATCGCCTATGACCGCCTCATCCGCGGCAGCGAGAACGTCGACTACTACGCCACCTTCGACAACTTCGAGGTCGGCGTCCTCCAGGGCCAGTACATCGTCGACGCCCTGGACCTGGAGAACGAGGAGGGCCCCTTCAACATCGAGCTGTTCGGCGGCTCACCCGACGACAACAACGCCTACTTCTTCTACGACGGGGCGATGTCGGTCCTGCAGCCCCACATCGACGACGGCACCCTGGAGGTCCGCAGCGGCCAGACCTCCATGGAGCAGATCGCCACCCAGCGCTGGGACGGCTCCATCGCCCAGTCCCGCATGGACAACCTGCTCAGCGCCCACTACTCCAGCGAGGACGTGGACGCGGTGCTCTCGCCCTACGACGGCATCAGCCTCGGCGTCATCGAGTCCCTGCGCGCCGTCGGCTACGGCACCGAGAGCAAGCCCCTGCCCGTGGTCACCGGCCAGGACGCCGAGGCCGCCTCGGTCAAGTCCATCATCGCCGGGGAGCAGACCCAGACTGTGTTCAAGGACACCCGGGCCCTGGCCACCCAGACCGTGGACATGGTCGAGGCGCTCCTGGCGGGCGAGGAGGTCCCGGTCAACGACACCGAGACCTACGACAACGGCGTCAAGGTCGTCCCTTCCTACCTGCTCGAACCCGTCTCCGTCGACGTCGACAACTACCACGACGTGCTGATCGGCAGCGGCTACTACGAGGAGTCCGACCTCCAATGACAGACCAGGAGAGGCGGCCCGCCGCCCCGGGCGGGCCGCTCCTGCTGATGCGCGACATCCAGAAGGAGTTCCCCGGGGTGCGCGCCCTGGACGGCGTGTCCCTGAGCGTGGGACACGGCCGTATCCACGCCCTCATGGGGGAGAACGGTGCGGGCAAGTCCACCCTGATGAAGGTGCTCAGCGGGGTCCACCCCGCGGGCTCCTACACCGGGGAGATCCTCGTGGACGGCGAGCCCTGCGCCTTCTCCGGGGTCGCCGACAGCGAACGCGCCGGGATCGCCATCATCCACCAGGAGCTGGCGCTCATCCCGCAGCTGTCCATCAGCGAGAACATCTTCCTCGGCCACGAGCGGTCCCGTTTCGGGATCGTCGACTGGGGCTCCACCCACGCCCGGGCCCGGGAGCTGCTGCGCCGGGTGGGGCTGGACGAGAACCCGGCCACGCCCGTCTCGGCGCTCAGCGTGGGCGCCCGCCAGCTCGTGGAGATCGCCAAGGCCCTGGCCAAACGGGTCCGGCTGCTCATCCTGGACGAGCCCACCTCGGCACTGAACGAGGTGGAGAGCGCCCGGCTGCTGGAGCTGCTTCTGGACCTGCGCGAGCAGGGCGTGACCTGCATCCTCATCTCGCACAAGCTCAACGAGATCATGCGAGTGTGCGACGAGGTCACCATCCTGCGCGACGGCCGCACCATCGAGACCCTGGCCGTGGAACGCGACGCCGAGGGCACCCCCTCGGTGGACGAGGACCGCGTCATCCGCGGCATGGTCGGCCGCGCCCTCGACCAGCGCTACCCAGACCGGACCGGCGAGATCGGCCCGGTGCGCTTCGAGGTGCGCGACTGGACCGTGGACCACCCCGCCCAGGCCGGGAGGCGCGTGGTGGACGGGGCCCACCTCACCGTCCGTGCCGGGGAGGTCGTGGGCATGGCGGGCCTCATGGGCGCCGGGCGCACCGAGTTCGCCATGAGCCTGTTCGGCCGCTCCTACGGCCGCCACGTCCGCGGCACCGTGCTCAAGGACGGCACCGAACTCGACACCAGCGGCGTCGCCGAGGCCGTGCGCGGCGGCATCGCCTACGTGCCCGAGGACCGCAAGACGCTCGGCCTGCTCCTCGACGACGACATCCGGCACAACACCACCATGGCGGCGCTGGGCCGGATCTCCCGGCACGGGGTCCTCGATCCCGGGCTGGAGGCCGTGGAGGCCGAGCGGATGAGCGAGCGGATGCGCGTCCGCAGCCACGGCACCACCCAGACCGTGCGCACCCTCAGCGGCGGCAACCAGCAGAAGGTCGTCCTGGGCAAGTGGATGTTCACCCAGCCCGACCTCCTGATCCTCGACGAGCCCACCCGGGGCATCGACGTGGGCGCCAAGTACGAGATCTACCTCATCGTGCGCCAACTCGCCGCGGCCGGTGCCTGCGTGCTGCTCATCTCCTCCGAGCTGCCCGAGATCCTCGGCATGTGCGACCGGATCTACACGATGTGCGAGGGGCGCATCACCGGAGAGGTCCCCCGCGCGGGGACCGACCAGGAGACCCTCATGAGACTGATGACACGAACCGGGGACCGCCCGTGAAAGAGCCGACCACCACCTCACGCCTGTCCCGGCTCGGCGCCGCCCTGATGCGGGACAACGCCCGCCAGTACGGCATGGCCATCGCCCTGGTGGCCATCATCGTGCTGTTCCAGATCCTGACCGGGGGACTGCTACTCACCCCGCTCAACGTCACCAACCTGATCATGCAGAACTCCTACATCCTGATCCTGGCGATCGGGATGATGCTGGTCATCGTCACCGGGCACATCGACCTCTCGGTCGGCTCGGTGGTGGCGTTCACCGGCGCGGTGTCGGCGATCATGCTCACCTCCTGGGGGCTGCCCACCGTGGTGGTCGTGCCCCTGGCCCTGCTCCTGGGCGCCCTCATCGGCGCCTGGCAGGGCTTCTGGATCGCCTACGTGCGCGTGCCCGCCTTCATCGTCACCCTCGCCGGGATGCTCGTGTTCCGCGGCGCGACCCTGGCGGTACTGGGCGGGGAGTCCATCGCCCCCCTGCCCGCCAACCTGC
Source organism: Nocardiopsis sp. FR4 (assembly GCF_009830945.1). Classification (GTDB taxonomy): domain Bacteria; phylum Actinomycetota; class Actinomycetes; order Streptosporangiales; family Streptosporangiaceae; genus Nocardiopsis. Next base: position 323,251 of record NZ_ML776454.1, on the reverse strand, counting down.
GCTCCCTGTCCAGCGGTTTCCTGCCCCTCCAGGGAGAGGGCCTGCACCTGCCCACCCTGGTGCTGGGCGCGGCCGGGGCCGCGGCCATCGTGTGGGTCCAGTGGCGCGCGCGGTCGCGCTCGATCGGACACGGACTCCCGGTCCCGCCCGCCGGGGTCACCGCCGCCTCCTCGGCGGTCGTGGTCGCGGCGGTGCTCGCCTTCACCTACGTGCTGGCCCAGTACAACGGCCTGCCCGTGGTGGGCGTGTTGCTCATCGCGCTCATCGCCGGGTACTCGTTCGTCATGCGCTCCACCACCATGGGGCGGCGCGTGTACGCCGTCGGCGGCAGCGAGCAGGCCGCCGCGCTGTCCGGCATCCGCACCCAGCGGACCACGTTCTGGGTGTTCGTCAACATGGGCGTGCTCTCGGCGCTGGCCGGGCTGGTGTTCACCGCCCGGCTCAACGCCGCCACACCCGGCGCCGGGACCATGTTCGAGCTCGACGCGATCGCGGCGGCCTTCATCGGCGGCGCCTCCGCCTCCGGGGGCGTGGGCACCGTCGTCGGGGCCGTCATCGGCGCCCTGGTCATGGGCGTGCTCAACAACGGCATGTCGCTGATCGGCCTGGGCGTGGACTGGCAGCAGCTCATCAAGGGCCTGGTGCTGCTGCTCGCCGTGGCCTTCGACATCTACAACAAGCGCCGCGCCACCTCCGGGCGTTCCGTCTCCCTGCCCCTGACGCGGCGGCGCGACGGGAACGGAGGCGGGGGCGGCGGGGGCGGCAGGACGCCCGCGCCCGCCCGGGCCTCCTCCTCCTGAGGACCCGGGAGGTCCGGGGCCGCAGCTAGCTGTAGCCCCGGATCTCCCGGAACACCCGCTCCAGCTCCTCCTCGCGGGCGTCGAACACCCGCCCGCCCGTCATCTCGGCGAGCTCGGTCATCTCGGGCACGTCCGACTCGCCGAACAGCACCGTGAACACCGGCACCCCCGCCACCGCGTCCGGCAGCTCCGCCAGCGACTCCCCGAACCCCTCCAGGTCGGTGCCCGTGTTCACGACGCCGTCCGTCATGAGCACCACCGACATCAGACGTTCGTCGTCGGGGCCGGAGTAGTCCTCCTCCAGCAGTTCGTAGGCCCGCACGAGGGCGTCGTAGGCCGCCGTGTCGCCCAGCGCCTCCAGGTCCTCCACCGCCGCGGCCAGGTCGGCGTTGGCCTCTCGTGCCGCACCCGGCTCCATGACGAACCTGAGCGGCTCGGCGGGTTCGGTGGCGAACGGCAGCAGGGTGACCTCCTCGCGCTCCTGGAAGGTCTGCGTGCTGCGGGACAGCGAACCGCCGTCCGCCCGGGTCAGCGCCTGCAGGGCCGACTTCAGCTCCGCGAGCCGGTCGCCCTCCATCGACCCCGACACGTCCAGCACGTACACGGTGCGCGCCGGGCGGCGCAGCGTGGCGAAGTAGTCGGCCACCAGTCCGTCCACCACCTCACGGCTGGAGGGGAAGGCCAGTTCCACCAGGGAGGGGACGGGCGGGGACAGCTCGGCCTCCCCGTTGACGGGGCGCCGCCGCGTCTGGTCGGCGATCCGCTGCTGGGTCTCCGCCGAGGTCAGGTCCTCCACCAGCCGCTCGTACCCCGCCAGGACCTCCTCGGAGGGTTCCGACAGCAGTGTCAGCGGGTAGTCGGCGGTCACCACGCCGTCGGCCGGGTAGACCACGGTCAGCGGTTCGGGCAGGGCGCCGGCGTCGTTCAGGGACAGGATCACCGATTCGTAGTTGATCAGGCCGTCCACCGGCCGGCCCTCCCGTGCGCGCCGCACGTAGGCGTCCGTCAGCCACCCCGAGGACCCCGCCGTCACCTCTTGCCCCTGGAAGAACTCCGCGAGCTGGGGGCCCACTCGTTTCACGTCCTCGGTGCTCAACGCAGCGCCGGTGTCGGCCATCGCCGCGGCCACGCCGATCAGCGCCGAGAAGCCGGAGTTGGAGGCGCCCGGGTTGGTCATCCCGTAGGTGAAGTCCTCCGCCGCGACCGCCTCGTGCACGTCCGACCAGGTCACCTCGGCGCCCCCGGTCCAGCCCAGCTCCTCGGCACGGTCGGCGGCCACGCCCAGGACCACGGGGGAGACCATGATCGGGGTCTCCGCGTGGATGGCCGACCGGGCGCCCCCGTCCAGGGCGAGGTAGCGGTTGGAGGCGAACCAGACCGCGTCGTAGGTCCCCGCCTCGCCCTCGCGGTCGCCCGCGGCGATCTGGGCCATCCCGTCCAGGGTGCCCCGGTACTCCAGCGCCACCGTCACCCCGGTGCGCTCGGCGACCTCCTCCAGCAGCGGCTCCAGGTCGGCGAGCTCGCTGCCGGCCAGGACCCGCAGCGTCACGTCGGGCTCCCCGCCGCCAGGGGCGCAGCCCGTCGCCAGCAGGACCGCCGCCAGCCCCGACGCGCACGCGGCGCGGACCCTTCCCGTTCCCAGCACCCGTTCCCCGCTCCCGTGTCCGGTGTTCGTCCGCATGACGTCAGCTCCCGCCGCCGCGGGCCGCCTCGTCGGCCGTGGGCGGGCGTATCCCGTTGTCGCTGTAGGCCTGCTCGATCGCGGTCAGCAGGCCCTCCATGGCCTCGTGGGTCGGGCTGTTGACCACGTCGTCCAGGCGGGTGCGCACCGGCAGCCCGTGCTCGGCCACCAGGTCGTCGAAGGAGTTCCCGGCCTGCGTGCGGAAGCCGTGCTCCGCCGCGAGCTCCTGCAACCGCTCGTCCTCGGTGAGCAGCCGCCCGACCTCCGCGCCCGCGTCGGTGAACGGGACGACCCTGTGCTCGGAGTAGACGGTCGGGGCCGGGTAGAGCACCACGGCGTCCTCGGCGAGCGCGGGCCCGTTGACCATCGCGTCCACGTACTGCGACTCGTAGGCCCACAGCAGCGGCGTGTGCCCCGCGCCCAGGTCGCGGTACTGGTCGAAGGGCTGCTGGGAGGACTCCGGAGGATGGCCCTGGGCCAGGAACAGCCGCGAGAGCGTGTCCGTGAGCTCGCGGTCCACGCCGCCGGGGGGCACCACCTCCTCGCCGTTGAGCAGGTAGGACAGGGCGGCCACGTGCATCGCCGCGGAGTTGGAGGTGCGCGGGTCGGTGGTGCGCACCAGCACCTCGTTGCGGTTGCTGGAGCTGACCGCGCTCCCGGGCAGGTCGCGCCAGCGGACGCGTTCCCCGGTCAGCTCCAGGTAGGCGGCCAGGTCGAAGGACCAGGTGCCGTCCTCGGCCCGGTGCGCCACCCCGGCCTCCTCCAGGGCGTCCACCATGGGCCGGTAGCTGAGCACGACCATCGGCGTGCTGAAGGGCCGGTACTCGTCCCCGAGGCCGTGCAGCCGCCGGACGTACTCCGCGGCCTGGCCTGATCCTGGGGAGAGGAAGTCGGCCTCCCCGGGGTCCTCGGCCATCAGCCGCGAGCCCCGGGCCCGCACCGCCACCTCGTAGCCGAGTTCCGCGAACCGGTCCCGGACCCGCTCGTCGGTGAACAGCTCCACCTTCTCCGAGCCGACCAGGCCCTGTACCGGCGTCGTGCTCTGGAACACGCGCCCGAGAACGACGAACCCGAGCGCGACGGCCAGGGCCACCGCGAGCACGGAGGCGACGACCACGAACCAGAACGCGCCCCGGCCGGACGTGTGGGGGGATGCACGCACCTCGCCGATCCTCCTCGAAGCATGGGAGTGGAGGCCATCACGCTGCCACGGCGGCCGGGCGCCGAAACGACCGGGAGGTGTCCGGGGGGTGGAGTGAAGGGAAAGCCCGGGCGGGTGCGGTCACCGTCCGGACCCATGCCGTACGGCTCGGTCCGTGCCGTGCACGGGGGCCGGGCCGGGGACGACGACGGGAACGTCCCCGGGGCGAACTACCCTGGACAGCGTGGCAGGCCGGATCAAGGACGAAGACATCGCGCTCGTACGCGAACGCACCCCCATCGCCGACGTGGTCGGTGAGTACCTGCAACTCCGCAACGCCGGAGGCGGCTCGCTCAAGGGGCTGTGCCCCTTCCACGACGAGAAGTCCCCCTCCTTCAACGTCACCCCAGCCAAAAACCTTTGGTACTGCTTCGGCTGCGGGGAGGGCGGTGACACCATCACCTTCCTGCAGCGGATGGAGAGCCTGAGCTTCACCGAGGCGGTCGAGGCGCTGGCCCGCCAGATCGGCGTCACCCTGCGCTACGAGGAGGGCGGGCGCAGCGCCCGGCGCGACGAGAGCAAGCGCCAGCGCCTGCTGGACGCCCACCGGGCCGCCGCCGAGTTCTACGCCGAGCAGCTGCTGGCCCCCGGCGCGGTCACCGCGCGGCGCTTCCTGTCCGAACGCGGCTTCAACCGCGCGCACGCCGAGCACTTCGGCCTCGGCTACGCCCCCGCGGGCTGGGAGAACCTCACCGCCCACCTGCGCCGCAAGGGCTTCACCGACGCCGAACTGGTGGAGGGCGGCCTGGCCAGCCAGGGACGGCGCGGCGCCTACGACCGCTTCCGCAACCGGCTGCTGTGGCCCGTGCGCGAGGTCACCGGCGAGGTCGTGGGCTTCGGGGCCCGCAAGCTCGACCCCGAGGAGGACGGCCCCAAGTACCTCAACTCACCCGAGAGCCCCATCTTCCACAAGGGGCGCCTGCTCTACGGCCTCGACCTGGCCAAGCGACACATCTCCCAGCGGAGCCAGGCGGTCATCGTCGAAGGCTACACCGACGTCATGGCCTGCCACGTCGCGGGCGTGACCACCGCCGTGGCCACCTGCGGCACCTCCTTCGGCGAGGACCACCTCAAGATCCTGCGCCGGATGCTGCTGGGCCGCTCCAACCAGGGCGGCCGCGTGGTGTTCACCTTCGACGGCGACAAGGCGGGCCAGAAGGCGGCCGTACGCGCCTTCGCCGAGGAGCACGGGTTCGCCTCCGAGACCTTCGTCGCCGTGCAGCCCGACGGGCTCGACCCCTGCGACCTGCGCCTCAAACAGGGGGACCAGGCCGTGGTGGACCTGGTGGAGCACCCCGCGCCGCTGTACGAGTTCATGATCCGCAACGTCATGGAGGGCTACGACCTGACCACGGCCGAGGGGCGCATCGCCGCCCTGGACGCCGCCGCCCCGGTCGTGGCCAGCATCCGCAACGAGGGCGTGCGCCTGTCCTACGGCAAGAACCTGGACCGCTGGCTGGGCCTGATGGACGAGGCCTTCGTGCTGCGCCGGGTCCGCCAGCACATGCGCGGGGGGGACCGGCCGGGTCGGCGCCGGGAGGTGCCCGCCGCGCGCCCGGCTCCCACCCCCGACGCCCGGGAGGCCCCCTACGACCTCGGCGACCCCTCGGTCCAGCGCGAACGCCAGGCGCTCAAGCTCGCCCTGCAGTACCCCTCACTGGCGGCGGGCTTCGACCGGCTCGTCGAGGAGGACTTCACCGTCCCCCAGCACCGGGCCGTGCTCAGGCTCGTCGCGGACCATGGCGGGGTGGCCGCCGCGCACGACCCCGCCGCCTGGGTCGCCGGGCTGCGCGAGGCCGCGCCCAACGACACGCAGCGTGATTTCCTCACCCGTTTGGCGGTCGAACAACTGGAGTTCTACGGAGAACTCGACGAGCGTTACGCCCAGCAAATACTGGGCACAATCAAGACTCATTCCATCAATCGGAGAAAAATAAACCTCAAGTCCCAGCTCTCGCGGCTCGACCAGGTCTCGGAACCCGAGGAGTACCTGCGGTTGTCCACCGAGTTGCTCCGCCTTGAGCAGGAAAGACGCGCACTCGCCGAGGAGTGACCACCCGCTATGTAGCAGCGGGGTGACAATAATAGTTCTCCCTTTTCCGGTACCCGTGCGGGCACAATGGGGGGCGTGGCTCCCACAGTTGTGACCAACGAAACGCCGCCCGTTCAACAGGTGGTCCGGCTGCTCCCCGACGCGGGTCGGGGACCGGTCAGCCGCGGCGAGGTCGCCTCGGCGCTGGAACGGCTGGACGCGCCACCCGACTTCCTGGACCAGGCGGTCGTCCACCTGTCCCGGATCGGTGTGGAGGTCACCGACCCCGACGACGCCGGGCCGCTCGCCGATCCGGGCCGACGCTCGGGCTCGGACCTGGTCCGGCTCTACCTGCGCGAGATCGGCCGGGTGCCCCTGCTGACCGCGGAGGAGGAGGTGGACCTGGCCAAGGCGATCGAGGTCGGCCTCTACGCCCAGCGCCGCGCCGCGGACGGGTGCACGGCCGAGGAGCTCGGCGCCCTGGTGGAGGAGGGCAGTCGGGCCAAACGGCGCCTCATCGAGGCCAACCTGAGGCTGGTCGTGTCCATCGCCAAACGGTATATGGGCCGGGGTCTGCTTTTCCTCGACCTCATCCAGGAGGGCAACCTCGGACTGATCCGCGCGGTGGAGAAGTTCGATTACCGCAAGGGTTTCAAATTCTCCACCTACGCCACGTGGTGGATTCGCCAGGCCATCACCCGGGCTATCGCCGACCAGGCGCGCACGATCCGTATTCCCGTGCACATGGTCGAGACCATCAACAAGATCGTCCGGGTGCAGCACCAACTGCACCAGCAACTGGGCCGCGAACCCAGTACCGCGGAGATCTCCTCGGCCGCCGGATTCTGCGGCGAACGGGTCCGTGAAATCCAGCAGCTCGCCCGCGAACCGGTTTCGCTGCAGTCGCCCATCGGCGAGGAGGAGTCCGACTTCGGTGATTTCATCGAGGACTCCGACGCGGTCGTCCCCGTGGAGGCGGCGGCCTTCACCGTCCTGCAGGAGCACCTGGGCGCGATCCTGGCCGGGCTCTCCGACCGCGAGCGGCGCATCATCCGGCTGCGGTTCGGGATGGCCGACGGCCATCCGCACACCCTGGAGGAGGTGGGACGCGAGTTCGGGGTGACCCGGGAGCGGATCCGCCAGATCGAGGCCAAGACCCTGGCCAAGCTGCGCCATCCCTCACGGGCGGGCACCCTGCGCGACTTCCTCATCGCCGACTGACGCCGGGAACACCCACGACCAACGCGCGGGCCCCTCCCCGGGTTCCGGAACGGCCTGTTGTGGCCGACCTGTGCCAGACACCCGGTTTCCCGTCCCGGGCCGTCTACGGTCGTACTGTGAACGCCTCTCCATCCACACGCGGTGACGGGGCCCGGCCGCGGCGCCGCCTGCGCGTCCTGGGCGCGGTCCTGGCCGCCGCCGTACTGATCACGGGGGTCTTCGTGGCGGCGAGTACCCGGGAGCTGGAGCGCATCGGCTACTTCGCCGACTGGAACGTGGCCAACCGCGACTACACCGTCAAGGAATTGGAGGCCAGCGGCGCCCCCGCGCACCTGACCCGCCTCATGTGGGCCTTCGGCGACGTCAGCCCGGAGGGGCTGTGCCACATCCCGGGCAACCACGACCAGCCCTGGGAGCTGTACCAGCGCCGCTACGAGGCCGAGGAGAGCGTCGACGGGCGGGCCGACGACTACGACCAGGGGCTCGCGGGCAGCCTCCACCAGCTGCGCCTGCTCCAGGACGAACACCCCCACCTGCGGGCCAGCCTGTCCCTGGGCGGCTGGAACTGGTCCACGCACTTCTCCACCGCCGCGCGCACCGAGGAGTCCCGCCGGGCCTTCGTCTCCTCCTGCCTGGACCTGTGGCTGCTCGGGAACCTGCCGGTGCTCGGGGACGAGCCGCAGGGGGGACCGGGCTCCGCCGCGGGCATCTTCGACGGCATCGACCTGGACTGGGAGTGGCCCGGCGGAGGGGGCGCCTCCGACAACGTCGAGCACCCCGACGACGCGGCCAACTTCACCCTGCTGGTGGCCGAGTTCCGCCGCCAGATGGACGACCTGTCCAGCCGCACCGGACGCGACTACGTCCTGTCCGTGTCCCTGCCCGGCGGGAGCGGCTCCTCCGACGCCTACGAGGAGGAGGTCTTCGACCACGTCGACTTCGCCACCGTGCAGGGCTACGACTTCGCCGGACCCTGGAACGAGCAGACCGCCTACCACTCCAACCTGTACCCCCCGGCGTTCAACCCGGAGGCCAACAGCGCCGACCGCGCCGTCCAGCGCTACCTGGACCTGGGCGCGCCGCGGCACAAACTGGTCCTGGGCCTTCCGGCCTTCGGCCGAGGCTGGCAGGGGGTGTACCCCGCCGACTCCGGCCTCGGCCAGCCGGCGGACGGGCCCGCCGACGACGCCTACGACGGCCCCACCATGGCCTACGCCGACCTGCGCGAGCGCGGGGGCGAGCACTTCGTGGACGAGGAGGCGGGCGCCGCCTGGACCTACGACGGCGACCAGTGGTGGACCTACGACACCCCCGAGGTCGTGGAACTCAAGGGCGCCTACGTGCGCGAGCGGGGCCTGGGCGGCCTCATGGTCTGGAACCTGGACATGGACCCCTCCGGCGAGCTGGTCCGAGCCATGGACGCCTCCCTGCGGGGCTGAACCCCCGCGCGCGCGGACGGGCTCGCGCGGCGCCCTTGCGGCGCCGCCGACGCACCCGCCACGCTGAACACCATGGCCGACCCGTACAGCACCACAGACCGCACCGACGTGACCGCCCTGCGCCGCGACCTGGAGAGCCGGGTCCGCGGCACGGTCGCCCTCGATCCGGGAACCCTCGCCCTCTACACCTCCGACGCCTCCAACTACCGGCGCGTACCGCTGGCCGTGGTCGTCCCCGAGACCGTCGACGACTGCGTGGCGGCCGTGCGGACCTGCGCCGAACACGGTGTTCCGGTCGTGCCCCGGGGCGGGGGCACCTCCATCGCGGGCAACTCCATCGGCACCGGCGTGGTCATCGACACCTCCCGCCACCTGCGCGCCATCGAGCGCATCGATCCCGAGGCCCGCACCGCCACCGTCCAGCCCGGCGTCATCCTGGACGACCTGCGCAAGGCCACCGCCGAGTACGGGCTCACCTTCGCCCCCGACCCCTCCACCCACAGCCGCTGCACCATCGGCGGCATGGTCGGGAACAACGCCTGCGGCTCCCACTCGGTGGCCTGGGGCACCACAGCCGACAACATCGTCTCCCTCGACGTGCTGCTCAGCGACGGCACCCGGCTCACCGTCGGCTCCTACGACAGCGACGAACAGATGCGGGCCCTGGCCGCCCGCCCCGGCCGCGAGGGCCGGATCCACGCGGCCCTGGCCCGTCTGGTGGAGGAGTACCGGGCCGAACTGCGCACCGCCATGCCGGACTTCCGCCGCCGGGTGTCCGGCTACGCGCTGGACCGGCTGCTGCCGGAGAAGGGGCGCAACCTCGCCGCCGCCCTGGTGGGCACCGAGGGCACCTGCGTGTTCGTGCTCGGCGCCACCGTGCGCCTGGTCCAGTCGCCGCCCGCCCGCGCCCTGGCCGTCCTGGGCTACCTGGACGCGCCCGCGGCCGCCGACGCCGTCCCCGACCTGCTCGGCCACTCCCCGCTCACCGTGGAGGGCATCAACTCCCGCATGGTGGCCGATCTGGACCGGCACGGCTCGGGGCCGCGGGTCCCGCTGCCGGAGGGCGGCGCCTGGCTCCTGGTGGAGACCGCCGGGCCCGACCGCGAGGGCGCGGCCGAGGCCGCCGAGCGCATGATCGCCGATCTCTCCGGCGCCTGCCGCCCCCAGGACGCCCTCGTCGTCGCCGACCCCGCCCACCAGAAGGCGCTCTGGCGCATCCGCGAGGAGGGCGCCGGACTCACCCAGCGCACCCCCACCGGGGCCGAGGCCTGGTCCGGCTGGGAGGACGCCGCCGTACCCCCCGAGAACCTGGGCGCCTACCTGCGCGACTTCGACGACCTCATGGAGCGCCACGGCCGCTTCGGCGTGGTCTACGGGCACTTCGGCGACGGCTGCCTGCACGTGCGCATCGACTTCGAGCTCACCCACGAGCGCGGCCGCCGCGAGTACCGGGAGTTCATGGAGGAGGCCGCCGGGATCGTCGTCAAGCACAACGGCTCCCTGTCGGGGGAGCACGGCGACGGCCAGGCCCGCTCGGAGCTGCTCGCCCGCATGTACCCCGAACGCCTCATCCGGGCCTTCGGCGAGTTCAAACGCGTCTGGGACCCCGAGGGCCTCATGAACCCCGGCATCATCGTCGATCCGCTGCCGCTCGACGCCGACGTGCGGGTGGCCGCCGACACCCGCCCGACCCTCCCGCTGCTGTCGCGGACCGCCCTGGCCTACCGGGAGGACGGCGGCGACTTCGCCAAGACCCTGCGCCGCTGCTCGGGCGTGGGCAAGTGCCGCCGCCAGGAGGGGCCGGGCGTGATGTGCCCCAGCTACCAGGTCACCCAGGAGGAGAAACACTCCACCCGGGGCCGCGCCCACCTGCTGTTCGAGATGGCCAACGGCGAGGTCATCACGGACGGGTGGCGCTCGGAGGAGGTGCGCGAGAGCCTGGACCTGTGCCTGTCCTGCAAGGGCTGCCTGAGCGACTGCCCGGTCAACGTGGACATGGCCAGCTACAAGGCCGAGTTCCTGCACCAGCACTACCGGGGGCGGGTGCGCCCGGCCGCCCACTACTCGATGGGCTGGCTGCCGGTCTGGGCGCGCCTGGCCTCGCTCGCCCCGGCCGAGGCCGAGCGCGCCACCCGGCTGCCCGGGGTCTCCCGCCTGGCCAAGCGGCTGGCGGGCGTGGCCGCCGAACGCGACCTGCCCTCCTTCGCCCGCACCACCTTCACCCGGGCCTTCCGGCGCCGCGCCGCACGCGGTGGGGCGCGCACCGAGGGGCCGCGGGTGGTGCTGTGGCCGGACACCTTCGGCAACCACATGAACCCGGGCGTGCCCGCCGCCGCCGTGCGCGTGCTGGAGGACGCGGGGTTCCGCGTGGTACTGCCCCGGGGACAGGTGTGCTGCGGCCTGACCTGGGTCTCCACCGGACAGCTGGAGGTGGCGCGCGCGGTCATGCGCCGCGCGGTGCGGGCCCTGGCGCCGCTGGTGGAGGAGGGCCTGCCCGTGGTGGGGCTGGAGCCCAGCTGCACCGCGGCCCTGCGCCACGACCTGGTGGAGCTGCTCCCCGGGCCCGAGAGCGAGAGGGTGGCCGCGGCCGTGCGCACGCTGGCCGGGTTCCTCAACGAGTACGCGCCCGACTGGCGGCCGCCGCGGATCGACGCCTCGGCCCTGGCCCAGGTGCACTGCCACCAGCACGCGGTGATGGGCTTCGACGACGACCGGGCGCTGATCGCCCGTGCCGGGATCGACGGCGAGGTCCTGGACTCGGGGTGCTGCGGCCTGGCGGGCGACTTCGGCTTCACCGAGGGCCACTACGAGGTGTCCGCGGCCATCGGCGAGCGCGAACTGCTGCCCCGTGTGCGCGCGGCCGGCCCGGACACCCTCGTGCTCGCCGACGGCTACAGCTGCCGAACCCAGATCGGCCAGGGGACCGGCCGCCGGGCCCTGCACCTGGCCGAGGTCCTGGCCCGGGGGCTCGGCGAGCGGTGAGCCGGACGCGCCACCGGTGAGGCGGCCCGCGGCGGCCTCCGGAGGGGGCTTACACGCCCATCTGGTCGCGCAGCTCCGCCAGGGCCCGGGAGACGGCGTCGGGCAGGTGCTGGTCGTCCGGGTCGACCCCCTCGCCCAGGTGGACGCGCCAGGAGACCTCGGCGCCCCCCGGCGGACGGCGCGCCACCAGCCGGAAGCCGGTGGCGGAGTCAGGCTCGGGGAAGGGCACGAAGCGGTTGACCAGGATGGTGGCGGTGACGCGCTCGGAGACGGTCTCGGCCAGGCGGCGGTAGTCCACGCCGTCGGTGCCGGGGCCTGAGCGCAGCGCCACGACGTGCTCTCCCGAGTTCTCCTCCAGGAAGGTGAGGGTGTCGGGGGTCCAGCGGGCCCGGTCGATGTCCTGCCAGGGCACGGCGCGGCCGTCGGGCAGGTGCAGGGCGCGCGTGGTGGCGACCAGGACGGGCTCCTCGGCGCCGCCCCGGGCCGCGGCGGGCGCGTGCGCCAGCACGCGCTCGCCGCGCTCCAGCCGGGCGCGCACCCCGGCGGGTACGCCCCTGGAGAACAGGGCCACTAGCGGTCCCCGCCGGGCGCGCCCCCGTCGCCCGGCGGCTGGGTGCCGTTGGAGCTGTGGGCCTCCCACTCGACGAGCTCGGCCTCCTCGTCGGTGGGCCGGGCCAGGAAGTCGCGCAGCGACGTGACCGGCACCTTGTGCACGGCCTTGTCGTAGACGGTGCGGCCCGCGTTGCTGACCTGGGCGCCGACGAGACCGGCGACCTCCTGGACGACGGGGCTGTCCGCCACCTTGCGGGCGGTGCGGGCGAGCTGCTCGTAGCGGGCCCTGCCCGCCCTGGCCCCCAGGACGTAGCCGATGGCGAGTCCGGCGGCGAACGTGATCCGGTAGCGCATGGGGTACCTCTTCAGCCTTGGAGACGATCGGCGGGATCCTGATTCGACGTTACCCCGAGGGGGCTGGGGCACACATGCCGACACCGGTCACGAGCACTCCGCGGGCACGCTAACCTAGACCTGTCGCCGAGGCCCGTGGGGCCCCGGGCGGCGCCCGATCCCGCGTAGCTCAATTGGCAGAGCAGCCGGCTGTTAACCGGCAGGTTATTGGTTCGAGTCCAATCGCGGGAGCAGTGCGGACGGGTCCCTCCCCCGGGAGGGGCCCGTCGTCGTTTCCGCACCCCTCTCCCGTCCGCGACCTGGTCCGCTGGCCGGGCTCCCGGTTCCTGCTGTAAGGTCACGGCCATCCAGGTGACCCGTGCCCCCGGTTTTCCCCTCACACCCCTTTCCCGGGTACGGCGACAAGCGAGGACCGATGCCAGGCACCACCGTGGAGACCACCGGACGCCCCCGAGCGGTGGAGGCCGCCTTCCTCCTCCTGCTCGCCTACGTCGCCGCAGGCCCCGTCACCTGGGTGCTGGACGTGCTCGTCATCGCCCCGACGGGATGGAGCGAGATGCGCGCCGCGGACGGGGGCAACGGCCTTCGCCAGCTTCTCATCTCAGGCTCCTTCACTCTGCTGACCGCGGTGTTGGGCGTCATCCTCGCCGTCCTGGTGCGCCTGGGCCTCGACTGGGCCCGTGCCGTGGTCGCCGCCGTTGGCGTCCTCGCCGTGCTGATCAGCCTGATCACCGTCACCATGGACGGTACGGCGTTCCAGGTGACGCCCTACGAGCTCCTGGCCCGGACCGTCCCGAACCTCATGGGCCTGACCGCCCTCGTGCTCCTGTTCCTGCCGCGGTCCAACGCCTACTTCTCCCGGCGGCGGGGGTCCTAGGCCCGCGGACCGGCACCGGGCGGAAAACGCGTCGCGAGCACCCTCCGGAAGGCGCTAGGCTTGGGGGCGTCGCCGAGGCCCGTGGGGCCCCAGGCGGCGCCCGATCCCGCGTAGCTCAATTGGCAGAGCAGCCGGCTGTTAACCGGCAGGTTATTGGTTCGAGTCCAATCGCGGGAGCAGTGCGGACGGGTCCCTCCCCCGGGAGGGGCCCGTCGTCGTTTCCGGGCGGCACCGCCCCGCGCGGACGAGAACGCAGCAGGCCCAGGGGTGTCCTTCCGAGCGCCCGGCAGCGGGGCGAGTAACCCGCGACCAGCTTCAAGGACGCTCTGAGGTCACGGGGCGGCAGGCGGCGGGCACCCCCGCCGCCGCGTACGCGGTCAGCCCGTGCACCCCCCTCGCCGGGGGCCGGGCCCCCGGTTCCGGAGCGCTCCGCCGCGTATGGTCATCCCCCGGCCGGGGTAGGCGTCGGTCAGACCACCGCCCCGTCGGCACCCCCGGTGCCAGGAAGCGGGCCCGGGGTGCCTGCTCCCGGACGGGGCGGTGGTCGCCCGATGCCGACGGGAACCGGTGAGATCCCCAGACCCGTAGGCGGTGACCGCACCTTCCCGGTCGGTCCGGGGCGGGGGAGGGGACTCTCCCCCCAGGGGTACGTCGGTCCGGCGTGACGTAGGCACGCCACGGCGGTGACGTGCCGGGGTTTCGGATCCCCTGCCTCGTCCGAGGAGCCCCGGACGCAGGAAAACCCCGCACCGTCCTGACGAACAGGGAGTGCGGGGCTTTTCGCGTTGGGCCGCGCCCTCGTTCTCGGTGCCCACCTGGTCACCAGGTTTTCGAGAGATAACGGGACGTTCCCGGCCTCCGTGTGCCCCCATGGTTCGCTCCGGGCAGGCCCAAGGGAGCCGCCAGGGCACCGGCCCCGGCACCAGCTCACCAGGAGCGCCCATGACCCAGGCACCCGCCCGCCCCGACACGGCCCCCGGGGACTGGCCCGACACCCGCCAGCCGGACAACACCAAGATCGACGCGCAGATCCGCGAGCTGGGCTACGACCCGGTCAACAAAAAGGGCATGGACGGCATGCACTTCCTCTTCGCGGCCGACTACACCACCACGGACGGCGCGCAATTCCTGAACGATGCCCTGAAGGACAAGAGCTACAAGGTGATCGTGCGCTCGCAGGTGCTCACCTTCGCTCCGGGGCCCTTCCAGGCGGTCTCCGACCTCTACACCAACTGCACCGAAGACACGGCCCCCATGGAACTCCAGTGGTCGCAGACGGTGTCCAGCACGATGTCCTTCGAGGTCACAGCGGGTGTGGAGGCCACGTTCTTCGAGGTGGTCAAGGCGTCCATGTCGATGTCCTTCGGCATGTCCTGGACCACGTCGGAGACGTTCTCCAGTACCTACGGTATGCAGGTGCGCTCCAAGCACCTGGGGTGGATGGAACGCTCCGCCAACCGCCAGACCATCACCGGAGAGATCTGGGTCATCAAGGAGCCGGACTTCTTCACTATCGCGTGGTACGGGAACGGGCAGATCACCGGGCAGGCCACGGACGGGCGCCCCAAGGGCACGCTGGTGCCCAAGACCCGCCCGATGACCCAGGGCGAGATCAGCAAGTTCTGCACCACCCGCCAAGACGACGGGGTCGGCCCGGTCCTCCCCTCCTTCGCGCTGCCCTACCTGAGCGCGGTCTCGCTGGACGCCCAGGAGGAGTAGCGGCCGCGGGCGAGTACGCAACACGGAGTCGCGACCTGACACCGAAAGTGATGGGAGTGCCATGAAGAACACCACCCGGACGCTGACCGTCCCCGCCCTGACCCCGGCCGGGTCCTTCACCGCCGCCAGTCCGGCCGCCGCCGTCCCCCGGACTCGACGGCCTCATGGGCGGCCTCCCCTCGCTCCTCCCCCCCGAACCCGGATAAGGAGGTGCGCCGGGGTGCCGGTGCACACCGGGTGAGACCAGGACACACCGGCGGCCCGCACCCCTTGTTCGCCCGGGTTGCGGGCCGTCGCGGCGGTCGCCGGCCTGCCCGTCGCCCCTTTCCGGCCTGTCTTGTCCGCCCCGCGGGGCCTCGAACCCGGTGTCCCCGATCCCGTGGCGCGCGTAGTCCGGGGTCTGGCCGTGCCAGCCGGTCAGCACGCCCTCATCCGGGGGTTCCCGCGTCCGGCCACCACGGTCGTCCTCCCCCGGGAAGGGGCCCGTCGCCGTTTCCGGGCGACCCCGCCCCGCGCGGACAAAAACGCCGAGGGTCTGTTGACGCGACCTTGGCAAGCGCTTACCGTTCCGCAGAAAGCGCTTTCCTTCTCCGTGGGGGGAGGGGGCGGACGCCGTGCGGCACCCGGCCCCTCCTCTCTCCACCCCCCACACCCCCCGACCTGGAGAAGACCATGAAACTCAGACACGTCACGGCGTGCGCCGTCCTGCTGGCGGGCTCGCTCGTCGCTCTGTCCGGTACCGCGGCGCAGGCGGCCTCCACCCGCTACGAGGCCGAGAACTCCCCGGCCGTGTGCACCGGCACCATCGACTCCGACTGGAGCGGCTACTCCGGCAGCGGTTTCTGCAACGGCACCAACACCGTCGGAGCCCACACCCAGTTCGGCGTGGACGCCTCCGCGTCGGGCACCGCGACCCTGCGGGTCCGCTTCGCCAACGGCACCGCCTCGGCCCGCCCCGCGCAGGTGGTGGTGAACGGCTCGGCGATCGCGTCGGTCTCCTTCGAGGGCACCGGCGCCTGGAACTCCTGGGCGACCAAGACGCTCACGGTGCCCCTTGGGTCGGGCGGCAACACCGTCCGGCTCCACCCCACCGGCTCCGAGGGCCTGCCCAACGTCGACTACCTCGACGTAGAGACGGGCGACACCCCGCCGCCTCCGGGCTCGGCGCTGTACGTGGCGCCCGGCGGCACCGCGAACGCGGCCGGAACGGAGTCCGCCCCCACGACCCTCGCCTCGGCGATCGGCCGGGTCGCCTCCGGCGGAACGATCTACGTGAGGGGCGGCACCTACCGTTACTCGCAGACGATCACCATTCCCCAGGGCAACAACGGCACCCCGGGGGACCGCACGGAACTGTTCGCCTACCCCGGTGAGACCCCCGTGCTGGACTTCTCGGCCATGAGCGAGAACTCCGCCAACCGCGGGCTCGCCGTGAACGGGTCCTTCTGGCACGTCCGCGGCATCGTGGTCGAGCGGGCCGGGGACAACGGGATCTTCGTCGGCGGAAGCAACAACGTCCTCGAACGCACGGTGACCCGCTTCAACCGCGACACCGGGCTCCAGCTCTCCCGGATCTCCTCCACCACCCCGCGCGACCAGTGGCCGTCCCACAACCTCATCCTGAGCGCTGAGTCGCACGACAACGCCGACTCCGACGGCGAGGACGCCGACGGCTTCGCCGCCAAGCTCACCTCCGGCCCCGGCAACGTCTTCCGCTACGCCGTGGCCCACCACAACATCGACGACGGCTGGGACCTCTACACCAAGACCGACACCGGGGCCATCGGCGCTGTGACCATCGAGGACTCCCTCGCCTACGGGAACGGCACCCTGAGCAACGGCACCCAGAACCCCAGCGGCGACCGCAACGGCTACAAGCTGGGCGGCGAGGACATCGGGGTCAACCACGTCATCCGGCGCAGTATCGCCTACGACAACGGCAAGCACGGGTTCACGTACAACCGCAACCCCGGCACCATGACGGTGTCGAACAACCTCAGCGTCGGCAACGCGCAGCGCAACTTCAACTTCGAGGCGGGCACCTCGGTGTTCCGGAACAACACCTCATGCGACAGCGGGTCGACCGACCGCTTCGTCGGGAACGCCGACGGCTCGAACCAGTTCTGGTCCGGCTCCAACGGGTCCCGGTGCTCCTCCTACACCGGTTCCCTGGGCTGGTCCTTCGCCTCGGACGGTCGCCTCGTCGTGACCCTCGGAGGCCGTCAGGTGCAACTGTGACCTGACGTCGGGTGCCAGCGAGCACCACGGCGCCGACCGCGGGGCCCTTTCCGGCAGGGGAGGGCCCCGTCCAGTGCCCACTCCTTTCCACCCATGACCCGATGATCCTTTTCCGAAATTCTTCCGGAAAATTCCCGTAAAGTCTGGCTGGAAAGCGGTCTCCTTCCTACGATGGTTTCACTCCCGGTTCCGGACCCGCGACCCTCCGTCCTCCGAACACGCCTCCGCGGGAGCGGTGGCCCCGCCGGGCCGAGCCGGACCACCCCCCATCCGGCGCGCGCGAGGGGCCCGTCCCGTCGGCCGCGCGCTCCTCCCGGAGGTCTCCATGTCCTTCCACCGACACCGGCACCGACACCGTCCCCGAACGTGGGCTGCCGCAGCCCTGGCGGTCGCCGCCGGCCTGGCCGCCCTGACCCTGGCACCGGCACCGGCCGCGGCCAGTCCGGACGAGCACAACGGCGCCGACTGCGCGGTGCCCGGCTCGGGCTCCCCGGCGTCCACCTCCCAGCTCCCCGACCCCTTCACCCGGCTGGACGGCACGCGCGTGTCCACCGCGGACGAGTGGGAGTGCCGCCGGGCCGAGATCCACGAGCTGGCCGAGCGCTCCGTCTACGGATCCAAGCCCGCTCCGCCGGACAGCGTGACGGGATCCGTCTCCTCGTCCCGGATCACCGTGAACGTGACGGACCAGGGCCGCAGCACCAGCTTCTCCGCCTCGGTCGACCTGCCGAGCGGCCAGGGTCCCTTCCCGGCCGTGATCGTCTACGGGGGCTTCGGGGCGGACACGGCCACGATCAAGGCCGCCGGTGCCGCCGTCATCAGCTACGACCCCTTCGCGGTCGGGGCGGAGGGCACGTCCCGGGGCAGCAAGCGGGGCGCGTTCTACGACCTCTACGGCTCCTCCAGCGGTACGGGACTGCTCATGGCCTGGGCCTGGGGCACGAGCCGGATCATCGACGTCCTCGAACAGTCCGGCGGTGCCGTCCTGCGTACCGACGCCACCGGCGTCACGGGGTGTTCGCGCTACGGCAAGGGCGCCCTCGTCGCCGGCGCCTTCGACCAGCGCGTGGACCTGACCATGCCGATCGAGTCGGGTACCGGCGGAGTTCCCGCCCTGCGCGCGGTCGCCCAGGAGAGCGGAGCCCAACCGCTGAGCAGCGCCTACGGCGAGCAGCCGTGGCTGGGCGACGCCTTCGGCGACTACACGGGCAACCCGAACGCGCTGCCGGTGGACACACACCAGATCGTCGGCATGGTCGCGCCGCGGGGCCTGCTCATCATGGACAACCCGCACGTCGACTGGCTGGGCGCCCGCTCCGCCAGCGTCGCCGCCCGGGGCGGGGCCGAGGTCTACCGGGCGCTCGGCGCCGAGGCCAACATCAGTTACTGGTCCGACGTCCAGGACGGCACCCACTGCGCCAGCAGATCCGAGTGGCGGGGACCGCTGCGGCAGAGCATCGAGGCCTTCCTGCTGGGGACGGGCCAGGCGCCCGGTGTGTTCCGCGTCTCGCCCGCCAAGTCCGGCGACCTGTCCGCGTGGCGGAACTGGCAGACCCCGGTGCTGACCGGCGGCGGGGACCCGGGTGACGGCGACCCCGGGGACGGTGGTCCGGGCGACGGCGAGGACGGCGCCTGCACCGCCAGCTACCGCACGGTCAACAGCTGGTCCGGAGGGTTCCAGGGCGAGGTGTCGGTCCGCAACGACGGCACCACCCCGCTCGACGGCTGGACCGTCGGCATGACCCTGGCCTCCGGTCAGTCGATCGCCAACCTCTGGAACGGGCAGAACACCGGCACCAGCGGGTCCGTGCGGGTGCGCAACACCCCCTGGAACGGCACGGTGGCCGCCGGAGCCGCGGTCACGTTCGGGTTCGTCGTCAGCGGCGGTTCGTCCGCTCCGCCCGGCGGCGTCAGTTGCGCCAGCCCCTGATCCGGGCGGCGCGCGCGTACGCGGGGAGCGGGGTCCTTCCGCGGGAGGGGCCCCGTGGCCGTCGCCCCGGCTTCCCACGGCACTCCGTTCCGGCGAACCGGGTCCGGTGGGAGGGCGGCCCCTCGCCCGCTGCCGGGCCACGGCGGCTCCAACGCGGGTCAGAGGGCGACGGGAGAGGGATCAGATTTCGCCGATGCCGCCGATCAGCAGGCGGCGGTTGCGCTGGGGCATCTGGTAGCAGCCGGGCACGGGCGGTGCCACGGGCAGCGTGCGCCAGCGCTGGACCTCGATCACTCCGGGCTCGCTGATCCGCCAGCCCTCGAAGAAGGCCTCGATGGCCTGGCGGGAGCGCCAGCGACCGGATCCGAGACGGTCCAGGAAGAGCCGCTCCAGCTGTTCGGTCCGCGCGACGTCCTTGGGGAAGGCGGCGGAGTCGGGACGGCAGTAGTGGCTGAGGACCATGCGGCTTCCGGGGGCCAGGGCGTCGCGCAGGGCGGCGATGTGCTTCCCCGGAGTGTCGGCGTCGGAGGTGTGCGCGACCACGCCGGTGAGCAGCAGGCCCACGGGCTCGTCGAGGTCGAGGAAGCCCCGGGTCTCGGAGCTGCGCAGGAGTTGGTCCGGCTGGGTGAGCCCGGCCCGTACCGCCGTGGTGGTGCGCCCGTCGCGCAGCAGAGCCAGGTGGTGGGTCAGTACCACCGGGTCGTCGGTGGCGTAGAGGACGCGGGCCGAGGGGTCGCTCTCGTGCGCGATCTCGTGTGGGTCGCCGGGCGCGGGCAGGCCCGCGCCGAGCTGGACGAACTGGCGGATACCCAGGTCCTCGCTCAGGTGCCGTACCGCCCGCTGCAGGAAGGCGCGCTCACCCAGGACCAGGTCCTGGAACCCGGGGGCCACCTGCTCCGCCCGGCTGGCCAGGTCCCGGTCCACCTCGAAGTGGTCCTTGCCCTTGAGGTGGAAGGAGTGCAGCCGTGCCAGACTCGGTCGGGTCAGATCGAGGGGGGGCGGGGGATTGGCCCGGACGTGGTTGCCCCCCGCCCGCCTCAGGAAGTCGGGAGAGGTGAATCGAGACATCGCCGTCCTCTTGTCGGAGGTGGGGAAGTGGGTCGACCACTGGATTCTATTCCGAGTGTGCGGTGTTGTTAACCGAGTCACAGACACGGGATGGAGAAATCATCGCTCGGAGTGCCCGGGAAGTGTCGAGGAGTACGGCCGAGGGTGCTCTTGGGGTGGCTAGTACTTATATGCTCAATGTCCATTATGTGGCGTATTGGGGAGGGCTCTCGGTGCACGCAAGCCCGTGGGTGCGGGCTTCGGGCGTATACGGCTGTCAACCCCTGTGACTCCGGCGCCTTCGGGGAGAGCGTCGGTCGGACCGCGCCGGGCGCGATCGGAACCCGGGCTTCCCCGTGCCCGGCCGTGGAGAAAGGAACGTGGTCACCGCCCGGCGGGCCATTCTTTGCCGCGCGGCGGCTGCCTGCGGGAATCAGCTTTCTGGACACGGAATTCCCGCCCACCCGACCGACGATGGGACGTATCGGAAATCGCTCCCGCCCACCCGCGTCCACGGCTCTCCGGTCGCCTGCGGCGCCCTCCGGGGCCCGGCCCGCGCCTCACGTAGGATGATCCGCGTGGACCGCCCCTATACCATCCTCAGCTGCGCCATGTCGGTCGACGGACGCATCGACGACACCGGCCCGGAGCGGCTCCGCCTCTCCAACCCGGCCGACTTCGCCGAGATCGACGCCCTGCGCGCGGAGTGCGACGCGATCCTCGTCGGCGCGGGCACCCTGCGGACCGACGACCCCCGGCTCCTGGTCCGCTCACCCGAGCTGCGCGAGCGCCGACGCGCCAGGGGGCGCACCGAGCACCTGCTCAAGGCCCTGGTCACGCGCAGCGGAAGGGTCGACCCCGCCGCCCGTTTCTTCGCCACCGGCGACGCGGGGGCCGTGGTCTACACCGGGGGAGCGGGCGTGTCCACCGCCCGTGAGGCGCTGGGCCGCCGCCCCGACGCCGACCCGCCCGCCGAGGTCGTGGACGCGGGCGACCCGCCCACCGCCGCGGCCGTCCTGGCCGACCTGGCCGGACGCGGAGTGGAACGGCTGCTGGTCGAGGGCGGCGGGCACATCCACACCCTGTTCCTCACCTCCGGACTGGTCGACGAGCTGCGGCTCGCCGTGGCCCCCTTCTTCGTGGGCGAGGAGGCGGCCCCGCGCTTCGTCCTGCCCGCCGCCTTCCCCCAGGGCCCCGGCGCGCCGATGCGCCTGGCGGAGGCACGCTCGCTCGGGGACGTGGCGGTCCTGCGCTACCGCCTGAGCGACCGGGAGGACGGCGCGGGGGAGCGGGGGTGAGCTCCGGTCCGCCACCGTCCGAGGGGACGGCCGACGCCCTCTGGCTGCGCCGTACCGTCGGGCTGTCGCGCTCGTGCCCGCCCTCGGCCACCGCCTTCTCGGTGGGCTGCGCGGTGGTCGCCGCCGACGGCACCCTCCTGGGGGAGGGCTATTCGCGCCGGGACGACCCCCGCGACCACGCCGAGGAGACGGCCCTGCGCGGGATCGACCCCGAGGACCCCCGGCTGGCCGCCGCCACCCTGTACTCGTCGCTGGAGCCGTGCAGCTCCCGCTCCTCCCGGCCGCTGGCGTGCAGCGACCTCATCCTGACGACGCCGGTGGCGAGGGTGGTCTTCGCCTGGCGCGAGCCCGCCCTGTTCGTGGACTGCGACGGGGCCGAGCGCCTGCGCGCCGCGGGGCGGACCGTGGTGGAGCGCCCCGACCTGGCCGGGGCGGTCCGCGAGGTCAACGCCCACCTGCTGGGCTGAGCCGCGCGCCCGCTCAGAGCCGGTTGACGTCCACCACGCGGACCACCGCCCGGCCCTCGGCGTCGGAGGCGGCCAGGTCCACCTCGGCGCTGATGCCCCAGTCGTGGTCGCCCGCAGGGTCGGCGAGGATCTGGCGCACCCGCCACAGCTCCGGTTCCCGCTCGATGAGCAGCATCGCCGGACCGCGCGCGTCGGGACCGGTGCCGATCTCGTCGTGCTCCTCGAAGTACTCCTCCAGGGCCTCCGCCCAGGCCTCGGCGTCCCACTCCCCGTTCTCCTCCAGGGCGCCCAGCTCGCCGAAGCGGCGGCGTGCGGCCAGTTCCACCCGCCGGAACATCTCGTTGCGCACCAGCACCCGGAAGGCCCGGGCGTTCGTGGTCACCGGGCGCACCCTCTCCTCGGCGGGCTCGTCCTCCGCGGGGGCCTCCGCCTCGGGGTTGGTCAGCTGCTCCCACTCGTCCAGCAGGCTGGAGTCGACCTGGCGCACCAGCTCGCCCAGCCACTCGATGAGGTCGCGCAGCTCCTCGGTCTTGGCGTCGTCGGGCACCGTCTGGTTCAGCGCCTTGTACGCGCTGGCCAGGTAGCGCAGTACCAGGCCCTCCGAGCGGGCCAGCTCGTAGTAGCCCACGTACTCGGTGAAGGTCATCGCCCGCTCGTACATGTCGCGGGCCACCGTCTTGGGCCGGAGCGGGTGGTCGCCCACCCACGGGTGGCCGCGCCGGTAGACCTCGTAGGCGTGGCTGAGCAGCTCCTCCAGCGGCTTGGGGTAGTCGACCTCCTCCAGCCGTTCCATGCGCTCGTCGTACTCGACACCGTCCATCTTCATCTGCTGGACGGCCTCGCCGCGCGCCTTGTTGAGCTGCGCGCCCAGGATCTGGCGGGGGTCGTCCAGGGTGGACTCCACCACGCTGAGCACGTCCAGCGGGTAGGCGGGCGACTCCTTGTCCAGCAGCTCCAGCGCGGCCAGCGCGAAGGTCGACAGGGGCTGGTTGAGCGCGAAGTCGGACTGCAGGTCCACCGTCAGCCGCGCGGTGCGCCCCTGCTCGTCGGGTTCGTCCAGCGTCTCCACGATCCCGCCGTCCAGCAGCGACCGGTAGATGGCGATCGCCTCGCGGATGTGGCGGCGCTGCGTCTTGCGGTCGTCGTGGTTCTCCCGCAGCAGGTGGCGCATCGAGGAGAAGCAGTCGCCGGGCCGGTTGATCACGCTCAGCAGCATGGCGTTGCTCACCCGGAACCGCGAGGTCAGCGGTTCGGGCTCGGACTCGATGAGCTTGCGGAAGGTGGCCTCGTCCCAGGAGACGAACCCCTCGGGGGCCTTCTTGCGCACCACCTTGCGCCGCTTCTTGGTGTCGTCGCCCGCCTTGGCCAGCGCCTTCTCGTTCTCGATGACGTGCTCGGGGGCCTGGGCCACCACGTGGCCCACGGTGTCGAAGCCCGCGCGACCGGCCCGCCCGGCGATCTGGTGGAACTCGCGGGCGCGCAGGCGGCGCACCCGGATTCCGTCGTACTTGCTCAGGGCCGTGAACAGCACGGTGCGGATGGGCACGTTCACGCCCACGCCCAGGGTGTCGGTGCCGCAGATGACCTTGAGCAGCCCGGCCTGGGCCAGTCGCTCCACCAGCCGCCGGTACTTGGGCAGCATCCCCGCGTGGTGCACGCCGATGCCGTGCCGCACGTAACGCGACAGGTTGCGCCCGAACCGGGTGGTGAAGCGGAAGTTGCCGATCTCCGCCGCGATCGCCGCCTTCTCCTCCTTGGTGCACATGTTGATGCTGGTGAGCGACTGCGCGCGCTCCACCGCCTGCGCCTGGGTGAAGTGCACGATGTAGACCGGGGCCTGGCCGCTGCCCAGCAGCTCCTCCAGGGTCTCGTGCAGCGGGGTGACCCGGTAGTCGTAGTAGAGCGGGACGGGGCGCTCGGCGGAGGCCACCACGGCGGTGGACCTGCCGGTGCGCTCCTCCAGGTCCTCCTCGAAGCGGCTGACGTCGCCCAGTGTGGCCGACATCAGGACGAACTGCGCCTGCGGCATCTCCAGCAGGGGCACCTGCCAGGCCCACCCGCGGTCCGGTTCGGCGTAGAAGTGGAACTCGTCCATGATGACGGTGTTGATGTCGGCGTGCGCGCCCTCGGCCAGCGCGATCTGCGCGAGCACCTCGGCCGTGCAGCACACGATGGGCGCGTCGGCGTTGACGCTGGCGTCACCGGTCATCATGCCGACGTTCTCGGTGCCGAAGATCTTGCACAGGTCGAAGAACTTCTCCGAGACCAGCGCCTTGATCGGCGCGGTGTAGAACGCGCACTCGTCCCGGGCCAGGGCGGCGAACAGCGCGCCCGTGGCCACCAGGCTCTTGCCCGAGCCGGTGGGGGTGTTGAGGATGACGTTGGACCCGGAGACGACCTCGATGAGGGCCTCCTCCTGGTGGGGGTAGAGGGTGAGGCCCCGCTCCTCGGCCCACAAAGCGAACGCCTCGAAGAGGGAGTCGGGTTCAGGTTCGGCCGGAAGCACATCGATGAGACTCACGGTCTCTATACTGCCTGCTCCGCGAAGCCCTTCGGGACGGTGCGCCGCCCCCACGACGACGGGCACGCCCCGCGTGGGGCGCGCCCGTCACCGTGTCGCTCCGGTCGTCAGACCAGGCCGAGCTGCTTGACGGTGTCGCGCTCCTCGACGAGCTCCTTGACGGAGGCGTCGATGCGGCCGCGGGAGAACTCGTCGATCTCCAGGCCCTGCACGATCTCCCACCTGCCGTCGCGCGAGACGACCGGGAAGGAGGAGATGAGGCCCTCGGGCACGCCGTAGGAGCCGTCGGAGGGAACGGCCGCGGAGGTCCAGTCGCCCTCGGGGGTGCCGTTGACCCAGTCGTAGACGTGGTCGATGGCGGCGTTGGCGGCGGAGGCGGCCGAGGAGGCGCCCCGGGCCTCGATGATCGCGGCGCCGCGCTTGGCGACGGTGGGGATGAAGTCGTTCTCCAGCCAGGCCTGGTCGCCCACGGCCTTGGCGGCGTTGGCGCCGTTCACCTCGGCGTGGAACAGGTCCGGGTACTGGGTGGCGGAGTGGTTGCCCCAGATGGTCAGCTTCTTGATGTCGTTGATCGACACGTCGAGCTTCTTGGCGAGCTGGGTGAGCGCGCGGTTGTGGTCCAGGCGGGTCATCGCGGTGAAGCGCTCGGCCGGGACGTCGGGGGCGTGGCTCTGCGCGATGAGCGCGTTGGTGTTGGCGGGGTTGCCGACCACCAGCACGCGGATGTCGTCGGCGGCACCGGCGTTGATCGCCTCACCCTGGGGCTTGAAGATCCCGCCGTTGGCCTCCAGCAGGTCACCGCGCTCCATGCCCTTGCCGCGCGGGCGGGCGCCGACCAGCAGGGCGACGTTGGCGCCCCGGAAGGCCTGGGTGGCGTCGTCGAAGATGTCGATGCCCTGGAGCAGCGGGAACGCGCAGTCGTCCAGCTCCATGGCCGTGCCCTCGGCGGCCTTGACGGCCTGCGGGATCTCCAGCAGGCGCAGCTTCACCGGGGTGTCGGCGCCGAGCAGCTGGCCGGAGGCGATCCGGAACAGCAGCGCGTAGCCGATCTGCCCGGCGGCGCCGGTTACGGTCACGTTGACAGGTGCTTTGGACATAGCGTGAACTCTCCTGAACGACGTTGTGCGACCCGCGATGTTACCAACGGGTTCACGCGGCGCCGGTGCCGGGCGCTGGGGGCCGTCCATGGCGCGCCGCACCTCAACACCCTAGACCTCGGACTCCGGCGGCCGGTGACCCAGGGGCGCGGTAGGGCCCCGGGGTCCGCCCGCAGGCCTTGTCCGGTAACGGATTCCGGGCGGGGAAAGGCCGGACACACCCTGTTAGGATGACGTTTGCCGACGACGGCGGGCCGGTAGCTCAGTTGGTTAGAGCAGGGGACTCATAATCCCTGGGTCGCGGGTTCGAGTCCTGCCCGGCCTACTCTCTCCGAACGTCAGAAAGGCGCCGCCGACCTGCGGATCCAGGCCAGCGGCGCTTTCCCGTGCTATCGGTGGCCGACCGAAACGATAGGGCGCCGGCCGGCGCAATACCCCTTGTCCGGAACTCGGCGCGCCCGGCTTCCGCGCGCGAATGCGAAATCGGACATCAGTATCGTGTCTTCCCGTTTCAGTGCGTGTGCTGGAGAAACTCCCCGGTGCGGTGGTGCGCACGGGGCCGGGGACGGGGGGTCAGGTGCTCGCGGCCAGCGGCCAGGAGCCGTCCACGACCGCGTCGGGGTTCCTGCGGCGGAGGTAGTCCTGGAAGCTGGCGGCTTGGGCGGCCTTCCAGGTGACCTGGGCGTCGTGCAGGTCGTCGATGTCCATGTCGGCGAGTTCGGGGTGGGTGGCGGCGAGCTTCCAGGCCAGGCGGGCGGCGGCCAGGGCGTCGGCTGCGGCCCCGTGGGCCTGGTCGGCGTCCAGGCGCACGCCGTGGTGGGCGCACACGTCGACGAGTTTGCGCGAGCCTCGCCGGAAGGTGTCGAAGCGCTTGTCGATCACCAGGGGGTCCAGAACGCGCACGGCCTCCCCGAAACGGGCCTCCGCGCCGTGCCGGCGGAGTTCGGCGGAGAGCAGGCCGAGGTCGTAGGGGGCGTTGTAGATCACCACGGGCAGCCCGTCGGCGACGGCCTTCTCCAGGGCGGCGCCGATCTCGGGCACCGCCTCGGCGGCGGGGCGCCCGTGTTCGCGGGCGTGGGCGGTGGTGATGTGGTGGATGTCGGTGGCCTCCTGGGGGATGTCGATCCCCGGGTCGACCAGCCAGGTGGTGACGTCCTTGGTGCGGGCGGCGGGGTCGATGCGCCACAGGGCGGCGGTGACGATGCGGTCGTGGGCCAGGTCCAGGCCGGTGGTCTCGATGTCGAACGCGGCCATGGGCCGGGTGTGCCAGGTCATGCGGGCCTTTCCGGTTCGGGGGTGCGGTCCTGGGTGTGCCCGCCGCGGGCGCCGCACACCGTTACTGGTGGGTTCCGACCGGGTCCGCGCGCCAGGACGGCCGGGCCCGCACGGTACCGCCTGACCGCGACATTAGCGGTACGGCGTGCCGGGCGCCCGGCATCGGCACAGGTGGTGGCGGACGCGAAACGCCGCCCGGAACATCCCGGAACCTCCGCGGTCCCCGGGGGCGGCTCGTTTACGCTGGTGGCCCGTTAGGGGGCGTGGTGTCCCACGTCCCGGTCACCACCGCGCGCCCGGTGCCGTTAACGGTGGGACACCGTATGCCTGGGGAGGCGAGTGTTGGGAGCGGATCGGACATCCGACGGAAGCGGGCGGCGCGGAAGCCCCCACCGCCTGCTGCACACGGTCTCGGCGGTCACGGTCGCCCTGCTCCTGGCCGCGGTGGTCAGCACCACGGCCTCCCGCGGCGTCGGAGCCAAGTCCGCGATACCCGAACAGCCCGCCGCGCCCCGGGCGGCCGCCCCCTCCTTCGAGTCCCTCGTCGACCGGATCGGCATCTCCCGGGACGCCTCACCGGACAACGTCGACCTCGACGGCTCCGGCAACAGCCTGTCCGCGCAGGCCCTGGCCGCCGCCGGGTGGACCCCCGGAAGCGAGGTCGTCCTGCTGGGCACCCCCCTGGAACTGCCCGACTACGCCCCCGGGCGCTCCGACCACCTGGTCGCCGACGGCCAGTCGGTGGGCCTGCCCGGGAAGCGCTACCGCTCGCTGACCTTCCTGGCCACGGCCACCGGCGGTTCCGGCGCGCGGGGCACCGGAACCGTGGTCTACGCCGACGGCGAGCGACAGGGGTTCACCCTGTCCGTCCCCGACTGGTCCGAGGGGGCCGCGAGCGAGGCCGCGCTCACCCTGCCCTACGCCAACTCGGCCGGGGACGGTCCCAGCCTGGGCACGGTCCGCCTGTACGCGCGCGCCGTCCCGGTCGACCCGGCGCGCGAGATCTCCCACGTGGTGCTGCCCGAGGAGGCGGGTCGGGGCCGCATCCACCTGTTCTCGCTGGGCGGGCGTCCCGCGGACTCCGGGTGGACCGGCACCTGGGCGCGGGCGACCTCGGGCTACGTGGAGGCAGGCCCCTGGGAGGACCAGACCCTGCGTCTGGCGGTGCGCACCACCACCGGCGGCCACCGGCTCCGGATCCGCCTGGAGAACACCTTCGCCGCCGAGCCCGTCACGGTGGGCGCTGCCTCCCTGGCGCTGCGGGGGGAAGGGGCGGCGACGCGGGGCTCGGCGGTCGCGCTCACCTTCGGCGGGAGTTCCGGGACCGTCATCCCGGCCGGGGGGCAGGTCTTCAGCGACCCGGTGGAGGTCCTCGCGCCTCCGCAGACGGACGCCCTGGTCAGCCTCTACCTGCCCGAACGGGTCACCACAGCTCCGGTGCACTACGCCGCCTCCGACACCCACTACACGAGTGCCCGGGGCAGCGGCGACCAGACCCTGGACACCACCGGGGAGCCGTTCACCGGCCGGATCCGGCAGTGGCCCTTCCTCACCGGGGTGGAGGTGCTCGACGCCCCCGGGGCGGTCGCGGCCCTGGGCGACTCCATCACCGACGGCACCCGCTCCACCGCCGACGCCCACGCCCGCTGGCCCGACGTGCTCAGCGCCCGCCTGGCCGAGCGGTCCGGTCCGCCCGACCCGGGCGTGCTCAACCTCGGTGTGGCCGGCAACCACGTGGTCCTGGACGGCTACCCCGGAGAGGGGGTCTCCTCCAACCCCAGCGGTGTGGCCATGCTCCGGCGGGTGGACCGCGACGTGTTCGCCCAGAACGGGGTGGACACGCTCATCGTCTTCGCCGGTATCAACGACCTGCGCTGGGGGACCGACCCCGACGAGGTGATCGGCGGTATCGAGCGGATCGCGGGGCTGGCCCGCGAGTACGACATGCGGGTCTTCGCGGCCACGCTCACCCCGTGCGGGGGGGAGCGGCGCTGCACGGAGGACGTCGACCGGGCCCGGCAGCGGGTCAACGCCCACCTGCGCGAACAGGCCGGGGTCCCGGAGTCCCCCTTCGACGGGGTCTGGGACTTCGACGCGGTCCTGCGCGACCCACAGGACCCCGCCCGCCTGCTGCCCGCCTACGACTCCGGGGACCACCTGCACCCCGGCGACGCCGGTCTGCGGGCCCTGGCCGAGTCGGTCGACCTGGACCAGCTGCTCGGCCTCTGAGCGGCCGGGGCTCAGCGCGGGCAGCCCAGGTGGTGGTGGATCACCAGGTCCACGTACACGGCGCCGAGGTCGTCCAGGCTCAGGCCCGCCCCGGGGTCGTACCAGTACAGCAGGGAGTCGAAGGTCTCCAGCACCTCGTCGGCGGCCCGGCCGGGGTCGCACACCCGGAACACGCCCGCGACCACCCCGTCCACGATGACGCCGCGGATGTGCTCGCGGTAGATCCGGGTCAGGGAACTGACCTCGCGGTGGCGGGTCGGGTGGATGGCCCGCAGGACGGGCAGCATCTCGTGCGCCAGGGAGGTGGCCGCGCGGTGCTTCCACCCGTTCTCCACCTGTCGCCTGACCAGGGCGGCCATCCGCTCGGCCGCGGGAAGCTCCGGACGGTCCGCGGCCAGCTGCCCGTTGACCCGCTCCCGGGTGGAGCGCAGGACCACCGCGTAGGCCAGGTCGAACCGGGTGGGGAAGGCACGTCTGAGCGAGGCGGCGTCCGTCCCGGTCTCGGCAGCGATGCGGCGGGTCAGCGCGGACATGGCCAGACCCTGGGAGCCGTGTTCGGCGAACAGGCGCGCGGCACAGTCCAGGACGGAGGCCGTGGTGCGGAGCGCGTGAGGGGAGGTCTCGGCCGTCATGTAGTGGTGTCTCATCACTCGGAGTGCGCCTTCGAGGGGAGCGAGGGCGTAGGGTCGTCACCCGGTGGGTTAATGTTTTCGAGGATATCCACGCCACGTCGGCAAAAACGGGGAATGGCCAAATTCGGCGCGCGGCGGCGCGGCCAGTCGGCCGCTCCCGTCGGCGGCACGCGGGCCCGGAGCCGGGGAGCGGGTGCGGGCTCCGGACGGCGTCAGGCCGGGTCCGCGGCGTGTTCTCCCCGCTCACGGCTGCGGGTGAGCGACACGAGGTCCTCGATCCGCTCCGTGGCCAGGGCGTCCACCCCCATTCCGAGCACCCGTGCCATTTCCGGGAAGTCGTTCACTGTCCAGGCTGTTACGAGATATCCGAAACGGTGCATTTCTCCGACCAATTCCCGGGTCAGGAGCGTGTAATGCATGCCGAGGTACTCGGGCCGCAGGGAACGGGTCGCCTCCTCGGGCGGCGGTCCGGGCCGGTCCCAGGCCAGCATGAGCCGGGCCCCGGGGCTGCGGGCCCGCAGGGCGCCCAGGGCCTCGGTGGAACCGGTGAAGAGCACCCGGTCGCCGAACCCGTAGGCGCGCAGGAGCGCGTCCGCGGCCAGGGCGGCCTCCGGTGCGGCGGCGTCCAGGAGCAGGGGCGGCGGGGCGTCGCCGTACTCGGCCAGGACCTCCATGAGGGTGGGTACGCGCCGCTCCAGGTCGTCGCGGGTGGCGGCGAGTTCCGCCAGGGTCAGCTCGCCCACGGGGCGCGGCGGGGAACCCGGGGCGGCCACCACTCGTTCGTCGGCCAGGACGGGGTAGCCGTCGAGGGTCAGGTGGACGTCGACCTTGACCAGGTCGGCCCCCGCGCGCGAGGCTGAGCGCAGGGCCGGAAGGGTGTTCCCCGGAAAGCGTGCGGTGTCTCCGCGCAGTGCGATGGACAGCGTCATGGTGCCAAGGGTCGCAAAAACTCCCGCCGTACGCGGGGCAAACAGGAAAAGCGCCCTCCGGGGCGGACTCCCGGGGCCGTGCGGCCCCCACCTGGGGCGACGGTGCGATTGCGAGCGGGCTCACGCCGCACGGGCACCGAGGCGCCCCGTCGAGCTGGGAAACTTTGTTACACGGCGTCGTGGTCGCACGGCGCCTCCGAGGCCGTCCCCTGGAGTGTGAGGCGAACGATGATTCCGGACCAGCGACGAGAGCACATTCTCAAGCTCCTCCAGGAGCGCCACGTGCTGAGCATCAACGAGCTCACGTCGATGCTGTCCGTGTCCCACATGACGGTCCGGCGCGACATCCAGGCGTTGGAGAACGACGGCAAGGTCCTGTCGGTCACCGGTGGGGTGCGCCTCGCGGCACGGCTCAAGAGCGAACCCTCCTACCTGGCCAAGGCCCAGCTGGAGGTACCCGCCAAGCGGGCCATAGCGCGCGCGGCGGCCGACCTGGTCAGGGAGAACTTCACCATCTACCTGGACGCGGGCACGACCACGCTGCAGATGGTCCCCCTGCTGACCGACAAGGTCGGCCTCACCGTCATCACCAGCGACTTCAACGTCGTCGGCCACCTGATGGAGTACCCGGGGATCGAACTGATCCACACCGGCGGGGTGGTCTCGCACTCCGACCACTCCTCGGTCGGCCGCTTCACCGCCGACTTCCTGCGTCAGGTGAACGTGGACCTGGCCTTCATCGCCAGCAGCTCCTGGGACGCCGAGCGCGGCTCGACCACGCCCTCGGAGGCCAAGGTGGTCGCCAAGCAGGCGCTGCTGCGGATCGCCTCCAAGAGCGTGCTCACCGTCGACAGCACCAAGTACGGCAAGTTCGGCACGTTCCGTGTGGCCAGCCTGGAGGAGTTCGACCTGATCATCACCGACGACCGCCTGCCGCGCTCCGCCGTGGACGATCTGGCCGAGCGCGACGTGCGTCTGAAGCTGGTCGAGGTCGAGTAGGCGGGCCGGGCGGACTCAGCTGTCGTCGGCGTCGAGTTCGGCGTGCGCGAACAGCGCCAGTTCGGCGCCGTCGGGGTCGTAGAAGAGCAGCGTGGAGCCCTCCTCGCCGTGCATCACCGGGGAGTGCTCCACGTCGAGTTCGGCGAAGCGCTCCTCCCAGGCCTCCAGTTCGCCCAGGTTGTCCACGCCCAGGGTCAGGCGGTCCAGGCCGCAGTGCCTGCGGTCGAACCTGCCCTTGAAGTTGTCACGGTGCTGGATGAGCGCGAGCAGGAGGCCGGAGGCCGGGTGCTGGCACTCGGTGCGCAGTGTGCCCTCGTGGTCTCGCTTGGCGATCACGCGGAATCCCAGGACCGTCCGGTAGAAGCGCACACTCTCGTCGCGGTCGCGGACCGACAGCGTGATGCGGGCGAGCCCATTGAGCTGGGGCACGGGCACCTCTTTGCGGCGGGGGCCGATGGTGGCCAGTAGATCGAGCACGATCATCGAGCCTAGGTCTGAGTAGGAATGATGCGTGCCTCTTTAACGCGGGTTTAACGCCTGATGTTCCCCGAATCACCACGTTCATACCCGCACTTGGGTTTAGCCGCTGATGACAGGCCCCGTCGGCGTTGAGGAGGCGCCCTCCCGGCGGTCGTACCAACGGGTGCGCATGACCGCGGTGGTGACGGTGAGGGACGCCAGCGCGCCCAGGGTCGCCAGCGCGAACGCGCCCCGGTGGCCGAGCGCGTCGGCCAGGGCGCCCGAGACCGTCGAACCCAGCGCCTGTCCCAGGATCAGGCTGCTCAGGACCAGGGCCATCGACTGGGACAGGCGGCTTGCCGGGGCGGCCCGCTCGATGAGGCCGAACAGGCTCACGATGTGCGGGCCGATGGCCGCGCCCAAGACGAAGACGGCCGCGGCCAGGGTGGCCGCGCCGTGGTCCAGGTACAGCGGCAGGGTGAGCACGAACAGCGCGCCCGCCGCGACCCGGGTCCGCGCGGTGAGGGCGAAGCCCACGGGCAGCGAGGCCATCAGCAGCCCCGCGGCGGCGCTGCTGGCACCCATCACC
Organism: Nocardiopsis sp. FR4; assembly: GCF_009830945.1. GTDB lineage: Bacteria > Actinomycetota > Actinomycetes > Streptosporangiales > Streptosporangiaceae > Nocardiopsis. The sequence goes on along the minus strand of NZ_ML776454.1, from coordinate 290,683 downwards.
GCGTACATGAGCCCGGACAGGTCGCCGTGCCCGGAGGCGGCGGCGAACGCGGTCACCCCGGTGGACATGCCGCCGAAGAACAGCCCCTGGCAGAACATGGGGACGGCCAGCACGAGCAGCGCGGGTGTGGCGATGCGGCCCTGGGCGCCGCCCGCCGCCGGGGTTCCGGGAGGGGAGGTCGGGTGCAGGGCGAACACGGCCCCGAAGACGCCGATGAGCACCGCGCCGCCCAGCACGCTCGCCGACGGCGACAGGGCCACGGTCAGCACGCCGACCAGTGCCGGACCGAGGACGAAGGCGGCCTCGTCGAGCACGCCCTCGACCGACATGGCGGCGGCCAGTGAGCGCTCCCGCTCCGCGCCCCGGTACGGGCCGCGCCGGATCAGCACGACCCAGCGGGTACGGGCCATGGGACCGATCTGGGGCATGCACGCGCCCGCCACGGCGGCCAGTCCGGCCAGCGCGGGAGCGGGGGCCCCGGCCAGGACCGCGGCCACGAGCGCGACGACCAGCACCGCGTCCGCGAGCGCGGTCACCAGCACCGGTACCCGCTGCCCGTGCCGGTCGGCGAAGCGGGCGATGACGGGCCCGCCCACGGCCTCACCCAGGGCGAAGGCACCGGTCACCGCGCCGGCCGCGGCCACGCTGCCGGTGGTCGAGGTGACCAGGGTGAGCAGCCCGATGAGGGACATGGAGATGGGCAGGCGGGCCAGGAAGCTGGCCAGCAGCAGCGGCCATCCCGCGATGTCGCCCATGCGCCGCAGGGTCTGCAGAGGTGACATCCGGCCCCGTCCCGTCGTGTGTCGCCGCCCTCAGGATTCCAGCACGGCGGCCGCGGCGCGGGCAATCGTGGAAAGGGCCAAGATTCATCCCATGATAGGGCTGCCGTTTGGGGCCGGGATCCTCCGAGCGGGGAGGACCCCTTCCGTGCGCGGCCGGGCCGCGTGGGGAAGACTGGCGGCATGAGCTCCCACGAACCCGGTCGGGCGCCCGCGCCGGACCACGACGCCGGACCAGGCCAGGACACCGCGCCGGAGCGGGGACCCGCCCCGGAACGGGGCATCGCGACACGGCTGGAGGCCGCCTGGCGCGATCTCGCCGGGACCTCTCCCGAGGCGGTGGCGGTGGGCGCCGAACTCCTGGGGCGCTGGAGCGAGCCGCACCGGCGCTACCACACGCTCGCCCACCTGGAGCACACGCTGCGCGCGGCCGACCTGCTGCGCGACCAGGCGCGCGACCCCGACCGCGTCCGCTACGCGATCTGGTTCCACGACGCCGTCTACGAGGGCGTCGCGGGGCGGGACGAGGAGGAGGGCGCGCGGCTGGCCGAGCGCCTGCTGCCCCTGACCGGGGCCGAACCGGCGCTGGTCCGGGAGGTGGCCCGCCTGGTCGGGGTGACCGCCTCGCACCGGCCCTCGCGTTGGGACGCCGACGGGGCGGTGGTGTGCGACGCCGACCTGTCGGTGCTGGCCGCCCCGGCCGACGAGTACCTGGCCTACGCCACGGCGGTCCGCGCCGAGTACCCCCACGTGTCCGACGCGGACTTCCGCTCCGGACGGGCCCGGGTGCTCAGGTCGCTGCTTTCGGCGCGGCACCTGTTCCACACGCCGTTCGGCCGGAAGCACTGGGAGCCGCGGGCCCGGGTGAACGTGCTCGCCGAACTCGACCGGCTGGAGGCGCCGCCGCCCGAGGAGCTGCCCCCGCCCTGACCCGGCGGGCCCGGGCCTCAGCGGCTCCCGCGGGACTCCGCGGCTTCCGGAACCCGGGCCCGCTCGCGGGCCCGTGCGGCCTTGGGCCGGCGCAGCCCGGCGGCCCGCAGCCGGGTGACGAGCTCGCGGCTGCCCACGTGCTCGGCGCCCAGTTCCAGGGCGCGGGCGTGCAGGTGCTCGGGGACGTCGTAGTGGTCGTGGTCGAAGGCGCGCTCGCGCACGCCCAGCGCGCGGGCGAAGGCGTGCAGCTCCTCGTAGGAGGAGTCGCTGGCCAGGTGGGCGAACAGCCAGCCGCGCGGACCGGGCCAGAGCGGGGTGTCGATGAGGAGGCTCATCCCAGCCACTCTAGGAGAGCCCGCGCCCGCCCGCGCCCCCTTCGCCGCCGGCCCCGCGCGGGCGGCTGCGGGGGTCAGCCCCGCTCCGTCACCGGGGCGCTCACCGCCCGCCAGGGGACCGGGCTGGACAGGACCATCGTGCTGGAGGGGCGGCCGTGCTGGGCGAGCGTGTCGATGACCTCCTCGAAGTGCTCCATGGAGCGGACCGCGATGAGCAGCACGCAGCAGTCGTCCCCGGTCACCCGGTGCACCTGGAGGATCTCGGGGATCTCCAGAGAGGAGGGCTCCCGCAGCAGGCAGTGGGCGCCGAAGCACTGCATGCGCACCAGGGCGGTGACCGGGAGTCCGGCGGCGGTCGGGTCCACGTGCGCGTGGTAGCCGGTGATCACCCCCCGGTCGGTGAGGCGGCGCACGCGGTCGGCGACGGCGGGTGCCGACAGGTTCACCCGGCGCGAGAGCTCGTTGTACGAGAGCCGTCCGTCCCGCTGGAGTTCGGTGAGGATGCGCTGGTCGACGCCGTCCAACGCGGTCGCCAGTCGTGCGGCCATGCTTAACGCTCCCAAAGTCCAAGGGCCTCATCTCTTACGAATGCTAAGCCAATGCCCGTTTTGCGTGCTCATCTTCCCTTCCTCCACCGGGCCTCCGTGTCCGATGATGTGACCCTGCGGCGGCGTGCGCGGAAGGCGGCTCCTCCCCGCGGCGCCGCACCACAGACCACACCAGACCGAGAAGGGGTCCCCATGCTCTCCACCACCGTCCAGCAGTGTCCGTACGCCGGTGAGGCCGGCGAGGCGGAGGCGGCCCGGGTGCGGCGGGCGGAACCAGAGGAGGGCGCCCCGAACCTGGCCTTCGACCGCCCGACCCCCTACGTCGACTACACCGGTATCGACACCCTCCTGAGCCTGCAGAGACCGCGTACGGACGAGCCCGCCGAGTCCGCGTTCATCATCGCCACCCAGGTCATGGAACTGCTCTTCGCCCTGGTGCGGGAGCGCTGGGAGGCCGCACGCGACGCGCTGGAGGCCGACGACGTGCCCGGCGCCCTGGCCTGGCTGCGCCGTGCGCACCACGCCCAGGACGTGCTCAACGACTCCTGGGGCCTGCTCGCCGACATGACGCCCACCGAGTTCAACCGCTTCCGGGACTCCTTCGGCGCGGCCTCGGGCTTCCAGTCCTACGGCTACCGGGAACTGGAGTTCCTGCTGGGCAACAAGTCCGCCGCCATGATCCGCCCGCACAAGGCCATGGGCGCCGTCGCCGGCCGGCTCACCGGCCTGCTGGAGCGGCCCGGCCTCTACGACGCGGCGCTGCGGCTGCTGCACCGCCGCGGACTGCCGGTCCCCGCGGACCGCGTCGAACGCGACTGGACCCTGCCCTACGAGCCCAGCCCGGAGGTGGAGGCGGCCTGGGCGGAGGTCTACGCCGACGACCGGCCCGGCAACGACCTGTTCCTGCTGGCCGAGGCCCTGGTCGACGTGGCCGAGCGGGTCACCCGGTGGCGCCACCGCCACCTCGTCGCGGTCAAGCGCACCATGGGGGGCAAGCCCGGCAGCGGCGGCTCCAACGGCCTGTCGTGGCTGGCCCGCAACGCCGAGCAGGACGTCTTCCCCGAACTCTGGTCGCTGCGCAGCAGCGTCTGACCCGCACCCACCACCAGCAGGAAGCAGGGCCCGATGATCCCCACCACCCGTGAGGAGTGCGCCGCACTGGACGCGGCCGACCCCCTCGCCGCCTTCCGCGAGGAGTTCCTCCTCCCCGAGGGCGTGATCTACCTGGACGGCAACTCGCTGGGCGCGCTGCCGCGCTCCACGCCCGGCCGGGTCGCCGACATGATCGAGCGGGAGTGGGGCCGGGACCTCATCCGCAGCTGGAACGACGCCGGCTGGTGGGACAAGCCGCGCACGCTGGGCGCCAAGGTGGCGCCGCTGGTGGGTGCCGCCCCCGACGAGGTGGTGGTCGGCGACGGCGTCTCGGCCAACATCTTCAAGCTCCTGGTCGCGGCGCTGCGCATGTCCGACCGGTCCGTGGTGCTGGGTGAGGCGGGCAACTTCCCCACCGACCTGTACGTCGCCGAGGGCGCCGCCGCGCTGGCGGGCGCCACCCAGCGGCGGGTGGACCCCGACGGGCCCGGCCTGGCCCAGGAACTGGCGCGGGGCGACGTCGCGGTCGTGCTGCTCAGCCACGTGGACTACCGCAGCGGAACCCTGCGCGACATGCCCGGGATCACCCGCCTGGCCCACGAGCACGGCGCCCTGGTGGTCTGGGACCTGTGCCACAGCGCGGGCGCGGTCCCGGTGGACCTCTCCGGCAGCGACGCGGACTTCGCGGTGGGCTGCACCTACAAGTACCTCAACGCCGGTCCTGGCGCCCCCGCGTTCCTCTACGCCGCCCGCCGCCACCACGCCGCGGCGGACCAGCCGCTGAGCGGCTGGCACGGGCACGCCCGCCCGTTCGACTTCGGTGCCGACTACGAGCCCGCCCCCGGGGTGTCGCGCTTCCTCAGCGGTTCGCAGCCGCTGGTGGCCGACGCGGCGCTGGAGGCGAGCCTGGACGTGTGGGCGCGGGCCGACCTGGAGCAGGTGCGGGCCAAGAGCCTGGCGATGACCGACCTGTTCCTGGAGCGCGCGGCCAAGGCGGGGGTCTCCTCGATCACCCCCGCCGAGCACGGGCGGCGCGGCAGCCAGGTCGCGCTCGTGCAGCCCGAGGAGGGCGCCGGGTACCCGATCGTGCAGGCGCTCATCGCGCGCGGGGTGATCGGCGACTTCCGCGCCCCCGACGTGATGCGGTTCGGGTTCACGCCGCTGTACCTGAGCTACGTGGACGTGTGGGACGCCGCACAGGCCCTGCTGGAGGTCGTGGAGACCGGCGAGTGGCGCCAGGAGCGCTTCTCGGTGCGCGGCCAGGTGACCTGAGCCGCCGGCGCACGCGGGCGGGCCCCGGTATGACAAGGGCCACCCACGGGCCCGTCCGCCGTCCTCGGGCGGGCCCGAAAACCCCCGGCGACCGGGGGTTTTTCTGTTTTCGGACTTGCGCGCGCCCTGATTTCCACCGTAATGACCAGAACACGCACGGTCATTTTACTCTACGGGTTCGCGAGCTTTGCATAAACGTGAGTTAGTGTCCTCGTGATCGGTTCGTTATTGGCTTTCGGCGAACCGGTGCCGAGCCCTTGACCGGCCCGTGCCGCAAGGGAGCCGAGACCCCTTTCCCGGGAACAGGGCCGCGCGAACCCACGCGCCGCAGCCCCGGAGAACCTCCCGTTCCCGCCCGCCATCGCCGTCGGCGATGCGGGAGAACCCCGTCATGACACGCCCTCACGCGGGGCGCGACCGGCGTGCCCCGCGTGTGCCGTCCGTCATGCCCGCGGTCTTCTCGGCCCTGTCGTCAACCCGCTTCCACTACATGAGCAACGACACTCCCATCCAATACGGCGAAGTCACCGCGACCTACTTCTGGGACGACGGTTCCGGTATCAACGGAGACACGGGAATGCCCGCCAGCGGCGAACCCATGCAGAAGGGCCTGTTCTCCAGCCCCAGCTGGCCGCTCGGCACCGAGGGCTACGTCGTCCACGAGGGCCGGAAGGCCGAGTTCTTCATCGGCGACCGCGGCCCCGGCGCCCCGTCCCAGGACTGCGACGTCCTGCTCGACATCGACGGCAAGACCTTCGCCGAGCTCACCGGCCAGACCTGGAACGAGGACAGCTACACCGTCAGCGGCGGCAACGGCCACCTCGAGGTCGAGTACTACATCACCGAGTGGGGCGACGGGAACGGCACGGAAGGCGCCCCGCACCCCTTCCAGGAACCCGGGAACACGTGCGAGGACGCCGTCTCCCCGATCCCCCAGGAGGCCCTGCCCCGGGAGGCGCCGGAGGAGGCGACCGAGGAGGGCACGGCCGCGGGGAGCCCCGCTCCCGAGAACGGTGAGCGGGCCGACCAGCGCCAGCAGCCCGAAAAGTCCGCCCCCGCCCCGGAAGAGGAGGGGGTGACCGCGGGAACGGCCGCCAACGACCTCTCCGGGTTCCGGCTCATGGACTCCGAGGGCGTCCTGGGCGGCACGGGCCTGCTCGCCCTGGCCCTGGTCCTGCTCGCGGTCCTCCACCTGTCCTGGGTCCGCCGCCCGTCCGGCGCGCACGCCGGCGCCGTCAGCGGCGGCAGGGGCCTCCTGGCGTCCAGCGGCGGACGCCACGCCCGGGGCTCGCGCCTGGGAGCGGTACTCGCCCGGGTGCACGGCCGCTAGCCCGGCACCCGCGCTCCCGGCGGCGCCCCCGGACCCGGGGGCACCGTGCCTCCGGAGCCGTTCAGAGCTCGCCGAGCAGCAGCTGGGGGCGCTCCACGCAGTCCGCCACGAATTTCAGGAACCCGCCCGCCGCGCCGCCGTCGCACACGCGGTGGTCGAAGGCCAGGGTCAGCTCCGTCACCGGACGGGGCACCACGTCCCCGCCCACCACCCAGGGGCGGCGCAGGATCCTGCCCAGGCCCAGGATCGCGGCCTCGGGGTGGTTGATGATCGCGGCGGACCCGTCCACCCCGAACACCCCTAGTTGTTGACCGTGAACGTCCCGCCGCGCAGCGCCTCGGGGCCCAGCGCGGCCGACCGCGCCGCCTCGGTGGCCTCGGCCAGCCGCGCCGACGGCTCGCGGGTGGCCGACCGGTGCGCGTCGCGCACCACCGGCACCACCAGGCCGCGCGGCGTCTGCGCCGCGAAACCCAGGTGCACGGCGTCGAAGCGCACCGCCTCGCCGCGCTCGGAGTCGAAGTGCGCGTTCAGCTCCGGGTAGCGGACCAGGCCCGCTAGCGCGAACCGCGCCACCAGCGCCAGCACGCTCACCGGCCGGTCCGGCCGGGCCTCGTTCAGCTCCCGGCGCAGCTCCAGCAGCCCGGTCGCGTCCGCGTCCACCCACACGGTGGCCTCGGGGATCTTTCGGCGCGAGCGGGCCAGCCGCTCGGCCATCGCGCGGTGCGCCCCGCGCAGCGGCAGCCGGTGCGTTCCCGGGACCTCCCCGGCGGGTCCGGAGGAGGCCGCGCGCGCCGCCGCCTCCACGTCCCGGCGCGGCACCAGGCCGCCCTCCCTGGTGCCGCGCACCGAGGCCACGTCGATCCCGTGCTCCCGGGCCAGCCGCCGCACCAGCGGCGACACCACCCGCACGCGGGTGCCCGGGGTGGTGGACGGGCCGCCGGTCGCCGTTGACCGGCGCGGCCCGTCCGCCCCGCGGGCGTACCGGCGGGGGGCCGACGCGCCCGATCCCGTGCCGTATCCCACCAGGACGGCGCCCGAACCCGCGGTCCCGGCGGCGCCGTCGCCGCCGGCGGGTCCGGATTCCTCCCGGGGGACCGGTACGGAGGTTTCCGAGGCCCCGGTGGACACGGTGACCAGCGGCGCTCCCACCGCGATCACCTCGCCCTCCGCGCCGTGGAGTTCGGCGACCGTGCCCGCGTAGGGGCAGGGCACCTCCAAGGAGGCCTTGGCCGTCTCCACCTCGGCCACGGGCTGGTCCACGCCGACCCGGTCGCCCACCGAGACCAGCCAGGTGAGGATCTCCGCCTCGGTCAGGCCCTCACCGAGGTCGGGCAGGGTGAGGACCTCGGCGCTCACCGTGCCCCCTCCACCCACTCCGCCTCCCACTGGAGCCGGTCCACCGCGGCCAGGACGCGGCCGGCGTCCGGCAGGTGGTACCCCTCCAGCTTGGGCGGGGGATAGGGCACGTCCAGCCCGCCCACTCGCAGCACCGGCGCTTCCAGGTAGTGGAAGCACCGCTCCGTGACGCGGGCGGCGATCTCGGCGCCGTACCCGCCGAAGACCGAGGCCTCGTGCACCACCACGGCGCGGCCCGTGCGGCGCACCGACTCCACCAGGACGGCGTCGTCCAGCGGCGCCAGCTGGCGCAGGTCCACGACCTCGATGGAGCGCCCCTCCCCGGCCGCGGTCTCGGCCGCCTCCAGGGCTGTCTCCACCATCGGACCGTAGGCGACGAGGGTCACGTCGGTGCCCGGGCGGCGCACCACCGGCCGGTCCATCGGCTCGGTGCGCACCGGCAGTTCGACGGCCTCCCCGGACCAGTAGCGCCGCTTGGGCTCCAGGAACACCACCGGGTCGTCGCAGGCGATGGCCTCGCGCAGCATCGAGTAGGCGTCCGCCGGGGTGCCGGGGGTGACCACCCGCAGGCCCGGGGTGTGGGTGTAGTAGGCCTCCGAGGAGTCGCTGTGGTGCTCCACGCCGCCGATCCCGCCGCCGTAGGGCACCCGCACGACCACCGGCAGCGCCACGGCGCCCCGGGTCCGGTTGCGCGTCTTGGCCAGGTGCGAGACCACCTGTCCGAAGGCGGGGTAGGCGAACGCGTCGAACTGCATCTCCACCACCGGGCGAAGGCCGTACATGGCCATGCCGATCGCGGTGCCCAGGATGCCCGACTCCGCCAGCGGGGAGTCGAAGACCCGCTCCTCGCCGAACTCGCCGCTGAGTCCGTCGGCCACGCGGAACACGCCGCCGAGCGGCCCCACGTCCTCGCCGTAGACCACCACGTCCGGGTCCTCGGCGAGCGCGTCGCGCAGGGCGCGGTTGAGCGCGGCGCCCATCGACACCTCGGCGGGAGGCACGGTCAGGCCTCCCGCAGCTCGCCGGCCAGCTCCCGGCGCTGCTGTTCCAGCAGGGGCGGGACCGTGGCGTAGACGTCGGTGAACAGCGCGTCGGGGTCGGGGCGCCCCTGCCGGGCCAGGCGCTCGCGCACGAGCGCGGCGACCCTCTCCGCGTCGGCGTCGAAGGCGGCCAGGGCCCGGTCGGTCTCCTCGGCGCCGCCGAGCAGGCCCTCGCTCCTGAGCAGGGCCTCCGTGCGCAGCAGCGGATCGCGTTCGACCCAGTAGGCCACCTCAGACTCGTCCCGGTAGCGCTGCGGAGCGTCGGAGTCGGTGTGCGGGTCCACCCGGTAGGTGACCGCCTCCACGATGGCCGGGCCGTTCCCGGCCCGGGCCTCGGCCAGGGCGCGCGAGACCACGGCGTGGACCGCGGCGGCGTCGTTGCCGTCCACGTGGTAGCCCCGCATGCCGTAGCCGACGGCCTTGTGCGCCAGCGTCGGCGCGGCGGTCTGCCGGTGCAGGGGCACGCTGATCGCCCAGTGGTTGTTCTGCACCAGGAAGACGACGGGGGCGTTCCACACGGCGGCGAAGTTGTAGGCCTCGTGGGCGTCGCCCTCGCTGGTGGCGCCGTCGCCCATGAGCGCGAGCGCGGCCACGTCGCGGCCCTTGCGGCGCGCGGCGTAGGTCAGGCCCACCGCGTGGGAGGCGTTGGTGGCCAGGGGGGTGCACTGCGGCGCGCAGCGGTGGCGGTGCGGGTCGTAGCCCGAGTGCCAGTCGCCGCGGAAGAGGGTCAGGGCCTGGACCGGGTCGACACCGCGGGCGACCAGGGCGACGGTGTCGCGGTAGCTGGGGAAGAGCCAGTCCCGTTCCGCCAGGGCCAGCACACCGCCGACCTGGGCCGCCTCCTGTCCCGTCGAGGACGGGTACACGGCGAGGCGGCCTTGGCGGGCGAGTGCGCTGGCCTGCCGGTTGAAGCGGCGTCCGATGACCATGGCGCGGTGGAGGTCGGCGAGCCGGGCGGGATCGGGAGCGGTGAACAACGGGTGTTCCACGCGCCGGCCGTGCCGGTCCACCAGGCGCACGGGCTCCGTCGAGGGGAGTGGCGGAGCCTGACGAGATCGCTCATCGGTGTGCTTCATGTCTTGAATATGAAGTGAATTACCCCATATTGTCGATATCCCCGGGCCGATGCTGGACGAACTGCCCAGTAGCGCGGTGCGGTGCCCCTGATGTTCTCCGCCGATCATCGTGTGAGCGGTATGAGGTAAGACACATGGCCGTGCAGCTGGACGACACCGACCGCCGCATCATCTCCCTGCTCCGCGATGACGGGCGCATGTCCATCCGCGCGGTCGCCGAACAGGCGCACATCTCCCGGGCCAACGCCTACTCGCGCCTGGAACGGCTGCGCGAGGAGGGCGTCATCCTGGGGTTCACCGCCGTCATCGACCCCGAGAAGTACGGCGCGGCCCTGTCGGCCTACGTGTCCGTGCGCATCGAGCAGCACTCCTGGGAGCGTTTCCGCGGCTACCTGCGCGACATCCCCGAGGTCGACCACGCCGCCCTCGTCTCCGGCGACGTCGACCTGCTGCTCCTGGTGCGCGTGGCCGACGCCGCGGCCCTGCGCACCTTCGTCCTGGAGCGCCTCCAGCGCCTCCCCGAGGTCAAGAGCACCCAGACCATGTTCATCCTCGACGAGCCGCCCCTGTAGGAAGGGTCCACCGAGCCCCCGAATGGACCTTGGGCCCGCGCACGGCGGGCTCCTAGGCTGAACCCCATGCCCGAGTACCGCGTGGTCGACGCCTTCACCGACCGGCCCCTGGCCGGAAACCCCGCCGCCGTCCTGGTCATGGACGGGGCCTACCCCGACGCGTGGGCGCAGGGGGTGGCCGCCGAGTTCAACCTGGCCGAGACCGCCTTCGCCCGCCCCACCGACGAGGAGGGGGCCGACTACGAGCTGCGCTGGTTCACGCCCACCGTCGAGGTCGACCTGTGCGGGCACGCCACCCTGGCCACCGCCCACACCCTGGCCGAACGGGGCGTCCCCGGCCCCTACCGCTTCAGCACCCGCAGCGGGATCCTCACCGTCACCGGTGACGGCGAGCGGCTGTGGCTGGACTTTCCCGCCCGCCCCCCGAAGCCGGTCCCGGCGCCCGAGGGGCTGGCCGAGGTCCTCGGCGCCCGGCCCCGGTGGGCCGGCCTGGGCGGCGGGGAGGACCTGCTGGTCGAACTCGACGACGAGGCCGCCGTACGCGGTCTGGCGCCCGACGCCGCCGCGCTCGCCCGGCTTCCGTACACCCTGGTCATCGCCACCGCGCGGGCCGAGAAGGGGCCCGACTTCGTCTCCCGCGTCTTCGCCCCCGCCATCGGCGTTCCCGAGGACCCCGTCACCGGCCGCGCGCACACCGTCCTCACCCCCTTCTGGGCCGAGCGCCTGGGCCGGGCCGAGATGGCCGCCCACCAGGCCTCCGCGCGCGGGGGAGACCTGCTGGTGCGGGACCGTGGCGAGCGCGTGCTGATCGGCGGCCACGCCGTCTCCGTGGCCACGGGGACCCTGCACCTCTAGGCCCCTGGAGAACCCGAGGGGAGCTCGACCGCGGAGCGGTGGTCCGCCAGGGAGGAGACCACCGCCGTCCGCGAGCGCCTGGAGGCCCAGCACCCGAACCGGCGGCGCCCCGCCGCCTCCGGGGCCGGTCCGGTGCTCGACGGACGGACCTCCCCCGGCCATGTCGGCAAGGTGGTGGGCCCCTGCCCGCGGCCCTGGGGGGCTGACCGGGCCGGGAGGGATCCCGGAAGATGGGAATCCGGGTTTTCCCCGTACGGGGACCCGACTTCCGGTAGAACTGAACCCGTGGCACCTCCCCACCCCTCCCGGGGAGGTGCCCGCCACAGGCTCCCCGGTACACCCCCTTGATGCCGGAGCGGTGCCCGTGGTGTCGCCGACCGGCCCCGGTAACGCTGCCGGGGTCGGTCCCGACCCCCGCCGGGTGCCGACCGCGCCCTCCACGGCCCCGGTCACGGCCTCGGCAGGACCGCCTCCACGTGCGAGAATGGGCCCATGCCGGGAGGTGCCCATGGGTGGTGACCAGGAGAGCCTCGACGCCGCGCGCACGGCCGTCCGCGACCGCCGCTGGTCCGACGCTGACCGGTACTTCGCGCGGCTGGACCCGGCGGGGCTGGACGGCGCCGCCCTCAACGACCTCGCCGACACCCACTGGTGGCTGTGCCGCCTGGACGACTCCATCACCGTGCGCCAGTGGGCCTACGCCGCCCTGCACGCCGCCCGCGACGCCCCCGGGGCCGCGCTCACCGCGTGGCGCCTGTTCGACGCGCACCTCATGGGCGGCCGTCAGGCGGTCGCCTCCGGCTGGCTGCGCTGCGCCAGGCGGCGCCTGGAGGGCGTGGCCGAGTGCGCCGTCCACGGCTACCTGGCCTTCGCCGACGCCGAACTCGCCTACGCCCGCTCCGACCTGGCCGCCGCGACGGAGGCGGCCCGGCGCATGGAGGAACTGGGCGGGCGCCACGGAGACCCCGACCTGTGCGCGATGGGCACGGTGGTCCGGGGACGGGTCCGCGTCGCCGAGGGGCTGGTGGAGGAGGGGCTCTGCCTCTTCGACGAGGCGATGTGCGCGGTCCTGGCCGGGGAGACCAGCCCGCTGTTCACCGGATGGATCCACTGCCTGGTGGTGGCCGACTGCTTCGCCGCCGCCGACCTCGCGCGCGCCGAGGAGTGGACCTCGGCCGCCCTGACCTGGTGCCGGACCCTGGAGCCGGAGGCGCCCTACCACGGCATGTGCCGGATCAAGCGGGTCGAGCTGGCGGTCCTGCGCGGCGACCTCGCCGGGGCCGAGGGCGAGTGCCGCCGCGCCTGCGCCGAACTCCTCTCCTACCAGCCCGCCTCGGCCGCGGAGGGGTACGGCCTGCTCGGGGAGATCCTGCGCCGGCGGGGCGACGCGGCCGAGGCCGAGCGGGCCTTCGCCCGGGCGGGTGAGCTGGGCGGAGACCCCCAGCCCGGCCTCGCGCTGGTCCGGCTGGCCGCCGGCGACGCCGACACCGCCGCCGAGATGCTCGCCGGCCCGGTCGACGGGATGGACCCGGCGGGGCGGGCGCGCCGCCTGGCGGCCGCCGCCGAGGTCGCGCACGCCCGGGGCGACCTGGCCGGGCTCAAGGCCGTCGCCGCCCTGCTGGCGGAGCGGACCCGCACCGTGCCGGAGGAGGCCGCCGCCGACCTGTCCGCGGCCAGGCTCCGCATGGTCGAGGGCCGCCCGCGTGCGGCCCTCGCCGCCGCCCGCAGGGCGCACGGCGCGTTCCGCCGCGCCGGGCTGCCCTTCGAGGCCGCACAGGCACGCGCGCTGGTGGGCACCGCCCTCGCCGAGGGCGGGGACCCCGCCGGGGCCCGGGCCGAGTGGGCGCGCGCACGCGCCGACTTCGCGGCGGTGGGCGCCCGGGGGCAGACCCCGGACGCGTCCGGTACCGCGGCGCGGCCCCCGCACGGGCTGACCGCCCGCGAGACCCAGGTGCTGCGGCTGGTCGCGGCGGGCCGCACCAACCGGTCCATCGCCGCGGAGCTGCACATCAGCGAGCACACCGTCGCCCGGCACATGAACAACATCTTCGCCAAGCTCCGGGTGTCCTCCCGCGCGGCGGCCACCGCCGTCGCCGTGCAGAGCCGCCTGGTCTGACCCCGGCGTGGGCCGAACGGACCATGGGCGGCGGCGGGGGGAAATGGGCAGGTCAGGCGATGCGCCGGGAACCCAACGCGCCTACGGTGCTGTCATCGAACACCGAGGAGGCCGATGATGAGCGTGCACAACCCTCCCCTGCGGGACACGGCGTGGCGGGGCTGGCAGCTGGGCGGGTCCACCGCCCAGGCCTACGAGCGCTTCCTGGTCCCGGCCGTCTTCGCGCCCTGGGGCCGCGAACTGGTCCGCCTGGCCGACCCCGCGCCCGACGCCCGGGTCCTGGACGTGGCCTGCGGCACCGGTGTCCTGGCCCGTATCGCGGCCGAGCGGCTCAACCCGGACGCCCGCGTGACGGGGGTCGACATCAACCCGGACATGATCGCGGTGGCCCGGGCCGTGGCCCCCGAGCGCGCCGAGCCGATCCGCTTCACGGTGGGCGACGCCTGCGCCCTCGACCTGCCCGGCGGGGAGTTCGACACCGTGCTCTGCCAGCAGGCCCTGCAGTTCCTCGCCGACCGGGAAGCGGCCCTGGCCGAGATGCGCCGGGTGCTGGTCCCCGGCGGGCGGCTGGCGCTGAGCGTGCTGCGCCCGCTGCGCTACAACCCCGCCTACGGGGCCTTCGCCGAGGCCCTGGCCCGCCACGTCGGACCCGACGCCGGAGCCATGATGCGCGCGCCCTTCCCCGAACTGGACACCGACGACCTGCGCGGTCTGCTGCGCGGGGCCGGGTTCGACCCGGTGACGGTCCGGATCAGCGTGACCAGCGCGCGCTACCCGTCCGTGCGCGAGCTGGTGCGCCAGGAGACGCTCAGCTCCCCGCTGGCCGCACGGATCCAGGAGGTGGACGAGGCGGCGCGGGCGGACCTCGTCGCCGAGACCGGGCGCCTGCTCGCCGACCACACCGACGACGAGGGCGTGGTGCTCCCGGTGCAGACCCACCTGGCCCTCGCCGAGCGGCCCCTCATGGGCTGATCCGGGAGGTTGTCCACAGGGCCCTCAGCGGCCGGTCCGCCAAGGCCCTACCCTGGCCGGAGCAGGACAAGCCACGGGCAGGGGGGACAGTGATGACGGGACGGTACGGGGGCGGCCAGGGGCGCCGTCACGGCGGCGGGGGCCGGGGCGGCGCCGGCCGCGGCGGCGGGCGCGGCGGCGGGCGCGAGGCCGAGCCCATCCGCGGCGTACGCGACGACGCGCGCCTGTCCGAGGAGCTCCTGCGCATGGACGGCGCCTCCTACGGGCGCTACAAGTCCCTGAGGGGCGACTGGGACTTCGGCGACTTCACCCTGACCGTGCAGCGGGTGCAGTCCGACCCCTTCGCCCCGCCCTCGCGGGTGCGCGTCCTGGTTCCCGACGCCGGCATCCCCAAGAGCGCCTGGGGCGACCCGGTGCGCCGCCGGGCCACCGCCGACTACCTGGGGCGGCGCGCCCGCCGGCTGCTGCGCGGGTCGCTGCTCAGGATCGACACCGGCGGCCAGGAGGTCATCGAGCGCTCCTCCTGCCAGCTCACCGACGGCGGCATCGACCTGCGCGTCGGCATCGACCTGCCCGGCCACGGCCGCCGCATCGACGGCCGCACCGCGGAGCGGGAGCTGTGCCGCACCCTGCCCGACCTGGTCGACGACCTGGACTGGGAGGAGATCGACGCCGCCGAGGCGGTCGCCTTCGCCGACACCGTGGCCGACACGGTCGCCCTGCGCGGCCAGCTGGCCGAACGCGGCCTGGTGGCCTTCGTCGCCGACGGGGCCGTCCTGCCGCGCCGCAGCGGCGTCAGCGACGAGCCCATGACCAGCGGGGCCGTACCCTTCACCTCGCCCGAGAGCCTGCGGGTGAGCGCGGACCTGCCGCACCGGGGCACCGTGACCGGCATGGGCGTCCCCGAGGGCATCACCCTCATCGTCGGCGGCGGCTTCCACGGCAAGTCCACACTGCTGCACGCCCTGGAGCGCGGGGTCTACGACCACGTGCCCGGCGACGGCCGCGAACTCGTGGTGACCCGCGCCGACGCGGTCAAGATCCGCGCGGAGGAGGGCCGCCGGGTCGAGCGCGTGGACGTCAGCCCCTTCGTGCGCAACCTGCCCACCGGCGCCGACACCGGCGACTTCCGTACCGACAACGCCTCCGGATCCACCTCGCAGGCCGCCAACATCTGCGAGGCCGTGGAGGCGGGCTCGCACACGCTGCTGGTGGACGAGGACTCCACCGCCACCAACCTGATGATCCGCGACGAGCGCATGCAGGCCCTGGTGCGCGGCGACCGCGAACCCCTGGTGCCCTTCATCGACCTGGTCCGCCCGCTGTACCGCGACCACGGGGTCTCCACGGTCCTGGTCATGGGCGGCAGCGGCGACTACTTCGACGTCGCCGACCAGGTCGTCATGCTCGACGCCTACCACCCGCACGACGTCACCGAACGCGCCCGCGCACTGGCCCGCCCCCGCACCGACGCCGACTTCTCCCCGCCCCGCGCCCGGGTGGTGGACCCGGCCTCCGTGGACGACACCACGTCCCGGGGGAGGGGGAGGGTCAAGCGCCGCGACACCGACGTGCTGGTCTTCGGCGAGAGCGACATCGACGTGCGCGCCATCGAGCAGTTCGCCGACCCCGGACAGATCACCGGAGCCGGGCTGGCCCTGCGCGAGCTGGTGGCCGGACGCCACCTGGACGGCGAGCGCACCCTCCACGAGGCGCTGGACTCCCTGGAGGAGGCCCTGGAGCGAGAGGGGGTCACCCTGCTCGGCGGTGACTTCGGCGGCGACTACGTCCTGCCCCGCCGCTACGAGGTGGCCGCCGTGCTCAACCGGTTGCGCGCCCTGCGGGTGGCCGCGCTGCGCTGAACCGCCCCGGGGGGTGTGACGGTGCTCCCACGGCCCCTCGGGGGCGTTCCGGATCGGTAACCTGGAAAAGCAGGACACAGCGCCCCAGGCGGGGCCAAGCCGGGACTCCCCGGCCCGCCGCCGTGCGGGCGCCGCTCCCGCGACCCCGACTTTTTGGAGACGAGAACCCGGTGCGTGATTCCGCAGACCTGTACCAACTCCACCCTGGCTTCGAGGACGTCGCCGGGCTGGCGATGCTCGTCTGTCTGGACGGCTTCGTGGACGCCGGGCACGCCGGACGCCAGATGGTCACCTCCCTGTTCGACCGGTTCGCCGCCGAGGAGATCGCCACCTTCGACGCCGACCGCCTGCTGGACTACCGGGCGCGCCGCCCGACGATGACCTTCGTCGAGAACACCTGGACCTCCTACGACGCGCCCAAGCTCGCCCTGTACCGGATGTACGACGAGGAGGACGAGCCCTTCCTGGTGCTGCACGGACCGGAGCCGGACCGGGAGTGGGAGGCCTTCACCGACGCCGTGCGCCAGCTGGTCGAGCACTTCTCCGTCACACTGTCCGTCAGCGCCCACGGCATCCCCATGGCGGTGCCGCACACCCGGCCGGTCACGGTCACCCCGCACTCCACCCGCCCCGAGCTGGTCGAGGGGCACACCCCCTGGATCGGCCGGGTCGAGGTGCCCGCCAGCGCCACCGCGCTGCTGGAGTTCCGGCTGGGCGAGCACGGCCACGACTTCGTGGGCTACGCCGTCCACGTGCCCAGCTACCTGGCCCAGTCCCCGTACCCGCGCGCGGCCATCGCCGCCACCGAGTACGTGGCCGCCGCCACCGGCCTGGCCCTGCCCACCGATCTGCTGGAGGAGACCGCCAAGGCCACCGACGTCGACGTCGCCGAACAGGTCGCGGCCTCGGAGGAGGTCCAGCGGGTCGTGGCCAACCTGGAGCGCCAGTACGACGACATCATGTCCTCGCGGACCGACCCCGAGGACCGGCCCACGCTCCCGCTGGCCGACGACGAGGCCGCCCTGCCCACCGCCGACGAGCTCGGCGCGGAACTCGAACGCTACCTCGCCGAGCGCGAGGGCGACGGAAACGGATGACCGTGCTCTACCAGATTGTCTTCCGCTCGGTGCTGCGCCACCTGGACGCGGAGAAGGTCCACAAGCTCAGCTTCGCCGCGCTGCGCGGCGTGGCCGCCGTCCCCGGCGCGGCCGCCGCGATGGGCCGTCTCCTCGGGCCGCGCGAGCCCGAGCTGACCGTGCGCGCCCTGGGACGGGAGTTCCCCGGACCGCTGGGCCTGGCCGCGGGCTTCGACAAGAACGCGGAGAGCCCCGCGGGCCTGGCCGCCCTCGGCTTCGGGTTCGTGGAGATCGGCACCGTCACCGCCCAACCCCAGCCCGGCAACCCCAGGCCGCGCCTGTTCCGGCTGGTGGCCGACCGCGCGATCGTCAACCGGATGGGCTTCAACAACGAGGGCTCGGCCCTGGTCGCCGAACGCCTCCACCACCAGACCGGCGGACGCCGTCCCGTCCTGGGCGTCAACATCGGCAAGACCAAGGTGACCCCCGAGGCGGAGGCCCCCGCCGACTACGCCCTCAGCGCCCGGCGCCTGGCCCGCTACGCCGACTACCTGGTGGTCAACGTCAGCTCGCCCAACACCCCCGGGCTGCGCAACCTCCAGGGCGTGGAACAGCTGCGCCCGCTCCTGGCCGCCGTGCGCGAGGCCCTCACCGAGGCCGGGCACCCCGAGCTGCCCCTGCTGGTGAAGATCGCCCCCGATCTGGCCGACGAGGACATCGACGCCGTCGCCGACCTCGCCCTGGCCGAGGGCCTGGACGGCATCATCGCCACCAACACCACCATCTCCCGCGCGGGCCTGGCCACCCCCGCCGACCGTGTGGAGGCCGCCGGGGCGGGCGGCCTGTCCGGCGCTCCGCTCAAGCAGCGCTCCCTGGAGGTGCTGCGCCGCCTGCGCGCCCGCGTGGGCGACCGCGTCACCCTGGTCGCCGTCGGCGGCATCGAGACACCCCGGGACGCCTGGGAGCGCATCCGGGCCGGGGCCACCCTCGTGCAGGGCTACACCGGCCTGGTCTACGGCGGCCCCCTCTGGCCCCGGCGCGTCCACCGCGGCCTGGCCCGGCTGACCCGCGCCGCCGGATACCGCTCCATCAGCGAGGCCGTCGGCGCGGACGTCCCCGCCCCGGCCGCCGCCGAGGACGGACCGGGCGCCGCCACCGCCGCCCGGAACTGACGCGGTGACGTGTCTCCCGTGCCGACACCCGCGCCCGGGGGTCAAGGCCCCGCGGGCGCGGTCAGCCCCTCGGGCGGGTGGCTGCTCCCCGGCTCGGGGCCGTCGTAGACCTGGCTGACGGTCGCGAACTCATACCCCCGCCCCCGCAGCCGTTCGATGATCTCCGGGACCGCGGCCAGGGTCGGGGCCAGCGTGTCGTGCAGCAGCACCACCGCGCCGGGCTCGGCCTGCTCCAGCACGTTCTCCGCGATCTCGTCGCGGTCCGCGCCGCCCCAGTCCCCGCTGTCCAGGCTCCACAGGATCTCGGCCATGCCCTGTCTGCCGATCTCCGCCAGGACCCGCGGTGAGCTGTCCCCGTACGGCGGCCGGAACAGCGTCACGGTGTGCCCGGTCTGGCGGCGCACCATCGCGCTGACCGCGGCCACCTGGCCGGCCAGCTCCTCGCCCGAGAAGGCCTTGGTCATGTGCTCGTGCTGGTCGTTGTGGCTGGCCAGCTCATGTCCCTCGGCGTAGGCGCGCCGCAGCACGCCGGGCCTGGTCAGGGCGGGGTCGCCGTTGAGGAAGAAGGACGCCTTCACCCCCTCCTCCGCCAGCAGGTCCAGCAGGTGCGGTGTGGTCGGGGCCGGTCCGTCGTCGAAGGTGAGGGCGATGCACTTGGCCCGGGAGCAGTCCAGGCCCGGGTCGCCCGCCTCGACCACCCCGGGAGGCTCCGCGGGGGACGCGGGTCCGCCGACGGGCTCCTCCACGGCCAGGACGGGGTCCTCGGACAGCGATGCCTCCCGTGCCCGCGCGCCCAGGTCCGACAGCAGGGGAACGGCACGGTCGGCGGGGACCACCGCGACCACGCGCCCCGGTTCCGTCGTCGGTACGTGGCCTTCCACCACCGGCGACAGGTGGCCGTCGTCGAACTCCACCACCAGGTCGCCCCCGGCGTTGAAGCCCAGGGAGTCGTAGGTGCGCAGGACCGGGTGAAGGCCCTCCGTGTCCACGTCCTTCCTGTCGGCGAGCAGGTCGCGTACGAGGCGGTTGAGCGTGGAGAGCGCGGCGTCGTCGGCGAGCAGTTCTGCGGCGTGGGCGGTACGGCCGGAGGCGGTGTCGTACCAGGAGGTCTCGTACGCCTGGCGCAGCCCGTGGTAGTCCTCCTCGGTGCGCACCAGGCGCACGCCCAGCACCCCGTTCCCGGCGGCGGCCACCTCCCAGTCGATGTCCAGGCCCACCGGTTGGCGGCTGGCCCCCCGGAAGTCCCGGACCTCCCGGTCCACCCGTGCGGCCAGCTCCTCGGCGAAGGCCCCGGCCCCCTCGAACCGCGGGTAGGACACGTCGATGGCGACGCCCTCCGGGACGTGGGGGTGGTCGGGGAAGTCGTCGGCGCTTCCGCGCCACTCGCCGACCCCCTCGTCCGGTTCGCTCAGCACCACCGTGATCAGTTCGGGGTCGGCAGCCCGCGGGAGGGCCACTCCGGACCCGCAGGCCGCCAACGGCGGGACCAGGGCCGCCACAGCCGCCACCAGGGCGGCGGACCACCACGGCCCGCGGCCTCCTGGACGTCGGACGGCCTCGTTCACTGGGGTCGACGACACCACGGGACTCCCTCATCCCCTCGGACGCTGTTGGGAGCAACATAGGTCACACCGCCCCGTGCCCTCCGGCTCTGACCACATGTGGTCAGAGCCGCTGACCAGGGATGACGCGCGCGCCGCCCGCGTTCCAGGCCCTCCGGAGCCCGGGTGCGGGCGGCTCCGGCGTGTCGCGCTCAGACGTTCTCGCCGGTCTCCTCCGGCTCCCCCTCGGGCGTGTCGGGGGTTCCGGTGGTGTAGACCTCGCCGGGGGTCGTGCTCCCCAGCAGCTGGGAGACGGTCACCATGGTGTACCCGCGGGCGTCCAGCTCGCTCACGATGGAGCGCGTGGCGTCGATGGTGGTGCCGTGGATGTCGTGCATGAGGATGATCGCGCCGTCCGAGGCGCCCTCCACGGCCCGGGAGGAGACCACCGGGGTCTTGCGGTCCCTCCAGTCGTTGGTGTCCACGCTCCACAGGATCTGGGCCAGCCCCATGTCTGCGGTCACCTCGGCCACGGTCTCGTTGGTCGAGCCGTACGGCGGGCGCATCAGGTCCATGGTGTAGCCCGTCTCCCGGTAGACCAGCGCCTGCACCGTCTCCAGGTTCGCGCGCACCGCGTCCGGGCTCATCCGGGCCAGGTCGGGGTGGTCCAGGGTGTGGTTGGCGATCTCGTGCCCCTCGGCGTAGGCCCGCCGCACCGTGTGCGGGTGCTCCATGACCGGGTACCCGGTGACGAAGAAGGTGGCCCGCGCGTCGTACTCGGCGAGCACGTCCAGCAGTTCGGGGGTGCGTCCGCCGGGGCCGTCGTCGTAGGTCAGCGCCACGCACCTGGTGTCGGGGTCCGAGCAGTCGACGCCCTCGTCGACGGCGGCCAGGTGCCCGGGCGGGCGGCCCTCCCGCTGCCCGTCCTTGTCGGCCAGGGGCGGGGCGGCGATCTCGAAGCGCTCCACGCCCACGGTCGCCGCGTCGCGCACGCGCGCGCCCAGGTCGGAGAGCAGCTCACCGGCGGTCGGGGCGTCGACCACCGCGTACGCCCGGCCCGCCGACGCGGGGGCGACCTGACCGGCGTCGAACTCCACCACCAGGTCCCCGGCGGGGTTGAACCCCATCGAGTCGTACAGGGAGCTGATCGGGTGGAGAACGGCGGTGTCCACGGCCCCCGGGGGGCCGTCGGCGGTCACGGCGGTCTCACGCACCAGGTCGTTGAGCCGCTCCAGTTCCCGCTGCCCCGCGATTAGGGCGGTGGAGGGGTGGTGCTCGGCGGTCGCGGTGTCGTACCAGTAGGTGGTGTAACCCTCCCTGGGGCCCTCGGAGTCGGTCTCCACCCGCGTCATCCGGACGCCCACCAGCCCGCCGTGCGCGGCGGTCAGGCTCCACTCCGCCTCGAAGGAGACCGCGCCCGGGCTGGCCGCCTCGAAGGCGCGCACCTCGGCGCCCAGCTCGCGCTCCAGGAAGTCGGACAGCGGCTCGGCGTTGGGGATGACAGGGTAGGTCACCGAGGCGGGGATCGCGCCGTCGTAGGAGAGTTCGGCCTCTCCCGCCCCCGCCACGTGCGCCGGGTCCACCACGGTCAGCCCGTCGGGGTCGCCGACCGCGGGGGGAGGGGCCTCCTCCTCGTCCGCGGCGGACCGCGGCGGCTCCTCCGGGGACCGCCCCTCGTCCTCACCGGACGGCCGTACCGCCAGCAGGACCATCCCCGCCAGCACCAGCAGCGCCAGCACCACGGTGAGCAGGGGGCGGTCCGGTGCCATGGAGGAGGGGGACTGCTTCTTCACGAGGGAATCTCCACGTTCATCGTCAGACGAACGCCCGCGGACCGAGCAGGGGAACTCGTCCGCGTGACGCTTCAACGTCGGGTGTGACGCCGCCCGGGCGCCGGGGGTTCACGCTCCGCGGACCGGACGGGTGCGGTCGCGCACCGGGTGCGAGGGCGGAGGGGGTGCTCCCTATACTCGCAGGCGTGGAAGGTACGCACTCCCCTTTCCAGGGTCCGCTCCGGGCCTCGGGGAGTGCGTCGCAAGAGGGAACCCGGTGCGAGTCCGGGACTGCCCCGCAGCGGTATGGGGGAACGAACGTCGCCATAGGCACTGGTGGACCGGCCGGAGAGGGCCGGAAACCGGGAAGCGGCGGCCAGTAGGAGGAGCGGTGTCCGCACCGCCCGCGCCCCCGAGTCCGAAGACCTGCCTCCACCCGGCGGCGCAGCCGCGCCGCCGGTGGTCCCGTGCCCCGAGGGAGGGCCGAGGGCGACGGCAGGTGCGCGAGCCCGTGGCGCGCCCCCCGGCGTGCCCGCTTCCCCGCCCTCGCGGCCGGTACCCGGCTTTCGACGAGGGAGAGAAGCTCAGTGAACCCGACCCCCAGGCCCCAGGCGGCCTCCTCCGGGGAGTCCCGCCCCCCGGTGCGCTCCACCGTGCACGGCTACCCGAGGATCGGTCCCCGGCGCGAACTCAAGCGCGCCAGCGAGTCCTACTGGAGGGGCGACACCAGCGCCCGGGAGCTCGACGAGGTCGCCGCCGACCTGCGCCTGGGCGTCTACGCCCAGCTGCGCGAGGCCGGTGTCGACGACATCCCCTCCAACACCTTCTCCCACTACGACCACGTCCTGGACACCGCGGTCATGTTCGACCTGGTCCCCTCCCGCTTCGCGCCGCCCGCCGCGGCCCGCGACCGCGACGAGGAGCTGCGCCGCTACTTCGCGCTCGCCCGCGGTGAGCGGGGCGCCCCGCCGCTGGAGATGACCAAGTGGTTCGACACCAACTACCACTACCTGGTCCCCGAGCTCTCGCCGAGCACCCGTCCCCGCCTGGTGGGGGACAAGCCCGTGGCCGAGTTCCGCGAGGCGGCCCGGGCCGGCTTCCACACCCGCCCGGTCCTGGTGGGCCCGCTCACCTTCCTGCTGCTGGCCAAGGCCGCCGACGACGCTCCCGAGGGCTGGGAGCCGATCGAGCTGCTCGATCAGCTCCTGGACGCCTACGCCCAGCTCCTGTCCCGGCTGCGGGAGGCCGGGGCCACCGAGGTCCAGCTGGACGAACCGGTCCTGGCCACCGACGAGGGCCGTGCCGCTCCCGACCACCTGGAACGCGTCTGCCAGCGCCTGGGCTCCCTGACCGACCGCCCCGCCCTGCTCCTGTGCACCTACTTCGGCTCCGTCGGGGCCGACGCCCTGCGGGTCCTGAAGGAGTCCCCGGTCGAGGCCGTCGGCCTGGACCTGGTCACCGACGGCGAGGGCGTGGACGACCTGGTCAGGGTCTGCGGCCTGGGCGCCACACGCCTGGTGGCGGGGGTGGTGGACGGACGCAACGTCTGGCGCACCGACGTCCCCGCCGCAGTGGCCACGCTCGGCACCCTCCTGGCCCTGGCCGACGAGCTCACCGTGAGCACCTCCTGCCCGCTGCTGCACGTGCCCCTGGACCTGGCGGCCGAGACCTCACTGGAGCCCCGACTGCGCGAGGCCCTGGCCTTCGCCCGCCAGAAGGCCGAGGAGGTGGCGCTGCTGGGCCGCGTGCTGTCCGAGGGGGCCGGGGGGGAGTACGCCGGGAAGGGCGTGCCCGCCCCCTCCTTCACCGACGCCCGGGTGCGCGCCCGCCTCGACGCCCTGGGCCCGCGGGCCTACGAGCGGCCCCGGGATCGGCCCGCCCCCGCGGACAAGCCGCTCACGACGACCACCATCGGGTCCTTTCCGCAGACCGCCGAGCTGCGCCGGGCCCGTGCCGCGCACCGCCGGGGAGAGCTGGACGGGGAGGCCTACGAGCGGCTCCTGCGCGAGGAGATCGACCGGGTGATCGCGCTCCAGGAGGACGTCGGCCTGGACGTGCTCGTGCACGGCGAGCCCGAGCGCAACGACATGGTGCAGTACTTCGCCGAGCAGCTGGAGGGCTACGCCACCACCGAGCACGGCTGGGTGCAGTCCTACGGGTCGCGGTGCGTGCGCCCGCCGATCCTGTTCGGTGACGTCTCGCGCCCCGGACCCATGACGGTCGGGTGGACCGCCTACGCCCAGTCGCGTACCGGCAAGCCGGTCAAGGGCATGCTCACCGGTCCGGTGACCATGCTGGCCTGGTCGTTCGTGCGCACCGACCAGCCGCTGGCCGAGACCGCCCGCCAGGTGGGCCTGGCACTGCGCGACGAGGCGGCCGACCTGGAGCGCGCGGGGATCCGCCACATCCAGGTGGACGAGGCGGCCCTGCGCGAGCTGCTTCCGCTACGCCGGGAGCGGCATCCGGAGTACCTGGAGTGGGCGGTGAGCTCCTTCCGCCTGGCCACCTCCGGGGTGTCGCCGTCCACGACCATCCACACCCACATGTGCTACTCGGAGTTCGGGACGATCGTCGACGGGATCGAGGCGCTGGACGCCGACGTCACCAGCGTCGAGGCCGCGCGCTCGCGGATGGAGCTGGTCCGCGACCTCGGCGACCGGGGCTACCGGCGGGGGATCGGCCCGGGCGTGTACGACATCCACTCGCCCAGGGTGCCCTCGGTGGCGGAGATCGAGGCCGCGCTGCGCCTGGCGGCCGCGCACGTCGACCCGGCGCACCTGTGGGTCAACCCCGACTGCGGCCTCAAGACGCGCGGCTACGCCGAGGTCGGGCAGGCGCTGCGCAACATGGTGGAGGCGGCCCGCCGGGTGCGCGCCGACCTGACCGGCTGACCCGCGTCTCCAGGGCCCTCCTCCCGGTCCGGGTGCGCGAAGGGGCCGCGGCGCCGCCGCGGCCCCTTCACGAGCGGCCCGTCAGGTACCGACCACGGCCAGCGCGTCGGCGCCCGCGTTGAGCATGATCTCCTCGATGTTGTCGGGCATGACCAGGTCCTCGGCGGTGTCCTCACCGGTGAAGGACGGGTGCAGCTGGTACTCGATCCGGATGTTGAGGTTGGCGGTGCGGATGAGCAGCACGGCCTGCGGGATGTCGTCCCCCAGGAAGTCGTACTTGGTCAGCACGTAGTGGGCCTCGTCGCCGAGGTCCACCTCCTTGCTCTCCTCGACGTTGGCGGAGTCGTAGAAGGTGCTGTACGGGCTCTCCCCGGTGACCTCCTGGACGCCGTCCTGGAAGTCGTTCTTGGCGGCCTCGACGGAGTCGGCGGCCGAGTAGGGGGTGCTGTAGATGACCTCGAAGGCCGCGTAGCCGCCCTCGGCGTTGCCCTCCGGCGGGGCGCCGTCCAGGGTGTCGCAGTAGGAGGTCTCGTCCCGGACCGACTTGCTGCCTCCGTCCTGGATCAGGAAGTCGGAGATCACCTGGTCGGTGAAGGCGTTGCACGGCTCGGACGGAACCGTGTAGGGCGGTTCTCCCGCGGGGGCCGCGTCGGTGTCCGGCTGGGGCTCGGGGTCGGTGTCGCCGGACTCCTCCGCGGTCTCCTCCGCGCTCGGGGAGGTGTCCGGGTCGGAGGCGACCGCGGTGGGCTCCCGGCCGTTGCTGATGAGCATGACGATGACCGCGATCACCAGGACGACGATCACGACGCCGCCGCCGATGACCACCCACAGGCCCGCCTTGCTGCCGCCGCCCGAGGGCGGCGGCGGCGGGGGGTAGCCGGGGCCGCCGGGACCGCCCGGGCCCATGGGGCCGCCGGGGTAGGGTGGCTGCCCGCCCGCGTACATCTGCTGTTCCGGGGGGCCGGGGAAGCCCGCGGGGCCGCCGTAGCCGGGCTGGCCGCCGGTGCCGTGGTCGCCGTAGGGGACGCCGTGGGGCTGGCCCGGGGCGTTGGGGTCGCCGTAGGGCTGCCCGAAGGGCTGCTGGCCCCCACTGTTGTCCCCGCCACCGTAGGGGTTCTGCGGTGGTTGGTTGTAAGGTCCGTTTTCGCTCATGGCTCCCCTCGCCCGTGTGTGCTGACCGTGTTGTCTGGGACGCAAGTGCGCGCCGGTGGGTTCTCACGACGTTCCGCACCGTCCGTAGGAGGGCACGGAGTCGTGTGAGGGGGAGGCGCACCTGCCGCTGCTGCCGTCCCGCGGGCGAGGGCGGGGGCGTGGGGCGGGGCGTTCCCCGTGTCCTGGAGAGGAGTTCCGGCGGACCGGGAACGCCCGACCACCGGGGCGGAGGCCGGGTGGGGTCGAAGGAGAACTGTCGGACCCGGGCCGGAACGTGTTGCATCCTAACGGGGGGCGGGGGTGCGGGGGCAGGCCGGGCCAGGGCTGATGAGGTGAATCGTCACTGTTTTGTGTCGGCTGGGCAAGACCTCATCGTGCGTGTGACGCAATCGTGACGGCGGTGCGTGGAATTCCGGTCGGCGTATGGAGTAGTGGGAAACGCCCTTCCGCGGGCGCGTGCGCTCCGCCGGACCGCGTCGGCCGACGGTTCCGTCACGGCCCGCACGGGGCCGGGCGGCACGGGTGACGCAGACCTCACCGGATGGCCGGAACCGGTCATCGGGTGCTTCGCGCGGCGGACCGCGCTCAGAACATCGAGATGTGCACGTGGTCGAAGTGGTTCTCGGTGAGGTTGCCGCGGTCGGCCATCGGCCGCCAGCCGGTGTCGCCCCGGCGCACGTCCCAGATCTGCTGCCGGTAGATGACGTACATGATCCCCAGGTCGTCGGCGTTCTCCCGGGCCCACTCCGCGATCGCCCAGCCGCGGTCGATCTGCTCCTGGGAGGGCATCCCCCCGGAGGGGTGCAGCATGAAGTCGCAGGCCCGGCCCTTGGGGTGCTCGCCGACCACCCAGCCGCCGACCGCCCGGTAGCAGCCGACGCCGCCCACGTCCCGTCCCTCGCCGAACTTCTCGATGACCAGCGCCCGCATCTGCTCGGTGCGCGGGGTGATGTTGAGGGGGCCGCCCATGGGCTGTTCGGGGTAGTCGGCGATCAGCCGCTGTACCTCCGTCCGCCGCTCCTCCAGCTCCCGCAGGTCCTCCTCGGCCTGGGCCAGCTGCTCCTCGGCGGTCTCCTGGGCCGTCTCGTCCCGGCTCAGCGCCTGGTCGAGCTGGTCGATCTTGTCCTGGTTGCTGGTGGACAGGTAGTCGATCACCACCGCCCGGTCGATGACCTCGTCGGGGTCGGCCTCCACGAACAGCGCCATGGAGGGGTCGACGCCGCCGCTGGTGTAGGTGGCCACCGCCAGGGCCCGCACCTGCTCGAGCGCCTCCTCCACCTCCTCGCGGGTGCCGTCGGCGCGCTTCTGGGCGCGCTCGGCCTCGGCGATCACGCCCTCCATGTCCCGCAGTTCGCCCTGGTACTCCTCGCTCAGGGCCGAAGCGCGCTCCTTGAGGGAGTTCATGTCCTCGGGTTCCGCCGGGGCCGCCGCGGCCGGAGCGCCCGGCCAGGCCAGGAAGGCCGCGAGCACGGTGAGCGCGAGGGCGCCGGCCCGGCCGCGGCCGGGCCGCGGGGCGGCGGAAAGCGCGGCGGCCAGGGCCCCGGCGCGCTCGGTCCAGGCCGGGCCGGCGGGGTCGGGAGCCCAGAAGTCGGCGAAGTCGTCCGCGCTGCTGTGGTGGTCGGACTGCACGTGTGGTCGCTCCTTGGGCCCGCGCACCTCCCTGTGGGACCGGGGGTGTGGCGGGCGCTGCTTCTCGTCATTTCCCGGGCGGGGCCGGCGCGCGTCCTCGCGTGCGCGGTCCCCGCCCCTCGCACGCGCCATGGGCGGGGCGGGAGGGCGGGATGGTCTTGAGTGTAGGCACTCGTGCGGGATGCCGGGAGACACGGGGGATTCCTCCGTGTGACGAGCGCCCGGATGTGGCCCACATAACCTAGCCATACGGGGTGTTTCCGGCGAATCAACTGGTCCGCGCATGGTTGTCTGGACGGCGTGCGGGCTCTCGCGCGACACCGCTGTCCCCCGCTCCGACCTGGGCGGACCCGCGTGTCGGCGTGGCTTGGCCGCCCGCCCGCGGGGTGCTCCGTACGCTCGGGCCCGGGCGCCGCACCCGCGGATCCCGCCCCCCGGCTCCGGCCGGGCGCGGTGACAGCACCGTTGGGACGTCGATGGGAAGACCGTGATTGACGCAGTGGGCCTGTACAAGGCCTACAGGTTGAAGAAGCACCGGGTGGACGCCCTGAACGGGGTCGACCTGCACGTCGAGCCCGGCGAGATCTTCGGTGTCGTGGGCCAGAGCGGTGCGGGCAAGAGCACCCTGCTGCGCTCGGTCAACCTCCTGGAACGCCCCGACGCCGGAACCGTCCGCGTGGCGGGCGAGGAGCTCACCGCGCTGCGCGGCGGGCGCCTGCGCGCCGCCCGCCGCGGCATCGGCATGGTGCACCAGCACTTCGCGCTGCTGTCCTCGCGCACCGTCGCCGGGAACGTGGGCTTCCCCCTGGAGGTCGCGGGTGTGGACCGCGCCCGCCGGCGCGCTCGCGTGGGCGAACTCCTCGAACTCGTGGGGCTCGGGGACAAGGCGCGCGCCTATCCCTCCCAGCTCTCGGGCGGGCAGAAGCAGCGCGTGGGCATCGCCCGCGCGCTGGCCTCGGGCCCCCGGGTGCTGCTCAGCGACGAGGCGACCTCCGCGCTCGACCCCGCCACCACCGACTCCATCCTGGCGCTGCTGCGCCGCCTGCGCGACGAGCTGGGCCTGACCATCCTGCTGATCACCCACGAGATGGACGTCATCAAGCGGATCTGCGACTCCGCGGCGATCATGGAGAACGGCGGGTTCCGCGAGTCGGGCCGGGTGCTGGACCTCATCGGCACCCCCGGCTCCCTGCTCGCGCGCTCCCTGTTCCCGCTGCCCGCCCACCACGGGCCGGACACGGTGCACGTGACCTACCCGCGCTCCTTCGACGAGCCGCTCATGTCCGAGCTCACCCGCCGTTTCGACGTGGACGTCAACATCCTGGGTGGCGGCGTGGAGGAGGTCGCCGGGCAGTCCGTGGGCCGTCTGAGCGTGGACCTGCGCGGCGAACGCCGCGGCCAGGCCCTGAGCTACCTGTCCGAACACGGCCTGCTGGTCGAGGAGGCCGGAAAGTGACCACCCCCGCCGACACCCTCCTCCTGGCCGCCGCGGCCGAGGACGCCGGAGCCTGGGACGCCGTCGTGGCCTTCGTCCGGGCATGGCCCGCCATGTGGCCCAGCCTGTGGCTGGGCACCCTGGACACCGTCTACATGGTGGTGTGGGCCACCGTCTTCAGCGTGCTGGTCGGCCTGCCGCTGGGCGTGCTGCTCGTGGTCACCGACCGGGGCGGCCTCCTCCCCGCGCCGCCGGTGCGCGCGGTGCTCAGCGCCGTCGTCAACATCGGCCGCTCGCTGCCGTTCATCGTGCTGATGGTGGCGGTGCTCACCCTGACCCGCTTCCTGGTGGGCACGACCCTGGGCCCCACCGCCGCGATCGTGCCGCTGAGCATCGGGGCCATCCCCTTCTTCGCCCGCCTGGTGGAGACCTCGCTGCGCGAGGTGGACCGGGGGGTGGTCGAGGCCGCGCACGCCATGGGCACCCGCCGCCTGACGATCGTGGGCAAGGTGATGCTGCCCGAGGCGATGCCCGGCCTCATCGCCGGTCTGGTGATGACCGTGGTCACCCTCATCTCCTACTCGGCGATGGCCGGCGCCATCGGCGGCGGCGGTCTGGGCGACCTCGCCATCCGCGAGGGCTACCAGCGCTTCAACGACCACTACCTGTGGGCCACGGTCATCCTGCTCGTCGTCATCGTGCAGGCCGCGCAGAGTCTGGGCGACCTGCTGGTGCGCAGGCTGTCCCGGCGCTGACCCGCGCCGCCGCCGCGGGCCCGCCTCCGGCAGCGCCGGAGGCGGGCCCGCGTTCGGACGGCACCGGGGTGTTCGACTCGTAACGGTTGGGTTGCGGTGCCAGGTCCGTCGATTGACACCCGGGTACTTCTCTGTTTCTTTTATGGGAGCGCTCCCAAACAGATGTCCCCTCGTCATGGAAGGTGCGTACACCAGCAGTGAGCAACCGCAACGATTTCCCCGAGGGCTTCCTCTGGGGGGCGGCCACCGCCTCGTTCCAGATCGAGGGCGCCACGACCGAAGGCGGCCGTGGCCCCAGCATCTGGGACACCTTCGCCAAAACCCCCGGCAAGGTCCTGGGCGGAGACACCGGCGACCCCGCCGACGACCACTACCACCGCTACGCCGACGACGTCGCGCTCATGAGCCAGCTCAACCTGGGCGCGTACCGCTTCTCCATCGCCTGGCCCCGGATCATCCCCGAGGGCACCGGCGCGGTGAACCAGGAGGGGATCGACTTCTACGACCGCCTCGTGGACACCCTCCTGGCGGCCGGGATCCAGCCCTGGGCCACCCTGTACCACTGGGACCTGCCCCAGCCGCTGGAGGACGCGGGCGGCTGGCCGCACCGCGACACCGCCTACCGCTTCCGCGACTACGCCCAGGTCGTCGCGGACGCCCTCGGCGACCGCGTCAGCAACTGGATGACCGTCAACGAGCCCTGGTGCTCGGCCTTCCTCGGCTACCAGAACGGCCACCACGCGCCCGGGCACAAGGACGACGCGGCAGCCCTGGCCGCCGCGCACCACCTGCTGCTCGGCCACGGCCTGGCCACCGAGGCGATCCGCTCCACCGGGCGCCCCGCCCGCGTGGGCCTGGCCCACAACCAGGCGGTCATCCGCCCCCACGGGCCCAGCGCCGCCGACGCCCGCGCCGCCCGCCGCGCCGACGGCGTGCGCAACCGCATCTTCACCGACCCCCTGCTCAAGGGCCGCTACCCGGCGGACGTGATCGAGGACCTCGCCCACATCAGCGACTTCTCCTTCCTCGTCGACGGGGACCTGGAGATCACCTCCGCACCGATGGACTTCCTGGGCATCAACTACTACACGCCCGAGTTCGTCGCCGCCTCCGCCAAGGGCCTGGACCCGGCCCTGGTCAGCGGTGAGGGCGGCGCCTGGCTCGGCGCCGAGCCCGAGGAGGTGCACGTCTCCCAGGGCCTGCCCGTCACGCACATGGGCTGGGAGATCGACCCCACCGGCATGTACGACGTGATCATGCGCCTGGCGGGGGAGAGCGGCGGCATCGACCTCTACGTCACCGAGAACGGCTGTGCCTTCGAGGACACCGTGACCGAGGACGGCGAGGTCAACGACACCGAACGGATCGCCTACTACGAGGGCCACCTGCGGGCCGCCAAGGAGGCCGTCGAGGCCGGCGCGCCCCTGCGCGGTTACTTCGCCTGGTCCCTGCTGGATAATTTCGAGTGGGCGTGGGGGTACTCCCGCCGGTTCGGACTCGTGCACGTCGACTACGAGACGCAGAAGCGGACCGTGAAGGACAGCGGTCACTGGTACGCCGAGCTGGCCAAGACGGGGAGCTTCCCCCAGCGCTGAGCCAGGGCGCCCCCGCGGTGGCGGGAGCGCCGGTCCGGTGGACCGTGAACGACGGTGGGGTGCCCCTCGGGGCACCCCACGCGGTCGTCAGGCGGGTATGACCACGGTCGGACACCCGTCGACGACCATCCGAGAGGGAGCCTCACAGTGGCCAAGAGCGATGCGGGTCGGAAGCGTCCGACCCTGGAGATGGTGGCGCAGCGCGCCGGAGTGGGGCGCGGAACCGTCTCCCGCGTGATCAACGGCTCGGCCCAGGTGAGCCCGCGCACGAGGGACGCCGTGCACGACGCGATCGCCGAACTCGGCTACACCCCCAACCACGCCGCGCGCACCCTGGTCACCAGGCGCACCGACACGATCGCCCTGGTGGTCTCCGAACCCCGCGACCGCCTGTTCTCCGACCCCTTCTTCGCCGACATCATCCGCGGCGTGAGCTCGGTCCTGCACGAGCGCGACCTGCAGCTCATGCTCACCACGGCCCGCACCGAGCCGGAGCACAAGCGCGTGGGCGACTACCTCAGCGGCCTGCACGTCGACGGGGCGCTGCTGGTGTCCATGCACGGGGACAACCCGCTCTCGGCCCGCCTGGACGAGGCCGGGGTACCGGCGGTGCACGGCGGCCGCCCCCACTCCCCGGACCAGCCCGCGCCCTACTGCGTCGACATCGACAACATCGGCGGGGCCAGGGAGGCCACCCGGCACCTGCTGGAGCGCGGATGCCGCCGGGTGGCCACCATCACCGGCCCCCAGGACATGAACGCCGGTGTGGAGCGCCTGCGCGGCTACCGCCAGGTCATGGCCGACGCCGGGCTGGAGGTCGACGAACGGCTCGTGGTCCAGGGCGACTTCAGCGTGGAGGGCGGGGCCGAGGCGATGGAGCGGCTGCTGGACACCGGGCTGGAACCCGACGGCGTGTTCGCGGCCTCCGACATGATGGCCATCGGAGGACTGCGCACGCTGCGCTCGCGCGGCCTGCACGCGCCGGAGGACATCGCCCTGGTGGGCTACGACGACATCGTCATGGCCCAGCACAGCGACCCGCCGCTGACCACCATCCACCAGCCCACCGTGCGGATGGGGCAGGAGATGGCGCGGCTGCTGGTGGACGTGGCGATCCCGCGCACGGTGGAGAGCGAGACGGTCATGCTGCAGACCCACCTGGTGGTGCGCGAGTCCGCCTGAGCCGACGGCTCCGGCGGGGCACGGCGGCCCCTCCCGGGAGGGCGAGTACGCTCTGACCCGCTTCGACGCGTTCGCCCGGCTGGACGCGCACGTGCACCGTGTGCAAGGCTGGTCGCGATTTCGCGGGAGACGGTGGGAGCGCATGGACCCGATGCGGGAACCGACACACACCCGGTGTGCGATTTCCTCGTGCGGATGGTGTGAGCAGGACGGAGTGGACTGCCGGTTCTGTTCCGGAACGGGCTGGTGGCGGCCGGAGAGACCGCACCGGGACGGCAGCGGAGTGATCGTCTGGGTGCGGATCGACGAGCCCTGCCGCGGGTGCGCGGGCACCGGCAAGGAACACAGCCCGACCGCGGCCCGCTGAGCGGCGACGTCGCGCGCAGCGGGGGGCGTTCCCCCTCCCGCGGTGGACAAGGAGACGTGGATGCGCTGGGTGACCTACCTGTCGCCGAGCGGCGGCAGTGAGCGCGCCGGGGTGCTGGACGACGGCGACGTGCTGGGCAGCCCCGGCCCCGAACGCCTCGCCGACCTGCTGGCGGCGGGGGAGGGGGCGCTGGCCGCCGCCCACGGGCGCGCGGTCGAGGCGCCGGTCGAGATCATCGTCGAGCCCGAGGCGCGCATGTGCGCCCCCGTGCTTCCGGCGGGCCCGGTCCCGGTGCGCGCGGGCGACGAGGAGTGGTACGTGCACCCCGAGCTGGTGTGCGGCGTGGACGACGCCGTGCCCGCGGGGGCCCGCTCGGCCCGGGTGGGCGCGGCGGCCGTGGCCGGGGCCGCGGGGGCGGCGAGCGCCTACACCCCCGCCTGCCTCTGGCTGGACGCCGCGGGCCAGCCCGTGCTGCTGAGCCTGGGCCCCGTGCTGGCCACCGCCGACGAGATCGCGGGGGAGCGGCTGGGCCTGAGCGCCTGGGCGGAGGAGCGCGAGCTGGGCCGGGGACTGGTCGATCCGCACCACGCGTGGCTGGCCTCCGGGCCCGGAAGCGTACGGGCGCTGCTGCCGGTGGCCACCCCGCCCCTGGAGCCCCACGACGAGCTCTTCGTCGACGCCGGCGTCCTGGGCACCTTCGAGGTCCGGGTCGGCTCGCAGGTCTGACCCCACCGCCGGGGCGGCGGGCGAGCGGAGCACCGTCCGAGGACACACGCCCTGCGGCCTGGGCGAACTTATGGTCCAGCCGAAGCTGTTACCGGTGTGACTTACGGGATTCGATTTCCGATGGGCTCCGCCCCCGCGGTGAGGTCTGGCGCCCCGACCGCTCACCGGCCGGTGAACTCCCAGTGCCAGGGCTCGAAGCCGCCCCGGGCCCAGGCCGGGTTGTCCCAGCCGTAGCGGGGGGCGTTGGCCAGCATCCACTCGTGCTCGGCGCTGCCCAGCCAGTTCACCCCGCCGCACAGGTCCACGGCCACGCCCAACCCGTGCTGGCTGGTCCCGGGACGGGCGGCCATGCCGGGCAGCATCTCCTGGAACAGGCGCACCTGTTCGTGGTAGGGGCGGTAGGAGTCGGCCACGCACATCGGCCGTCCGAACGCCTGGCGGTAGGCGCCGTCGAGCTCGATGAAGGCCGCGGCCGCGTCGGCCCGCAGCCACTCGCCCGTCTGCGGCAGGGGACACAGCAGCGACTGCGGGATGTGCCCGTTGGCGTGGGCGGTGATGTTCCCGCCCCCGCACCGGGCGCCGGGGTCCCGCGCGGGCTGCGGCCCGTCGCCCTCCGACCCGCCGCGGTCGTCCCCGGCGGGGGAGGCCGCCGCGCGCGCCCCGCGCAGCGCCTCCTCGCGCCGCTTCTCCTCGGCCTCGGCGTCGCGGACCTCGGCCAGCCGCGCCTCCAGGCGCGTCTGCTCCTCCAGCAGCTCCTCGACCGCCGCCTCCTGGTCGGCGACGGCCAGCACGGCCTCCTCCCGCGCGGCCTCCGCGGCCTCGACCGCTTCGGCCTGCTCCCGCTCGGCGGTCTCGGCTATCCCGGCGAGGGTGCCCGTGGCCACCCGCGCGGCCTCGGCGCGCCCCATGTCGGCCTCGCGGTGCCCGGCCAGCAGGGTCAGGTACGCTCCGCGCTCCAGCATCCCGGAAGGCCCCTCGGGGCCGGTCCAGGCGTTCACCATGCCCAGGTCACCGCCCTTGTAGGCGGTCGCCGCCTGGCGGGCCGCCGCCAGTCGCGCCGCCCGGCCGCGTTCCTCGGCCATGTCCGCGCGCCGCTCGGCGGCCTTCCTGCGCTCGGTGAGCTCCGCCAACCGCTCCCGCGCGGCCTCGTAGCGCTCGATCTTGGCCGACGCCTCCTCGCGGAGGGCCTCCATGTCCGCGCGGAGCAGGGCCAGCTCCACCCGCACGTCGCCCAGCGCGGCCTCCACCGGGGGAGCGGAGTCGTCCGCGCCCCCGGGCGCTGCGGTCGACAGGGCCAGGAGGACGGCGATACCCACCGGAAGCGCGGCACTGACCGAAAAGGGCCACCTGGAGGTGCCCCGGATTCTTTCCTGTTGAGGACCCTTCGCGCGTGATGTGCTACGGAACGTGTTCGAACCAGGACATGACGAGGGACGCATTTCCGCTTCCTCCCCGGGACCTGCGTATACGTCTTGTCACGATGTCATGTCGAGGCGGTGTTGGCGGGGAAGCTGGCGGTGTGTCCAAAAAGTTACCTCGTTGCCCCTGGGGTTTCGGTCCCTGCTTCTGACCAGGAGGATTGGTCATAATGCCGGGGTTGCGGGCACTATGAGCATGGGTGGCCGAAGATGATCTTGCCGAACGCCGTCAAATCGCCGAAGCGAGCCCTTCGCGCCCATTGGTACGCTATCCACCGCACGCGCACCCACATGGAAGTGTCCGGGTGTGCGGCTCCTCTCCTCCCAGGCGAGTCCGGCGGACAGTCTTCACATCTCCCCACATTCCCCACCGCTCCCGGTTCGGTGGTCCACGTGGTCCCTACCGGTTTCCCCGAAGGTGCTTCGGTCGGAGCGGTCGGCCCCTGGGGTCCTACCAGCCGCTCGAAGCGGTGACACGAAAGGTTGCGAGGGTCCGTGTCGACACGAGCGACGAAAAACGGGGCCAGCGCGCAGAGCGAGGCAGCGCAGGCCGAACATGCCGATGCCACGCCCAAGCGCAGAGCCGACTGGTGGCGGCCACGTAACTGGCGGGTGCGCTCCCGACTGGTGGCCCTCATCGTCATCCCCACCGCCGTCGCGCTCGCGCTCGGCGGTCTGAGGGTCTACGAGGCGGCGGTCTCCACCGTCACCCACGACCACATCCAGGACCGCGCCGAGGTGGGCGTGCTCATCGTGCAGCTGGCCAACCAGCTGGGCCGTGAGCGGTCCGCCAGCGCGATCTACATCTCCGACAACGCCGACCCCGCCCGGCGCTCGGACGAGCTGCGCCAGCAGATGGAGGAGGAGCGCAACGCCTCGCGCGACCTGCAGCAGACCCTCACCGCCCGGCTCGACGACCTGGGCGAGGTGGAGGGCAACGCCTCCACCCGCCTGTCCAGCATGCGCAGCCAGATCTCCACGCTGGAGTCCCTGAGGACCGAGGTCGACGAGACCCGCATCACCGTTCTTCCCGTGGTCACCAAGTACCGGACGATCTCGCGTTCCCTCGCCGAGTTCAACCAGACGATCGCGGACGAGACCGGCGACACCGAACTGCGCGAGAGCGTCCGCACGCTCACCGCGCTGTCCAACGCGCGCGACCAGCTCTCCTACGAGACCGCGCTGATGAGCCACTCGCTGGTCCGCAACACCATGACCGGCGGTATCGCCGAGGCCATCGACTCCAGCCGAGCCCGCTACGAGAACGAGATCTCCAACTTCGCCCAGGCGGCGTCGGAGGAGCAGCGCAAGATCTTCGACGACAACTTCACCGGTCTGGAGGTCAGCCAGGTCTCCACGATGCGTATGCGCGTCATGTACCGCGCCGACCGGGGCGACGACCTCACCGGTGTGACCGACAACGACGGTCCCGAGGCCTACCGCGGCATCGCCGACGCCGCACTGGACCGCCTCCAGACGGTCGAGGAGGGCATCGCCCAGGGCATCGCCGACGAGGCCAACGAGCTGCGCGACGCGGCCATGGGCCGAGCCCTCATGGACCTCGTCGTCGTCGCGGCCGTCCTCCTGGCGGTCTTCGTCCTGACCTCCCTCGTGGTCCGCTCCCTGGTGCGCCCGCTGCGCACCCTGGAGGACGGCGCCCGCCGGGTGGCCGAACGCGACCTGCCCGACGCGATCAACCGGATGCAGGAGGCCGGGACCGTTCCCGAGAACGTCAAGGTCACCCCGATCGAGGTCGACACCAACGACGAGATCGGAGAGGTGGCCCGGGCCTTCGACGACGTCCACCGCGTGGCCCTGACCCTGGCCTCCGACGAGGCCGCCCTGCGCAGCAACGTCAACGCGATGTTCGTCAACCTGTCCCGCCGAAGCCAGACCCTGGTGGAGCGGCAGCTGCGCCTCATCGACGGTCTGGAGCAGTCCGAGCAGGACTCCGACCGCCTCTCCGACCTGTTCCAGCTGGACCACCTCGCCACGCGCATGCGCCGCAACAACGAGAACCTGCTGGTCCTGTCCGGCCAGGACAACACCCGCAAGTGGGCCCAGCCCGTCCCGCTGGTCGACGTCCTGCGCGGCGCCGTCTCCGAGGTCGAGCAGTACGAGCGCGTCAACGTGCGCGCCCCCTCCCACATCTCGGTGCTCGGACGCCCGGTCAACGACGTCATCCACCTCGTCGCCGAGCTGGTGGAGAACGCCACCTCCTTCTCCCCCCACGACACCGAGGTCCTGGTCAGTGCCAAGACCCTCGACAACGGCGGCGTCCAGGTCGACGTCACCGACAGCGGTATCGGCATGGCGGCCGAGGACCTGGCGGCGATCAACGCCCGCCTGGCCGCACCGCCGCACATCGACGTCGCGGTCTCGCGCCGCATGGGCCTGTTCGTGGTCTCGCGCCTGGCCCACCGCCACGGCGTCAAGCTCCGTCTGGAGGAGGCGCACGGCGGCGGAACCACCGCGCGCGTCATCTTCCCGCCGGACCTGCTGATCACCCCGGTCGAGGGCCAGCACTCCCTGGGCGGCGCCGACCGCCCCGAGCTCACCTCGGGCGCGCCCAACACCTACGCCGACGCCGAGGCCGCCTTCGCCTCCACCCCGGCCGCCGCCGAGCCCGGCGACCCCTGGCAGAGCCAGGAGGCCGGAACCGGCCCCGGCGACCTGGGCGGACTGCCCAAGCGCCAGCCCGGCTCCGCCCGGACCGATGAGCACCCGCCCAGCGGCCAGGACCTGTGGAAGACCTCCGAGGACTCGGGGTCGGTCTGGGACACCTCCAAGGGCGCCGGGACCACCAGCGGCGCCGCCGGCGCCAACGGCCGCCCGGTCATCGACCCCTACGAGGTCCCCGAGGACGAGCAGCCGCAGCCGGAGAGCACCGGCCGCAGCCTCTTCGACCCGGCCCCCCGCTCCGACGCGGGCGGCGACACCTCCTTCGGCGACGGCTCCTCGGTGGGCCGTGCCTCCGACACCGGGTCCTTCAGCCGGCCCTCCGACACCGGCTCGTTCCGCCGACCCGCCACCGACACCGGCGCCTTCCGCCGCCCGGTGGGGGCGACCGACTCCTACGACGCCTTCGGCGGCACGCGCCCGGGTGCCGCCGAAAACTCCGGCGGGGCCCCCGCCGACAGCGGGTCCGGCGACCTGTTCCGCAGGGACACCACCGGCTCGCACGAGCGCCCGGCGGCTCCGGCCCGCAGGGAGGACACCGAGACCTTCCCGGCCGTCTCCTCGGACTGGAACACCCCCCCGGCCCCGCAGGCCCCCTCGTCATCCGACACCGGCAGCTGGCGCACCGGCGGCCAGTCCGACTCCCGCGAGGGGTACGGCTCGACCGCCTACCTCTCCCGCCGCTACGGTGGGGCCCAGGGACCGAACAACACGGTCGTCCCGCCGACCCCGGCGGGCGAGGACGGCGACTCGCTGCCGATCTTCGACGCGATCGAGTCCAACTGGTTCAAGCGCCGCACCGGCGGACCCACGGTGGACACCACCGAGACCGGTCCGATCCAGCAGGTCTCCCCGGACCAGGGCCAGCGCCCGAAGGCGGAGCAGAGCCCGCGCCCCGCGCAGAGCGGCTCCCAGCCGGGCGCGCGCTCGGAGCAGGAGTGGACCTCGGCGGCCGACCGCGGCTGGAAGGCCGCCCGCACCGCGGCCGAGCCGCTGGCGGGCGGACTGACCACCTCGGGCTTGCCAAAACGCGTTCCCAAGGCAAACCTTGTTCCGGGGACGGCGCCCAAGCCGGAGAACTTCAAGCAGATGCCCACCCGCAGCGCGGACCGCGTCCGCAACCGTTTCTCCGGTTTCCAGAAGGGCGTCCGCGAGGGACGCAACCGACTGGGCGAAGGCGAGGGATGACCCCGGTGACGACTGGCGGGACGGGGTCCCCCTTATTCACGGGCGCCGGATGCAATAGCATCAACCGAGCTTCTCGGACGCGCCACACCCGTAGCTTGACGAGAGCAGAACACCAGTCTCCCGGTCACCCCCGCGGGAGGGACCGGGCAGCTCGTAGAGGCAGTGCTGTCACATGCTGTGCCGGCGGTAGCAGTGCCCACAGACCAGCCGGCGAATTTGGACAGGAGATCAGATGAGTCGACAGGTGAATGAACTCAACTGGTTGATCACTGACTTTGCCGACCGGGTCCCCGATGTCGCCCACGCGATCGTCGTCTCCTCTGACGGCCTTCCGTTGGCCTCGTCCGCGGGTTTCCCGGCTGACCGGGCCGACCAGCTGGCGGCGATCGCCTCCGGCCTGTCGAGCCTGACGCAGGGCGCGGCACGGGTGTTCGAAGGTGGCGCGGTCGCCCAGACCGTCGTGGAGATGGAGCGGGGGCTGATGCTCATCATGGCCATCAGTGACGGCTCCTGCCTCGCGGTCCTGGCGGCGGCGGAGAGCGACCTGGGTCTGGTCGCGTACGAGATGACCCTGCTCGTCGAGCGGGCGGGGCGGGCGCTGACACCAACGGCGCGCACCTCGGGAATCCACTGAACCACCACCGACAGGAGGAAGTGGTGGCACCTCACAGTAGAGATGCCGGGAGCGCCTCGTGGTTCGGACAACAGCCGAGCGGTCCCCCCACGGGGGGAATGCCGGCGGTTCCGGGCGGCGGAGATGTTCCTCGACCTATCCAACAACCGTATGAACAACGACCCGCCGCAGGGAGCGCGCCCAGTTCGCTGGTCCGCCCCTACGCGGTGACCAAGGGCCGCACCAAACCGAAGTCACAGCTTCCCCTGGAGGCTCTGATCTCGGCCACCGCGGCGGCCCGCAACGAGTCTGGGACGCTGACGCCCGAATGGCAGGCGATCAGCGACCTGTGCCGGGAATGGCGTTCCGTGGCGGAGATCTCCGCGCTGTTGCGGATGCCGCTCGGCGTGGCGCGGGTGCTTGTGGCGGACATGTCCGAGCAGGGACTGGTCCAGATCAGGTCCTCGCTCAACAACGACGCCCGCCCCAACACCAACCTGCTTGAAAGGGTGCTCAGTGGACTTCGCAAGCTCTAGCCCAGCCGAGGAAGGCGGTGCTGGGGGGAACGCGATGACGTCGGTCAAGATCGTCGTCGCCGGGGGCTTCGGTGTCGGGAAGACGACATTCGTTGGCTCCGTCTCCGAGATCGTGCCGCTGACCACCGAGGCGGTCATGACCAGCGCCAGCGTCGGGGTCGACGACCTCGCCAAGACGCCGGACAAGCAGACCACCACCGTGGCCATGGACTTCGGCCGTGTCTCCCTCGACTCGGACCTGATCCTGTACCTGTTCGGCACCCCCGGACAGCACCGGTTCTGGTTCATGTGGGACGACCTGGTCAAGGGCGCGATCGGTGCCGTCGTGCTGGTGGACACCCGCCGTCTCGCGGACTGCTTCCCCGCGATCGACTACTTCGAGGAGGCGCGCCTGCCCTTCATCGTGGCGATCAACGGGTTCGACGGCTACTACCCGCACGCCGCGGACGAGGTTCGGGACGCCCTGACCCTCAGTCCCGAGATCCCCATCGTCCAGGTGGACGCACGCGACCGCGCGTCCACCAAGTCGACGCTCATCACCCTCGTCGAGCACGCCATCACGGTGGGGGACCCCGAGGGCGCCGCCGGACAGCCCACTTCCACGGGCGGCCAGAACTCCTGGCGCTGACCGCGCCGACTTCTGGGCCACCCGGGCCGGGGTCCCGCACAGAGCACGGCCCGGTTCCCGCGAGGCGGGAACCGGGCGTCCGTGCTGGCATCATGGCGCAATGAGCTCTTCCTCCCAGCCCGAGCCGGGGAGCATGACCCGGCGGTTCCGCGAGGTGGCCGAGCGCGTGCTCGACTCCCTGCTCCAGGACGCCCCCGAGTGGGCGCTGGACCTGGGCGACACCCGGGGCGCCTCCCGCCTGTCCGACCACTCGCACGAGGCCGACGTGCGGCGCGTCGCCGTGCTCACCGACGCCCTCGGCTCCCTGGACGAGATCGACGGCGACCTCCTTCCCGAGGGGGACCGGGTCGACCTGGAGGTCCTGCGCTCCCGGATCAGCGCCGACCTGTGGCACACCGCGGAGCTGCGCCCGCACACCTGGGACCCGCTCCTGTACTCTCCCGGCGAGGCACTGCACACCCTCCTGGAACGCGACGTCCTGCCCCTCCCCGAGCGCCTCGCGGCGGTCGCCGCGCGCTGCGCGGCCCTGCCCGACTACCTCGCCACCGCGCGAGCACGCCTGTCCGAGGGCCCCGGCATGTCCCGCGTCCACGTGGAGACCGCGCTGGCCCAGGCCGCGGGCGCCCGCGCCATGCTCGCCTCCGACGTGCCCGCGCTGGCCGCGCGGGAGCCCTCCGCGGCCTCCCAGGTGGAACCGGCCCGCGAGGCCGCCCTGGCCGCCGTGGAGGACTACGCGGCCTGGCTGCGCGGCGAGCTGGAGGCCGCCCACGCCGACCCCCGCCTCGGCGAGCGCGACTTCGCCGCCCAGCTGTGGTACACGCTCGACTCCGAACTGTCCCCCGAGGCGCTGCTGGTGCGGGCCGAGAGCGACCTGATCGCCACCGAGGAGGCGATCGCCGAGGCCGCGGCCGAGTACCAGGACGCGCCCCGCCGACCGGGACAGGTGGCCGAGGCGCTCGCCGCCCTGGCCGCCGGGAACCCCACCGGGCCCGACACGGTCCGCCCCGCCTGCGCCGACGCGCTCATGCACCTGAACGCGCGGGTGCGCGAGCTCGACCTGGTGACGGTCCACGACGACCCGGTGCGCGTCGTGCCCATGCCCGAGTCCCGCCGGGGCGTCTCCGTGGCCTACTGCGATCCCCCCGGGCCGTTGGACCCGCGCGCCCGGGAGCAGCCCACCCTGGTCGCGGTGGCCCCGCCGCCCGCGGACTGGCCCGCCGAGCGCCGGGAGTCCTTCTTCCGCGAGTACAACGCGGGCATGCTGCGCAACCTCATGGTCCACGAGGCCGTGCCGGGCCACGCCCTGCAACTGGCCCACGCCGCGCGCCACACCGGCGGGACCCGGGTGGGCAACGCCCTGTGGAGCGGCACGTTCGTCGAGGGCTGGGCGGTCTACGCCGAGGAGGTGATGGCCGGACACGGCTGGTCGGAGGACCCCCGCCAGAACCTCGCGCTGCGCCTGGTGCAGCTCAAGATGCGCCTGCGCATGATCCTCAACGCGATCCTGGACGTGCGGCTGCACACCGGCGACCTCACCGAGGGCGAGGCGATCTCCCTGCTGACCCAGCGCGGCCACCAGGAGGAGGGCGAGGCCGTCGGCAAGTGGCGCCGCGCCCAGCTCACCAGCGCCCAGCTGTCCACCTACTACGTGGGCTACGCCGAGGTCTCCGACACCGTCCGCGACCTGGCCCGGGCGCGGCCCTCGCTCACCGAGCGCCAGCGCCACGACGCCGTGCTCGCCCACGGCAGCCCGCCCCCGCGCCACCTGCGCACCCTGCTGGGCCTGTGAGGCCCCGGGAGGGGATTCCGGGGCCCCGCCCGGAGGGGCGGGCCGCTCAGGGCAGCGGTCGGCTCCAGGCGACCTCGCGGTCGAGCTGGCCCGTTTCGGTGAACAGGCGCACCTGGTGCGTGTCGGCGAGCCTGCGGGCCAGTTCACGGCGGTCGGCCGAGGTGAAGCCGAGCCCGCGCCAGAAGGGGCCGGAGCGGCGGCTGAACAGCCACGCCCGCCGGGCGCCGTGCGCGGCGGCCCGATCGAGGGCGTACCGGGCCAGGGCGGACCCGGCGCCCGCTCCGCGCCGGTCCGGCCGCACGGCCACGCTGCGGATCAGGGCGTCGCGGCCGTCGGCGCTCAGCTCGAAGCCGGTGGTGCCGCGGATGCGACCGTCGGGGTCCCGCTGGACCCACAGCCGCACCGACGGGGAGTCGAGACCGCTCAGGGTCAGGTCGACCTCGCCCAGGAACGCCGACAGCGCCTCGTGGTCCGCCTCGGCGGCGGGGGAGAGAGTGGCCATGGCCGGTGATCCTAGAAGGACCGACCGTGGGGGCGCCGTGCCGGGGAGGGGGTGCGTGCGGCTGTCCACAGGCCGCGCCGCCCCCGCGCGCGCCACCCCCGCGCTTCTATGCTGGGAGCGCCACACAAGTACGGACAGGCGACGAAACGGACGAGCCATGAGCGGTGCCGACAACGAGCACGGAAACGGCCCCGGAGCCCCTCCCGGCGCGGGGGCGGGCGGCCCCGACGGCTGGGAGCGGCTGTGGACGCCGCACCGCATGGCCTACATCAAGGGTGAGAACAAACCCACCGGCACGCGCCCCGAGGACGGCTGCCCCTTCTGCCGGGCCCCCGGCCTGCCCGACCCCGAGGGCCTGGTGGTCCACCGCGGCAAGTGGGCCTACGCGGTCCTCAACCTCTACCCCTACAACAGCGGC
Organism: Nocardiopsis sp. FR4; assembly: GCF_009830945.1. Classification (GTDB taxonomy): domain Bacteria; phylum Actinomycetota; class Actinomycetes; order Streptosporangiales; family Streptosporangiaceae; genus Nocardiopsis. Next base: position 247,484 of record NZ_ML776454.1, on the reverse strand, counting down.
CACCTCATGGTGTGCCCCTACCGCCACGTCGCCGACTACACCGCACTGGACGAGGACGAGACCGCCGAGGTGGCCGCGCTCACCCGGGCGGGCATCCACGCCCTGAACACCGCCTACCGGCCGCACGGCTTCAACGTCGGCATGAACCTCGGTAACGTGGCGGGCGCGGGTGTCGCCGCCCACCTGCACCAGCACATCGTTCCCCGCTGGGGCGGCGACGCCAACTTCATGCCCGTGATCGGCCAGACCAAGGTCCTGCCCGAGATGTTGGAGCAGACCAGGGCCAGACTGGCCGAGAGCTGGCCCGGCGACTGACGCCTCCCCCGGCCGCCGGGCACACCGCCCCGCCCCTCGTCCGGCGCGCCCCGGCCGCCCCGCGGACGGCGCACCGTCCCGGCGGTGCGGCTCCCACCCCCACTACCCCTCCCGCCCTACGATCGCAAGAAGCCATGCTGAGAATCCTTCGCCCCATGACCTCCCGGGTCACCGCTCCGCTCGGCCGGAGCCTGGCCCGGATCGGCATCACGCCGAACATCGTCACCATCGTCGGCGCCGTCGGTGTCATCGTCAGCGCCCTCTACTTCTATCCGCGCGGACAGCTGTACGCGGGCTCGGTGATCATCACGGTCTTCGCGCTCTTCGACATGCTCGACGGCGCCGTGGCCCGGGCCAACGACAGCGCCAGCGCGTTCGGCGCCTTCCTCGACTCCAGCCTGGACCGGATCGCCGACGCGGCCATCCTCGCCGGGCTCATGTGGTGGTTCATCGACGGGGGAGAGGACCCCCTGCTGGCCGGGCTCACCCTCTTCTGCCTCATCAGCGGCTTCATGGTGTCCTACATCAAGGCCCGAGCCGAGGGACTGGGGGTCAACTGCGACGTCGGCGTCGCCGAGCGCACCGAGCGCCTGGTCATCGTCCTGGTCGCCGTGGGCCTGAGCGAGCTGGGCGTGCCCTACGTCCTGGCCGGCGGCCTGTGGCTGCTCGCCGGGATGAGCCTGATCACCATCCTGCAGCGCCTGCTGGAGACCCGGGCCCGCCTCAACGACCCCGGCTTCGCCGACGCGGACGGCGGCGCCGAGGCCAACGGCCCCAGCGGCGGGGCCTGACCGGGAGAGGGGAGAGAGGCGACGACGTGGACGAACGCATGGCCGACCTGGCCTACTCGGCCGGGTGGACCCTGGTCCGACGGGCGCCCGAGAGCGTGGGCCGGGCGGCGTTCCAACGCCTGGCCGACCGCGCCTGGCGCGCGCACGACGAGGGCACCCGCGGCCTGGAGCGCAACCTGCGCCGCCTGGTGGGCCCCGGGGCCACCGACGCCCAGCTGCGCGCGCTCTCCCGCGCGGGGATGCGCTCCTACATGCGCTACTACTACGAGATGTTCCGCCTGCCCGCCATGGGCAGGGAGCGCATCCTCGGCGCCACCCGCGCCACGGGCATCGAGGTACTGGAGGAGCACGTCCGGTCCGGCCGCGGCGTGGTGGCCGCCCTGCCGCACATGGGCAACTGGGACCACGCCGGCGCCTGGATCACCCTCCGGGGCACCCCCCTGACCACGGTCGCCCAGCGGTTGCGCCCCGAGAGCCTGTACCGGCGGTTCACCGCCTACCGGGAGTCCCTGGGCATGGAGGTCCTGCCGCTGACCGGGGGTGCGGCCAACACCGTGGGCACGCTGTCCCGGCGGCTGCGCGCGGGAGGGCTCGTGTGTCTGCTCGCCGACCGCGACATCGGCGGCAACGGCCTGGAGGTGGACTTCTTCGGGGAGGCGGCGCGCGTGCCCTCCGGGCCCGCGGCCCTGGCCCTGAACACCGGGGCCGCCCTGATGCCGGTGTCGCTGTGGTACGACGGCCCCCACTGGAACATCCGCGTCCACGACGAGGTCCCCGTCGCCCCGGGGGCCACCCGCGGCGAGCGCATCCGGGCCACCACCCAGGAGCTGCTCCGGGTCTTCGAGGGGGCGATCGCCGAGCACCCCGAGGACTGGCACATGCTCCAGCCGGTGTTCAGCGCCGACCACGCCCGTCCCGCGCCCGGGCGGGCCGACCCCGCGCCCCCCGCCCGGTCCGCCGGGAAAGGCATGTTCGCGGCGGACGGGGTAGGAGACCCCAGGAGTACGGCGACGAGCCCCCGCGAACACGACGAACGGAACGGGTGACCCTGCGCATGCGTGTCGGTCTGGTCTGCCCCTACGCCTGGGACGTGCCCGGCGGCGTGCAGCAGCACATCGGAGACCTCGCCGAGGCGCTCCTGGGCATGGGACACGAGGTGTCGGTCCTGGCACCGGTCGGCGGAGCCGACGGTGTCCGCACGCCCGGCTACCTGGTTCCCGCGGGCAGGCCGGTGCCGGTGCCCTACAACGGTTCGGTGGCCCGGCTCAGTTTCGGTCCCAGGACCGCCGCGCGGGTGCGCCGGTGGATCTCCGAGGGCGACTTCGACGTCCTGCACATCCACGAGCCCTTCGCGCCCAGCGTCTCGCTGCTGGCGTGCTGGGCCGCGGAAGGGCCGCTGGTGGCCACCTTCCACACCTCCAACCCCCGCTCGCGGGCCATGGCGGTCAGCTCCGCGGCCCTGCGCTCGGCGATGGAGAAGATCAACGGGCGCATCGCCGTGTCCGAGGCGGCCCGGCGCACCCTCGTCGAACACCTGGGCGGCGACGCCGTGCTCATCCCCAACGGGGTGGCGGTGCGCAGGTTCGCCTCCGCCGAACCGCTGCCGGGCTGGCCGGGACCGGGCGGCTCGATCGGCTTCCTGGGCCGTCTGGACGAGCCCCGCAAGGGACTGTCCGTCCTGCTGGAGGCCTTCACTCTGATGGCCCCCGCCCGGCCCTCCCTGCGCCTGCTGGTCGCGGGACCCGGAGACCCCGCGGCGGCCATGGCGGCCGTCCCCGAGCACCTGCGCGAACGCGTCGTGCCGCTGGGCCGCCTGGACGACGCCGACAAGGTGCGCGCCTACCACTCCGCCGACGTGTTCTGCGCGCCCAACCTGGGCGGGGAGAGCTTCGGGATCGTCCTGACCGAGGCCATGGCCGCCGGGGCGGCCATCGTGGCCAGTGACATCCCGGCCTTCTCCGCGGTCCTGGACCGGGGGGCGGCCGGGGAGCTGTTCACCACGGGCGACCCCGCCCACCTGGCCGAGCGCGCCGGGGCGCTGCTGGACGACCCCGGGCGGCGGGCCGAGCTGTCCCGGGCCGCACGCCGCGCCGTGCACGCCTACGACTGGGAGACCGTCGCCGCCGACGTCGCCCACGTGTACCAGACCGTCCTGACGCGGGGCGGCGCCGGACGGGGCGAGCCGGGCGGGGTGCGCCTGGACACCGGTCCGCGCGCCACCGCCCTGCTGCGCCGGGAGACGCGGTGAACAGCCGCCGCGGCCTCCGCCGAGCACGCCCCGGGAACGCCCCCTCGCCGCGAACGGAGTGAGCTGCCCTGACCGACGACCTCCTCTTCCCCCTCCTGGCCGCCGGGGTCCTCCTGGCCCTGGTGCTGTTCGGCTTCTACCTGTCCTGGCGGGCCACCCGGCTGCACCGCGTGCACCACCGGGTCGACACCACGCGCGTCGCCCTGGAGGCCGCGCTGGCCCGGCGCCGCACCGCCGCGCTCGCCCTGGCCGCCGCCGACGGCACCGAGGCCACCGCCGCGCTGGCCGCCGCGGCCCGCACCGCGGGCGAGGCCTCGCTCACGGGTGAGCGCGACCTCGCCGAGAGCACGCTCTCGCGGGCCCTGCGCGACTGCCTGGAATTTCGTGACCAGGACCGGTGTTGGGGGATGCTGCGGCCCCAGTTGGCCGAGGTGGAGGCCGCCGCCAAGGGCGTCCACATGGCCCGCACGTTCCACAACGCCGCCGTCTCCGACACCCGCCGGGCACGCCGCTCCGTCCTGGTGCGGACGTTCCGGCTGGCGGGTACGGCGCCGCTGCCGGACTACTTCGAGATCGACGACGAACCGCCCCGCCTCCCGCTTCTGCCGGTCGGACCCGACACCCTGTAAGGGGAGGGCCCGCGAAAACACCGATCTGGCCAAAAACCCCGATAGGGGGTGGAAGTAGGATGGGAGGCTGGTCGACCAGGGTGCGCGGCGCCGACGGTGTCCGCGTACCTCCGCGTGAGGCCGCCGACCCGCCGTCCGCGACGCCCACGGCCCGACACGGCCGGGAGAACGCGGCGCCGCCCGGGAACCGCAGCCCTCAGCAGAATCAAGACAACGGGAGTCCACAACCGTGGCCACTACGAACACCTCCGACAACGCCGTCGGTACCGAGCGTGTCAAGCGCGGCATGGCCGAGCAGCTCAAGAACGGCGTCATCATGGACGTCGTCACCCCCGAGCAGGCCAAGATCGCCGAGGACGCCGGTGCCGTCGCTGTCATGGCCCTGGAGCGCGTCCCCGCGGACATCCGCAAGGACGGCGGCGTCGCCCGCATGTCCGACCCCGACATGATCGACGGCATCATCGAGGCCGTCTCCATCCCGGTCATGGCCAAGGTCCGCATCGGCCACTTCGTGGAGGCCCAGGTCCTGGAGTCCCTCGGCGTCGACTTCATCGACGAGTCCGAGGTCCTCACCCCGGCCGACGAGGCCTACCACATCGACAAGTGGGCGTTCACCGTCCCGTTCGTGTGCGGTGCCACCAACCTGGGCGAGGCGCTGCGCCGCATCGCCGAGGGCGCGGCCATGATCCGCTCCAAGGGCGAGGCCGGTACCGGCAACGTCGTGGAGGCCACCCGCCACATGCGCTCCATCCGCGGTGAGATCAAGCGGCTGGGCACGCTGGACGAGGCCGAGCTGTTCGGCGCGGCCAAGGAGCTGCGCGCCCCGTTCGAGGTCGTCAAGGAGGTCGCGGAACTGGGCAAGCTCCCGGTCCCGCTGTTCTCCGCCGGAGGCGTGGCCACCCCGGCCGACGCCGCGCTCATGCGCCAGCTCGGCGCCGAGAGCGTGTTCGTGGGCTCGGGCATCTTCAAGTCCGGTGACCCGGCCAGGCGCGCCGACGCCATCGTGCAGGCCACCCTGCACTACGAGGACCCCGCCGTCATCGCGCGCGTGTCCCGCGGCCTGGGCGAGGCCATGGTCGGCATCAACCTGGACGAGCTGTCGGACTCCCAGCGCTACGCGGGCCGCGGCTGGTAGGGCCGCGTCCCCCCGCCGGACGGCGCCCCCTCGGACGCCGCGCGGCGGCCAGGTCCGCGGGCGGCGGAACCCCGGTTCCGCCGCCCGCCCCGAGTACAACGAGTGAGGCCGTTCGTGACCGCCAAACCCACCATCGGCGTCCTCGCCCTCCAGGGCGACGTCGCCGAGCACCTGCGCGTCCTGGACAGCCTGGACGTGCACACCGTCAAGGTGCTCTCCCCCGACCAGCTCGACACCCTGGACGGTTTGGTCCTGCCCGGCGGGGAGTCCACCACCATGTCCAAGCTCGCCGTCCGGTACGGCCTGCTGGAGCCGCTGCGCAAACGCGTCGAGGCCGGGATGCCCGCCTACGGCACGTGCGCCGGGATGATCATGCTCGCCGACCGCCTCCTGGGCGGGACCGCCGGCCAGCAGACCGTCGGCGGAATCGACATGACGGTGCGCCGCAACGCGTTCGGACGCCAGACCGAGTCCTTCGAGGCGCCCGTGCACGTCGACGGCCTGGAGGGCGACCCCTTCGACGCGGTGTTCATCCGCGCCCCCTGGGTGGAGTCGGTGGGTCCCGCGGTCACCGTCCTCGGCGAAGTCCCGGGCCCCGACGAGGCCGGTAGGATCGTCGCCGTACGGCAGGGCGGCCTGATGGCCACGTCCTTCCATCCCGAACTGACCGGCGACACGCGCATCCACCGCCTCTTCGTCGACATCGTGAAAGGACATTCATGAGCGGCCACTCAAAGTGGGCCACCACCAAGCACAAGAAAGCCGTCATCGATGCCAAGCGCGGCAAGCTCTTCGCCAAGCTGATCAAGAACATCGAGGTGGCCGCGCGTACCGGTGGTGGGGACCCCGACGGGAACCCGACGCTCTACGACGCCATCCAGAAGGCGCGCAAGAGTTCGGTGCCGCTCGACAACATCGAGCGCGCCCGCAAGCGCGGCTCCGGTGAGGAGGCCGGCGGCGCGGAGTGGCAGACCATCATGTACGAGGGCTACGCCCCCGGCGGCGTGGCGCTGCTCGTGGAGTGCCTGACCGACAACCGCAACCGCGCCGCCTCCGAGGTGCGCGTGGCGGTGACCCGCAACGGCGGCAACATGGCCGACGCCGGCTCGGTGTCCTACCTGTTCAACCGCAAGGGCGTCGTGATCGTGCCCAAGGAGGGCACCACCGAGGACGAGGTGACCCTGGCGGTCCTGGAGGCCGGCGCGGAGGAGGTCGAGGACCTGGGCGATGCCTTCGAGATCGTCTGCGAGGCCACCGACCTGGTCCCGGTGCGCACCGCGCTGCAGGAGGCGGGCATCGACTACGAGTCGGCCGACTCCAGCTGGCTGCCCACCATGGAGGTCCCCGTGGACGCCGACACCGCCAAGAAGGTCATGCGGGTGGTCGACGCGCTGGAGGACTCCGACGACGTGCAGAACGTCTACACCAACGCCGACATCCCCGACGAGGTCATGGCCGAGATCAGCTGACCCCCGCACCCCGACGCCTGTGGCCGCGCCCCTTCCGGGAGCGCGGCCACAGGCGTTCCCGGGCCCTGCCGCCGCCACCCCGCCGTGTCGAGGGCGGCGGTTGCCCGGTGGGGCGGAGGCGCACCGCGGTCCCGCCGGGAGGGGCGCCGCTCCGACCCGGCCCCGGGGCCGGGGGGCGGCGCGCCTGCCGATACCGGTACCATCCGCCCGACAAGGGCGTCCGCGGCGGGCGGTCGGACACGAGAGAGGTGCCATGGGCGAGGTCGTACCGGATGACGGGGCGTGGCGGATCGGTGTCCGCGAGGGCGGTGAGCTCTCGGCCCGTTGGTGGAAGTGGGTGTGGTCGGCGCCGGAGGGGCGCGATCCGGTCGAGGACGTCACCGGCCAGCACGCGGCCTGCAACCAGCCGGAGGACCTGTGGTTCCTCGCCGGTACCTACGGGGGCAGGGTCGTCCGCCGGTGCGAGGTGCCCGCGGGGCGCCCCCTGTTCTTCCCCGTGCTCAACGTCCAGCACTCCCTCAGGTACTCCAAGGAGCCGATGGCCATGCCGGTCGCGCGCGCCGACGCGCACCTCAACGGCGTTCCCCTGCCGTTGGAGGAGTTCCGCGGCGTCTTCCGCAGCCCTCTGTGGGTCCGCCGGCACAGTTGGGGGCTGTGGGGCGCGATCGCCCCCCTGGTCCCCGGCGGATACGTGCTCGAGATCAAGGCGGACACCGGTGAGGGCTTCTGGGTGGACACCACCTACCACCTGACCGTCGTCTGAGACGCGTCGTGGGCGCTCGCCTTCCGGGGTGCGCCTGGCGGGAGCGGCCCGCAACGCCGCCGGGGATGGCAGGGTGGGGGCGGGGTGCCGCCGGGACGGAGCCGGTCCCGCGGCCGGCCGACACGCCCGGTCGGGCAGCCGCGGGGGTCGGTGCCCCCCGCTAGCATGGGTGCGAACTGGCGTTCGAGGAGAGGTGGGGCGCGTGCGCGTGTTGGGGATCGACCCGGGGCTGACCCGGTGCGGAGTGGCCGCGGTGGAGGGTGCCATCGGCCGCCCGCTCGCCCTGCTCGGCGCCGACGCCGTCCGCACCAGCGCCGACACCGACCTCCCCCAGCGCCTCCTGGGCATCGAGCGCGGCATCGAGGAGTGGCTGGACCGCTACCGGCCCGACGCGGTCGCGGTGGAGCGGGTCTTCGCCCAGCACAACCTCAGCACCGTCATGGGCACCGCCCAGGCCAGCGGCATCGCCCTGGTCTGCGCGGCCCGCCGCGGCCTGCCCGTGGCCCTGCACACCCCCAGCGAGGCCAAGGCGGCCATCACCGGCAGCGGCCGCGCCGACAAGGCCCAGGTGGGCACCATGGTGGCGCGTATCCTCGGTCTGGACGGGCCGCCCAAACCCGCCGACGCGGCCGACGCCGTCGCCCTGGCCATCTGCCACATCTGGCGCGGCGGGGCCCAGGCCCGCGTCGCGCAGGCCCAGCAGGACTTCGCACGCAAGGTGGAACTGGCCCGCCGCGGTCGCGGCAGGTAGCGCCCCGCCCCCAGGAAGGAGACGGGCACCGCCACCGGTGCCCCACAGGAGATGATCGCGTTCCTCACCGGCCGGGTGGCCGCGCGCGGCGCCGCCACCGCCGTGATCGACGTCGGCGGGGTCGGCATGACCGTGCAGTGCACCCCCTCGGCCCTGTCCCGCCTGCACGTGGGAGAGACCGGTACCCTCGCCACCAGCCTCGTGGTCCGCGAGGAGTCCCTGACGCTGTTCGGCTTCGCCGACGACGACGAGCGGCACCTGTTCGAGCAGCTGCAGACCGCCTCGGGGGTCGGCCCCCGCCTGGCCCTGGCCATGCTGTCCGTGCACAGCCCCGCCAGCCTGCGCCACGCCGTGTCCACCGAGGACACCGCGGCCCTGACCCGGGTGCCCGGCATCGGCAAGAAGGGCGCCCAGCGCATCGTCCTGGAACTGCGCGGCAGGCTCGACGCCCCCGTGCTCACCGACGGCACCCCGCCCGGTACCGGGGACGCGGCCGCCCCGGGCGGGCCCGACGGCGCCTGGCGCGGCCAGGTGGTCTCCGGCCTGGTCAACCTCGGCTGGTCGGCCAAGGACGCCGAGGCCGCCGCCGCGGCCGTGGCCGCCGAGGCCGAGGAGACCACCGACGTCGCCGTCCTGCTGCGCAGTGCCCTGCGCAGGCTCAGCCGCGCCTAGGAAAGGGGAAGACCCGTGTACCACCCCCACGATGAGTCAGCCGCGGCCTCCCCCCGCGAGCGCGGGGCGGTCTCGCCCGACGCCGGCGCGGACGAGCGCCAGATCGAGGGTGCGCTGCGCCCCCGGGCCCTGGACGAGTTCGTCGGCCAGCAGCGGGTCCGCGAACAGCTCTCCCTGGTGCTGCACAGCGCGCAGCGGCGCAACCGGGCGCCCGACCACATCCTGATGTCGGGCGGCCCCGGCCTGGGCAAGACCACCCTGGCCATGATCATCGCCGCCGAGCTCGGCGCCCCGCTGCGCATCACCTCGGGCCCGGCCATCGAGCGCTCCGGGGACCTGGCCGCCGTGCTCTCCACCCTCCAGGAGGGCGAGGTGCTCTTCCTGGACGAGATCCACCGCATGGCCCGCCCGGCGGAGGAGATGCTCTACGTCGCGATGGAGGACTTCCGGGTCGACGTCGTGGTCGGCAAGGGGCCCGGGGCCACCGCCATCCCGCTGGACATCGCCCCGTTCACCCTGGTGGGGGCCACCACCAGGGCGGGCATGCTGCCAGCTCCCCTGCGCGACCGCTTCGGGTTCACCGCGCACATGGACTTCTACACCCCCGAGGAGCTGGAGCTGATCCTGCACCGCTCGGCGGGCCTGCTCGGAGCCCCCCTGGAGGAGGACGCGGCCCGGGAGATCGCCGGGCGCTCGCGGGGCACGCCCCGGATCGCCAACCGCCTGCTGCGCCGGGTGCGCGACTACGCCGAGGTGCGCGGCGACGGGCGGCTGTCGCTGGACACCGCGCGGGCCGCCCTGGAGCTGTACGAGGTCGACCAGCTGGGCCTGGACCGGCTGGACCGGGCCATTCTCGACGTGCTGCTGCACCGCTTCCGCGGCGGCCCCGTCGGACTGTCCACGCTGGCCGTCTCGGTGGGGGAGGAGGCCGAGACCGTGGAGGTGGTGGCCGAGCCCTTCCTGGTCCGCTCCGGGTTCCTCGCCCGCACCCCGCGCGGCCGGGTGGCCACCCCGCAGGCCTGGGCGCACCTGGGGCTCACGCCTCCGCCGGACGCGGCCTTCGGCGCGGCGGCGGCCAACGGCGCCTCCCCGGCGGGCCAGCCGGGCGGGGTCGCGACCCCCTGAGCTGCGCCGCTGACACGGGGCTCCCGGAGGGGCACAATGGGTGATGGGTCGCGGCAACCGGCGCCGAACCGTTAACACTCCGACCTCGGCCGGTGGGTTATCGGTGATCGATGCCACGTAAGCTGAGCTCAAACCCACCGATACGGGGCAAAGCTCCGTACGTGTCGTTCGTGGCGGAACGAGTCGGACCTCCAGCGCGTTGTACGTGCCGGGTACGGCTCCGACCACTGCGGAGCCGACGCAGAGAAGGTGGCCGTCGCGGTGTCCGAGCCGACAGCCGTCGGCCACATGACGAAACGTCAGGAAGGACGCCCCGTGCAGGGCCTTTACCACCTCGCAGCCGAAGGAGAGCCCACGGGCGGTCTTCTCGGCATGCTGTTCCCGTTCCTGCTGATCATCCTGGTGTTCTGGCTGCTGTTCTGGCGTCCGAACCAGAAGCGGCGTCAGCAGGAGGCGCAGATGCACAACTCCCTGGTCCCCGGCGTCGAGGTGATGACCAAGGCCGGCATCTTCGCCACGGTCGTGGAGATCCACGAGCAGGAGGTCCTGCTGGAGATCGCGCCCGGCACCCGCATCCGCATGCTCAAGGCCGGCGTCGGCGAGGTGATCACCCCGCCCGCCGACGACACACCGGTGGAGGACCGCCCCGACTTCGGCGACGACGACAAGCCCAAGGACTAGGGCGCTCGCCGCCGCTCCTCCCGCGTCCCCCGGGGATCCGCGGGAACGGCCGAGGCCGCCTTCGGCCCGCAGACTTCGGTACCGGCCCCGCGGGGCCGGTACCGCCGTGTCCGGCCCCCGACCCCGACTCCAGCAGAACCCAGAAGGTGCCACCCGACATGCCCGACGACACCGCGACCGCGGACGCCGCCTCGACCTCCGCGCTGCTCCAGGCGCACATCCGCGACATCCCGGACTTCCCGCACCCCGGCGTCCTGTTCAAGGACATCACGCCGCTGCTCAACTCCCGGGAGGCCTTCGCCGCGGCGGTCGACGGCCTGGCCGCGCCCTTCCTCGGGGCGGGGGTGGACCACGTCCTCGGACTGGAGGCCCGCGGGTTCATCTTCGGCGCCCCGGTGGCCATGGCGCTGGGCGCCGGCTTCGTCCCCGCGCGCAAAGCCGGGAAACTGCCCTCGCGGACCATCGGCCAGGCCTATGATCTGGAGTACGGCACCGCGACCGTCGAGATCCACGCCGACGCGGTCACCGCGGGCAGCCGTGTGCTGATCGTGGACGACGTCCTCGCCACGGGCGGTACCGGCAGGGCCGCGGTGGACCTGGTCCGCAAGGCGGGTGGTACGGTCGTAGGATTCTCGGTCCTCATGGAGCTGCGAGCGCTCCGGGGGCGCGAGAAGATGCCCGACGTGGAGCCGCACACCCTCCTCTCGGTCTGAGTCCGCCGATCCGCGCCACCACCGGAGCGCCCTCCCCCGCAGGGAATGCGTACCGGCCCGTCATCGTTGACGTACTCCACCACCTGGGGTGACACCCCTGGTGGCCTGCGTCACACCCACCGGGCGCGGTGGGGGCGGCGGGCCCCGGCCCGGCCCGTGCGGGACCGGTCCCACCTAGACTGGTGGGAGGGGTACCGCGGCGGCCATGTCACGACTGGCCCAGATGACACGCACGTGCACCGGTGGAGCCGGGCGGCGCTGACGGCGCCCGCGCGACCGGGAGGATCCGCGGGAGGTAGGCATGCCAAACGAGGTGGTTTCGACCGGGGCGGTGGCGGCGAACGGAGCGCGGGGGGAGACCCCCGCCGGCCCCCGGCCGGGCGGGCACGCGGACAGCACCGGTGCGGCCGGTGCGCCCACCAGACCACAGGGAGACCGCCCGGAGGGCGCCGCGGGGGGAGCGGCGCCCTCCGACGTCTCCGGAGCGGGGAGCACGCGGCAGCCGCCCCCCTCCACCACGCCCTCCACGGTGCGAGTACGCAGGAGGCTCGCCCGACTCGGCGCCCAGCGGGGAGTGACGATGAACCCGGTGCTCGAACCACTGATCAAGACCGTGCGCGCCACCCATCCCAAGGTGGACGTGCGGCTGATCGAGCGCGCCTACGAGGTCGCCGCCCACCACCACCGCGACCAGAAGCGCAAGAGCGGCGACCCCTACATCACCCACCCGCTCGCGGTGGCCACGATCCTGGCCGAGCTGGGCATGCAGGAGGCCACGCTGGCCGCCGCGCTGCTGCACGACACCGTCGAGGACACCGAGTACTCCCTGGACGAGCTGCGCGCGGACTTCGGCGACGAGATCGCCGAACTGGTCGACGGCGTCACCAAGCTCGACAAGGTCAAGTACGGCGAGGCCACCCAGGCCGAGACGGTCCGCAAGATGGTCGTGGCCATGGCCCGCGACATCCGGGTGCTGGTCATCAAGCTGTGCGACCGCCTGCACAACATGCGCACCCTGCGCTACCTGCCCTCCAAGGCCAAACGGGAGAAGAAGGCCCGCGAGACGCTGGAGATCTTCGCCCCCCTCGCCCACCGGTTGGGCATGAACACGATCAAGTGGGAGCTGGAGGACCTGGCCTTCGCCACCCTCTACCCCAAGCGCTTCGACGAGATCGCCCGCCTGGTGTCCGAGCGCGCCCCGCGCCGCGACGTCTACCTGCAGGAGGTCATCGAGGCGGTCTCGGCCGACCTGCGCGAGTCCAAGCTCAAGGCCACCGTGCGCGGGCGCCCCAAGCACTACTACTCGATCTACCAGAAGATGATCGCCCGCAACTGCGGCTTCGACGAGATCTACGACCTCATCGCCGTGCGGGTCCTGGTGGACAGCGTCCGCGACTGCTACGCGGCCCTGGGAACCATCCACGCGCGGTGGAACCCCGTGCCGGGGCGGTTCAAGGACTACATCGCGATGCCCAAGTTCAACATGTACCAGTCGTTGCACACGACGGTCATCGGTCCCTCGGGCAACCCGGTCGAGCTGCAGATCCGCACCCGGGCGATGCACCGGCGCGCGGAGTACGGCATCGCCGCGCACTGGAAGTACAAGGAGGACCGCAACACCGGCGGCGAGGGCAAGCCCAGGGGCAGCTCCGACATGCAGTGGCTGCGCCAGCTCATCGACTGGCAGCAGGAGACCAAGGACCCCGGCGAGTTCCTGGAGTCGCTGCGCTTCGACCTGTCGGTGCAGGAGGTGTTCGTCTTCACCCCCGGCGGTGACGTGATCTCCCTGCCCCAGGGCGCCACCGCCGTCGACTTCGCCTACGCGGTGCACACCGAGGTCGGCCACCGCACCGTGGGCGCCCGCATCAACGGCCGCCTGGTGCCGCTGGAGAGCGAGCTGCACAACGGCGAGACGGTGGAGATCCTCACCTCCAAGACACCCGACGCCGGGCCCAGCCGGGACTGGCTGAACTTCGTCAGGAGCGCCCGCGCGCGCAACAAGATCCGGCACTGGTTCACCAAGGAGCGCCGCGAGGCCGCGATCGAGCAGGGCAAGGACGAGATCGCCAAGGTCATGCGCAAACAGGAGCTGCCGGTCAAGCGCCTGTTCAGCGGGGAGGCGATTCTCGCCCTGGCCAGCGACCTGCGCTATCCGGACGTGGACTCCCTCTACGCCGCCGTGGGCGAGCGCCAGGTCAGCGCCCAGAACGTGGTGGGCAAGCTCGTGGACTCCATGGGCGGCCTGGAGAGCCACACCGAGGACATCGCCGAGTCGGCCCTGCCCACCAGGGCGGCGACCCGCCAGCGCCAGCTCGGCAACCCCGGCGTGGTCGTCGAGGGCGACGCCGACGTGTGGGCGCGCCTGTCCCGGTGCTGTACGCCGGTGCCCGGGGACGAGATCGTCGGCTTCGTGACCCGGGGCAACGGGGTCTCGGTGCACCGCAAGGACTGCGTGAACACCGCGACGCTGGACCCCGACCGGATGGTCAAGGTGCAGTGGTCGCCCACCGAGGACTCCATGTTCCTGGTGGCGCTGCACGTGGAGGCCCTGGACCGGTCACGGCTGCTGTCGGACATCACCCGGGTGCTCTCCGACCAGCACGTCAACATCCTGTCCGCCACCGTCCAGACCAGCCGCGACCGGGTGGCGCAGAGCCGCTTCACCTTCGAGATGGCCGACCCCGCCCACCTGGGCAGCGTGCTGCGGGCGGTCCGCGGAGTGGACGGCGTCTACGACGTCTACCGCGTACGCAACTGAGGGGGCGGCCCCGGGCGCCCGAGCGGGCACCCGCGGCCCGCCGGTCAGATGCGGATCGTGGTCGAACGCACGATCGCGAAGACCGGGTGGCGGTCGGCCTCGGCCGCGAACGCCTCGTCCGGGGCGTCCGGCGGGGCCTCGAAGTAGGGCCCCACCACGGCGGCCCGCGGGTGGTTCACGTACTCCCGCAGCACCGGGGCGGCCTCCTCGGCGCCCAGTTCGCGCACGCTGACCAGTTCGATCCAGCCACCCTGGCGCAGCGTCGCGAAGCCGTCCTCGCGCAGGTTGCGGACCCAGTCCGTCTCCCCGTAGGGGGAGACCAGGAAGCGTCCGCGGTCGCTGTCCACCACACTGAGCGGGATGGTGCGCAGGAAGCCAGACCTGCGCCCGCGCGTGGTGAGCAGGTGCATCTCGGGCGTGCACACCCCGTACTTGACGAAGCCGCTGACGAAGGCGTTGGCGGTCCGCCGCAGCCGCGTCATCTCGAACCGCTTCGTCGGCTCGTTCCCCATTCTCGGCAACTCCCTCGCTCGGATGCTCCCCATTGTGGTGCTTGTGCGCGGCCGACGGCACCTGGGGGAGGGGTGGCGCCCCGGCGCGTCCCGCCCGGACCCCTCCCCGTCCGCGCCTAACGGAACGCCGAGACCCCCGTCACCGCCTGGCCGATGCTGAGCGCGTGGATCTCCTCGGTGCCCTCGTAGGTGGCGACCGTCTCCAGGTTCACCATGTGCCGCATCACGGGGTACTCCAGGGTGATGCCGTTGGCGCCGTGCACCGACCGCGCCGCGCTGGCCACCCGCTGGGCGGCGGCCACGCACGAGAACTTGCCGAAGCTCACGTGGTTGTGGTGGCACGCGCCCTCGTCCTTGAGACGGCCGATGCGCAGCGCCGTCATGTTGGCGTGGTTGACGTCCACCACCATGTCGGCGAGCTTGCGCTGGGTGAGCTGGAACCCGGCGATGGGCCGGCCGAACTGCTCGCGGCTGAGCGCGTACTCCAGGGCCGCCTCGTAGCAGGCGCGGGCCGCGCCCGCCACGCCCCACACGATGCCGTAACGGGCCTCGTTCAGGCAGGACAGGGGGGAACCGAGCCCGCGGGAGGCGGGCAGCAGCGCGTCTCCGGGCAGCCGTACGTCCTCCAGCACCAGTTCGGAGGTGATGGAGGCGCGCAGCGACAGCTTCCGGTGGATGACGTTGGCGGAGAACCCGGGGGCGCCGGCGGGCACCACGAACCCGCGGATCCCCTCCTCGGTGGCGGCCCAGACCACCGCCACGTCGGCCACGGACCCGTTGGTGATCCACATCTTGGTGCCGTTGAGCACCCAGTCCGCGCCGTCCCGGCGGGCGCGGGTGCGCATGGAGCCCGGGTCCGAGCCGGAGTCGGGCTCGGTCAGCCCGAAGCAGCCGATCGCCTCGCCCGCGGCCATCCGGGGCAGCCACTCCCGCTTCTGCTCCTCGGAGCCGAACTTGTGGATGGCCGCCATCGCCAGCGAGCCCTGCACCGACACGAAGCTGCGCAACCCCGAGTCGACGGCCTCCAGCTCGCGGCAGGCCAGGCCGTAGGCGACCGCGCTGGAACCGCCGCAGCCGTACCCCTCCAGGTGCATGCCCAGGACCCCGAGGTCGCCGAAGGCCCTGGCCAGGCCGCGCGGGTCGGGCAGCGTGCCCGCCTCGAACCAGTCGGCGACGTTCGGCAGCAGCTCGCGGGTGGCGAAGCCGCGCACGGCGTCGCGGACGTCGCGCTCGGTGTCGGACAGGTCGGCGTCCACGGCCAGGAAGTCGTGCGGGTCCGGTGCGGCGGGCCTGCGGGAGTCGCTCATGGTCAGGGTCCCTTCTGGTGCGGTCGGCCGTTGCGGCCGAAGGATACGGGCGGGAGGAGGCGGGGGCGGTGCGCGGGCCCGGTGCGGACCGGGGTCAGGCCGGGTCGGCCTGCTGGACGGCGCCGCGCGCGACCATCGCGTCCACGCGCGCCGCGTCCACACCCAGCTCGGACAGGACCTGCCGGGAGTGCTGGCCCAGCAGCGGCGGCGCGGTGAGCGGGGGCGGGCTGGCCTCCAGCCGGAACCCCGCGCGGACCTGTTCGAGGAGCCCGACGGTGGGGTGTTCCACGGTGCGCAGCACGTCGTCGCCGCTGGCGTGGGCGGTGCGCAGCGCGTCCAGCACCCCGCGCACCCGGCCCACCGGCACCCCGGCCGCCACGAGCACCTCCATCCAGTGGCCGGCGCCGCGGGAGCGCAGGGTCGTCGTGAGTTCGCCGACCAGCTCCTCCCGGTGGGCCACCCGTCCCGGGTTGGTGGCGTAGCGCGGGTCGTCGCCCAGGTCGGGGCGGCCCAGGGCCGCGCACAGCCGCTGGTACAGGGCGTCGTTGCCCGCGGCGACGACGATCTCCGCGTCCGCCGTGGGAAAGGCCTGGTAGGGCACGATCGTGGTGTGCGCGTTGCCCACCCGGGCCGGTTCGGTGCCCGTGACCAGCGCCTGCTGGGTGAGGTTGACCAGCCCGGACAGGGTGGAGTTGATCAGCGACACGCTGACGTTCTCCCCCCGGCCGGTCGCGCGGGCCCGCAGGAGCGCGCCGAGGATCCCCACGGCCGCGTTCAGCCCGGTGAGCACGTCGGTCAGGGCCACGCCCACCTTGCTCGCCGGGCCCTCGGCCGGTCCGGTGGTGGCCATCAGACCGCTCTCGGCCTGCACGACGATGTCGAAGCCGGGGCGCGTGGCGGGTTCGTGCTCGGGGCCGAACCCGCTCACCGAGCAGTACACGACCGCGGGGTTGCGGGCGCTGACCGCCGCGTAGCCCAGCCCGAGCCGGTCGATCACGCCGGGCCGGAAGTTCTGGATCACGACGTCGGAGGCCGCGCACAGGTCCTGGACGGCGGCCAGTCCCTCGCGGTCCTTCAGGTCCACGGCCAGGCTGCGCTTGTTGCGGTTCACCGACAGGAAGTAGGCCGCCTCGCCGTGCCCCTGCGGGCCGTCCGGCCCGGCCCAGGGCGGCCCCCAGGCGCGGGTGTCGTCGCCGCGTCCGGGCTGTTCGACCTTGACCACCTCGGCGCCCATGTCGGCCAGGAGCATGGTGGCGTAGGGGCCCGCCAGGACGCGCGACAGGTCGGTGACGCGCACGCCCGCCAGCGGCAGCGGGGCGTTTCCGGGGTCCGGTGCGGCATCGCGGCTCACGGCCGCCTCCCCTCCTCGCCGTCGGGTCCGCCGGGCAGCTGGTCGCCCTCGCGCAGCTGGTAGTAGGTCTCCAGGCAGCGGCGCAGCGCGGTGGTCAGCGCGGCCCCGGACTGGCCCGCGTAGCGCGTCTGCACCCGCCGCACGAGTTCGGCGATGTCCTCGGTGACCGAGGAGCCCTCGACCAGGGCGCGGAAGAAGTCCTTGGCCAGGTCGGTGAGCAGGGTGGTGTCCGCGGCGACGATGCGCCCGTCCGCGGTGTCCACGGCGAGGACGACGCCGAGGCGCTGGTACTGGGAGTGGCTCGCCACCGAGTCGGGAAGACGGGCGTAGCCGGAGACCAGGACGACCCTGGGATTGCGGAAGACCTGCTGGATACGGTCGTCGCCGTGCAACGTGGACACCTCTCGCTCGCGGGCACGCGAAAACTCCGATGCTCTGGAGTCTCGCGCCTGGAGGGCGGCCGGGGAAAGCCGGACACCCGCGGCGTGAGGGCAGGCGGGGACCAGTATGTCCCCCGCGGGCCCGCGGCTGTCAAGCGGGGCGGCGGTTCGGGCCACACGGGGGCCCGCTGACGTGCGCGGGGCGGCTGTGCTACCCTGCCTCGCAGGTCACGAGTACCAGCGCCAAGCCCCGGCTCGCTGGTCGGCAACCCTCCTTCCGCGGTGGGGTGCCCCGGGTGAGGACCAGGTCCCGACACGACCGTGTCGGACAAGCGCGGACCCCTGAGGCGTTCCCGGACACCTCCGCGGGTCCACCGACCCGTAGGAGAGGTGTCCCTTGACCACTGTCAGCCCCATCCACACCGCCCGTTCGGCGCGTTCGGCCAACACCGCCCGGTGCACGGTCGTCTCCTCCGACGAGGGCGTCCCCCTGGTCACCGGCGAGCGGGTGGAGTACGCCAACTTCGACTACGCGGCCAGCGCCCCCTGCCTGACCCCGGTGGCCGAGGCCCTGGCCGAGGCGCTGCCCTACTACGCCAGCGTGCACCGCGGCGCGGGGCACCACTCCCGGGTCAGCACCGAGGCCTACGAACGCGCCCGGCGCAGCGCGGCCCGCTTCCTGGGGACCCGGCCCGCGGACGCGGTCGTGTTCGTGCGCGGCACCACCGACGCCCTCAACCTGCTGGCCCGATCGGTGCCCGAGGGCTGCACCGTCGTGGTGTTCGAGTCCGAGCACCACGCCAGCCTGCTGCCGTGGGGGCACCCGGCGGCCCGCGCCGGGCGCGTGGTGCGCCTGCCGCCGCCAGCCACCCCCGAGCGGGCGGTGGAGGCGGCCCGGGCCGCCCTGCGCGCGGCCCCGGAGGGCCCCCGCCTGCTGTGCGTGACCGCCGCCTCCAACGTCACCGGCGAGATCTGGCCGGTGGAGGAGCTCGTGGCCGCCGCGCACGCCGAGGACGCCCGGGTGGTGGTGGACGCCGCCCAGTACGTGCCGCACCTGCCCTTCAGCCTGGAGGCCACCGGAGCCGACTACGTCGCGGTCTCCGCCCACAAGCTCTACGCCCCCTTCGGTTCCGGCGTGCTGGCCGGACGCGCCGACTGGCTGCGCGATGCCGCCCCCTACCTCTCCGGCGGCGGCGCCACCCGCCTGGTCACCGAGCACGACGTGGTGTGGAACGACCTGCCCGCGCGGCACGAGGCGGGCAGTCCCAACGTCCTGGGCGCTGTGGCGCTGGCCGCCGCCTGCGACACCCTGACCCCCGCCACCCAGGAGCTGCTGCACATCCGCGAGTCGGTGCTGCTGGAGCGGCTGCGCGCCGGGCTGGCCGGGATCGACGGCGTCACCGAGCTGACCCTGTGGGGCGAGGAGCACCCCCGGGTGGGCATCGTGTCGTTCACGGTGGAGGGCCTGCCCGCCGACCTGCTGGCCGCCGCCCTGTCCGCCGAGTACGGGATCGGGGTGCGCGACGGACTGTTCTGCGCGCACCCGCTCACCCGGCGCCTGCTGCCCGGGGGCCACGCGCAGGCGGTGCGGGCGAGCCTGGGCGTGGGCACCACGGGGGAGCACGTGGACCGCCTGGTCGGCGCGGTCGCCGACCTGTGCGCCCGGGGGCCGCGCTGGGAGTACGTCGACTGCGACGGCCGCCTCGTCCCGGTGCCCGACCCCGGTCAGGTGCTCTGACCGGCTCCGATACCCCGGGGAGGTTCCCACCCCGCCGAACCCCTGCGGCGGGGCGGGCCCTGCCCGGCCCATTGCGGGCCCGCACGGCCGCGGTGTGCTCGCAAGCGGGCACGCGTTCCTTTTCGGAAACCACGTGCCTCATGTGTACACAAAGCACTAAATAGGGCGCATAACACGCGGCCCTGTGCCGAGGATCACGTTCCCAGGCGGTACCATCGGGCCCTGACGGCATGGCGTGCCGCTGCCCGGGCCCGACCGGTCCGCCCTGCGGCGCGTCCTGCCTCCCACGAGCGAACCAGCTGGGGGAGCGTGATCGTGACCAAAGCCAGAGGGCCCGAACCAGGTCCGCTCACGGCTGTGTTCCGCGGACGCGACCCCGTGCCGGTCCCCGGCCAGCGGGCCCGCGTGGTCAGCCTCCGGCCGCGACCCCAGGAACCCTCCGACGCCGACCGGTCCGCGGGGGTGCGCCTGCAGCAGGCCTTCCTGGGCCGGGTCATCGACTACCTGTGCGCCGACGCCGGCGTGCGCCAGTTCGTCGACTGGGGATGCCCGGCGCCGGGGACCGACCAGCGCGTACGCGCCGCCGCCCCCGACGCCTCGGTCCTCCACCTGGCCCCGCACGGCACCGCGGGGATGCTCTCCGCCTCCGGCGCCGCCGTGCTCTCCGGGGACGGCTCCGGATCCCACGCGCTGCTGCGCCGCCTCAGCACCTGCGGGCTCGTCGACTTCGACGAGCCCGTCGCCGTTCTGATGACCACTCCCTTCCCCGCCGACGACCCGCCCTCCGCAGTCGGGGGCCTGCACGCCCTCATGCGCGGCGGCGGCTACCTCGCACTGGCCGCCCCCGCGCCCCGGACGGCGGTGGAGCGCGCCTTCGCCCCCTTCACGCCGGTCGACCCCGGGGTCGCCGACATCGCCTGGTGGCCCTACCCGGACGAGGACGTGTCCGACCGGGGCAGCGGAACCCTCGGGGGACTGGGCCGCACGCCCGCCCGGGGGAGGGGGAGCCGCCGGTGGCGGTGAACTGGACCGGGGAGATCCTGGCCCAGCTGCGGTTCTACTGGGACGACTCCCTGTGGCCCCGGCTGGAGGGGCTCACC
Organism: Nocardiopsis sp. FR4; assembly: GCF_009830945.1. Taxonomy (GTDB): domain Bacteria; phylum Actinomycetota; class Actinomycetes; order Streptosporangiales; family Streptosporangiaceae; genus Nocardiopsis. The sequence goes on along the minus strand of NZ_ML776454.1, from coordinate 227,046 downwards.
GACGAGGAGTTCCACTGGGAGCCCGTGCCCGGGGCCCGGACCGTCCGGCGCGGTCCCGGCGGGCTCCACCAGCCCGACTCGGCCGTCCCCGAACCGCAGCCGCCCCCGGTGACCACCATCGCCTGGCGGCTGGGACACCTCGTCGTGGACGTGCTGGAGACCCGCGTCAACTGGCACTTCGGCGACCGCACCGCCACCCGGGGGTCCATCGACTGGCCCGCGACCGCCACCGACGCCAGACAGCGGCTGCGCCACGCCTACACGGTCTGGTCGGAGCACGTCCAGGACCTGGACGAGGACGCCCTGGCCGCGCCCGTGGGCGGTGCCGCCTCACCCAGCTGGGCCGACTTCCCGATGGTCGCGCTGGTCCTGCACGTCAACCGGGAGGTCATCCACCACGGCGCCGAGGTGGCCGCCCTGCGCGACCTGTACCGCGCCCGCCGCGGCCGCTGAGCCCGGCCCGAGCGGCGCCCCCGTGGCCCAGGGCGCGCGCATCCCGTGCAGGACCGCTCCGGCGACGAGGCTGCGGCCACCGGTGGGGTGGTGGTCGGTGAGGCTCTCCAGCACCCGCTCCCGCAGGGCGCGGCGCCCGGGACCGGCTGGGAGTACGGGATCACCGCGGTCCGGGGCGCCCCCTCGTACGGGGGACCGCTTCGGCCAGCCCGCTAGACCACGTGCAGCGGATCCACCCGCACCTGCGCCAGGTGCTCGTCCCGGCGCGCGCTGCGCGCCGCGGCCGCTACCTTCAGCGACCGGGCCAGCGCACCCACCCCGGCGCGGGGGACCCGCAGCAGCGCGCGTTCGGTCGGGGCGCCGCTGCCCGTGCCGGCCGTGCGCTCCGGAGCCACCGGGACCGGCCCCAGGAGTTCGGTTCCCTCGGGCAGCTCGACCTGGTCGAGCAGCTCGCGTACGTGCTCGGGGGAACCGGTGACCGAGGCCATGGACACCGCGGGGGGAAAGCCCAGTTCACGGCGCTCCGCCAGCTCGCGTGCGGCGAAACCCGTCGGGTCCCAGCGCACGAGCGACTGCACCACCGGCAGCGAGGCGTCGGCCGACACCACCACCGTGCCGCCCGGGCGGACCAGGGCCGCCGCGTTCAGCCAGCGCCGCAGCGCCTCCTCCGAGGCACGCAGGTCCATCCGGTTCAGCAGTGCCCACCCGTCCAGGAGCACCGCCGCCGCGTATCCGTTCTCGGCCACCGGTTCGGCCCCCGGGGTGGCCACCACCAGGGACGGCGCGTCCGCCACCGCCGACAGCACCTCCTCGCGGCCCGAGGTGCGCACGGTCAGTGAGGGGAAGGCCCGGCCCAGCTCCTCGGCGGTGCGGCGGGCGCCCACCACCACCGCGCGCATCCGGGTGCCCCCACACTCGGGGCACGTCCAGGCGCCCGCCACCCGGCCGCACCAGCCGCACGAGGGCATGGCGTGCGAACCGCGCACGGCGAGCGGTCCCCGGCAGGAGTCGCAGCGGGCGGGCTCACGGCACCCCGCGCACGCCAGCGTGTTGAGGTAGCCGCGCCGCGGGACCTGGAAGAGTACCGGGCCGGTGCGGGCGGCCTCGCGCGCCACCCGCAGGGCCAGGCTCGGCATACGCGCCGAACGCGCGGCCTCGTCGCGCGCCAGCTCGCGGTCGTCCCCGGCGGCCCGCACCAGCGGTGCCCGGCGGCGCAGGGTCGCACGGTCGGCGGTCAATGGCAGCGCCCACCCCGACTCGACCAGCAACTGGCTGTCGGTGGTGCGCGTGTGGCCGCCGATCAGGGCGCCGGCCCCGGCGCGGTGCGCGCGCATCGCCAGCACCGTGCGCGCGTGGGGATAGGGGGCGTGCGGGTCGGCGTGCACGTCGTCGCCGTCGTCCCACAGCACCACCAGGCCCAGGTCGCGGACCGGTGCGAACACCGCCGCGCGGGTGCCCACCACCACCCTGGTCCGCCCGCGCAGCACCGAGAGCCAGCGGCGATAGCGCTCAGCCGGGCCCAGGTCGGCTGTGAGCGCCACGTGCCCGTCCGGGCCCAACCGCTCCCCGAGCGCGGCGTCGACGGCCCCGACGTCGCGTCCGTCGGGGACCACGACCACCGTTCCGCGTCCCGCCGCGAGGGTCGCCCGCGCGGCCGTCGCCACCGCATCCGCCCAGTCGGTGCCGGGCAGGGCGTTCCACACGGCCCGCGCGGGTTGGCCCCGGCGCAGGGCGTCCAGGAACGACGGGCCCTCGGTGTAGTCCGACCAGGGGCCGTCCCCGGCCTCCTCCGGAGGCGCCTCCGCGCCCTCGGCGGGGTCCGCGGCCCCCTCCTTCTCCACCCGGGCGTGGCGCGGCGGGACGGCCAGGCGCAGCACGTCGCTCAGCGTTCCCGCGTACCGGTCGGCCACCGCGCGGGCCAGCCCCAGGACCTCGGGGGTCAGCACCGGCTCCGGCGACACCACCGCCTCCAGGTACGCCAGCCGCCCGGAGAACTCCGAGGTCTCGACCCGCTCGACCAGGAACCCGTTCAGCGGGCGGTTGTTGAAGCGCACCCTGACCCGGCAGCCGGGCACCGCCGCCTCGTCCATGTCGGCGGGCACCCGGTAGTCGAAGCAGCGGTCCAGGTGGGGCAGCGGGGTGTCCACGACCACGCGCGCCACCGGCGACCGCTCGGCGGGGACGCGCGGGGCCGGGCGGCGGGACCTCCGGGCCGCCGGGGCCTTGCTCTTGCCCTCGCCGGGGCTCCTGTCCTGCTCGGGAAGGTCGAAGAGGACCCCGTCGGGCGGTCCGGGCTGCGCTGTCATCGTCCTTTCTGTCTACCAGAGGTCGCCGACACCGCCCCGCGAGCGGCGCGGACGCGTCCCCGCACGCGGCCCGGCACGCACGGGGCCCGCCGCCGGTGACTGGTAGAACTGGGAACCCGAAAGACCGCGCCCGCGGGCTCCCCGCCTCCCCGGCCGGGACCCCGCGCACACGTCCCGCGACGCGGCGAGCGCTCCGGGCCAGTAGGGGGAGAACCACGTGAAACTTGTCTTCGCCGGTACACCGCAGGTCGCGGTTCCGTCACTCCGGGCGCTGCTCGACTCCGGCCACGAGGTGGCCGCCGTGGTCACACGCCCCGACGCCCGTTCCGGACGCGGCCGCAGGGTCGCGGCCAGCCCGGTCGGCGAACTCGCCGCCAGCGAGGGCGTCGAGGTGCTCAAGCCCGCCAAGGCGGGCGACCCCGAGTTCCTGGACCGGCTGGCCCGCATCGCCCCCGACTGCTGCCCCGTCGTCGCCTACGGCGCGCTCCTGCCGCAGGCCGCACTGGACATCCCCCGGCACGGCTGGGTCAACCTGCACTTCTCCCTGCTGCCCGCCTGGCGCGGCGCCGCGCCCGTCCAGCACTCCGTCCTGCACGGTGACGACGTCACCGGCGCGTCCACCTTCCAGATCGTCAAGGAACTCGACGCCGGACCGGTCTACGGCACCCTCGTGGAGAACATCCGTCCCACCGACACCAGCGGTGAACTCCTGGAACGGCTCTCCACCGCCGGGGCCGACCTCCTGGTGCGCACGGTCGACGGCATCGCCGCCGGTCAGCTCAGCCCGGTCGAGCAGCCCGCCGACGGCGTCTCCTACGCCCCCAAGCTCACCCCCGAGGACGCCGAACTCGACTTCACCGCGCCCGCCATGCGGGTGGACCGGCTGGCCCGGGCCTGCACGCCCGCCCCCGGCGCCTGGACCACCTTCCGCGGGACCCGGCTCAAGGTCGGCCCGGTCATCCCGCTGCCCGAGGCCGACACGCCGGTGCTCGACCCGGGGCAGCTGCACGCCGACAAGAAGCGCGTCCTCGTCGGAACCAGCACCCACCCGGTCGTCCTGGGCGAGGTGCAGCCCCAGGGCAAGCGCGCGATGGCCGCGGTGGACTGGGCCCGTGGCGTGCGTCCCACCGAGGAGGACCGCCTGGGCCGCTGAGCTGCCGTAGTCTCGACCTGGCGGTCCCCCGGGCCCGCCAGGTCCCGTCCCCGTCTTGTTGAGGCACACACGTTGAGCGAGCAGTCCCGATCCCCGTACCGCCGCCCCCGCCGGGGACCGAAGCCGGGACGGGGCGGCGGCCAGGGCAGGTCCGGACCGCCCCAGCCCCGCGACCCGGCCCGCCGGGTCGCCTACGACGTCCTGCGCGCGGTCGACCAGCGCGACGCCTACGCCAACCTGCTGCTGCCCGCCCTGCTCAACGAGCGCGGCATCAGCGGGCGCGACGCCGCGCTGGCCACCGAGCTGACCTACGGCACCCTGCGCCGCCAGGGCACCTACGACGCCGTCCTGGAGGCCTGCGTGGACCGCACGCTCGCCTCCGTGGACGCCGAGGTGCTGCCGCTGCTGCGCCTGGGCGCCCACCAGCTGCTGGCCACCAAGATCCCGCCGCACGCCGCGGTCAGCGCGACCGTGGACCTGGCGCGCAGGGTCGTGGGCCAGCACCGGTCCCGGTTCGTCAACGCGGTCCTGCGCCGGGTCTCGGCCCGCGACCTGGACGCGTGGGTGGCCGTGGTCGCCCCCGACCGCGCCGTCGACCCCAGCGGCTACCTGTCGGTCGTGCACAGCCATCCGCGCTGGGTGGTCAAGGAGCTGGCCCGGGCGCTGGGGGAGCGCTCCTCCGAGGGGCTGGTGCGGACCGAGCGCCTGCTCGCCGCGCACAACGAGCGCCCCCGTGTCACCCTCGTGGCCAAGCCGGGGCGCTCCACCGTCGCCGACCTGGTGGCCGCCGGGGCCGAGGAGGCCCGCTACTCGCCCTTCGCCGCCTACCTGCCCGAGGGCGACCCGGGCTCGATCCGCGAGGTGCACCAGAACCGCGCCGCGGTGCAGGACGAGGCCAGCCAGCTGGTGGCCCTGGCCCTGACCCGGGTGGACGCGCACGGGCGGGACGCGCTCTGGCTGGACATGTGCGCGGGCCCGGGCGGCAAGGCCGGTCTGCTGGCCTCCCTGGCCGGGCAGCGCGAGGCCCGCCTGGTGGCCGCCGAGGTGCAGCCCGCCCGTGCGGGGCTGGTGGCCCGGGCGGTGCGCCGGGCCCCGCGTGACGCGGGCCGGGCCGTGGTCGCCGACGGCACCGCGCCCGCCTGGTGGCCGGGGGTCTTCGACCGGGTGCTGGTGGACGCGCCCTGCACCGGACTGGGTGCCCTGCGCCGACGCCCGGAGTCGCGCTGGCGGCGCACCGAGTCCTCGGCCGCCGAGCTGGCGCCGCTCCAGCACGACCTGCTGGCCAGCGCGGTGGAGTCCGTCCGTCCCGGCGGGGTGGTCGCGTACGTGACGTGCTCCCCCCACCTGGACGAGACCGACGCGGTCGTGCGGGGCCTGCTCGCCGAGCGCGAGGACCTCACCCTGCTGCGCGCCGCCGACTACCTGGACGAGGTGCCCGACCTGGCCGCGGGCCCCGAGGGCCGGTACGCGCAGTTCTGGCCGCACGTCCACGGCACCGACGCGATGTTCCTGGCGCTGCTGCGCAGGCGGGACTGACCCCCGGCCGCGGCGCTCCCCGCCGCTCCTCCGCGGGTCGCTCGGGAGGATTGTGAATCTACGAGGTAAAGGTGCGGGATGTCTTTGATGTCCATTTCCGGGGGTGTAGACCCGCACTCCCGCCGCGGGCACGCGGTTCCGGGCCAGGTGGCTACACTGCACGCGTGGCCATCCAGATCTCACCCAGCATCCTGAACGCCGACTTCGCGCACCTGGCCGACGAAGCCGCCGCCGTGTCCCCCTCCGCCGACTGGCTCCACGTCGACGTGATGGACAACCACTTCGTGCCCAACCTGACCCTGGGGCTGCCCGTCGTCGAGTCCCTGCTCAAGGCGACCGACACCCCGCTGGACTGCCACCTGATGATCGAGGAGCCCGACCGGTGGGCTCCGGCCTACGCCGAGGCCGGGGCGGGCAGCGTCACCATCCACGCCAAGGCCGCCAGCGCCCCGGTGCGCACCCTGCGCGAGATCCGCCGCCTGGGCGCCCGCGCGGGCCTGGCCCTCAACCCGGCCGAGCCCGTCGAGCCCTACGCCGACCTCGTCGGCGAGATGGACATGCTGCTGCTCATGACCGTCGAGCCCGGTTTCGGCGGCCAGAAGTTCCTCGACGTGGTCCTGCCCAAGATCCGCAGGGCGCGCGAGCTCCTCGACAGCCGCCAGGCCTCCGTCTGGCTCCAGGTCGACGGCGGGGTCAGCGAGGCGACCATCGAGCGCGCCGCCGAGGCCGGAGCCGACGTCTTCGTCGCCGGTTCCGCCGTCTACGGGGCCCAGGACCCGGCCAAGGCCGTCGACTCCCTGCGCTCCCTGGCCACGCGGGCGTACGGCCGCTCCTGAACGCGGCCCGCAAGGGTCCTTCGGTGTCGCGGTACCCGCCCGCGACGCGGCGGCGGTCCCGACACGCCCGCGCGCCCGGGTGGTCACGTCGGGTCCCACCGCCCTATGCTGTGCGACCCGTAGTCGTTGATCCCAGCTTGGCCGCGGCTCCGTCTTCCCCTGCCGCGCCCCGCGCGGGCCGGGGGAGCGGCGCGGCGTGAGGCGTTGCCAGGCGCGGACCCGTGGGAGTACGCGTGAACGCTTGGACGTCCGAGCAGCTTGCCCTGGACGCGGTGTGGGAGGCGGAGGCCGTCCCGATCCGGTGGCTCCAGGGACTGGGGGACTGGCTGGTCCTCCCCCTGGGAGCCGTCACCCACCTGGGCTCCCACGCCGTGATCACCGTGGCGCTCGTCCTGGTCTTCTGGTGCGTCAGCCCGGCCCTGGGAGCCCGCCTCTTCGTCGTGGTCGCCGCCTCCGGCACCCTCAACTACCTGTGCAAGTCGGTGTTCTACGGCGCCCGGCCCTCCTGGTTCGACGCCCACGTCAGAGCGCACGCCAGCCACGACAGCTTCGGCCTGCCCTCCGGGCACGCCCAGGGCGCCATGGTCGCCTGGGGTTACCTGGCCGTGCGCTCGGGACGGAGCGCGGCGCTGTGGGCGGCCGCCGTCGTCATCGTGTTGGTCGCGCTCTCCCGGGTCTACCTCGGCGCGCACTTCATCAGCGACGTGCTCCTGGGCCTGCTGCTGGGCGCGCTGGTGGTGTGGGCGTCCCTGCGCTGGGAGGAGCGCGTCCTCACCTGGTGGCGGGGCCTGGACACGGTCCGCTGGGTGGGCTGGGCACTGGCCGCGACCCTGCTGCCCTGCCTGGCGGCCACCCTGTGGCAGTTCCTCGTGCGCGGGGCCTGGTCGGTCCCGGCGGAGTGGATCGGCGCCACGCCCGCCGACCCGGCCGCCGCCACGCTCACCGGCCTGTACACCGCGGCAGGAACCCTGCTGGGCGGGATCGTCGGCCTGACCCTGCTCGCTGGGCGCGGCTGGTACAGCGCCCGGGGCGGCTTGGCCGCGCGCGCCTCCCGCTTCGTCCTGGGCATCTCGGTCGTCGTGCTCCTGCAGGTGGTGGTGGACGTGGTCTCCGACGGTGCGCGCGGGCTGGCGGCGTCGGCGTTGAGCTTTCTCGCCTACGGCCTGATCGCCTTCTGGGCCGCCTTCCTGGCCCCGGAGCTGTTCGTGCGCACCGGCCTGGCCGGGCGCCCCGGAACCGCGGCGGACCCCGCGCGCACGGCCGCCGCGGAGGGCGTGCGCGCCGAGGACGACACGCCCGACGAGGCCTCCGCCAAGCGCACGTCGGACGGCTCCGGCAAGCCCGAACAGGGATGATCCCGGTCACACCGGCTATGCGCCCCCGCTGGCGAGGGGTTAGGATCCGAGACGTTGAGACAGTAGTCGAACACGTGCTCCGGGGTCGGTGTAATTCCGAACCGGCGGTGACAGTCCGCGACCCGGCCGAATCCATCGGCCGGTTGAACCGGTGGAATTCCGGTACCGACGGTGAAAGTCCGGATGGGAGGCAGTACGTGTCGAGACGGTCCGCCCGCTCGCGCCCCTTTCGCGCGAGCTGACCGGCGCCGCCTTGCCGTGGACCCGTTCCACACCCCTTTCCCCGGAGCCTGACAGGCGAAGGGAAGGCAAGGACGTGTTCACCGGAATCGTGGAAGAGGTCGGCGAGGTCGTCTCCGTCGAACCGGCGGGCGGCAGCGGCGAGGCCCTGCTGCTGACCGTGCACGGACCCCTGGTCAGCTCGGACGTGGGCCACGGCGAGTCCATCGCGGTCAACGGCGTGTGCCTGACCGTCGTCGGCAGCGGCGAGGGCGCCTTCACCGCCGACGTGATGAAGGAGTCGGTGGACCGCTCCACCCTGGGTTCGCTGACCGTCGGCTCCCCCGTGAACCTCGAACGCGCCGCCCGCGTGGGCGGCCGCCTGGGCGGCCACATCGTCCAGGGCCACGTCGACGGCACAGCCTGCCTGCTCTCCCGGAATCCCGGTGGCAACTGGGACGTTCTGCGTTTCGGGCTGCCCGCCCACCTGTCCCCGTACGTGGTGGAGAAGGGCTCCATCACCGTCGACGGCACCAGCCTCACCGTCTCCGCGGTCAGCGAGCCCGGCGCCCAGGAGGAGTTCTTCGAGGTAAGCCTGATCCCCGAGACCCTGCGGGCCACCACTCTGGGCGGCCTGGAGCCCGGTGCCACCGTGAACATCGAGGTGGACGTCATCGCCAAGTACGTCGAGCGGATCACCGCCGTGGCCCCGACCGGCCCGCGGGTCTGACCCGGCGCACGGAACCGGGGGCGGACCCGCAGGCAGGGCCGCCACCCGCCCAGACCACCTTCTTCACCCACGAGTTTCCCAGGGAGCGGCAATGACCGTCACCGACCCCGCAGCGGCCGCCACCGAGACCGCGCAGGCCGTCGTCCTCGACCCGATCGAGGAGGCCGTCGCCGAGTTCGCCGCCGGGCGGGCCATCGTGGTGGTGGACGACGAGGACCGCGAGAACGAGGGCGACATCATCTTCGCCGCCGAACTCGCCACCCCCGAACTCCTGGCGTTCATGATCCGGTACACCTCCGGTGTGGTGTGCGTGCCGATGGAGGGTGAGGACCTGGACCGCCTCGACCTGCCGCTGATGACCGCGCGCAACGAGGAGAGCCTGCGCACCGCCTACACGGTCACCGTCGACGCCCGCGAGGGCGTGACCACCGGCATCTCCGCAGCCGACCGCGCCCGCACCATCCGCCTGCTGGCCTCGTCGGGCAGCCGTTCCACCGACTTCGTGCGCCCCGGCCACATCCTGCCGCTGCGCGCCCGGCCGGGCGGTGTCCTGGCCCGCCGCGGCCACACCGAGGCCTCCGTGGACTTCGCCCGCCTGGCGGGGCTGCGCCCGGCCGGTGTGCTCGCCGAGGTGGTCAACGACGACGGCACGATGGCCCGCCTGCCGCGGCTGCGCGAGTTCGCCGACGAGCACGGCCTGAAGCTGGTCTCGGTGGAGCAGCTGGCTGCCCACCGCCTCGCCCTGGGCGAGAGCCTCACCGAGGACCAGGCCCACCCGCCGCTGGTCACCCGCATGGTCGAGACGCGGATGCCCAACCGGTACGGCCAGTGGCGCGCGGTCGGCTTCCGGGGCACCACCGACGGTGCCGAGCACGTCGCCCTGGTCTACGGCGACCTGACCGACGGCACCGACGTCCTGGCCCGCCTGCACTCGGAGTGCCTGACCGGGGACGCGTTCGGCTCCCACCGCTGCGACTGCGGGGCCCAGCTGGAGGCGGCCATGGCCGGCATCGCCGAGGAGGGACGCGGCGTACTGGTCTACCTGGGCGGGCACGAGGGCCGGGGGATCGGCCTGCTGCACAAGCTGCGGGCCTACAGCCTCCAGGACCGGGGCGTGGACACCGTCGACGCCAACCTGCGCCTGGGCCTGCCCGCCGACGCGCGCGAGTTCGGCGCGGGCGCCCAGATCCTCACCGACCTGGGGGTCTCCTCGGTGCGGCTGCTGACCAACAACCCCGACAAGGCCGCGGGGCTGGAGCGGCACGGCGTGCGGGTCAGCGAGCGGGTGGGGATGCCCTCCTTCGTCACCGAGGACAACATCACCTATCTGCGGACCAAGCGCGACCGCATGGGCCACGCACTGGCCGACATCGCCCGCTAGGCGGTGCCGCCGGGGGGAACCCGGCCCGGAGAGCAGACCTCACGACCGCGGTCGCGGTGCCGGGCCCGGCCCGCGGCGGCGCCGCACGACAGAGAGCAGGAAGCACATGAGTGGTGAAGGACGTCCGGACCAGTACGGCGTGGACGCCTCCGGGCTGTCAGTGGGCATCGTCGTGACCCGCTGGAACGCCCCCGTCGTCCAGCCGATGCTCGACAACGCCCTGGCCGTGGTGCGCGGATCCGGTGCGGCCGAGCCCGCAGTGGTGGAGGTGGCCGGAGCGGTGGAGATCCCCGTGGTGGCCCAGGAGCTGGCCCGCACGCACGACGCCGTGATCGCTCTGGGCGCGGTCATCCGCGGCGGCACGCCCCACTTCGACTACGTGTGCCAGTCGGTCACCCACGGCCTGACCGAGGTGGCGCTGCGCCACTCCACCCCCGTGGGCAACGGTGTGCTGACCTGTGACACCCTGGAACAGGCGCGTGACCGCGCCGGCCTGCCGGGGAGCGCCGAGAACAAGGGCGCCGAGGCTGCGCTGGCCGCCCTGGACACGGCGGCGGTCCTGCGCGGGCTGCGCCGCTGACCGGGCCCGGCCGCACGCGGTGACGACCGCTCCGCGGTGACGCGGGGCGCCCCGGCGGCGGGGTCGGGAATGAAGTGGAGCAGTCTGTGCGGACGAAGGAACAGCCGGTGGACGAGGCGTCGAAGCAGCCGGTCCTGCCCAGGACGTGGCGCCCGCGGGCGGTGCGGGTGGTCGCCTACGGTCTGGCGCTGCTGATCGTGGTGACCCTGGCGGTGCTCGCCGTGGTCCTGCCCCCGGAGTGGGGGGCCACGGACCGGGTCCTCATGGTGGGCCTGGGCCTGGCCATCGCCGGTGCCCTGCACCTGCTCGCGCGGCCCCGGCTGGTGGCCACCGAGCAGGGTGTGACGGTCGTGAACAGCATTCGCACCCACGTGCTGTCGTGGGCCGAGGTGGTGGACGTGCGGATGCCGGTGGGGGAGCCCTGGCCGTCCGCGGACCTGTCCGACGGCACCACGCTCGCGGTGATGGCCATCCAGAGCACCGACGGCGACCTGGCCCGGCGCCACCTGGAGGAGTTCCGGGCGCTGCTGCACGACCGCGGCGAGGCCCAGGAGCCCGACCGCTCGTAGGATCATCCCGGGGGAGCCGCCGAATTCTTGAGGATCGGGGGCTCCCTCCGTGTTGCGTGGGCCACGTACTTTGGTACTGAGAGCCATCGACGGAACGTGGAAGAAGGTACCGCGTGCGCGACATCCGAGCGGCCGTGTCCGACCTGTACGCATCGGGCGAGACGTTCGCGCTGGCCACCGTGGTCGACACCTACAAGAGCGCACCCCGCGACGCCGGGGCGGCGATGCTGGTCAGCGCCTCCGGCGAGGTCGTCGGCAGCGTGTCCGGCGGCTGTGTGGAGGGGGCGGTCTACGAGGAGGCCCTGGAGGTCATCCGCACCGGCGTCCCGGTGCGCCGTACCTACGGGGTCAGTGACGACGACGCGTTCAGCGTGGGCCTGACCTGCGGCGGGACCCTGCACATGTTCGTCGAGCCGGTGAGCCGCGCCGGCTATCCCCAGCTCGGCGCGGTGCTCGGCGCGATCGACGAGCACCAGCCCGTGGCCGTGGCCACCATCGTCTCCGACCCCTCCGACGCCGGCCGGGTGGGGCTGCGCCGGGTGGTCTGGCCCGGGCACGCCGAGGGCGGCCTGGGCAGCGACCGGCTGGCCGACGCGCTGGACGACGACGTGCGCGGCATGCTCGCCCAGGGCAGCACCGGCCTGCTGCGCTACGGCACCGACGGGCAGCGGCGCGGCGACCAGCTGGAGGTGTTCGTCCAGTCCTTCGCGCCCGCGCCCCGCATGCTGGTGTTCGGCGCCATCGACTTCGCCGCGGCCGTGGCCGACCTGGGCACCTACCTGGGGTACCGGGTGACCGTGTGCGACGCCCGTCCGGTGTTCGCCACCGCCAAGCGGTTCCCCACCGCGGACGAGGTGGTGGTGAAGTGGCCGCACGTGTTCCTGGACGAGATCGCCGACCAGATCGACGAGCGCACCGCCATCTGCGTGCTCACCCATGACCCCAAGTTCGACGTGCCGGTGCTCACGGCGGCTCTGCGGACCCGTGCGGGCTACATCGGGGCGATGGGGTCGCGGCGCACCCACGAGGACCGGGTGGAGCGGCTGCGTGAGGCGGGTGTGACGGAGGAGGCCCTGGAGCGCCTGCACTCGCCGATCGGCCTCGACCTGGGGGCGCGCACCCCGGAGGAGACGGCGGTGTCGATCGCCGCGGAGCTGGTGCAGACCCGGTGGGGCGGCAGCGGCCGCGCGCTGCGCGAGACCAACGGGCGGATCCACCACGACACCCCCCGGACCCCGTTGATTCCGGCCGGATTCGGTCACCCCGCCAAGTGAACCGAAAACCGCTGGGCCGTGAAGCTCCTGGTCAGGGCAGGGGTGAGGGAACTGTGGCCGGACATGTCCGGACCGTCTCCGCCAGGCGGCCCACCTGCGGCGCCCCAGCGTGACATCATCGCGTCATGGGTACTGGGGACACGCAGGACAGGGAGCGCACGCGTGGCGGCCTGGTGGCGGGCCTGTTGTTGGCGGCGGGTTCGGGGAGCAGACTCGGCCGCCCCAAGGCGCTGGTCGAGGTGGCCGGTGAGCGCCTGGTCGACCGGGGTGTGCGCACCCTGGCCGAAGGCGGCTGCCGTCCGGTCATGGTGGTGCTGGGCGCGGCCGAGACCGCGGTCCGCGGTGCCCACACCGTGTGCAACCCCGACTGGCGCACCGGCATGGGGTCGTCGGTGCGCGCCGGGATCGACGCCCTGCCCGACACGGCGGACGCGGTGCTGATCGCGCTGGCAGACCAGCCGCTGGTCACCCCCGAGGCGGTGCGCCGCCTGGTGCGCGCGCACGAGCAGGGCGCCCGCGCGGCGGTGGCCACCTACCAGGGCAACCAGCGCAACCCGGTGCTGCTGGGCCGGGAGCACTGGTCCACCGCCTACGCCATGGCCGTGCACGACGTGGGGGCGCGTCCGTTCCTGCGGGCGTACTCGCACCTGGTCACCGTCGTGGCCTGCGACGACATCGCCAGCCCGGAGGACATCGACACCATCGAGGATCTGGAGCGGCTCAGCGGCGTGCTGGGCCGTGAGCCCTCCGGGTCGGGCTGAGCGCCGCCGCGCCCGGGGTCAGGCCAGGGCCCGGGCGGTGATGCCGAACGTGTGCTCGGTGGAGTCGCCGGGGGCGAGCACGATCAGGTCTGTGCCGCTGGCCAGGGCGTTGGGCGGGCAGGTCATCGGCTCGGCCGCCAGATGGGCGCGGTGCTCCTCACCGCCCAGGGTGTCGGCGCTGAACATCTGCAGCCAGCCGAAGCTGGCGTCGCACCACAGCGACACCCGGTGCTCGGGGCCGCTCACCCGCACCCACGCGCGCCCCTCGTCGTCCCGGTCCAGGTCGGAGAAGGCGGTGTCCAGGACCGTGTCGCCCAGGGGGCGGCCCGGCGGGCGGAAGTCGAACTCCCCGCCCTCCACCGGAACGGGCGCGCCCGCGGGCAGCATCCGCTCGTCGACCGGCTGCCGGGTGCCCGCGGTGGCCTCCAGGGTGAGCTCGCCGCGCGCGGCCAGCGCCGACAGGGGTTCGCCCAGGGTCAGGTAGGGGTGGAAGCCCAGCCCGAACGGGGCGGGGGAGGGGCCGCTGTTGCGGGCGGTGGCGGTGACCGTCAGCCCGTCCCCGTCGAGCCGGTAGGCGACGGTCAGCTCCAGCGGGAAGGGGAAGCCGGGGGTGCCCCCGAAGCCCAGGCGCAGCGCGACCGCGTCCTCGGTGACCGACTCCGGTGTCCAGACCCGGTCGTGGACCAGGCCGTGGATGGCGGTGCCCGTGGCCGGGTCGTTGGGTTCCAGGCGGTACTCGGCTCCGTCGAAGCGGTAGCCCCTCTCCGTCACCCGGTTGGGCCACGGGGCGAGCACCTGGCCCTGGAAGGCCTTGGGCCCGTCGTCGCCGTAGGGCCACACCACGTCGCGCCCGCGCCAGGTGAGCGCCCGCAGACCCGCTCCCGTGTGGTCGATCTCCGCCCGGTAGTCCCCGGCACGCAGCCCGGTCACCTCACCCACCTGTCACCTGCTTCACCGTCGTGTTCGTCCGTGTGTTGAACCGGGAGATCATAGCCCACCCGCCGCCCACGCCACCCTCGGCGGCCGCACTTCGCGCGCGGTACCCCCCGTCACCCTCCACGGTCGGCCTCCGGCCCGGGCGCCCCTCGCGGGGTCACCCCTCCAGACGGCGCGCCTGGGCCAGCCAGTCGGTGTACAGCTCGGCGTCGACCTCCTCCGGGGAAGACAGCCGTACCTGTGCCATCGCGCGGGCGCCGGGCTCCAAACGGCCGGAGGGGTCCGCCGCCTCCTGGCCCCGCCAGAGGCCGAAGGACAGGCGGGACCTGTGGCCCTTGGGGTAGCAGACCGGGGACGCGCCCGGCCTCGCTCCCAGGCTCCCCACGGGGTGGCCGTGCCAGATCGCCCCGGTTCCGGGCAGGGCCGCCTCGATGGCCGGCAGCAGCCGGTCGGTGACCGCCAGCTGGCCCTCCGGCAGGGCCGAGACGTACTCGCCGACGGTGGTGTTCCTGGCCATGGTGCGCTCACGGGAGGAGGCGGTCGAGATAGCCCGGCGATGCCCCCGAACGGGCCGGTGCCGGTGCGTCCCGGCGGAGATCGCCTGCGGGTGCCGGTCAGCCGGGCCGGAACCGTCGAAGGGGCCGTCGCATGTCTCCGGAGTCAGCCGAGGAGGCCGTCCAGGGGGATGAGCACCCCCGAACCGAGGGCGACCAGCCCGGTGGACAGCAGCACCACCACCATGAACAGGGACCCCGCCACGGCCAGGCGGAAGGCGCCCAGACGGCGGCGGGCCCGGGAGGCGGGCTTCTTGCTGGCCGCCGCGCGGCCCAGGGCCACCAGGGCCACCGACAGCAGGGCGGGCAGCCACCACGCACTGCCCATGGCACCGGGCAGGGCCCCGGTCACCGCTCCGGTGACCTCCGACAGCCAGCCCAGGACGGGGCCGTCACTGGCTTCCAGCAGGCCGGTGTAGGCCGAGGTGACGAACGCGCTCTCGGGGTAGAAGCCCTCGTCCGGGCGCACCACCCGTCCCAGCGCGTCCACCAGGCCCAGCAGTGCGGCCGGGTAGGCGAAGCGGCGGCACCTGCCCGCCTTCATGGCCCGTTGGATCTGTCCCATGGTCCGGTCGGCCCGGCGCCGCCTGCGTTCCTGCTCGCGGGGGCTCAGCCCGGGTTCCTGGCCGGGCGCGTTGCCGTAGGGCCACACGGTGGTCGGGTCGACGGGCCTGTTCGGCGCGGTGGTGGCCTCGGCCCGGCGCCTGCGGGCGGCCGACACCCCCTCCCTGGCCTGTGACCAGCGCTCACGGGCCGAACCGGCCAGCGACGCCCACCGGTCCTGGCGGCGCGCCCTGCCGTCGGCCCGCTCGCGTTCGCTGATCCAGGCGCCCACCCGCGCCGCCTCGGGCAGCAGGAGCACCGCCGTGATCAGGGCGCTTCTGGTGGTCAGGGCGTCGCGGCCGCTGCCGTCGCGCAGGGCCAGGCGCCGCTGCTCCGCCCACCAGGGGGCGTGCGGGGCGGCGCTGCGCTGGCGGGGGTGCCAGGACTGGCGGCGCAGCAGCGACCGGAACCGGGAGGCGGTCTCGGGGACCAGGACCAGTTCGACCGCACGGGCCCAGGCGGTGTCGATCTCGTGGGGCTCCGGTGCGCGGGGCGCGTCCGGGCCCGCTCCGCTCAGCTGGCCGACGGTCTCCGTTACCCGCCGCATGATGAGGGGGACCTCGTGCTGGACGCGTTCGAGCAGGGCGCACCGGCCCGAGCCGCCCGAACGGCAGGCCGGGTGCGGGCACCAGTGCTGGGAGCCCAGACCGACCGCGCCCGAGGAGACCGCCTCGCGTACGACCGCGTGTCGGCTGGCGTCCCCGGTGGCCAGGGCCAGCAGTCCGTCGGCGCTGATCTCGTGTCCGCGGAAGCGCGGGGGCATGCCCGGGACGTACCGGGCGGCCAGCGCGCTGATCGCCACGTGCGCCAGTTCGGGGTGTGCGTCCAGACCGGTGAGGTAGGCGCGGTCGAAGGTGTAGTCGTTGACCTCGCGGTCCAGCCAGGTGCGCAGCTGCGGCCAGTGGCTGCGCAGCCACATGGCACCGGTCTCGGAGCGGTCGAGCAGGTCGAAGGCCAGGCTGGGCGGGTCCTCGTGGCTGACCCCGGCGAAGTCGAGGGGGCGCAGGCGGCGCGCGGTGCGGATCTGCGGCCGCTCGCCGGCCAGCCACTGCACGACCTCGTCGTAGCCCCATCGGGCGGAGGGGGCGGGGGCGAGCAGGCCGCGGGCCAGCAGGCGCCAGCGCTCGTCGGTGATGGCGGAGATGTCCACCTCGGTGTTGCGCGCGGTCAGCCAGTTGCCGCCGCGTGCGGGGCGGCGTCCGGTCACCAGTTCGTGCACCATCACGCCCAGGGACCACCAGGCGGCGGGCGCCTCGCGGCGGCCCTCGACGACCTCGGGAGCGGCGTAGTCCTCGGTGACCGCCAGTCCGCCGTAGACGCGGCTCATGGTGGCGCGCACCGCGCCGCCGAAGTCGGTCAGGGCCACGACCGTCGGGTCCAGGGAGCGCACCAGAAGGTTCTCGGGTTTGACGTCGGTGTGGTTGTGCTGGAGTTCGTGCTGCCAGTGGTGCAGGCACTCGGCGACCGCGCGGACCACGGCCCGGGCCCGCTCCTCCTCCAGCGGCGCCTGGTCGATGACCGCGCGCAGCGATCCCTGGGAGAAGTACTCCTGGGCCTCCCAGGCCAGGTCCTCGCCCCAGGAGCTGGCGGCGGTGCCGTAGCCGTGGATGGCGGGGGCGTGCGGTGAGGCTGTGCCGCGGGCGCGGAGCCGGTCCAGGAGTTCGCGGTTGAGGTCGTGGCCGGGCCGGTAGACCTTGAGGGCGAGCGCCCGGCCGGGGGAGTCCGCGGGTTCGGCCAGGTAGACGACCGCCTCGCCGCCCGCGCCGATGTGGTCGAGCACACGGTAGCGGCGGCGCAGCTGGGCGGGGACCGCGTAGTCCAGGTCGCCCGCGGGGCCGACCACCACACGGGAGACCAGGCGGGCCAGCCAGTCCAGGAGCGGGCCGAACAGGGTCCGCCACCAGGGGGTGCGGCCCGGTCCGGTCCCGGCCGGGGAGGGGCGCGGGCCCCGTCGCCCGGTCGCCGGGGAGGAGGCCGCCCGGGTGGCGCCGGGCAGGACGCTGGTGCGGTCGGCGGCGGGTGCGGCGACGCGGGTGGGCTCGGTGTCCCCGCGCAGCGTCGGACGCAGGACGCGGGTGACCCAGCGCGTGGCCGAGGCGCGCGCGGACGCACCCCCGCCGTCACCGGTCCGGGTGAGGGGAGCGGTGGGTGCGGCGGGGTCGATCCGCTGGGTCGGAGCGTTGTCGTCACCGGGGTCGGGCGTGCCCATGGAGGTCGTGGCCATCCTTCGGCTAGGCGTTCTGGCGTGGACGTCCGGGGGATCGACGGTCCTTCCAGAGTAGGCCCCGCACGGCTCCTGGAGCGGCGGTTGGCGGCGTCGGTCCCCGGTGCGGGTCCCGCCGTGTCCCCCTGTCCTCCTTTGACTCCCCGGAGTCGCGCGGAGTTCCGCCGGAGTGTGATGTTCGCCGGTCCCCTCGCGGGGCGTCGGGTGAGTTCAGCCGGGCGGGCGGGGCGCCGGGGAGCGCTCAGTGCCGTCCGCGCGCGGGGACACCGAGCCGTGCGCAGGACTCCTGGTACATGCGCACGACCTCGGCCCGGATCTGGGCGCGTTCGGTCAGCGGGTGCGCCCAGGGGATGCGGACGGTGTGCTCGGCGCCGTCCACGGTCACCGCGTAGTCGCCGCCCTCGCCGTCCAGGCCGGTCATCCGGGCGGCGGTGGCCTCGGGGCGGCCGCCCAGCGCGCGGCAGATGAGCAGGGTGTCCTCGGGGTGGTCGTCGTTCATGTGCCCGGTGACGGCGGCGACGACCTCGGGCGGGAAGGGGTTGGGCGAGGGCACGGGACCTCCCGGTCGGCCGGTTCCGCCCGCGGTGCGAACGAGCGGGGGGAGGGCGTGCGGCCCTCCCCCCGCTGACGATATCCGAGGCACCCGAGGAGGTGACGGTGTGTCGTCACAGCTTCGGCGGGGCCTCCCCCGGTTCCGGCGCGCCCCCGGCCAGACGTGGCGCCGGGCACGGCGGGCGTGCTCAGCCCTGGTGCGTGAACTCGGCGTCGATGTCGATGGTGATCTTGTCGCCGACGACCACGCCGCCGCCGTCCATCGGCATCTCGATGTCCACACCGAACTCCTTGCGGCTGATCTGCGTGGAGGCGCTGAACCCGGCGCGGGTCAGGCCGTAGGGGTCGAGGGTGGAGCCGTTGAACTCCAGGGTGAGCTCGACCGGGCGGGTGTTGCCCTTGATGCTCAGGTCGCCCTTGAGGACGAACTCCTCGCCCCGGGGCTCCAGGCCGGTGGAGCGGAAGGTGAACTCGGGGTACTCCTCGACCGCGAAGAAGTCGGCCGAGCGGATGTGGTTGTCGCGGTCGCCGTTGTCGGTGTTGATGGAGGCCGCGTCGATCGTGGC
The DNA here is from genome assembly GCF_009830945.1 of Nocardiopsis sp. FR4. Classification (GTDB taxonomy): domain Bacteria; phylum Actinomycetota; class Actinomycetes; order Streptosporangiales; family Streptosporangiaceae; genus Nocardiopsis. The sequence continues at coordinate 208,458 of NZ_ML776454.1, read as the reverse complement.
CTCGACGGAGGACTGGGTGGGGTCCTCGGGAACCGTGAGGGTGGCGTCGAACTTCTCGAACCGGCCGCGGACCTTGCTGACCATCATGTGCCGCACCGAGAAGCCGACCACGCTGTGGGCGGCGTCGATCTTCCAGGTACCGGGCTTGAGTTCCTGCGCTGCCATGGTGTCTCCCTCGTCGGGTCGTCGGACCCGGGGATTCGGGCCCTTTTCACTGCTGAGTAACAAGGTAGCTGAGAAGAATCTTCCCCGGAAGGAGTTTAGGCGGTCCTCCGCGCACGTGCAAGAGCGCCCAGCCGACCCGCCACTACGATGTTGCGCATGGACAAGGCCGTGTGGCTCGACCCGGGGGAACAGCGCGTCTGGCGAGACTTCCTGCGGATGAACGCCCGGATCTACGACGAGCTGGAGAAGGACCTGCGCGCCCGCACCGGTCTGTCGCTCATCGAGTACGGGATCCTCGTGCACCTGTCCGAGGCGCACGAGCAGCGCATGCGCATGCGCGTGCTCGCCGACACCGTCATCGTCTCCAAGAGCAGACTCTCCCACCAGGTCGCCCGGCTCGAACGCGACGGCTACGTGCGCCGCGAGCACTGCGCCGACGACCGGCGGGGCCTGTGGGCCGTGCTCACGGAGAAGGGCTCCCTCCTCCTGGACCAGGCGGCGCCCGGACACGCCGCGCGGGTGCGCTCACTGCTGTTCGACAGACTCACCGCGGAGCAGGTCGCCCAACTCAGCGCGATCATGGGCGCCCTCGATCCCGGCGGCCCCGCCCCACGCGGCTAGGCTCCCGGCGCACGCGCCACGCGCCCCGCCGCCCACCGGTAGAGTCGGTGCACGTGAGCAGACCATCCATCATCGGTGCCCAGAACTTCCGCGATGACGACGGCAGCGCCGACCCCGAGGTCGAGGCGCGCCTGCGCGAACACGCCTCGGGGAAGACCGGCGACCGCCAGGTGCTGGCCGTGCTCAGCGGATCCCGCGTGCTCATCCCGGTGGTCGCCGTGGCCACCGAGACGGAGCAGGGCGCCGGCGGGCTCACCAAGGACAAGCACAGCGAGGTCGCCGTCCCGATCATGACGGGCAAGGACGGCCGCCGGGGTGTGCTGGCCTTCACCTCGGTGGAGTCCGTGCGCCGCTGGCGCCCGGACGCCCGCCCGGTGCCCTTCACCGCCAGGGACGCCTGCCGGGCGGCCGTGGAGGAGGGTGCGGACGCCCTGGTCATCGACGTCTCCGGCCCCGTGCCCTACACCGTCCAGGGCCGCTTCCTCAGCCTGCTCGCCGAGACCGGCGGCGTTCCCGAGCCCAAGGACGACCCGCAGGTCCTGGCGCTCATCTACCGGGTGACGCACACCGAGTTCGGCATCGAGAGGGTGCGCATCCACCCCTCCGAGCGCGGCGAGATCGGCATCCGCCTCGAACTGGAGGAACGCGACGACGCGGTCCTGCGCCGCGTGGCCGCGCGGCTCACCGAGGAACTGCGGCACGTCCTGCCCGGGGGGATCGAGCTGAGCGCGGTCGTGCGCGCCCACCGCGACGACGACTCCGCCCGGGGATAGGGGCGGGGTCACCGGGTTCGTCCACAGGCGGGACCCGCCGGTGTCGCGGAGGGCCGCCAACAGATAACTTCCCACCATGCCCACCCCCTCCGCCCTCGTGCTCGGACCGCACCTGTGGACGATCCTCGTCGCCGTCCTGCTCATCCTGCTCGGCGCGGTGGTGGGCCAGCTCAACGGCCGTCTCGTCCACCTCTTCGGACCGGCGCCCTCCCCCGGGCCGCGCGGCTCGCTCGCCGCGCCCCGGCGTCGGGCCCGGCCCCCCGAGGAACCCGCGGACACCGCCGCCGGTCCCGCCTTCCCCGAGTACGACGAGGGGCCGCCGCCGCCCCGCTGCCCCCAGTGCCGCGCCGAACTCCGCTTCCTGCGCTGGTTCCCCGCCGTGGAGGCCCGCACCTTCCGAAGACGCGGGGCCTGCCCCCACTGCGAGCAGGTCATCCGCTCCGACCCCGCGGTCACCGCGGTCACCGCCGCCCTGTTCGGGTGCGTGGGCCTGTGGGCCGTACCGCAGCCGCACTGGTGTCCCTTCAGCCTCCTCGCCCTGCTCTGGCTGGTCGCCCTGGGGGTGCTGCTCTCCGCCATCGACGTGCGGGTCATGCGCCTGCCCGACGCCGTCGTCGCGCCCTCCTACGCGGTGACAGCGCTGCTGATCGGCGCGGCCGTGCTCCTGCCCCCCGAGGGTCCCGACCTCGACCGGGCCGGGGACGCGCTGTTGGGAATGGCCCTGGTCACGGTGCTGTACTGGCTGCTGTGGCGGGTCAACGGCACCGGGCTCGGGTTCGGCGACGTCAAACTCTCCGGGCTCACCGGCCTGTACACCGGCTGGGCGGCGGGCCCCCTGGGCGCCCTGGTCTCCGTCTTCTGGGCCTTCGCGGCCTTCTCCCTGGTCGGGCTGGTCCTCATGGCCCTGCGGCGGCTCACCCGACGCGACCCCTTCCCGCTCGGTCCCTTCATGCTCGCCGCCACCCTCGCCACCGTCCTGGCCGGGCAGCCCCTGCTCCCCTAACCGCGCACCCGGATGCGTCGCCACCCGCCGATCCGTGGGAGGATTGTGCACATGTTGCGTTGGCTGACCGCGGGGGAGTCCCACGGACCCGCACTCGTCGCGATTCTGGAGGGCCTCCCGGCCGGTGTGTCCGTCACCTCTGACGACATCGCCGCCGCGCTGCTCCGCCGCCGCGCCGGGTACGGCCGTGGTGCCCGGATGAAGTTCGAGAAGGACCAGGTCTCCGTCATCGGAGGCATTCGCCACGGCCGGACCCAGGGAGGGCCGGTCGCGGTCGAGGTCGGGAACACCGAGTGGCCCAAATGGGAGAAGGTGATGTCGCCCGACCCGGTTCCCGCCGAGGAACTGGACGGCGTGGCGCGCAACGCGCCGCTCACCCGGCCCCGCCCCGGTCACGCGGACCTGGTCGGCATGCAGAAGTACGGCCACGAGGAGTCGCGTCCGATCCTGGAGCGCGCCAGCGCCCGCGAGACCGCGGCCCGCGTCGCGATCGGCGAGGTGGCCCGCCAGTTCTGCCGCCAGGCCCTGGGCGTGGAGATCCTGAGCCACGTGGTCTCCATGGGAACCGTGGCCGTCCCCGAGGACGCGCCCGAACCGGCCCCGGCCGACCTGGCCGCGATCGACGCCGACCCGGTGCGCTGCTTCGACTCCCAGACCAGCGCCCGCATGGTCGAGGAGATCGACGACACCAAGAAGTCCGGTGACACCCTCGGCGGCGTCGTCGAGGTCTTGGCCTACGGTCTGCCGCCCGGCCTGGGCAGCCACGTGCACTGGGACCGGCGCCTGGACGCGCGCCTGGCCGGTGCGCTCATGGGCATCCAGGCGATCAAGGGCGTGGAGGTCGGTGACGGCTTCCGCACCGCCGCCCGCCGGGGCTCGGCGGCCCACGACGAGATCGAGCCCGGTCCCGACGGCGTGCGCCGCCGCACCAACCGCGCCGGCGGAGTCGAGGGCGGCATGAGTACCGGTGACCCGCTGCGGGTGCGCGCCGCCATGAAGCCGATCGCCACCGTGCCCAAGGCCCTGGACACGATCGACACCGAGACCGGCGAGCCCGCCCAGGCCCACCACCAGCGCAGCGACGTCACCGCCGTCCCGGCCGCCGGTGTGGTGGCCGAGGCCATGGTGGCCCTGGTGGTCGCCGAGGCCGCGATCGAGAAGTTCGGCGGCGACTCGGTCGCCGAGACCGCGCGCAACCTCCAGGGCTACCTGGACTCGCTGACCATCCGCTGAGCCCCGCTCTCCGGCCGCTGGGAGGCCAGGAAAACCGGCCTCCCAGCGGCCAGGGCAGCAGTTCAGGAGTGCTCCCCGCGCCTGCGGGGACATCCCGGCCCGAACGCCCCCGCCCTGTGCGGAACGGGGTGCCCCGCCGTGCCCTGACGCCTAGTGGGGGATGCCGTCGATGACGCCGCGAGCGCCCTTGCGCAGGAGCGTCGCGGCGACGAACGCGCCCAGTTCGGCCGGTCGCTCGACGCCGTCCCGTGCGTGGGCCTGGACGAACTGCTCGCCCTCATGGGTGAAGACGCTCCCGACCAGGGACAACCGGCCGTCCGCCGCGGTGTGGCAGTGCCCGGCGATCGGGGAGTTGCAGTGCCCCTGGAGTCCCGACAGCATCGTCCGCTCAGCGGTGACCCAGGTGCGCGTCTCGGGGTCGTCGAGCAGCCGCAGCAGTCCGGCGATGTGGCTGTCGGCGGTGCGGCACCGGACGCCGATGACACCGGAGCCGACCGCCGGGGTCATGATCTCGGGCGCGATGAACTCGGTGATTCGGTGCTCCAGGCGCACGCGGTGCAGACCGGAGGCGTTGAGGATGACCGCCTCGAACCCCTCCTCCGAGTCCATGCGGGAGAGGCGCGAGTTGACGTTTCCGCGCAGGCGGTCCACGTGCAGGTCCGGCCGGTGCCTGAGCAGCTGCGCCTTCCGGCGCACGGCGGATGTGCCGATCCGGGTGCCCGGCGGCATCTCCGCCAGCGATCCGTAGGGCGAGCCCTCCCGCACCACCAGGACGTCGCGCACGTCCTCCCGTGGCAGGTACGCGGCGAACGCGGTGCCCTCGGGCGCGGGTACGTCGCCGGGAACGTCCTTCATGGCGTGCACCGCGATGTCGATCCCGCCCATGACCAGATGACGGTCGATCTCCTTGAGGAAGGCGCCCTTGCCGCCCAGTTCGGCGAGGTCACCCGTCCACCGGTCCCCGGAGGTCTCGACGCCGACGATCTCGGCGGGGACGTCGGCGGCCTCGGCGATGAGGTTCTGGACGAGGCGGGCCTGGGCCATGGCCATGGGCGAGGTACGCGAGCCGATGCGCAGCGGAGGGCGGTCGGTGGGCATGCGCTCAAGGTACTCGTGTGCGGCTGCCGGTGTGGCTGGTATGCCACGGTCGGCGATGACCAGGCGTGGCGCGTGGTCCGCGTCGATGGCGGGACAGGGGTGGAACGCCGCCGCGCCGGGCCAGGCGCGGCGGCGATGCGATCGGCGCGGGTGCCCCGTCCCGGGGGGAGGTCGACGGGCGCGGGGCCCGCCCTATCGTGGTGTGCCCAAAGTCCCCCGGCGGAGGCGGCGAGCATGTCCCGAAAGCTCCTGTTGTGCGGCGCTGTCGCCGGCCCCCTCTTCGTCGGGGTGTTCACGGTCGCGGGTGCGCTGCGCCCCGACTACCTGCCGCTGCGCCACCCCGTCAGCTCGTTGGCGCTGACCGGGGCCGGGCGGGTCCAGGTCGCCAACTTCCTTGTCGCGGGTGCGCTCTTGGTCGCCTTCGCCGTCGGAGTGCGGCGTGAGCTGGGGAGGACCTCGCGGGCGGGGGCCAAGCCCTGGCTGCTGGGCGCGGCCGGGCTCGGGCTGATCGGCGCCGGACTGTTCCCCACCGACCCCGTGAGCGGCTACCCCCCGGGCACCCCCGACGAGCTGGTGTACACCCCCGCGGGCGCCGCGCACGACGGCGCGTCCGTGCTGTTCTTCCTGGGGATCCCGCTGGCCTGCCTGGCCTTCGCGTGGTGGTTCGCGCGCGGCCGGAGGCGGTGGCTCGCCGCCTACTCCGCGCTCAGCGCGGTCGCCTTCGTCGCGCTCTTCCTCCTGGCGGGCCTCGGGTTCGCGCAGGAGCCGGGGTTCGTGGAGCTGGCAGGTCTCCTCCAGCGGTTCTCGGTGGGTGTGGGGCTGGCGTGGACCACGGTGGTCGCGGTCGTGCTGCTGCACGCGGAGCGGACGTGACCGCTCCGCCCGCACGCGCTGTCTGCTAGACAAGGAGGCACACGTAACCCATCGGTGCCCCTCCGCGCGCGGAGGCGGACCACGGATTTCCGAGGCAGGCAGAACGTGGCGAAAGCGATCGCGGTGCTCATCGGTTCACCCGGATCGGGCAAGTCCACCGTCGGTGAGGCACTGGCCAAGCGACTGGGCGCCGATCTGCTGTGTACCGACACCGAGATCGAGCGGCGCGCGGGCAAGCCCGTCGGCGACATCTTCGTCGAGGACGGGGAGGAGCGCTTCCGCGCCCTGGAACGCGAGGTCGTCGCCGAGGGCCTGCGCTCCTGGGAGGGTGTGATCGCGGTCGGCGGCGGCGCCGTCCTCAACGAGGACACCCAGCGCGACCTGGCCGACCACCACGTGGTCTACCTCCAGGTGGAGTTCGGCGAGGCCGCCAAGCGCGTGGGCATGGACGTGGCCCGCCCCCTGCTGGCGGGCAACCCGCGCACCCGGCTGCGCCAGCTGCTCAACGAGCGCCTGCCCGTCTACGAGCGCCTGGCCACCGTCACCGTGGAGACCACCGGCTACCACCCCGAAGAGATCGTCGACGCCATCCTGCCCTCGCTGAGCGGGCAGGGGACTGGAAGGGCCCAGCAGTGACCGTCACCCGGATCGGCGTCGGCGACGCCAACGGCCGCTACGACGTGGTCGTCGGCAGCGGTGTCCTCTCCGAGCTCCCCTCGCTGGTCGGCCACGCCTCGCAGGTCGCCGTCATCCACCCCGGGGGCCTGGGGGAGATCGCCCGGCCCGTGCTCGGCGCCCTGGAGGCGGCCGGGTACCGGGCCCACTCGATGCCCGTTCCCGACGGTGAGGCCGCCAAGGCCTCCGCCGTCGCCGCGGACCTGTGGTCCCGGCTGGGCCAGCACGGCTTCACCCGCAGCGACGCCGTGGTCGGCGTCGGCGGGGGAGCCGCCACCGACCTGGCCGGTTTCGTCGCCGCCACCTGGCTGCGCGGCGTGCGCTCGGTCCTGGTGCCCACGACCCTGCTGGGCATGGTCGACGCCGCGGTGGGCGGCAAGACCGGCATCAACACCCCCGAGGGCAAGAACCTCGTCGGCGCCTTCCACCCCCCGGCCGGGGTCCTGTGCGACCTGGCCACCCTGCCGAGCCTGCCCCGGGCCGACTACATCGGAGGGCTCGCCGAGGTCGTCAAGGCCGGGTTCATCGAGGACCCGGTCATCTGCGACCTGATCGAGGACGACCCCGAGGGCGCCGCCAGCCCCGAGGGCAAGCACACCAGGGAGCTCATCGAGCGGGCGATCCGGGTCAAGGCCGACGTGGTCTCCGGCGACCTGCGCGAGAGCGGCCGCAGGGAGATCCTCAACTACGGCCACACCCTGGGGCACGCCATCGAACGGGTCGAGAACTACACCTTCCGGCACGGCTACGCGGTCTCCATCGGCATGGTCTTCGTGGCCGAACTCGCCCGGCTGGACGGCCGCATCGACGCCGACCTGGTCCGGCGCCACCGCTCGCTGCTGTCCTCGGTGGGGCTGCCGACCTCCTACGCGCCGGAGGCCTGGCCCGAGCTGCGCGCGGCCATGACCGTGGACAAGAAGGCGCGCGGCGCCACCCTGCGCTTCGTGGTCCTGGACGGCCTGGCCCGGCCCACGATCCTCAGCGGGCCCGCGCCCGAGCTGCTCGACGAGGCCTACCGCGCGGTCACGGGCGCCACCCGGGTCCCGTAGAGCCACTAGACTGCACACAGGCGGCGTGCGCACCGGTGCGCCCGGCAACACTTCCCGGGGTGCCCGCGCCCCGCCCCACCGACCACCGACCGGATCCCGAGGGTCCGGTTCCCGACGTGTCAGACCCCTGGGAGAGACGACCGAAGTGGCCACGACGAACGACATCAAGAACGGTACGACCCTGCGGCTCGACGGCGGCGTTCTCTGGAACGTCCTGGAGTTCCAGCACGTCAAGCCGGGCAAGGGCGGCGCGTTCGTCCGTACCAAGTTGAAGAACGTCCTCACGGGCAAGATCGTCGACAAGACCTTCAACGCCGGCGCCAAGGTCGAGTTCGCCAACGTCGACCGCCGCGAGATGGAGTACCTCTACAACGACGGGGAGTCCTTCATCTTCATGGACACCCAGACCTACGACCAGATCCCGGTCCCGGACGCGGTCGTCGGCGACGACAAGAACTTCCTCCTGGAGAACACCAGGGTCACGGTGGCCACCAACGAGGGCAACCCGCTCTACGTCGAGCTGCCCCCCTCGGTCGAGCTGGAGATCACCCAGACCGACCCGGGCGTGCAGGGCGACCGCTCCACCGGCGGCACCAAGCCCGCCACCGTCCAGACCGGCGCCACCATCCAGGTGCCCCTGTTCATCACCACCGGCGAGCGCGTCAAGGTCGACACCCGCACGGGTGACTACCTCGGGCGAGTCAACTGATGCACGGATCACGGCGCAAGGCGCGGCGGCGCGCGGTCGAGGTCCTCTACGAGGCCGAGGTGCGCGGCACCTCGGTCGAGGACGTCATCAGACGCCGCCGGGCCCAGCCCGAACCGCCGATCAACGAGTTCACCGAGAGCCTGGCCCGTTCGGTCGACGAGCGGCGCGGGCGCATCGACGAACTCCTGGACGCCTACGCCATCGGCTGGACCCTGGAGCGGATGCCCGTCGTGGACCGCAACATCCTGCGGATGGGAGCCTACGAGCTCCTGTGGGCCGAGGACATCCCGGACGGCGTGGCCATCGCCGAGGCGGTCGGGGTGGCCAAGGAGCTGTCCACCGACGAGTCGCCCAACTTCGTCAGCGGGCTCCTGTCCAGGCTGATGGAGAACAAGTCGACACTCTCGCTCTGACGCCGACGGCGGGGGCGACCCGGATTGAGGGGACGCAGGTGACTGACAGGACCAGCGCGACCGTGACCGGTCCGACCAGGGCGGCCAACACGGCGCGGACCGCGGTCGTGTGGGACGCCCTGGAACGGCTGCTGGCCCGTCTCGGGGACGGCGGCTCCCTGGAGATCGTCGACGCGGGCGGCGGCACCGGCGGCGCGGCCGTCCCCCTCGCCGAGCTGGGCCACCGGGTCACCGTGGTCGAGCCCAGCCCCGACTCGCTCGCCGCGCTGGAGCGGCGCGCGGCCGAGCGGGAGGTGGTCGTGCGCGGGGTCCAGGGGGAGACCCGCGACCTGGCCGCCCTGTTCGAGCCCGGCAGCGCCGACCTCGTGCTGGTGCACAACGTGCTGGAGTACGTGGAGGATCCGGCCGCGGCGCTGCGCGACGTGGTGGGTATCACCCGCCCGGGCGGCGCGGTGAGCCTGCTGGTGACCAACGCCGTCGCCGGTGCCCTGCACCGGGCGCTCGCCGGACACCTGACCGACGCCCGCACCCTGCTCGGCGATCCGGAGGGGCGCTGGGGCGCGGGCGACCCCACACCGCGCCGGTTCACCCGCCAGCAGATCCTGGAGCTGGTCGGCGGGGCGGGCCTGACCGGCGGGAGCGTGCGCGGGGTCCGCGTGTTCGCCGACCTGGTGCCCGGGCACGCCTGGGAGAGCGACGCCCACGCCAGGCAGCACCTGGTGGAGCTGGAGCGGGCCGCCGCCGAGCACCCCGAGCTGATCGGGATCGCCACCCAGCTGCACGTTCTCGCCCACCGCGCCTGAGGCACCGGTGCCCCCGGGGGAAGCACGCCTCTCCGGGGCGGCCGCGTCCGGGCGTGGGCATAACCTGGCACCATGAGCCGACGCCAACTGGAACGTGGTGCCGCGATGCGGGGCGTGGTCGCTCCGGGCGGCATCGTGCCGCTGGGCGCCGACTTCCCCGCGGACGGCTCCGGCCCGGACGCCGACTGCCACATCCTGCACCTGGACATGGACGCGTTCTTCGCGAGCGTGGAGCGCCTGCGCCACCCGGAGGCGCGCGGACGCCCCGTCATCGTGGGCGGTACCGGTCCGCGCGGTGTGGTCTCCTCCGCCGACTACCTGGCCCGCGCCCGCGGCGTGCACTCGGCGATGCCCATGACGCGGGCCATGCGCCTGTGCCCCGAGGCCCTGGTCTACCCGCCCGACGGGCGGGCCTACCGCCAGGCGTCGGAGGCGGTCATGGACATCCTGCGCTCGGTGACCCCGCTGGTGCAGCCCCTCTCCCTGGATGAGGCCTTCCTGGACGTGTCCGGCGCGCGCCGCCGTCTGGGCGGTCCGGTGCGCATCGCCGCGATGATCCGCGAACGGGTGCGCGCCGAGCAGCGCCTCACGTGCTCGGTGGGCGTGGCCGCCACCCGCTTCACCGCCAAGCTCGCCTCCACCCACTGCAAGCCCGACGGGCTGCTGCTGGTCCCCACCGCCCACGTGCGCGGCTTCCTGGACCCGCTTCCGGTCGGGGCGCTGCCCGGAGTGGGGGACCGCACCGAGCAGACCCTGTCCAGGCTGGGCGTGCGCACGGTCGGCCAGCTGGCCCGCCAGGAGCCGGACCTGCTGCGCATGGAGCTGGGTACCAAGGCCGGGACCCGGCTGGCCGAGCTGGCCCGGGGCGTGGACCCCAGCCCGGTCGTGCCCGAGACCCCCGACAAGAGCGTGGGCTCGGAGGAGACCTTCGACGAGGACGTCGCCGAGCCGGAGGTGGTGGACCGGGAGCTGCTGCGGCTGTCGGAGAAGGTGGCGCGGCGTCTGAGGGCCTCCGGGCAGATGGGACGCACGGTGAGCTTGAAGCTGCGCCGGGGCGACTTCTCCACCATCACCCGGTCGCGGACCCTGCCCGAGAGCACCGACGTGGCCCGCGAGATCAGTGCCGTCGCACGCGAGCTCTACACCGCCTCCGGACTGCGCGGCGTGCCGCTGCGTCTGGTGGGTGTGCGGGTGGAGGGGGTCATCCCGGCCGAACGGGCGCACCGGCAGCTGGCGCTGGGGGAGGAGGAATCGGGATGGAGAGATGTCGAACGGGTTATGGACCGCGTAACGGCACGTTTCGGTCCAGGCGCGATACAGTCAGCAGTGTTGGTCAAACGTGACGAGAACGACGTATGATGCGGCAACTTTCAGGGCCTCCGGAGCGTTCCAGGAGTAGGGCCCGGAGTGAGGTAGGAAGAGAGGCATGGAAGCCGGTGTTTCCGATACAGCGCGCGGGTATCGTGGCCGTCATGGGTCAGGTACGCACGCAGCTTTTCTTTCCACCAGGCGCTAGCGCACCGTATTCTGGGCATACCACTGACCAAGATACTGTTTATCAGTACCCGTCACCCCAACCGGGGACTGCCGTAGGGAGGCGCCGTGCCGCTCTCTGAACACGAGCAGCGCATGCTCGACCAGATCGAGCGGGCGCTGTATGCCGAGGACCCGAAGTTCGCGAACACCGTTCGGCAAACGAACCCCGCGGTCCATTACAAGCGCTGGATCATCAAGGCCGGACTCGGATTCGTCGTCGGCGTGGTTCTGCTGATGACGGGGCTGATGCTCCAGTCCACAGTCGCCCAGGTCGCCATCAGCGTCCTCGGCTTCCTCGTCATGCTGCTCTGCTTCCTGTGGGGCACCAGTGCCTGGCGCAGGGCCTCCGGGGGCGGTGCCGAGGCCGCCGCCGCGGCCGCCGAGGCCAAGCCCAGGCGCAAGGGCGGAAGCCGTCCCGGCATGATGAACCGTTTCGAGGAGCGTTGGCGCCGTCGCCAGGAGGGCGAGGAGTAGCCCCTTCCGGTCGGCCGCGCGCTGGACATGTCCGCGTCAGTGGGGGTCCGGGTCCGACCGCCGGGCGCGGAGTGTCACGTGGTGGGGTCCCGCACGAACCGTGCGGGGCCCCACCACGTTCTGTGCCACCCGCGAACGGCGGTCCCCGCCCCGCGCGGGTTCCGGTCCCGTCGCCGTCCGCGACCGGAGTTCCCGCCGGGAGGCGGCGGACCGTCGACGGTCAGGAGGTGACGGGTTCGGGGTCCGGGACGGGGCGCGGACGGTTCCACGGCGCCAGTGAGCGCGGCAGGAGCACCGCGCGCACCCGGGCGCCGGGGCGGACCGTCGCGGCCAGCCCGGCCCGGGCCGTCTCCAGGTCCTGGCGCAGCGCCTCCGGCTCCGTGGGGGAGGGCGCGTAACGGGCCGCCTCCTCGGCCAGGGCCAGGCGCCACAGCGCCGCCGCGGCCTCCTCCGGCACGGGTTCGCGCACCGCCCCCGACATCAGCCCCATCCGTCCCGGCGCCGCCTCCGGGGCCGCCCCCGACCCGGCCAGCCGTGTGGCCGTGGCCCGCGGGCTCTCCGCCAGCGTCCACGTTCCGCCCAGGTCCAGGCAGGTGTCCCGCAGCTCCCGCCACGCGGTGTGCGCCGACCCGGCGGCGCCCGAGGCCAGGGCGGCCGTGCGCGACCAGCGGACCAAGGCGCGGACCAGCGCGGGCAGGGCCGACAGCAGCAGGCCGCCCGCCACCGCGGCCGCAGCGGGCAGCCACGCCAGGCCGGAGCCGGCCCGCCCGTCCCCGTCCGGGGCCGCCGCCGAGGCGCTCGGCTCGTCCTCGGGCTCCCCGCTCTCGCTCGGGGCCTGGTCGCTCTCCGCCTCGTCCGCCTCCCGGGACCCGTCCGGCCGCTCGGGCGCCTCGGTCACCCCGGCGGCGGGGTCCTCCTCCACCGCTCCGTCCGGGGAACCCGCGCCGTCCTCCTGCGCCCCGCGCGTGTACTCGGGCACCGAGGCCGACCCCTGGCCGCCGGAGGAGGCGGGGGTCGGCTCGAACCGCACCCAGCCCGTGCCCTCGAAGTACAGCTCGGGCCAGGCGTGCGCGTCACCCGCCGACACCGCCCACCGGCCGTCGCCCATGCGCTCGCCCGCCGTGTAGCCCACCGCCACCCGCGCCGGGATGTCGACCTGCCGGGCCATGACCGCCATCGCCCCGGCGAACTGCTCGCAGTAGCCCACCCGGTCCTCCAGCAGGAAGTGGGCGAGCGGGTCGGAGCCCCCCGGCACGGCCGGGGGGCTGAGGTCGTAGGTGAACGCGCCGCCGGTGAAGTAGTCCTGCAGGGCCACCGCGCGCTCGTAGGGGGACCGCGCGTCCTCGGTGAGCGCCTCGGCCAGCTCCCGCACCCGCGGGTCCAGGTCCCGGGGCAGGTTGCGGAAGTCGCCCGGCAGGGAGCGGGGCTCACCGCTGTCGGCCAGGTCCTCGGGGGCGGGGACCCGGTCCACGGTCTCCACGCTGAAGCCCAGGCCCGTGGGCGGGCTGCTGGTGGTGAACACCATGAGGCTGCCCGGGTCGGCGTACCACTCGCCGGAGACCTGTACCGTGCGCGCCCAGTAGGGCAGCGGCAGGAAGTCCACCGGCGGCGCGTCCGAGTCCAGCCAGATCCGGGTGCTCACGGTCTCCTGTGAGGGAACCGAGCCCCAGCCGGTCGGCAGCGGCAGCTCCCCGTCGACCCGGGTGTCCCGGGAGGCGTTGACGGGGGTCATCGTCCAGTTCACGCCGTCGAACTCGTCCAGGACGTAGGTGCGCAGGTAGTCGGGCCGTTCGGCGTCGGTCCGGTAGGTGAGCACGGTGCGGTCGGAGGAGGAGGCCAGCTCGCGCCGCAGCGACACCAGCGGGTGCGTGGTGGTGATGACGTCCGAGCCGGTGCCGATGTAGGTGCCGTCGGCCATCGCGTGGAACGCGTCGGTGCGCAGCCAGGGCAGGGCCAGCGGGACCGTCAGCGCCAGCAGTACCGCCGCGGCCAAGGCCAGCGACACCGTCGCCGCCCGGCGCACGGCGCCCCACGCCCGCGCCGAGGAGTCCTGCCCGCCGGGCGCGGGCATCCCCCACTCGCGGCTCCGGACCCCCGTGTCCGCCGCGAGCAGCAGCAGGAAGCCGACCGCGCAGCCGGCCGCGGCCAGCCAGCTCAGCCCGGTGTCGTGCAGGACCAGCGGCACCGCCATCAGCGCCAGCACCAGGACACCGACCATGCCCGGGCAGCGCGCCGTCACGGCGAGGAAGTCCGCGGCCATCATGAACACGGTCAGGCACAGCGCGATGATCAGCGTGACCCCGGCCGAGGAGGACACCGGCGGCGCGTTGCCGTCGATGGTCTGCGCGCCCTGTTCGAGCGCCATCCCCAGGTGCGCCAGCACGTCTCCGTTGGGCACCAGGCCCAGGGGGGCGACGTGCCCGGCGAAGAGGGGTGTGACCAGGAAGGCCGCGACCAGCAGTTGCAGGAACGGCACGGCCAGGGAGCCGCGCCCGCTGAGGCGGTAGAGGGCGGATACGCCAGCCACCGCCACCATCATCACGAAGGCGGGCACCCACCAGGTGCCCCCCCGTACGAGCGGGTCCAGCGGGGGCAGCGCCATCACCAGGCAGACCAGGCAGGCCAGGGGCATCAGTGCTCTCAACGCGGGCCCTTCGCAAAGGTGTGCGGCCCGGCGTGCGCGGGCCTCGGAGGCGCCGCGGCCGGGGCCCCGGCGGCCCGGCTCCACAGCGCGGGGAGTTCGGCGGCGGAGGACAGGGTGAGGACGTGCCAGCCCGCCCCGGCCAGCACCTCGCCCACACGGCGAGGGAGGTCGGGGGCCGGCCAGGCGGCGTGCGGGCACAGCACGGCCACCCGGGTCCCGCCGCCCACCCGGGACAGCGCGACGGCCTCCTCCGGGTTCACCGCGCCCAGTACAGCGACGACCACGCTGGTGTTCCCGCGCCCCTGGCCGAGCATGCCGATCCCGCCGAGGAGACCGGTGGCGTCGGAGGGCGTGGCGACCGCCAGGCCGTCCAGCACACCGGTGGCGGTGGCGGTCCGCACCGGGCCCCGCTCGGTGTGGAAGCGCAGGCCGTGGCCGCCGTGGATCAGGTGCACCGCCACGGAGGCGGCCACGCTCACCGCGGTCTCCAGGGATCCGGCGGGCCCGAAGCCGGCGTGCGCGCCGCGCCGTGTGTCCAGCAGGACGGCGCTGTTCTCCCGCCGGTGCTGCTCGTCGCGGCGCACCATCAGCTCACCGTGCTTGGCGGTGGACTTCCAGTGCACCCGGCGCAGCTCGTCGCCGTACCGGTACTCCCGGGGCACGGGGTCCTGTTCGCCCGCGCCGGTGACCGAGCGGCGCGGGGACTCCTCGCCCTTGGCGGTGCCGGCGGCGCCCCATGGCTCCAGGGGCACGGTCGCGGGGGTCACGAGCAGGTGTGAGGGCGCTCCCACCGTCCGGCTCACCCGGACGCAGCCCAGGGGGTCGGTCACCGAGGCCCGCAGCGGGCCCAGGGCGTAGTTGCCGCGTACCGTGGGGCGGACCAGGTAGCTGACGTCGCGTACCGCGCGCGGCCCGAGGTAGCCCACGCCGTAGCGGGGCTCGCCGCCCAGGGGGACCGGAAGGGTGTCCGCCACCGCCAGCGAGGCCACCGGCCAGGTGGGCGAGGCGTTGCCGACCCGCAGCCCCACCCTGGCGTCGTGCCCGGCCTGGACCCGGACGGGGGTCACGGTGCGGCTGTGCGCCACACGCGCGGTGGCGCCCAGGACGGTCAGGGCCGACAGCGGCGGCACCGCCAGCAGCAGCACCCCCACGCCCACGACCTCGCGCTGCCCCACGATCAGGCCGACCACCAGGGCGGACAGGCCGAAGACGAGCATGCAGACGCCTCGTGCGGTGAGGGTTCGGTGCGGGCGCATGGGCCCTCTCTCGGGCGGGTGCGGACAGAGGAGGAGGGGAGCCGGGTCGGAGCGGGGTCTACTGGGGGCCGGGGACGGGCAGGCGCGCGACCAGCTTGGCCACGATCTGCTCGGGGGTCAGGCGTTCCATCTGCGCCTCCGGCCCGGGCAGGAGGCGGTGCGCCAGCACGGGCACGGCCAGGGCCTGCACGTCGTCGGGGACGACGTAGTGACGACCGTCCAGGGCGGCGTAGGCGCGGGCGGCCCGGACCAGGTGCAGGGTCGCCCGGGGCGAGGCGCCCAGGCGCAGCTCGGGGCTGGTGCGGGTGGCGTTGACCAGGTCCACGACGTAGCGGCGCATCCCCGGGGCCACGTGCACCGACCGGACCCGGTCGACCAGTTCGCGGAGCTGGGCGGCGTCGGTGACGGGCCTCAGGTCCTCCAGCGGTGACCGGGAGCCGTGCGAGTCGATCATGTCGAGTTCGGCCTGCGGCGCCGGGTAGCCCACCGAGACGCGGGCCATGAACCGGTCGCGCTGGGCCTCGGGCAGGGCGTAGGTGCCCTCCATGTCCGCGGGGTTCTGGGTGGCCACCACCATGAACGGCCGCTCCAGGGCGCGGGTCTGGCCGTCCACGCTGACCTGGCGTTCGGCCATGCACTCCAGCAGGGCGGCCTGGGTCTTGGGCGAGGCGCGGTTGATCTCGTCGCCCAGCACGATGTTGGCGAACACCGGTCCGGGGTTGAACTCGAACTCGCGCCGGTCCTGGTGGTAGACGCTGACGCCGGTGATGTCGCTGGGCAGCAGGTCCGGGGTGAACTGCACCCGCTGCACGGAGCAGTCCACGGCCCTGCCCAGGGCCTTGGCCAGCATGGTCTTGCCGACGCCGGGAACGTCCTCGATGAGCAGGTGGCCCTCGGCGAGCAGCACCGTCAGTGTCAGGCGCAGCACCTCCGGCTTGCCCTCGATGACGGTCTCGATCGCGCCGCGGACGCGGTCGGCCACGGCGACGATCTCTCCGACGTCCTCCTGGACGCCGCCCCCGCGACCGCCGTGGTGTGTGCCGAGTGACACCAGACCCCTCCCGCTTCCTGTGGCCGGTCTTCGGAACCGAGGCTAGGCCCAATCAGACCGATTGCAAACCAAAGTGCCGGAATCAGCGGCTGATTGCGGCGAGGGGAGATCAAAGAGGTCAAAGGGCCCTAAACACTCTCCTGATCATTCGTGTTCGGGGCTGGGAGGGGAGGGGGACGGAGCCCGGATAAGGGTCGGAGCGCCCGGTTTCGGTCCCGGGCGGGAGGCGGTCGCCCGTGTCCCCGCCCCGTGCGGGCGCTCCCGGGGACGCCGGTGTTCTCGCAGGTCGGAGGCGGCTCCGGTTCCGTGCGCGCCGACACTCCGTGTGCCGCGCCTCCCCCACTCCTATGCTCAACGCTCTGACCTGCGCATTTGTCGATTCTTCGACGTCTGAATCCCGATTGGAGCGGTTGACGGTGGGGAAGAGTGGAGTAAGGTGGAGCACCGTGGAGAGGGTGAATTCTCCACTTCGAGGGTGAGGGAGGTGGAAGTGTGTTCCTCGGCACCCACACGCCCCGCCTCGACCAGAAGGGGCGGCTCTTCCTCCCCGCGAAGTACCGCGACGAGCTGTCGGGGGGGTTGGTGATCACCAAGGGCCAGGAGCGCTGCCTCTACGTCTTTCCGGCGGAGGAGTTCGCGCGCATCACCGAGGCCCTCGCCACCACCCCCGTCACGGCCAAGGCGGTCCGCGACTACAGCAGGGTCCTCTTCGCCAGCGCCTCCGACGAGAGCTGCGACAAGCAGGGCAGGGTCACCATCCCCGCCAAGCTGCGCGAGTACGCGGGCCTGGACCGCGAGTGCGTCGTCATCGGCGCCAACACACGCCTGGAGATCTGGGACGCCACGGCGTGGGCCGACTACGAGGCCGAGCAGGAACCCGCCTTCGCGCAACTGTCGGAGGAGGTGCTGCCCGGAGTGCTGTGACGCCGGCGCGAAGACCGCCGGTCCGAGCAGTACGCAGTCCACACCCTCGCAAGCCGGAGTCCGGCAACGGCCTCCGGACGCGGTTCCCACGAGCTGGCGCGACTTCCCCGGTGCCAGGTCGTGAACGCGAGCCCGCCGCAAGGTGGACAATAGCGACCGTGTCCGGGGGCCCGCCGGAACCCGCCGGGCCACGCCAAGGACACCGCGGAGCGCACCGAACACGGCGCTACCGCGGCGACTGGGGGGAGACGGCGACAGCGTGGAGGAACAGCAGCGCATGGGGGACATCCGGCGGTACGGAGCATCCGGGGGCGACGGCGCCGGGGGGCGCCCGCGCGGCTCCGGCGCGGATCCGGGCATCGCGGCGCGCGTCGCGGCCGCCCGGGCCGGACTCGACCCCCTGCACGTCCCCGTCATGCTCGACCGGATCGTGGAACTCCTCGCCCCTGCCCTGGAACGGCCCGGCGCCGTGCTCGTCGACGGAACCCTGGGACTGGGCGGACACTCCGAGGCCCTGCTCAAGGCCTGCCCCGAGGCGCGCCTGGTCGGCGTCGACCGCGACACCACCGCCCTGGAGCGCAGCGCCGAGCGCCTCGCCCCCTACGCCGACCGCGTCCACCTCGTGCACGCCGTCTACTCCGACATCCCGCGCGCCCTGGACGAGGCGGGCGCCGACGCGGCCGACGCGGTCCTGCTCGACCTCGGGGTGTCCTCCCCGCAGCTGGACGAGACCGACCGGGGGTTCGCCTACGCCCACGACGCGCCCCTGGACATGCGGATGGACCGCACCCAGTCCCTCACCGCGGCCGAGGTGGTCAACACCTACTCCGTCGCCGAGCTCACCCGCGTCCTGCGCACCTACGGCGAGGAGCGCTTCGCCTCGCGCGTGGCCCGGGCCATCGAGCGCAGGCGCGCCCGGGCGCCCATCGAGTCCACCCGGGTCCTGGCCGAGCTCGTCCGCGAGGCCATCCCCGCCGCCACCCGGCGCACCGGCGGCCACCCCGCCAAGCGCGCCTTCCAGGGCCTGCGCATCGAGGTCAACGCCGAGCTGCCCATCCTGGAGCGCGCCCTGCCCACGGCCGTCTCCCGCCTCGGTGTGGGCGGGCGCATCGCCGTACTGTCCTACCACTCGCTGGAGGACAGGATGACCAAGAGGGCCCTGGCCGCCCTGTCCACCGACACCACACCTGCCGAGCTTCCCGTCCCCCTTCCCGATCGGCAGCCCGAACTCCGGCTCCTCACCAGGGGGGCCGAACTCCCCACGGACGAAGAGAACGAACGCAACCCGCGCGCGCAGTCGGCCCGCCTCCGGGCGGCCGAACGCGTGCGGCCGCCGCGGCAGTAGGGAGAACAGATGAGCACGAGGACGGACACGCGCCGCACACCCGCCCGCGGCCGGAGGACCGCGACCGGTGACGCGCCCCCCGGGCCCGCCGCGCCGCGCACACGCCCCGCCGCGGCGGCCCAGGCACGGGCACCGCGCATCCCCTTCGTCCTGCTCATCCTGTGCCTGCTCAGCGGGGCCCTGGTCAGCCTGCTCGTCCTGCGCAGCGTCGTGGCCGAGGAGGCGTTCGCCATCACCAGCCTGCAGGCCGAGAACCGGGAGCTGTCCCAGCAGGAACAGCAGCTGCGCCGGACCGTCGCGAACCTGGAGAGCCCCGAGCGCATCGCCCAGGAGGCCGAGGCCATGGGGATGGAGCAGGGCGAGGCCCCCCTCTTCCTCGACCCCGACAAGGGCGAGGTCACCGGGAGCGGTGAGTGAGCGCCCCCAGAGACCGCCGTCCCCGCGACCCCCGCAGGCCCGGGGCCACCAGCCGTTCGGGATCCCGGCCCAGCAGGCGCTCCCAGCGCGAACCGCGCCGCCCCGAGGGCGGGGCGCGCCCCCGATCCTCGACGCGCGCCCAGGGCCGGGGGCCGCGCGAGGCGCGCGGGGGCGCCCGCCGCCCGGCCTCCCCGCCACCGCCCCCGCCGCTGCTGCGCCGCACCTTCCGACGGGGCGAGCCGCACGGGCGGATCAGGATCGGCGGCGCCCTCATCCTGGTGGTCCTGCTGCTCTTCGCCGGACGCCTGGTGCAGATCCAGGGCCTGGAGGCCGAGCAGTACGCCGAGGCCGCCTCCAACACCCGTCTGCAGACCATCGACATCCCCACCCTGCGCGGCCAGATCACCGACGCCAACGGCAGGCCCTTCGCGCTGTCGATGGAGGTGCGCACCGTCTTCGTCGACCCGGAGGAGGTCGAGGAGGAGGAACGCGCCCGGCTCGTCGACGAGCTCAGCGCCCGCTTCGACCTGGCGGAGGAGGAGGTCGAGGCCAAGGTGGACGCCAGGCCCAGCCGCTACCAGGTGGTGGCCCGGGGCGTTCTGCCCGAGGAGTGGCAGGAGCTGCGTTCCCTGGGCCTGTCCGGGCTGGGTTCGGAGGTGGACTACGAACGGGTCTACCCCGAGGAGACCGGCGCCGCCGACCTGGTGGGCTTCGTCGGTTCGGAGGGCCACGGCCTGGAGGGCCTGGAGGGCTACCTCGACAGCACGCTCGCGGGTGAGGCGGGCAAGCGCCGGGTCGAGGTGGGCATGGACGGCACCCAGATCCCCATGGCGGGCGGCCTGGCCCAGGAACCCGTCCCCGGCCAGGACGTGCGGCTGACGCTGGACCAGGACATCCAGTGGTACGCGGCCCAGACCCTCGCCGAGCGGGCCGAGGAGCTTGAGGCCGAGGCGGGCAGCGTCATCGTCGAGCGGGTCGGCACCGGCGAGATCCTCGCCATGGCCGACTACCCGACCTACTCCCAGAGCGACATCTCCGCCACCGGGGCGCGGGAGTGGGCCAACGGCGCCGTGTCGGAGATCTTCGAACCCGGCAGCACCAACAAGGTCATCACCCTGGGCGCCGCCCTGGAGGAGGGGCTCACCACCCCCGAGACGGTGTACACGGTGCCCTACAGCATCGAGTACTACGACCGGACCTTCCGCAACTCCACCAACCAGGGAACCCAGCGCCTCACCGTCAACGGCATCATGGCCCAGTCCAGCAACGTCGGCACCATCAAGATCGCCGACCAGGTGGGAGCCGGGGTGCTGCACTCCTACATGAAGGACTTCGGGCTCGGCCAGCCCACCGGGCTGCACCTGCCCGGTGAGGAGGCGGGCGTGCTCACCAGCCCCGAGGACTGGTGGGGCACCCAGCTCCCGTCGGTCTCGATCGGCCACGGCCTGTCCGTGAACGCCGCGCAGATGGCGTCGGTGTACTCCACCATCGCCAACGGCGGGGTGCGGGTGGCCCCCCGGGTGATCGCCGGGACCGTGGACGCCGAGGGCAACTTCACCCCCGCCGAGGAACCCGAGCAGCGCAGGGTGATCAGTCAGGAGACCGCCGAGCAGCTCGCCCTGATGCTGGAGGCGGTCACCAGTGACGAGGGCACCGCGCCCGAGGCCCGCATCGACGGCTACCGCGTCGCGGGCAAGACCGGTACCGCCAACCGGATCAACCCCGAGACGGGCAGCTACGAGGGCGGCGGCTACACGGCCACCTTCGCCGGCTTCGCACCCGCCGACGACCCGCAGGTGGTGGTCCAGGTCGTGCTGCACAACCCGCAGGGCACCTACTACGGCGGTGAGGCCGCCGGTCCGGTGTTCAACGACATCATGTCCTTCGCCCTGAAGTCGCTGAAGATCCCGCCGACGGAGACCGACCCGCCGGCCATCCGCCTGTTCGAGAACTGAGCTTTCCCGGCACGGGTTCGGGCGCCTTCAGGGCGGGGACCTTCGGCCTCTGCGCGCCCTTCCGAGGAACGAGGACGGTGCGCTCCGAGTCCTGCAGGACCCCGCCGGCGCCCTCATCGCGCCTCGTGACGAGGGCTCCCGTGACGTTCCGGATCATCCCGCATCCCGGGAAAAGGGGTGACCCGAGGGTGTGTGCCGGGTGCCGCGGCGCCGCGCCACCCGGCGGTCCAGTGAGGCTGAGGAGAGGGTGACGCAGAACGCGGCGGCGGCCATCAGGGCGCCGACAGCGAGCGGGGCGGTGTAGCCGTAACCGGCGTCGATCGTCGTTCCTGCCAGGTAGGAGCCGACGGCGATCCCCGCGTTGGCGGCGGAGGAGACGACGGCGGCGGCGAGGGTGGTCGCCCCCTTGGCCTTGTCGATGACACGCGTCACGAATCCGGGGACCGTGGCGAAGCCCGCGCCGCCCAGCAGCATGAGCAGGACGACGGCGGCCGCGGCGAACTGCGCTGTCAGGGCGAAGAGCACCAGCACCGCGAACAGCAGGGCCTGCGCGCTCAGCAGTGTGGCGACCTGGGCCCGGTCGGCGTACCGGCCGCCCAGGAGGTTGCCGACGACCAGGCCGACGCCGAAGAGCATGAGCAGCGGAGTGAGCATGCCGGAGCTGAACCCGGCCACCTCGGTCATGAGCGGGGCGACGTAGCTGAAGGCGGCGAACAGCGATCCGATGCTCAGCCCGGCGATCGCCAGGGCCATCCACAGCTGCCCGCGGCCGAACACCGCGAGTTCGTCGCGCAGGCGCACGGATCCGTCGTTGGGCTGGACGGGGAGCAGGGCGATGAGGCCGACCAGGCTGATCACGCCGATCGCGGCGATGGCCCAGAAGGTGGCGCGCCAGTCGAAGGCCTGACCGATCCAGGTACCCATGGGGGCGCCGAACACGTTGGCGACGGTCAGGCCGGTGAAGACGAGTGAGATGGCCCGGGAGCGCTTGTCCCGGGCGACCATGTCCGCGGCGACGACGGAACCGATGCCGAGGAAGGCGCCGTGGCAGATCGCCGCCATGATGCGGCCCGCCATGAGGACCCAGTAGGCGGGCGCGACGGCGGAGAGCGCGTTCCCGACGATGAACAGCACCATGAGGATCAGCAGCATCCTCTTGCGCGGCATGCGCGTGGCGGCGGCGGTGAACAGGGGCCCGCCGAAGACGACACCGAGGGCGTAGCCGGAGATGAGCAGACCGGCCCTGGTGAGGCTGACCGACATGTCGTCGGCCACCTCCGGTAGGAGGCCCATGATCACGAACTCGGTCGTTCCTATGCCGAAGCTGGCGACCATCAGGGCGAGTACGGCGAGGGGCATGGCGGCGGTTCCTCCGCTGGTGACGTTTGTCCTTGGTCCTTCTTGCGAGGGTGTGGCGTGCCCGGCCGGGACGACTCCCGAAGTATGCGCCTATGCAAATATTGCATGGGCGTCTTCTTTTCGACAAGTATGCGCTCAGACGTTAGGCGTCGGGGGACGTATGCTGGCGCAAAGCCCGAGACGACCGGGGGTCGTACATGAACTCCGCAGCCTCCACCCACCGCGTGCCGCGTATCCAGGAACCGACCGACCTGGAGACAGGTTGGCGCAGACTGCGCCTGTTCGAGGCGCGCGTGCGTGAGCGGCTCGAGGCTGCCCTGGAACCGCACGGGCTGACCTGCTCGGAGTACGCGGCCCTGGCCGCGCTGCACTACTCCGACGACGGCGGGCACCTTCGCCAGCAGTTCCTGGCCGAGGCCATTCCGATCAACCAGAGCTCGCTCAGCAGACTCGTCGGGCGGCTGGAGCGCAGCGGTCTGACCGAGCGCTACCACTGCGCCGAGGACAGGCGCGGGGTCTACACCCAGATCACCGACAAGGGCAGGGCCACGGTCGAGGAGGCCAGGAAGAGCTTCGTGGCCGCGCTGCGGAGCTCTCTCGCCGAACAGCGGGAGGACGGCCTACGCGACGCGATCACCACCTTGCTGCCCGACTGACCCGGGTCGGCGGCCACCCACCCGGCGCGTGCGGGTGGCGGGGCCGGGTGGCTCACCCGTCGGCGGCGGCGCGGTCCAGGTGGGCGCGCACGGAGCGGATGTGCTCGGGGCCGGTGCGGCAGCACCCGCCCACGAGCACCGCACCGGCCGCGCACCAGTCCGCGGCGGCCCGCCCGAACTCCTCGGGGTCGCCGGTGCCGCTCCAGCTCCGGGTGAAGGGGTCCCAGACCTCGCCCGAGTTGGGGTAGGCCACCGCGGGCAGGCCCGCCTCGGCGACGGCGCGCACCAGCGCGGGAACGTACCGGGGCGCGGTGCAGTTGACGCCCACCGCCACCAGCCGTCCGGCGGCGTGCAGGGGGGAGAGCCCGGCCGCCGCCTCGCGCAGGGGGGCGCCGTCGCTGATCCGGACGCCGTCCCGGCAGGAGAAGCTGATCCACGCGCGGGCGCCGGGCGTCTCCGCCAGCAGCCGTCCCAGGGCCCGCGCCTCGGGGAGGGAGGGAACGGTCTCGCAGGCGATCAGGTCCGCCCCCGCGTCGGCGAGCACCCGCCACCGCTCCCGGTGCCAGCGGTAGAGTCCCTCCTCGTCCAGGTCGTAGTCGCCGGTGTACTCCGAGCCGTCGGCCAGCGCCGCCCCGTAGGGGCCCACCCCGGCCGCGACCAGCCCGGAGCCGAAGGCGTCGCGTTCGGCGCGCGCCAGCTCGACCGAGCGGGCGATCAGCGCGAGGGCCTCCCCGTGCGTGAGGCCGTAAGCGGTCAGGGCCGGAACGCTCGCCTGGTACCCGGCGGCGATGGCCACGTCCGCGCCCGCCTCGAAGTAGTCCCGGTGCACCCGGCGCACGAGCGCGGGCTCCTCGGCCAGCAGTCGGGCCGACCACAGGCCGCCGCCCAGGTCGCGGCCGTAGGACTCCAGCCGGGTGGCCAGCCCGCCGTCGAGCACCAGGGGGCGCCGTACCGGCATGTTCCGTGGCATGTCCAACCTCCGTCCACGACGGTCGCCTCCAGCCTAGGAGCGGACACCGAACGGTCATCGACACGTCCCGTGCGGCGCGCGTAACCTGTGCCGAACACCCGGTCGGGGAAACCGCGGCGAACGCAGCGTGGAAATTACCGACCGGTCGTCCACAAGGGTTAACCTCCACACGTGCCACCGGTAATGCGACCTGAACACACGCCACTTCGTCCTCTGTCCGCCCTGGCAGCGCTGCTCGGGCCGGACGCCACACTCCTGCGCCCGGACCTGGACCCGGACCGTCCTCCCGAGGTGCCCGACAGAGAGGTGCACGTCCGGGGCATCACCCACGACTCCCGCCAGGTGGGGCCCGGCGACCTGTACGCCGCGCTGCCGGGGACCCGCGCGCACGGCGCCGACTTCGCAGCCCAGGCCGCCGAGGCGGGCGCCACCGCGATCCTCACCGACGCCGACGGGGCCGAGCGCGCCGCCGCCACCGGGCTGCCCGTGATCGTGGTCCCCCACGCGCGCGCCGCGCTGGGCCGGGCCGCCTCCTGGGTCTTCAAGGATCCCGCGCAGGACCTGCTGCTCATCGGCACCACCGGTACCAGCGGCAAGACCACCGTCACGTACCTGGTCGAGGCCGGACTGCGCCACGCCGGGATGCGCACCGGCCTGGTCGGAACCGTGGAGATGAGGGTGGGGGACGAGCGCGTCCGGTCCTCCCTGACCACCCCCGAGGCCACCGACCTGCACGGCCTGTTCGCCCTCATGCGCGAGAGCGGCGTCACCGCCGCCGCCATGGAGGTCTCCAGCCACGCGCTGGCCCTGCACCGGGTCGGGGGAACCCGCTACGACGTCGCGGTCTTCACCAACCTGTCCCAGGACCACCTGGACTTCCACTCGGACCTGCGCGACTACTTCGACGCCAAGGCCCGGCTGTTCACCCCCGAGTACTGCGACATCGCGGTGGTCAACGCCGACGACCGCTTCGGCCGCGCGCTCGTGGACATGGTGCAGGCCGACGGCCGCGTCCCCGTCACCACGTTCGCCGTGGAGGGCCGCAGCGACGCCGACCCCGCCACGGCCATGAAGGCCGACTGGACGGCCGTGGACGTGGTCCTGGGCGCCACTGGCAGCACCTTCCGCATCGTCGGGCCCGGCGGGATGGAGGCGGCCGCCTCCGTGGCCCTGCCCGGCCCCTTCAACGTCTCCAACGCCATGGCCGCCGTCGTCGGCCTGGTCGAGGCCGGGCTGCCCCTGGAGACCGCGATCGCCGGTGTGGCCCAGGCACCCGGCGTGCCCGGGCGCATGGAACCGGTCGTGGCGCCCGGCGTGCCGGACGCGGACTTCACCGCCCTGGTCGACTACTCCCACAAGCCCGGCGCCATCGAGGCGGTGCTGACCGCCCTGCGCGCCACCACCGACGGCGAGATCACGATGGTCGTCGGCTGCGGGGGCGACCGGGACCGGGGCAAACGCCCGCTCATGGGCGAGGCCGCCGCGCGCCTGGCCGACCAGCTCGTCATCACCAACGACAACCCGCGCACCGAGGACCCGGTCGCCATCGCCGCCGCGATGCTCGAAGGGGTCGTCAAGGTCCCCGAGGACCAGCGCGCCCGCGTCACCGTGGAGCTCGACCGCGCCGAGGCCATCCGCCTGGCCGTGGAACGGGTCCGGCCCGGCGGTGTGGTGGTGGTCGCCGGAAAGGGTCACGAGACGGGTCAGTACGTCAAGGGCGAGGTGCTGCCCTTCGACGACCGCGAGGTGCTGCGCGAGGCGATCGAGGACCACTTCGGCATGAGCGCCCGCGAGCGCCTGGGGGTCGCCCTCCAGGACGTCCACCGGGTACCTGACCAGCCCTGACACCTCGGCGCCCGGCGGGCGCCACCACCCCGCCCGGGGCGCGGACACGGTCCGCGCCCCTTCGCGCGTGCGCCCCGCGTACCGCCTCCGGATCCCCGGCCGCCCGGCCGCGAACGGTCACGAACTGGAGCATATTGCCGCTCACAGGGCCTGGCGGGACCCCGGACGCCCCAATCATGTTCTAAGGTAGGTCCGGCAATCGCAGCCCGACCGCCCACGGTGGCGCCCACGGCGTAGCCCGCCAGCGCGGTCCCGGTGGGCCCGGCGCGGCACCCTGCGCACGGTTTCACGCGGTGCCATCCCCTGACCTGACTCCGGCCGGGTGGCCAGCGGCCCCTGTGGCGCCGTGAACCCGGGCCTGACATGAGGAGTGGATTTGATCGCGCTCACGCTCGATCGGATCGCTGAGATCACCCAAACCGCCATCGGCGGATCAGCGCGCCCCGAAGCCGTCGTTGACGGCCCCGTCGTCATCGACTCGCGGCAGGCAGCGCCCGGCGCGCTCTTCGTCGCCCTGGGAGGTGAGCGCGTCGACGGACACGACTTCGCGGCCTCCGCCGCGGCCGCCGGAGCGGCGGCCGCCCTGGTCTCACGCCCCGTCGACGCACCGCACCTGCTGGCCGAGGGCGGGGACGGGGGCGTGGTCGACGCCCTGACCCGGCTCGCCCACCACGTGGCCCTGGAGCTCAGCGACCCCCGGCGCGGAGCGGAGCGGGCCGAGATCGTCGCGGTCACCGGTTCCTCCGGCAAGACCACCACCAAGGACCTCATCGCGCAGGTCGTCTCCCGAACGGGTCCGACCGTGGCCCCGGCGGGCTCGTTCAACAACGAGATCGGCCACCCGCTCACCGTGCTGCGCGCCGACACCGGGACCCGCAACCTGGTCCTGGAGACGGCCGCCCGCGGTATCGGGCACATCGCCCACCTGTGCCGGATCGCCCCGCCCCGGATCGGCGTGGTCCTCAACGTCGGCAGCGCCCACATGGGCGAGTTCGGCGGCCGGGACGCCATCGCCAAGGCCAAGGGCGAGCTGGTCGAGTCGCTTCCCCCCGGCGGCGAACAGCGGGGTTCGGGCGGGGTCGCCGTCCTCAACGAGGACGACCCCCGCGTGCGGGCGATGGCCTCGCGCACCCGGGCCCGCGTGGTCACCTACGGCCTGGCCGAGGAGGCGCGCGTGCGCGCCACCGACGTCGTCATCCGGGAAACCGGAGCCCCCTCCTTCACCCTGAACCTGGACGGCCGCCGGGCCCGGGTGGACCTCGCGCTCGTCGGCGCCCACCAGGTCTCCAACGCCCTGGCCGCCGCGGCGGTCGCCGACGAGCTCGGCATGGACATCGCCGACATCGCCGAGGCGCTGGGCGCGGCCGTCCCGGCCAGTCGGTGGCGGATGGAGGTCACCGAGCACGCGGGCGCCACGCTCGTCAACGACGCCTACAACGCCAACCCCGAGTCCATGCGGGCCGCGCTGACCACGCTGGAAGCGCTCTCCCGGGACCGCCGGTCCATCGCGGTCCTGGCCCACATGGCCGAGCTCGGCGCCGACGGCCGGGTCGAGCACGAGCGGATCGGTGAGCTGGCCGCCCGCGCC
Source organism: Nocardiopsis sp. FR4 (assembly GCF_009830945.1). Lineage (GTDB taxonomy): Bacteria > Actinomycetota > Actinomycetes > Streptosporangiales > Streptosporangiaceae > Nocardiopsis. The sequence continues at coordinate 181,023 of NZ_ML776454.1, read as the reverse complement.
GGCGTGGCCCACCTGATCGTGGTCGGGGAGGAGGCCGAGGGCATCGCCGTCGGCGCCGAGGACGCCGCGGGACGGGGCCTGTGGGAGGGCGAGTGCGTCCGCGTGGCGGACGCGCGGGCAGCAGCGGAGGCGCTGCGCGAACGGTTGCGCACAGGAGACGTCGTCATTGTGAAGGGATCGCGCGTGGCAGCGCTCGAAAGGGTCATCGACCTCATCACCCAGGGGGATGTCCAGTGATCGGCATCTCCATCGCGTCAGCGCTGTCGCTGATCGTCTCCATGGCGCTGATGCCGCCGCTGATCAAACTCCTGTACCGCTTCAAGTTCGGCCAGGAGGTGCGCGACGACGGGCCCGAGGGCCACAAGACCAAGCAGGGCACGCCCACCATGGGCGGCATCGTCATCATCCTCGGCGCGGTGGTGGGCTACTTCGGCTCCCACGCCCTGCTGCTGCTGGTCCAGCCCTCGGCCTCGGGGCCCACGGCCTCCGGCATGCTGGTGATGTTCCTCTTCGTCGGGATGGGCTGCGTCGGCTTCCTCGACGACTTCATCAAGATCTACAAGCGCCGCAGCCTGGGTCTGCGCAGCGGCGCCAAGATGGTCGGCCAGGCCATCGTGGGCGTCGGCTTCGCCTACGGCGTCACCATGTTCCCCAACGGCTACGGCTACACCCCCGCCGCCCCCAGCCTGTCCTTCCTGCGCGACTTCGGCCCCCCGCTGATGATCGGCCTGTTCATCCTCTGGGCGCTGTTCCTCATCGTCGGCTTCTCCAACGCCGTCAACCTCACCGACGGCCTCGACGGCCTGGCCACCGGCGCGACCATCCTCTCCCTGGTCGCCTACGTCATCATCGGCAACTGGCAGCTGCGCCAGTCCTGCGTGGCCTACCTGTCCGACAGCTGCTACACCGTCCGCGACCCCCTGGACCTGGCGGTGGTGGCCGCCGCCGTGCTCGGCGCCTGCATCGCCTTCCTGTGGTTCAACGCCCCGCCCGCCAAGATCTTCATGGGCGACACCGGCTCCCTGGCCCTGGGCGGCCTGATCGTGGGTCTGGCCATCACCACCCGCACCCAGCTCCTGCTGCTGCTCATCGGCGGCCTGTTCGTCATCATCACCCTGTCGGTGATGATCCAGATCACCTCCTTCCGCCTCACCGGCAAGCGCGTGTTCCGGATGGCGCCGCTGCAGCACCACTTCGAGCTCAAGGGCTGGGCCGAACCCACCATCGTGATCCGCTTCTGGATCATCCAGGGCCTGTTCGTGGCGATCGCCATCGGACTCTTCTACCTGGAATGGATGCCGAGGTAGCCATGGCCCACCCCACCCCTGACACTCCGGACGCCACGCCCGCGGACGCCCTCGGCGAGCGGTCGGTCTGCGTCGCCGGGCTGGGCGTGTCCGGTCCCCCCGTGGCCCGGGCGCTCCTGGCCCGAGGGGCCCGCGTGACCGTCGTGGACGGCCGCGACGACGACACCGTGCGCCCCGCCGCCGCCGAACTGCGCGAGGCGGGGGCCTCGGTGGTGCTCGGCGACACCCCGCTGCCCGAGGACTGCGACCTGGTCGTCACCTCGCCCGGCTGGCGCCCCGACTCCCCGCTGCTGGTCCGGGCGGCCGAGGCGGGGATCGAGGTCATCGGCGACGTCGAGCTCGCCTGGCGGCTCAAGCCCGCCGACCAGGTCTGGCTCGCCGTCACCGGCACCAACGGCAAGACCACCACCGTGCGGATGCTGGAGGCCGTGCTGCGCGCGGACGGCCGCCGGGCCCTGGCGGTCGGCAACGTCGGGACCCCGATCATCGACGCCGTGCTGCCCGACGCCGAGGGCCGTGTCCACGAGATCCTGGCCGTGGAGCTGTCCAGCTTCCAGCTGCACTGGTCCTCCAGCGTGCGGCCGTACGCCGCCACCGTCCTCAACGTCGCCCCCGACCACCTGGACTGGCACGGCGGCATCGACCCCTACGCCCGCGCCAAGGGCAGGGTGTTCGCCCGCGGCACCATCCGCGTGGTCAACACCGCCGACGCCTGGTCCACCCGGCTGGCCGAGGAGGACGGCGACCCGCGCGCACCCCTGGTCGGCTTCGGGCTGGACACCCCCCGCGCGGGACAGCTCGGCGTGGTCGAGGACCTGCTGGTGGACCGCGCCTTCGTCGACGAACCGCACAGCGGCGCCGAGGAGCTGGCCACGCTCGCCGACGTGCGCCCCGCCGCGCCGCACAACGTCGCCAACGCCCTGGCCGCAGCCGCGCTGGCGCGTTCGGTGGGGGTGGCTCCCGCCTCGGTGCGGGCCGGACTGGCCGCCTTCGAACCCGAGCCGCACCGCATCGCCTTCGTGGCCTCGGTCCGGGGGGTCGACTACGTCAACGACTCCAAGGCCACCAATCCCCACGCCGCCGCGGCGTCGCTGGGCGCCTACCCGTCCGTGGTCTGGGTGGCGGGCGGCCTGCTCAAGGGCGCCGAGGTCGACGACCTGGTGCGGATGGCCGCCGGCCGGCTGCGCGGCGCCGTGCTGATCGGCGCCGACCGCGAGCGCCTGCGCCGGGCCCTGGCCGAGCACGCCCCCGAGGTGCCCGTCGTCGAGGTCGGGGGCCCGGCCGAGGACGCCCCCGAGGGGCACACGGTCATGGACGCGGTGGTCGCCGCCGCCGCGTCCCTCGCACAGGAGGGCGACACCGTGCTGCTGGCACCGGCCGCCGCCTCCATGGACATGTTCACCAACTACCCCGAGCGGGGCCGCCTCTTCGCCGAGGCGGTCCATCGGCTGCTCTGAGTGGCGAAGTGCTGCCCGTGCGTGAGAAAGCGCGCGCGGGCAGCCCTTGCCATGCCCTCGGATCCCGTTTTCGCCGCCAAAGATGGCCAACACGCGGGAAATGTCCACGGTTCCCTACCCGCGCGTACGCCACTATTGAGGCGCTGATCGGTGCGGAGGGTGTGGATGGCGGCGACGACGGCTGTTCCCGGGATGGCCCGGCCCAAGGGGCGCGCGGCGACGAGAGGGCACGCTGGGGCCCGGGGGCGCGAGCGCGCCCTGTGGCGTGAGTGGGCGCGGTCCCTGGACCGACCGCTCACCTCCTACTACCTGATCCTGGGCACCGGCGTGCTGCTGATCGCCCTGGGCCTGGTGATGGTGCTGTCGTCCACGATGGTCAACTCCATCAGCGAGACCGGCTCGGCCTTCTCCATGTTCCAGAAGCAGCTGGTCTCTGCGGTCATCGGCCTGCCGCTGATGTTCCTGGCCTCCCACCTGCCCCAGCACCTCTTCCGGGTCATCGGGTACCCGGCGATGATCCTGTCGGCGGCACTGCTGCTGCTCACGGTCTTCCAGGGGGTGGAGGTCAACGGCGCCACCCGCTGGCTGGACATCGGCGGCCTGGTCGTGCAGCCCTCCGAGCCCGCCAAGCTCGCCTTCGCCCTGTGGGGGGCCAACATCCTGGCCCGCAAGGACGAACTGCGCGAGCTGACCGAGTGGCGGCACCTGCTCATCCCGCTGCTGCCCGGCTGCGGCCTGCTGGTCCTGCTGGTCCTGCTGGGCTCCAACCTGTCCACGGCCCTGGTGTTCCTGGTCACCTTCCTGGGCCTGCTGTGGGTGGTCGGCGCTCCCGGGCGGCTCTTCGTGGCGATGTTCGGGCTCGTCCTGGGCCTGGCCGTGATCGCCATCGCCATCGAGCCCTACCGGATGGCCCGGGTCACCAGCTTCCTGGACCCCGGCTCCGATCCGCTCGGCTCGGGCATGCAGTCCCTGCACGGCCTCTACGCGCTGGGCACCGGCGGGATCTTCGGCGTGGGCATCGGCGCCAGCCGGGAGAAGTGGGGATTCCTGCCCTTCGCCGAGTCCGACTTCGTCTTCGCCATCATCGGCGAGGAGTTCGGCCTGATCGGGACCCTGCTGGTCCTGGCGCTCTTCGGCGTGCTCGGCTACGCCGGGCTGCGCGTGGCCTCCCGGGTCAGGGAGCCCTTCCCGCGCCTGGCGTCCTTCGCCATCGTCATCTGGATCCTGGGCCAGGCCATGATCAACGTGGGCGCCGTCATCGGCCTGCTCCCGGTCACCGGCGTGCCGCTCCCCCTGGTCTCCTACGGGGGTTCGTCGCTGATCACCACCATGGTCGCCCTGGGCGTCCTGCTGGCCCTGGCCAAGACCGAACCCCAGGCGCAGCGGACCCTGGCGGCCCGGGGTCCCGGTTGGGCGCAAAGGGCTCTAAGCTGGCTGGGCCTGGACAACGTCGCTGCCTCGGTGAACAACCGCGGCGGCACCGCGTCCCCCAGGCGCGCCACCACGGCACGCGGCCCTCGCACCGCGGGCGCCCGCGGTGGCGGGACAACGGCCAAGCACAGGAGCGGACCGGTCCCGGCGGGTGACCGGCCAAGGAGGAATCGGCGACGATGAGGGTAGCCCTCGCCGGAGGCGGCACGGCCGGGCATATCGAGCCCGCACTCTCCCTTGCGGACGCGCTGCGGCGCATCGACCCCGGTACGGAGATCCTCTGCCTGGGCACCGAGCGGGGTCTGGAGACCCGGCTGGTGCCCATGCGGGGTTACGAGCTGGGACTGATCCCGGCCGTTCCCCTGCCGCGCAAGCTCACCCCCCAGCTGCTCAGCGTTCCGGGCAAGCTGGCGGGTGCGCTCAGCGCGGCGGGCGAGCAGCTGGACCGTTTGCAGGCCGACGTGGTGGTCGGCTTCGGCGGCTACGTGGCCACCCCGGGCTACCTGGCCGCGCGGCGCAGGCGCATCCCCATCGTGGTGCACGAGGCCAACCCGCTGCCCGGGCTGGCCAACCGCCTGGGCGCGCGCCTGACCCCGCACGTGTACACGGGCCACCCCCACACCCAGATCCGCAACGGGCGCTTCATCGGCATCCCCCTGCGCCACCAGATCTCGACGCTGGACCGGCTGGCCATGGGCGACAAGGCGCGCACCTACTTCGGCCTGCGCCACGACCTGCCCACCCTGCTCATCTTCGGCGGCTCCCAGGGCGCCCAGCGCATCAACGAGACCGCCTACGCCGCGCGCGACGCCTTCCGCGACAGCGGGGTGCAGGTCCTGCACGTGGTGGGCCCCAAGAACGCCGAGGAGCCCCAGGACCTCACCCAGGACGGCATCCCCTACGTCGCGGTGCCCTACGTGGACCGCATGGACATGGCCTACGCCGCCGCGGACATGGCGATGTGCCGTTCCGGCGCGATGACCTGCGCGGAGCTGACCGCCGTGGGCCTGCCGGGCGCCTTCGTGCCGCTGGCCATCGGCAACGGCGAGCAGGCCCTCAACGCCGAGCCCATCGTCCAGGCGGGCGGCGGTCTGATGGTCAACAACGCCGACGTCTCCGTCGAGTGGATCGTGCGGCACCTCATCCCGCTGCTCACCGACACCGACAAGGTCGTGACCATGTCCGAGGCCGCGGCCCGCATGGGCCGCCGGGACGCCGACGCGGAGCTGGCCCGCGAGGTCATGGCCATCGCCCGCGGTGACAAGCCCACCCCCGAGCTGCCCGTGCCCGAGGACGAGGGCGACGAGGTCTACTACGACGACGGTAAGGACGCCCGATGAGCCTGGTGCGACCGACCGAGCCGGTCCCCGTCGACAAGCTGGGCCGCACGCACTTCATCGGCCTGGGCGGCGCCGGGATGTCCGGTATCGCCCGCGTGCTGCTGCAGTCGGGGGTGGAGGTCTCCGGCAGCGACGCGCGCGACAGCGACACCCTGCGCGAGCTGGAGGAGATGGGCGCCGAGGTGCACGTGGGGCACGCCGCGGAGAACCTCGGTCCCGCCGAGACCCTCGTGGTCTCCTCGGCCATCCGCGAGGACAACCCCGAGCTGGCCGAGGCCCGCCGCCGGGGCCTGCGCGTGCTGCCCCGGGCCGCGGCCCTGGGCGCCCTGCTGCTGGACCGCGAGGGCATCGCTGTCTCCGGTACCCACGGCAAGACCACCACGACCTCCATGGTCACGGTGGTGCTCCAGCACCTGGGAGCGGAGCCGGGCTACGTGATCGGCGGCAAGCTGGTCACCACCGGCCTGGGCGCCGACGCCGGTATCGGCGAGGCCATCGCGGTGGAGGCCGACGAGAGCGACGGCTCCTTCCTCATGCTCTCCCCGAAGATCGCCGTGGTCACCAACGTCGAGGCCGACCACCTGGACAACTACAGCGGGATCGAGGAGATCCACGCCAACTTCGCCGCCTTCGTGGACCGGGTCGAGCGCACCCTCATCGTGGGCGTCGACGATCCCGGCGCCCGCCGGGTGGCCGCGCTGGCCCGCGAGCGCGGCAAGAGGGTGCTGACCTACGGTGAGGCCGAGGACGCCGACTACCGGATCACCCGGGTGCGCGCCCGCGGCTTCACCACCGAGTTCACCCTCCAGACCGCGGACGGGGAGCCCGTCGAGGGCCAGCTCGCCGTTCCGGGCCGCCACAACGTGCTCAACGCGGCCGCCGCCGTCGCGGTCGCCGACGAGCTCGGCCACGACCTGGACGTGGCGGTGGAGGGCATCGCCGACTTCGCCGGGGCCGCGCGCCGCTTCGAGCTCAAGGGCGAGGCCCGGGGTGTGGCCGTCTACGACAGCTACGCCCACCACCCCACCGAGATCGAGGCCGACCTGCGCGCCACGCGGGCCGCCCTGGAGTCCTTCGCCGAGCAGGCGGAGGAGGAGGGGCGCGAGTACCCGGGCGGCCGGGTCGTGGCCCTGTTCCAGCCGCACCTGTACAGCCGCACCCGCTTCTTCGCCGAGGAGTTCGCCGCCGCGCTGAGCCTGGCCGACGAGGTCGTGGTCATGGAGGTCTACGCGGCCCGCGAGGACCCCGAGCCCGGGGTCACCGGCGAGCTGATCACCTCGCGCGTCACCCACGACCGGGTGGCCTACGTCCCCGGGCGGGACGAGGTCGTCCGCGCGGTGGCCGCGCTGGCCCGCCCGGGGGACATCGTGCTCACCATGGGCGCGGGCGACGTCACCGAACTGGGCCCCCGCGTCGTGGAGGCCCTCGCCGAGTCGGCCGAGGGCGCCGGGGAGTGATCGCGCGACCGGGTCCGGCCTCCGGGCTCCGGACCCGGGCACCCGGGGCGCGGGAGGTCGGGCGCCCCGGACGGACACAGTAGGGGGAGGGCGCAGGTGAGTGCGCGACGCGGCCGGTCCGCCGCCGGTCCGGGGACACGCGGGGTGTCGGACCCGTGGAAGGTCGCCTTCGTGGCGCTGCTGGTGGTCGCCCTGGTGTGCGTGGTCACCTGGATCCTGCTCGGCTCGCGCCTGCTCGTGGTCCGCGACGTCGCGGTCACGGGCGTGCAGCGGGTGCCGGCCGAGGAGGTGGTCGCCGCCGTGGACGTGGCCACCGGCACCCCCCTGATCCGGGTCGACCTGGAGCGCAGCGCCGAGGGCGCCGAGTCCCTGACCCTGGTGGAGTCGGCCACGGTCAGGCGCGGCTGGCCCGCCACCCTGGAGGTCGAGGTGGTCGAGCGCCAACCCGTGCTGGCCGTCCGGGCGGGGCAGGAGTACCGGCTGGTGGACGGCGACGGCGTGCGCATCGAGGACTCCCCGAGGCGTCCCGACGCCCACCCGCTGGTGCGCGTCACCGGGGAGGTCGAGGGTAATCCGGCGGTGCGGGCCGCCGCCGACATCGCCGAACAGGCCCCGGACTCCCTGGTCTCCCGGATCCACCTCATCGAAGCCGCCGACCCCGAGTCGATCACCCTCGAACTCACCGACGGCTCCCAGGTCGCCTGGGGCACCTCCGAGGGCACCGCCGACAAGAGCGCCGTCCTGGAGGTGCTCATGGACGAGCACCCGCCGCGGGAGGGGCGCGTGTACGACGTGTCCCTCCCCGACCTGGCCATCGTCCGGTGAAGCGGTCGTCAGGAGTGGGAAAAGGAGGAGCCGTGACGGAACGGAGCGATCCGCGGCCCGTCGCGGGGAGTCCCGGGGCCCGCCCGGGGCCGCCGGACCGGCGCCGGTGCGGCCCGCTCGGACATTCCAGACGCGACGCGCCGACGGCGCACATCGCTTCCCCGTGTTATACGACGTTAGGCTGAACTCGTTCATCGGTTGCCCGTGGTCGGCGGTCCGCTTACTGTCGGGAAGCACAACCAACGTCAACAAAGCAGCAAAACACGCTTTTCGGGTACGTAGGAACCATTTCGTTCCGCCTCGCGGCGGATCGCGCCCACCCTCGGCGGGCGCGCGGTGGAACCGGCGACCCTGGGTCCCCCGGTCACGGCGTCGTCCACGGCCCGTCGGGGAGCCCGAAACGCACACTGTAGAACCGGATGCCGGTCACGGCGTCGCCTCCGGTGGCACAGCCACCTCCGGGCGGCGGCGAACGGCATATGCGAGCGGAAAGGCCCCTCGTCGTGGCAGCACCGCAGAACTACCTCGCGGTCATCAAAGTCGTCGGCATCGGCGGCGGCGGTGTCAACGCCGTCAACCGAATGATCGAAGAGGGGCTCAAGGGCGTCGAGTTCATCGCAATCAACACCGACGCCCAAGCGCTGCTGATGAGTGACGCCGACGTCAAACTCGACGTCGGGCGCGAACTCACCCGCGGCCTGGGGGCCGGAGCCAACCCCGACGTCGGCCGCAAGGCGGCGGAGGACCACCGGGAGGAGATCGAGGAGGTCCTCAAGGGGGCCGACATGGTCTTCGTGACCGCGGGTGAGGGCGGCGGCACCGGCACCGGCGGTGCTCCGGTCGTGGCCAACATCGCCCGCTCCCTGGGCGCCCTCACCATCGGTGTGGTCACCCGGCCCTTCGGTTTCGAGGGCAAGCGGCGCGCCACCCAGGCCGAGTCGGGGATAGCGATGCTCCGCGAGGAGGTCGACACCCTCATCGTGATCCCCAACGACCGCCTGCTGTCCATCTCCGACCGCCAGGTCAGCGTGCTGGACGCCTTCAAGGCGGCCGACCAGGTCCTGCTCTCCGGTGTCCAGGGCATCACCGACCTGATCACCACGCCGGGTCTGATCAACCTGGACTTCGCCGACGTCAAGTCGGTCATGTCCGGGGCGGGGTCGGCGCTCATGGGCATCGGTTCCGCACGCGGGGACGACAGGGCGGTCGCCGCGGCGGAGATGGCCATCTCCTCGCCCCTGCTGGAGGCGAGCATCGACGGCGCCCACGGCGTGCTGCTGTCCATCCAGGGCGGTTCCGACCTGGGGCTGTTCGAGATCAACGAGGCGGCGCAGCTCGTGGCGAACTCGGCGGCGCCCGAGGCCAACATCATCTTCGGCGCGGTCATCGACGACGCCCTCGGGGACGAGGTCAGGGTCACCGTCATCGCGGCGGGCTTCGACGAACCCGAGATCACCGCCCCGGTGGTCCGGGAGCGCCGGCCCGTGGACCCTCCTGAGGCCGTCGTCCCCAAGGCAGGCACCGCGTCCGGCAGGGAGGAGTCGTCCGCCTCGGCGGCGTCCGCCGCCTCGGACACGGGCAGGACGGCGGCCACCAACATGCCGTGGATTCCGCAGAACCGTCCGGCCGAGTCCGCCCCGGATGCGGTCCGCCCGCACACGCCCCCGGCGCACCGCCCTGACCAGCGGCAGGCTCAGCAGCCCGCGCAGCCGCAGCCGGCCCAGCCGCAGCCCGCGCAGCACCAGTCGGTGCGGCAGCAGGCCGAGGCCGACCCCGGCCCCCGGGAGCACTCCGCCGAGCCCGACCCGGGAACCCCGGCGCACAGTACGGGCGCCTTCCCCACCGGGGCCGTTCCCGCGGAGCCGGCTCCGGCGGAGGAGCCGCGGGTCCCGGCGGAGGAGCCCTCCGCGCGCGAGGACACCCAGCCGAGCCGTATCCACGCGATCGCCGACTCCACCGCCGAGCGGCGCGGGGAGGCGCCCACGCCCCGCCGCCGGGTCATCTTCGACGACCCCGACGACCTGGACGTGCCGGAGTTCCTGAAGTAGCCGGCCGTCGCGACCGGCCCGCGCCCCCTCCCGGAGCGGTGGTAGTGTCCTGCACCGAGGGGACGGCGGGGCCGGAACCGGCCACTTCTCCGTCCTCGGAGCCCGTCTCCGGGCCGGGGCGGAAACGGCGGACCTCCCCTCGGGAACGGGGAGGACGCGAGCGGATGGGCAACGTCATCGACCTGGGACACGGGATCCGCGCCGCCGTCACCGAGCGGCACGGGGGCGTGAGCGCACCGCCCTACGACTCGCTCAACCTGGGGTTCGGCAGCGGCGACGAGCGCGAGGCGGTGCTCGCCAACCGCACGGCCGCCGCCCGTGACCTGGGCTTCGACGCCGACCGGGTCGTGTGGATGAACCAGGTGCACAGCGCCGACGTCCTCGTGGCCACCGAACCCGGAGGCGTGGGCACCTGCGACGGCGTGGTCACCACCCGACCGGACCTGGTCCTGGCCTCGGTGTCCGCCGACTGCCTGCCGGTGCTGGCCGCCGACGCCGGGGCGGGCGTCCTGGGCGCCGCGCACTCGGGGCGGATCGGCACCGCGCACGGGGTGGCCGCCAACCTAATCGCCACCATGGTCGACCGGGGAGCCCGCGCCGACCGGATCACCGTCCTCCTCGGTCCCTCCATCTGCGGCGGGTGCTACGAGGTGCCTCCCGAGCTGCGGGAGGAGACCGCCCGCCACACCCCCGAGGCGGCCTGCACCACCCGCCGGGGCACCGCCGGGGTGGACATGCGCGCCGCCGTCACCGCACAGCTGCGCCGCGCTGGGGTCTCCGACGTCCGCGCCGACGAACGCTGCACCCTGGAGAGCCCCGAGCTCTTCTCCCACCGCCGGGGCGCGCCCACCGGCAGGTTCGCCTCCTTCCTCTGGCGCGTGTGACTGTCGTACCGGGCCACCAGGATGGTCACCATGAACTCCCAGGAACACCAGATGCTCTGGAGTTTTCGGGGGTCGCATCGGTCTCGTGTGCCCTCGAACTCTCGGCCGAGCCGGAACTTCCAGCCGACCCCGGGCCTTCAGCCAGCAGCAGTGGATCCGTCCCAGAAGGGAACACCGTGACACACGCCGACCCCGCTCGCGTCGAGCAGGTCCGCGCCAACCTCGCCGCCGTGCGCGCCAGGATCGACGCCGCCTGCGCGAAGGCGGGCCGCGACCCCGACGAGGTGTCGCTGATCGCGGTCACCAAGACCTACCCGGCCTCCGATGTGCGGATTCTCGCCTCACTCGGGGTGACCGACGTGGGGGAGAACCGCGACCAGGAGGCCGCGCCCAAGGCGGCCGAGACCGCTGACCTCGGCCTGACCTGGCACTTCGTCGGCCAGTTGCAGACCAACAAGGCCCGGTCGGTGGCTTTCTACGCCGACGTCGTGCACTCGGTGGACCGCGCCAAGCTGGCCCGGGCGCTGGGCGACCGCGCCGCCGCGGCCGACCGCCGCCTGACCTGCCTGGTCCAGGTCAACCTCGACGAGGACTCGCGGGCGGGGGTGATCGGCCCGCGCGGGGGAGTGGACCCCGGGGACGCGCTCGACCTCGCCGCGCGCGTGGAGGAACACGAGGCGCTCACGCTCGGGGGTGTGATGGCGGTCGCCCCGCGCGGGGGCGATCCCCGGGAGGCCTTCGCCCGCCTGCGGGGGGTCGCCAGCCGGATCCGGGATCGCTATCCTCGGGCGACGGCGATCTCCGCCGGGATGAGCGGGGATCTCGAGGCGGCCGTCGAGCGAGGCGCGACACACCTGCGACTCGGTACGGCGTTGCTCGGCAACCGGGAACCGATCGTGGGGTAATGTCCCCACATAGACCTTGGAGCCCGTCTGTGGAGTTCGCCCGAATGAGCGTACACCCCCGATCACGGGACCGGACGGGTCGGTACGGAGGAGTCGGCTGCGGTGAAGGCCGCGGGGACGACGGAGGACATGAGATGGCCGGCGCGATGCGCAAGATGGCGGTCTACCTCGGCCTCGTGGAGGACGACCGTTACGATCACCGCTATGCGGACGAATATGATGAGTTCGATGATTTCGACGAGGGAGCGGACGATCAGCGCGAACGTGACGCTGACGCCCCGTCCGGCGAGGAAGCACGAGGCGACGCAGTGACGGACACCGGCGGCTACCTGGGTGCAGGTGAACGACGCGGTGGCACGACCACGACCGCTTCCACCGCCGACCTCGCACGGATCACCACGCTCCACCCCCGCACCTACAACGAGGCGCGTACCATCGGAGAGCACTTCCGGGAGGGCACGCCGGTGATCATGAACCTGACGGAGATGGTCGACAGTGACGCCAAGCGTCTCGTCGACTTCGCGGCTGGTCTGATCTTCGGTCTGCATGGCAGTATCGAACGCGTCACCAACAAGGTGTTCCTGCTGTCTCCCGCCAACGTCGAGGTAACCGCCGAGGACAAGGCGCGGATCGCCGAGCGAGGGTTCTTCAATCAGAGCTAGAACATCACATTTGTCCAGAGATTGGGTCGGGGAACGACCGTGAGTATCGTCCTGTCCGTGCTGCTCTTCCTGCTGCAGCTGTTTGTCTTCGTGCTGCTGGCGAGGGTGATCCTGGAGATGGTGCAGTCCTTCTCCAGGACGTGGCGCCCCACGGGGTTCGTGCTCGTGCTCGCCGAGATCGTGTACACGATCACCGACCCGCCACTGAGGTTCCTGCGCCGGTTTATCAAGCCGGTACGCCTGGGGAGTATCGCACTCGACCTGAGCGTCCTGGTCCTGTTCATCGGGGTGTACATCCTGATGGCCGTACTCAGGTCCCTTGTCTAGCAGGGAGGTGGAACGAGGGGTGCGGGAACGGCCTCGAATTCCGCTATGTGGTCTTGGTCATGATCTGGATTGCCGTAAGGTCACGATCAGGTAGCGTCCCTACGGACAGACTCCAAGCGCGCCAAGGAGACGAACATGCCGCTGACACCCGCCGATGTGCGGAACAAGCAGTTCAGTACGACCCGGCTTCGACCGGGATACGACGAGGAAGAGGTCGACGCCTTTCTCGACGAGGTCGAGTCCGAACTCGACCGCCTGATCCAGGAGAACGAGGAACTGCGCGGCAAGCTTGCCGAGTGCCTGCGGGGCAAGGTGCCCAACGCCGGTATGCAGGACTTCCAGGATCAGGGCCCCGAGCAGCACGAGCAGATGCGCCCGGAGCCGGTCCAGCCGCCCCAGGCCGCCGAGCCGCAGCCCCCGGTCCAGCAGCAGATGCCGATGACCGGCGCCAACCTGGCCATGGGCGGCGAGGAGAACATGGACACGGCCGCCCGTGTCCTGGCCCTCGCCCAGCAGACCGCCGACCAGGCGATCTCGGACGCCCGCCGCGAGGCCGACGAGACCCTCGGCCGCGCCCGCCACGAGTCCGAGGACATCCTCGGCAAGGCACGCCAGCAGGCCGACCAGATCATCGGTGAGGCCCGCGCCCGTTCGGAGAACCTGGACCGCGACGCCCAGGAGCGCCACCGCCAGGTCATGGGCAGCCTCGTCCAGCAGCGCGAGGAGCTCGAGCACAAGGTCAACGTCCTCAAGGGCTTCGAGCGCGAGTACCGCAGCCGTCTGAAGGACTACTTCGAGCGCCAGCTGCGCGAGCTCAACGAGGAGAGCAAGCCCGCCGAGCCGAACCTGAACACCACGGGGGGCTTCCAGACGATGGCCCCGCAGACCGGTGGGGCGCCCGCGCTCCAGCATGGCCCCGCGGGCAACCCGTTCGGCCAGCCCGAGCCCGCCCAGCACGGTGGGTTCCACCCGGGCGAGGCTCCGCACGAGCGTCGCTGACACCCCGGTGGCATGGTGCTCCGAACAACTGAAGACTCCGGCACAACACGTGTAAAGGCCCTGGTCGTCCCGTGATCCTTAGCATCCTCGCAACCGTGGCGGTGCTGGCGGCCATCGCCGTCATCGCGGCCGCCCTGGTACTGGCCGAGACCGTCCTGGTGTACGTCGCACTCGGACTGGCGGGCCTCAGCGTCCTCCTGCTGTTGGGGGCGCTCGTCCAGGGACGGTTCGGCGGGACAGGACCGGATCGCACCGGGACGGACGGTTTGGGGAAGTCGTCCGTCCGCGCCACGACCGCTCCGGCGGCCGCGGCGACACCAGGCGCACACGTGGAGCCGGAGCACTCCGGGCGCGTACCCGCACCGGCCTCCGGGCCGGTGCGGCGGGTTCCCGCCCCGGAGCACCCGCCCTGGTCGGCTCCGGCCGCGGACGACTCCGGTCCGGGGGAACCGGAGTACGAGGTCCCCCGCTGGGAGACCCCCACGGCCGACGAGTGGCCGGAGGCGGACACCGCGGTACCCGCACCCTCTCCTCCGCGGGAGGAGTCCCGCTGGGAGACCCCCGCCGAGGGCGGCTGGCCGGTTCCGGCCCAGGCCTCCGGGGAAGGGGACGCGGCCGAGGACGCCGGGGAGCGGCCCGAGGCCGCGGATTCCGAGGCGTGGAGCGGCACCGCTTCCGGGGAGGGGCCCGGGAACGGCGGGTGGGACGAGGACCTCCGCGATCCCTCCCTCGGCTCCGTCGACCACCCGGAGGGGTACCGCTCCGAGGAGTACGGCCGCGAACCGGCCGACACCCCCCCGGAGCCGGACGCCCGGGCCGACGCCGAGCCCCCCTTCGCCTACAGCATCCCCGGGCGCTCCGACCCCTCCGGGGACGAGGCGTTCGACTCCGCGGGCGAGGACGCCGCCGACCGGTCCGAGGATCCCGGGCCCGGGGACGACGCGCACTCCGCACAGGAGGAACCCCCCACGGACTGGTCCGAGCCCTTCTCCCACGGCGTTCCGGGCCGCTCGACGGTGTGGGAGGAGAGGCCGGTGGAGGAGGACGTCGCCTCCGAGGACCTGACCGCCGAGGCGGCGGAGGAACCGGAACCCGGGCGCGTCGAGGCGGCGGGGCACGCCGACGAGCCCGCCGGAGAGACGAACCCCTGCGCGACCTGGGACGACGCCGAGGACGCGGTTCCCGAGGACACGGCTTCCGGGAGCGCGTTCTCCGCTGACGCCTCCTCCGAGGGCACGAGTCCTGCGGACGAGGAGTACGGGGGCGCGGAGCGGGAGGACGCGGAGACGACCGGGGCCTTCGCCTACCGGGTTCCCGGACGCCGGGAAGTCCCGGCCGAGGACGATGATGAGGGCGATCCGGAGGAGACGGCGACCCTCACCCGCCGGCGCTCGTGGGGCCCCGGGGCGGACCACGGGCCGGAGGGGGAGGCCGACGAGGAGGCGGACCCCGAGGACACCGCGGTGATCGTCCGCCGGGAGCGCGAGGTTCCCGAGACGCCGGACGACGCGGTCGGGGAGGGGCGGGACCCGGCGGCGGACGGGCGCGACGAGGCCGCGCAACGCTGACGGCCCCGTCCGGGCACCCCGCACAGCGGCGGGCGCCGCTCCCGAGGGAGCGGCGCCCGCCGTCGTGCGTCCGGCCCGGTCAGGCCTTGCGGAACCCGAAGGCCACACCGAACTCCTCGGAGGAGACGGTGTGCAGGTCCCGGCCGATGCTCCCGGAGACGAAGGTGTCGGCGAGCACCTCGGCGGCGATGGCCGTGCCGTGCTCGGCCAGCGCCAGCTCGGTCACCTCGTCGGTGGCCGACCACCACACCTCGATGCGGTCCGACACCTCCAGGCCGCTCCTCTTGCGGGCGTCCTGGATCATCCGGACCATCTCGCGGGCCACACCGGCCCGGCGCAGTTCGGGGGTCAGCTCCAGGTCCAGGGCCACCGTCTCCCCGGACTCCGAGGCCACCGCCCAGCCCTCGCGGGGCTGCTCGGTGACCAGGAGCTCGTCGGAGCTGACTTCGACCGGCTCGTCCTCGACCGTCACCCGCGCCCAGCCGGTCTCCCGCACCTGCTCGACCAGCGCGGCCGGGTCGGCGGCCTGGACGGCCTTGGCCACCAGGGGCGTGCGCTTGGCGAAGCGCTTGCCCAGCGCCCGGAAGTTCGGCTTCACGGTGTAGTCCACCAGGTCGCCGCCCACCGAGGACAGCGACTCCAGGGAGGCCACGTTCAGCTCTTCGGCGATCTGGGCGCGCAGCTGCTCGGGCAGGTCCGCGAAGCCCCGGGCGCCCACCAGGGCGCGGGCCAGGGGCTGGCGGGTGCGCACCGCCGACTCCACGCGGGCCGAGCGGCCCAGCTCCACCAGGCGGCGGGTCAGCGCCATGTTCCGGGACAGCTCCGGGTCGATGAGGTCCTCGCGCACCGTCGGCCACGAGGCCAGATGCACCGAGTCCGCGGCGTCCGGGCGGCGCAGGGCCGACCACACGTGCTCGGTCAGGAACGGCACGATCGGGGCCATGAGCAGCGTGACCGTCTCCAGGGCCTCGAAGAGCGTGGCGAAGGCCGCCGCGCCCTCGGGGGTGTCCGCCCCGCCCCAGAAGCGGCGGCGCGAACGCCGCACGTACCAGTTGGACACGTCGTCGACGAACGCGGTCAGGCGGCGCCCGGCCGTGGTGGTGTCGAAGGAGTCCAGCGCCTCCGTGACGTCGCGGACGACCTCGTTCAGCTCCGAGAGCAGCCACCGGTCCAGCAGCGGCCGGTCCCGCGGGGCGGGCGCGTCCGCCAGCCTGGAGTGGTCCCAGCCCTCACCGGCGTTCGCGTACAGGGTCAGGAAGGACACGGTGCTGTAGTAGGTGAGCAGCACCTTGCGGACGATCTCCTCCAGGGCGGCGTGGCCCACCCGGCGGGCCGTCCAGGGGGAGCCGCTGGCCAGCATGAACCAGCGCAGGGCGTCGGCGCCGTGCCGGTCCATCACCGGGATGGGCTCCATGACGTTGCCCAGGTGCTTGCTCATCTTGCGGCCGTCCTCGGCGAGGATGTGGCCCAGCACGACCACGTTCTCGAACGAGTTGCGGCCGAACACCAGGGTGCTCACCGCCAGCAGCGAGTAGAACCAGCCGCGGGTCTGGTCGATGGCCTCGGAGATGTACTGCGCCGGGAAGTTGTCCCGGAAGGTCTGCTCGTCGCGGTGCGGGGCGCCCCACTGCGCGAAGGGCATGGAACCGGAGTCGAACCAGGCGTCGATCACCTCGGGCACCCGGCGCGCCACCCGCTGCTCCTCCGGCAGGGAGGGGTCGGCGTCCGGGTCGGGGATGACGATGTCGTCCACGTGGGGCCGGTGCGGGTCCAGGTTGGACAGGTCCTGGCCGCTCAGGCGGCCCAGCTCCTCCAGGGAGCCCACGCAGATCTGGCGGCCGTCGGGGAACTCCCAGATCGGCAGCGGGGTGCCCCAGTAGCGGTTGCGCGACAGGGCCCAGTCGACGTTGCCCCGCAGCCACTCCCCGAAACGGCCCTCCTTGACGTTCTCCGGCACCCAGTTGGTGGCCTGGTTCTGCTCGATGAGCTCGTCCTTGACCGCGGTGGTGCGGATGTACCAGGACGGGACCGCGTAGTACAGCAGCGCCGTGTGGCAGCGCCAGCAGTGCGGGTAGGAGTGCTCGTAGCTGACGTGGCGGAAGAGCAGGCCGCGGTCCTTCAGGTCGCGCACCAGCGTCTTGTCGGCCTCCTTGAAGAACACCCCGCCCACCAGGGACAGCTCGGCCTCGAAGGTGCCGTCCGGGCGGACCGGGTTGACCACGGGCAGGCCGTAGGCGCGGCCCACGAGCATGTCGTCGGCACCGAAGGCGGGCGCCTGGTGGACCAGACCGGTGCCGTCCTCGACGGTGACGTAGTCGGCGAGCACGATGTAGTGCGCGGGCTCCTCGAAGGGCACCAGGCCGAAGGGGCGCTCGTAGGTCCAGCGCTCCATCTCGTCGCCCTCGAAGCTCTCGCCGGTGAGCTCCCAGCCCTCGCCGAGCACCTTCTCGAAGAGCGGGCGGGCCACCAGGAGGCGCTCCTGGCCGTCGGTGGCCACCACGTACTCCACGTCCGGGTGCACGGCCACGGCCGTGTTGGACACCAGGGTCCACGGGGTGGTGGTCCACACCAGCAGCGAGGTGGGGTGGTCCGGGGAGGCCAGCGGACCGGAGGTCACCGGGAAGCGCACGTACACCGACGGGTCGGTGACGGTCTCGTAGCCCTGGGCCAGCTCGTGGTCGGAGAGCGTGGTGCCGCAGCGCGGGCAGTAGGGGCTGATCCGGTAGTCGCGGACCAGCAGGCCCTTGTCCCAGATCTGCTTGAGCGCCCACCAGACCGACTCCACGTACTGGGGGTCCATGGTGCGGTAGGCGTCGTCCATGTTCACCCAGTAGCCCATGCGCTCGGTCATGGCGGTGAAGGCGTCCACGTTGCGCAGGACGGACTCGCGGCAGCGCTCGTTGAACTCGGCGATGCCGAAGGCCTCGATGTCCTTCTTGCCCGACAGGCCGAGCTCCTTCTCCACGGCCACCTCGACGGGCAGGCCGTGGCAGTCCCAGCCCGCCTTGCGGTCCACGTGGTAGCCGCGCATGGTCCGGAAGCGCGGGAAGACGTCCTTGAACGCGCGGGCCTCGACGTGGTGCACGCCGGGCTGGCCGTTGGCGGTGGGCGGTCCCTCGTAGAAGACCCAGTTGGGGCCGCCGCGGGTCTGGTCGAGCGAGCGCTGGAAGACGTCCTCCTTCGACCAGCGGCCGAGGATCTCGCGCTCCATGGCGGGCAGGTCGATCTGCGCGGGCAGCTGGGGCAGCGCGCGGGAGTCGGGCCGGGGGTCGTTGGCCACCGTCGTACCTTTCCATCAGGTGTCGTCCTGACGGAGGGACGAGGCGTGCGGCCCCGCGGTACCACCCTCCTTGGACCGCGGCCGTGCCGCTGGGCGGCGGGCGGCGGATCCCTCTTCGTTGCGCTTGCCGGTTCTACTGGGGCGCGCTGGACGGGCGCCTGTTCTTCCGGCGGCTCCGGGGTGATCTTCGCGCTGGTCGTGCCCCCGGGCTCCCACCGCCCCCGGGTCGCTTGGCCGGACCAGGCCCTAAGCTGTGTCCGTCCGGTCGGGGCCAGCGTTACTCGTCCCCATCGACACCTGCAGTCAGGATAACGCAGCGGGGAGGGCCCGTTGCGCGATGTGTGAAGAGGTTGCCGTCGTGGTGAGCGAGTCCGGGGGTGTGGTCCTGGTGACCCTGCCCGATCGCGAGGACGCCGAGGAGTTGGCCGAACAGCTCCTGGAACAGGGGTACGAGCCCTGCCGGGTGCACCGGGACATGCTCGCGGGCGAGGACGACGCCGAGGACGTGGACTGGGTGATCGAGGTGGGCACCGGGCCGCACGGCGGTCCGGCGGTGTTCGACGAACCCCACCTGGCGGCGCTGGCCGAGGACTACGGGGGCTTCGCGGCGGCGGGCTGACGCGCTCCGCCGGGTTCCCCGCGCGCGACGCGAGAGCGTAAGGGGGCCGGGCCGTCGCGGGCTCCGGGCGGCGGCACCCCGCCCGGGGGAGGTGCGCCCCCGCCGCGGCCCGGATCGTTGCCTTGGACCGGCGGATTGCCTAGGCTTCCGGCACCACTGGCGGTACCGCCCACGGGGAGAGCCCGCGGCCCGGCGGGTTCGGGGCGGGTACCGGACCGTCTGGAGGAATTGCGATGAAGGCCACCGACGCCGCCCGACTGCCGGTCCTGCCGGGGGAGGAGCCCTGGACGGCGGAGGAGATCACCGAGGTCCGGGAGCGGCTGGAGGCGGACATCACCGCCGCGCGGCGGGAGCTGCGGGAGGTCGAGGCCGAGTTCGCGGCGCTGCTGGAGGACCCCGTGGAGGGGGCGGGGGACGACCCCGCCGACGTCGGGGCCAAGGCCTTCCAGCGCGAACACGATCTGGCGTTGGCCTACAATACTCGTGACCTGCTCTCCACGAGCGAGCGGGCGATCGAACGGATGGACGCGGGAACCTACGGGGTTTGTGAGTCATGTGGCCAGGCCGTCGGAAAGGCACGTCTACAGGCCTTTCCGCGCGCCACCCTGTGCGTCACCTGCAAACAGCGCGAGGAGCGCCGCTGACTGAGGTAGAGCCCTCCGGGGACCACAACACGACCAGGACCGACGACACCGGTGCCCGCCCGCGCAGGTATCCGCTGCTGCTGCTCGTCGCGCTCGTCGCGATCGGCGCCGACCTGTTCACCAAGGAGTGGGTGCTGTCGGTCTTCTCCGAGGGCGAGAGGCTCGACGTCCTCGGCAGCCTTGTCCAGTTCACCCTGGTGTTCAACACCGGCGCGGCCTTCTCGATGGGCACCGACTTCACCTGGGTGTTCACCTGCATCGCCAGCGTCGTGGTGATCGCGATCGGTTACATGGGGCTGCGCGTGCGCAGCGTCTGGTGGGCGGTGACCCTGGGCCTGATGATGGGCGGGGCCGCCGGGAACCTGGTGGACCGGATCTTCCGCGACCCCGCCCCCTTCCACGGCGCGGTCGTCGACTTCATCAGCGTGGGGGACTTCCCGGTCTTCAACCTCGCCGACTCCTGCGTGGTCGTCGGCGCGTGCCTGGTGGTGGCGCTGACCTTCAGGGGGCTCAACCTGGACGGCAGCGTCGTCGCCGACGAGCGGCGCGGCGGTACGACCGCGGAGGAGCCCGGCGACGGGGGACCCGCGGAGGACGACACGAACGAGGGGAGGGACCAGTGAGCGACACCCGTAGCCTGCCCGTGCCCGACGGGTTGGAGGGCGACCGGCTCGACTCGGCCATCGCCCGCATGTTCGGCCTGTCCCGCACCCGGGCCGCCGAGCTCATCGTGGACGGCAGCGTGCTCGTCGACGGCAGCGAGGCGGGCAAGTCCGACCGCGTCCGCGCGGGGGCCTGGCTGGACATCACCCTCCCGCCGCCGCCCACCGCGCCCGTGCCGCGTCCCGAGCCGGTGCCCGGTATGCGGATCGTGCACGAGGACGCCGACATCATCGTGGTGGACAAGCCGGTCGGCGTGGTCGCCCACCCCACGGTCGGCTGGACCGGCCCCAGCGTCCTGGAGGGCCTGCTGGCCTCCGGGATCCAGGTGGCCACCAGCGGTGCGGCCGAACGGCAGGGCATCGTGCACCGGCTGGACGCCAACACCACCGGACTGATGGTGGTCGCCAAGAGCGAGACCGCCTACAGCGTGCTCAAGCGCGCGTTCAAGGAACGCACGGTGGACAAGCGCTACCACACGCTCGTCCAGGGCCACCCGGACCCGCTGCGGGGCACCGTGGACGCGCCGATCGACCGGCACCCGGCCGGTGACGGGCGCTGGGCGGTGGTCGCGGGCGGGCGCCCCTCGGTGACGCACTACGACACCCAGGAGGCCTTCCGCGCCGCCAGCCTGCTGGAGATCAAGCTGGAGACGGGCCGCACCCACCAGATCCGGGTGCACATGGCCGCGCTGCGCCACCCGTGCGTGGGGGACACGCTCTACGGGGCCGACCCGACGCTGGCCGAGCGGCTGGGCGTGCGCCGCCAGTGGCTGCACGCCGTGCGGCTGGGCTTCGACCACCCCACCGAGCACCGCCCGGTGGAGTTCTCCAGTCCCTACCCCGACGACCTGGCCGCCGCGATCGAGATCCTGCGCGAGGACTGACCGGACCCCGGTGGCTCACCGTCCGCGCGAGGGCGGCACCACGTACCGGGTGCGCACGACCCCCTGGCACAGGGCGGCGCCCAGGATGATGACCGCCGCGCCCAGCGGCTGGTTCCAGGCCAGGGTCTCGCCCAGCAGCACGATTCCGGCGGTGATCGCCACCACGGGGGCCACGTAGGTGACCGTGGTGGCCACGGTCGCCCCGGCCTCGCGCACGATCGCGTACTGCAGGACGTAGGCGAAGCCGGTGCCGAGGACCCCCAGGAGGCTCACCGAGGCCACCACCTGCCAGGTCAGTCCCGTGGGCGCCCCGGTCGCCAGCGGGACCAGCACCACCAGCGGCAGCGCCCCCAGCAGCAGTTGCAGGGTGCTCAGCTCCAGGGCGCCGTGGGAGCTGCCCGCCACGAAACGGCGCAGGTAGGGGGTGCCGATCCCGTAGCACATGGTGGCCCCCACCACGAAGAGCATGCCCAGGACGGCGTCGCGGTCGGTGACGGCCACCTCGCCGAGGGAGTTCCACACCCCGAACACGGTGAGAACGCCCAGGAAGCCGACGCCCAGCCCCAGCACCCGGTCGCGGTCGGGGCGCTCGTCGGAGAGCAGCAGCATCGAGAACACCACCCCGAACAGCGGGGTGGAGGCGTTCACGATCCCCATGAGGGAGGAGGGGATCAGCTGGGCGGCGTACCCGAACAGGGTGAAGGGGACCGTGTTGAGCAGCAGCGCCGCCACGAACATGTGGCCCCACAGGCGCGGCGAGGTCGGCAGGCGGCCGCCCCGCGCCAGCAGGATCGCCAGGAGCGGCAGGGCTCCGGTGACCATGCGCCCGAGGGAGAGCTGCATCGGGGAGAGCGCCTCGGACCCCACCTTGATGAACAGGAAGCTCATCCCCCAGATCAGGGCGAGCAGGACGAACTTGGCGCGCCAGCCGGACAGCCGGCGCCGGCCGGCGGACCTCGCGGACACAGCGGAGAGAACGGACATGGGATGTTTCTATCGCCCGTCCGGGTCTTAGGTCTACTTCGTATTGCTTAAGCGGGGCGTTAGGGTTGCTTACATGCTCAGTGTCGACCGCCTCCGAGTCCTCCACACCATCGCGGCGCACGGCTCCCTCAGCGCCGCCGCGGAGGCCCTCCACGTCACCAACTCCGCCGTCTCCCAGCAGCTCGCCAAACTCGAACGCGAGGTCGGCCAGCCCCTCGTCGAACGCAACGGCCGGGGCGTGCGCCTGACCGACGCGGCCGAACTGCTGGTCGAGCACACCGCCAAGATCCTGTCCATGGTCCACCGCGCCGAGGCCGACCTGGAGGCGCACCGCGACGACGTCACCGGACACCTGCGCCTGACCGCCACCCCCACCGCGGTGCGCGGCCTCCTGCCCCACGCGCTCGCCTCCCTGCGCGAGACCCACCCCGGGCTGCGGGTGGAGCTGCACGAGGAGGAACCGCACGAGAGCGTGCCCGCCATGGCCCGCGGTGACGCGGACCTGGCCATGGTCATCGACTGGGTCGGCGCGCCGCTGAGCCTGCCCCGCAGCATGACCCGGGCCCCGCTCACGGAGGACATCGGCGACATCGCCCTGCCCGCCGACCACCCCCTGGCCCACCGCGAGATCCTCGAACCCGAGGAGATCCTCGACCTGCCCTGGATCAGCTGGTCGCGCGGGTCCACCTGCGACGACTGGCTGCACAACATGATCCGCGAGCGCGGCGGCGAACCCCGCATCATCCACAACGTGGAGGAGCACCAGACCAAGCTGGCGCTCATCGCCGCCGGAATCGGCGCCGCCGTCATGCCCCGGCTGGGCCGCGGCCCCCTGCCGGAGGGCGTACGGGTGGTTCCGGTGCAGCCCGCCCTGGTCCGCCAGGTGTACGTGTTCTGGCGGACCGACGCCTCCCGGCGCCCGGCGATCCGCGCCACCGTCCGCGCCCTGCGCGAGGCGGCCGCCGCTTACAACGGCGGTTGAGGCGGGGGCGGACCGCCGCGCGGGCGGGCCGGGCTCAGTCCCGTCCGCCGAGAAGGCCGGACAGCGTGGCCGCCGGGCTGATCACCTCCGGGTCCGTGCGCACGTCGACCAGGGTGGGCAGATCGGCGGCCACCGCCTCGGCCAGGGCCTTCTCCAGTTCCTCCCGGCTGTGCGCCGTCGCGCCCCGCGCCCCCAGCGAGCGGGCGAACCCGGCCAGGTCCAGCGGCCCGCTGATCCGGGTGCCCGCGATCCGGCCCATCTCCCGGGCCTGGTGCATCGCGATCGTGCCGTAGAGGCCGTTCTGGAACACCACCACGGTGACCGGGGCCTTCTCCCGCACCGCCGTCTCCAGCTCCTGCCCGGTCATCAGGGCGCCGCCGTCCCCGGCCACGGCCACCACCGTCCGGTGCGGTTCGGCGATCTTGGCCGCCACTGCGGCGGGTACGGCGTAGCCCATGGCCCCGCTGGTCGGCGCCAGCTGGGTGCGGGGGTGCCGGAACCACCAGCCCCGGTGCAGGAAGGAGGCGAAGTTGCCCGCGTCGTTGGTGATCAGCGCGTCCTCGGGCAGGGCCGCCCGCATCCCGGCCACCACCGCCCACGGGTGCAGCCGGGGACCGCCGTGCCCGGCGCCCTCGGGCGGCACGGTGGCGGTCTCCACCCACACCCGGCGGGCCGAGCTCCAGTCCCGGTAGGGCGCCTGCACCGGAGCGTCGGCCAGCGCGCGCAGGGCCTCGCGCGCGTCGGCGACCGCGCCGAACCACAGAGGGGTGGTGGCGCCCACCTGTCCGGGGTCGATGTCGATCTGCGCGACCCGGACGTGGCCGCCGGGCTCGGGCAGCCGGTACCCCTGCGTGGTGGTCTCGCTCATCCGGCACCCGACGACCAGGACCGCGTCGGCCTCAGCCAGGGCGTTCAGGACCGGTGCCGGGCAGCCCAGTCCCAGGTGGCCGAGGTAGAGCGGGTGGTCGTTGGGGAACACGTCCTGGCGCCGCCAGGCGGCGTAGACCCCGGCGTGGAAGCGCTCGGCGACCCGGACGAGGTCCTCCCGAGCCCCGCGGGCGCCGCCGCCCGCCACGATCACCGGGCGCACGGCCCTGGCCAGCCAGGTGGCCAGGCGGTCGCGGTCCTCCCCGCCGAGTACGGGCCGGGGGACCACGGGCGGCTCCGGCGGGTCCTGCGGCCCGATCCGCTGGCCGAACAGGTCGCCGGGCACCGCGACGGCCACCGGCCCGGGGCGCCCGGTCGTGGCCACCCGGACAGCCCGGGCGGTGGTCTCCGCGAGCCGGTCGGCGCGGTGTACGGTCGTGCACCACTTGGTGATGGGGGCGTAGAACGCGGTGAGGTCCACCTCCTGGAACGCCTCCCGGCCCAGCCTCTCGGTCTCCGCCTGGCCCAGGAACACGATCATCGGGGTCGAGTCCTGCATGGCGGTGTGCACGCCCACCGCCAGGTTGGCGGCCCCCGGCCCCCGGGTGGCCGCGGCCACCGCGGGGACCCCGGTGAGCTTGGCCTCGGCCTCGGCCATGAACCCGGCGCCGTTCTCGTGCCGGGTGGAGACCAGCCGCATGCGGGGGTGCTGGTCGACGGCGTCGGCGAGTTCCAGGAAGCTCTCGCCGGGGACGGTGTAACACCGTCTGATCCCGGCGGCGGCCAGGACCTCCGCCACCGCCCGTGCGGCGGTGTCGGCGGGCGGTCGGGGGCGCGGAGCGGCTGTGGTCATGGGGGTGGAGTCCCTTCCCTCGTCGCAAGGTCCACTGGGCGTACCCGCGGCAGTGCGTCGTGTGCGCTGCGTACGGGCACGTGCGGCCGACTCTGACAGGCCGTACCAGGCCGGTCAAGGACGGGGCCGCCAGCCTGTGGGCGACCCGGCCGCGGGTGGCATCCGAGGTGAACGGTGGGGCCCACGGGGCGGGCGGCGCCGCCCGCCCCGTGGGCCCGCGCCCCCGCCGCCGAGTCGGCGTCAGCCCGCCCCCAGGGCGCGCAGGCCCGCCGTGGTGGCCGCGGCGACCACGACCACGACCAGGAAGGGCGCGCGCAGGACCAGGGCGAGGACCGCCGCGCCCAGACCGCCCATCCGCGCGGTGTCCCAGCTCAGGGGCTGCCCCTCGCCGCGCAGCGCCTCCACGGCGATGAGCGCGGCCAGCAGGGCGACGGGCACTGCGGTGGCGAAACGGCGCAGCCACGGGCTGTCCAGCAGGCGCCGGGGCGCGGCCAGACCCGCGTACTTGAGCAGGTAGCAGCCCGCGGCGGTGGCCGCGAGCGCGATCCACAGGGTCACGAGAGCGCCTCCTCGGATCTGGCCGGGGCGGGGGCGGTTCCCGCGTCGCGGTCGGGGCCGACCAGGGCGAGCAGGGCGGCGGAGGCGGCCAGCAGCACCGGCACGCCCGCGGGAACGAACGGGGTGGCCGCCAGGGCGGTTCCGGCGCCGAGGAGTGCGATCAGCCTGGTGCGGCCGCCGTCCCCTCGCAGGCGCGGCCACAGCAGTGCCAGGAAGATCGCCGGGCCGACGGCGTCCAGGCCGAACGCGTCGAGGTCGCCGACCCGCTCGGTGGCCAGGGCGCCGAGCAGGGTCGTGGCCACCCAGAAGCCGCCCAGCACCACGGCGGTCGCCACGAACGCGGTACGCGCGGAGGCCCGGTCCGGCTGGGCCAGCGTCACGGCCGTGGTCTCGTCGATCACGCCGTGCGCGGCCAGGGCCCGCCGCGCGCCGCGCCAGCCCAGCAGGTCCGCCAGCCGCAGCCCGTACAGCGTGTTCCGGGCGCCCAGGAGCAGCGCCCCCAGGGCCCCGGCGACCAGGCTGCCGCCGCCGGAGACCACCCCGACCAGGGCGAACTGCGAGGCCCCGGTGAACATGAACAGGCTCAGGAACACGGCCTGGGCCGGGGACAGCCCGGCGGCCACGGCCGTGGTGCCGAAGGCCAGCCCGGCCGCGCCCACGGCGACGCCGATGCCGGTGCTGTCGCGCACGGCGGGCGAACGGAGGAGAGACAGGGATTTCACCCTCCCCACGCTAGGAGGGGCGGACCGGGGGAGTCTTGAACGTTCTTGCCGGTCCGGCCGCCCTCAGGAGGCGAGCAGGGCGCGCTGGTAGGACCCGGGCGGAACGCCCAGGTGCCGCCGGAAGTGGCGGGTCAGGTGCGACTGGTCGGCGAAGCCGACCTCCGCCGCGACCTCGCCCGAACGGCGGCCCGCGGCCAGCAGTTCCCGTGCCCGCTGGACCCGGACCTGGTTGAGGTAGGCGTGCGGGGGCAGGCCGTGCGCGGCGCGGAAGGCCCGCGACAGGGCGAAGGGCCCCATGCCGACCCGCGCGGCGAGTTCCTCCAGGGTCGGCGGGGCGACCAGGTGTTCGGTGAGGATCCGCCGCGCCCGCTCCACCTCCGGGCGCGCGGTGCGCCGGACCGGGTCGGGGACGGGCTCGCGGCCGTGGGAGCGCAACAGCATCGCGAGTCCCCGCCGGGTGAGGGAGGACGCGGTCAGCCGGTCGCCCCGTTCGGCGGCCAGGTGGGCGTCGGCCAGGGCCCGAGCGGCCCCGGGCGCGTCGATGCCGGACTCGCTGAAGGCGGGGGTGCCCCGCAGGCCCAGCTCCCGTGCGATGCCGGTGACCACCTCGGAGGAGGGGTAGAACACGCGGTAGCTCCACCCCTCGGGAACCCCCGCGTGGCCGGTGTGCACCTCGTCCGGCGCCACCACCGCCAGCCCGCCCGGTCCGACCCTGGCCAGGCCGCGCCCGTGGGAGTACTCCTCGACGCCGCCGGTGATCACCCCGAAGACGTAGGTGGGATGGGTGTGGCGGGCGAACGAGGTGGTGACGAAGCGCGCGGTGAGGAGTTCCGTCCCGGGCAGCCCGGAGGAGCGCCAGTAGCGGGCGTGCTCCGTGCGCGGGTCCTCCACCCGCGGGTGGACGTCACTGGGCAGCTCCATGCCTCCAGGTTAGGCAGCCGCGCCGGTGGGCGTCCCCGCGCGGACCGCGGGTGGGAGCGGTCCGGCCGCCCGGCTACCCTTCGGGCATGACTACGACCGAGATCCGCCGGGCACGGGACGAGCGCGACCGTGCCGCGGTGTTCGTCATCCGGGGCGCGGTGTTCGTCGCCGAGCAGCAGGTGCCCGTGGAGGAGGAGTGGGACGAGCGCGACGCCGCCGCCGACCACCTGTTGGCCCTGGACGGTGGCGTCCCCGTGGGCACGGTGCGCCTGGTGGACCTGGGGGAGGGCGTGGGCCTGCTCGGGCGCCTGGCGGTCCTGCCCAAGGGGCGCGGCAACGGCACCGGGGCCGCGTTGGTGCGCGCGGTGGAGGAGCGGGCCCGGGAGCGGGGAATGCGCACGGTGGAGCTGCACGCCCAGACGCACGCCCTGGGCTTCTACACGCGGCTCGGCTACACCGCCCACGGCGAGGAGTTCCTGGACGCCGGTATCCCGCACATGAACATGGTGCGTGAGCTGGACTGACGCCGGAGCGGGTGCTCCCCGTCTCGGCGGCGTGTGACGGGGAACGCCCGCCCCGGGCCGTTCTGTCGGAATACTCCCGAGTAGGATTCGGTTTGACGGTGGTGCCCCCAACCACCCGCGCACACGCCGATCCGACGAGGAACACATGACGGTCAACACGCAGCCGGTCACCGAGCGCCCCGACCCCCGCGCCTTCGGACTGCCGGTGGTCGAGCAGGCCCAGATCCCCGCCGAGCTCCGCGCCCTCGTGGCCCGAGTCCACGACCTCGTCGACGCCGTCGCCAACACCGAGGCCGACACCGACACCCTCGCCGAGGCCGCCGACACCGTCGAGGCCCTCACCGGCAGGCTGAACGTCGCCCGCCGCCAGATCGGCACCATGGTCAACCGCGAGTTCGCCAGCGGCGACACCGAGTACGGCACCATCACCAACATCGTCTCCGGCGACACCAACCCCGCCGCCCCGCCGCTTCTGCTGGAGCGCGCCCCTGAGGGCGTGCGCGGTGAGGTCACCCTCACCACCGTCTACCAGGGCCCGCCCGGACTGGTGCACGGCGGCTGGATCGCGGCCCTGCTCGACCAGGCCGTCGGTACCGTCTCCGCGCTCGAGACCATGC
Source organism: Nocardiopsis sp. FR4 (assembly GCF_009830945.1). Taxonomy (GTDB): domain Bacteria; phylum Actinomycetota; class Actinomycetes; order Streptosporangiales; family Streptosporangiaceae; genus Nocardiopsis. Next base: position 152,696 of record NZ_ML776454.1, on the reverse strand, counting down.
CCGGGCTCACCGCCAGGCTCGAGGTGGACTACCGCAGGCCCACGCCGCTGTTCACCCCGCTGGAGGTCACCGCGCGGGTGGACCGGGTCGAGGGGCGCAAGGTCTTCGTCTCCGGTCGGATCCGCGCCCACGGCGAGATCACCGCCGAGGCCACCGCCCTCATGGTCCAGGTCAGGATGCCGGGGAACCAGGAGAGCTGACCTCCGGCGCCCGTGCCCCGCGGCGGTGGCACCGGCGTTCCGGGATTCGGTAGTATTCCCGCATGACCCACCGCTATCGCGTGTTTAGCCAGCCGACGATCCCGTCGGCCGCTCACGCGTAGGCGGAACCAGGGATCGTCGGCAGGAGAGCACCCGGGCACCGGCCCCGGTGCTCTTTCGCTTTTCCGGGCGGCCGACGCCCCGCGACACGCTCCCGGCGGACGCGGATCCCACGGGACGTACGGCCGCACCCGTCCGTCCCGGGCCGATCCGCGGCCCGCCGTTCCGAGGGAGCCCACCGTGTCCCAGAACCAGCCCGCCCGCGAGAACGCCCCGAGCGAGCAGATCCGCCAGCTGCGCGGACGCATCGACCAGATGGACGCCGAGCTCGCAGGACTCCTCGAACGCCGCGCCCTGGTGGCCGCGCAGGTGCAGCGGCTCAAGCCGGTCGGCTACTTCGCGGGGCGCGACGCCCGGCGCGAGCGCGAGCTGGTCGAGCGCATGGCCGAGCACGCCCCGCGCCTGGGCCCGGAGCGGCTGGCCGCCATCATGGACAGCGTCATCACCGCGGGCCTGGCCGCGGCCCAGGAGGAGGCCGCCGACGCCCGCTGAGCGAGGCCGACCGGCTCAGCGCAGCACCAGGTCCACCCACACCAGCCGGTGGTCGGAGCTGGCGAAGGGGTGGTCGCCGGTGAGCCGGAACAGCGGGTCGTCCACCGTCGGCCAGAACACCCCCGAGGCCCCCGTGGCGACGTCGCGCGAGGGCAGCACGTAGTCCACGCGCAGGTTGCCCGGGCCCGGCTCGTCCGCGAAGTCGGCGCTGTCCAGTTCGGGGGCGCCCGTGTGCCGGTCGTTGGCCCCGCCCTGGCGCAGGGCCGCGCCCCGGCCCCCCTGGCTGGCCGGGCGCACGTCCCTCACCAGCGGGTGCCCCAGGAGCTGGTGCACGGCCCCCGGCAGGGAGGAACCGTCGTGGGGGTCGGCGTTCAGGTCGCCCGCGATGACGAACGGCTCCCCGGCGGGCAGCCCGCCGCGTCGCCCCCGGTCGTCGTAGACGTAGGAGGCCGCCCCGGGGGTGACGTAGTCGGCCCAGAACCGGATCTCGTCGTGGTTGCGCAGCGCGTTGCGCCGCTCGGGCCCGTCGAAGGCGGGCGGCGTGGGGTGGCTGGCCAGCAGGTGGACCGGGCGGCCCCGCCCCGTGTCGACGGGCAGGTCCCAGTGGCTCTTGGAGGACAGCCGCAGTACGGCGAGCGCCTCGGGGGAGTGGAAGGGCGCGCCCGTGCCGGGGTCGGTCGGCAGGAGCGCGCCGGGCATGTCGGCCCAGCGGAAGGTCCGGAAGGTGCGCGCCCGCTCGGTGAGGATCGGGTACGCCGAGTACACGACCATGCCGTACTGGCCGGGGAAGAGCCCGTAGCCGAAGGCGTCCGCGCCGTACCCCGGCGCGCCGGGGTCGGTCACCGCCTCGCCGTCGCCGTCGAGGTCCGCTCCCGAGGCCACGCCCGTGTTGACGGGTGCGGTGTAGACGTGGGGGTACCGGATCGGTTCGGCTCCCCGCTGGCCCACGGACAGGTAGTGGTCCTGGAACAGGCGCGGACCCGCCCCCTCCGCGTCGTGGTCGAACTCGTTGACGAGCAGGACGTCGGGGCGCACCCGCTGGATGATCTCGGCGACGTTGCGCGCCTGCTCGCTGCCGCGGGTGGCCAGCTCCGCGGCGAGTACCCCCGGCCCGGAGCGCTCCAGCGCGGTGTTGAACGTGGCGAACCGCACCTCGCGCGGACCCGGCGGCCGGGGGACCGCCGCGGAGAGCTCGGCGGCCAGGGACGCCGCCACCCGTGAGGACGAGGCGAGCACGAGGGTGGAGGTGGGGGCCACCGGACGGGCGGGCGCGCACGGACTCATGCGGGCATTCTCCCAGCCCGGGAACGGGACCGGGGGAAGGCGGGCCGGGCCGTGCGCTCCGTGCCCGCCGGGCGTCCCCCGTCACCCGCGCCGGTCGGGCGCCCGGACCGGGGCCCGGACCGGGCGGGGCGCCCCCCTACAGCGTCGGCAGGTACCGCTGCAGCTCGTAGGGGGTGACCTGGCGGCGGTAGGAGTACCACTCCGCCTTCTTGTTGCGCAGGAAGAAGTCGAACACGTGCTCGCCGAGGGTCTCGGCGACCAGTTCGCTGTTCTCCATGATCCGCAGCGCCTCGTCCAGGCTCTGCGGCAGCGGGCGGATGCCCAGCGCGCGGCGCTCGACGTCGGTCAGCGCCCAGACGTCGTCCTCCGCGCCCGGCGGCAGCTCGTAGCCCTCCTCGATCCCCTTGAGCCCGGCGGCCAGGATGACCGCGTAGGCCAGGTAGGGGTTGCAGGCGGTGTCCAGCGAGCGGATCTCGATCCGGCTGGAGTTGGACTTGCCGGGCTTGTACATCGGCACGCGCACCAGGGCCGAGCGGTTGTTGTGGCCCCAGCAGATGTAGGCGGGCGCCTCGCCGCCCATTCCGGCGGAGGCGGCCGGGTCGTCCCACAGGCGCTTGTAGGAGTTGACCCACTGGTTGGTCACGGCCGTGATCTCGTCGGCGTGCCGCAGCAGGCCCGCGATGAACCCGCGCCCCACCTTGGACAGCTGGAAGTCCGCGCCCGGCTCGTAGAAGGCGTTGCGGTCGCCCTCGAACAGCGACAGGTGGGTGTGCATGCCCGAACCCGGGTACTGGGTGAAGGGCTTGGGCATGAAGGTCGCGTACACGTCCTGCTCCATCGCCACCTCCTTCATCACGAGCCGGAAGGTCATGATGTTGTCGGCGGTGGTCAGCGCGTCGGCGTAGCGCAGGTCGATCTCCTGCTGCCCCGGGCCGCCCTCGTGGTGGCTGAACTCCACGGAGATGCCCATGGCCTCCAGCATGTTGATGGCGTTGCGCCGGAAGTCGTGCGCGCTGTTGTGCGGCGTGTGGTCGAAGTAGCCGCCCGAGTCGTTGGGCTCGGGGAGTTCGCCCAGCTCGGGCATCTTCTTGAGCAGGTAGAACTCGATCTCGGGGTGCGTGTAGAACGTGAACCCCAGGTCGGAGGCCTTGCCGAGCTGGCGTTTGAGCACGTGCCGCGGGTCCGCCGAGGACGGCGAGCCGTCCGGCATGAGGATGTCGCAGTACATGCGGGCGGTGCCGTGCGGCTCGTTGCGCCAGGGCAGCACCTGGAAGGTGGAGGGGTCGGGCTGGGCCAGCATGTCGGCCTCGTAGACCCGGGCGAACCCCTCGATGGACGAGCCGTCGAAACCGATGCCCTCGGAGAAGGCGGCCTCCAGTTCGGCGGGGGCGACCGCCACGGACTTGAGGTACCCGAGCACGTCGGTGAACCACAGCCTCACGAACCGGATGTCGCGCTCCTCCAAGGTACGGAGCACGAATTCCTGCTGTCGATTCACGATCAACCTTCCTCGATGCCGGTCGGTCCGCGGCCCCTCCCGCCGCACACGGGGTCGAGCCGGGCACAGTGTCCCAGAGCCAGTCTGCCGTGCGGATATTTCCGGGGTATTTCCGCACACGCCAACCAGCCTGCCCGGTCCGTCACCCCGCACACGCATTATGACCGCTGACCGGTGGTTTCGTACCACCGCCCCGCGTCTGTCCGCCGCAGGCGTAGGGGCGCACCCGCACGGCGCGGCGGGCGGGAACCACGCTCGCGTGCGTGGGGCGGCTGGGAGCCGCCCTGGCCCAGGTCAACCCCGCGGCGGGGGCCTGGAGGCAAACCTGTCCCTCGTCGCCGACTCCGCGCGCCGGACCGCCGAGGAGGGCGCGCGCCAGCCAGGCACCACCTGCCCGACTACGGGGTGTTCGACGAGTCCCGCACCTTCGTTCCCGGCGACACCCTCGCGGTGGTCCGGGTGCGCGGCGTCGACGCCGTCCTGGACGCCTGCGTCGGCACGGACAAGGGCGGGGGCGAGCCGGTCCCCGCCGGGTACGACCCCGACCTCGCGCGCCGCGTCGTCCGCATGGCGGACCGCGCCGAGTACAAGCGCCGCCAGTCCGCGCCGGGCACCAAGATCAGCCCCGCAACCTCAGCCGCGACCGGCGCCCGCCCGTCACCAGCCGGTGGACCGTCTGGCTAGACCAGGCCCAGCTCCCGGAGCCGGGCCCCGGCGGCGGCCCGGTTGGGGACCCGCAGTTTGGCCAGGATGTTGGACACGTGCACGCTGGCGGTCTTGGGGGTGATGAAGAGCTGTTCGGCGATCTGGGCGTTGGTGCGGCCCAGGGCCAGCAGCCGGGCGACCTCGGTCTCACGGGGGGTGAGCCCCGCCGGAGCCGCGGGCGGGGCCACGTCCTCGACCAGGCCCGCGCCCATCCTTCGGGCCAGGCCGGCGCAGGCGTTGGCCAGGGGCTGCGCTCCGCACTCCACGGCGATCGCGTGCGCCCGGCGCAGCCAGGGCAGGGCGCGGTCGCGCTCTCCGGCCGCCACCGCGGCCTCGGCCGCCCGCAGGAGGTCCGCCGCCAGGTTCAGCCGCATGGGCGTGGCCTCCCAGGCCGCCACGGACTCCGCCCACAGCTCCAGCCGCTCCGCCGGTTCCCGGGGGTCCACCGCGGCCAGACGGGCCCGTACGGACGCCCGGTGGGCGCGCTGCGCGGCCCCGTGGGCCGAGGCCGCCGACACCAGTTCGCCGACCAGGGCGCTCACACGCCGGGCCCGCTCCGCCGTCTCCGGCGGGCGGGCCGGGTCGGCGCCCAGCCGCGCGGCCTCGGCCATGGCGTTGGCCATCGGCCACTGGTAGCCGGGCGCGGAGTCCAGGACCAGCCGCTCCAGGGTCAGTTCCGACAGGGTGAGCGCCTCGTCCACGGCCCCCGCGACCAGGTCGGTCTCCAGCTGCCCCAGGACCGCCAACTGCACGGTGTTCATCCGCTGCGAGGCCGTGGCCCTCGCGCGCCTGATCTCGTCCAGGGCCCGACGTGCCGCCGCCAGGTCCCCCTGGGCGGCGGCGGTGCGGGACAGCACACCGCCGGCGTAGCAGCGCCTGGGGTCGGTCTGCCGGGCGCTGGCCACCTGCTCGGCGATCTCGCGGGCCCGGGCCAGCTCGCCCAGTTCGAAGTGGATCTCGGCTCTGTTCTGCTGGTTGAAGGTCTTGTGCACCGCCGCCCACCCCATCGCCTCGTGGCGGGTCAGGGACTCCTCCAGCACCGCCAGGCCCTCCTCGTGGTGGCCCAGCTCGCGCAGGAAGTGGCTGAGGTTGCCCGCGCCCCGCGCCTCCAGGGAGGGGTCACCGGCCGCGGCGGCGTAGCGGATGGCCTCCTCGACCAGCGGGCGCCCCGTGGCCAGGTCGCCCGCCTGCATGTGGAGGGCGCCCAGGGTGATGCGGGCGTCGGCGGCCGCGCAGGTGTCGCCCGCCCGGTCGGGGTCGGCCAGCGCGATGGCCTCCTCGGCCAGGGCGCGCACCGTCCTTCCGGCCCTCTCCAGCTCCCGCAGCCGCGCCTGGTCCGGGCTGGGCACCCGGTCGGCGCGGTGGAGCAGGCTCTCCTTGGCCAGGACGGCCAGCAGCATGCAGTACCCCGGCATGTGCGGCGGGTGCAGTTCCAGAGCCTCGGCCAGGTCGAGGACGCCGTTGCCCTGGGACTCCGCGGCGCGGGCCAGCCCCCTGCGACGCAGGAGTCCGGCCCGCACCGCCAGTGTCCGCTCGTCGCGGTCGTCCTCCGAGAGCGTGGCCAGGGCCTCCTCGGCCAGTTCGAGGGCGCGCCTGCCGCGTCCCGCCTCCACGGCGGCGCCCGACGCGAGGCTGGCCACCTCGGCCCAGGTGCGGCCCTGGACCCGTTCCCGGGCGTCCGGGACCCGGTCCCACAGGGCCAGCACCCGTTCCAGCATGTCGAGTTCCTCGCCGTAGGCGAGGGTGTCTCCCGCACGGACCGCCGCCCACCAGGCGGCCTGCAGCGCCCGGGGCAGCTCCCGGGCGGCGTTGTAGTGGTGGGCCTGTTCGGCGGCCCGGCGGTCGACGGGGACGGAGGCGGGGTACTCGTCGATGAGCTCGGCGAAGCGCATGTGCAGGCGGGCGTGGGGGCCGGGCAGCAGTTCCCCGTGCACGGCGTCGCGCAGCAGCGCGTGCCGGAAGCGGTATCCGGTGCGCTCGGCGCGCAGCACGTTGGCGTCGACCAGGGTGTGCAGGGCCGCCTCCAGCCGGTGCTCGGGCAGCCCGGCGGCGTGGTAGAGCATCTCGTGCTCGACCCCGCCCGAGACGGCGCCGACCGAGGCCACCCGCAGGACGAACAGGGTGGTCTCGTCGAAGCGGTGCAGCGGCTCCAGGAGCAGGTCGCGGAACTGGTCGGGCACGGCGCCGCCCTCGTCGGAGGAGCCGTCGGCCGCGGCCGCCAGCGACTCCACGAACAGGGGGACGCCCTCGGTGCGCCGGTAGAGCTCGTCCATCTCGTGGTGGGTCAGCACCGTCCCCCGGATCGCGGCGGCCTGGGCCGCCGCCTCGTCCCGGCTGAGCGGTTCCAGGCGCAGGGACTCCACCCCCGGCACGCGCTGCAACTCGGGGAGCAGGCGGCGCAGCGGGTGGGAGCGGTGCAGGTCGTCGCTGCGGTAGGTGGCCACGATCTGCACGCCGGGCAGGTCGAGGTTGCGCACGAGGAAGACGAGCAGGTCGCGGGTGGCGCCGTCGGACCAGTGCAGGTCCTCCAGGACCACGGTGACGGCGCCGCCCTCGGCGGCCTGGTGGAACAGGCGCAGGACCTGCTCGAAGAGGACGGCGCGGTTCTCCGGGCGTTGCCCGGAGACCTCCCCCAGCTCCGGCAGCAGTCGGGCGAGCTCACCGAACCCGCCGGGTGCGGCGGCCTCGAACACCGCCGGTCCGCGCTCGCGCAGCAGTTGGCGCAGGACCGCGGTGAAGGGCGCGTAGGACAGGCCGTCGACGCCGAGCTGGAGGCAGCCGCCGACGAACACCGACCCCGGGGGCAGGGCGGCGGTGAACTCGCCGACCAGGCGGCTCTTGCCGACACCGGCGTCCCCGCCGATGAGGACCGTTCCCGAGGCCTCGCTGGCCGAACGCGCGGCGTGTTCCCGAAGGAACCGGAGTTCGGGTTCGCGACCCACGAAAACGGTACTGCTCTCCATAAGAACCGGCATAGAGACCATTATGTCGACAAACCAGGGCGCTTTCCCGGGGTTTTCCCATCCTGGCCGGCTCAGCCCGTGCCGAGTCCGTGGACGCGCGCAGCCGGGCTCCGCACCGTTCAGGCGGCGCGGCCGTAGGAACGCCCCGAGCGCCGCCGTTCGCGCTTCTCCTTCCGGCGCCGCGCGCGCTCCTCGGCGCGGGCCTGCTTGGCGGCGCGCAGGTTCTGCGCCTCACGGATGCGCTGCTCGGTCATCTTCTCGGCGTTGGCGCTGAGCAGTTCGCTGTGGAACACGGTGACTTCTCCCGTCCTGAGCGCGGACCCGTGTCCGCACCGTGGCCTCCACCCTCGCCCTAAGACCCCGGGCCCCGCATGGGGAGAAGTCCCAGTCCTGACGCGGAGAGGGGCGGACGGTGTCTGAGCGTCCCGGGGTCCGGCTAAGCCCCGCCTCCGCCGCGGAACGCCGGTGACGGTGCTCTCATCCGGGGGCGTGTCACCACATGCGGTTGTGTGATCACTCATAGTTTGCTAGGGCTGTCGGTTCGTGAACACGCGGGAGGCTCGGCATGGCTCAGAAGTACCGGGGGAACAGGGCGTACGGGCGGACGGCCGCGGTCGGTCTGGCGGCGGCCGGGGCGCTCGCGGCGCCCGCGTACGCCGCCGACGAGTTCCGGGGGGTGGAGCAGGTCCCGTCCCCGCCCGCGGACCAGGGCGCTCGGGTGGGCCTGGTCCTGGAGGCGGACGCGAAGCCGCCGCGTCCCGGACAGGAGGTCACCCTGCGCACCACCGTCGCCAACGACGACGCCGAGCCGGTGGAGGGGGCGCTGCTCGCCCAGCACGTGCCGACCGCGGTGGAGATCGTGGAGGTCGGCGGTGACGGGGTGGTCAACGAGGGCATCGTGAACTGGAACGTGGACGTGCCCGCGGGGGAGGAGGCGGTGTACACCCTGCGCGTGCGGGCGCCGGAGGGGGGCGAACGGTTGACCAGTACGGCCTGCCTGCTGCTGGACCGGAACTCCGACCCCACCGCGTGCGCGAGCGACACGGTGGACGTCACCGAGGCGACCGTGGCGTGGCGGGTGTCGGAGTTCACCGACCGCGACGGCCTGCTGCGTGCCGCGGGGGCGGCCGCGCTGGCCGGTCTGGCCTGGGTGCTGTGGCGGCGCAGGAGGGCCGCGGGGCGAGGGTGAGGGGTGTGCGCGCACCGGTCGGCGGCGGTGCGCGGACGGCCGAGGCGAAAGGTCCGGATTTGCTACGTCAGTGTGTCATATGAGCGGAAGCGAAAACTACAAGCCGTAGTAGTGTTCCGGTATGGACATCATCTACTCCGCGCTCGTCTTCCTGCACATGATCGGCCTGGCGGGCATCCTCGCGGGTTTCCTGATGCAGGTCATGACCGGCAATGCCAAGTCTCCCAAGGTGCTGCTGCACAGCTCCCTGCTGCAGCTGGTCACCGGTCTGCTCCTCGTCGGGCTCGCCGAGACGGCGGACCTGGGCGACCTCAACCACGTCAAGGTCGGCGTCAAGCTCCTGGTGACCGTGGCCGTCGTCGTGGTGGGCGTGCTCAACCTGCGCAGGCCCGCCAGGAACCTGGCCGTCACCGCGGGCGTGCTCGCCGTCCTCAACATCGGTGTGGCCGTCTTCTGGTAGTCCCGTCCCTCACGCCATCCGCCGGTGGCGGCACGGAACCCGTGGTCCGTGCCGCCACCGGTTTTTCGTGTCTTTCAGTGATTCTGCAAAATTTTTCATCCTTCACGCCCTCAGGGCCTCGGCGCGTCTTCGCAGCTCACGGTGGCGCTCCGAAGAATGCGCTCCGTATGAGAGGGCTACTTAACCGTCAAGTTGTGCAGGTCGCGGCGTTGTCGATCGCTCTGGGTGAGTACCGAAACCCGGCTGACACCGGCTGTTCACAAGGGAGGGAGCGTCTGTTACGTTCGTCACCCTCACGCAAACTCTTGCAATCACTGCAAGAGTACGGCGGTCGGGGCAGCGCAGCCCCGCCACGCACCTCCCCCAAGGAGCGCACATGAAGCCATCCGGACTCGGCGCCGTCGCCGGGGCCCTGCTGATGGGAGCCGGCCTGCTGACGGCTCCCGCCGCGGCGGCCCCCGCCCCCGCCGCGGACGCCCAGACCAGCGCCACCGGCAACGGCGAGACCATCGTCCACCTCTTCCAGTGGACCTGGGACGCCGTCGCCGACGAGTGCGAGGAGTTCCTCGGACCGAACGGTTTCGGCGGGGTACAGGTCTCCCCGCCCCAGGAACACGTCGTCATCCCCTTCGCCGAGGGCGGCAACTACCCCTGGTGGCAGGACTACCAGCCCGTCTCCTACAGCATCGAGAACACCCGGCGCGGCACCGCTGACGAGTTCGCGGACATGGTCGCCACCTGCCGCGACAGCGGCGTGCGGATCTACGTCGACGCCGTCGTCAACCACATGACCGGCAACGGCTCCGGCACCGGCAGCAACGGCACCGAGTGGGCCAAGTACGAGTACCCCGACCTGTTCGGCGACGGCAGCGCCGCCTACACCCGGAACGACTTCGGGCCCTGCTTCGAGCAGATCACCGACTGGAACGACAAGTACCAGGTGCAGAACTGCCAGCTCCTGGAGCTGGCCGACCTCGACACCGCCAGCCCCCACGTCCGCGCCCAGCTCGTGCGCTACCTCAACGGCCTGGTCGCCCTCGGCGTGGCGGGCTTCCGGGTGGACGCCTCCAAGCACGTGGCCGAGGAGGACATCGGCGCGATCTTCGGCCAGCTCGACGACGTCCCGGGCTTCGGCGGAAAGCCGCACGTCTACCACGAGGTCTACGGCGACGGCACCGTCCCCTACACCGCCTACACCCCCTACGGTCAGGTCACCAACTTCGACTACAAGCGCGACGTGTCCTCCCGCTTCGCGGGCGGCGACATCGCGGACCTGACCTCCACGGGCGACTACGGCGGCCTCACCTCCGACCAGGCGGTCGTGTTCATCGACAACCACGACACCCAGCGCTACGAGCCGACCCTCACCCACATGGACGGGGACCGCTACTACCTGGCCACCGCCTTCATGCTGGCCCACCCCTACGGCACTCCGGTGGTCATGTCCAGCTACGACTTCAAGGGCAACGAGACCGAGGGCCCGCCCAGCGTCGGCGAGGTGCCCGGCGACCCCGCCGGATGGGTCACCGAGGACGCCGACTGCTCCAGGTCCGACTGGATCTGCGAGCACCGCGACCCCACGGTCGCCGGAATGGCCGCCTTCCGCAACGCGGTGGGGGACGCCCCGCTCGCCGAACGCGCCCGGGACGGTTCCTCGCGGGTGGCCTTCGACCGGGGCGACCGGGGCTTCGCGGCCTTCAACGCCTCCGGCGGCACCTGGAACCTGAACGCCGCGACGAACCTGCCCGACGGCAGCTACGAGAACGCGGCCGGAGGCGGCTCCCTCACCGTCGCCGACGGCCGGATCAGCGCCCAGGTTCCGGCCAACGGGGCCGTCGCCCTGCACGTGGGCGGGACCTGCGACGACCCCGACGCCTGCGGCGGGGGTGCCGACCCGGGCGACCCGGGTGATCCGAGCCAGGTCAGCCTCTCGGCCACCGTGGAGACCTGGTACGGGCAGGAGGTGTACGTGGTCGGCTCCACACCCGGGCTGGGCTCGTGGAACCCGCACGGCGGGGTGAAGCTGTCCACCGACGCCTCCACCTACCCCGTGTGGTCGGGCACCGCCCCCATCGGCTCCGACACCGAGTGGAAGCTGGTCAAGATCGACGGCGCCGGAAACGTGGAGTGGGAGGCGGGCGGCAACCGCGTCGGCCCCGCCACCACCGTCACCTGGCGCAACGGCTGACCGCCCGTGGCGCCCCGCGGCCCCGCCGCCGGGCGCCACCTCCCGGGCCCGTCCCCGGGCCGCACCACTCCCACCCCGTGCGGCCCCGCGCCCCCGCTTCTCCGGCGCGGGGGCGCTGACGGGGTTCGGGATCTCGGACGTGCCGCCAGCGAGGGACGAGCCAGGCACGGGAGAGCCCACTGCGCCTGCTTCGACCCGAAACCCGCCTCCAAGGCGCCCGGGCCTGCGCCGGAAGACTCAGTCGTCGTAGAAGACCCGCTCCATCACCGCGCGTGCCCGCCGGGTGGTGCGCAGGTAGGAGTCGGTCAGCTGCTCGGCCGGTCCCTCCCAGACGCCCTCCTCGTCCTCGCCGCTGCGGTAGCCCATCGCCTCGGCCAGCGCCGCCCGCACGCGCAGATCCGTGGGCAGGGAGTCCCCGCCGCGTCCGCGCACCAGCATCACCATGCCGCGCACCCGCGAGGCCAGCTTCCACGCCTGTCCCAGGACCTCGCCGTCCTCCGCGTCCAGCAGGCCGTGCGCCACGGCCGCCTCCAGCGCCTCCAGGGTCCCCGTGGTCCGCAGCTCCGGGTACTCGTGGGCGTGACGTAGTTGGAGCAGCTGGGCCACCCACTCCACGTCCGACAGCCCGCCCCGGCCCAGCTTGGTGTGCAGGGTGGGATCGGCGCCGCGCGGCAGGCGCTCGGCCTCCATCCGCGCCTTGAGCTTGCGGATCTCCAGGACCGCCGAGGAGTCGACGCCCCCGACCGGATAGCGGATCGGGTCGATCAGCTCCGTGAACGCCGTGCGCAGTCCGGGGTCGCCCGCGATCGGCTTGGCCCGCAGCAGCGCCTGACTCTCCCACACCTGGGACCAGCGCCCGTAGTAGGCGGCGTAGGACTCCAGCGTGCGCACCACCGGCCCGCTGCGCCCCTCCGGGCGCAGGTCGGTGTCCACCTTCAGCGGCGGCTCCGCCGCGGGCATCTCCAGCAGGCGGGCCAGCTCCCGCACGATCGCCAGAGCCTGCCTGGTGGCCGCGCCGGTGTCCACCCCCGGAAGGGGATCGTGCACGTACATCACGTCCGCGTCGCTGGCGTAGGTCAGCTCACCGCCGCCGAACCGGCCCATCGCCACCACGCAGACCCGGGTGAGCGGCTCGTCCCCGGAAGCCGCCACCACCGTGTTCTGCGCCAGCCTCAGCGCGGCCTCGATGGTCACCGCCGCGATGTCGGTCAGCGCCGAGCCCACCTCCTGGATCGAGGAGACCTCCAGCAGGTCGGCGGCGGCCGTGCGCAGCAGCTCGCGGCGGCGCAGCGCGCGGACCGCCGACACCGACTCCTCGGCCGTGTCGTAGCGCCGCTGCGCAGCCTCGGCCTCGCCCGCCAGCACACCGGGGGAGCGGCGGGCCAGGTCGGCGTCGTCGGCCAGCATCGCCACCGCCTCCGGTGCGCGCAGCAGCAGCTCGGTCACGTAGCGGCTGGTGCCCAGCAGCCAGGCCATGCGCTCGGCGACCCTCACGTCGTCGCGCAGCAGGCGCAGGTACCACGGGGTGGTGCCCAGGACCTCGCTCACCTGGCGGAACCCCAGCAGCCCGGCGTCGGGGTCGGGCGCGTCGGAGAACCAGCCGAGCATCACCGGCAGCAGCGTCCGCTGTATCGACGCCCGCCGCGAGACCCCCGAGGTCAGCGCCTCCAGGTGGCGCAGCGCCCCGCCCGGGTCGGCGAACCCCAGTGCCTCCAGCCGGTCCCGGGCCTGGTCCGGCGAGAGCCGGGCCTCCTCTCCCGGGAGCTTGGCCACCGCGTTGAGCAGCGGCCGGTAGAACAGCTTCTCGTGCAGGCGCCGCACCTCCGAGGAGACCCGGCGCCGTGCGTCGGTCAGCTCCTTGACCGGGTTGGAGGTGAGCCCGAGCGCGCGCCCCAGGCGACGCAGGTGCTCGACGCCCTCCTCGGCGGCCTGGTCGGGCATCAGGTGGGTGCGCCGCAGCCGTTCCAGTTGCAGCAGGTGCTCCAGGCGGCGCAGGAACCGGTAGGCGTCCGCCAGTCCGGCCGCGTCGGCGCGGCCCACGTACCCGTGTTCGGACAGCGCCGTCAGCGCCCGCAGGGTGTTGCCCGACCGCAGGCGCTCGTCGGTGCGCCCGTGCACCAGTTGCAGGAGCTGCACGGAGAACTCGATGTCGCGCAGGCCGCCCGGCCCCAGCTTGAGCTCGCGCTCGGCCTCGCCCGCCGGGATGTGCGCCACCACCCGGCGGCGCATCGCCTGCACGTCCTCCACGAAGTCCGGCCGGCCCGCCGCCTCCCACACCATGGGGGAGATCACGTCCATGTAGGCCCGGCCCAGTTCGGCGTCACCGGCGATCGGGCGTGCCTTGAGCAGGGCTTGGAACTCCCACGTCTTGGCCCAGCGCTCGTAGTAGGCGCGGTGCCCGGCCAGCGGACGCACCAAGGGGCCGTTCTTGCCCTCGGGGCGCAGCGCCGGGTCCACCTCCCACAGGGTGCCCTCGGCGTCGGTCTCCGAGGGCAGGCGCATCATCGCGGTGGCCAGACGGGTCGCCGCGCGCATCGCCGTCTGGTCCTCCACCGGCTCCTCCGCGCCGGGTACCCGGGCGGGCTCGGCCACGAACACCACGTCCACGTCGCTGACGTAGTTCAGTTCGCGTCCGCCGCACTTGCCCATGCCGATGACCGCCAGACGGCACAGCGCCGCGTCCTCGGGGTGCTCGGCGCGGGCCACCGCCAGCGAGGCGTCCAGCACCGACGCCGCCAGGTCGGCCAGTTCGGCGGCGACCTCGTCCACCGTGCACAGTCCGGTGAGGTCGCGTCCGGCCAGGCGCAGCACCCGCCTGCGGTAGGCCACGCGCAGGGTCCGACGCAGGGAGGTGACCGAGCCGTCCCCGGCCGCGGCGGGGTCGGCCGTGGGCGCGGGGCTGTGCGGGTCGGCGCCCACGGTGTGCAGCAGGCCGTGGCGCACCTCCTCCGGTTCGGGGGAGCGGGCCGCGTCGGCGCCGCGCAGCTCACGCCAGTCGCCCGGGTGGCGGGCCAGGTGGTCGGCCAGGGCGTTGCTGGTGCCCAGCACGCGGCACAGCCGGTCGCGCAGGTCGCGGTCCTCGCGCACCGCCTCCAGGACCTCGGCGGGGTCCGGTTCGGCCTCCAGGACGCGGATGAGCCCGAGCAGGGCCAGGTCGGGGTCGGGGGCCACCGCCAGGGCGTCGATGACCTCGGTGTCGGCCCGGGCGTCCAGACCTGCCTCCGACAACAGCCGCAGGGCCCGTTCGCTGTCGCTGAAACCGCGCCTGGCGAGCGCACCTGCCGTCATGACCACTCTTCCGTCCCTTGCCACGCGTCAACGGTAACCGTGCGGTCCGCCCTCGGGCACACGGGGTGAGGCCGCGGGTCCGCAACCGGGTCGGGGCCGGTATCCGAACGGATACCGGCCCCGAGGGGGAGGGCGCGCGGGGCGCCGCTCCGGGGAGCTGCTGTCTACGGACTAGATGTCGTAGTAGAGCTCGAACTCACGCGGGTGCGGGCGCAGGCGCAGGGAGTCGATCTCCTCGGTGCGCTTGAAGTCCACGTAGGTCTCGAGGAGGTCCTTGGTGAACACGCCGCCCTCGAGCAGGAACTCGTGGTCGGCCTCCAGGGCCTCCAGGGCCTCGTCCAGGGACGCCGGGACGGTCTTGATGGCCTGGGCCTCCGCCGGGGGCAGCTCGTAGAGGTCCTTGTCGACCGGCTCCGGCGGCTCGATCTTGTTCTTGATGCCGTCGATGCCGGCCATCAGCATGGCGGAGAAGGCCAGGTACGGGTTGGCCGACGGGTCCGGCACGCGGAACTCGATGCGCTTGGCCTTGGGGTTGGACCCGGTCAGCGGCAGGCGGATGCAGGCCGAGCGGTTGCGCTGGCTGTAGACCAGGTTGATCGGGGCCTCGTAGCCGGGCACCAGGCGGTGGTAGGAGTTCACCGTCGGGTTGGTGAAGGCCAGCAGCGCCGAGGCGTGCTTGAGCAGGCCGCCGATGTAGTAGCGGGCCGTGTCGGAGAGCTGGCCGTAGCCGGACTCGTCGAAGAACAGCGGCTCGCCGTCCTTCCACAGGCTCTGGTGGCAGTGCATGCCGGAGCCGTTGTCGCCGAACAGCGGCTTGGGCATGAAGGTGGCCGTCTTGCCCGCGGCGTTGGCGACGTTCTTGACGATGTACTTGTACAGCTGCACGCGGTCGGCCTGCTGGAGCAGGGTGCCGAACTTGATACCGATCTCGGCCTGCCCGGCGGTGCCGACCTCGTGGTGCTGGAGCTCGACCTCGATGCCGGACGCGATCAGCTGCTGCACCATGTCCGAGCGCAGGTCGCTGTAGTGGTCGACCGGCTCGACCGGGAAGTAGCCGCCCTTGTAGCGCGGACGGTAGCCGCGGTTGCCGCCCTCAAGGGTGGAGCCGGTGTTCCAGGCGCCCTCGATCGAGTCGATCTCGTAGTAGCCGGTGTTGGACCGGGTCTCGAACTTGACGTCGTCGAAGATGTAGAACTCGGCCTCGGGGCCGAAGAAGGCGGTGTCGGCGACGCCGGAGCCGCGCAGGTAGGCCTCGGCCTTGCGGGCGACGTTGCGCGGGTCGCGGCTGTAGGACTCCAGGGTGAGCGGGTCGTGGACGAAGAACGTCATGTTCAGCGTCTTGTGCTTGCGGAACGGGTCCAGCACACCGGTGCTCAGGTCCGGCAGCAGCAGCATGTCGGACTCGTGGATGGCCTGGAAGCCGCGGATCGAGGAGCCGTCGAACATCTGGCCATCGGTGAACGTCGACTCGTCGACGTTCTCGGTCGGGAGGGTAACGTGGTTCACGCCTCCGAACAGGTCCGTGAATCGGACGTCGAGGAACTTGACGTCCTCGTCCCGGATATAGGCGAGCACCTCGTCGACGCTGCTGAACAAAACGAACCTCCGTGCAGGTGGCTGAGACGGTGGACCGGGGTCCGCCCCATCGCGGACACGTCGGATCGCGCGCCGTCTCCCGGCTTCGTTCTCGAAGCTAAGAGTGCGTGGTTTCCGCGCCATGTCTCGATTGTTTCCTGCATGTTACGGAGCCCGCCGTTTTCGCAGACCACGCGGCCTGACCCGGTGATTCCACCCCGGAGGGGCCCAAAACGGGACGCTTCGCGGGGGCGGATGTGCTCCGCGACACCCGGGCCGACCGACGTGTCACACCCCCTCAGCGGCCCCGGACACGGGTGGGGGAGGAACGCGGATACCGTGGAGGTATGACTGACGAGAGCCGGGGCGGCGCCATCTCCGCCCCCGGGGACGACTTCCGCTACCGGGGCAACCGGTTGGGCCTGCCCCCGAGCGGCCCGGGCTCGGTTCCCGGTGTCGCGCGCCGCCTGACCGGTCTGGCCCTGGACTGGGCGCTGGCGCTCGCGCTGGCCTGGGGCGCCTACGGCGCGGGCCTGCTCGGCTCCGGCCCCACCTCACAGGAGGCGGTCGTGCAGCTGGTGAACAACACGGTCCTGGTGCTCTTCGCGGGAATGAACATCCTCCTGCTCACCCTCTTCGGCACCACCGTGGGCCGGCGGATCGCGGGCGTGGGCATCCGCGCCACCGGCGAGCGATCCTGGCCGTGGTTCCTGTCCGTGACCGTGCGCACCCTGCTGCTGTGCCTGGTCATCCCGGCCGTCATCTACGACCGCGACACCCGGGGGCTGCACGACCGGGCCGCCGGAACGGTGGCCGCACGCTACTGAGGGGCCACATTCCGTTCCGAGTGTGGAACGTGCCGCCGCACGTGTGTGCGCACCCGTTTCGAGACTGCTGTTAACATCCGTTCATCGCTGCGGCCGGGGCATGACCGAAAACCCGCGCGGCGTTCCCCCTCACCCTCCCCCACGTACCAGGTCCGTCCCGTCGCACCGTCCGAAGGTTCGCATGGCTGGAAAACGCTCCGCCCCCCGCCCCTCGGGCGCACTCAACGCCGTGCGGATGTCCGCAGGCCAGTGGGTCGCCTGCGGCGCCACCGCGTTGGCGATCCTCGTCAGCCTCGGCAGTTACGGCTGGTACCAGGGCATCGTCGGCAACATCACCACCGCGCAGGTGGACACGGACACCTGGGACCGGCCCACCAGTGTCGAGGGCGTGATGAACCTGCTCATCATCGGCTCCGACGTCCGCTCGGGGGAGAACGCCAACTACGGCGAGGCCGAGGGAGAGCGTCCCGACACCATGCTCATCGCCAGCATCAACGTCGACAGCGGCGCGGCCACCCTGGTGAACCTGCCCCGCGACCTGATCGTGGACCTGCCCGGCTGCGAGGCGGTGGAGGGCTACGAGGGGATGGGCCCGCACAGCGGGATGATCAACTCGGCGATGACCTTCGGCGGCGTGGGCTGCCAGTGGAAGGCCGTCGAGCAGGTCACCGGCGTGCACCTGGACCACTTCGTCATGATGGACTTCACCGGGTTCAAGGACATGGTGAACGCCATCGGCGGCGTGGAGATGTGCATCCCCGCCCCGATCGAGGACCCCAAGGCCCACCTGGAGCTGGACGCGGGCCTGCAGAAGCTCAACGGCGAGGAGTCCCTGGGCTACGTGCGCTCCCGCTACGGCCAGGGCGACGGCAGCGACCTGTCCCGGATCGACCGCCAGCAGCAGTTCATGGGCGCGATGCTGCGCCAGGTGCTCAGCAGCGAGGTCATGACCAGCCCGGTCACCATCACGAACTTCCTGGGCGCGGTCACCGACTCGGTCACCACCGACGAGGAGCTGACCGTGGACACCATGACCGACATCGCCATCTCCATGCGCGAGGTCGACCTGGGCCGCATCCAGTTCGTCACCGTGCCCAACGGCCAGCACCCCGCCGACCCGAACCGGCTGGCCATGAGCGAGCCCGCGGCCTCGGAACTGTTCGCGGCGATCAACTCCGGAGCCGACCTCGCTGGCGGTGAGGAGGAGGACAAGGGCGACAAGGGTGACAAGGGCGCGTCCCAGGAGGCCCCCGACCCCTCCGAGATCTCCGTGCAGATCATGAACAACGCGGGCATCGACGGCCTGGCGGGCGAGGTCGAGGCCGTCCTGCTCGACCAGGGGTACGTGGTCACCGGCAAGGGCAACCCCGTGGAGCGCTTCCCCGAGAACACCACGGTCTACTACGCTCCGGGCCAGGAGGCGGCGGCCGAGCTGCTGGCCGGCTCGCTGGAGAACGCGGTCACCGAGGAGGCCGCGGCCCTTCCCCAGACCCTGGAGCTGGTCATCGGCCAGGACTGGGGCGGCTTCGCGGGCGAGGGCTCCTCCGAGCCCTCGGTCTCCATCACCGAGGACCTGGGCGGCAGCACCGCCGAGCAGACGGAGAGCGCCTGCTGACCCCGGGACGGCGTTCGATGGCGATCTGACACGTTACGTACCTTCCGGTAGCATCCGGCCGTTACGTCCGTGCCGCTGTGCGTGTGGCGCACCCTGACCTTGCGACCGGACCCGACCCTGTCCCATACCGATCGCAGGTGCCTCTTGGCTACCAGAAACGTGTCCTCGGCCCGCGCCGGGAGGATGACCCCCGGCCAGTGGGCGGCGTGTGGGGTGACCGGCCTGCTCATCGCGGCGAGCCTGGCCGTCTACGCGGGCTACCGCGACGCCCTGAGCATCGACACCGAGGAGGTCAACACCGACGCCTGGGGTGACCGGCCCGTTCAAGTGGAAGGTATCCACAACATCCTGCTGCTGGGCGTGGACACCGAGTCCGAGGGCAACCGCCCCGACGTGCTGGTCATCGTGAACGTCGACGTGGACAGGGGCGCGGTGACCATGGTGAACCTGCCCCGCGACCTGATCGTGGACATCCCCCGGTGCGACCCGGTGGGGGACTCCTCCGGGTGGCGGGGCGGGTTCGACCAGATCAACCACTCCATGATGTACGGCGGCCTGGACTGCCTGGGCAACACCGTGGAGAGCACCACCGACATCCACCTGGACCACATGGTGATGGTGGACTTCGCGGGGTTCGAGAACATCGTCGACACCGTCGGCGGCGTCGAGCTGTGCATCCCCGAGCCGCTCGACGACCCCAAGGCCCACCTCCAGCTGGAGGCGGGCGTGCAGACCCTCGACGGGGAGCAGGCGCTCGGCCTGGCCCGGTCGCGCGACAGCACCGAGTACGGCAACGACATGGGCCGCATCCAGAGCCAGCAGCGGCTGATCGGCGCCCTGCTGCGCGAGGTCACCAGCGGCAAGGTGCTGGCCAGCCCCGCCACGCTCTACGACTTCCTGGGCTCGGTCACCGACAGCATGGTGACCGACGACGGGCTCAGCGTGGACAAGATGGCCGAGCTGGCCATCGCCATGCGCCAGGTCGACCTCAGCCGGATGAACATGGTGATGGCCCCGGTCACGGAGTCGCGGTTCAACGCGCAGAAGCTGGACCTCCAGCAGCCCGAGGCGGGTGAGCTGTTCGCCGCCGTGGCCGCCGGCGAGGTGCTGCCCGGGGACGGGGAGGCGGAGGAGGGTGAGGGCGGCGGCGCGTCCGCCGGGGAGGAGCCCGTGGAGCCCGCGGACGTGTCCGTGCGGGTGCTCAACGGCACCGGCCGGAACGGCCTCGCCGCCGCGGTCGGGCAGATCCTGGTCAACGACCACGGGTTCGTCGTCACCGGGACCGGGAATCCCGGCGAGCGCCGGCCCGCCGACACCACGGTCTACCACGGTCCGGGGCAGCGCCCGCACGCGGAGGAGCTCGCCTCGGTGCTCGCCGCCGCTCAGCTGGAGGAGGTCCCCGGTCTCGGCGGGGAGCTGGAGCTGGTGATGGGACAGGACTGGGAGGGCGTTCCCGGCGGTGACGGCCGAAGCGGCGAGAGCGGCGGGGAGCAGGACCCCCTGGCCGCCCTGGGCGCCACCTCCGCCGCCGAGGACACCGTCCCCTGCGATTGACCGCGCGTCGCTCCGGTGGCTCCCCGGAAGGGGGGAGACGCCGGGTCGGCGTCCGGCGGCGGCCGTGCCGGAGTGAGCCGTCATCCGTTCCAGGGCGTCCGCGGCCGTGTGAGGACTGAGTCGCGTACCTGGGGAAACCACACACGACGGGGCCCGACTCGGCGGGACCTGACATGACAGGCCGTGGCTTATCGTTATTATCGAAAATCGATAAGCAAAGGGTGTGTCATGTCCAGGTGGTACCACGTCCGCTGGAGTCGGAGCGACGACGTCATTCTGCGGCTCCTGCTCGGACTCGGCATCGTGTTCGTCGGTCTCGGTATGCTCGTCGCCCTGGCCTGGACCGCCTCGCTGCTGCCGGCGAGCGGCGGGACGGTGCCCGACAGCATCACCGTGCGGGTACCGGAGGGGGCCTCCGGGCCCCGGCCCGACGCGGCCACCGCGGACGAGGACTACGAGGCGGCGCCGACCGGGACCATGCGCCTGGTCTTCCACGACCCCACCCTCCTGGAGCGGTGCCTGCTCGCGGCCCCCGGCCTGCTCGGCGGCGCGGCCGCCCTCGTGGTGCTGGCGGCGCTTTGGCCCCTCGCCCGGAGCCTGCGGGCGGGGGACCCCTTCGTCCCCGCCAACGTGCGCCGGGTCTACACCGTCGCGCTCACGGTCCTGGCGGGCTCGGTGCTCGTTCCCCTGGTCAGGATGCTCTGCGAGGGGAACCTGTGGTCCAGGGCCCTCGGTGGGGACGGTTTCCTCTTCACGCTGGGTGTTCCGGGGGGAAACACCCTCTCGCTCACCCACGTCTTCGCCGGCCTGGTCCTGGTCGCGCTCGCGGAGGTCTTCCGCGGGGGCGCCCGACTGCGTGAGGACACCAGGGGGCTGGTCTGATGCCGCCGGAGGAGGACGACGGGATCCGGGTGCACCTGGACCGGCTCCTGGCCGAACGCGGGATGACCCTGACCCAGCTCGCGGAGCGGGTCGGCGTGACGGTGGTCAACCTGTCGGTGCTCAAGAACGACCGGGCACGGGCGATCCGCTTCTCCACCCTGGCCGCCCTGTGCCGGGAACTGCGCTGCCAGCCCGGTGACCTGCTCGGCTACGAACCCGAGTGAGCCGCGTACACCACGGGGCCGTCGCACCGTACGGTGCGACGGCCCCCGCTGTCGCGTGAGGAGGGCGGGCGGTCTCAGCCGCCCATCTGGCCGCGCATACCCCGGGGCAGCTTGGCGCCCTTGGGCATGGGGCCCTTGGGCATCTGCATCTTGGCGGGCAGCGCGCGCAGGCGGTAGTTCAGCTCGGCGGTCCCGGCCTTGTCCAGGTTGCGGGGCAGCTTGACCAGCGTGCGCTGGAGCTTGGAGATCGGCACCTGGTCCTCGCCGTTGCCGACCTTGATGTCGTAGATGGGGGTGTCCAGGGCCACCCGCGCCACGCGCTTCTTCTCACCGGCGATCAGCGGCTTGAGGCGGTTCGGGTCGCCCTCGCCGACCAGGATGACGCCGGGGCGGCCCACCACGCGGTGCACCACGTCCATCTGCTTGTTGGCCGCCACACCGGGCTCGACCACCCAGTTGCCGCGCATGTTGTCCAGGA
This sequence comes from Nocardiopsis sp. FR4, assembly GCF_009830945.1. Lineage (GTDB taxonomy): Bacteria > Actinomycetota > Actinomycetes > Streptosporangiales > Streptosporangiaceae > Nocardiopsis. Next base: position 131,154 of record NZ_ML776454.1, on the reverse strand, counting down.
TCGCCATCCCCGCGCCCAGGCGTCCGTCCAGGATCTTGTACTGCACGCGCTGCGCCGAGCGGGTGAAGATGATGAAGCCCACCAGGAAGGCGATCGGCAGGCCGGTCAGCGGCCACAGGATCCACGACCCGGTCAGGATGCCGATCACGACGAAGACCGTGAGGATGACCACCGCGACGGCGACCGCGAGCGGGATGCTGCGCGGGCTCTGCTGGTGGACGACCTTGGCGACCATGCCGATCTGCTTGAGACGGCCCGGCTGCTTCTCGGCCCCGTCCGTGCCCTTGGCGGTGTTCTGTGAGCCCTTTTTCGCCATCGTGCTCTCAGGCAGCGCGCGCCGATGCCGGGTCGGCGGGGACCCGCTGGGCCCCTGGACTGCCTTGCCTCCTCTTCGCGGTCGACCTGGGTGTGGTCGGCGACACCAGCGGTGCGCCGCGCTCACCAGGATATGTGGACGTGCCCCTACATGAGGAACGGTGGCCCGGGGGCCACCGTTCCAGGTTGGTCACGACTAAGGCGAAAAGCCCGCTACGCGTTGTTCGCCAGGGCGGCGTTCTCGGCGTCCCGCTTCTCCCGGGCCTGCTTGTACAGGCGCCCCGCCCGGTAGGAGGAGCGCACCAGCGGACCCGACATGACACCGGCGAAGCCGATCTCCTCGGCCTCCTCGCCCAGCTCCACGAACTCCTCCGGCTTGACCCACCGGTCGATCGGGTGGTGCAGCTTGGACGGGCGCAGGTACTGGGTGATGGTGAGCAGGTCGCACCCGGCCTCGTACAGGTCGCGCATCGCCTCGCTGATCTCCTCACGGGTCTCGCCCATGCCCAGGATCAGGTTCGACTTGGTGACCAGGTTGTCCGCGCGCGCCTCGGTGATCACCTTCAGGGAGCGCTCGTAGCGGAAGCCCGGGCGGATGCGCTTGAAGATCCGCGGCACCGTCTCGACGTTGTGCGCGAGCACCTCCGGCCGCGAGCCGAACACCTCGGCCAGCTGGTCGGGGTCGGCGTTGAAGTCGGGGATCAGCAGCTCCACGCCCGTGCCCGGGTTGAGCTCGTGGATCTTGCGGACGGTCTCCGCGTACAGCCAGGCGCCGCCGTCCTCCAGGTCGTCACGGGCCACACCGGTGATGGTGGCGTAGCGCAGGCCCATGGTCTTCACGGAGTTGGCGACCTTGGTCGGCTCCATCCGGTCCAGGGCGGTGGGCTTGCCGGTGGCGATGTTGCAGAAGTCGCAGCGCCGCGTGCACTGGTCGCCGCCGATGAGGAACGTGGCCTCGCGGTCCTCCCAGCACTCGTAGATGTTGGGGCAGCCCGCCTCCTGGCAGACCGTGTGCAGGCCCTCGTTCTTGACCAGCGAGTGCAGCTCGGTGTACTCGGGCCCCATGTGCGCCTTGATCTTGATCCACGGCGGCTTCTTCTCGATGGGGGTCTCGCTGTTGCGCGCCTCCACGCGCAGCAGCTTGCGGCCCTCAGGAGCGATGGTCAACGTGAACCCGTTCCCTTCCGTGCCCCGTGGCGGGGACCCTCTCGCCCCTCGTGGGGGCACTGTGTCCCTGCGGGGACTGGCTCATGGTGTGGTGTGTCATCCACGGGCGGTGGCGCCGGTGAGCAGCTCGGCGCCGTCGGTGTGGCTGTAACCGTCCGCACCGAGGACGTCCGCCAGGTGGCGCTCCATCCGCGGCCGTACGTCGGCCACGGTCACGTCGCGCCCCAGCTCGGCGGAGAGCGAGGTCGTCCCGGCGTCACTGATCCCGCACGGGACGATCCGGTCGTACCACGACAAGTCATTGTCGCAGTTCAACGCGAGTCCGTGCATACCGACCCCGCGGGCGATACGGCAGCCGATGGCGGCCACCTTGCGCTCGATCAGCCCGCGTCCGGGATCGGCCTCCAGCCACACCCCGGTGCGTCCCTCCACCCGTTTGCCGGTCAGGCCGTACTCCGCGATGGTGCGCAGGATGGCCTCCTCCAGCATCCGGACGTAGGCGATCACGTCCACGGGGTCCGACAGGCGGACGATGGGGTACACCGTCAGCTGACCGGGGCCGTGCCAGGTGATCTTGCCGCCCCGGTCGATGTCCACGACGGGCGCACCGGGGTCGGTGATGGGACGATCCCACCTCCCGGTGCGCTTTCCCGCGGTGTACACGGGTTCGTGCTCCAGCAACAGGACGGTGTCGGCCACCTCGTCGGCGACGCGGCGCTCGTGGAGCCGCTTCTGCAGGTCCCAGCCCTGGTGGTACGGGACGGGGGTGTCGCCCAGCCATGCGTAAACGAGATCACTCACACATCCACCTTACGCCCCGGTGGAAGGTACGGGTCTGGCCAGGATGTCGGATAGCGCACGGTCGATCGTGGGGAGCGCGAAGGAATAACCGGCCTTGAGGAGGCGTTCGGGCACCGCCCGGAGGTCGATCAGCGCGGTCTCCTCCGCGAAGTCCCCCAGGGCCGCCCGCATCGCCGTGGCCGGGACGGGAAGGAAGGCCGGGCGTCCCAGGGCGCGGCCCAGCGCCCGGGTGAAGTCGGCGTTGCTCACCGGCTCGGGGGCGCACATGTTCACCGGCCCGGTGATCTCGGGGTGCTCCAGCAGGAAGCGGAGGGCCCCGACGTGGTCGCGCATGGCGATCCAGCTCATGTACTGCGTCCCCGACCCCAGGCGTCCCCCCAGACCCACCCGGTACAGCGGAAGCAGGGGGCGCAGCATCCCGCCCGAGCGGTCCAGGACCACCGAGGTGCGCATGAGGGCCACCGACAGGCCCGCCTCGACGGCCGGGGCGGTGGCCTCCTCCCAGTCCCGGCACACCCCGGCCAGGAAGCCCGTACCCGGCGGACTGTCCTCGGTGGCCGTCCGCCCGTCCGTGTCCCCGTAGTAGTGCATCCCCGACGCGCTCAGCAGTCGCGGCGGCGGGCGGTCCATGCCGGCCAGCGCCTGGCACAGCGTGCGGGTGCCGCGCACCCGGCTGCGCCGGATCAGCGCCCGCCGGTGCCGGGTCCACAGCGCCGGGCCGACCGGGGCCCCGGCCAGGTGCACCACGGCGTCGGTCTCGTGCAGGGCCACCGTGTCCACCCGCCCCTGTTCGGGGCGCCACTCCGCCTCCTCCAAACCCGGTGTGTGCTGGACCCGCGGAAGGCGCCGCACCATGCGCACCACCGTGTGCCCGTCGTCGAGCAGGGACGCCTCCAGCGCCCTGCCGATGAGTCCTGATGCCCCCGTGATCGCCACTCTCATGAACCAGGGTCTACCCCCAGCGCCCCGTATCTCGCACGCGGGGCGGGGCCAAAGGCGTGTCCTGGACCACCCACCCGTTTTTTCTTCTGCTTTTTCCGCGAAAGAGCTGCGCGGGGGAGCCCGGGTCTTCTACCTTGAAGGTGGGGACAGGAACTCCGCGTCAGCGCGGGGCTACTGTGGGCGACGCGCCGTCGGGCTGGCTGTCGCGCGCCCGACCTCAGACCTTTGATGATGGGGATCATCAGGGGATGGTGATTGGTGGGGTAGAAAGACGGGGCGGTGCCGCGAGGCACCGCCCCGTCCACCCGCCGGTCCGCTCCACCCCGTCCCGGCGCGCCGCCGGGCTAACCCGGGTAGGGGCGGCGCTCGCGGGCCTCGCGCAGGGCCAGCGCCCACCAGGTCAGCTGGCGCAGCATCCGCTCCACGGCCGCCTCCGAGGCCGCCAGGTCCACCAGGGGCTCGCCGTCCTCGCCGAACATCGCCTGGGCGTTGTGCAGGCTCACCGTGTCCCGGATCGTCGCGGTGTGCAGCTCGGAGAAGACCAGCCGCAGCTGCTCGACCGCCCGCAGGCCGCCGGACATCCCGCCGTAGGAGACGAACCCCACGGCCTTGCCGAACCACTCCCGGCGCGCGGCGTCGATGGCGCTCTTGAGCTCTCCCGGGTAGCCGTGGTTGTACTCCGGGGTCAGCACCACGTACCCGTCTGCCTCCGCCACGGTCCGCGCCGGGGCGGGGGCCATCGGTCCGCCGTGGCCGTCGGCGGGGCCGATCTCCGCCACGTCCAGGAAGTCGAACACCACGTCCTGGTCCGGGTACTTGACGGCGAGTTCCGCGAACCAGCGGGAGACGGCGGGTCCGGTGCGGCCCCGCCGGTTGGCAGCGAGGATGACCGCGATCCGAAGCTTGTCCATCAGGGTCCTTGCTTGTCGTGCCGTCTCGGCCCGGGCAGGCGGGCACGTCGGGCGGGCGCGCGGGGCGGCTCGTCCGGACCGCGGGTCCGCCCCGGTGGGAGCGAGCCGCGCGGCGCGCCGTGGATTCTGGCAGACCAACGCTAAGACCTCAAGAGCACTTGAGGTCAAATCGGGCGTGTCCGGCGGGAGGCCGCCGGAGAACGCCACCGGGCCGGGCACCGCTCGGCGGTACCCGGCCCGGCCGGTGTCACGGCTGCTGAGGCCCTGTCCCGTGAACGGACCGGGGCCGAGCGCAGGTCCGAAACGGCACGGCCTAGGACAGGCCCAGATCGCCCTCGAAGGCGCCCTCCTCCAGGCGGTCCTTGATCGTCTGCAGGAAGCGTCCTGCGTCGGCGCTGTCGATCAGGCGGTGGTCGTGGGCCAGCGACAGGTAGACCATCGAGCGCACCGCGATCACCTCACCGCCCATGGCCGGGTCCTCGACCACGACGGGGCGCTTGACGACCGCGCCGGTACCCAGGATCGCCACCTGCGGCTGGTTGATGATCGGCGTGCCGAACAGCGCGCCGGTGCACCCGGTCTCGGCGATGGTGAACGTACCGCCGCCCAGCTCGTCCGGCCCGAGCCTGCCCGTGTGGGCGCGCTCGGTCAGGTCGGTGATCCGGTGGGCCAGGCCGCTCAGGTTGAGCTTGCCCGCCTCCTTGACCACCGGGGCCAGCAGCCCGCGCTCGGTGTCCACCGACACTCCGAGGTTCTCCACGTCGTGGTAGGTGACCTCCTGCTTGTCGCTGTCGACCACCGCGTTGAGCTTGGGGTGCTTGCGCAGGGCCTCCACCGCGGCCAGCGCGAAGAACGGGAAGAAGTCCAGCGTGATGCCCTCGCGCTCGGCGAAGCGGTCGGCGGCCTGCTCGCGCAGACGGGCGATCCTGGTGACGTCCACCTCGATGACCTGCGTGGTCGTGGCCGAGACGTGCAGCGACTCCACCATGCGGTCCGCGATGGACAGGCGCAGGCGGGTGAGCTTCTCGGTGCGTCCGCGCAGCGAGGAGTCGTCGGCGACCTTGCTCGGGGTGGAGGACGGGGCCGGGGCGGCGGCGCGCGCGGCGGCGGCCTTCTGCTCCTCGGCGGCCTTCAGGACGTCCTGCTTGCGCACGCGCCCGCCCACACCGGTGCCCCTGACCCTGCCCAGGTCCACACCGTGCTCGGCGGCGAGCTTGCGCACCAGCGGCGTCACGTACGCCTCGGTGCCGGCGTCGGTGCCCGAGGCGCGGCCGGTACCGCTGAGGGTGCCGATGTCCACCGACGGGCCCTCCTCCTCGCGCTGGTCCGCCGCGGGGGCGGGCTCGGGCTCGGGCTGCGGCTCCTCCGCGGCGGGCTCGGGCTCGGGCTGCGGCTCCTCCGCGGCGGGCTCGGGGCTGGGCTCGGCGCTCGGCGGGGCCGGGGCCTCGGAGGTGGCCGGGGGCTCGTCACCGGTGCCGCCGATGACGGCGATCTCCGCGCCGATCTCCACGGTCTCGTCCTCCTGGACGAGGATCTTGGTGAGCACACCCGCGACCGGCGAGGGGATCTCGGTGTCCACCTTGTCGGTGGAGACCTCCAGGAGCGGCTCGTCCACCTCTACGGTGTCGCCGACGCTCTTCAGCCACTGGGTGACGGTCCCCTCGGTGACGCTCTCACCCAGGGCCGGCATGGTCACCGACGTGGTCGGGCCGCCGGCGGAGGACTCGCTCTGGGCGGTGGGCTCGGACTCCGGGGAGGGAGCGGGCTCGGGCTCGGGCTCGGCGGCCCGGGGAGCGGGCTCCTCCTCCGGCTCGGGCTGGGGCTCCTCGGCGGCGGGCTCGGCCCCGCCCTCGTCGGCGCTCTCGCCCTCACCGCCGATGACGGCGATCTCCGCGCCGATCTCCACGGTCTCGTCCTCCTGGACGAGGATCTTGGTGAGCACACCCGCGACCGGTGAAGGGATCTCGGTGTCCACCTTGTCGGTGGAGACCTCCAGGAGCGGCTCGTCCACCTCTACGGTGTCGCCCACGTTCTTCAGCCACTGGGTGACGGTCCCCTCGGTGACGCTCTCACCCAGGGCGGGCATGGAAACGGATGTCGGCATGGGTTCCTCGTTGGATCTGGGCGCGGTCTTCTGCCCAACCCCTTGACTGGGCAGCGCGGATGTGTGCGGGGGCGGGCCTCGGGCGGCCCGCCCCCGGGTGGTGCGGTCAGTCGTGGACGTGCAGCGGCTTGCCCGCCAGCGCCAGGTGAGCCTCTCCCAGCGCCTCGGACTGGCTCGGGTGCGGGTGGATCAGCTGGGCGACCTCCGCGGGCAGCGCCTCCCAGTTGTAGATCAGCTGGCCCTCGGCGATCAGCTCGCCGACACGGCTGCCGACCATGTGGACGCCCAGCACGCGGCCGTCCTTCTCGGCGATGACCTTCACCGCACCCTGCGTCTGCAGGATCTGGCTCTTGCCGTTGCCGGCCAGGTTGTAGTTCATCTCCACGATGTCGTGGCCCCGCTCCTTGGCGACCTTGGAGGTCAGGCCGACGGAGGCGACCTCGGGCTCACAGTACGTGACGCGGGGGACACCGTCGTAGTCGATCGCGGGCGGGTTCTGCCCGGCGATGTGCTCGGCGACGAAGATGCCCTCGGCGAAGCCGACGTGGGCGAGCTGCAGGGTGGGGATGAGGTCGCCCACGGCGTAGATGTTGCCCACACCCGTGTGCAGGTTCTCGTCCACCTGGACGAAGCCGCGGTCCAGGGTGATGCCCTGCTCCTCGTAGCCCAGGCCCTCCGAGACGGGGCCGCGGCCGATGGCGACGAGCAGGATCTCGGCGTCCAGGGTCTTGCCGCCCTTGAGGGTGACGGTGACGCCGGAGTCGGTGGTCTTGACCGACTCGAACGGGGTGCCCAGCTCGTACTTGATCTTGCGCTTGCGGAAGGCCCGCTCCAGGAGCTTGGAGCTGGACTCCTCCTCCACCGGGACCAGGTGGGGCAGGGCCTCGACGATGGTGACGTCGGCGCCGTAGGAGCGCCACACGCTGGCGAACTCCACGCCGATCACGCCGCCGCCCAGGACGATGACCGACTCGGGGACGCGGTTCAGGCCCAGGGCCTGGTCGCTGGTCATGACCTTCTCACCGTCGATGTCCAGGCCCAGGGTCTTGGGCTGGGAACCGGTGGCCAGCAGGATGTTGCGGCCCTTGTAGACGGCGCCGTCGACGGTGACCTCATCAGTGCCGGTGAGCTTGCCCTCACCCTCCACGACGGTGATCTTCCGCGACTTGACCAGGCCGGTCAGGCCCTTGAACAGGCCCCCGATCACCTTGTCCTTGTACTGGTGCACGGCCTCGATGTCGATGCCCTCGAAGGTGGCCCGCACACCGAAGTTCTCGCTCTCCTTGGCGGAGTCGGCGACCTCGGCCGAGTGCAGGAGGGCCTTGGTGGGGATGCAGCCGCGGTGCAGGCAGGTGCCGCCGAGCTTGTCTTTCTCGATCAGGACGACGCTCATGTCCAGCTCCGCGGCGCGCAGTGCCGCCGCGTAGCCGCCGCTGCCGCCGCCAAGGACGACGAGGTCGAAGGTGCCGCCGCTCTCACTCACGGGAACGAACTCCTTGTTGTGGTGGCTGGTGATGGGTGGGACCGCGGCCGGGTGGGAACCGGGGGGCGACGTGGACGGCCGCGGCGGCCGGGAGGGGGCGGGCGCTGCGGCTCACAGGACCCGCCCCTCCACGGGTGCTACCTGGCGTACTCCTCGGCGATGCGGACCAGGGTGCGGGTGCCCGCGCCGGTGCCGCCCTTCGGGGTGTAGCCGTACGGACCGCCCTGGTTGAAGGAGGGGCCCGCGACGTCGAGGTGCGCCCACTTGACGCCCTCCTCGATGAACTCCTTGAGGAACACGCCCGCGGACAGCATGCCGCCCCAGCGCTCGCCCGCCACGTTGGCGATGTCGGCGACGGAGGAGTCCAGCCCCGAGCGCAGCTCGGCGGGCAGCGGCATCGGCCAGGAGGCCTCACCCGCGGCGCCCGCGGCGGAGACGACCTCGTCGCGCACGTCGTCGTCGTTGGACATGACGGCGAACACGCGGGTGCCGAGCGCGACCAGCTGGGCGCCGGTGAGGGTGGCGATGTCCACGACCAGGTCGGGCTGGTCCTCGTGCGCGCGGACCAGGGCGTCGGCCATGACCAGGCGGCCCTCGGCGTCGGTGTTGAGCACCTCGACGGTCTTGCCGCCGTAGATGGTCAGCACGTCGGAGGGGCGCTGGGCGGTGCCGCTGGGCATGTTCTCGGCCACGGCGAGGTAGCCGACGACGTTGACCCGCAGGTTCAGGGCGGCGATGGCGCGCATGGCGGCGAGCACGGAGGCGGCGCCGGCCATGTCGGACTTCATCCAGTCCATCGAGCCCGCGGGCTTGAGGGACAGGCCGCCGGAGTCGAACGTGATGCCCTTGCCGACGAAGGCGACGGTCCGGGTGGCCTCGGGGTGGGTGTGGGCCAGGCGCACCAGGCGGGGCGGGTTGGCCGAACCCTGGCCGACGCCGGTCAGGCCGCCGTAGCCGCCCTCGGACAGGGCGCGCTCGTCCAGGACCTCGATCTCCAGGCCCGCCCGCTGGGCGATCTCCTGGGCGGCGGAGGCCAGGTCCTCGGGGACCAGGTCCGCCGGGGGGGTGTTGACCAGGTCGCGCGTGAGGTTGACCGCCTCGGCCAGGACCTCGGCGCGCCCGGCGGCCTCCGCGGCGCCGGGGGCACCGGAGACCAGGAGCAGTTCGGCGGTGGTCTCGGACCTCTTGCCGTCACCGGTGCGGTAGCGGTCGAAGGAGTAGGCGCCGAGCCGGGCGCCGAGGGCGACGGCCTCGGCCTCGGCGGCGCTCTGGGCGGGCAGGGCCAGGGCGACCCGGCCCGCGCCCTCGGGGCGCGCGCTCAGCGAGCGCAGCGCCGCGCCGGCCGCGCGGGACAGGGTCTCGGAGTCGACGGGCCCCTCGGCGGGCGCCGGGCCGAGACCGACCGCGACGACGACCGGGGCCTTGACGGCTCCGAGGGAGGCAAGGGTGTGCACCTCCTCGGGTGCGCCGCTCGCTCCCAGGAGCGACAGGGTCTGGGCGAGGCCGCCGGAGAAGGCGGCATCGACGTCATGAGCGCCCGACGCGGGTTCCGGAGCGTCGCCTCCGGAGTGGTAGCCGACGACAACCGCGTCGGCGTCGAGCGAACTGGGGGACTCCGTATGTACTGACAACGACGTGCTCACGTTCCCGATGCTAGTCGCCCCGCACGCCCGGCGGCGACGCGGCGCCCCGGGTCGGGAGGGGCCCTGACGCTGCGCTGTGCGCCGTCGCGGGGGCCACGGGTTATCCGGATCGGCCCCGGTGGGCGCGGGCCCCGAGCGTGGCCCTGGAGGCCGGTGGGAGGTGTCGTGCGTCTCCACCAGGGCTGGAGCGCGCTCCCCGCGTGTGGGACGGGTGAAACCCCGTGTGAAAAAATGTGATGATCACGACATCGCGCACGCCGCTCGGATCACCGAATGGTAGGAAACCCCCTGGTGGGGGCCGTCCGCGCCCTCACAGCGGACCTCACAGCCATGTGACGGCCGCGGCGGCCACCACGAGGGCCGCTGTGCCCGCCGACTCCGCCAGCGCGCCCAGCACGTCGCCGGTGACACCGCCCAGCCGCCGCACCGCCCGGCGCAGTACCGCGCCCGCCACCACCAGCCCCGCCACCCCGGCCAGGAGACAGGCCAGCGCGAAGCCCGGCGCGTGCGCCCACCCGGCCAGGCACACCGCGGCCGTGCACACCCCGGCCGCCAGGGCCCCGGGCCAGCGCACGGTGCCCGCCACGAACGCTCCCAGCCCCTCCGGCCGGGCCGGCGGCACCCGCGGGGTGCACGCCAGCGTGACCGCCAGCCGCCCCACCGCACCGGCCGCCGCCGCACCGGTCAGCGCCGCCCAGGGTGAGGCCGCCGCCAGCTGTCCCAGCGCCAGCGCCTGCGCGGCCAGGGCGACGACCAGGGTGACGACGCCGAACGGTCCGATGTCGGAGCGGCGCATCACCTCCAGGGCGCCCTCTGCTGGGCGGTTGCTGCCCAGCCCGTCGGCCAGGTCCGCCAGGCCGTCCAGGTGCAGTCCCCGGGTCAGCAGCGCGGACAGGCCCACGGCCAGGACGGCCGCCAGCGCCGCGGACAGGCCCGCGGCCGCGCCCGCCGCCGCCACCGCGCCGGTCACCGCGCCCACGAGCGCGCCCACCGCGGGCGCGCACACCATCGCCCACCCGGCCGCGGCGCGGTCCACCCGCTCCGCGCGCACCGGGAGGACGGTGAACGTGCCCACCGCCATCCGCGCCCCGGCCAGGGCGCTGCCGCGGCGGCCGCGCACCCGCTCTCCGGGGCCGCCGGTCACGGAAGCTCCGTAACCCGGCCCGCGGTCACCAGGACCACGTCCTCCGACTCGGCGCCCACCCACTGGTTCAGACGTCCCAGGTGGTCGCGGAACAGCCCTCCCGCGCGGGTGGCGGGCACCACGCCCGAACCGACCTCGTTGGTCACCGCCACGACGTAGGCCTGGGTGGCGCGCCAGGCCTCCAGCAGCCCGTGCACGGAGGCCTCGACCTGCTCCTGGGCGTCGGAGGGCGGGGACTCGTCCCACAGCCCGGCCTCGCCCATGACCGCGGTCAGCCAGGTGCCCAGGCAGTCCACCAGGACCGCGCCCCGGGAGCGCTTGAGGACCGAGGGCAGGTCGGTGGTCTGCTCCGTGCTCCACCACCACGGGCGCCGCCGCACGTGCTGGGCCACCCGGTCGGCCCACTCGGGGTCGGCCACCGGGTCCGGAGCCGGACCGGTCGCCGCGTACAGCACCTTCGGCTCGGCCAGCAGGCGCAGTTCCGCCTCGGTGGACTTGCCCGAGCGCGCGCCCCCCGTGACCAGCGTGCGGTGCGGGCCGCGCGGCCGCGACTCCGGCCACACCGTCGGGGGGCAGGACAGCACCTGGCCGTCCCCCGGCACCAGGGCGCCCCACAGCCGGGCCCGCCGGGCGAACTCCTCGGGGGAGCGGACGCGGTGGTCGCCGCCGACCGCCACGACGGCCGTCGTCACCCCGATCACCCCGGAGCGGCGCAGTTCACCGATGACCTCGGGGCGCTGGGCGGCGTCCACGATGACCATGTCCACCTGCTGGTCGGGGCGGGTCGAGGAGTAGCCCGAGGAGCCCTCCGCCCGGGCCTCCACCGGTGGGACGCCGGGCAGGGGCCCGGGGCCGGTGCGCGCGTACATCAGCCTGCCGCCGTCGGGTCCCTCCACCAGTACGCCGTCGGGGGTGGGCGTCACCGAGTACCCCGGGGGTACCGGGCCGACGGCCCCCGACTCGCGGATGCGGAAGCGGTCGTCCACGGTCACCCGCAGCGGCAGGCGCCGCTCGGCCTGGGCCTTGTTGCACGAGGCGCAGGTGCACTGCGGGGCGGGCCACCCCGAATGTCCCGCTGTCCCCAGAAAACGGATACGCACCCACATGAGTAAACCGCATCCTCCACCAAGCCTTGGTTAAGCTCGGCACAGGATCACGGTGACCCGCACCGTGGCCTGAGCGACGAGGGGGCGATCGAGACATGGCGTGGACCTGGCGGTACTTCGGAGCCGGCGGTTCCCGTCCGGTGGACGGGGACCTGCCCGCGGAGACCTTCACCTCGCGGGGCGACGCCGAGAGCTGGCTGGGTGAGAACTGGCAGGAGCTCGCCGACGGCGGCGTGGACCGGGTCGCCCTCCTGGAGGGCGACAAGCAGGTCTACGAGATGGCCCTGGAACCGGTCGAGTAGCGCGCTCCGCCCCGGCCCCCGTCTCCTCTTCGGTGGAGAGGGCCCGGGCGGTCCCCGGCTGTGCGGCTGACCGCTTCCGGCCAGGTGCCGCCAGCCGTTTCCGTCCCCCCGGATGATACGAACCGTGATGTCATCCCTGCGCAACCCGACCGTCCTGGAACTGGTCAACATCCCCCTGCTCGCGGTCGCGCTGTTCCACTTCCCGGGCGTGCCGCCCGCACCCGCCAACCTGGTGGGCTTCGGGCTGTTCGCGCTGCTGCTGGTTCAGGGCAGCGCCTACTGGTGGGCCAAGGCGCACCAGCTCCGCGCGCGGTCGCGCCGCCCGGCGGGCCTGCCGGTGTTCCGGGTACTGCGGCGGGTCGACCCCGTGCTGTTCTTGGCGGGCGGCGCCCTCATCGGGTGGGCCCTCGCGGACGGTGCCCCGTGGACCCGGGTGTGGCCGGGGCTGTGGCTGTTCGCCCTGCTGGAGCACGTCAACTACTTCCACGTCCAGCTGTCCCACCAGACCCGCGCCGACCTGTCCCGGCTGCTGCGCACGAGGCGCCTGCGCCGCTCCCACCTGTCCCGGGACCTGGCTCGCTGAAGCGGTTCCGCCCCCCGGATCAGCCCGGCCCGGGGGAGGGGCGGCGCGCGGACTGCCACGGCCACCGGTTCTCCAGCTCCACCTCCAGGGAGAAGCTGAGGAAGGTGCGGATGAGGACGATCCCGGCGAGCACCCCCACACTGGCGAAGGTGGGAGAGATCGCGACCGTGCGGATGATGTCCCCCGCCACGAGGAACTCCAGCCCCAGGAGGATCGCCCGGCCCAGCCCGTGGCGGTAGGGCCGGTAGGCCGCGTCGAGGTCCCGTCCGCTCATCCACCGGCGGACGAACAGGACGGTCGAGCCCAGGGCGCCGACGACGATGACGCCGACCCCGGCGACGTCGACGGCCGTCCCGACCGCCTCGATGATCTCCCCGATGTCCATCGGCCCTCCCCGCCTCGGATCCGCGGGTGCGACAGCTACCCACGCCGTGGCACGATCACACACGGTCCCCGCGAGGCACCGGAGGGGCCACTGTGTCCGCTCCAACCCGAACGCCGCCTTGGGGCGCCGAGCCGCGCCGGGGGGTTCCGCTAGCCGCGGATGTTCTCCGGGCTCTTGGTCAGCGCCGGGTCGCGCTTGACGCTGTCACCCAAGACCTCGTCGATCCGCGCGAGCAGCTCCGGGTCGAGGCGGACCCCGGCGGCCTGGACGTTGTCCTCCACCTGCTCGGGGCGGGAGGCGCCGATGATCGCGGCCGACACGTTCGGGTTCTGCAGCACCCAGGCCACCGCCAGCTGGGCCAGGGAGAGACCGGCCTCGGCGGCCAGCGGCTCCAGCTTCTGCACGCGCTCCAGGAGGACCTGGTCCTCCAGCGGGCCCTGCAGGAAACGGCCGCTCTGGGGGTCGGCGGCGCGCGAACCGGCGGGGATCTCCTGGCCGGGCTTGTACTTGCCGGTCAGGACGCCGCCCGCGATCGGCGACCACACGATCTGGCCGATGCCCTCGCGCTCGCACACCGGGACGACCTCGGGCTCGATCACGCGCCAGAGCATGTTGTACTGCGGCTGGCTGGAGACGATGCGGTCGAAGCCCATCTCGTCGGCGATCTTGAGCGCCTGCTCGATCTCCTCGGCGCGCCACTCCGAGACGCCGACGTAGAGGACCTTGCCCTGGCGGACCAGGTCCTCGAAGGCCCGCATGGTCTCCTCAAGCGGGGTCGAGTAGTCGAACCGGTGCGCCTGGTACAGGTCCAGGTAGTCGGTGCCCAGGCGGCGCAGGGAGTCCTCGGCGCCGCGGAGGATGTGCTTGCGGGACAGTCCCTTGTCGTTCTTGCCCTCACCCATGGGCCAGTAGACCTTGGAGAAGATCTCCAGCCCGTCGCGGCGCTCCCCCTTCAGGGCGCGGCCCAGGACCTCCTCGGCCCTGCCCTGGGCGTAGACGTCGGCGGTGTCGAAGGTGGTGACACCGGCGTCCAGTGCCGCTCGGACACAGGCCCTGGCCGTGTCCTCCTCCACCTGGGAGCCGTGGGTGAGCCAGTTCCCGTAGGCGATCTCGCTGACCATGAGACCGCTGTTGCCTAGATGCCGAAATTCCATGCCGAGCACTCTAACGGTGCTTTGTGGCTCTTCGCGAGGTTTTCCGCGGTGCTCTGGGCACGCTCCCAAAGGCGGGGGAGGTGAGGGGCCGGTACGCGCACCGGCCCCGCTCACACCGCCCGGGTCAGCGGGCGCCGCGCGGCGTGGGGTCCTCGCGGACCTTCAGCCGGGGCTTGGGGAGGCGCAGGCGGCGGAACTGCAGCTGGCGCATGGCCGCGTACATGCCCACACCGCGCACGCCCGGGTCGTCGGGGAAGTACTGGGCGGCGCGCTTCTTGACCGTGCGGCCCGTCATGACGCCCTCGCCGATGATCGTCACCATCATCAGCGGCCACGCGACGTAGGCCACGCCGATCTGGAAGACCGGGTTGTTGATGAACAGCAGCGCGATGATCACGATGGAGAACGGCAGGAAGAACTCGCTGGCGCTGCGGCGCGAGTCGACGTAGTCGCGGGCGTAGGCCCGCGCCTCGCCGAGGTCCTGCTGGCGGTAGTAGCGGGCCTCGTCCTTGGGTACGCCCTTGGGCGCGGCGGAACCCCGGGCGCCCAGTCCGCGTTGACGTTCGAGACGTTCCCGGTAGGCCCGGTAGGCCTCCTTGCGCGTCTCGGGCGCCTTGAGCGGCCGGCGCGGGGTCGCCTCGGACTCCCTGCGCTTTGGGGTGGGCACACCCTTCTTGGGGGTATATCCCTTAGGTTGGGTGGCCTCAGTGGCCTCAGGGCTGGCGGATTCGGCGGTGGCCGAATCCGTGGCTGTGGAAGCGGAGCGACGTCGGAACACACCTTCAGGGTAGCCGCTCGTCGCTTTATGGCGACCGCGGACCAGACCGCGTAGGGTTGGGCAAAGCGCCCGCTGGGAACAGCCGATGTACGCACCGAGAAGGGGACGGCCACGCCAATGAGCGTGTTTCAGCGACTTTCGATGATCTTCAAGTCCAAGGCCAACCGAGCCCTGGACTCGGTCGAGGATCCCAGGGAAACCCTCGACTACTCGTACCAGAAACAGCTTGAGCTCCTGCAGAAGGTCCGTCGTGGTGTGGCCGACGTCGCGACCTCCCGCAAGCGCGTCGAGCTCCAGATCCAGCAGCTGGAGCAGCAGTCCAGCAAGCTGGAGAACCAGGGCCGCGCCGCCCTGACCCAGGGCCGTGAGGACCTCGCCCGCGAGGCCCTGACCCGCCGCTCAGGCCTGACCACGCAGATCGAGAGCCTGCGTGAGCAGCACGCCAACCTCCAGGGCGAGGAGCAGAAGCTCACGATGGCGGCGCAGCGCCTGCAGAGCAAGGTGGACGCCTTCCGCACGCGCAAGGAGACCATCAAGGCCACCTACACCGCCGCCCAGGCCCAGACCCAGATCAGCGAGGCCTTCTCCGGCATCTCCGAGGAGATGGGCGACGTCGGCATGGCCGTGCAGCGTGCCGAGGACAAGACCGCCGAGATGCAGGCCCGCGCGGGCGCCGTCGACGAACTGCTCGCCTCCGGGGCGCTCGACGACGTCACCGGCACCGCCCGGGACGACATCCAGAGCGAGCTCGACCGCATGGCCAGCACGGCCGGCGTCGAGAACGAGCTGGAGCGCATGAAGATGGAGCTGGGCCAGGGCAACGGCGGCTCCACCCCGCAGATCGAGGGCGGGAACGGCACCGGTACCACGGGCAACCGGGAGGGCGCGTGATCGTCCGCATCATGGGTGAGGGCCAGCTCGACCTCACCGACGCCGACCTGGACCTGCTCAACTCCTTCGACTCCGCACTGGAGTCGGCCATCGAGGCGGGCGACGAGGCCGCGTTCCGCCAGGCCCTGCACGACCTGCTGCAGAAGGTGCGCGAGGACGGCACCCCGCTGCCGCCCGACGCGCTGGAGCCCTCGCAGTTCATCCTTCCGCACGCCGACGCCAGCATGGAAGAGGTGCGGCAGATGCTGCAGGACGACGGACTCATCCCCGGCTAGGCCGGTTTTCCGCCCGGGCGCACCGCCACCGTCCAGGTGCGCCCGGGACAGGGTGGGTGGGCCCGACCGGCCACGGCCACGGCCGGTCGGAGTCACGCTCGGTGCCCGCGTGCGCGCGTCGCAGGGGCCGCCGCGACCCCCGGGTCGCGGCGGCCCCTTGCCGTTGTGCGCGACCCCGGTCGGGTTCGGCACGTTGGCGGGAGGGGTAACGGGTAGGGGTTCCCCGAGGAAGCGGTGCGCTGACGCCCACGACCGGCTCCCGCCCCTTTCTCACCTGTGCGAACTACACTCCGAGACAGTCGACACCGCAGCGGGAGGGAGCACGGCATGGCCGGTTCCAAGTTCAGACCTGACCGGGGGCTGACCGCCCGCATGGTGATGACCATGGGCCTGCTCGCCCTGGTCTACATGGCCTTCATCGCGGGGCTGATCCTCGTCGGACTCAACGTGTGGCTGGTCCTGCTGATCGTCGCCGGGTTCGCCCTGTTCAGCTACTTCGCCTCGGACCGGATCGCCATGTTCTCCATGGGCGCCAAGGAGGTCTCACCCCAGCAGGCGCCCGAGCTGCACGCCGTGATCGACCGGCTGTGCGCCCTGGCGGACATGCCCAAGCCCCGGGTGGGGATCGCCGACACCGACGTCCCCAACGCCTTCGCCACCGGCCACAACAGCAAGTCCGCGGTCATCTGCGTGACCACCGGCCTCATGCGCCGCCTGGAGGGCCCCGAGCTGGAGGCGGTCCTGGCCCACGAACTGTCCCACGTCGCCCACCGCGACGTCATGGTCATGACCGTCGCCGGGTTCCTCGGCATCGTCGCCGGGTTCCTCACCCAGGCCGGTCTGCGCTTCGCCATGTTCAGCGGGGGAATGCGCAGCAACAACAACGGGCCCGCCCCGGCCGTGGTCGCCCTGCTCGTCGTCCTGGTCAGCGCGGTGGCCTGGGCGCTCAGCTTCCTGCTGACCCGCGCGCTCTCGCGCTACCGAGAACTGTCCGCCGACCGCGCCGCCGCCTACCTCACCGGTCGTCCCTCCATGCTGGGCAGCGCCCTGACCAAGATCACCGGCGACATGGCCCGCATCCCCACCCGCGACCTGCGCCAGGTAGAGCCGTTCAACGCGTTCTTCTTCGCCCCGGCCTTCTCCCGGCAGGGGTTCAGCTTCAGCCAGCTGATCGCCACCCACCCGCCGGTGCAGCAGCGCCTGGCCCAGCTGTCCGACATCTCCCGCCAGCTCGGCCAGGGCCGCTGATCCGCCGCATCCGTACCGCCGACAAGGAGCAAGGGAGCACGATGAGTTTCTGGCGAGCCCTGCTGGGGCGCTCCGCACCGGCCAAGCCCGACCTCGACGCCCTGTTCGGCCTGCCCTCGGCCGCCGTCACCCTGCGTGCCGCGTCGGGGTTCCGCCCCACCGGCACCGGCTCCGTGGCCTTCCGCGCCAGCGAGGGCGCCGCCTTCGCCGACCTGGAGCGCGACGTCACCGCGCTGCTCAACGCCGGAGGCGGGCCGCCCGTCGGCCAGATCAACGACGACTACGGCTACACGTGGCTCGTGGTCGGCTCCCGGGAGGCGGGCGAGGAGGCCGAGCCCGACATCACCGGTCTGGTGACCGACCTGCACGCGGTCAACTCCACCCTGGAGGCCAACGGGTACGGGCCCTCACTGCTGTGCTCCCTGGTCGGCTTCACCGACGGGACCCGCTCCCTGGGACTGGTCTACCTCTACAAGCGCGGCACCTTCTACCCCTTCGCCCCCGCGGGCGGCCAGCGCCGCGACAACGCCCTCGAACTCCAGGCCGAGGCCGCCATCGGGGGCGACCTGCCCCTGGAGAAGGACCGCTCCCGCTGGTTCCCGGTCTACGGCGCCCCCGGCCTGTGAGCCGGAAAGGTCCTGTGGTCGGGTCTTCGGGTGCTGACCAGGGGTGCCTCGCGCCCGAGGAAATGTGGCCTGGCACACTGGGGCCTGTGCGTATCCTCATCGCTCCTGACAAGTTCGCCGGTACCCTCTCCGCGCTCGAAGCCGCCCAGGCCGTCGCCGACGGCTGGCACCGGACCGACCCCTCCGCCCGGACGGAACTGCTTCCGCTCTCCGACGGCGGTCCCGGGTTCGTCGAGGTGCTGCACACCGCCCTCGGCGGCGAGGTGCACTCGACCGAGGTGACCGGCCCCCTCGGCCCGCCCGTGACCGCGGAGTACCTCCTGCACGACGGCACCGCCTACGTGGAGAGCGCCCAGGCCTGTGGCCTCCACCTGGTCCCCGCCGACCGGCGCGACCCCGGCCGCACCACCAGCCACGGTGTGGGCGAACTGGTCGCCCACGCGGCCCGGGCGGGCGCCCGCACCGTCGTGGTCGGCCTCGGCGGCAGCTCCACCAACGACGCCGGATCGGGGCTCCTGGCCGCCCTCGGAGCCGTCCCGGCCGACCGCCTGAGCCGCGGCGGCGCGGCCCTGGCCGAGCCCGTCGACGCCGTCGACCTCGGACCCGCCCGGGAGGCCCTGGCCGGGGTGCGGCTCGTCGCCGCCACCGACGTCGACAACCCGCTGCTCGGCCTGCACGGCGCCAGTGCCGTGTTCGGGCCGCAGAAGGGCGCCGACCCCGGCCAGGTCCAGCGCCTGGACCTCGCCCTGACCGCCTTCGCCGACCGCGTCGACCCGGACGGGACCGTCCGGGACACCCCCGGCGCCGGTGCCGCGGGCGGCCTGGGCTTCGCCCTGCTGCTCCTGGGCGGCACCGTGGAGTCCGGGATCAGCCTCGTGCTCGACTCCGTGCGCCTGGCCGACCGGCTCGCCGGCGCCGACCTGGTCATCACCGGGGAGGGCTCCTTCGACTCCCAGTCCCTGCGGGGCAAGCTGCCGCACGGCGTGGCCCAGGCCGCCAGCAAGAACGGCGTCCCGTGCGTGGTCACCGCCGGGATCGTCAAGGTCGGCCGGGCCGAGGCCGCCAGCGCCGGGATCACCGAGACCTACTCCCTCGTGGAGTCCTCGGGGTCGGTGGAGGCCGCCATGTCCCGCTCCGCCGAGGAGCTGCGCGCCCTGGCGGCCGACGTGGCGCGCCGCTGGTCCCGCTGACGCGGGCCGGGCCGTCCGGGGGCACGCGCGGACGGCGGCGGGGAACAGCCACGACCCCGCCGCCGGCACCGCGTCCCCCTTCCGCGGGAAGACGGGAAGAGCGCCCCGGGAGAACCTCCCGGGGCGCTCTTCGCCGTGTCTCAGGGGCGGACGGAGCCGCTCCGCCGTGTACTAGTCCTGCAGTGAGTGCTCCTCGTAGCCGAGGACCTCGTGGCCGTCGTCTCCGTAGTGGAAGATCTCGAAGGTGGCCGCGGTCGGGTCGCCGTTGTCGTCGAAGTCGATGTTGCCGCTGACGCCCTGGTAGTTGATCTCCTCACCGTCGGCCAGCAGGTCGCGGCACTCGGCGAAGGAACCGCACTCGGTGCCCTCGGGGCGGCTGACGTTGGGCAGCTCGGCCACGTAGTCGGACGGGTTCACGCTGCCCGCGGCCTCGGCGGCCAGGGCGATCACGGTGACGCAGTCGAAGACCTGCGGGGCGAACTGGAACACGTCCAGGTCGGACTCGAACTCGGTGAGCCCGCTGTTGAACTCCTCGTTGTCCGCGCTCGGGGCGACACCGGTGATGCCGTTGACGCTGTCCGGATCGTCCTGGTTGACGGTCTCGCCCAGCTCCGGGTCGTTGAGGCCGTCGGTGACGTAGATCTGGTCGCCCTCGGTGCCGCTCTCCAGCAGCTGGGCGATGACCTGCGCGCCCTCCTCGAAGGCGATGAGCGCGACGGCGTCCGGCTCCTCGTCGTTCACGGAGTTGACGACCGAGTCGAACGTGGTGGCCTCGGGGTCGTAGGTCTCGTTCACGGAGACCTGGGCGCCCAGGGACTCCAGCTCGTCCTGGAGGGCGTTGGCGTAACCGCCGCCGTAGTCGTCGGCGCGGGCGACGACCGCGACGCTCTGGTGGCCGTCCTCGACGATCTTGCGGGCCATCACGACCGCGGAGAGCAGGTCGCTGGGCGCGGTCCGGAAGTAGTAGCCGTTGTCCTCGATGTTGGACAGTTCGGCGGACGTGTTGGACCCCGAGCACTGGACGATCTCGGCGCCGGTGACGGTGTCGTAGGTCGCCTGGGTCATGCTGGAGGCGGCGGCGCCGATGACCGCGTTCACCTCGTCGGAGACCAGGCTGTTGGCGGCCTCGTTGGCCTGGGCGTTGTCGCCGGCCTCGTCGCCCTCGATGAGCTCGGGGACCTCGGTGCCGAGGATGCCGCCGGCCTCGTTGATCTCCGAGATCGCGTAGCGCGCGGCGGTGACCTGGGGCGGGCCGAGGAAGGCCAGGTTTCCGGTCTGGGGGTAGATGATGCCGTAGGTGAACTCCTCACCTCCGCCGCCCCCGTCGCCGCCGTTTCCGCCGTCGCTGCCACACGCGGTCAGGCCGAGGACAAGGGCCGCGGTTGCGGCAGTGAGGCCTAGGACCTTCTTGCTTGCCATGATCGTGGTCACTCCGTTCAACCGGCGAAGCACGTACCGCGCAGCGCGGCCGTGCCATGGGCGTGTGCGTCCTGATGTCCGCGTTGTGTGGCATGACTTAATCAGGAGCGTTAGCGGAGCTTAATCACGGGCGCCGCGGCTTCGAAAGCGCCGACCGGCCGTTGGTGCCGACTCGCCGTCATGCTGTTATGGCTCCGTAGTCATCCCCGGCGTCCCGGGAGCGTTGTCTGTACAGTTCGCAGCTATGCGTGCCCGAGGGAAAGCAAACTGTCGCGGTTCGTGGGCAGGGCGGAGCCCGGCCGTCAATAATTACGGCCGGGCCGTAAGGAAGCTACAGGAGCGCTACACAAGGGCGTGAAGCGGTGCTTTCCTTCCCCGCCCCGTTCCCTATCCGCCGGGCATCTCGCGCAGCATGCAGGTGAGCCGGGAGGTGCACACCTTGCGGCCCTCCTCGTCGGTGATCGCGATCTCCCACGTGGCCAGGGTCCGGCCCAGGTGCACCGGGGTGGCCACGCCGGTCACGTACCCCCCGGTGGCCGACCGGTGGTGGGTGGCGTTGATCTCGATGCCGACCGCCACCATGCCGAACCGCGCGGCGTGGGCGGTGGCGCCGACCGACCCCAGTGACTCGGCCAGCACGCACGAAGCGCCCCCGTGCAGCAGCCCGAAGGGCTGGACGTTGCCCTCGACCGGCATCCTGCCCACCACCCGCTCGGTGGAGACCTCGGTGATCTCGATGCCCATGCGCTCGCTCAGGCCGCGCTGGAGCGCGCCGCTGTCGAGCATCGCGCGCAGCGCCTCGGCGTCCGTCGTCATGTGTGTGCCCTCCCGTCGGCGGGGAGCGCCGTCCGGACGGCGGAACGGTCCGGACCGGGCGCGGTGGTCCCCGGTGTTCTCGCGGCACGGCCGCGAAGTGTCCGCGTGGCATCCTAGGATTCACCTGTGGTGACCAAGCGAGAGACCCCCGACCAGACATCCCCGGCCAGCGCCTCCGACGGCGGCCGGCGCCCCCGGCTCCTGCTCCTGGACGGCCACTCCATGGCCTTCCGCGCGTTCTTCGCGCTGCCGGTGGAGAAGTTCGGCACGAGCACCGGGCAGTCGACCAACGCCATCTACGGTTTCGCGTCGATGCTGGTCAAGCTGCTGCGCGATGAGGAACCCACCCACATCGCGGTGGCCTGGGACCTGTCCGGTCCCACGTTCCGGCACGAGGAGTACGCCGAGTACAAGGACGGCCGCTCCGACACCCCGCCGGAGTTCCCCTCCCAGGTGCCGCTCACCCAGGACCTCATGCGGCTGGTCGGCGTGGCCAACCTCTCCGCGCCGGGCTTCGAGGCCGACGACGTCATCGCCACCCTGGCCCGCCAGGGCGGCGAGGCCGGGATGGAGGTGCTCATCGCCTCCGGCGACCGCGACGCCTTCCAGTTGGTCACCGACTCCTGCACGGTCCTGTACCCCGGCAAGAGCCTGTCGGACCTGCGGCGTATGGACCCCGCCGCGGTACAGGACAAGTACGGCGTCTCCCCGGACCGCTACCGCGACCTGGCCGCGCTGGTGGGGGAGAAGGCCGACAACCTGCCGGGCGTGCCCGGCGTGGGCCCCAAGACCGCGGCCAAGTGGATCACCAAGTACGGCTCCCTGGACGAGCTCGTCGCCCACGCCGACGAGCTCACCGGCAAGGCCGGGCAGAGCTTCCGCGACCACCTCGACGACGTGCTGCGCAACCAGCGCCTGAACCGCCTGGCCACCGACGTCGAGCTGGGCGTGGACGTGCGGGCCCTGGAGCTGGGCCGGGCCGACCGGGCCGGGATCGACGCGCTCTTCGACAACCTGGAGTTCGCCTCCAACCTGCGCGAGCGCCTGTACGCCGTCGTCCGGACGGAGGAGGGCGGAGCGGACGAGGCCGCCCCGGCGCCCGCCGAGGGGTTCCGGGTGGACCTGACCGTGGCCGGGACGGGGGAGCTGGCCGCCTGGATCGAGGAGCACGCCGCCCCCGGCACCGCCGACGGCGACACCCTCGCCCCCACCGCCCCCGCCGGACTGGCCGTGGACGGCACGTGGGGGAGCGGCACCGGCCGGGTGGACGCGCTGGCGCTCAGCGTGCCCTCCGGGGCCGCGGTCCTGGTCGACCCCACCGCGCTGGACGCGGCCGACACCGAGGCCCTGACCGCCTTCCTGGCCGACCCCGACCGGCCCAAGGCGGTGCACGAGTACAAGGGCGCCCTGCTGGCGCTGGGCGCGCACGGGTGGACCCTGAGCGGGGTGGTCAGCGACACCGCCCTGGCCGCCTACCTCGCCCAGCCGGGGCAGCGCCGCTTCGACCTGGCCGACCTGTGCCGCAGGTACCTGGGCCGGGAGCTCGAGGAGGACTCCTCCGGCGGTCAGCTGACCCTGGACCTGGGCGGGGACGGCGAGGAGGGCGCGCACGGCCAGCAGCTGCTGGCGGTACGCGCGAGCGCCACCCGGGACCTGGCCGGGGTGCTGGCGGCCGAACTCGACAAGCGCGGCGGCACCCACCTGCTGCACGAGGTCGAGCTGCCCCTGGTGGACGTGCTGGCCCGCCTGGAACGGGCCGGGATCGCCGCCGACCGCGCCTACCTGGAGGGCCTGCAGGGCGAGTTCGCCGCCGCGGCCCGCGGCGCGGTGGAACGGGCGCACGAGATCGTGGGCCGCGAGTTCAACCTGGGCTCGCCCAAGCAGCTCCAGCAGGTGCTGTTCGAGGACCTGGGCCTGCCCCGGACCAAGAAGATCAAGACCGGCTACACCACCGACGCCGACGCCCTGGCCTGGCTGGCCGCGCAGACCGACAACGAGCTGCCCGCGGTGCTGCTGCACCACCGCGACCAGACCAAGCTGCGCACCACGGTCGAGGGTCTGATCAAGACCATCGCCGACGACGGCCGCATCCACACCACCTTCAACCAGACGGTGGCCGCCACCGGACGGCTCAGCTCCACCGAGCCCAACCTGCAGAACATCCCGGTCCGCACCGACGTGGGGCGGCGGATCCGCCGGGCGTTCGTGGTGGGCGAGGGCTACTCCGAGCTGCTCACCGCCGACTACAGCCAGATCGAGCTGCGCATCATGGCGCACCTGTCCGGCGAGCAGGCGCTGATCGACGCCTTCAACAGCGGCTACGACTTTCACGCCCAGATGGCCGCGCAGGTCTTCGGCGTGCCGGTGGACCGGGTCGACGGGGAGGCGCGGGCCCGGATCAAGGCCATGAGCTACGGTCTGGCCTACGGGTTGAGCGCCTACGGCCTGTCCCAGCAGCTGGGCATCACGCCGGAGGAGTCCCGGCGCCTGATGGAGGACTACTTCGCCGAGTTCGGCGGGGTCCGCGACTACCTCAACGAGGTGGTGGAGCAGGCCCGCAAGGTCGGCTACACCGAGACCATCCTGGGGCGCCGCCGCTACCTGCCCGACCTCACCAGCGACAACCGCCAGCGCCGGGAGATGGCCGAGCGCATGGCGCTCAACGCGCCCATCCAGGGGTCGGCCGCCGACATCATCAAGGTGGCCATGCTCCGGGTGGACGCGGCGCTCACCGAGCGGGGCCTGGGGTCCCGGGTGCTGCTGCAGGTGCACGACGAACTCGTGGTGGAGGTGTCTTCGGGCGAGCGCGAGGAGGTCGAAAACCTCGTGGCGCACGAGATGGGCTCGGCCTATGATCTGCGTGTCCCGCTGGCCGTCTCGGTCGGCAGCGGACAGAACTGGCACGACGCCGCGCACTGAGGGGCCGCGGCGTCCGGACACGACGTGGGGAGGCGGGAACGGTGGCGGAACACGGCACGACCACGGAGGGGCTGACCGTGGGATCGGTCACCGTCCCCGCCGACGCCCTCACATGGCGCTTCTCCCGGTCCTCCGGGCCCGGCGGCCAGCACGTCAACACCTCCGACACCCGGGTGTCGCTGTCGCTGGACGTGGCTTCCTGCGCCAGCCTGGGCCGTACGCGGCGCGAGCGCGCCCTGGAGCGGCTCCAGGGGCGCCTGGTGGACGGGGTGCTGACGGTGACCGTGCAGACGCACCGCTCCCAGGCGCGCAACCGCGCCGAGGCCCTGGAGCGGATGGCGGCCCTGCTGGCCGAGGCCACGGCGCCGCCGCCGCGTGAGCGGCGCGCCACCCGGCCCACCCGGGCGTCCCGCCAGCGCCGCCTGGACGCCAAGAAACGGCGGGGTGCCGTCAAACGGTCGCGCTCTCGTCCTCCTATGGACTGACCGCAATCCGGTCCTGCAGAATTTTCCCGTGTCTTGGCACCCACCCGCCGACGTGTGCGCGGCGTCCCGGCCCGGACCGCGACATCCGCCCGGACGTGGGCGGACCCCCCAGTTGATCTCAACCGCCATGCTCGGGTAAATTGCCGCCATTGCGACCTACGTCGGGTTGGCGGCCCTGGGTTCCGATTGACCAGGACGCCCTTGTCTCATATTCTGGCCGGAGCGTTGTGGGTTCGTGCGGCGTCCGCTGTCTCCGGTAGGGGGCGGTAGGGGGCACCGCTTCGGTCGGCACTCTGGACCCGGCGGCTGGTGGTCAGGCGGCTTTCGAGCGGCCCAGGCCCCGCTTCTCACCTCTGGACGGCGGATCGACGGGCCCGATCCCGCGGCGTGCCCATCTTCCTGAATCTGTCCGTATCCGGAGTCCACCCACAAATGACGAGCAGCACCGAGGCCACCTCGACACCCCAGGTAGCGGTCAACGACATCGGGTCCGAGGAAGCCTTCCTCGCGGCGATCGACGAGACCATCAAGTACTTCAACGACGGTGACATTGTCGAGGGCACCATCGTGAAGGTCGATCGAGACGAGGTCTTGCTCGACATCGGCTACAAGACCGAGGGTGTGATTCCCTCCCGGGAACTCTCGATCAAGCACGACGTCGACCCCGGCGAGGTCGTCGCCGTCGGCGACCAGGTCGAGGCCCTCGTCCTCCAGAAGGAGGACAAGGAGGGTCGCCTGATCCTGTCCAAGAAGCGCGCCCAGTACGAGCGCGCCTGGGGCACGATCGAGAAGATCAAGGAGGAGGACGGCGTCGTCACCGGCACCGTCATCGAGGTCGTCAAGGGTGGTCTCATCCTGGACATCGGCCTCCGCGGCTTCCTGCCCGCCTCCCTGGTCGAGATGCGCCGCGTCCGCGACCTGCAGCCCTACGTCGGCCGCGAGCTCGAGGCCAAGATCATCGAGCTGGACAAGAACCGCAACAACGTGGTCCTGTCCCGTCGCGCCTGGCTGGAGCAGACCCAGTCCGAGGTCCGCCAGACCTTCCTCAACACCCTGCAGAAGGGCCAGATCCGCAAGGGCGTCGTCTCCTCGATCGTCAACTTCGGCGCGTTCGTGGACCTGGGCGGCGTCGACGGCCTGGTGCACGTCTCCGAGCTGTCCTGGAAGCACATCGACCACCCGAGCGAGGTCGTCGAGGTCGGCCAGGAGGTCACCGTCGAGGTCCTCGACGTGGACATGGAGCGCGAGCGCGTCTCCCTGTCGCTCAAGGCGACGCAGGAGGACCCCTGGCAGCAGTTCGCCCGGACCCACCAGATCGGCCAGGTCGTTCCCGGCAAGGTCACCAAGCTGGTTCCGTTCGGTGCGTTCGTGCGCGTGGAGGAGGGCATCGAGGGCCTGGTCCACATCTCCGAGCTGGCCGAGCGCCACGTCGAGGTGCCCGAGCAGGTCGTCCAGGTCGGCACCGAGATCTTCGTCAAGATCATCGACATCGACCTCGACCGCCGCCGCATCAGCCTCTCGCTGAAGCAGGCCAACGAGAGCGTCTCGCCGGACCAGGTGGACTTCGACCCCACCCTCTACGGCATGGCCGCGGAGTACGACGAGCAGGGCAACTACAAGTACCCCGAGGGCTTCGACCCCGACAGCGGCGAGTGGCTCGAGGGCTTCGAGGCGCAGCGGGACGAGTGGGAGCGCAGCTACGCCGAGGCGCAGGCCCGCTTCGAGGCGCACCGCAAGCAGGTCGAGGAGGCTCGCGCGGCCGAGGCCGACGCCGCCAACGCGCCCGCCCCGGAGGAGGAAGAGGAGTACACCGGCGGTGGCCAGAGCGCCAGCGCGGCGGCCTCCGAGTCCTCCAGCGGCGCCCTGGCCTCGGACGAGGCCCTGGCCGCCCTCCGCGAGAAGCTCGCGGGCGGCGAGGCCTAGCCAGCGGTTCCGCCCGGAACCCCTGACAGCCCCGAAGGGCCGTTCCCTCCTCGGAGGGGGCGGCCCTTCGCCCTTTCCCCCGCCCGGACCGGGATACGGGACCGGGGGCCCCGGGGAGACTAGGGTCGGTGGGGTGCGCCCCGGAGCGCGGGGCACAGGAGGAGGCGACGTGTTCGACATCCACCCGGCCACCCCCGCCGACGCCGGGGAGGTCTTCACCCTGCAGCGGGCCGCGTTCGTCGACGAGGCGCAGGCCTACGGGGACCCCTTCGTCCTGCCGCTCACCGAGAGCCTGGACCGGGTCGAGCGGTTCCTCGGCCGCCCGGACGCGCTGGTGCTCAAGGCCGTGGCCGGACACCGGCTCGTCGGCGCGGTCAGGGGCGCGGTCACCGGAACCACGGGCGTGGTGAGCCGCCTGGCGGTCGTGCCCGACCTGCGCGGCCGGGGGATCGCGCGGGCGCTGTTGGGCCGCGTGGAGGAGGCCCTGCGCGAGCGCGTACCCGCCCTGGCCGCGCTCACCCTGTTCACCGGTGCCCAGAGCGCGCGCGACCAGCGCCTGTACCGGGACCTGGGCTACGCGGAGACGCACCGCGAACGCGTCGCCGATCACCTGGTCATGGTCCACATGCGCAAGGAGCTCGTCCCCGCCGACCGCGACGGGGGCGGCGTTCCCGAACGGGGGGCGACTGTTTAGGGTGAGCGGCATGCTGAAAGTGGGACTCACCGGCGGGATCGGCTCCGGCAAGAGCGCGGTCTCGGCCGAGCTGGCGGCCTACGGCGCCACCGTCATCGACGCAGACGCCCTGGCCCGGGAGGTGGTCGAGCCGGGCACCCCCGGGCTGGCCGCCGTGGTCGCCGAGTTCGGCGAGGGGGTGCTCACCCCCGAGGGGCGGCTGGACCGTTCCCGGCTGGGCGAGATCGTCTTCGCCGACGAGGAGCGCCTGGCCAGGCTCAACGCCATCGTGCACCCTCTGGTGGGGGAGCGCAGCGCGGCACTGATGGAGGAGGCCGTGGCCTCGGGGGCCAAGGTCGTGGTCTACGACGTCCCCCTGCTGGTGGAGAACGGCCTGGGGCCGCTCTACGACGTGGTGGTCGTGGTCGACGCCCCCGACGAGGTGCGGGTGGAGCGGGTGGCCGTGAACCGGGGCATGCCGCGCGAACAGGTGCGGGCCCGTATCCGGGCGCAGGCCGACCGTCCGACCCGACTGGCCGCCGCGGACCTGGTGGTGGACAACTCCGGGACCCTGGAGGAGCTGCGCGAGCGGGTCGCCGAGCTGTGGCGCGAACTCCTCGCGCGCGCCGGGTAGCCCGCCCGGCGGTGGAACACGGCGCGGCCGGGGCGACGCGGCCCCGTGGGGCCGGTCCGCCTCACCGTTTCCGGGTAACCCCGGGCGGGCTCTGGCCGCCGTCGGACCCCCGGCGCAGGGCCTCGGTCAGAGAGGAGCCGGCGTCCACGGCCTTGCGGACCAGCTCCTCGCGCACCGAGTGCGCGGCCTCGACGCTGAGGAGGCTCTCATCGAGCTCCTCGGTGTGCACGGTGTCGCGGGAGGAGGACAGCGCCAGGTCGGCGTAGTCGGCGGCGCGGTCGGCGATCTCCTGGCACTGCTCCCACTCGCGGTGCGCGGTCACCGCCGCGTGCACGCGCTCGCCGTAGCCGGCCAGCACCGCGATCCGCTCCGCCAGCGCCGCGTGGGCGCGCGCCACCGCCTCCTCCTGGGGCTGGAGCGCCCGGGTGACCTGTTCGGAGACGGCCTCGCGCCTGCGCCGTACCAGTTCCTCACGCAGGGAGCGCAGCCGCAGCAGCTCCCGGGCCAGACGCCACTCCTCCTCGCGCAGCAGCGGCAGGGTGTGCCCGGCGTCGAAGGAGGCGCCCAGCACCCGCTGGCCCTCCTCCACCCGGTCGGTGGCCTGCTGGAGCCGGGCGAACAGGTGCGCCTCGGGTTCCTCGCGGCGGGCGGCGTAGCCGTAGCGGCGGCCGAAGTCCTCGGGCAGCACGTAGCGGTCGGCGTTCTCCGCGGCCAGCCGGGAGACCATGCCCGGGCGCATGATGGCCCCGCTGCCGCCCGCGGCGGCGGCCAGGTAGAGCGCGGCTGTGGCGGGGTCGCCGGGCACGAGCGCCTCCAGCGGACCGACGACCGGGCCGAGCAGCAGCCGCGCGCCCAGTACCCCGGCCGCGGCGGCGGGCAGCGCCCAGAAGGCGTGCATCACCAGGTCGGTCCAGTCGTCGGTGAAGGAGTTCCCAAGGGAGACCAGGCCGAGCACGGCCGCGGTGGTGCCGAGGCACAGCAGGAGGAGCAGGAGGACGCCGGCGGTCGGGGAGAGCAGGGCGACGGCGGCCAGG
The DNA here is from genome assembly GCF_009830945.1 of Nocardiopsis sp. FR4. Lineage (GTDB taxonomy): Bacteria > Actinomycetota > Actinomycetes > Streptosporangiales > Streptosporangiaceae > Nocardiopsis. The sequence continues at coordinate 102,203 of NZ_ML776454.1, read as the reverse complement.
GAGGTGCACCCCGCCGCGGTGAGCGCGGCGCCCTGTCTCCAGGAGGGGCGGCGGGAGCGGCCGGCCGAGGCCGGGCGCAGCTTCTCGGGGTGGGCCCGCAGCCGGGCGACCACACGGGGCGGGAGGGCCGGGTCGAAGGTGGGTCTGGAGGGGTGGGACACGGCTGGCACCTCGCTTCGGGCACAGTGCGCTGAAGTCGATGCTAACTCCGTACCCGGGAGCGGCCGGGGATGTCACAGCCCCTCGGTAGCGTTGGGTGGAAGGGACACGCGGGCGCGGGGGACGGGTCCGCGGTGCGATGGGAGACGAGGCGACGTGCGACCGGTCAGCGACATCAAGCGCAGCGAGGCGCCCTTCGAGGTGGTCTCGGAGATGACCCCGGCGGGGGACCAGCCGCGGGCGATCGAGGAGATCACCCGGCGCGTGCGGGCGGGGGAGCCGCACACGGTCCTGCTCGGCGCCACGGGCACGGGCAAGACGGCGACCGTGGCGTGGACGGTGGAGCGACTGCAGCGGCCCACCCTGGTCATGCAGCCCAACAAGACGCTGGCGGCGCAGTTCGCCAACGAGCTGCGGCAGATGCTGCCGAACAACGCGGTCGAGTACTTCGTCTCGTACTACGACTACTACCAGCCCGAGGCCTACGTCCCGCAGAGCGACACCTACATCGAGAAGGACTCGTCGATCAACGACGAGGTGGAGCGGCTGCGCCACTCGGCGACCAACTCCCTGCTCACCCGTCGGGACACCATCGTGGTCGCGTCGGTCTCGTGCATCTACGGCCTGGGCACGCCCCAGGAGTACGTGGACCGCATGGCGCAGCTGTCGGTGGGCATGGAGGTCGACCGCGACGACCTGCTGCGGCGCCTGGTGGAGATGCAGTACTCGCGCAACGACACCGCGTTCACCCGCGGCACGTTCCGGGTGCGCGGCGACACGATCGAGATCATCCCGGTCTACGAGGAGCTGGCGATCCGCATCGAGATGTTCGGTGACGAGGTCGAGCGCCTGCTCACCCTGCACCCCCTCACGGGCGAGGTGCTGGGCGAGAGCGAGGAGATGTTCATCTTCCCCGCCTCGCACTACGTGGCCGGTGAGGAGCGCACCGAGCGGGCGATCGCCTCGATCGAGGCGGAGCTGGGCGAGCGGCTGGGCGAACTGGAGGCGCGGGGCAGCCTGCTGGAGGCCCAGCGCCTGCGGATGCGCACCACCCACGACCTGGAGATGATGCGCCAGCTGGGCACGTGCTCGGGTATCGAGAACTACTCGCGGCACTTCGACGGCCGCGAGCCGGGCAGCCCGCCCAACACCCTGCTGGACTACTTCCCCGAGGACTTCCTGCTGGTGCTGGACGAGTCGCACGTGACCGTTCCGCAGATCGGCGCGATGTACGAGGGCGACGCCGCGCGCAAGCGCACCCTGGTCGAGCACGGGTTCCGCCTGCCCTCGGCGATGGACAACCGGCCGCTGCGGTGGGAGGAGTTCACCGAGCGGATCGGGCAGACGGTCTACCTGTCGGCGACGCCGGGCCGCTACGAGCTGCGCCAGAGCGGCGGCGACGTGGTCGAGCAGGTGATCCGCCCCACCGGCCTGGTCGACCCCGAGGTGCTGGTCAAGCCGACCGACGGCCAGATCGACGACCTGGTGCACGAGATCCGGGTGCGGGCCGAGCGCCGGGAGCGGGTCCTGGTGACCACCCTCACCAAGAAGATGGCCGAGGACCTCACCGACTACTTCGCCGAGCTGGGCATCCGGGTGCGCTACCTGCACAGCGAGGTGGACACCCTGCGCCGGGTGGAGCTGCTGCGGGAGCTGCGGGTGGGCGAGTTCGACGTCCTGGTGGGCATCAACCTGCTCCGGGAGGGCCTGGACCTGCCCGAGGTGTCGCTGGTGGCGATCCTGGACGCGGACAAGGAGGGCTTCCTGCGCTCGGAGACCTCGCTGATCCAGACGATCGGCCGAGCGGCGCGCAACGTCGCCGGGCAGGTGCACATGTACGCCGACAACGTCACCGACTCGATGCGCGCGGCCATCGACGAGACCAACCGGCGCCGGGACAAGCAGCTGGCCTACAACGCCGAGCACGGGATCGACCCCACGCCGCTGCGCAAGCAGATCGGCGACATCCTGGACTCGCTGCACCGGGAGGACCTGGACACCGAGGAGCTGATGGCCACCGGTTACCGCGGTGCCGGGGCCAAGGGCGGCCGGGCGCCGGTGCCCGCGCTGGGCGAGCGCTCGGCCGAGGTGTCCGCCATGCCCCGTGCGGAACTGGCCGCTCTGATCGAGCAGCTGAGCGAGCAGATGCACCAGGCGGCGGCGGACCTGCGGTTCGAGCTGGCGGCCAGGCTGCGCGACGAGATCGGTGAGCTCAAGCGTGAGCTTCGCGGCATGGACGCGGCCGGGGTGAAGTGACGCAAGCCCCGCGGAGCGGCGCTTCCGGCCGGACGGGGCGGTTTCCGCAGTTCCCCGGGGATCTCGGAAGAGGAACTTCTTGGCAACGATGAGGTCGCGCAGTTACCTTCGCGTGACATAGTCTTGGCTTCGCACAAGCCCTATGTCGCAATTGTCGGTTATCCGGTCGTGGGGGAAACATGAAGGTTCGGCGTCTCGTGGCCGCGGGCGGCGGTCTGCTGCTCGTTTCCCTCCTTCCGGGCTGCGGTCTGGCCTTCGAGGACGTGGAGGAGCCCAGGGGCGCCCCGGGCACCGAGGGCGCCGCGGGCGAGGCCGCCCTCCCCGAGCACAACGTCAGCGACGCGGAGTTCCTGATCGTCGTCGACGACGGCGCCCGGCTCAGCGAGGACTGCGCTGACCGGGAGGTCGTCGTCACCGCCGACGACGCCGTCGTGGTGCTGCACGGAGACTGCGGACTCGTCCGCGCCACCGGCCGCGGGTCCACGGTGGAGGTGGGCTCGGCGGACAAGATCGTGCTGGTGGGCGTGGACAACACCGTCTCCTTCGCCTCCGGCGACCCCGAGGTCATCAACCAGGGGCGCAACACCTTCGTCACCGAGGGCGGCTCCGCCCGCGGGTGATCCGCGGACCCCGGCGGCGCGGGCGGTTCCGTTTCGGGGCATTGACCGCCCCGGCACCCGAGAGTGACCTTGGATCGGTTACCGTGGTGCGGGTCCGCTCGCCGACCGGGTCGAGGCGCGCGGACGCCAAGGTCGGAAGGGCATGGCGACGCGGAGTGAATTCTTGGTTGCAATCGGCTGTTTCGTCCCATGGGTGGCCCAGGAGACGATACGGTCGGTTCGTTCCGCCCGCGGTGCGACCGACCCCGTCAGGGCGGTATGACGGCCAAGGGCGGCGCGCGCGCCGTACGGCACCGGTCCGGGGACGCGCGTTCGACGTGAGGACCCGCTAGGGGAGGGGTGGATGAGCGGTTATGTCGCGCGGGTGCGACATGATGAGTCGCCCGGAGGCGATGTCGGCCTGGACCCGTTGGTGCGGTCGGCCGCCCAGCGTTGGGCCGCCGCGGACCCCCTGCTTCCCGAGCCCGTCGGCTTCGCCCAGGGTTCCTACCCCCTCCTGACCGTCAGCGACGAGGACGGGCGCGAGGTCGCCGCGGGCACGATGCACTACACGTGGTACCAGCCCGGCGAGGTCGGCCGGATCTGGGGCGTGCCCGACCAGCACTGGCTCACCCCCATCGTCGGCGGTCCCGACCCCGGCCGCGCCCTGGACTCCCTCCTGACCAGCTGGCGCGACCAGCTGGAGGAGCTGCCCACCGGTACCGGTTCGGAGTCGGCGGCCCTGGTGAGCTGGCCCGCCCGCGACGTGTGCGGCATCATCCCGCTGCAGCGCCACGGCCTGCAGCCCTACACCGTGCTGGCCGCCCGGCCGCGGCGCCGCGGGGTGCCGCCCTCGCTGCCGCCGCGCGACGTCACGATACGGCTGGCCGACCGCAGCGACCTGACCCAGGTGGTCGGGCTCCTGATGGAGGAGCACCGCTACGAGCAGCACTTCGGCGGGGTGTTCCTGCAGCCGGACACCGCAGAGCAGACCCGCAAGGTCGCCGCGCGGGCGCTCAACCGCTCCCGGTCCTGGATCTGGCTGGCCGAGCGGCGCGGTCGCGCCGTGGGCCTGCTGTGGGTGTCCCCGCCCGAACGCTCCCGCTGGGCCAAGTCACTGGTCAACGCCCGCCCCATCGCGCACATCGGTTACGGCGTGGTGGTCGCCCAGGAGCGCGGCCACGGGATCGGTACCGCGCTGGTGAGCCAGGCGCACCAGGCCCTGGACAGCCACGGCGTGGGTGTCTCGGTGCTCAACTACGCCGAGATGAACCCGCTGTCGGGCCCGTTCTGGCACCGCATGGGCTACCGCCCGGTATGGACGACCTGGGAGGTCCGCCCCGCGCTGGCCCTGCGCTGAGCGCCGGGAGCGGGCCCGCCCCGGTGCGCGCCCGCCGGGGAGTACCTCGCTAGCCTGTGCCCAGGACGCAACGGCGCGTGGGAAGGTGAGGGACGATGGCCGCGAACGACCGTGGGCCCGAGGGCGCGGAGCACGTCGAGATCGTCGAGGTGGGGCCGCGCGACGGCCTGCAGAACGAGGACCGGGTGCTGTCGGCGGAGGACCGTGTCGAGCTGATCGACCGGGCCGTGGCCGCCGGGGTGCGCCGGATCGAGGCGGTCAGCTTCGTCAACCCCAAACGGGTGCCCCAGATGGCCGGGGCCGAGGAGGTCATGGCGGGTGTCACGCGCGCGCCCGGGGTCTCCCACATCGGCCTGGTGCTCAACCGGCGTGGGCTCGATCGGGCCGTGGCCGCGGGGGTGTCGGAGGTCAACGTGGCGGTGCCCGCCACCGACGGCTTCTGCGTCCGCAACCAGGGGTGCACCGTCTCGGAGATGCTGGACGTCCTCGCCGGCATCGACACGGACCTGGCCGGAACGGGCATTCCGCTGAGCGTCACCGTCTCCACGGCCTTCGGCTGCCCCTTCGACGGGGAGGTGGACCCCGCACGGGTGGTGGAGGTGGTCCGCCGCGTCGCGGACACCGGCGCCGTGGAGATCGCCCTGGCCGACACCATCGGCGTCGGCGTGCCCCACCAGGTCACCGAGCTGGTGGCCGGGGTCGCGAAGGTCGCTGACGGGCGCACGCTGCGCTGCCACTTCCACAACACCCGCAACACCGGTTACGCGAACGCGCTCGCGGCGGTGGAGGCGGGGGTGCGGGTGCTCGACTCCAGCCTGGGCGGCTTCGGCGGCTGCCCGTTCGCACCCGCCGCCACCGGCAACATCGCCACTGAGGACCTGCTCTACCTGCTGCACCGCAGCGGCCTGCACACGGGCGTGAGCCTGTCCGGGGCCGCCGCCCTGGGGGAGTGGATGGGTCAGCGCCTGGACAAGCAGCCGCCCGCCTACCTGGGCCGCGCCGGAAATTTCCCGGCCTGAGTGTTCGGAGCCCGGGCGTGGGAGCCCCGAGCTCCGGGGCCCTGGGTGTGCGGGGCCCGGCGGACGGTCAGCCGAGGGCGCCCAGCAGCCGGGCGGCCTCCTCCGCCCGGCCTCCCGGGGCGGGGCGCCTGCCGGGCCTGAGCCCCGTGCGCAGGAGCACGTGCGCCCCCTCCCGTTCGACCCGCAGGTCCAGGAAGGCGCAGCAGCCGCGTTCGGCGGCCACCAGCTCCGTCAGGGCGCCGGCCCGTGCCCGGGGCAGCGTCCAGACCGATCCGTTGCCCCCGGGCCGCCTCTCGGCGCCCCGCAGCAGCTCCCGCCAGGCGGCGGTCCTCGTGCGGTAGGCGTCCTCGTCCAGCGAGCACGCCCCGGCCGCCTCCGTGAGGGGGAGGTGACGGCGTCCGGCTTCATGCCCCCGGTAGGTTCGGTCCGGCGTGGCGCGCTCCTCGGTTCATGATTTCGTGGATTCACGATTTTATGTACCATGGTGGCCATGCTGCAAGTAGCCACCGAGACCGACGCCCTGGCCCGTTTCGGCCGAGCCCTGGCCGACCCGATCCGCTGCCGGGTCCTGCTGGTCCTGCGGGAGGGCCCCGCCCACCCCGCCGAGCTGGCCGAGGAACTCGACATCAGCCGCACCCGGCTGTCCAACCACCTGGCCTGCCTGCGCGACTGCGGGCTGGTCGTCACCGTCCCCGTCGGCCGCCGTGTCCGCTACGAGCTGGCCGACCCCCGCCTGGCACACGCCCTGGACGATCTGCGCTCGGCCGTGCTCGCGGTGGAGACCGACCGCTCCTGCGCCGACACCGGGGCCGACGGCGCCGAGGCGGCGAAGGAGGGCTGCTGCTGATGCGCGTCACCGCGGACTCCGCGCGCAGGTCGGTCCTGACCAGGAGGATCCGCCTGCTGGTCGCGGCCACCATCGCCTACAACCTCGTCGAGGCGGCCGTGGCCCTGACCGCGGGCACCCTGGCCTCCTCCGCCGCGCTGATCGGGTTCGGCCTGGACTCGCTGGTGGAGGTCTCCTCCGCCGCCGCGGTGGCCTGGCAGTTCTCCGCCCGGCAGGAGGACGTGCGCCGGGCGCGTGAGCGCACGGCGATGCGGATCATCGCGATCGCCTTCTTCGCCCTGGCCGCCTACGTGACGGTGGAGGCGGTGCGCACCCTGCTGGGCGCCCAGGAGGCCGAGCCGTCGGTGGTGGGCATCGCCCTGGCCGCGGTGTCGGTGGTGCTCATGCCGGTGCTGTCCCTGGCCCAGCGCCGGACGGGGCGCGAACTCGGATCGGCCACGGCCGTCGCCGACTCCAAGCAGACCCTGCTGTGCTCCTACCTGTCCGCGGCCCTGCTGGTCGGCCTGCTGCTCAACGCCGTGCTCGGCTGGGCCTGGGCCGACCCGGCCGCCGCCCTGGTCATCGCGGTCCTGGCCGTGCGCGAGGGGCGGGAGGCCTGGCGCGGGGACGCCTGCTGCGGGTCCGCTGGGCTGGCCTCGGTCGCCGTCCGCGGCGAGGAGCCGGGCTGCGCCGACGGCTGCTGCTCCGGCGGCGCCGGTGACGGGAGCACCGGCGGCGGGAGCGCTGCCGAGGGGAGCGCCGCCGACGGGGACGCACGCGGCGACTGACCCCGCCGAGGGGAGGGCCCTATGGCGTTGGTCTCTCCCCGGGTCCGCCCCGCCCGGCGCGCGCCGGGCGGGGCGGTGCCGATCCCCGCCGCGAAGGCCCTTCCGGCGCGGCGGGTCGGTGGACGCGGGGTGGCGAGGGGGTGTACGCAGGTGTGCCTCGGTGTGGAGGGACAGGGGGCCTGTTATCCTGGTGCCCCGTGGAGTCCGGCGGCCGGAGCGACGATCAACCGCCCGCAACCGGACCGCCGCACGGCGGCTCCGCCCGATCAGAGCCAGCCGTAGCCACTCAACCCACGGGAGCACCACTTTGGCATCCGCCGCGAGTACCAAGCACCTTTTCGTTACTGGCGGCGTCGCCTCCAGTCTGGGCAAGGGTCTGACCGCCTCCAGCCTGGGACGACTCCTCAAGTCGCGCGGCCTGCGGGTCACCATGCAAAAGCTCGACCCCTACCTCAACGTCGACCCGGGGACGATGAACCCCTTCCAGCACGGCGAGGTGTTCGTCACCGACGACGGTGCCGAGACCGACCTGGACGTGGGCCACTACGAGCGCTTCCTGGACACCGAGCTGTCAGCCACGGCCAACGTCACCACGGGCCAGATCTACTCCAGCGTCATCGCCAAGGAGCGCCAGGGCGCCTACCTCGGTGACACCGTGCAGGTCATCCCGCACATCACCAACGAGATCAAGGCGCGCATCTACGCGATGGACGCCCCCGACGTCGACATCGTCATCACCGAGATCGGCGGCACGGTCGGCGACATCGAGTCGCAGCCCTTCCTGGAGGCGGTCCGCCAGATCCGGCACGAGATCGGCCGGGACAACTGCTTCTTCCTGCACGTGTCCCTCATCCCCTTCCTCGGCCCGTCCGGGGAGATGAAGACCAAGCCGACCCAGCACTCGGTCGCCGCCCTGCGCAGCATCGGCATTCAGCCCGACGCCATCGTGTGCCGCTCGGACCGGCCCATCACCCAGAGCCTGAAGGCCAAGATCAGCCTCATGTGCGACGTGGAGGAGGCCGGCGTGGTCTCCACCCCCGACGCCCCCTCCATCTACGACATCCCCAAGGTCCTGCACCGCGAGGGCCTGGACGCCTACGTCGTCCGCCGCCTGGGCATGCCCTTCCGCGACGTGGACTGGACCGAGTGGGACGAGCTGCTGCGCCGCGTGCACCAGCCCGACCACGAGGTCACCATCGCCCTGGTCGGCAAGTACATCGACCTGCCCGACGCCTACCTGTCGGTCAGCGAGGCGCTGCGCGCGGGCGGGTTCGCGGTGGACACCCGGGTCAACATCCGCTGGGTGGCCAGCGACAACTGCGCCAGCCCCTCCGGGGCGGCCGCCGAGCTCGACGGCGCGGACGGCATCCTCATCCCCGGCGGCTTCGGCGTGCGCGGCATCGAGGGCAAGATCGGGGCCATCCGCTACGCCCGCGAGAACCGGATCCCGCTGCTGGGCATCTGCCTGGGCCTGCAGGCCGTGGTGATCGAGTACGCCCGCGACGTCCTGGGCCTGGCGGGCGCCAACAGCACCGAGTTCGACGACAAGGCCGCGGACCCGGTCATCGCCACCATGGCCGACCAGACCGACGTCGTCGCCGGTGAGCGCGACATGGGCGGCACCATGCGGCTGGGCATGTACCCGGCCGCGCTGACCGAGGGCAGCGTGGTGCGCGAGCTCTACGGCGCCGCCGAGGCCTCCGAGCGCCACCGGCACCGCTTCGAGGTCAACAACGCCTACCGTTCCCAGCTGGAGGAGGCCGGCCTGTTGTTCTCCGGGCTCTCCCCGGATGGCAAGCTGGTGGAGTACGTCGAACTGCCCCGGGACGCCCACCCGTTCTTCGTGGCGACGCAGGCGCACCCGGAGCTGCGTTCCCGTCCGACCAAGGCCAACCCGCTCTTCCGCGGGCTGGTCTCGGCGGCCCTGGAGTACCACAACTCCTGACGGAGGCCGGGCCGGGCGGGGTACGAGTCCTGAAAGGCGGGATCCATGCCCAGTGACCCCCACCCGGCCCAGACCGCGGGGACGGACGCCAAGATCGCCGACGTCCCCGAATCGTGGCCGGTGGAACGGTCGACCGAGCGCTTCCGCGGTGTCAAGTGCGGCATGCGCACGGATTGGGTGCGTATGCCCGGGGCGGACGGGGAGAGCACCGTGGCCGCCCGCGACTACATGGACCACCCCGGAGCCGCGGCGGCCCTGGCCCTGGACGAGGGCGGCCGGGTGCTCCTGCAGCGCCAGTACCGGCACGCCACCCGGCACGCCATGTGGGAGCTGCCCGCCGGGATGATCGACGTGGCGGGCGAGGGCCCCCTGCCCACCGCCCAGCGCGAACTGCTGGAGGAGGCGGGCCTGCGCGCGCGGCTCTGGCACGAGCTGGCCGACTTCTTCCCCTCGCCGGGCTTCTCCAACGAGCGCATCCACGTGTACCTGGCCCGGGACCTGACGGTGGTGCCCGAGGCGGAGATCGACTTCGTGCGCGAGCACGAGGAGTTCGGGCTGGTCGCCGAGTGGATCCCCCTGGGGCAGGCGGTCGGACTGGCCATGTCGGGCGCGCTGCACAACGGCGCGACGCTGATCGGCTTGCTGGCGGCCCAGGCCGCGGCGGCGGACGGTTTCGCGTCGCTGCGCGAGCCCGGCGCCGCCTGACCCGTGGCCGGGCGAACGGGGGACCCGGTGGGCGGGACCGGGGCGGCCGACGGCGAGGCGGAGTCGGGGCCGCTGGCCCGGCTGTGCTCCGCCTACCTGGACCACCTCAGCGCCGAACGGGCCCTGGCCGACAACACCCTCGCTGCCTACCGGCGCGACCTGCGCCGCTACCGCGCCCACCTGGCCGACCGAGGCGTGCGCGACCCCGGGGGCGTGGGGCCGGGCCACGTGGGCGACTTCCTGCGGGCCCTGCGCGAGGGGGACGGGCACCACCCGCCGCTCGGCGCCGCCTCGGCCGGGCGGGCCCTGGCCGCCGTGCGCGGCCTGCATCGCTTCGCCGTGCGCGAGGGGTGGGCCCCCGTGGACCCCGCCGCCGACATCTCCCCGCCCGCGACGCCGATGCGCCTGCCCAAGGCGCTGCCCCTGGCGTCGGTGGAGCGCCTCCTGGAGGCCGCCGGACCGGTCGGGGCTCCGGCCTCGGGTGAGCGCTCCGCGCTGCTGGCCCTGCGCGACCGCGCCCTGTTGGAGATGCTCTACGGGACGGGCGCGCGCATCTCGGAGGCCGTGGGGCTGGACGTGGACGACGTCATCGACGCCGTGGGCGCCGGGAGCGGCGGAGGCGGTGGGACGGGGGGCAACAGCGGAGGGGGCGACGGGAGCCGCGGGGCGGGCGCGGTCGGCCCGGAGGCCGGCCGGGACCCCGTGGGCCTGGTGCGGTTCCGGGGCAAGGGCGGCAAGGAGCGGCTGGTGCCGCTGGGCTCCTACGCGCGCCGGGCGCTGGAGGGCTACCTGGTGAGAGCCCGCCCGACCCTGGCCTCCTCCGGACGGGGCGGACCGGCGCTGTTCCTCAACGCCCGCGGCGGCAGGCTCACCCGCCAGGGCGGCTGGAGCGCCCTGGCCGCCGTCGCCGAGCGGGCCGGGGTGGAGGACGTGTCACCGCACACGCTGCGGCACTCCTTCGCCACCCACCTCCTCGACGGCGGCGCCGACATCCGCGTCGTACAGGAACTCCTGGGACACAGTTCGGTCACCACCACGCAGATCTACACCCTGGTGACGGTGGAGCGCCTGCGCGAGGTCTACGCGTCGAGTCATCCCAGGGCACGGCGTTGAGGCGGCCGGGAGCGGCCGGAGCGGAGGGGACGCGCCGGCGGAACGGATCGGTCGCGCGGGCGAAGCGGACAACCGGGTCGACGGTTTTCGATTTCCCCCAGCGGCGAAGGCGTGGGATTCTACGCGTACGTTTCATTGAAGTGCGACGTGTCGGCGTTCTAGAGTCGCCGCACGGAGGTACGTTGCTGTCGACATATTGAGTTTCCGACGGCGGCCAGGCCCAAGAGCACGGTATCCCTTGGAGCCGTGGCCGGTCCGTAGGGGAGGTCAAGGGTTGTGAACTGGGAACATGGCGAGGATGCGAGTAACGCACCCGTCGGCGAGGGGGAACTCGTCGGCCCGGTGACCAACCCGTGGGGGACGACACGCAACACGGGGGTTGATCTGCACACCTCAAGACCTGAGCGAACGTATCCGGAACCGGAACCCGTCGACGAACACGGCCCGGCACGGATTGTAGCACTCTGTAACCAGAAGGGTGGGGTCGGTAAGACCACCACCACGATCAACCTCGGTGCCGCGATCGCCGAGTACGGAAGACGGGTGCTCCTGGTCGACTTCGACCCGCAGGGAGCTCTCTCCGTCGGCCTGGGCCGCCTCGATCCGCGCGAGCTGGACCTGACCGTCTACAACCTGCTCATGCAGCGGGACGTGACGGTCGAGGACGTCCTGCTCAAGACCGACATCGACGGCCTGGACCTGATTCCGAGCAATATCGACCTGTCGGCCGCCGAGGTGCAGCTGGTCGGCGAGGTGGCGCGCGAGCAGATGCTCGGCCGCGCGCTGCGCCCGGTCATCGACGACTACGACGTCGTGCTGATCGACTGCCAGCCCTCGCTGGGCCTGCTCACCGTCAACGCGCTCACCGCCGCCGACGGCGTCATCGTGCCGCTGGAGTGCGAGTTCTTCGCGCTGCGCGGTGTGGCCCTGCTCATGGACACCATCCAGAAGGTCCAGGAACGGCTCAACGAGCGCCTGGTCATCGACGGTTTCCTGGGCACCATGTACGACCCGCGCACGCTCCACGCGCGTGAGGTCCTGTCCACGATCATCGACGGATTCGGGGACAAGGTCTACGGCACGGTCATCAACCGGACCGTGCGCTTCCCGGACGCCACCGTGGCGGGTGAGCCCATCACCAGGTTCGACTCGTCCTCGGCCGGGGCCAACGCCTATCGGGACCTGGCCAAGGAGGTGCTGGCGAGGTGGCCTCTCAGCGGTCACGGCGCGTGACCCTACCCGGGGCGGACGAGTTGTTCTTCCGTCCCAGCGGTGCCGAGGAGGCGCCGGAAGAGACCGAACGCCAGTACACGGCACCGGAGCAGGGCAGGAAGACCGAGACGTCGGCGCGCTCCAAGGGCAAGGGCGCGTCCGGCACGAAGGTGCGGCAGGCGCCCAAGCCGAGCGGGCGCCAGCGCCACGACGAGAAGATCACCGTCTACATCTCCGGGCCCGAACTGCTGGCCCTGGAACAGACCCGGCTGTCGCTGCGTGCCGAGCACGGGCTGGCCGCGGACCGGGGCCGCCTCGTCCGTGAGGCCGTCGCGGTCCTGCTGGCCGACTTCGAGGAGCACGGCTCGTCCAGCATGCTGGTGCGCAGGCTGCGCGAGGAGTGAGCGATCGCACCGGTGCCGGAGGGGGCACCGGTTCGGCGGAGGGGGCGCGGGTGTCACCGGCGGGTTCGGTCCGGTGACACCCTTGTCGTATGAGCGAGACGACGTGGGGCCGGTGCCATGGCGGTTGAACGGAGCCCGGCCGGACGGAGCACGGCGAGGGGCGGAGCCGCGGTGGGGTCCGGTGCGCGGAGCGGGACCGGGGCGGGCGCCGCGACCGGTACGGAGGCGGGAAGCGCCGCGGAGCCGGAGGGTGTCCCGGAGGCGGAGAACGGCGCGGAGGCGGGGAGCGGCGCCTTCCAGGTGCACCTGGACAACTTCGAGGGCCCCTTCGACCTGCTGCTCGGACTGATCGCCAAGCACAAGCTCGACATCACCGAGGTGTCCCTGTCCAAGGTCACCGATGAGTTCATCGCGCACATCCGGGCCCACGGTGACGGCTGGGACCTGGACCAGGCCAGCAGCTTCCTGCTGGTCGCGGCGACGCTGCTGGACCTGAAGGCGGCCCGGCTGCTGCCGCGCGGCGACGTGGAGGACGAGGCCGACCTGGCGCTGCTGGAGGCCCGAGACCTGCTGTTCGCCCGGCTGCTGCAGTACCGGGCCTACAAGGAGGTGGCCGCGGTCATGCGCGACCGGCTGGCCTCACAGGGGCGCCGCTACGCGCGCGCCGTTCCGCTGGAGGAGCGGTTCGCCGGACTCCGGCCGGAGGTGCTGTTCAAGCTGGGGCCCCAGGAGTTCGCCGCGCTGGCCGGGCTGGTGTTCACGCCCAAGGAACCGCCGAGCGTCCCGGTCACCCACATCCACCAGGCCAAGACCTCGGTCCGGGAGCAGGGCGAGCTGATGGTCGCGGAGCTGCGCGAGCACGGTCAGCTGACCTTCGCCCAGCTCACGGCGGCCTGCACCGGTACCTTCGAGGTGATCGCCCGCTTCCTGGCCCTGCTGGAGCTGTACCGGGCCGCCAACGTGGGTTTCGAGCAGCCCGAGCCGCTCGGTGAGTTGCTCGTCACCTGGACCGGCGGGGAGGGCGAGGTCGAGCTGGAGAGCGAGTACGACGAGTCCGAGGCCGCCGGAGAGGGTGGTGGGACCGGAGACGTGGACTCGGACGGGACCGGGGACGACGAGGGGGAGGACAGCCGATGACCGCTGAGGACACCACCGCCGGGAGCACGCTCGGGAAGGAGCCCGAGGGGCCGCTCGGGGAGGAGGCGCGGGGAGGGACCGACGGGGCCGGGGTCCCGCCGACGCTGCGCCGCGACCTGGAGGCGGTGCTGATGGTGGTGGACCAGCCGGTGTCGGAGTACGACCTGGCCCGGGCCCTGGACGTACCGGTCGCCGTGGTCTCGCGGACCCTGGAGTCCCTGTCCCGGGAATACACCGAGCAGGGCCGGGGTTTCGACCTTCGGGCGGTGGCCGAGGGGTGGCGTGTGTACACGCGACCCGAATGCGCCGACGTCGTCGAGCACTTCCTCAAGGAGGGGCAGGAGGTGCGGCTCACCCAGGCCGCGCTGGAGACGATGGCGGTGGTGGCCTACCGGCAGCCGGTCTCCCGGGGCAGGGTCTCGGCCGTACGCGGTGTCAACTGCGACGGGGTTATGCGTACCCTCGTACTGAGGGGCCTGATCGAGGAGGCCGGACACGATCCCGAGTCCGGTGCCCTGCTGTATCGGACCACCTCCTATTTCCTGGAACGGCTCGGCCTGCGAGGCCTCGACGAGTTGCCCGATCTGGCGCCGTTCCTCCCCGACGACATCGAAGGTCTAGACGACACCGGTGAGCACACCTAACAGCAGTTCCCGCGGTGCGCGGGACGACGCCCCGCGCGGTGAGCGCGGCGACTACGACAACCGCGGCGGCTCGGACCGCCGCGACAGCAGGAACCGGGGGGACGACCGTTCCCGCGGCGACCGCCGCTCCTTCGGCGGCGGCGGACGCGACGACCGTTCCCGCGGCGGCTTCCGGGGTGACCGGGACTCGCGCGGCTTCCGCGACCGCGACGACCGCGGCCCAGGGGGCCGTTCCTACGGCCGTGATGACCGCGGCGGGCGTGACTTCCGGTCCGGTCGTGATGACCGCGCTGGGCGTGGTTCCGGTGGCGGTCGCGACTTCCGTGACCGTGATGACCGTCGTTCGTTCGGCGGTGGGCGTGATGACCGTGACCGTGGTGGTTTCCGGGGTGACCGGGACGGCCGTGGTGCGGGTGAGCGTTCCTACGGCCGTGGTCCGGGTGGCGGTCGTGACGACCGTGGCCCCGGTGGTCGTTCGTTCGGTCGTGATGACCGCGCTGGACGTGGTTCCGGTGGCGGGCGCGACTTCCGTGACCGTGATGACCGTCGTTCGTTCGGCGGTGACCGGGACGGGCGCGGCGCGGGCCGCCGCGATGACCGCGGCGGACGTGACTTCCGCTCCGGTCGTGACGACCGCGGCAACGGCGGGCGCTCCCACGGTCGGGGTGACCGCGACGACCGCCGTTCCTCCGGGGGCGGTCGGCGCGGCGGTGCCCCCGCGGGCGGCCACCCGAGCGAGAACCAGCTCTCCAAGGCGGCCCGCGAGCGGCTCAACGCCCTGCGCGCCGACTACGACCCCAGGGACGAGGACCGCGACGGCGACGAGGGGCGCGACACCTACACCGACGTCGAGGGCGGCATCCGCCTGCAGAAGGCGCTCGCCGCGGCCGGTGTCGCCAGCCGCAGGGCCAGCGAGGAGATGATCGCCGCCGGACGCGTCAGCGTGGACGGCCAGGTCGTGCGCCGGTTCGGCGCCCGGGTCAACCCGGAGACCTCCGAGATCCGCGTCGACGGCATGCGCGTGGTCACCGCCCCGGACAAGCTGTACTTCGCGCTCAACAAGCCGCGCGGCGTGGTCAGCACCATGTGGGACCCCGAGGGGCGCCCCACCCTGGCCGACTACACCGGCCAGACCGAGGAGCGGATCTTCCACGTGGGCAGGCTGGACACCGAGACCGAGGGTCTGATCCTGCTGACCAACGACGGCGAGCTGGCCAACCGGCTCACCCATCCGCGGTACAAGGTCGTCAAGACCTACATCGCCAAGGTGCCCGGCCCGGTGCCGCACCGGGTCGTGCGCGAGATCGAGAAGGGCGTGGAGCTGGAGGACGGCCCGGTCGAGGTCGACTCCTTCCGCGTGGTCGAGAACGAGCCGCCCAAGGCGCTCGTCGAGATCCGGCTGCACGAGGGCCGCAAGCACATCGTGCGCCGCCTGATGGAGGCCGTCGGCCACCCGGTCGCTGACCTCGCCCGGACCCAGGTCGGCCCGATCGACCTCAACACCCTCAAACTGGGCACGATGCGGGCGCTGACCTCGCGTGAGGTGAGCGAGCTCTACGAGGCCGCTGGCCTGTAGATACAGTTGACGGCGGTCGTCGTCCCGGCGAAGCCCGGGAGGCGGCCGCCGTTCCCCTTTCCGGGAACGGCCCGGTGAGACGAGGACAAGGCGGGATCCAACGTGGCGGTACGGGCCATCCGTGGTGCGGTGCAGGTCGACGCGGACGAACGTGAGCAGGTGCTGGAGGCCACGGCGGAGCTGGTCACGGAGGTCATGCGGCGCAACGCGCTGGAGACCGACGACGTGATCAGCGTGCTGTTCACCGCCACCCCGGACCTGACCAGTGAGTTTCCGGCGCTGGCGGCGCGCAAGGTCGGCTTCACCGACGTGCCGCTCATGTGCGCGACAGAGATCGCCGTTCCGCACGCCCTGCCGCGCGTGGTCCGGCTCATGGCGCACGTGGAGACGGACCGGCCGCGTTCGGAGCTGCAGCACGTCTACCTGCGCGGGGCCCAGGCCCTGCGGCTGGACATCGCCCAGTAGCCGTCCGACCGGCCCCCGGGCGGGCGGCTAGGCTTGGGGGATCGGTACACGTCGGAGGCGGGAGAGCAGTGGGTAACACCAGAGGGGGAGAGCACCGGCCCGCGGTGCGTCGGGTCACGGTGGTCGGGACCGGGCTCATCGGGACCTCGGTGGCGCTCGCCCTGCGCTCCCGCGACGTCGACGTCACCCTCTCCGACCCCGACGGCGCCTCACTGCGCCTGGCCTGCGATCTGGGTGCGGGACGTCCCCTGGAGGAGTCCGCGGACCCTTCGGAGGTGCCCGCCGACGTCGCGGTCATCGCCGCGCCGCCCGCCGTCATCCCCTCCGCACTGCGCCGCGCGCAGGACCGGGGGCTGGCGCACGTGTACACCGACGTGGCCAGTGTGAAGGCGAGCGTGCTGGCTGAGGCCGAGCGCCTGGGCTGCGACATGGCCACGTTCGTGCCCGGGCACCCGATGGGCGGCCGGGAGAAGCACGGGCCCGGCGCCGCCCGCGCCGACCTGTTCCTCGGGCGTTCCTGGGCGCTGTGCCCCACCGACAAGGCCGACGCTCAGGCCGTCGCCATGGTCGTGGAGATCGCCCGCATGTGCGGCGCGGACCCCGTGGTGCTGGACGCGCGTGCGCACGACCGCGCGGTGGCGCTGGTCTCGCACGCGCCCCACGTGGCCTCCTCCGCGGTGGCGGCCCGGCTGGTCGCGGGCGACGGTACCGCGCTGGGCCTGGCCGGACAGGGCGTGCGCGACGTCACCCGCGTGGCGGGCGGAGACCCCGCCATGTGGACCGAGATCCTCACGCACAACGCCGCCCCGGTGGCCGAGGTCCTGCACGCGATGGCCGTCGACCTGGCGGCGACCGCCGACGTCCTGCGCGCGCTGGCGGCCCGGGCGCCCGACGTTCGGGCGGAGGAGCTGGAGCCGGTGCGCGACCTGCTGGAGCGCGGGCGCTCCGGCCACGGCCGCATCCCCGGCAAGCACGGCACGGTGCGCAGGCCCGAGTACACGGTGATCCCCGTGGTCATCCCGGACGAGCCCGGCGCACTGGGCCGCCTCTTCGCCGCCGCGGCCGAGGCGGGGGTCAACATCGAGGACGTCCGCATCGAGCACACCCCGGGGCTTCCGCTGGGTGTGGCCCAGCTCCACGTCCTGCCCGCCGCCGTGGACACGCTCTCGGAGGCGCTGGACGCCCGGGGCTGGTCGGTCCACCCGGGACTGTGAGACCGGCGGCGGTCCTGGTCCGCGGGCGTACCGCGTGCCCGCGGACGGGTAGGGTTGGGCGTCGGCAACAGCGCAAGTACACGGGAGTCAACGGCAGTGAGCGCGCAGGACAGCACCGAGGGCATCGTCATCGCGATCGACGGTCCCTCCGGCTCGGGCAAGTCGAGCACCTCCAGGGGTGTGGCCAGGGCGTGTGAGCTGCGTTACCTCGACACCGGCGCCATGTACCGGGCGCTGACCTGGTGGATGCTGGACCACGGCGTCGACGTCGAGGACGCCGAGGCGGTGGCCGCCCTCGTCGAGCGCCCCGAGATCGTCATGGGCACCGACCCCAGCGCGCCCACGGTGACGGTCGACGGCCGCGACGTGGCCGCCGAGATCCGGGGCAGGGACGTGACCGCCAACGTCAGCGCGGTCTCGGCCGTGCCCGCGGCGCGCGAGCGCCTGGTGCGCACCCAGCGGGAGATCATCGCCGCCGCCCGGGAGCAGGGTCCGGGCATCGTGGTCGAGGGGCGCGACATCACCACGGTCGTCGCCCCCGACGCCCCGGTGAAGCTGTTCCTGACCGCCAGCGCCGAGGCCCGCGCGCAGCGGCGCAGCAGGGAGGTCCGCACCAGCGACGTCGCGGCCACCCAGGCCGACCTGGTCCGCCGCGACCGGCTGGACTCCAGCCGGGTGCACTCGCCGCTGCGGCAGACCGCCGACGCCACCGAGCTCGACACCACCGGGCTGACCCTCGACGAGGTGATCGCCCTGGTGGTCAAGCTGGCCGACGAGGCCCGCGCCCGCTGACGCCGGACCACCGCCCCTCCGGGGGAACATACCGACCTCCGCGGGGGTTCCTCCCCGTGGCCACCAGTACGCGGGTGCCGTCGGCGCCCGCGTCCGACCCGCACGGCCCCGGACCCTCGGGGCCGGGTCGACCTTTCGCGTCCCCGCGGCACGCATCCTGGGCGCGCGGGGGCCAAGAACCGGGAGCAGTACATGAGTGACTTCGACATCTCCGACGTCGGTCCCGAGGGCACCGACGCCGCCGAACCCGCGACCCTGCCCGTGGTGGCCGTGGTCGGCCGCCCCAACGTGGGCAAGTCCAGCCTGGTCAACCGCATCATCGGCCGTCGTGAGGCCGTGGTGGAGGACGTTCCGGGCGTGACCCGCGACCGGGTCGCCTACGACGCCGAGTGGCAGAACACCAGGTTCACCCTGGTGGACACCGGCGGCTGGGAGACCAGCGTCAGCGGGCTGGCCGCCATGGTGGCCCGGCAGGCCGAGTACGCCGCGCAGACCGCCGACGTCATCCTGTTCGTGGTCGACGCCACGGTCGGCGTGACCGACGCCGACGCCGCCGTCACCCGCGTGCTGCGCTCGACCAAGCGCCCCGTCGTGCTGGCCGCCAACAAGGTCGACGGCAGCATGCAGGAGGCCGACGCGCTCGACCTGTGGCAGCTGGGCGTGGGCGAGCCGTACCCGATCAGCGCCCTGCACGGCCGCGGCACCGGCGACCTGCTGGACGCGCTCGTCGCCGAGTTCCCCGAGCAGCCGCGGGGCGAGGAGGAGGACGAGGGCGAGGACGGGCCGCCCCGGATCGCGCTGCTGGGCCGCCCCAACGTGGGCAAGTCCAGCCTTCTCAACCGGCTGGCCGGTGAGGACCGGGTGGTCGTGGACTCGGTGGCGGGCACGACCCGTGACGCGGTGGACGAGCTCATCGAGCTGGGCGGCAAGACCTGGAAGTTCATCGACACCGCCGGCATCCGCCGCCGGTTCCGCGCCCTGCAGGGCGCGGACTACTACGCCACGATGCGCACCGGCACCGCGCTGGAGCGGGCCGAGGTCGCCGTGGTCCTGATGGACGTCAGCGAGCCCCTCGCCGAGCAGGACATCCGGGTGGTCGAGCAGGTGGTGGAGGCCGGTCGCGGCCTGGTCCTGGCCTTCAACAAGTGGGACATCCTGGACGAGGAGCGCCGGATCTACCTGGAGAAGGAGATCGACCGGCAGCTGGCGCGGGTCTCCTGGGCTCCCCGCGTGAACGTCTCGGCCAAGACCGGGCGCCACATGGAGCGGCTGGTCCCGGCGATCGAGACCAGCCTCCAGGGGTGGAACCAGCGCATCCCGACCGGCCAGCTCAACAACTGGCTCAAGGAGCTGGTGGCGGCCACCCCTCCGCCGGTGCGCGGCGGCAAGCAGCCCAAGATCCTGTTCGCGACTCAGGCGGGTACCCGTCCGCCGCACTTCATCCTGTTCACCACCGGGTTCCTGGAGGACAACTACCGCCGCTTCGTCGAGCGGCGCCTGCGGGAGGACTTCGGTTTCGAGGGCTCACCGGTGCACATCAGCATGCGCATCCGTGAGAAGAAGGGCGCCGGGGCCCCGGGCCGCGCCTCCAAGGGCAGCGTGCGCCCGGACCGCAAGCAGCGCCGCCGCTAGGCACGGCTGCTCGCCGGGTTCGACGGCGGAGGGGGCGTCTCCCGTGTGGGACGCCCCCTCCGCCGTGTCCGGTCAGGGCGGGGCCAGCAGGAACGGCACGCGCCACCCCCCGGTCCCGCATGGACTCCGCGCCGATCAGCAGGCTCGTCGCGGTGACGACCGGCGCTCCGCCCACGTAGCCGCTGACCGTGCCGAACTCCAGCCAGGACGCGCTTGCGGCCGATCCGGTCGCCGAGCGGGCCGAAGAACGGGCCGTCCAGGGGGCGCGCCGGGAACACGGCGGCGAACGTGGTGAAGGCGGCGATGAGCTGGGCGGCCTGGGTCCGCCCCGGGTAGGACACCAGCCCGATGGTGGCCGCCAGGCAGCTGTAGACGCCGAGGTCGTACCACTCGGTCGCGCTGCCGGTTCTGGCCCTGTGACCGCGACTCGCTCACGTACCCTCCTCGCTGGACCCGTCCAGGTGTGTCCCAGACGGGCGTCCGATCACCCGGAGCGGGGAAAGGCGTGGTTCGCCCGTGTCGCCGCCCGGTAGCGTGAGGGGGACGGGAGGGGATGCCGTGCACAGGGTGCTGGTCAGCGCCTGCCTCGTGGGGCGCCGCGTGCGCTACGACGGGCGCGCCAAGACGGTGGGGGACGCCGCGGTCGACCGCTGGCGCGAGGAGGGGCGCCTCGTGGTGCACTGCCCCGAGGTGGCGGGCGGCCTGCCGGTGCCCCGTCCGCCCGCCGAGATCGAGCCCGGCGCCACCGCCGCCGAGGTGCTCGCCGGACGGGCGCGCATCCTCACCGCCGCCGGGGAGGACGTGACCGCCCACTTCGTGGCCGGGGCCCGCGCCGCCCTGGCCACGGCCCGGGACCGGGGCGTGGCGGTGGCCCTGCTCAAGGAGTCCAGCCCCTCGTGCGGCCTGCACCGGGTCTACGACGGCACCTTCTCGGGGGGCACGCGCCCCGGGGAGGGGGTGACCGCGAGGCTGCTGCTGGAGCACGGCGTCGCGGTCTTCAGCGAGAACGAGGTTCCCGCCGCCGCCGAGCACCTGCGGCGGCTGGAACGGGGCTGAGGGCGCCCCGCGGGGCGCCCCCTCCTCACGGACGCACCACCTCGTAGCGCGCGCAGGCGAAGTCCCCGGCGCGGTGCACGTCGAGCACCCGCAGGTCCACGCGCCCGGCCATCAGCGGGGCACCCGACCCCAGGGTGACCGGTGCGATGGACACGACCACCTCGTCGAGCAGGCCCAGCCGGGCCAGGGACGCGGCGATCCCGCCGCCGCCCACCACCCAGACGTCGCGTCCTCCGGCGGACGCGACCACCCGCGCGTGCAGGTCGCGCAGCTCCCGGTCGGTGTCGGCGCTGGCGAAGCGCAGGTCGCCCTCCACCCGCGGCAGGTCGCGGTGGGTCAGCACCCAGGTGGGCGCCTGGTAGGGCCAGGGCTTGTCGCCCTCGTGGCGCAGGATCCACTCGTAGGTGCTCGCGCCGGTCACGATCGCACCCGCCCCGCGGATGAAGTCCTCGGTCTCGTTGAGGGCGTCGCCGCCGTCGGCGGCGAAGAGCCACTCCAGGGAGTGGTCCTCGGTGGCGATGAAGCCGTCCAGGCTCGTCGCGGTGTTGTAGACCGTCCTGCTCACCGTGTACCTCCGTCGTGGTGTCGGTCCTGTAGCCAGGCGATGGGGTCTCCCTCGTCGACCTTCACGCCCTCGGCGCGCAGCATGTGGCGCACGAGCTGCCTGCGGTGCGCGGAGAAGGTCAGGACGTGCGCGACGACGCTGCCGAGGACGAAGCTCTCGGGCGGGTCGCACAGGGCGTCGACCAGCCGGTCGCCCCAGGCACCGCGGCGGCCGATGTCCTCGACCGCGGCGATCCAGCGGGCCCCGGCGTCGGCGTGCCGTTCGGTCAGCGCCGCCGCGTCGTCCGCGCCGCGCCCGGGCAGGTCGGCGCCCTCGATCGAGGCCAGCCACACCTCCTTGGTCCGGACCAGGTGGTCGAGCACGGCGGCGACCGACTCCTCGGGGCCGTCCCACTCCAGGACGGTCTGTCCGGGCGCGCGGACGCGCCGGTAGGCCTCCTCCGGCAGCGTCGCGGCCAGGCGGAGCAGGCGGGCGGTGTCGTCCACGTCGTGGTGGACCTGCAGGGCGGTCACGTCCATGCCGGGCCGGTCCTTCGGTGCGTCCTCGACCCACAGGTGGACCGGGGGGTGGAAGTGGATGCCGTTGGGCGCGGGCAGCCAGGTGCCGCTGCCGGGTGTGGTGGTGCTGGGCGGATAACCGAAGGCCCGTCCGAAGGCGCGGGTGAACCCCTCGACGGACTCGTATCCGGCCGCGAACGCGGCGTCGGTGACGCTGCTGCCCTGGCCGATCTGCCAGGCGGCGCGCTCCAGCAGCACGCGGCGGCGCAGCGCGACCGGGGACTCCCCGGTGTCGCGGGTCAGCCTGCGGGAGAAGTGGAACGGCGAGGTGTAGGCCTGGTCGGCCATGTCGGTGAGGCGGGTGTTGTCCTCGGCCAGGACCGCGTCGAGCAGCGCGCGCAGGCGGTCCCGCCCCTGGGTGGGCTCGGTCATGCGACCAGTATGTTCGGGGAGGGGGTGCGGGCGCCTGACCGTTCTTGCGCACCCGGGGCCTCCAGCGCGCCGGGGCCGCCGCACCGTGACCGTGGTGCGGGCGCCGCCGTGGATGCGGTAGAGTCTTCCCGTCGGCGGGGCCGGAACGGCCGCCCGCGCGGCACACGGGACGTAGCGCAGTTTGGCAGCGCACTTGACTGGGGGTCAAGGGGTCGTGGGTTCAAATCCCGCCGTCCCGACAGAGCAGTAGCAGGTTAGTGAGGGGTCCACCCGAGGGTGGGCCCCTTTCGTCGTGCCGACGGTCGACCGCCCTCCGCCGCCGAGCCGCACCGGAACCCGCCGGCCCCTTGACGGTAGGTCCTGTCATGTGACGTCACCTTTGGGCAACGCCCTGCGCGATCCGCGGACCCCGGGTCCGGTGTCACCCACCATGGTTGCGTGATGCCGGGTTTTCCTCGGAGGTGCGAAAGGTGGCAAGGCAGGGTTTTGGCGGCCTTCTGGGCGACGCCCAGTGGGAGTCGCTGCTGCGGGCCGGATCCGTCAGGGTCCACTCCGAGTCCGACTGTGTCATGGAGCAGGGGAAACGGGACGACACCGTCCATCTCCTGGTCAGGGGCAGCGTCAAGGTCTCCGTCCTCATGCGCGAGGGGGTGGAGACCCCGATCGCGGTACGCGGCCCGGGGGAGGTCCTCGGCGAGATGTCGGTCATGTCCGGCCTGCCGCGTACCGCCACGGTGCGCAGTACTCGCGAGGGCTGCACCACCCACGTGATCAGGGGGAGGACCTTCCGCCACCTGATCCGCAGCATGGACCTGGACCGTGCCCTGTGGGAGCACAGCGTGCGCAGACAGCAGGAGAGTGAGGCGCTGCGAACCCAGATGGCCGCGCTCACCTCGCGTCAGCGGATGGCGGAGACGATGATCAGGCTGTCCACGCCGCTGGCCGCCGGTGACGGCGGGGAGCGCGGAATCGAACTGCACCTGACCCAGCGCGAGCTCGGCGACGCCCTGGGGCGTTCCCTGTCCTGGGTGCAGGGAGAGCTTCGGAGGCTGAGGGAGGAGGGGGTCGTCTCCACCCGCCGCAGGAAACTGGTGATCCACAGCGCGGAGGAGCTGCGCCGAGCGGCGGACGCGGCCGAGGGACAGCCCACCAGCTGAATTCCGGGCGCACCGGTGAAAAACGGTCCCCCGAAAGCACACTTCTGGGTATTGGCCCCTGGCACACCGGGTGTGATGGGACCGCGTTGCCACACGGGGCAACGCGAGCCCACTCGTTTCCAGGAGTCCACACCCACCATGGCGAAGATTCCTCGCCGGGACCGGCGCACGAGCCGTCCGATGCCACCCTTCCGCGCCGTGCTGGCGCTCGACGCGGAGGGGTTCTCCCGCACGTCCTCCGCCCACCAGAAGATCCTCAACATCACTGTGCGGGACGTCCTGGAGGAGGCCTTCGGCCGCTCCGGGCTCGGCGATCTCTGGCACCGCTGCTCGTTTCCCCAACACACCGGGGACGGCTACATGGTCGGCGTTCCGCCGGAGTACCTGCCTCTGCTCATCCACCCCCTGATGGACGAACTCCAGGGGGTGCTGGACGACGCCCAGCCCCATCTGGCCTTCGAGGACCGCGAGTTGCGCCTGCGCATGCGCGCCGCCCTCGGGCTGGGGCCGCTGCCCGACAGCGGCGGAGCCGAACCGGGGGACGGCATCGGCACGGCGATGACCGACACCCACCGCCTGCTGGACGCTCCCGCGCTGAAGGAGGCCCTGGCCGGTGCCGATCCCGACATCACCCTGCTCGTCGTGGGACTGACCACGCGCGCCTACGAGGACGCCGTGCTCGGCGGCTACACCCTCCTGTCCCCCCGCGCCTTCAGCGCGATCGAGGTGGCTCACCCGGCGAAGGGCTATCGGGCCGCGGCACACCTGCGCGTGCCCCGGCCCTCGTCCTGGTCGGCGGACGCGACCGCGGGTCCGGCCACCGCGCCGATCCCCACCGGGCACGTCGTGTTCGAGGCGGTGCGCCGTGGCTGACACGGTCACCGTTCCCCTGGACCCCGTCCCGGAGCGCCCGGAGTTCGCGGCGGACCCTCCCCGGGGCACCTCCCCCGAAGTCACCCGCCGCCTGTGCCTGGGCGCCTATCTCGACCGCGTGTTCCGCGACACCGTCGTCCGCCGGATCGTGGAGGAGCCGGAACGCGTCACCGCCCCCTCCTACGGGTTCGACGCGGTCCCCGTCGTCGCGCACTGCCTGAGGGCGCGGGAGATCGACCAGGAGTTCGCCCGTAGGGAGGCACAGGCCCAGGTGCTGGGGGTGGTCGCGCTCATGGCCTTCCTCGTGTGGCTGGTGCTCGGACTCGTCGACGCGTTCGTCATGGGGCGCGGTCCGGTCTGGCTCGTCCTGCTCACGGTCGTCGTGTGCCTGGTCGCCGTCGCTCGTGCCCTCCCCTGGTTCTTGGGAGGAGAGCTGGGACGGGACGCGGCCCGGCTCGTGCGCTCCGTGGACGACCGTCTCTTGCCCGGACTGGCGCGCAGGGCCCACCGCCGCCGCGTGCTGCGGATCCTGGCCGAGGAGCTCAGTGAGGAGACCTTCACCGGCCACACCCCCAAAGGCGTTCCCACGCGCCATTCCCCGCTCCTGAGACGG
Organism: Nocardiopsis sp. FR4; assembly: GCF_009830945.1. Lineage (GTDB taxonomy): Bacteria > Actinomycetota > Actinomycetes > Streptosporangiales > Streptosporangiaceae > Nocardiopsis. Next base: position 77,164 of record NZ_ML776454.1, on the reverse strand, counting down.
ATAGCCCGGGAGCAGTACTCCTCCCTGACCGTCTACAACCCCTCCGACCCCTTCCTCGGCGCCGGACAGCCCCTGAGGCAGTGGACCCTGGTCCAGGAGCTCCGTCGGCGCGAGGGCGGGAAGGCGCTGGAAGCGGACGGGCCGCCGGACGAACGCGTGATCATCGACCTGGTGCGGCCCCAACTGGAGGCCCTGTCCCGGTCCGCGGCCGAGAGCAACCGGGACCGCCTCGGCGCGCTGGAGGTAGCCGAGTGCGTGTACCTGCCCGGCCCTCTGCCGCACGGGTCCGACCGCAGCCGGCTGCCGACCGGTACCGTCCAGGACGACGGGGTGGCTCACCACATGAGGGCCGCCGTCGGCGAGGGCGGGGAGGGGCGCCGCCACTTCCTCCGCATCCGCGTGGCCGGGTGGGACGAGCACGTGGTCATCACCGTCTTCGTCCGGGTGCACACCCAGGGCGGGATCCTCCTGCTGGAGGTGGCCCCCCACGTGCTGGCGCCCCTGGGACTGGAGTTCACGGTCATGGCCGCGCTCGTCGACGCGCTCACCTCGGGTGTGGACACGGACTCCGACACGGAGGCGTGGCTGCGACGGGAGCGGGGGCTGCGGGGGCTCGGAGCACTCCTGCCGCCCCCCGCACCGTTCCGGGAGGCCCACCGCGACGGGCTCGGACGGCGGGTCCGGGGCCCCTCCTTCAGCATGCGGGAGTACACGGCCACCGGAGAACTGTCCCTGTTCCAGCGGATGGACGTGGTCCGCTACGTCAAGACCCTCCAGGCACGCATCGGTGAGGGGGTCCTTCAGGCGCTCCGGGCGGCGGGCTACGAGACGGACGAGTTCCAGAGGCAGATCGTCAACATCGGCGAGGGCGGCGTCTTCGTCGACGGATCGGTGAACGGTGGCGCCATCGCCACGGGCGAGAACTCCCGTGCCGCGGACAACTCCTCGCGGCGCGGGTCCGACGACAACGGTAAGGGAGCCACACCATGACCCGAGACGCGCAGATCCCCGGCGAGGACGAGCGGCGACCAGCCCCCGGAGGGATCTACGTCGTCGGTTCCATGACCGGCGGCGCCGTGGCGACCGGACCCCGGGCGCGGGCCGAGGACCGCTCCCGGAGGGAGGGCGCGCCCACGGAGGCCGAACTGACCCCGCCCGGGGCCCTCCCGGTCTCCATCCCCCCGGGGCAGGTACTGGTGGGCGGCCACATGACCGGAGGCGCGGTGGCCTCCGCGGAGGACGCCGAGGCGATCGACTCCTCGGTCCGCCTCAGCGGCACCTCCGCGCGCGTGCTGACCGGACTGGCCGAGGTGCGCCGTACTCTGGCCGACTCGGGGCGGACGTTCGAGTCCGCGGCGGTCGACGGCGAGCTGGCCCGGGCCCAGCAGGAGATCGAGGACGCCGGAGAGGTGCGTCCAGGGATCCTGCGGCACCTGCTCTCCCTGCTGCGCGGCGGCAGTGCGCTCCTGGAGGGCATGGCGCGCGACAGCGGCGCGGTACGTGACCTCTACGGCTTCCTGTGCGCGTTGGAAGCCCCGCGTGGACAGGACTGACGGACACGCGGCCCACGGCCGCCACGGCGAGAACCCCTCTGGAAGGAAGACATGCGATGACCGACAGGCCCGTCTGGGACGATGACCGCCAGCGCTGGCGGCGCCCCCCCGAACAGCCCCTGAGCGAGGCCGAGGAGACCCGTCCTCCGCTGGGTGCGGCGGTCGGGATCACCGCGGTCGCCCTCGCGCTGGGAACGGCGTCGGCGGCCACGGCGCAGACAGGGGACCAGCTCCCGCCCCTGGCCGACGCCCCAGCGGGGTCGGAGACGTGGGAGGCCGACCCGGCCGACGGCGGGGAGTGGAGTTCCGACGAGGAGGACTTCTCCCGCGTGCCCGATCCGGAGGAGCCCGGGGAGGGGGCGCGGGAGGAAGCCGGTGCACGGGAGACCGTCGGCGGCGGGAGCGGAGCGGACGGCAGGGGTGGCGACGGAGGATCGTCGGAGACCGACTCCCCGGACGAGCCCCCGGCGTCTGCTCCCGAGGGCGAGGAGGAGCCCACGGAGGAGCCCTCGCCCACCGAACCGGACCTCGGGGACGCCTCGCCCGAGGTTGTGGGGTTCACCTTCCTGGCCGAGGACGACTCCTGGGAGTTGGCGGAGGAAAAGGAGGAGGAGTGGGTCTTCACCCGGGTCGACGATGACCGCTTCCGGGTGGTGGTCCTGTGGACGCCGGGCGGCGATGAGGCCCTGTCCGACCTCCTGGAGGAGCGGGTGCGCGTGCCCGCCCGTGCCGAGGAGGGGTTCGAGGAGGTCTTCGCGGCGCCGGAGGAGGAGTGGCGGCAACGCGAACCGGCCTTCGAGTACCGTTCCGGCACGGACCCGGTCGAGCATGTACTCGCCACGGCCTTCAGCGAGGGCGCAACCGCCTTCGCGGTGATCTCCCGGGGGCCCGCCGAGGAGGGGAGGGAGGCCGTGGAGGAGAATTTGGACGGCGCGGTCGCCTCCTTCCGCGGTGGGGAGGAGGGCGCCCACTGAACCCCGTACGGGCCGCCCCGTCCGGGGCGGCCCGTACGAGCATCGCGCCGACCGCGCGGTCAGGAGCCCGTCGCGGACGAGTGGTAGACCTTGCGCAGGGTCTCGTGCACCGTCCACGTGGTCCGGTCGCCCTCGCGCAGCAGGCCCACGTCGCCGGGGCCGAACTCCAGGGTGGGGCCGCCCTCGACCTCGACGGTCGCCCGACCGGAGAGCACGACGAACATCTCGTCGGTCTCGGTGTCGGTCACCACGCCGGGGGTGATCTGCCAGACGCCCCGGCTCTGGGTGCCGTCGGCGGACTCCCACAGCACCGCCGAGGTCACCACGGGATCGCCCGCCACGATCTGTGCGGGGTCGAGCGGGTCGGGGGAGAGCGCCGCGTCGGCGACGTGCAGGGAGAGGGGCTTCGTCGTCATGGCGGACACGCTAACCGGCCCCGCGCCGTGCGGCGGGGGGCAGCGTGTCAGTGATGCGGGCCGGGTTCTGACGGAGTGGCACCCGACGCGTGGTTTGCCGGATGCGCACCGCCGCGGAGCCACGGAGAATCATGGTTCCCTCACCGAAAGGAGCCACCGATGCGGTTCCTCCTCGCTCCCGTCCTGACCGCGCTGGTCCTCGTGTCCGTGTTCGCACTGCCCGCGCAGGCCCGGGAACGCGATCCCGTCCTCTTCGTGCACGGGTACAGCGGCGACGCCACGAACTGGGACGCCTTGATCGACGACCTGACCCGGCACGGGTGGGCCCGCGACGAGCTGTACGCGATCAGCTACGACTACGACGCCTCGAACAGGCAGACCGCCGCACTCATCGACCGGGAGGTCGACCGGATCCTGGCGGAGACCGAGGCGAGCCGGGTCGACCTGGTCGCGCACTCCATGGGCAGCCTGTCCTCGCGCTGGTACCTGCGGTTCCTCGACGGGCACGAGAGCGTCGGTGACTGGGTCTCCCTGGCCGGGCCCAACCAGGGCTCGACCGTGGAACTGCCGTGCGTGCGCACCTCGCCCTCGTGCCAGGAGGTGGTCGTGGGGTCGGACTTCCTGGCCCAGCTCAACGCGGGCGACCCCACCCCGGGCGGCGCGCGGTACACGACCCTCCGCTCGCTGTGCGACCTCGTCGTGCGCCCCTCGCTCAACGTCACCCTGAACGGTGCCGACAACCAGCGGGTCGGTTGCGTGGGGCACACCGCCTTCCTGAGGGACGCCGAGGTGGCCGGGCGGGTCCGGGCCGCCCTGTCCTGATCCGTCGCCAGCCCGGCGGCCGCGCCCAGGCCGCCCCTCCGGTGGGCGGCACCCGGCACCCGGTGAGCGGTCCGCCACGTCCCCGGGCGCGGGCCGCCTCACGGGCACCGCACTTGGGTCGGGGGCGAAGTGCCACGGCTCCAGGATGGTCGCCATGACTACCGCACACACGGACACGTCCTCCGCCGGTACCGGCCACGTGGCCATCGAGCCGAGCATCCTGTACTTCGGAACGCCGGTCGTGCTCCTGTCCACGGAGAACCCCGACGGAACCTTCAACCTCGCCCCGATGTCGTCGGCGTGGGCGCTGGGACGCCTGGTCGTGCTCGGCCTCGGAGCGGGCGGCCAGACGGCCCGCAACCTCGCGGAGCGGCCGGAGGCGGTGATCAACCTGCCCTCGCCCGGCCAGTGGCGGCACGTGGAACGGCTGGCGCCACTCACCGGCAGGTACCCGGTACCGGAGGACAAACCCGCGGGCTGCCGCTTCGAGCCGGACAAGTTCGCCGCCTCGGGGCTGCTCCCCGAGCCCTCGCTGGCGGTCCGGCCGCCGCGGGTGGCCCGGTGCCCGCTGCAGCTGGAGGCCCGGGTCCAACGCGTGCGGCCGGACGGGTCCGGGGCCTTCGTCATCGCCGAGGCCCTCGTGGAGAGGGTGCACGCCCACCCGGACATCGTCGTACCCGGTACGCAGCACGTCGATCCGGACGCCTGGAGTCCGCTGGTCTACAACTTCCGCCACTACTTCGGGCTCGGCCCCGAACGCGGCTGCTCCCACCGCAGCGAGACACCCCGCGGAGGCGGCGGCGCGCCGCGCGCCGGTACGGCCGGAGCGCCGTAGGCGCCCGGTACGGCGCCGCCTCCGGGTCACGGGGCCGGGATGTCCTCGGGCAGCAGGGTGGTGAAGTCCTCCCGGGATGCGTTCGCGGCACCGTTGACCAGCCGCCCCGCCTGGCGGGTGATCATCCGCTCCATCACCTGGCGCGCGTAGCGGGCGTTGCCGAAGTTGGCGTCGCGCGCGATGCGGGAGAAGTGCTCCAGCAGCGCCGCCGACGTCGGCGGCGCGCAGGTGTAGCCCGAGCCCCGCGCCATGCGCTCGACGATGGTCACCAGCTCCTGGTCGCTGTAGCTCGGGAACTCCACCCGGTGGTTGAACCGTGAGGCCAGACCCGGGTTGGAGTCCAGGAACCGCTGCATCTCGGCGGTGTACCCGGCGACGATGACCACGACCTCGTCGCGGTGGTCCTCCATGAGCTTGACCAGGGTGTCGATCGCCTCCTGGCCGAAGTCGTTGCCCGCCGAGCGCGGCGCCAGGGTGTAGGCCTCGTCGATGAACAGCACCCCGCCCCGGGCCCGCTCGAACACCTCGGCGGTCAGCTGCGCGGTGTGGCCCACGTAGCGCCCCACCAGGTCCGAACGGGCCGACTCCACCACCTGGCCGCCCGGCAGCACCCCCAGGGTGTGCAGCAGGCGCCCGTAGAGCCGGGCCACGGTGGTCTTACCGGTACCGGGGGGACCGGCGAAGACCAGGTGGTGGCTCATCGGCGCCACCGGCAGCCCCATGGAACGCCGCTGCTCCGACATCAGCAGCAGGTTGGCCAGGTCGTTGACGGTCTCCTTCACCGAGGCCAGCCCCACCATGGAGTCCAGCTCCTCGCGCAGGGCCGCGATCCGGTCGCCCCGGCTGGGTGTGTCCTCCTCCTGGGCCGCCGCGCCCAGGTCCTCGGGCAGCAGGAGGGTGAGCGACTCGGGGTCGTCGGGGGAGGACCCGCCGAGGCGGAACGCCTGCCGGTCGATCATCTCCTCGAACACCTTGCGGGCCTCGCGGCCGTTGCCGAAGGCCGGGCCCTTGGGCACGCGCTCGAAGTGCGCCCGGAGGGCCTCCAGGGTTTCGGGGGCCATCCGGTAGCTGTGCGCCTCGCACATCCGGCGCACGATCTCCACCAGTTCGTCCACCTCGTAGTTGAGGAACTCGATGGTCTTGCTGAACCGCGAGGCCAGGCCCGGGTTGGCCGCCAGGAAGCGGTCCATGTCCTCGGTGTACCCGGCGACGATGACCACGACCTCGTCGCGGTGGTCCTCCATGAGCTTGACCAGGGTGTCGATCGCCTCCCGGCCGAAGTCGGGGCCGCTGCCGCCCTCACCGCCGCTGGAGAGCGTGTAGGCCTCGTCGATGAACAGCACGCCGCCCTTGGCCCGCTCGAACACCTCGGTGGTCTTGATCGCGGTGCCGCCCACGTACTGCGAGACCAGGTCGGCGCGCGCCACCTCCACGACGTGTCCGTAGCGCAGCACGTCCAGTTCGGCCAGGATCTGGCCGTAGAGCCGGGCCACGGTCGTCTTGCCGGTGCCCGGGGCGCCGCCGAAGACCAGGTGCCTGCTCATCGGCGGTGTGGGCAGCCCCATCTCGGCGCGGCGCTGGGCCATCTGGTTGCGGGTGACGAGGGTCCTGACCTCGTGCTTGACGTTGCCCAGGCCCACCAGTGCGTCCAGTTCCAGCATCGGACCCGTCTGTTCCCCGGGGTCCTCCTCCGCGGGCGGGGGAGCGGCGGGCGCGGGGACCGGGGTCCCGGCCAGTTCGCCGAAGGCGTCCGGCGCACCGTTGCCGTGGCTGAGCAGCTCCTCGGTGCGCACGCGTTCGCTGGCCACGGTCTGGCGCAGCCCCGAACGGCCGTTGGAGCGGACCGAGCAGTCCTCCACCGCCACGTCCTCGGTGGAGTGCACGAGGATGCCGTCGGCGCCGTTGCCGAACACCTCGCAGCGTCGCAGCGTAGCGCTGGCCCCGGCCGCGACCAGGACGCCGTTGCGCCGTCCGTCGTAGACGCGCGTGCGCAGCACGGTGATCCGGCCGCCGCCGCGCACCGCGATCCCGTCGCCGGTGCACCCGGACACGTCGCAGTCGCGCACGTCGGCCTCGCCCCCGGAGCCCACCGCGATCCCCGTCTCGCGGCTGCCCGAGATCTGCACCCCCTCCAGCTGCGGGTGCGCCTCCTCCTCCACGGACACCGCGCTCTTGCCGGTGCGCTCCAGCGTCACGTCCTCCAGGCGCCCGCGCGCGCCCCGGCCGAACACCACACCCTGGCCCCGGGTGTCGGTGATCGCCGTCGCGCGCAGGAACGGCGTGCACGCGCCGACCACCACGCCGGGCCCCGTCGTGCCGGTGACCAGACCCCGGTCGAACTCGGCCGCGCTGTCGCCCTCCAGGCGCAGCCCGCCGCCGCCGCGGACCGACAGTCCGAGGAAGGCGGTGGAGGCCCGTTCCTCGGCGAGCACCGCGTCCTTGCCCGCCTCCTCCACCTCGCAGTCGGTGAAGACGCCGCGGGCCCGCCCCCACACGTGGATGGCGGCCTCCTTGGCGCGCACCACGCGCACCCGGGCCACCTGGGGATCGGCGCCGCTGTGGACGGCCACCCCGCGACCGCCCGCCTCCTCGACCACGCAGTCCTCCACCACCGGCCGGGCGCGGCTGGCCAGCACCAGGCCGTCGCCCTCGACGCGGTGCACGCGCAGGCCGCGCAGGAAGGTGGCGGCGCCGTCCTCCAGGGCCACCGCGGGCTTCTTCGTCCCGGTGATCTCGCAGTCCTCGATCGACCCGGCGGCCTCCCCGCTGGCGAAGACGCCGTTGCCCCCGGCGTCGCGCAGCACGCAGGAGCGGATCGCCGGCCGTCCCCGCTCACCGATCACCAGGGCGCTGGTGTCGACCTCCTCGACCACGCAGTCCTCGACCGTGCTCGGCCCGGCGGAAGTGATCACGATGCCCGCGCCGGCCGAGCAGGTGACCCGGCTCTCGCGCATGGCGAGCGCGCCGGTGCCGCGCACCGACACCGCGGTCCACGCGGCGCCGTCCACCTCGCAGTCGGCCATCTCCACCTGCCCGGCGGGGATGTCCACCGCGGGGTGCTCGGAGTCCCGGCCGCGCAGCACCAGCCCGGAGAGCTTGACCGCCTCGGCGCCCGAGACCACGGCGCTGCGGGAGGAGGCGATGACCTCCACGCTGCCGCGCCCGTCCCGGGACACCAGGGTGAGCACCTTGCGCAGGACGAGGCTCTCCTCGTAGCGGCCCGGGGCGATGGTGATGAGCGCGCCTCCCCGGGCGGCCTCCACCGCGGCGGTGATCGTCGCGTGGCCGTCCCGGCCCTCCGGGTCGACGGTGAGGAGCTGCCTGGTCATCGTTGCCTTCCTCTGTTCTGGCCCGTTGGGGCCGCGTGGCGGCGGGGCGGCACGGCCGCCCCGCCGATGGGGGTCAGGAGCAGGACGCGCGTACGGCCGAGGCGGCCACGTGCGCGCTCGTGTGCTCCTGGTCCGCGAGGGCGTTCGCGCCCGCGTTGGTGAGCTGGACGGTGAACTCCTCCGCCGGTGAGGTGAACCCCGTCACCTGGACCCAGCCGCCGCGGACCTCGGACTGGTCGAAGCCGAAGACGGCGGCGGCCTCCCCCTCGGCGGCTGAGCCGGGGAAGATCTGGTACCGGGCCTCCCCGGAGGCGACCCACAGCGGGCTCTCGTCGTCGGGGACGTGGACGTAGAGGTCGCACACGGCCCCGGCGCCGCCGGGGGCGAAGGTCCAGGCCGCGTACTGGCCGTCGCCGCGTTCGGGGTCGCCCGAGACGGGGATCGCCTCATAGCCGCCGTCGCAGCCCTCCTGCGCGTACCCGCCGGGGCGGGTGGCCCAGCTGGTGGTCCCCTCGGCGCTGTCCCAGCGCCCCTCCCGCGTGTAGGAGGCCCCGGGGGTGGTCAGGCAGCCGGGCCCGGCCACCGCCAGGTAGGGCTCGGGTTCGGTGGCGGCCTGGGCGAGGGCGTTCTCCAGGACCGAGCCGTCGTCCTCCGGGGGCGAGGTGAGCGTCTCGGGGGCGGCGGCGTCCTGGGGGCCGGGGGCGGCGCCCTGCGGCTCGGTGCCGTTCTGGGCCTCGGCACCGGTCTGGGTTTCGGTGCCGGTCCGCGGGTCCGGAGCGGTGTCCCCGGTGGCCTCCGCGCCGCCGGCGTCCTGCTCCTGGGCGTCCGTTCCGCCGTCGGTCCCGGTGGCGGGGTCCTGCTCGGTTCCGCCGGGGGTGTCCTCCCCGGGGGCGGCGTCCTCCCCGGAGGCGGGGACGCCTTCGGGTTCCCCCTCGACCGGGGGAGTGTCCCCGTCCGGTTCCAGGTCCCGTCCGACCGTCTCCCCGGCGGCGTCCGGGGTCCCCCCGGCGTCCCCCGCCGGGGCCTGCGGGTCGCCGGCGGCGGTCTCCGCCGTCGGACCGCCGCGTTCGGCGGGGCTGGTCTCGACCGCGCCGCCCCGGGCGCCGCCGTCGGTTCCCGGGTCGGGCAGGGAGGGGGCGGGGCCGCCGTCCTCGCGGATCTCCGGCACGTACCCGCCCGTCTCGGCGGGCGGCGGCTGGGGGGCGGTGGTCGTGGCCGTCCCTCCGGCGGAGGCGTCCGCGGCCGCGCCCTGCGCCTGGGCCTCCGGGACCGGTCCGGGCCCCGGGCCCGCGGCCGTGTCCGCGCCGAAGGACAGGGGTGAGGCGTCCAGTGTCAGCGCCGGGACTCCCGTGGTCACGGCGAAGGGCGCCGCGACGAGCAGGAGTCCGGCGATGGCCGCTCCGGCCAGGAGGGGCTTGCCCGGCCGGTCCAGCGGTTCGGCGGCCGCGGGGACGGAGCCCGCGGCGGCCTCGGCGAGGGTCCCGCTGATCCGCGGCGCGGGCGGCTCCTCCGCCGGTGCCTCCCGCGGGTCGGGGGACTCCGGGACGGCCCCGTCGGCGGGCGCGGGACGCACGGTGCGCGGCTCGGCGGAGGCCCGCTGGCCGGCCTCCCCCGAGAGCGCGGCGCGGAAGTCCGCCGCGGCCTCCTGGGCCTTCTGGGCGTGGGGGTTGTCAGACATCGCCTCTCCTTCGGGGGGCGCGCCGCCGGGCACCGGGGGCGGGGGTCATCTGCGGCCTCCGGAACCGGGTCCGGTGCCGGGGTGCACACGCGAGGAGATGTCCACGTTCTCCTCCTCGGCGTTGCCGAAGTTGCCCGCCGTGCGCATCGTGCGGTCCGCCGCGTCGCGCTGCGCCCTGACCAGGAAGTCCAGGTACGTGCGGAAGTTCTCCTCCAGCGGGACGAAGATCTTCGCCATCTGCTCGGCGTACTCGCCCTTGGTGCCCCAGGGAATCCCCATGGCGGCGCGGGAGGCGGTGTACCAGGCGTTGATCTCGTCGGTGTAGTCGGCCGCGTCGTGGATCCGCGAGCCGTCCCTGTTCATGCCCTCGGGAAAGGCGGAGAGCCCCTTGCCGGGTTCACTCGTCACGGTCGTTCTCCTTGGTGCGTGCGCGGGTGCGCGGCAGGTCTCACTTCAGGTCGTCCAGGGACACGCCCATCCGGCGGAGGACCTCCTCGGGGTCCAGCTCCCCCCGCATGGCCGCGTCGGTGTCGATCTCCTCCGGAACGAAGGGGTGGTAGGCCTGCGCCACCCGTTCGGCCATCTGCCGCCGGGCGCGATTGACCACGTCGGTCACCGCCGAGGCCAGCTCGGCCGGGGCCATGTCGCGGTAGGCCTGGGTGTGGAACTTGAGCTCAATCAGTTCGCCCGTCGCGTCCACCTTCGCCCCCACGAGCCTGTTCTTGGCCACGACCTCTTCGGTTGCCGCCTCCAGGCTTGCGCTTGCGTCCGCGAGCTGCGCCATCGTCGTGTGAAGTCGTGCCAACTCCGCTTCCATCTGCGCCCGCATCGATGAACTCATGGCGCGTGGTTCCCTTCTTGTTCTGTCCGGGTACGGGTCGCCCGAGCACGGACCTGTGCTTGTCGTTGGCGGTGCCCCAGACCCGCTCGTCCTCGCTGAGCCAGGTGGAGCGCTGCCGGTCCCGGTTGGAGTCGCCGCCCCCCATGCCCCCGCCCATGCCGCCCATCATGGGCGGCATCATCGGCATGGAGGGCGCGGTGGCGTCGGTGCTGGTGGCGGCGGAGGCGTTCTCGCCGCCGGTCTGGGCCCCCGGGCCGCCGCCCGCCTGGAGCTGGCTCCCGTTCGGTACCGGGTTGTTGAACAGCGCGGAGCGGTCGACCGTGCGCGGAGCGCCCCCCGTGCCGCCGCCGGACGATCCGTCGTCGGCGCCGCCGAAGTTGAGTCCGTAGGGGTCGGAGCTCTCCAGGCGCGGGATGCCGGAGGTGGGGTCGGGCCCGGGGCCGGAGACGTCGAAGCCCGTGGTGATCGGCTCGCCCGTCTCGGGGTCGATCGGGTAGGGCAGCCCGGTCTCCGGGTCGACGACGTAGGGCTCGCCGGTGATCGGGTTGATCCCGGGGCCGTCGGAATCGGAGCCGAAGTTGGTGCCCAGACCGGGGTCGTCCGTCACCAGGTCCGAGTAGTCCGGCGGCTGGTAGCCGGAGCCGTCGCCCCCGGGACCGTCGAGGTCCAGGGGTTCGCGGGTGGCGGGGTCGATGGGGGTGAACTCGCCGGTCCCGGGGTCGTAGGTGACCGGCTGTCCGGTGATGGGGTCGATGAGGTCGACCTGGCCGGTGTCGGGGTCGTAGTTGATCGGGAGGCCGGTGTCGGGGTTGTAGGGGAGTCCGGTGTCGGGGTCGAGGGGGTAGGGCTCGCCGGTGTCCGGGTTGAGGGGTAGGCCGGTCGCCGGGTCCAGTTCGACGGAGGGGAAGTTGGTGTTCAACCCGGGGCCGGAGCCCCGGTTGCGTCCGTTGGTGCTGCCCGGGCCCGAGACGGGCGGCATGAGGCCGCCGAGCGGCGGCACGCCGCCGCCGGTGCCGCCGATACCGTCCCCGGTGTCGAAGTTGGTGTTCAGGCCGGGGTCGGAGGAGACGAGGGGGATGTTCGTTCCGGCTCCGCCCGGGCCGTCGCCGCCTCCGGGGCCGGTGAGGTCCAGAGGGCTGCCGTTGCCGTCCAGGCCGTTGGGCGCGTCGTTGGTGCCGAGGCCGGACAGGTTCAGGGGAGTGTTGTTACCGCCGAGGTCGTCGCCTCCCGGACCGGTGAGGTCGAAGGGGGTGGTGTTGAGTTCCGGGCCGCCATCGCCGTTGCCACCGCCACCCCCGTCGCCGGGGCCGTTGACGTCCGGCGGTGGGTTGTTGTTGAGGAGGTTCCTGAGCCAGTCGGGGGTTCCGTCCCCGTCCCCGTCGCCGGGGCCGTTGACGTCCGGTGGCGGGTTGTTGTTGAGGAGGTCCTTGAGCCAGTCGGGGGTTCCGTCCCCGTCGCCGGGGCCGTTGACGTCCGGCGGTGGGTTGTTGTTGAGGAGGTCCTTGAGCCAGTCGGGGGTTCCGTCCCCGTCGCCGGGGCCGGTGGGCGACGAGTAGCCCGGGGGCAGGCCGCCGAGCGGTTCGCGGATCGGCACCAGGTCCACCGAGGTCTGCTGGTAGTGCGACAGCATCGTGGTGTACAGGTCGTTGGCCGCGGTGATGACCGGTTGGTAGTTGTCCAGCCAGCGCTTCTTCAGGACCTGGTTGACGTTGTGGTCGGTGATGGAGTCACCGACGATCCCGTACGTCGGCGGGTCGGCGTGGTACATGATCGCGAACTGTCCGCGTTCGGAGTTCCAGACCTCCGACCCCGCGGAGACGTTGTTGTACCAGTTGTCGAGCGTCGCCTTGATCGTGTTGTTGGCCCCGCTGAACGCCTTGTCCCGGGCCTCGACCAGGGCACTGAGCTTCTCCAGCAGGGGACCGCGCAGGTTGTTGACCTCGTTGTGGAAGCGGTGCAGCTGCATGCTCAGGTCGGACATCCGCATGGCCAGGTCGTACAGGCGCGCGGCGAAGGCCGCGGCGGCCGAGCCGCGCATGGCGCTCTCGGGGACGTCGATGCTGTGGTAGGCCTGCAACAGCCCGGAGTCCTTGCTCCCCACGTAGGTTTCGAGGAAGTCGTCCAGGCTCGCCGCGTTCACCGACACGTCCCAGATCGTGCTCTGGTCGTAGCTGGTGGAGGCCAGGTCGCCCGTGGCCATGGCCGCGACGCCGACCAGGTCGTTCAGGCCGTTCAGGAACTTCCTCTCGGGTGAGTCGTCACCCGTCCACAGCTGGTCCTGCATCTTGTAGCCGGCGTAGTCCCACCGCGTGCCGTAGATGGGCGTTCCGCCGTAGGTGGTGGCCACCGGCACGTTGTGGCCGTAGCGCCACCAGCGGTCCACGTTCGCGAAGTCGAACCCCTTGATGAAGTGGTCCGTGCGGTAGAAGTGGTAACGGCCCAGGTCGACCCAGGGCGGGTCCATGATGGTGCTCATGGCCGGCATCGGAGGGTGTTTCCCGCCCTCCTCCTTGTCGGCGAAGATGTTCAGGATCTCGTGCAGTTCCGGCATGGCCTCCTCCTCCCGCTCCCGTGCCGCCGTCCTAGGGCTTCTCGGTCGTGCCGCCGCCGGAACCGCTGCCCGCGGACGGCGTGCCGATGATGGCGGCGACCTCCTCCGCGGTGAGCTTCTGCTCGTCCTCCAGGTCCATGAAGACCCTCATGTTCGTGCTGAGCCGGTCCTCGACCAGGAGGAGTTCGCTCTCCATGTCGGCGAGGATCCGGTAGAGGGTGCCCATGGACGTGTCGATCTCCCCGGCCACCGTGCCCGCGATGGGGAGGTACTTCGCGTTGCCCAGGAGGATGAGGTGGCCCGTGCCGCCGCTCTCCGAGCCGGCCGAGGCCTCCCCGTACTTGGCGAACTTCATCATCATCGTGCTGACCTCCTCCCGCAGCGGCACCACGAACTTGTCCCGGAACTGCGTCAGCCGGTCGAGGTCGATCGCGGTGCCCTCGTCGCCGCCGTTGCCGGAACCGGATCCTGAACCGTCGCCGTCCGTCTTCTCGCCCCCGCCCGGTCCGTCGCCCGTGCTCTCCGTCCCGGGGCTCACGGCCCCGGTGGGGGCGAAGGAGGTGAAAGCGCTCCGGGGCCTCGCCACCGTCGGCGGCGGGTCCTGGTCTGGGGCCGGGTGGGAGGTGCCGGGGTTCGGGTCGGGGTTCGAGGAGGTGTGGACGGGCTGGGGTGTGTCGGGGGTCGGGTTCCCGTCCTGTTCCGTCTCCTCCAAGTCGGACTGGCCCGGGGCGGTGCGGCTGTGGAGGGTGACGCCGTCCGCGGGGGTCTCCCCGGGGACCGGATTCCCGTCGCTCTCCGTCGTCGGCGGCGGGTCCTGGTCTGGGGCCGGGTGGGAGGTGCCGGGGTTCGGGTCGGGGTTCGAGGAGGTGTGGACGGGCTGGGGTGTGTCGGGGGTCGGGTTCCCGTCCTGTTCCGTCTCCTCCAAG
>NZ_ML776454.1:0-63229 GCF_009830945.1 Nocardiopsis sp. FR4 | reverse complement strand
CGCTCTCCGTCGTCGGCGGCGGGTCCTGGTCTGGGGCCGGGTGGGAGGTGCCGGGGTTCGGGTCGGGGTTCGAGGAGGTGTGGACGGGCTGGGGTGTGTCGGGGGTCGGGTTCCCGTCCTGTTCCGTCTCCTCCAAGTCGGACTGGCCCGGGGCGGTGCGGCTGTGGAGGGCGCCGCCGTTCGGGAGGGTCTCCGTGGGCGCGGGCGTCCCCTCGGTGACCGGGATTCTGTCCTCCTCCGTCACCACGCCCTGGTACGGCTCCCCGGAGGCGGGGGTGTTCGAGGTGCCCCCGACGGTCTCCCCGGGGACGGTGTCCTCCGGGGTGTCCGTGACGGCCTCCTCCGGGGAGCCCGCTTCGGAGGTCTCCTCGGCGGGCGTCCTCGGTGTGACGGTGGTGGGGGTGAGCGGTGTCAGGGGGGTCTGGCCCGTCTGGTCGCCTCCCGACCCGCTGCCGCCCGACGTCTGTCCCGGGCCCCGGGTGTCCCCCTGCTGCGGAGTCTTCTCGTCTCCGCCGTCGGAGGAGCTCTCCCGCCGGTCCTCCGGGAGGCCGTCCCGGTCCCCCTCCGTCGGGGAGTCCTGGTCCCTCCCGGGTTCGGTGATGGTCACCAGGCCCGTCTCGGGGTCGACCTCGACCTCGCCGTCGCCCGGGTCCACGGTGACCTCGCCCGTCTCGGGGTCGACGGTGACGCGCAGGTCGCCGATCTCGATGGTGAACTGCTCGGACCCCTCCGTCCCCTCCCCGGGTTCGAGGGGCTCGATCACCACCGTGCCCCGCTCCGGGTCGACGGTCAGGCGCAGGTTCCCGGCCTCGACCGTGATCGGCTCGGACTCCGGGTCCAGCGGCACGTCGCGGTCACCGGGGTCGACGCTGATCGTCCCCCGCTCGGGGTCCACGACCAGCCGCAGGTCACCGACCTCGACGGTGGTCTCACCGGTGTCGGGGTCGACGGTCACCACGGGACCCTCGCCCCGGGCGTCCTCTCCCTGAGCCTCCTCGTCCGGATCGGTGCCCTCCTCCGGGGGAGGCGCGACCGTGTGCGCCTCCACGGGCTCCGTGGGGGTGCTGCTCTCCCCGGTCTGTCCGGACTCGGTCCGCGGGGTCCCCCCGCCGTAGGTGAGGACGTCCCCGGCCACCGCCCGTTCCATGGGGGTGCCGACGGGCTCGGCGGCGACGGTCTCCGTCCTCGGGAGCAGGTGCTCGTGCTCATGGAGGGTCTGCGGCTGCGGGATGCCGGAGATGTCCCGCTCCTGGGGTTCCTCCACCCGTACCGTGCGCAGGACCTGTTCCTGCGCCAGCTGGACGGGGACGTCGTCCCCTTCGACCACGGGACCGGGCTCCGCCTCGGTCCGGGCGGGCGCCGCTCCCGGCGTGTGCGGCAGCGCCTCCTGCGCCTGAAGGAACTCGGTCGGCTGCTGTCGCTCCTCCGCACGCAGCGACCGCAGCACGATCAGGTCGCCGTCGCCGGGGTCGGCGCCCGGATCGGGCGGACGGACGACCGCCTCCCGGTTCGCGGTGTCCACCTCGACCGATCCGGAGCCGTTGCGCAGCAGGAGCATGCCCGTGTTCAGGTCGATGCTGATCGGAAAGCTTCCCGAGCGTACCTGCCGGGGTTCCTGCTCGGCCTGCTGTTCCTCACCGGTCTCCTGCTCCGGATCCTCGGGTACGGGAGGATCCGCCTCGAACCCGGAGAGGGCGGCACGGAAGTCGAAAGCCGGGGTTTCCACGTCAGCCTCCTCGCCGCCCGCGCGGCGGACGCTTGTCGGATGGGGTGGTGGCGGTGGTGAGAGGGATGGGAGCGGGGGTGGGAGTCGTCAGAGGAGCGGGGCGGGCGCCCGTGGACGGGGAGGGGCGCCCGCCCCTGGGAAGGGGGCCCTACAGCAGCGCGGCCCAGTTCATGGCCTCGCGGCGGTCGGTCCCCGCGTAGTTGTTGCGGATCTCGTTGAGGGCCAGTTCGGCCTTGGCCAGCAGCAGGCGCATGTCCTCCACGTTCTTGCGCCAGGCGCTGACCTTGGTGTTGTAGTTCGTGGCCATCTCACCGACCAGGGCCTCGTTGGCGATGATGGTCTGCATCTTGCTGTCGAGTTCCTCGATCTGCCTGGCCACCGCGTCGGTCTGGGTACGCAGTTGGACCGTGGCGTCGTCGACGTAGCCGTAACTGACATCGAACCCGTTCACGGGTGTACCGCCTTTCGGAAGGGAGGTGCCTGCGGGGAGGAGGTGCCCTCAGCCGGGCTGGTTCGGGTTGAGGTCGTTCATCCAGCGCGAACCGGTCAGGATCGCCTCGTCCTCGGTCGCCACCATGCTCCGCTCGGTTCCGCCGAAGGTGACGATCATCTGGTTCATGTCGTTGGTGATGAGCCGCAGCTCGTCCAGCCAGCCGACCAGCGCCTCGCTGTACTTGTTGGAGGCCGCGCCGTGCCAGGACATGCGCAGCGTGTCGCGGGTGCTGTCGACGTTGCTGTAGATGCGGTTGCACTCGGTGTGGGCGGCCGACATCGCGTCATGGGCGATCCGGTTGCCCTCTTCTGTGTTCTTGGTTCTCGGTTCGGCCATCTCTTCCTCTCCTCTGGTGGTGTCACCGGGGGCACTCGGCCCCGCCGGCGCGTACGGAGGGCGCCAGCGGCAGCGCGGCGGCCTCCTGGATGAGCAGCGGCCCGGTGGGCAGCAGCCGGAGCAGGGACGTGGGAACGGGGACGGCCTCGGCCGTGCTGTAGCCGAGGGCCTGGAGGGCACCGTCGTCGGCGACCGGGTACTTGGCCGCCGCGTCGGTGACGAGGTAGTGGGTGGGGGAGGCGCCGCCGCCTCCCACGGGACGGGCCCGCACCAGCGCCCCGCCGCCGGAGGGGATGCCGATCAGCTCCGGGGTGGGGCACCCGGCGGCGACCGAGGGCCGCTCCTGCACCGGCCAGGCCTCGATCGAGGCGGGGTCGTCCAGGGTGAGCGAGGTCGAGCCGTCCGGGTCCAGGCGCAGGCAGGGCACCCGCGGCCCGGTTTCCACCAGGGTCGGGGGTGTGGCCGGGAGCAGCGGTTCCTGGCCACCGGCCGCCTCGGCGCCGGGGGCCAGCCGGGCGTGCGCCTCGCCCGCGGGCAGCGGGACGGCCCCGGGGACCGCGCCGGGGTAGGCGACCTCCGAGACGTCGGGGTCGGCGAGCAGCAGCTGGGCCTCGGTGAGGGTGAGCGGCACGAGCCCGGTGCCGGTCATCAGGTAGTGCTGGTCCGGCTGTCCGGGGGTCGCGACCGCGAACACCTGCCCCACGCGGCGCTCCTCACCCGCCACCGTTCCGGCCGGCGCCCCGGCGTCGGCGACCTCCGGTGCGGTCAGGTCGGGTGCGGTGGGGACGGTGTTGAGGAAGGCCGCGTCCACGCTCAGCGCCCGGCTCGTGCCGTAGCCCAGGGCCTGGACGGCGCCGCCCTCCTCGTCCAGGCGCAGCAGGGAGCCGCGCCAGAGCAGGTGGGGGGTGGAGTCGGGGCCGGAGAGCAGCACGGCGCCGTCGTCGGGCAGCGGGTTGGGGGCGGGCGCCCGGCCGATCACCAGCGCGGTGCGTCCGCGGTCGGCCTCCCGCCCCCCGTCGCTCTCCTCCGGGCGCAGCGCGCACAGTCGCCACACCGCCTCGTTCCCCGACAGCGGAAGGGAGTCGGGCGCGTCGGTGATCCCGACCGGTCCGCCCACCGGCACCCCGGCCAGCGAGTTCGCCGATACCACGCTGACCTCGGCCTTTCCGCCCTGGACCAGCAGCGCCGAGGCGTAGTTGTCCACGGGACGCAGGATTCCGCCGGAGTAGAGGTAGGTGGCCCCGCTGTCGCGGTCCACGACCATCCGGCCCTCCTGTCGCCAGGCGGTGGCCCCGCCGGGGAAGAGCAGGCCGAACACGAGGAAGCCCACGCACAGCAGGACCGCGATGGCCGCGCCGATGTAGGTGCCGGTACGGGTGCGGCGCATGGGGGCGTCGACCGCGTCGGGGTCGCCCTCCAGCATCGCGGTGCCCAGCCGTCCGACGGTGAAGTTGTAGGCCATCACCCGGTCGCGACGTGACTGCATGTCAGCCGCCGATCCCGCGCAGGAGTGAGAACACGCCGAAGCCCGCCAGGACCAGCGAGACGATCGCGACGGTCAGCAGCGACTGCGTGATCTCCGCGGCCCGCCCCCAGTGCGGCAGGGCGCGCCGCCCCGGCAGGGTCCAGGAGACGACGGCGAGCACCGCGGTGGCGGCGAACAGCCCGGCCACGGCCAGTATCCGGGACAGCGGGTCCGTGCTCCAGGACAGCACCAGCACCAGGGCGGCCAGGCCGATCCACGGCGGGGCGACCATGAGCACCCGCTGCCAGGCCCCGCCCAGGCCGCGGGACTGCAACAGCATCACCAGGGCCAGCACGGCGCACAGTGTGCGCGGCACCCACCCCGGCGCCGCGGCGAGCACGACCAGGCACACGGTGAGCACGGCGCCGGTGGCGGCGTACAGGGCGGTCTGGAAGCGGTCGGCCAGGGCGGTGCGGTCCAGGACGGCGCGTGCGGGGAAGGGGTCGATGCCCTCCTGGAGCTGTCGGGGGTTGGAGGGCAGCGGCGGGAGCCGCAGGCCCGAGAGCCGGAAGGCCAGCTGGGGGGCGAACGTGCCGGTCAGCAGGGCGACCAGCGCGACCAGGCCCGCCACCGCCGGGACCGTGGCCCCGGGCAGGAACATCAGGCACACGCCGCCCAGCGCGGTCAGGACCTCGACGGTGAACAGCCCGGTGAAGAAGGGCACCGAGCCCGCGACCGCGGCCAGCCCCAGGACGCTGGCGCCGCCCGCGGTGACCGAGGCGGTCAGCAGGACCGCTCCCGTTAGCAGGGTGCCGGGTTCGCCCGCGGGCACGGAGGCCCCGGCCAGGGCCATGGCCGCGGTGGCCGCCGTCGCCAGTCCGGTGGCCGCGCCCAGGTCGCCCATGGCCCGGGAGGAGGCCCACGCCGACAGGAGCATGAGCGCCGCGGAGGTGGCGGCGGCCACGGCGGTGGGCAGGCCGCGCCCCCCGGTGGCCAGCACGGCCAGGCCGGTGAGCAGCACGGCCAGGCCCAGGGCCTGGAGCAGGGCGCGGGTGTGTTCGGGACGCCACCGGTCGGGGCGCTCGGACATGCCTGTGGCGACCCCGTCGGTGAGGTCGTCGAAGTGCACCGGCGGCAGCTGGTCGCGGCGGGGGCGCAGGTAGAGCGTCTCGCCGTGGCACAGGCCGAGGGAGCGCAGCGTCTCGTCCTCCTCCAGCGGCTCGTCGCCCAGCTGCTGGAGGACCCAGCCGTCGTGTTCGAGGCCGCTCTCGTCCAGGTCCTCGCCGTTGTCCTCCTCTGCGTAGAGGACGAGGGTCGGCAGGAGCTCGGAGAGGGGGACCTCCGTGGGGGCCGCGATCTCGAAGGAGCGCCCGGGGGCGCGGATCAGCAGGCGGCACAGGTCTGCGGATGCGGGGTCGTTCATCCGGTGGGGCCCTCTATGGGTCTCTCGTGACAGGAGCGGAAGTGACGCTAACACTCCGAGGCCGGTTTTTGGAGTTGTGTTGGTTTAAGTTTCCGGATTTGTGACTTTATTTGGCCACAGTAGTGTTTGGTGCATTCTGGACGTCACCCGTACGCAGTTTCGTCGTCTCCGTCGCCCGGTGTCCGCCGGTGCCGCCCGCGGCCTGACAAGGAGGCCCCCGCCCCCGTGAGCACGATCCTCGTCCGCCGCCCCCCGCGGCGACCCGGCCCCGACCTGCCCTCCGGCGAGGTCACCCTGCAGGAGCCGCCGGAGCTGTCCGAGCCGCAGTCGGGCATGTCCTCCCTGTTCATGTACCTGCCGATGGCCCTGACCTCGATGGCCATGGTGATGCTGTTCATCCGCCCGGGCGGCGGCGGGAGCACGATCATGCCCTACCTGGCCGGCGGCATGATGCTCGTGGGCGCCGTGGTGATGCTCGGCGGCCAGTACGTGCGCACCCTGCTCGAACGCCGCCAGAAGCTCAACGACGACCGCCGGGACTACCTGCGCTACCTCAAGCAGATGCGCTCGCGTCTGCGCGAGGTCGTCACCGAGCAGCGCGACGCCATGCTCTGGCGGGCGCCCCACCCCGACGCCCTGTGGTCGATCGTGCGCACCTCCCGCCTGTGGGAGCGCCGGGCCGACGACGAGGACTTCGCCGAGGTGCGCGTCGCCGTGGGCGAACAGGCCCTGGCCATGGCGATCTCCCCGGTCTCCTCCAAGCCGGTGGAGGACCTCGAACCCCTCAGCGCGCACGCCCTGCGCCGCTTCATCCGGGCCTACGGCACGGTCGAGGACCAGCCCGTCCAGGTGTACCTGCGCGGATACGCCCGGATCACCATGCGCGGCGACCTGTCCGCCTCCCGGGCACTGGCCCGGGCCCTGATCGGCCAGCTGGCCGTCTTCCACGCCCACGACGAACTGCGGATCGCCGTGTGCGCCTCCCCGGAGGCGCTCGCCCACTGGGCGTGGACCAAGTGGCTGCCGCACACCCAGCACACCGCCGCCCGGGACGGCGCGGGCCACGCCCGGCTGCTGTGCTCGGACGCGGTGGAACTGGAGCAGCTCATCGGCGCCGACCTCGCCGACCGGCCCCGCTTCGACCCCACGGCGGTGCCCAACCGGGAGGAGCCCTACACCGTCGTCGTCGTGGACGGCGGCCAGATCCCCCCGGGCTCGCGCCTGCTCGGCGGCGGCTACCGCAACGCCGTCGTCCTCGACGTCGCCGACCCCATGCCGCCCGAGGACGACCCCTACACCCTGGCCCTGCGCGTGGAACCCGGGCGCCTGGTCATGCTCTCCCGGGACAACACCGGGCGCGACACCGAGGACGACCTGGGCCGCCCCGACGCCCTCAGCCCGGGCCGCGCCGCCTCGCTGGCCCGCCTGCTGGCCCCCTACCGGATCAGCATGGCCGTCGAGGTCACCGAACCCCTCACCACCGACTTCGAGCTGACCACCCTGCTGGGCATCGCCGACCTGCACCGCCACGACGTCGAGCGGATGTGGAGCGAGCTGCACCCCAAGGACCGGCTGCGCGTGCCCATCGGCATGACCTCCGAGGGCGCGCCCCTGGAACTGGACCTGAAGGAGTCCGCGCTCGGCGGCATGGGCCCGCACGGGATGCTCATCGGCGCCACCGGCTCGGGCAAGAGCGAACTGCTGCGCACCCTGGTCCTGGGGCTGGCCCTGACCCACTCCTCCGAGACCCTCAACTTCGTGCTCGTCGACTTCAAGGGCGGCGCCACCTTCATCGGGCTCGACGGCCTTCAGCACACCTCGGCGCTGATCACCAACCTGGCCGACGAGGCCACGCTGGTCGAGCGCATGCAGGACGCCCTGCACGGCGAACTGGTCCGCCGCCAGGAGCAGCTGCGCGCGGCGGGCAACTTCAGCTCGGTCCACGAGTACGAGCGGGCCCGGGAGTCGGACCCCTCCATGGAACCGATGCCCACGCTGTTCGTGGTCGTCGACGAGTTCAGCGAGCTGCTCGCCGCCCACCGCGACTTCATGGACCTGTTCGTGATGATCGGCCGCCTGGGACGCAGCCTGGGCGTGCACCTGCTGCTGGCCTCCCAGCGCCTGGACGAGGGGCGCATGCACCAGCTGGAGGGGCACCTGTCCTACCGGATCGCGCTGCGCACCTTCTCCGCCATCGAGAGCCGCGGCGTGCTCGGCGTACCCGACGCCCACCAGCTGCCCTCCGCACCCGGCAACGGCTTCCTCAAGACCGACACCGAGACCCTCACCCGCTTCAAGGCCGCCTACGTCTCCGGTCCCTACCGGATCCGCCGCCGCTCCGCGCACCGCTCCGCCGCCGGGGGCGAGGTGGTGCTCTTCCCCGACGCCTTCGTGCCCGCGGCCGAGCCCGAGCCGGAGGAGCCCGCCGAGCCGGAGCAGGAGGAGGAGACCGCGAGCCTGCTGGCCACCGCCCTGTCCCGGCTGGGCGGGCTCGGCCCGGAGGCCCGCGAGGTCTGGCTGCCCCCGCTGGGCGTGCCGCCCCTGCTCGACGAGCTGTTCGCGATGACCGGCGTCCGGGTACCCGAGGGCGGTCTGGCCTGGCAGGACCAGGCCTCCCTGACCGTGCCGGTCGGCATGATCGACCGGCCCTTCGAGCACACGCGGCTTCCCATGGTGGCCGACCTGTCCGGGGCGGGAGGCCACGTCGGCATCGCGGGCGGTCCCCAGAGCGGCAAGAGCACCCTGATGGCCTCCCTGGTCCTGGGGCTGGCGCTGCGCAACACCCCCGCCCAGGTGCAGTTCTACGGGATCGACTGCGGCGGCGGCGTGCTCCACGCGCTCAGCGGCCTGCCGCACATGGGCAGCGTCGCCGCGCGCACCGACGAGCGTCGCATCGTCCGCACGGTCATGGAGATGCACGAACTGCTCACCCGCCGCGAGACCCTCTTCGCCGAGCACGGCGTCGACTCGATGACCACCTACCGCGCCCGCCGCGCGGCGGGGGAGTTCGCCGACGAGCCGTACGGCGACGTGTTCCTGCTCATCGACGGCTGGGGCACCATCCGCCAGGAGCAGATGGACCTGGTGGCCTCCATCGTCCAGCTGGTCCAGCGCGGCCTCAACTACGGTCTGCACGTCGTGGTCGCCTCACCCCGGTGGGCCGACTTCAACACCGGCATCCGCGACCTCATGGGCACCCGCTTCGAGCTGCGCCTGGGCGACCCCGTCGACTCGATGGTGCACATGCGCGCCGCACAGGGCGTGCCGCGCGTCCCCGGGCGCGGCATCACCGAGGACAAGTACCACTTCCTCACCGGCCTGCCCCGGGCGGACGGCGACCCGGACCCGGTGACCCTGTCCGCGGGCATGGCCGAGATCGTCGAGCGGGTCCGCGCCGCCTGGACGGGCCCCGCCGCCCCGCCGGTGCGCACCCTGCCCCCCACGCTGCGCGCCGCCGAGCTGCCCGACTCCGAGCTGACCGAGGCGGGCGGGCTCAGGGTGCCCCTGGGCCTGGAGAGCCGCCGCATGCAGCCCTTCTGGCACGACTTCGGCGCCACCCCGCACCTGCTCGTGGTCGGGGACACCGAGACCGGCAAGACCACACTGGTGCGCCACATCACCAACGCGGTCCGCGACCACTACGGACCCGCCGAGGCCCGGGTCGTGCTCGCCGACCAGCGCCGCCAGCTCTACGACGCCGTGCCCAAGGAGATGCAGCTGGGCTACGCGGTCTCGGCGGACAACGTCCGGGAGATGATGGCGGCCGCGGCCGAGGCGATGAAGGTGCGCATGCCCGGACCCGAGATCACCCCCGACCGCATCCGCAGGCGGGACTGGTGGAACGGGCCCGAGCTGTTCATCATCATCGACGACTTCGAGCTGGTCAGCGGCAGCGGGCCCAACCCGATGGCCCCGCTCATGCCGATGCTCGCCCAGGGCGCGGAGATCGGCATGCACGTGATCCTCGCGCACGCCGCGGGCGGGTTCGGCCGCGCCTCCTCCGACCCGGTCATCCGCTCGCTGATCGACTTCAACACCCCGAGCATCCTGCTGTCCGCCCCGCCCTCGGAGGGCATGCTGTTCGGCAACATCCGGGCCCGGCGGATGCCGCCGGGGCGTGCCCTGTGGATCTCCCGGCGCGACCCCGTGGAGGTGCAGCTGGCCATCGCCGAGGGCGCAGGGGAGGACTGAGCGGGCGGCCCGTCACCGGGCCGCCCGCACCGGGGGAACGCCCCGCCCGGGTACGGTCGCGTCGGCGGCGGGCCCGCCGAGGGGGGCCTCCCCGGGGGCGGCGGGGCGCCAGCCCCGGGCGCGCCCGTTGCGCACCACGGCGCCGCCCAGGCCGCACAGCACGATGAGCAGCACCGACACGGCCACCACGGCCGCCGTCGGGATCTCGCTCAGCGACCCCCGGGGTGAGGGGCCGGGCACGAACCCCTCGCCCCGCACGGTGGCGGCCGGGCCGGACCCGGTGGTGGCCATCGCCCCCAGCGGGTCGACCCGCCCGCCGCCGGTGTAGGGGTCGGCCGGTCCGAACGGGGAGGCGTAGGCGGTGTCCAGGAGGCGTTCGCGCACCCGCTCCGCCGACAGGCCGGGTTCGCGGGCCATGAGCAGCGCGGCCGAACCCGCCACGAAGGCCGCGGCCACGCCGTCGCCCCCGGCCGCGACGTGCCCGCCGCCCGGGCCCAGGCCCGGCACGCGCTCGCCGGGAGCCGTCAGGTCCACCCGGGCCAGCTCCCCGCTCGGCAGGAGCAGCAGCGACTCCGCGGTCGGCGCCCCCTCCACGTCGTGCGCCGCCACGCTCAGCACCGAGGGGTCCTGCGCCGGGTAGCCCGGCATGGCGCCGCGGGCCGTGTCCACCGTCGCCGGGGCCACGACCAGGGCGCCGGCCCCGGCCGCGGCGGCCACCGCGGCGTCCAGTTCCGAAGACCCCTCCCAGGCCGCGGTGCCCACCAGCACCACCCGGGCCCCCGCGTCCACCGCCGATCCGATACCCGCGGCGACCTGTCCGGCCGTGGTCGTCCCGGTGCCGGCGTCCCCCGTGGGCACGGCCACCACCGACGCCTCCGGGGCCACGCCCACCAGGCCGCTGCCGGGAACCGGCCGGGCCGCGACCACCCCCGCGAGGAAGGTCCCGAAGCCCAGGCAGTCCCCGGAACCGCCGCCCTCCACCGCGCCGCCGAGCCCGGGCGCGTCCGCGTCCGTCCCGGTGGCCAGCACGGCCACCCGCACCCCCTGGCCGGTGCTCAGCTCGTGCGCCTTCGACAACCCGAGGAAGTGGTGGGTCCAGGGGGCCTGCCCCACCACGTCGCCGCCGGTCGCCGCGCACGGGTCGGCGGCCCCCTTGAACGGGTGCACCTGCGCCAGGGCGGGCGGATCGGCCGGGTCGGCGGCGGCGGGGGCCGGTGCGAGGCAGGAGCCGAGGGCCAGCGCCAGCGCCGCCGCCGCGCGCAGGGGTGTGTGCCTTCGGGCCGGTGCCGTCTCCTGCCGGGGGTTCTCGGTCAACGCGGGTGCGCTCCTGCCTGTTCTGTGTCGGTCCCGTGTGCCCGCGTTCGGGCGGGAGGGGTGTAAGGGGAGGGGCCGGGATGTTGCTGTGGTCCGTGGCCGTGCTGTCGGGGGAGCGGTGCGGTCCCGTGGCCCCCTCCTGGAAGCGTCCGGGGATCGCGGCCGCCGAGCGGGCCGGCTGTTCGTCCGGGGCCGGGCCTCGGCTCGGGGCGGTTCCGCCTCCGGGGCGTTCAGAGCCAGGTGGCGGGGCGCTCCTGACCGGTGCGCGGGTCGCGCGCGAGCCGCGCGGGAGGTCTGCGCTCCTCGCGGACGATGTCGCCCGCCTCGTCGAGTTCGCGGACGATGATCCGGTTGCCCAGGGCGTCGTGCACGGTCTCGCGCAGCAGCCGTCCCCGCTCGTCCCACTGGTGCCAGGGGCCCACCGGTCCGTGGGGGTAGCGGGTGATGCCCTGGGTGACGAGTGCGCCGCCGGGAGACCAGGTCAGGGTGACCCCGTCCTCGACCCCCTCCACGAAGGTGTGCATCTCGGTCCGGCCCCACGGGTCCCGGGTGACGGCCTCTCCCGTGAAGGGCCGGCCGTGCAGGAGGACGAGGGGGCCGTCCGCCCCGGTCCGGCTGACCCGGAGGTCCTCGACACGGGGCACCGGTGCGGCGCCCCCGGGTTCGGGCGGGGCGGTTCCCGCCGCGACGCGGATCCTCCGCCACGGCCTGCTCCCGTGCTCCCCGGTCGGTTGGCCGGACCCGGCGGGGGACGCTGAGTAGCGCTCCTCGTGCACGAGGCGCCCGGAGGCGTCCCAGGAGCGTGAGAGCAGGGGGTCGCCCGAGAAGTCGTTGACGTGCTCGGAAACGAGGTGGCCCTCGCCGTCCCACTGGTGGGAGGGGCCGGCCATGATCCTTCCGAGGGAGAAGAACCCGACGTAGGTCACCTGGCCGCTGGGGTCCCAGAGTATTTCGGGCCCCCGCGCCACTCCGCCCACGAAGGCCTGGGCGGACCTCTCGGCCCCCTCGGTGACCGTCGCCCACCCGGTGAAGGGCTCCCCGTCAAGGCTGGCGAAGGCGTCGGTCTCGAATTCCAACCTAGTGTGGTCGACTGCTCTCATCGGTGTTCCCCGGCTCGTTCCTGGACGGGTCCTGCGCTTCTTCCCCGGGCTGGTCTTCCCCGCCCTTCCCCGGCTCGTTCCCGGGCGGGTCCTGCGGTCGTCCTCCGGGTCGGTCATCCCGGCCCTTTCCCGACTCGTCGTCGAACAGGTCCTCGTCGTCTGAGCTGTCCGGTTCGGACTCGGTGCTCTCGTATCCGTCGTCGCTGCTCAGATGGCCCTCGTCGACCGGGTAGCCCGGAGGGTGCCGGAGTTTGCCGGCCCGCCACGCGGGTGCGCCCTTGGTGATCCTGGTGCAGTTGCCGCAGCAGGGGCAGCGCAGGGCCAGGGCACCGTTCTTGAGCGTGAAGACGGTGTCGAGCTGGAAGTCCGTGATCTTCGCGCCCGCGCGTTCGCGGAGCAGCCGGTTGAGCGCCTTGATCTCGGCGTGCCGGGTGGGTGTGTCGGGGTGCGGGTAGTGGGAGGTCTGCTGTGTGGTGCCGCCCGGTACGAGGATCGGTTTCCCGCTCCGGTCGTAGAGCCTGTAGCCGTTCTCCTTGCGCATCCTCTCGATCCGCTCCCTGATCAGGGGGTGCAGTCTGTGCTCGGGGATGAGGGAGTGCCCCGCCCGCCCGTTGAGGCCCTCGGCCACGGTCCCGGTGACGCGGTCGATGACGACGGCGTTGACCGCTCCGTTCTCCTTGCCGAGGTCCGCCGGGCTGAGGGTGACGTCGAGGAACCGGCTCTGCTTCTTCTTGCTCGGGTACAGGTGGCTGTGGAAGGTGGAGCGTTCCACCCGGACCTTCTGCTTGTTCTCGAAGATCGTCCTGATCTCGGCGGCGCGCTTGGTGAGGAGTTCGTGAAGGAAGTCCTTGAGCCTGCGGCCGTCGACCGTGGCGATGCGGCCGTTCCCGTCGCGGGTGACGCGGCTCTCGTCGACGGTGCCCAGGATGCGCCCGTCGGTCAGGTCGTGCGGGAACCGGGGGTCTCCCTCGGAGGAGCCGGTCAGTCCCAGGGCCTCGATGACCGGCCGGGTGTCGGGCTCGGGAACGGCCTCGGCGGAGGAGCCGGAGCCGTCGCCGGTCGCGGTGGCGAGGGCCAGCGGGGCGGGCGTGTTCGGACCCGGGGCCGACGCGGGGGCCAGCTCGGTGAGGGGGTTGTTCCCGCGTTCCCACAGGGGCCGGGGCAGCGGCGCGTCGGAGGGTGGTGCGTCGGCCAGAGGCGTGTTGGACGGTGCCTCGGAGGGCGGCGCCTCGGCCGAGGCCGTGTTGGCCGGTGGCGCTTCGGAGGACGACGTGTCAGCCCGTGGTGCGCTGGAGACGGGCGTGTCGGCCGGAGGTGTGGTGGACCGCGGTGCGCCGGTCGGGGCCGCGTCGGGCAGCGCCGCGTCGGACGGAGGAACGTCGGAGGACGGACCGTCGGCCCGCTCCCCTGCCGGGATGCCGGGAGGGTCGTGCGGGGACACGCCGTCACCGGAGTCCGATGAGCCCTGCCCGGCCGACTGCTCGCCCCGGCTGGTGTTCGTGCCGCTCTGGTCGCCACCGCGGGCGGAGCGACCGCCGCCCCCGTTCTCCCGGGAGCCCGGGCGGCTCTCCCCGGAACCGCGCCCGTCGTCGGAGCCTCGGTGGACACCGGACCGGTCGCCGCCTTGCTCTCCGGAGCGGCCCGCGCCGAGCCCGTCGCCGCTGCCCGGGTCGTCCCTGTCCCGGTGCCCGTTCCCGTTCGCGGGGGCGTCCTCGGTACTCTCCTCCTCGGTGTCCTTCTCCTTGGCGTCCTCCGCCACGCTGTCCTTCTGCGACGCCTCCCCGTCCCCGGAGCGTTGCCGGGACGCCCCGGACCCCCCTTCGGGCCGTTCCCGGGACGGTGCGGACTCCTCGCGAGCCTTCTCGGGGGTGGCGGCCTCCGGTGCCCTGGCGGCGTCTCCCTCCGGGACGGGCTCGCTGTTCGGCCCCTCCCCGGATGCGGTACGCGGGATGTCCGACACGGGTGCCCGGGAAGGCCCGGGGGCACCATCCGCCTCCTCTGGTCGGGGGGCGGGCGATGCTGGCCGGAGGTCGGGCGCCTCCCCGTGGGAACCTCCGGTCCCGGAGGGCGCGTCCGCCCCGTAGAACCGCTGGATCCGCTGCCGGGCCTCGGGCGCGGCGCTCGACTCTCCCAGCCGTGCGTCTCCCGACAGCACCGCCCACATGCGGAACACCATGTCCGGATCATCGTCGTCGGACGGGTCCCGGCCCTCCCCGTCGTCCGTCGGGCCCGGGGTCTTCTCCTCTCTGAGCACTTCCTTGCCCTTGCCCTTGCCCTTGTCCGGGCCCGGCCCGGAACCCTCCACAAGTCCCGGTTCCTTGTCCGGGGAGGCTTCCGGTGCGCCGCCCGGGATGGTTTGGGGCTTCCTGTCCGGGGCGGGCCCCGGTTCCTCGGTGGGGACGGCGTGGGGTTTCTTCTCCGGGAGGGGGTCCGGCCTGTCGTCCGGAGCGGCTTCGGGCCTCGGCGCGGGGCCGGTTTCCGGCGCTGTGACCGGCTCGGGGTCCTTGACGGTCTCCGGTGCCACGGGTGCGGGAGCGCTCTCCCTGGGCTTCACGTTGAGTTCGGAGCGGAACTTCTCCACCAGGCTGGACACGTTGCCCCGAGGCGGTGCCCCGGACGTGTCGGCCGTGGCCGGCTGGCCGGACGCGGCCGCGTTCCGCTGGTCCAGTTCGACGGCGTCGGGGTCCGCGGCGGGGTCGCCGGTTCCCCGCTGGACCCGGGCGGTCCGGCTACCGGGGGCGTCGCGCGTTCCCGTGCCGTTCTCGCGGTTCGGGGCGGGGGTCCCGGCGGTCGTGTCGCTCTGCGTCCGCGGCCGGGCGGACCCGCGGGAGGCGTCCAGGCCGTCGCGCAGCGCCTTCGTCTTCTCCTCCCAGGCCGCGATCGCCTCGTCGAACTTCGAGAGAGCGGCCAGGTACTGGCTCTCCAGGTCGCGGTAGCGCTGGGCGGCGCCCTGGTCCTCCGGGGCGGCCCGCCAGGCGTCGGCCGCGGGGGCCAGGTCGTAGCGGGTCTTGAGGTAGTCCTTCTCCGCGTCCTTGAAGTTCTTGTGCGCCTTGGCGTAGTCGCTGGTCAGGGAGTTGAGCTCGGGGGTTCCGTCCGGCGGGACGATGCCCAGCCGCACCGCGTCCTCGTGGGTGATCCAGACGGTCGTCTTCTCGGAGGCCTCGCCCGCCTGCCACCGGCCCGGCGGGGTCGCCGGGGATGACGGGGCCGGGCCCGGCCGGCCGAAGGCGCCGCGGACCTTGCCGACGGCGGATCTCGTTCCCTGGGAGATCGTGTGGCCCGCGGACCTGGCCTTGCGCACGAACCAGTTGGGGTCCGGACGGGAGTGGGCGGCGATGACCCAGGTGGTGTCCATCTCCACCAGGTAGCCGGGCCCGGTGCGCACCCGCTCGGAGTGCGGCGGCTCCTTGGGCTTGCTGCCGCGCGCGGTGTCCCCGCCCGAGGTCGAGGAGCCCTGGCCGTTCACTCCGCCGTAGTGCGTGCCGGTGACGGGAGGACCCGTGCCGGTGCGGCCCGAGGGGCGCGCCTCCCCGCCCGTTCCCGTCGTGAACGACTGGTCGTGGCCGGGGGAGAAGGTTCGGCCCGACTCGGAGGAGTCGACCAGGCGGATGTTCGGGTTGTAGTCCAGGATCTTGGCCGTGGTCGGGTCCGGCACGGCCCGCACGGACCAGGTGGTCCGGCCCAGGTCCAGCAGCTCGGTGCCCTCGGGGGAGTCGGATTCGAGGAAGAGCGCCTTGAGCGCGAGGCCGTTGAGGTTCTGGTCCAGCGTGTTGTTGCGGGTGTTCAGCTTCAGCTTGCCCGTCACGTGGTCGCGTGCCGCGTTGACCGCTTCGGGGGTGTAGCGCCCGTCGCGGACCGAGCCGTCGGCGGGTGCCCAGCCCAGCGACTTGGCCAGGACGATGCCGGCGGTGTCGCGGACGCTCTGACCGCCGTTCTCCAGGGCCACGGGCATCATCACGGTGTCGCTGACGTCGACCCCCTGCGGCGGGGCGTGGTCCCGGCCCCAGGTGCGCATCAGGTCCTCCAGGGAGGCGAAGGAACCGGTGAGGGGCCGCTCGGGGGATTGGCTCGCGCCGTTCGGGCGGGGGCTGCCGGTGTCGGCGGGGTTGGGGTCGCGGGCCGTATCGCCGTCCGGGCTCGCGGTGTTGACCGGCCGGTTCCCCGGGCTCCCGGCCAGCGGGCCGGAGGCCTCCCCGGTGCTCTGCGTGGGGGCGGGGCCGCCCGGGTCCGGTGTGCCGCCTTCGGTCACCGTGGTGTCCGTGCCGGGGGCCTCGCCTCGCCCGAAGTCCAGGTAGGGGGTCGGGTAGAGCCCCTCCACCCGGCCCGAGTCTCCGGTGCCGCTGAAGTCCCGCCGCCCGTTCGAACCGGGGGTCTCGCCCAGGGCGGTGTTGGCGAAACCCTGGCTCTCCGAGATGTGCAGGTCGACGCGCAGGCGCGTGTCCATCGACACCTTGGCGTAGGGCGTCTCCAGGATGGTCAGCCCGACTGACCGCTTGTCGGTGTCCCTGACGCTGTCGCTCCGGTTGTCCGAGGCCGAGGCGGAGACGCCGCCCTGCATGTCCATCCGGTAGGGGCGGCTCGACGGGTCGGG
The DNA here is from genome assembly GCF_009830945.1 of Nocardiopsis sp. FR4. GTDB lineage: Bacteria > Actinomycetota > Actinomycetes > Streptosporangiales > Streptosporangiaceae > Nocardiopsis. The sequence continues at coordinate 46,590 of NZ_ML776454.1, read as the reverse complement.
GTTGCCCGCCTGGTCCCCGCCGGAACGGGGCAGCGGCTGGAGGATGCTTCCCTGGGCGTTGGAGGAGCTGGAGCTCTCGCGCCCCTCCTGGTTCCTGTCCGAGTCCTCCCAGCCCTGTTTCTGCCGGTACTCGGTGTTGCTCAGGTACTCGATCCGGGTGCCGCTCCGGTCCAGGTTCACGGTGACCGTCGCGTCCAGGGACAGCGGCGCCGACGTCGGGGCGTTCATGTGGCCGATCGAGTGGTCGATGGCCCGCACCTTCACCGGAATCGGCGTTCCCGTGTTGGGGGTGAGCCCCAGGTGGGTGGTGAGCGCGTGCAGGAGGCTCTCGCGGGAGTCGCGGGTCAGCTCCCACCCCTGCCCCGCCAGGTCGTTGGCCAGATCCCGCAGGGCCTGGTCGGGGTTGGCGGGCTGGAGGAGCTTGCCCGAGTCCTCGAACCCCGGCCGCAGCGTGACGTCGCTCGGGTCCTTGGGGTGGGGCTGGACGGATCCGGTCAGGTCGCCGTCCGCGTCGACCGTCACCCGGTCCTCGACCAGCCCCTTCTGGTGGACGTCGCGGATGTGGATCAGGCCGGAGACGAGGTCCTTGACGTAGGCCTCCAGGCCCTCGTAGCGCGGGCTGCGGGGGAAGGTCGGCCCGAGACTCCAGCTCCTGAGGCGCTCCACGGCCTGGGTGACGTAACCCGAGGCGGAGTAGAAGTAGGACATCTCGATCTTGGGATGGAATTCCAGCGCCTCGGTGAACCTGTTCGTGAGCTTGTTGTTCGTGAAGCGGTCGAAGAGGCTCCTGCCCACCGCGGGACCGGCCTGCAGGGTGGGACGGTTGGCCGAGTTGGGCGGTTGTCCCGGCCCGGGGTCGGTGCCGTCCGTCGGGGGCTGGACCGGGTTGGGGTTGCCGCGTCCCGCGCCCGAGAGGAGGAAGTCGAGGTTCTTCCGTCGGCCCGTCTTGGCGGACACGTCGGCGGACCTCTTGTCCTTCCAGACGATCGCTCCCTTGACCCGCTCGAAGTGGTCGACGGAGTCGAGCAGGAACCTGGTGGCCGTCGTCACCCGGTGGGTGAAGGGGGAGTACCACCCGCTGTCGGTCTCGATGCGCGCGCGTACGCCCCCGGAGGAGTTCAGGGCGGGGTTGCCCGCGAGGTTCTCGGGGGAGAGGAGGTTCGGGAAGAACTGGGCGCCGCCCTGGCCGCTGGTCAGGAACGTGCGCAGGCCGCGGCTGGAGCCGGGCTGGCCGGGTTCGGCCCCGCTCAGGGCGGAGTAGACGACCTCGGTCAGTGAGGATTCCCGGCCGTCGGGGCCGGTGGGGATCCGGGTGTTGACGTTCTCGACGGTCGTGGGCAGGTCGCGGATCACCTGGTCGCGGCGCCGCTGGATCGCCGACCCGGGGCGCTCGCCTCGGCGGTCGCCGTCCGTCCCGGTCACGGGGGCGTCGTTCCCCCCGGTCGGCGCCGGGTCGGAGCCGCCCCGTTCACCGGTGGGGGCGGGGGGCGACTGGTCGCCCTGCCGCTGGCCGCCCTCCGGAACCGGGCTCGTGTGCTCCCCGGTCCGACCGTCGGTGGTGTTCCGCTGACCGGGACCGGGCGGTGCGGTGCGCTGGCCGACCGGTGCGTTCGCGGGGGGCTGGTTGTCGCGGGTGCCCCGGTCTCCTGGGGAGTCCTGGTCGTTCCGGGTGTTCTGTTCGCCCCGAGGGCCCTGGGGGGCGTTCCCGTTGCCGGAGCGGCGGAACGGGGCGCCCGGGTCGCGGGTCCTGCGCACACTCTCCGGATCAGGCCTCGTGTGGGCCTCGATGATCTCCCGGGCCCGGTCGGGAGTGATCGCCCGGATCCCGGGGGCCGGGGCGGAGGGGGCTCCGTTCGGCCGTTGGCCGCCGTCCGGCACGGCCTTGGCGGTGTCCATGGTCGCCAGGGCCTGGATCGGCTCGTTCAGCAGGTCGGTCCCGCGCTCCCTGAGGGGCGTGTCGGACGAGGTCATGCCGAGGTCGTTGCTCTCGTCGTAGAACCTCGCCGAGATGCGGACGTCGGAGTTCCACACGCTGGAGCCCTCGGGGTACTGGACGACCTCCTCGCTCGCGGTCTTGACGCCGATGCCCCGTCCGTCTCCCTTGGAGCTGTTGTACTGCAGGGTGGCCGCCACCACGCCGCCGTCCTTGGGGGCGCCGCCCGAGTCGAGCGCGTCGCTGCGCCGTGCGTAGAGACCGCTGGTGAACCGGCCCGTCTTCCGGATCTGGGAACCGGAGCCGCTGGTGCGCTCGGCCGCGCCGGTGTACTCGCCGCCGGTGCCCCGCGCGGTGTCCCCGGCGTGCCGCAGGGCCCCGAAGTCGGCGTTGACCCGTACCGTCACGAACGGCGGGCGGATCGTGTCCCGCCCGCCCTTGAAGAGGGAGGACGGGCTGAACCTGTTCGACTCGACCAGGTGGATGGTCAGCCCCAGGTGGGCCATGTCGTCCACACCGCTCTTGAAGCCCGCGGCGGAGATCGCGTCCATGACCCGGTGCGTGTTGAAGACGGCGACGTCGTGGTCGCGCCGGAAGGGGCGGAACTCGCGCGGGGAGTGGCTGAAGAGGCCCTCGTTCGGCCGGCCCGGCCGCCGCGCGTAGTCCTCCCTGCTCCTGGCCAGCTCGGGCAGCACCATTCCCGGGCGCTTGTTGGCCAGTTCCCTCAGCACCCGGTAGGCGACCTCCTGGTAGACGTTGCGCTGGTGTTCGCCGAACTGCCGGTACTGGCTGCCGTCCGGCCAGGTGAACTCGCGCGGGGTGGCCCCGTGCAGGGAGACCGGGTGGTCTCCGGTCAGGTTGGGCCGGGGAGGGCGCAGGGCGGGGCCCCCGTTCTCGGCACGGGTGCCGTTGCCGTCCCGGGGGGCGGTACCGCTCTGGGCGCCGTCTCCGTCTCCGTCGCTGTTGCGGGTGCCGTCCCCGCCGTGGGAACCGTCGCTGTCGGGGGTTGCGCCCGTGGGCGGTGCGGGGTCCGGCGAGCCGGTGGGAGTGTTCCGGTCGCCGCTCGTCGTCGTGGGGTCCGGCTGGGGCGGCGGCGCCTCCTCGGGGATGGGGGCCAGCCGCGGCGGCGTCTTGTCGGACGGGCTCTCCCCCTTCATGACGCGCACCTCCTCGTCGTTGAGGATCTCCACGCTGCTGCCGTGGAAGCGGTAGGTACCGGGGTCCCCGTCGAAGTGGACGTAGTAGTTGCGCTCGACCTCGTACGCCGAGGCGGGGGCCTTGCCGTAGTTCATCCGGTTGACGGAACCGGAGGAGGACCTGGTGCTCTCGTTCGTGGACCGGCCGCGCACCCCGCCTTCGAGCGCCGCGGCGTCCACCCGGACCTTGTGCGTCCCGCCGGCCTGCCCGGTGTCGACGCTGACGCCCGCGCCCGCGGTGAAGCCCAGGAAGTCGCTGTGCCTGAGCGACGTCCCGCTCTCCCGCTCGGTCTTGTTGGCCTTGATGTACTTGCCGGGCGGGATGCCGTGGTCCTTGGGGGTGTAGGACACCGGCACCGAGGTGATGCTCACCATCCGGACGTCGCCCCCGGGGTCGGTGACGGTGAAGACCGCGGGTCCGTTGGTCATCTTCGGCAGGTTGTTGCGCAGGGACTTGTCCCCGAACTTCTCCGTGACCTGGTCGTTGAAGGATTCCACGCGTTTGCGGTGGCGCTCCTTGGAACCGGGGACGGCCGACTCCCGGAACGACCACCATGTGCGGTGTTTCTCGGCGGGCCAGAGGTACTCGCGGATCCAGTCCGGGAGGGTTTTGTCGGCGTGTGGGCCGTTCTGGTCGCTCGGAAGGACGGGGCTCACGGAGATGGGGTGGTTGTTGCCCGCGTGCGGGCTGGGCGGAACCCGGGTCGCACCCGTGTGGTCGGAGGCCGGAGAGCCGCCGGACCGTTCGCCCTCCGCCCGGCGGTTCCCGGTCTCCCCGTCCGTCTCCCGCGTGTCGCGTGAGGCCGTGCCGTCGGCGGACCGGTCCTGTTCCGGGGCGCGGTCCTGCCGACCGTTGCCCTCCCGGCCGTTCTGCTCCGGCCCGGCGGGGGCGAAGGGGTCGGTGACCTCGAACCGCCCCGGCACGCCGTGCCCGACGACCTTGCCCGGCAGGGTCAGCACTAGGCCGTCGCCGGAGAACGCCTGTCCGCGTACGTGGTCGCCGCCGCGGACTCCCTCCGGGGCGGCGACCGGTCTCATGTCGAAGTCCAGGACCAGGTCGGAGGCGTACAGCTCCGGCTTGCCCTTGATCTCGTAACTGGTGTAACCGTCGGACAGGGTCGAGGTCGTCTGTCCGGTCGCCCGCTGGCGGGTTCCGCCGAAGCCCCTGAGGAAGAAGCGCGGTCCCACGTCGCCCGCGCCCGTGGTGCCCAGCAGCAGCGGTGAGACCTGGAAGCCGAAACCGACGTACTTGTTGCCGCCGTAGCCCCTGCTGCCCTCGGCGGGGTTGCTCTCCCCGGCCTCGTCGACCAGCTTCGTCTCCGGTGCGGCCGGGCCCCCGGCCCTGTCCGAGGGAACGTGGCGGAAGTCGTTCAGGAGGGGGCGCATCCGCAGGGTGGCCTGCCAGGTGGACCCGTCCGGGCGCGTCACCGTGGTCCGGAAGCCCTCCGGCGTGAAGAAGCCGCTCATGTCCCGGCGCGCCTGGGCCGCGATGTCCGCGTGCACCGCGTCGACCGTCTCCGCCTCGACGTTGTGCGCGTTGAGCGTGTCGTTCACGAACGGGTGCATGTGCTCGGCGTGGACCATCGACGAGGTGAGCAGGCTCGACGTCAGGAGGTAGCTCAGGTCGTAGGAGGGGCTGTCGGGGTCCGCCCGGAACGATCCCTGATAGGGGTGGGGGACAGGGGAGCCGGGGGGCGGGGCGGGCAGCGGGGGCCGGTTGTCCTGACTGCTCTCCTGGCCGTCCCGTCTGTCCGCCCCCTCCCCCGGGCCGTCTCCGTTCGGGGTCTCGCCCCGTCCGCCCTCGTCCTGGTTCCCGGCGGGCGGACGGACACCGCCGTTCTCGTCCCCGCTGCCGGTGCCGGCGCCCGTGTCTCCTTCGGTGCCGCTCCCGTCCCCGGTCCGCTGGCCCCCGGGCGGGGGCGGTGGGGACTGGTCGGACGGGGGAGGCGGTGGCGGCGGGCCGTCGTCCCCGAGAGGGGCGCTCCCCTCCTCGGAGCCGGTGCGGGTGCCGCGCTCGGCACCGCTCCCCGAGCCGTCGGAGCCCTGGTCGTCCGTCTGGTCGTCGGTGCCCTGGGAGTCGTCGCCCCGGTCGTCGGCGGACTCCTTCTGGGGCGGGTCCTCCGGAACGCGGGGGGCGTGCGTGCTCCCCGCCGGATCACCGCCCTCGTCGGACCGGGACACGTCCCCCGAGCTCTCCGTGGAGGTCCTCGGTACGTTCGGACCGTTCTCCACGCCGGCGGAGGCCGGTCCGCCGCCCGTGGCCGCGTCGTCGCCCGGAAGCGTGCCCCGGACGTCCGTGGCCGTGGACACCTCGTTCCGCGCGGGGGCGGGAGCGGGTTCGGACACCGGGGACGGGGAGCCGTCCGAGCTGGTGGAGGGGGCTGGCGCCTCCTCGCCCGGCGTGCCCGGAGCGCGCCGCTCCCCGTCGCGAGGGGGCGAGGGCTCCCGAGTGGGCCTTGCCCTGGGCTGCCCGTCGCCGGACGCCGGGTTGTCGGCGGGCGGGTGCGCCGGGGCCGCGACCGGGGGCACCGCGGTCGCGGGGGACACCACAGTCGCGGGGGGTACCGCGGGCGCGCTCGGCTGTTCCCTGTGCTCGACCGCCGGGTCCTCGGCCCGCTCCGTGACCGGGCTCGGGGCGGCCGTGCCCTCCTCCGCCTTCGTGTCGCGGTGCCCGTCGCCGGGCGGCCCCTGCCGCTCTCCCGTGTGCCCACCCGACGGTGCGTCGGTGAGGGGGGTCTCGTCCGGGGAGGGGTTCGGGTCCGCGGCGACGGGCTCGGTTCCGGGGGCGGGGGGTCCGGTCCGCTCCTCCTGGGCGGGGGTGCCGGTGAGGGGACCGCCGGGTTGGGCGTCCCCGCCGACGGTCCGCACGGGCGGCCCGGTGTACGGCGGGGGGAGGTCGTCCCCGCTCCGCTCGTCCCCTCCCGACCGGGTCGTGGTTCCCGTCGTGGGGTCCTCCCCCCGGTCGGGGGAGTCTCCCGCCTGGTCGGAAGAGCCCCCCGGCTGGCCGGGGGAGCCCCCGTTTCCGGAGGCCCCCCGGTCCGCCAGGGCCTCGGTGACGGCGGCCTGTGCGGCGGCCGGGTCGTCGAGCACGATCTCGTTGACGCTGAAGACCTGCGGGGCGGTGATCCAGTCCGGAACCGGGACGGGGGCGGCGGTGAAGGGGAAACCGCCCTTGACCCCGGGGAGCGGGAGCCCGCTCTTGCCGTCGCCCAGGCCCAGCGCGTCGAGCAGCCCGTAGGCGGAGTAGGCGGGCGGCGGGGCGTCGGCGGCGTAGGGCGGTGGTCCTGCGTCCGCGCCGGTGGGTGTGTTGAGGATGTTCCCCGACGACCAGGCGCGGTCGGCGGCCGAGCCCTCGTCCTGCTGGCCGGCGGAGCCCGGGGCGGTGCCGCCGGGGGGCGCGTCGCGGCTCGTTGCGGGCGCGGTGGTGGAGGCCGGGGCGGTGTCGGCGTTCGCCCGCGGCTCGTCGTCGCCCTCGGTGCCGTTCCGGGTGGGGTCCTGGCCGTCGCGCGGGTCCGGGGTCGCGCCGCCGACGGCGGTGGTGCTGTCGGCGCCGGTACCGGGATCGGTGCCGGGCTCGCGCCGGTCGGAGTCCCCGTCGCCCCGCGGGTCACGGTCCGCTCCGCCACCGCCGCGCGGGCCGCCGCCGTCTCCCCCGGACGGGGTGTCTCCGCCGCGGGGGTCCTGGTCGGCTTCCCGGCCCGGCGCGTTCGTCGGGACCGTGCCGTCGGAGGGGGAGGGGGGAGCGGTCTCGGTCCTGGGGAGCGGCTCCTCGGCCTCGGGCAGGACCGGCGGGTTCCTGAGCGCGTCCATGCCGCGCAGCGTCACGTCCGTGGTCACGCTCTGGGTCGTGGCCTGGCTGGCCCCGGCGGTGGCCGACCACACCGAGGCCTTCCACCCCTCACCCAGGGCCGCGTTGCCCGCGCCCTCGCCGAGGTAGCCCTCCAGCGCGCCGCTGCCCGCGCCCGCTCCCAGGCGCTGCGCGTACACGCCGCCCCTGGCGTTGTGCGAGTGCAGGGCGGAGCGCAGCCCGGCGGGCGTGTCGGCGAGGTGGTTGCGCACGTGCGCGGGCAGCGAGTCGCCCAGGGCCTTGGACAGGCTCTTCGGCAGGTCGGGGCCGCTCCAGTTCCGGATGAGGGCCTCGGCGTAGTCGTCGCCCAGCCTGCGGGCGGCCGCCGGGCCGACCAGGTGCCCGAAGTGCTTCTCGAAGAGGTCGGAGACGTCGTTGCGTAGCCCCGCCGCGCTGGCCGAGTTGCCCCAGGCCTTCGCACCGGGCGGGCTGTTGCCGCCGAAGGGGAAGAGCATCTCGTCGTTGTGGCGGCCGAACAGCTCGGCGAGGTCCTTGTTGAGGGAGGGGGCGCCGTCCCCGTCGCGTTGGCCGGGCACGTTCACGGGGTCCGGCTCGGGGGCCGCCTTGGGCGGGGGCACCGGGCCGGGGTCCGGCTTCGGGGGCGGTACCGGATCGGGCAGGGGGTCGGCCCTCGGGTCGGGACCGGCCCCGACCTTGGGGGCCGGAACCGGATCCGGGCGGGGGTCGGGGACGGCCCGCAGGTTGTCCAGATGCGTCTTGAAGACGTTCTTGAGCTGGTTGTCGAAGAGACCGCTCACACCCGCCGAGAGCCCCGCCGAGACCAGCCCCTCGAAGACCGCGCCCACGTGCGCGCCCTTGGTGAGGTCGTGGTCCCACGTGTCGCGCGTGCCGTTGGCGATCTGCATGCGCTGGATGATGCTGTCGAGGCTGGCGAAGAGCTGGCTGACGATCTGGTGTCCGGGCACGGTCAGCAGGAACCACGCCAGGATGCGGCGCATCGCCAGGCTCCGGATCGCCTTGAAGACCGGGATGAGCTTCAGGGAGGCGCCGAAGGTGAACTTGGCCGTGGCGATGGCCCAGGCGATCTCGACCAGCAGCTGGACGAGCTGGCCGATCACCATCGCGGCCATGTACTCGGCGTTGGCCGCGCCCCGACGCATCTCCCTGACCAGGGTGTAGGCCGTCTCCGCCGCGCCGCCGAGGTAGTCGTTCTCACCCTTGGTGAACTGGTCCAGGGAGCGGTCGTAGAACTCGGCGGCGCGACCGCCGAAGTTGGACCGCACCCGCTTGCGGGTCAGTTCCATGAGCTCGGTGAGCTCGCCGCGCAGGCGGTTGCCGACGACCTCGTAGATCTCGGCCGTCGCACGCATCGCCAGCGGGTCGGCGGTGGGCACCTCGATCCCGGTGAGGACCTGGATGGCCTTGCGCGACGACTCCGGCATGTTGTGGTTCAACGGCATGCGTGATGCCACCTCCCGGACCGCCGCTGAGCGCGAGCACGAACGTAGCACCGGAGCGACCGGATGTGGAAGTGGTCGCTTTCCAGTCTTTGTTTGCGCCCGTGTCTGTGCTATCAGTTGTGTGTCGGAGTCATGACTCCGCGTAGACGGGCGCCCGTCCGGTCCCGTTCCTGGTCGGAGGGGGGTTCATCCGCTGGACACAGCCCGTCCGTGCCGGTGGGCGCGCGGATCGCCTCCGTGGGCCCGGTTTCGGTCCCGGTGGCAGTTCCGCCACGCTTCTTCCGGTACTGGTTCCGCATTCAGCCGCCGTTCCCCTGCGGCCGAAAAGTTCTTCCCGCCGTGCGGAGCGGTCGTGCGGCCGGATCCGCCCTCCGGGGCGGTCCGAGCCGAGTCCCCAACGGCATTCGTGGATATCGAGGATCAGGAGGCCCCCGGTGGTCCTTTCCAGGGGTGGTTCCGTCAGTGTCGGGTACGGCGAGGCGGAGGCGCTCCGTCCGCCACCGCCGCGCCTGGCCGAGGCCCGGGAGCGCATCGCCCGGGCCGCCGCCGCGGAGGTGCCCCGCGACGGGGTGATCCTGTTGGACTCCGGGCCCGAGGCGGAGATGCTGGCGTCGCTGCTGCCCGCCGCGCCGGGGCTGACCGTGGTCACCAACTCCGTCACCGCGGCCCTGCGCCTGTCCCCGCGCGCCGACCTGGGCGTGCACCTGCTCGGCGGGCGCGTGCGCGGGCTTCCCGCCACGGTGGCCCACGTGCACCTGTTGGAGCAGCTGCACGTGGACGTGGCCTTCCTGACCACCGGGGGCGTCTCGCTCGACCGGGGGCTGACCTGCCAGGACCCGGCCGAGGTCATGGCCCGCCGGGCGATGGTGCGCGCCTCGCGCCGGGTCGTGCTGCTCGCCGACCGGGCCAGGATCGGCGACGACCAGCTCGCCCGGTTCGCGGTGGTCTCCGAGGTCGACCACCTCATCACCGAGGCCGGTCCCGACACCCGCGAGCTGAACCGGCTCCGCGGGCGCGGCCCCAGCGTCCTCGAGGTCTGAGCCGAGCCCCGTCGAGCGGGTCCGGCCCAAAGGCCGGGCCCGCTCTCCGAGGCGGTCGCGCCCCGTGCGGCCGCTGGTCCGCGCCGCCTGTTCAAATGTTGTTTCTTGTGCGTTTGCCTGTGTGGTGCGCGGGTGACGCCTTTTCTTCCGGATGGCCGAAAGTCGCCTTCATCACAAGCCTTTTGGGGTCCTGTGGGGGTTGTTGAGCGACATGCTTCTTCTTTAAGCTCACATAAAGACAACTCGAAACACACCTAAATCAACATTCAGGGGTGTGTAGTCCTCTCGAAGACGAGGTGCGTCCCCGTGTTCCCCGCTTCCTCCTCCGTCCGTGCAGGAGACCGAAGACCGACACCCGGGAGCTGGACCGACACACCCCGCCGGACCGCCGCCCTCGGCGGAGCGGGGGTGCTCCTGGCCCTGGCGGTCGGGTGCGCCGCATCCTCCGCGCCCGCCGGAACCGCGTCGGGCGCGGACCCCTCGGCCGAGCCGTCCGCCTTCGCGCCGCAGAGCGAGGAGGAGGCCGTGCTCACCGCCTACACCGGCATGTGGGACGCGGTGGTGGCCGCGTCCCACGAGGGAGCGGCCAGCTCCGACGACCTGGAACGGCACGCCGTCGGCGCGGCCCTGGTCCTCATGAACACCGCCCTGGAACAGGCCCGCACCCAGGGCGTGCTGGCCACCGGCGAACCCGTCCTGGCCCCCGAGGCGCACATCGAGGACTCCGACCGGGCCACCATCACCGACTGCCTCGACGACTCCGGCTGGAGCCTGGGCGTCGGCGCCCCCGGCCAGGCCGGCACGCGCCGCGTCGAGGCCACGCTCACCCACGACGGACTCGCCTGGCGCGTGTCCGACCTGCGCATCTGGGAGACAGGATCATGTTGAGAACCACGCCCCCCGCCGCTGCCGCGGTCGCCGTGGCGGCCCTGCTGGCGGTGGGCACCGCCGCTCCCGCCTCCGCCGACGGGGGCTCCTTCCTGGGCAGCGTCGAGTGCGGGAGCAACGGCGGCCCCGGGTGCCGGATCCTCCTGACCTGGCTGCTCAGGAACGGCGGTCTGCCCGGATCCGGCGGCGGCACCGGTACCGGCGGCGGCACCGGCGCGGACGGCTCCGCCGGGGCCCCCGCGGACGGGGGCACCGACTGGAGCCAGGTCGACTGGGACGCGGTCGACTGGGACGCGGTCGACTGGAGCCAGGTCGACTGGGACGCGGTCGACTGGGACGCCGTCTTCGGCGGTGAGGGTGCCGAGGGGACCGCGGGCACCGACCCCCTCACCGCCCTCCAGGAGTCCCTGGCCTCCTTCGAGCTGCCCCCGCCCACCATCGTCACCTCCCCGGGCGCCGACTCCCTGGTCCTGGTCAACACCCCCGTCTGGCTGTGGGTCGACACCCAGGAGTGGGGGGCCGAGAGCGCCTCCGCCGAGATCGCCGACCTGTCCCTGACGGTCACCGCGACCCCGGTCGCCACCGCCTGGACCCTGGGTGACGGCACCCGGATCGAGTGCGAGGGCCCGGGCACCCCCTACGACCCGGCCGTGCACGCCCCCGACGCGCCCTCCCCCGACTGCGGCCACGTCTACACCCGCCCCTCGCCGGCCGGCGGCGCCCACACTGTCACCGTCGAGGTCGCCTGGGACACCGGCTGGCGGTTCTCCGACGGAACGGCGGGCACCCTCAACCAGCTCGTCACGACCTCCCAGGTGGAGCTCACCGTGGTCGAGTCCCAGGGGCTCGTCACCGGCGCGGGCCCCCGCTAGCAGCGAAAGAGACATCACGTGGTGGACACGAAGACCGCACCCCCGCCCGCGGCGCCCCCGACCGTCCAGGGCGCACCGCAGGTACGGCTCACCGGCGGCGGCCGCCGCCGGTGGCGCTGGCTGGTGCTGGCGCTGGGTCTGACGACCGCGGGCGCCCTGAGCGGGGTCCTGGCCCTGGAACAGCTGGACGAGCGCAGCGGCGTCCTCGTCGCCGACACCGACCTGCCCGCGGGCCACGTGGTGACCGCCGAGGACCTCAGGATCGTCGAGGTCGCCGTCACCGAGGGCGTCTCCGCCGTCTCCGCGGACCGCCTGGAGGAGGCGGTCGGCAGCACCCTCACCATCCCGGTGGCCCGGGGCAGCCTGCTGCCGGAGACCGTCCTGGGAGCCGAGGCCGCCTTCCCCGAACAGGATCGCGCCCTGGTCGGCGCCACCCTGGGCCCCGGACGCTTCCCCGCCTCCCTGCGCCCGGGGGCCGCGGTGTCCGTCGTGGTCACCGGGGACGAGGCCGGGGGCGTGCGGGCCTACCGCGCCCTGGTCCAGAGCCTGGACACCGCCACCGCCGACGACGGTTCGGCCACGCTCGAACTGGTCGTGGACTCCGCCGACGCCGCCGACATCGCCTCGGCCGCCGCCGGCGAACAGGTCAGCGTCGTCCAGGTCAACCCCAGGGGAGGCGTCTGATGCCGCGCACCGTGGCACTGTTCTCCCTGGGCGGCGCCCCCGGCGTCACCAGCGCCGCCACCGCCCTGGCCGCGGTCTGGCCGGGGGAGCCGGGCGCGGTCCTGGTCGAGGCCGACGCCTCGGGCGGGGACCTCGCCGCCTGGCGGCGGCTGCACCCCGAACCCGGGCTGACCGGCCTGGCCGCGGCCTCACGCCACGGCGGCGTCCCCGAGCCGGGGGCGCACACCCAGACCCTTCCCGGCGGCCTGGCGGTGTGCCCCGCGCCCGTCACCGCGGGCACGGCCGAGGGCGCCGTGCGGCTGCTCTCCCGCAATCCGGCCGTCCTGGCGTGGGACCAGGTGCCCGCCGTCGTCCTGGACCTGGGCCGCCTCACCCCCGGCTCGGCGGCCACGGCCCTGGCCGCGCACGCCGACGCCGTGTTCCTGGTCGTTCCCGACGCCCTGGCCCAGCTGCGCCGGGCCAGGGAGGCCGCCCCCGACCTGGCCGCCGCCCTCCCCGGGCTGCGGGTCCTGGTCGCCGGGGGCAGGGGCGGGGTCGGCGAGATCGCCGACGCCCTGGGCCTGCCCGTGTGGGGCCGTCTGCCCGAGGACCGGCGCTCGGCGGCCTTCCTGCGCGGCGAGACCCACCTGGGGCGCCCGTACCGGCGCCCCCTGTTCCGGGCCGTCGCCCGCCTGGCCGGCGACCTCGCCGCCCCCGTCGCGGCGGCCCCGGCCCCGGCGGTGCCCGCCCCGGCGCACCAACCGACGGGAGCCCCCGCATGAGCAGCGGATACGAGGCCGGCGCCATCACCGACAACCGCTTCCTGGACGCCGACCGCGCCCGGGCCGAGGCCGACTGGGTGGCGTGGACCGCCGCCGAGACCGCGCGCAGGCTGAGCGAGGAGACCCGCGGCGGCACCGAGGACACCCCCGAGCAGTACCGCACCCGCGCCGAACGCGTCATCGCCCAGATCCTCGACGAGGAGGCGGGCCGCGCCCTGGCCCAGGGCCGGGCGGTGCTCGACCCCGCCACCGAGGCGGCCGTGGCCGCGGGCGCCCTGGCCCAGGTGTGCGGGATGGGCCCCCTCCAGCCGCTCCTGGACGACTCCGACATCGAGAACATCAACATCAACGGCGTCGACGTGTGGGTGCGCCGCGCCGACGGCAGCCGCGAACGGCACGCCTCCCTGTTCGCCGACCCCGACGAGGTCGTCGCCCTGGTGCGGCGCCTGGCCGCCGAGTCCGCCAGCGGGGAGCGGCGCTTCGACCCCGGCGCGCCCATCCTGGACATGCAGCTGCCCGGCGGAGAGCGCCTCAACGCCGTCATGGAGGTCTCCCGGCAGCCCTCCGTGTCCATCCGCCGCCACCGGTACGCGCAGACCACCCTCGAACGCCTGCGCGACCTGGGCACCCTGGACCCCGTCCTGGTCGCGCTGCTGCGGGCCGCGGTGCGCTCGCGCCGCAACATGGTCATCACCGGCGGAACCGGCGCGGGCAAGACCACCCTGCTGCGCGCGCTGGCCGCCGAGATCCCCGCCACGGAGCGCCTCGTCACCATCGAGGACGTCTTCGAGCTCGGCCTGGACCGCGACCGCGCCGCGCACCCCGACTGCGTCGCCCTGCAGGCCCGGCCCGCCAACATCGAGGGCGTCGGCGAGATCACCATCGCCGACCTCGTGCGCACCGCGCTGCGCATGTCGCCCGACCGCGTCATCGTCGGCGAGACCCGCGGCCAGGAGACCGTCCCCCTGCTCAACGCCATGAGCCAGGGCAACGACGGCAGCCTCACCACCCTGCACGCGGCCGACTCCGCGGGCGCCTTCACCAAGCTGGGCGCCTACGCCGCCCAGTCCGCCGAACGGCTGCCCCTGGAGGCCACCGCCTCCCTGGTGTCCGCCGCCGTGCACCTGGTCGTGCACGTGTCCGCCCTGCCCGCCGGCGGGCGCCGTGTCACCAGCGTCCGCGAGGTCGTGGGCGCGGAGGGGCAGAAGGTGGTCTCCAACGAGGTCTACCGGTACGGCCGCGGCGGTCCGCTCCCGGCCGCCCCGCCCAGCCCCGACACCCTCGACGCCCTGGCCGAGGCCGGGTTCGACCCCGCCCTGCTGCGCGTGGACACCGCGGGGTGGGCCCCATGAGCCCCGTCGTCCTCCTCGCCTCCCTCGGCGCGCTCACCGGCGCCGGGCTGACCCTGGTCCTGGCCTGGCTGTCCTCCGCCGCCGGGGCCGCCGTCCGTCCCCGGCGCACGGTGCCGCGCCTCGGACGGCGCCGGCTCCTCGTCCTGGGCGCGTCCGTGGCCGCCGGTGCCCTCGTCTGGGCGCTCACCGGCTGGCCGGTGGCCGGGGTGCTCGTCGCCGCCGGGTGCTGGTGGGGCCCCGCCCTGCTGGGGCCCGACCGCGGCCACCGCGAACAGGTGGCGGGGGTGGAGGCCGTGGCCGCCTGGACCGAGATGCTGCGCGACCTCATGGCCGGGGCCTCCGGCCTGCACCAGGCCATCGCCGCCACCGTGCCCACCGCGCCCGAGCCGCTGCGGGAGCCGGTCGCCCGCCTGGCCGACCGGCTGCGCTCCGGCGGTCCCGCCCAGGACGCGCTGCGGGCCTTCGCCGACGAGGTCGACAACCCCATCGCCGACCTGGTGGCCTCCGCCCTGAGCACCGCCGCCACCCGGCACGCCACCGACCTGGGCGTGCTCCTGGGCGCCCTCGCCGAGGCCGCCCGGGAACAGGCGGCGATGCTCGTGAGGGTGGCCGCCAACCGGGCGCGCCTGCGCACCTCCACCCGGATCATCGTCTCGACCACCCTGGGCATGGCCGTGTTCCTCATGCTGTTCAACCCCGACTACCTGGAGCCCTTCGACGGCGCCGTCGGCCAGCTGGCCATGGCGGGCATCGGAGCGCTGTGGGCGGTCGCACTGGTCTGGCTGGTGCGCATGTCCCGGTTCAGCCTCGGCCCCCGCGTGCTCGCCCCCGCCCCGGCCCAGGAGGTCGTGCGATGACCGCCCTGCTGCCCGCGGCCGCCGCCGGAGCCGCCGTCGGCCTCGCCCTGTGGGTTCTGCTGGCGATGCGCTGGTCCCGGCCCCCGCTCGCCGAGCGCCTGGCCGGACCGCCGCCGCCCCGGCCCGTGGTCGTTCCCCACGAGGGAGCCGGGGCCCTGACCCGCCTGGGTACGGTCGGCGTCCCGGTGCTCTCCTCCCTGGGCCTGCCCGGGGAGCGGGCCCTCCGCGACCTGTCCGTGTGCGAGCGCGAGCCCGGCGGCTACCTGGCCGAGAAGTTCTCCGGCCTCCTGCTGGGACTGCTCTTCCCGCCGCTGATCGGTGCCCTGCTCGCCCTGACGGGGTTCCTTCCCGGACCGGTCCTCTCCCTCGGCGGATGGGCGGTCTTCGCCCTGGCCACCTGGTTCGCCCCCGACCTGTCCCTGCACGACGAGGCGGACAAGCGCCGCGAGCAGATGCGGCACACCCTGGCCGGGTTCGCCGACCTGGTCGTGGTCTCCCTGGCCGGGGGAGCGGGCGTCAACGGCGCCCTGACCGACGCCTCGGCCTCGGGCGGCGGATGGGCCATGGCCAGGATCCGGGAGAGCCTGCGCGAGGCCGCGCTGCTGCGCCAACCGCCGTGGGTGGCGCTGCGCGACCTCTCCGAGCGCTTCGACACCCCCGAGTTCGCCGAGCTGGCGGCCAGCCTCCAGCTCGCCGGAGCCGACGGGGCCCGCGTGCGCAGCTCCCTGGCGGCCAAGGCCAAGACGCTGCGCACCCAGTTCCTCTCCGAGATGGACGCCCAGGCCCAGGCCGCCACCGAGCGGATGAGCCTGCCCGTCGTCCTCCTGTTCGCCGGGTTCCTGGTCCTGCTGGGCTACCCGGCGATGCATCTCATCATGTTCGCCTGAAATCCCCGATGGAGCTCCCCGTGAAGAACCTCACCGACCGCGTCTGCGCCTGGCTGGTCAGCCGGGACGACAACGGATACTCGACCGAGACGGTCGTTATCACCGCGCTGCTGGCCCTCGCCGCTGTCGCCCTGGGCGGTGCCATCAGAGCGGCCGTGAACGGCTGGATCGAGCAGATTCCCGCAGGCGGCTGACACGTGACCTCTCCCCGTGACGACCGCGGCAGCGCCGAGATGGCCGTGGCCGCCCCGGCGCTGCTGCTCCTGGTGATGCTGGTCATCCAGGCCGCCCTGTGGATGCACGGCGACCACCTCGTCGCCAACATCGCCCGAAGGACGGCCGAGCAGTCGCGCACCGCCGACGGGGGCCCGGCCGTGGCCGACGCCCTCGGCGGCGCCATGCTCACCGACCTCGACGTCTCCGTCGACCGGGGCGCGACGGAGGTGAACGTCACCGTCCAGGCCCGGGTACCCAGCCTCATCCCGGGCCTGACCTGGCCGGTGCGCCACGACTCCTCCGCCCCGGTGGAGCGGTTCGTCCCGCAGGAGGGCGCCCCGTGAGCGGTTCCGACCGCGGCTCGGCCTCGGCCGAGCTGGCCCTGCTCACCCCGGCCCTGCTGGCCCTGGCCATGCTCATGGTCCTGGCCGGAAGGGTCGTGGACGCGGGCACCACCGCCGACGAGGCGGCCCACGCCGCGGCGCGGGCCGCCTCGATGGAGCGCACCGTCGGCGCCGCCCAGACGGCGGCCGCCTCGGTGTCGTCCCAGACCCTCGCCGAACACGGCCGGGGCTGCTCCGACCACAGCGTCGCGCTGGACCACGGCGGCCTGGCCCCCGGCGGGGCGGTCACCGCCGTCGTGGAGTGCCGGGTCAGCCTGGCCGACCTGACCGGCCTGGGCGTTCCGGGGGGCTACACCGTCCGGGGCGAGTCGACCGCCGTCGTGGACACCTACCGGGGGCAACCGTGAGAGACGACCGCGGACAGACCACGGCCTTCGTCGCCGTCCTGGCGTCGGCCTTCCTGATGTGCCTGGGTCTGGTGTACGACGGCGGGGGCCTGCTGCGCAGCCGCAACGAGGCCGCGGTGCTCGCCCAGGAGGCCGCCCGGGCGGGCGCCCAGCAGATCGACTGGGCGGCCTACCGGGCGGGTTCGGACACCGTCGGCCTCGACTCCGGCGCCGCCGCCGCTGCGGCCCGGGCCTTCCTCTCCTCCTCCGGCGCCACCGGAACCGTCTCGGTCTCCGGGGACACGGTGACCGTGACCTCCTCGGTCGACTACTCCTTCGTCCTGCTGCCGATGGCCTCGACCACCGTCGGGGCCACGGCGACCGCCCGTCCCTACACACAGCCGACCCCCTAGCTCCCCGTGAGGCGGCCATGTCCTCCATCCGAAAGCTGAGCGCGGTCCTGCTCGCCGTGGCGGTGCTGACCGGCATCCCCTACCTGCTCCTGTGGCACCTGCCGTGGCCCGAACTCCCGCAGTCCTGGGAGGTGGCCGCCGCCCACCTGCGCGGCCGCAGGCTCCCGCCCGGGGTGGCCACCGCCCTGCTCATCGTCGCACTGTGGACACTGTGGGGCCTGTACGCCGCCGGACTGGCGGTGGAGGTCCGAGCGCGCCTGCGCGGCCTGCCCCGGGTACTGCGGCCCCTCGGTCCGCTCCAGGCGGTCGCCGCCACCGCGGTGGCGGCCGTGGCCGCCAACCCCGCCGCGGCCCTGGCCGACACCGTCGCCGCCCCGGACACCCAGGAGGAGGACTCCCGACGGGAGGGGGAGCCGCCGCCCGCGCCCGAGGCGGCCGACCCCGGCCAGCCCTCCGAGCGCGTGCGCACGGTCTCCGGCTTCGGGGTCGGCTCCGCCGAGCTGACCGAGCAGATGCGCGAGGACCTGGCCCCGGTGGCGGAGATGATCGCCGACTACGGTGACCCGGACTCCACCGTCCGCGTCACCGGTCACACCGACCCCAGCGGCAGCGCCTCGGCCAACCTGGAACTGTCCGAGCGGCGGGCCCAGGCGGTCGCCGACCACCTCGCCGGGCTGCTGGGGGAGGGCGCCCCCGGGTTCGAGGTGCGCGGGGCGGGCTCCGGCGAACCCCGGGACGGCGGCCCCGAAAGCCAGCGCAGGGCGGAGGTCGCCTACACCGTCGTTCCCCGGGTGCAGGCGGACACGGAGGCCGACGAGGCCGCCGCCCCCATGCCCGGCACCGAGACGCGCCGGATGGCGGCCACGGGCTCCGACGCCGCCTACGATCCCGAGGCCGACCCCGACCGGCAGGTCGTGGTGGTGGAGATCCCCGACGGGGCCGTCACCGGCGCCGTCGCCTTCGCCGGGCTGGCCGGGGGCTACCTGATCGGCAAGCGCGGCGGGCGCCTGCCGCGGATCAGCCTGAGCCTGCCCCGGCTGACCGCCTCCCCGCGTCCCCGGCGGCTGGCCCTGCCCGCTCCGCCGCCACGGCCCGTGCCGGGGGAGGAGATCGACGAGCGGGTCACCGTGGAACTCGACCACGTGCCCGGCCTGGGCATCACCGGCCCGGGCTCGGCGGGGGCCGCCCGCCGCCTGATCGTCAACGCCCTGGACCGGCTGGACGAGAACGCCGTGCGCGTGCTGATCACCGACGCCGACGCGGTACGGCTGCTGGGGGAGCGGGGGCGCGACCTGCTGCGCTCGCACCCCTGCGCACCCGTGACGATGGTCGGCACCATGGAGGCGGCCCTGGCCGCCCTCCAGCGCGAGCTGCACCGGGACTCCGACGAGCCGCGTCCGCCCCTGGCCCTGGTGACCTCGCCCAGCCCCCGGCACGAGACCGCGCTCTCCGGGCTGCTCCTGCACGGTCAGCGCCAGGGCGTCACGGCGGTGGTCCTGGGCCGCTGGCCGCTCGGCGGCAGCTGCGACATCGCCGAGGACGGGCTCATCACCGAGACCAGCCCGCCGCTCAACCTCCTCTTCCACTGCTCATGGCCCGCCGCCACCGCCGACGAGGTGATGCGCGCGATCCGCGCCTACCGGCACTCCTCACCCGCAGCCGAGCGGAGCGTGTCCGCGTCCCGCGACTCCGCGCCCGCCGGGCGGCGCCCCCGGCCGCTGGCCGACCCGGAGCGGGCCGAGGCGGTGCCGGAGGCGTCCGCCTTCGCTGAGGCCCTCGTACCCGTGGCGCCGGAGGAGCGTCAGGAGGCCGCGGCCGAGCAGGGCCGTGCGGAGGGAACGCCGGGGGAATACGCCCGGCCCTCCGGGCGGCCCGCGGTTCCGGTCGCGGAACCGGAGACCGAGGCCGCCGGGTCTGCGTGGTCCGAGCCGGTTCCCGTCGGGCCCCCAGGGTCCGAACCCGCTCCCGCCGAGGTCGCGGCGGATGCGGCGGCCGGTGCCTCCGAGGCGGCGGAACGGCCTGTTCTGCCGCCCGGTCGCGGTCCACGCCCGCGCCCCGCGACCGAGGAGACCCGGCGCGCGTCCCAGCCGGAGCCCCGTCGGGAGGAGGGCGCGGAGCCGCGTTCCGAACCGCCGCTCAAGGCCGGGAAGGCGCGCCGCGCCGCCCCCCGGCCGCAGGTGCGGGAGGAGGAGCCCGCGCGGCCGCGTCCCGGAACCCCGGCGGGGGCCGCTCGGGCACAACGCCCGGAAAACCGTCCGGAGCCCCGCGCCGAGGTCCCCGGAGAGTCCGGTCCCGGTCCCTGGAAGGAGCCCGTCTCCGGGAATCCGCCCGAGGAGGGGAGGGAGCGCCGTCCCTGGCCGCGCCCCCGGCCCGAGCCCGGCGGCCAGCCGGCCGAGAAGACCGCACGGCCCGCCCTGACGGCGCGGATGGAGCGGCTGGAGACGGTGGAGAGGTCGCTGCGCCGCAACGCCGCCAGGAACGGGGCGGCGCGTCAGCAGGCGGCGGAGGTGGAGGAGGGCGGTGACACGGACGGGGCGCAGGCCTCCCGGCCCGTGCCCCGCAAGCCCAAGAAGGCGGGCCGGGGGAGGACGTGGCGTCCCCGGGAGGGTGCCTGAGGCCCCGCCGGTCATCGGCCGGTCCGACACGCGGACCCGCCCGCCGACGGGGCCTCCGTCGGCGGGCGTTGCCGTCAGTACCCCGTGGGTACCCGTCGCGCCGACCGGTGTACGTCGATCGCGGTGAACACTTCCGTCTCCTCGCCGTCCTCGGCGACCGTGCGGCCGGTGGGGGCGAAGTCGTACGAGGAGTCCGCTGCCCGGAACCGGTAACTGTTCCTGGGGGCGGCCACTTGGGTGAAGGTTCCGTCGAGGTCACGGATCGCGGCGAACTCGGGGGTGTCGGGGACGACCAGCTTGATGCGCTTCATCCTCGGTCGCAGGATCGCCAAGACACTGCTCCCCTTTCCTTCGTCGGGCGGACGTCCGGCCGGGCCGGTTGCCGTCCTTGGTGACTACAGTGATTCCCCATTACGAAAAGATAAATCTCGGCGTTGTGACTGGCGTTGGCGGCAAAGGCCCTACCCGGATCCGGTCATGAGCCGTTGGTGCTGGTCGTGCCCGGTGGCGCGGACGTGGCCGGCCGGTGAACTTCTCTGCAGAACCGGGTGTTTCGCCCTTGCGGGGCGGGCCGTTCGGTCGACCCCGCAACGGTTCGCGGACCGTACGGACCGGGCCGCGCCCGCCGGGATCGCCGTCCCCGGGGCCCGTGCGTCGGCGGGTGGTCGAACGGTCATGGTCCCCCGTCGTCGGTCGTGCGGTGGGCCGGGGGAGAGCGTATCCGTGGTGTCGGGGGTGAAGGCGGCGCGACACGGGCGCCCGCCCGTGCGGGCACCCGTTTCCCCGTCCCGCGGGACGGTTCGACCGGGGCGGCCGACGGTGCCGGACGGGTGGGAGCACGCACCCCGCGCCGCCCCCTCTCGGGGCCGGCGCGGGTCCTCACCGTTCCGGCGGGAGACCGGGAGTGTGCGGCGGGGCGGATCCGGTGACCGGCGCGGCCTGCGCCCCCGTCCGGGAGGGCGGGGGCGGCTGGCGGCGGGTGAGGTGCGGTGCGGGTGCGTCCGGGGGCTTGTGTCGGCGGGGACTCCGGCGGTTATGACCGCGGTCCCCGTGCGAGCGGGCGGAGTCCGGGCCGCCAGTCCGGAACCCCCGGTGGGGGCGCGGCCGGTCGTCCGCGTCCCGCGGGGGTCCTGCGCGGAGGACCGCCCCGCCGACCGGGTCGGCGGGGCGTGTGACCGGTCAGTCGCTCAGTTCCGGCTTGCCGAACAGGGCGGCGTAGCCGGAGGGCAGCTGGCTCAGGATGTGGTTGAGCTGGCCGCCGGTGATCCGGTGGGCCACCGTGGTGAGCACCGCGCTGGCGTCCCACTCGGCCGTCTTGGGCCGGGCGCCGGTGGCCGCCGCCACCCGGTTGAGGAACTCCTCCACCCCGAAGGACTCCGCCTCGAGCAGCTCACCCTGGCGGATCGCGTCGCCCAGCGGCTCGGGCAGCTGCGCCACCAGGTGTTCGGCCCCGTTGGCCTGGAGCCGCGGCGCCAGCACGCCCAGGACCGCGTGGCTCACCTGCTCAGCCTCCTCGCGGGTCTCGTACTCGCCCAGCTCGCGGACCTCTTTCAGGAACTCGTCGTAGTGCATCTCGACCTCCTCGCCGCGTGACGGCCGGTCCCTTCGTCCACGTCCCCTGCCCGTTCGCCGGGCGGGGCAATCCCACGGAACCGCCGCCTCCGGACAGGTCAGGGCGTCACCCTCTCCGCCGCGGGTCCCCCTGCGCCGGGCCGCCCGGCTCCGTCCTCCGGCCGGTCGGACGAGGGCGGGACGAAGGCGTCGGCGGCCTCGTGGCCCGCCTCGCGGGCGGCCAGGGCGGCGGGCACCATGGCCGCCAGCGCCAGCACGGCCAGGGCCGCCCCCACCCACAGGGGTGCGCGCAGCCCGAAGGCGTCGATGCCCGCGCCGCCGGCCCAGGACCCGATCACCACACCCAGGGTGATGAACGAGGCGTGCGCGGTGTTGACCAGGGCTCGGGCGTTCCCGGCGCGCTGGACCCGGGTGACCATCGCCGGATTCAGGGTGATACCGACCAGGCCGATGCCCGCCATCGCAGCCAGCGCCGGGACCGGCAGGTCGGCGAACAGCGCGAAGACGGTCAGGAAGACCGTGTTCAGGGCCAGCCCGGTGACGATGACGGTGATGGTGTGGGACACGGCCAGGCGGCTGACCACGAGGTTGCCGACCACCGTCGCCCCTCCGTAGCCGAGGAGCAGCAGCGGCACGGCGTCGCGGGAGAACCCGGTCACCTCGGTCAGGATCGGCGTGAAGTAGGAGAAGGCCGCGAAGGTGGCGCCGATGATGAGCGTGGAGGTGGCCATGGCGGCCCACAGGCGCGGACGGCGGAACACCGCCGTCTCGGCGCGCAGGGCCCCGGCCTCCCCGGACCGCTCCAGCCGGGGCAGGGCCAGCGCGGTGGCCACGGCCGCGACCACGGTCAGCGCGCCGACGGCGGCGAAGGCCGCGCGCCAGCCGAACTGGCCTCCGATGAGCGTGGACAGCGGCAGCCCGAGCAGGGTGCCCACCATGAGGCCTTGGAGGGCCACGCCGGTCGCGCGCCCGCGCAGGTGAGGAGCGGTGACCTGGGCGACGGCGGACAGGGCGACACCGAAGAAGGCTCCGGAGGCGGCCCCGGTGACGACGCGGGCCACGAGCATGGGCCAGTACGAGCCGGAGAGCGCGGCCAGGGTGTTGCCGACGAAGAAGAGGGCGAACAGCGCCAGCAGCGCGTGGTGGGTGCGCAGACGCAGCACGGCGAGGGTCGCCAGCGGGCCGCCGAGCGCCATGGCCAGTGCGAACGCGGTGATGAGGTAGCCGATCCGCGTGACGCTGACCCCCAGGTCCTCCGCCATCTGCGGCATGAGTCCGCCGACGAGCAGTTCGCTGGTGACCATGGTGAAGATGCCGAGCGCCATGAGGTACACGGACTTGGGCATGGGGGTGTCCTTCTCTTTTTTGGATTGATCAGATCAAAACAAAGGCGCGCGAAGCGCCTCAGGGGAGGTATGGGCTGATGGCGGGGGATCCGGGGTCCGCCGCCCGGCGGCGGGCCCCGGATCAGGGGGTGAGCGCCCCGATCCCGGTCGAGGCGATGGCCGTCAGTGTCGCGCGTCCGGCGCCCGACTGGGCCGCGACCCGCATTCCGGAGATGAGGGAGACCAGGTACCAGGCCAGCTCCCCCGGATCCCGCCCGCCGGCCACGGAGCCGTCGAGTTGGCCGTCGATGAGGGTCAGCCGCAGGGAGGACAGGCGCTTGTGCAGATCGGCCTCCACCATCTGGGCGATGCCCGGATTGCGTGCGGCGATCGCGGTGATGGTGTTGACGGTGAAGCAGCCGGGCCCCAGGCCGCTGTCCCGGTTCGCCATCTCGTCGTCCACGATCACGGCGAGCAGGGTGCGGATCCGGTCCAGTCCGCTGCCCTCCCCGGAGTCCAGGACGGTGTTCTGGCGTGCGGTCCTGGTGGTGACGTAGTGGGACAGCGCCCGGCGGAACAGGTGCTCCTTGGAGTGGAAGGTGTTGTAGAGGCTGCTGCGGGTCAGTCCCGTGGCCTCGCACAGGTCGGCCGTGGAGGTCCCGTCGAAACCCTTGGCCCAGAACTCGCGGCAGGCCGCCTGGACCGCCGTCTCCTCGTCGAACTGGCGTGGTCGTCCCATGGGGCAGACAGTACCATTTTATGGATGGATCGTTCCATAAAAATCGGGAAATGACCGCGGCGTGCCCGGGTGTACCCCGCCGGGCGGGGCGGCCCGCGGGGTTTCGGCCTCCGGGCGGGGGCCTTCCCGGTAGGCGCCCGGGGTGGTAGGCAGGTCCCGGCGGGCGGCGCGGGCCGGACCGGCAGACCTCCTCGGGAAGGGACGGCGTCATGACGCACCACGGCGGCGGAGGGACAGGCCGCGGGCGCCCGCCCTTCGACCTCGGCCCTCTGGGCCTGGGCACCGCACCGATCGGCAACGGCGTGAACCGGGTCATGGACGAGGAAGCGGCCCTGGCCACCGTCCACGCCGCCTGGGAGGCGGGCGTGCGCTACTTCGACACCGCGCCGCACTACGGCCTCGGCCTGGCCGAGCGCCGTCTGGGCCGTGCCCTGGCCGGCCTGCCCCGGGACCGGTACGTGGTCTCGACCAAGGTCGGCCGGCTCCTGGAACCCACCCCGCACCGGGCCGGACAGCCCGACGACGAGGGCTTCGCCGTCCCCGCCGACTACGCGCGACGGTGGGACTTCAGCGCCGACGGGGTGCGGCGCTCCCTGGAGCAGAGCCTGGAGCGGCTGGGACTGGACCGCGTCGACGCCGTGCTCCTGCACGACCCCGACCACCACTGGCGGCAGGCCGTGGGCGAGGCCTACCCGGCCCTGCACGAACTGCGCGCGCAGGGCGTGGTCGGCGCGATCGGCGCGGGCATGAACCAGGCCGCCATGCTCGAGCGCTTCGCCTTGGAGACCGACATCGACATCGTGCTGCTCGCGGGCCGCTACACCCTGCTCGACCAGACGGCGGCGGCCACCATGCTGCCCGCGTGCCTGCGCCGGGGGGTGGCGGTCGTCGCGGCCGGGGTCTTCAACAGCGGCATCCTGGCCGTGGACGAGCCCGCCGCCGACGCCACCTACGACTACGCTCCGGCGCCCGGACCGCTGCGCGGGCGCGCACGGCGCCTCGCGGCGGCGGCCCGCCGCCGCGGCGTGTCCCTGCCCCGGGCCGCGATGGCCTTCGCCGCCCGCCACCCCGCCGTTTCCTCGGTGCTGGTGGGAGCCGGATCCGCCGACGAGATCCGGCGCGACGCCGCCCTCCTGGCCGACCCCGTGCCCGAGGCGCTGTGGTCGGACCTGGAGGCCGAGGGGCTCCCCGCCCCCGGGACCGCCTTCCCGGACGGTGCTCCGGGCCGGAAGGGGTAGGGGCCGGGGACGGGGGAGCGGATCGCCCCGCGACCGGCGGGCCCGGGCCCGCGGAACGAACACCCGAGGAGGACCCGTGCGCCTGGTCTGCGTACTCGACACCAACGACCCGCGGGCGGCGGCCGACTTCTGGTCGGCGGCGCTCGGCTTCGAACCGGTGGAGGACGGCCACCCCGTCTACCGCGCTCTGAGGGACCCGGGCGGGCGCTGGCCCGACCTCCTGTTGCAGAAGGTGCCCGAGCCCCGGCCGGGCAAGAACCGGATGCACCTGGACCTGGTCGTGTACGACCTGGCGGCCGAGGTCGACCGGGTGTGCGCGCTGGGCGCCCGGGTCCTGCGCCCGGCCTACGAGGAGGACGGCCACCTGCTGGCGGTCATGGCCGACCCCGAGGGCAACGAGTTCTGCGTGGTGCAGCGGCTCGACGGCACCCTGGGGGACTGACCGGGACCCCGTCCGCGCATGTGTGCGTCCGGGGTCCCCGGGTAACGCTCACCACAGGGCCCGCACGCACCGGTGACCTGCATCCGAAACACGGGAAACCCACCCGGTCCAGGGAGCGCACGGCCGCCGCGGAGCGGGCACGGCACGCCGTCCGCGGCCGCCTCCGGGCCCGCCGCGGACCCCGCGAGAACGCGACTGGGGTGAGGAACGTGTTCCGAGACCGGCGAGACGCGGGCGAACGGCTATCCCGCGTGGTACAGGGGCAGGACCGGCCGCGTCCGCTCGTGCTGGCGCTGCCGCGCGGCGGCGTCCCCGTGGCCGAGCGCGTGGCCGACGCACTCGACGTGCCGCTGGACGTGGTGGTCGTACGCAAGATCCCGGCCCCCGGCAACCCCGAACTGGCCATCGGGGCGACCACGGCCGAGGGCCCGCCCCTGTTCGACTCCCGGGCACTCGGCCTCCTGGGCATCCCCCGGGAGCGCCTGGCGTCGATGGTGGAGGTCGCGCAGTCCGAGGCGCGCCGCCGGGTCCGGGCCTACCGCGGTGACGACCCCGCGCCGCCGGTGCACGGCCGCGACGTCTTCCTGGTCGACGACGGGCTGGCCACCGGTATGAGCGCGCGGGCCGCGCTGACCGCGCTGGGCGAGCGGGCTCCCGCCTCGCTGACCCTGGCCGTCCCGGTGGGCGCCCCCTCGGCCGTACACGCGCTCTCCGAGGC
Source organism: Nocardiopsis sp. FR4 (assembly GCF_009830945.1). Lineage (GTDB taxonomy): Bacteria > Actinomycetota > Actinomycetes > Streptosporangiales > Streptosporangiaceae > Nocardiopsis. The sequence goes on along the minus strand of NZ_ML776454.1, from coordinate 20,844 downwards.
GTGCGACCAGGTCATCTGCCTGGAGACGCCGTCGGACTTCGGCGCGGTCAGCCTGTGGTACGAGGAGTTCTCCCAGGTCAGCGACGAGGAGGTGCTGGCCCTCCTGAAGAGCCGTCCCCGCCGGGCCCCGGACGGGAGCCCCTCCGGCCGCGACCGCCCCGGGGACCCGGGGCCGCCGTGACCCGCAGGACGCAACGGCGCCCGTGCGCCGCACGGGCGCACCGCCCCGACGAAGGGAGAGCACCATGACCGCCCGCGACGTGACGGTACGTACCCCGGACGCGGAACTGGAGGGCCAGCTGACCGTGTTCCCGGGAGCGACCGCGGTCGTGGCCTTCGCGCACGGCAGCGGGAGCTCACGGCACAGTCCGCGCAACCAGGCGGTGGCCCGCGGACTCCAGCGTTCCGGGATCGCCACGCTGCTCCTCGACCTGTTGACCTTCGACGAGGAGCGGGTCGACAACGTGACCGGGCAGCAGCGCTTCGACATCGACCTGCTCACGCGCAGGCTCACGGGGGCCGTGGACTGGCTGACCGCCCAGGACGAGACCGCGGGCGTGCCCGTCGCCCTGTTCGGCGCCAGCACCGGGGCCGCCGCCGCGCTGCGCACCGCCGCCGAGCGCCCGGACACGGTCCAGGCGGTCGTCTCCCGGGGCGGCCGCCCCGACCTGGCGGGCACGGCGGCGCTGCAGGTGGTGCGCGCGCCCACCCTGCTCATCGTCGGCGGCGCCGACACCGACGTGCTCAAGCTCAACGAGGAGGCGGCCGACTGGATCGGCGGGCCGAGCCGGATCCACGTCGTCCCGCGCGCCACGCACCTGTTCGAGGAGGAGGGGGCGCTGGAGGAGGTCACCGACGCCGCCTCCGACTGGTTCACCACCATCCTGGGCGAGGCGGAACGGTGAGTACGCATCCCCTGCATCCACGAACCGGGAGGACCGAGATGAGCACGGACGGCACGGACGGCCGGGAGGCGGTGCGGCCGCTGACCGGGCCGCGGGCCCTGGACCCGCTCATGGAGCGGATCGGCGACGCGCGGTACGTACTGCTGGGCGAGGCCTCGCACGGCACGGCCGAGTTCTACGGCTGGCGCGCGATGCTGACCCGGCGGCTGATCGAGGAGGCGGGGTTCTCCTTCGTCGCGGTGGAGGGCGACTGGCCGGACTGCCAGGACCTGCACTGCTCCGTCGTGGGCGCTCCCGGGGCCGCGGCGGACCCGCGCGCGGCCCTGGAGGGCTTCGGCCGGTGGCCGCGCTGGATGTGGGCCAACACCGAGGTGCTGGACTTCGCCCGGTGGCTGCGGGAGCACAACCTGGCGCTGCCTCGGGAACGGCGCGCGGGGTTCTTCGGCCTGGACGTGTACTCCCTGTGGGAGTCGCTGCACGCGGTCCTGGACTGGCTGCACGAGAACCTGCCCGAGCAGGTCGAACCCGCGCTGCGGGCCTACCGGTGCTTCGAGCCCTACCGGGAGGACCCCCGGTCCTACGCCCGCGCCAGCCGGCTGGTGCCCGAGAGCTGCGAGGCCGAGGTGGTCGGCCTGCTGTCCGGGCTGCGCGGCCGGGAGCGGAGGTCGGTGGACGGGGGCCTGGCCGACCTGGCCGTGCGCCAGAACGCCGAGGTGGTCGCGGGGGCCGAGCAGTACTACCGGGCGGTGGTGCGCGGCGGGCCGGAGTCGTGGAACGTGCGCGACCGCCACATGGCCGACACCCTCGACCGCCTGATGGAGCACCACGGCCCGGAGGCCAAGGCCGTGGTGTGGGAGCACAACACCCACATCGGCGACGCGCGGGCCACCGACATGGCCGACGCGGGCATGGTCAACGTGGGGCAGTTGGTGCGCGAGCGGCACGGGGACGAGGGAGTGGTCCTCGTGGGCTTCGGCACCTACGAGGGCCGGGTGGTCGCGGCCCGGTCCTGGGGCGGGGACCCGGAGCCGATGCCGGTGCCCGCGGCGCCCGAGGGGAGCGTGGAGGCGATCCTGCACCGGGAGACCGGCGGCGACGCCGGCCTGGTGCTCCTGTTCGACGGCGCGGGCGACCTCCCCTTCGCGCGGGGGGAGGTACTGCCGCACCGCGCCGTCGGCGTGGTCTACCACCCCGGGCGCGACCAGTGGGGGAACTACGTGCCGACCGTCATGGACGAGCGCTACGACGCCTTCGTGTTCGTCGACCGCACCCACGCGCTCACGCCGCTGCACCCGTTCGAGTCCGACTCGGGTGAGAAGGAGAGCTGGCCCAGCGGCCACTGACCCCGGCCGGGATCCGCTGTGAGGTTGCCGCCGGTGCGGACGGTGCGGCGGTAGGAGGCGGCCCGGGCGGCATCCACCTGGCCGCACGGAGACGCGCGGCGTCGTCGCCCCGGCGGACGCGGTGCTCCTCTCCCAGGAGCGGAACCCCCGTCACGGGCGAGGAGTGGCTGGGTGCGGCCGTCGCGCCCTTCGGGGTGTCGGTCTCCTGGGGCCCGGCGCACCGGATCCGGGCGCGCGGTATGCGGCGGACCGAGATGCTCGCGGTCCCCGGAGCGGTCGTCCTCCACGCGGACGACGACTACGCGGGCTCCCCGCTGGAGGGGCTGGTGCCCTGGGCCGCACCGCTCCCGGGCCGGGGCGGGTGGCGCGGGAGGGTACGGCCTCCGGCCGCGGCGCCCACGGCGCGGAGTCGGGTCCGGGCGCGTGGCGGGTGCTCACCGGCCGGGTCTGAACGCGGGTGCGCCGGGGCTCGGGAGCGGTAGATCACCTACCGGATAAGTCCTGACTGAAACGACATGCGGTATATGACGGTAAGGTCTCGTATTGTCTCCTGAGCCCCAACGGCACCGCTGCGCCGTTGCCGTGAGGAGTGCGACCCGGCGCTGGGCCTTCCCCCGCTCCGCCTCTCCAGCTCCCTCGCCTCCCGGGCTCGCCCTCGGTAGACCCATGGAGCCCCTATGAAGCGCACCCCTGTTCCCTTCCGTGCCGACGCCCCGCGCCGCAGGGAGGGGCGCTCGGGCGCCGCGATCCTCGCGACGGTGCTGGCCGCCGTCCTCGTCGTCCCCTCGGCCGCGCACGCGGACCCGGACGAGGTGGACATCGACGAGCTCAACCAGCGCGCGGAGGAGCTGGAGGAGAGCTACCAGGGCGAACTGCTCCAGTACAACGAGATCAAGGAACGCGCGGAACAGGCCGAGGAGGACCTGGCCGAGATCGAGGAGCGGCTGGAGGGCTCGCGCGACAGCGTCGTGGCCATCGCGGTCAGCCAGTACAAGGGTTCGGGGATGGACCCCGCCCTGGAGGTGTTCTTCAACGCCTCTCCCGAGCAGATGTTCCAGGACACCGCCACCGTGGAACAGCTGGGCCGCCAGCAGGCCGGGAGGATCTCCGAGCTGGTCGACCTCCAGGCCGAGTACGAGGAGACCGCGGAGGAGTCCGCCGCGGAGCTCGCCGAGGCCGAGGAGCTGATCGAGTCCCTGGAGGAGGAGCGCGAGGAGGTCGAGGAGGCCATCGAGCGCTACGAGGCCGAGCAGGTCCCCGAGGAGCCGGCCGCCGGCGTGGCCTCGGGTTCCATCCCCGCGAGCGTCAGGGGCTGGGGCTTCGACGGCGCGACGCCGCGCATGGCCGCGATCCGGGACGAGGTCATCCTGAACGTCGGCGTCCCCTACGAGGTGGGTTGCGCGCGCAACAGCGCCGACGACCACGGCACCGGGCAGGCCTGCGACTTCATGGTGGCGGTGATCGGCACGCACCCCAGCGGGGGCAACCGGGCCACCGGGAACGCGATCGCCCAGTACGCCATCGACAACGTGGACCGGCTCGGCGTCAAGTACGTGATCTGGGAGCAGCGGATCTGGCACGCCACCAACCGCCAGTGGGTGGCCATGAACGACCGCGGCAGCGTGACCGAGAACCACTACGACCACGTGCACATCTCGTCGTACTGACCCGCCCGGGCCCCTCCGGGGCGGTTCGAGCGCCCCGCCGGATGCGCTACAGTTTTACCTGTTGGCGACGCCCCGGGGGCGCTCGCCCAGCGACCGGGACGTAGCGCAGTTTGGCAGCGCACTTGACTGGGGGTCAAGGGGTCGTGGGTTCAAATCCCGCCGTCCCGACAGAGAAGTAGCAGTTCGGAGAGGGGTCCACCATCGGGTGGGCCCCTCTCCGCGTTCCGGGTGGGGCTCGGGTGGGCCGTCAGCCCGCGTCGTGGAGTACGGGGCCCATGGTTTTGGCGGTTGACCGGCGTACCGGCCGCGATGGTCGGCGGTCCCGTCGTGGCCGACCCGGGGTGAGATCGCCTCGGTGCTCACGCCACCGGTGACGGTGCGGCGTGGTTGTGCGTCTCTCTCTGGCCGCACCCTTGACGGCGGAGAGGAGCGCTCCCCACTCCAGCCGGGATGTCTCTACCTGGCCCAGGGCACGGTTCTGAGTGTCCCGGAGGGCGGCCCACTCGGCGGAGGGGGCTTCCAGAAGTGCCAGCTCACGGTTCTGGGTGTCTCGGACAGCGGCTCCGGAAGACGTGCGCCTGGCCTCCACACACTGCCCGCCATTGCCGTGGGAGTAGGTTGACGTCCCCCGCTCAGTCTTGAGACTCATCTTCGTGCTTCCTTCGATGGAGGTTGAGGAGCTTGAGGGATTCCTCCGGCGACAGAGCGACTGCCAGGAGATCGCTGAAAATCCTATCCATCCTGCTGGCCTCTGGCTCTTCGTTCACCCTCCTGCCAGTCACTCCGTCCTCCACGTACAGGGCGTCGGCCTCACCGGTGAAGCTGAGAAGCGTGAAACTCATAGTGAAGGGTGGCCGCCTGGTTTTCATGGAAATGGTGTGAACTCTGATGAGATCGATTTCCACCATTTCCATCAGATGGATGAGTTGAGCTGACATTACGTGAGGTCCACCGGTGCAGTACATCAACACCGCTTCGTTGAGGATGAGGATCATCCTGGGGGAGCCTCGCGGTTCCAGACCTCCTGCCGAGCCATCCGGCCGGATACCAGTTCGTCGACGTCCCTGGCGGAACCCAGTGAGTTGTTGGCCTTGACCAGATCCGATGCCCAGTCGGGATAGGACCTCTTGGAGTTGAGCCTGTCCCAGAGGGTGACCAGGGACGTTCCCCTTGGGAGGACCTTGGCCAGCTTGGCCGCCATGTCGCGGCCCGGCCAGTGCGTTCCCTGCTCGGACCCGCAGATCAGCGTGTCCGAGCACCGCACGGCCGCGGCGACGGACTTCTGCGTCCTGTTGGCCTTGGTCCGGAGAACCTCCAACTCGGTTCCCCACTCCTTTTCGTTCGGCCTGAGCTTGCGCTTCGCCATGACGCCACTGAATTCCACGAAGCATCAACAACGGCCAACCGGACTTATCCGATGTTCTCGCCTGTCCAGGCGCCCTAGGTTGCCTTTCCTTCCTCTCGGAAGATCTTCCTGTAGCCCCTCGGAGTTCGGTCCGTTGAACGAGGGAATTAGATATCTTTTCGGGAGATAAGGGGCATGCGTGAAATCAGGGAGGCCGCGAAGCGTCTGTGCCGCTGGGCGGATGAGAACGGCCCGAAGGCGCTGCCTCGCCCCGGCCAGGTGGTCGAGCTGAGGAAGGGGAAGCAGAGTCAGCACGTCCGCCTGGCCCGGGCGGAGGGCGGTTGGTTCTGGTTATGGCTCTGGGAGCCGTTCCGTGGGGTTTTCCCTGTGGGCACTTACCGTTCTGGCCCTTATGGGCGTCTAGGGGGTGTGTCGACTGCGTTCTTTCCCGAAGGACCGCTCAAGCGTCTCCGTCTCGGACCCGGCCGGTCGTGGTAGCGGCTGGCTGAGGCGCTGTGCGGGGCCCCGGGTAGGGCCACGATCACCGGGAGGAGGTCCGTCGGTGGAACCAGGGCACAGGGAACGGTCACGGCCCACCACCGCCCGGGGGACGCCCGTCCCCTGCGCGCCCGCGGACGGCACGCCCCCGGCCGCGCTGGTGTACGGAAGCCGCTGACACGCGGGGCCCCGGGCCGCGTTTCCGGCGGGGGCGCGGCGGGCAGGTGTTGGGCACCGTTCACCGCATGATCATGCCACGAGAGGTGCTCTGCCGGAACCGGGAAGGTGGGTCAGACTGGACGGCACTGGTCATGGTCGTCTCAGGAGGACTGTGGGTGTGGAGACCGCATGAATGCCCGATCCCCGGAGGCCGAATTGCTGCGCGCGGTGTTCGACAGCGTGGGCGCGGGGATGTTCGTCATCGACACGGAGGGCTGCCTCAGCGCCGTCAACCCCTGGGCGGAGCGGATCGTCGGCCGCCCCGCGGAGCGGATGCTGGGGCGCGACCTGCACGACCTCCTGCACCGCGGCCCGGACGGCGCCGAGGTCCCCCGGGAGAAGTGCCGCGTCCTGACCGTCCTCGACAGAGGCCAGCCGACCGAGGGCAGCAGTGAGTTCTACCTGCGGGGTGACGGCGGTTTGGTGCCCATCATCTGGGCGGCCACCCCGCTCCAGTGCGAGGGGCGCATGGAGGGCGCGGTCGTCGTCTTCCACAACTTCAAGAAGCACCGCGACGCCGCCGAGCAGACCGCGGCGCACCTGGCGGCCCTGGAGGAGCTCACCGCCCGGCTGAGCATGGTGGCGGAGGTCTCCGTACTGCTCACCTCCACCGTGGACATGCCCGAGATGCTCGGCAGGCTGGTCCGACTGCTGGTGCCGGAACTGGGCGACTGGGCGGTGATCGACCTGGTCGCCGACGACCGGGCGCGGGAGGTGCGGCGCGTCGCCGCGCACGCCGTCCACGACCCCGGGGCGGACGCGTCCCTGACGGGACCGCTGCCGCCGCTGCCCGAGGACTCACGCGCGGCGCTGGTCCGCGCCCTGCACGGTGCCCGGCCGGTGCCGCTCGACGCGCGGGACCCGGACGAGCCGCTCGTCCGGGCGCAGCGGCCGCTGTTCGACCGCCTGGGCGGGGACTCCGCGGTGGTGGTGCCGTTGCATACCCGAAGGCAGCTCTTCGGCGCGCTGACCGTGGCCCGGGGCGGGGAGCGGTCCGCCTACAGAGACGCCGAGGTCCTCGTGCTGGGCGACATCGCCCGCCGCGCCGGACTGGTGATGGAGAGCCTCCAGCTCTTCGAGCGGCAGCGCCACGTCGCCGAGACCCTGCAACGCCAGCTCCTGACCCCGCTGCCGCGGGTCGACCACATCCGGCTGGCCGCCCGCTACCGGCCCGCGCAGCAGGCGGCCGAGGTCGGCGGGGACTGGTACGACGCCTTCCTCCTGGGCGACGGGGTCATGGCCATGGTCATCGGGGACGTCGTCGGCCACGACCTCCAGGCCGCCGCGCACATGGCCGAGGTCCGCAACATGCTGCGCGCCCTGGCCTGGGACCGCCAGGAACCGCCCAGCCTCATCATGCGGAGGCTCGACGAGGCCGTGACCCACACCAGCGACGCACCCATGGCCACCGCCGTCTTCGCCCGGCTGGAGGGACCCGAGGGCGGCCCCTGGCACCTGCACTGGGTCAACGCCGGGCACCCGCCGCCGCTGCTCGTCACCTCCGACGGCCAGGCCCGTTACCTCGAAGACGGCCACGGCCCCCTGCTGGGGCTGAGCGGCACCCTGGGGGCGGAGCTGGACTGGCCCGACGTCCGGGAGGAGATACCCGCGGAGTCCACGCTGCTGATGTACACCGACGGCCTGGTCGAGAGCCGCGACCACTCCCTCGACGCGGGCCTGGCCAACCTGCGCCGCCACGCCGCGGCCCTGGCCGACCGCGACGTGGAGGGCTTCCTCGACGGGCTCCTCGCGCGCATCGGCCCCGCCGGTGACGACGTCGCCCTGCTGGCCCTGCGCCTCCCCCGGGCGGGCACGGGCGCGGAGGACGGCCCCCCGCCGCCGGGGCGGGCGCACAACCCGGCCGCCGCCGGCCGGGGGGCGCCCGGTTCGCGGGTGGAGGGCACGCCGGTCGAGGACGCCTCCGAACCGGGGTAGCGGCCCCGACCGGCGCGCGTTCCTAGTGCACGTAGGGCCAGCCGGCGGAGTCCCAGCCCAGCCAGTTGACGCCCAGCAGCGCCGTGCCGTTGTTGTCGTAGTAGTGGTAGGCCAGGATGTCGTTGTCGCTGTCGGCGAAGACGTCCTGGTGGCCGGGGCCGTGGACGCTTCCGTGCCCGGCCAGGATCTCGGTGCCGCCGCCCGAGGTCATCAGGGTTCCGGCCCGGTCGCGGTAGGGGCCGGTGATGCTGGTGGAGCGGCCGACCATGATGCGGTAGGTGCTGTCCGCGCCGCGGCAGCACAGGTCGAAGGACACGAACAGGTAGTACCAGTTGCCGCGCTGGAAGAGGGTGGGGGCCTCGATGGCGCCGCCGCCGCGGCCCGCGAGCGAGTGCACGGCGCCGTCGTAGCGCTTGCCGGTGGCGGGGTCGATGCGCACCATCTTGATCCCCGACCAGAACGAGCCGAACGCCAGCCACCAGCGGCCCTGGCCGTCCACCTGCAGGTGGGGGTCGATGGCGTTGTAGTCGTTGGAGGGGAAGGACTCGATGACCAGGCCCTCGTTGTTCCAGGTGCCGGAGTTTCCGCTGGTGCTGGTGGCCAGGAAGATGGCCGAGCGGTTGGAGCCGAAGGTCGAGGCGGAGTAGTACAGGTAGTACCGGCCTTTGTGGTGGGACAGGTGCGGGGCCCACAGGTTGCGCGCGCCGCCGGTGTAGGGGCTGGTCCACGGGGCGCCGCCGGGGAAGGCCACGCCCGCGTTGCGGAAGGTGGTCCGGTCGGTCGAGGTCTTCAGGCCCACCTCGTTCGCGGTGTGGGCGACCAGGTAGCCGCCCTCGGGCCGCTTGACGAAGGACGGGTCGTGCAGCCGGATGTCCCCGGTCACGTGGCCGGGGCCGGGGTAGGCGGCGGCCGCGGCCACGCGCGGGGCTGCCGCGTCGGCGGCGGTCGCGGTGGCGGCCAGCGCCCCGGTGGCCAGGGCGGCGCCCAGCCACGTGCGGCGGGACAGGCGCGGGGCGGGGGTGTGGTGGTGTTCGGTCATGGGGAGCCTCCTCGGGCTCGGGGGGTGGGAGGAGGGGCGGAGTTCCCGGCCCGAGAGATTGTTAGCGTTAACATTCCGGGCCGGAAGGGGGTGGCTCCGCAACGGGTGTGGAGCCCTGCCGGCAGGGTGGTGTGCGTGTCGCCGCCCGATCCCGTCCGTCCCGGCCCGGTGGTTCGCCGGGGGTGCGGGCGGGCACGGGGGTCGTGTGCCGTGGGATGGGCGTGACGCCAGGGGTTGTCGTTCACCGCGACGAAAGCGTCCCGTCACGGTGCATGCATCGTAGGATCGCGGTTGCACAGCGTCAACCCTCCCTCGCGCCCCGTCCGCTCGACCGTCCGACCGACCCAGGAGAGAGCCCGATGAAGCTGACCAAGAACACCCACTCCTGCGTGCGCCTGGAGAGGGACGGCCGCTCCCTGGTACTGGACCCCGGGGCGTTCGGCGATCCGGCCGAACTCGCCGGCGCCGAGGCCGTCCTCATCACCCACGAGCACCCCGACCACTTCGACGAGGCCCGGCTCCGGGAGGCGCTGGAGGTCGACCCCGCCCTCCAGGTGTGGACGCTCCGGGCGGTCGCCGAGCGGATCTCGGCCGCCTTCCCGGGCCGTGTGCACGTCGTGGGGCACGGCGACGCCTTCACCGCGGCCGGGTTCGAGGTGCGGGTCCACGGCGAGCACCACGCCGTCATCCACCCCGACCTGCCGCGGGTCGGCAACATCGGCTTCCTGGTCGAAGGGTCCCTGTTCCACCCCGGCGACGCCCTGACCGTGCCCGACGCGCCGGTGGACACCCTGCTGCTGCCGCTGGTGGCGCCCTGGAGCAAGACCCGGGAGGTCGTGGACTACGTCCGCGAGGTCAACCCCCGGCGGACCATCGACGTGCACGACGCCCTGCTCAGCCCGGTCGGCACCACGATCTTCGACAGGATGGTCACCAACCTGACCGAGCCGGAGAACACCCGCCTGGAGGTCGGGGACTCCACCGACGCCTGACCTGCGCACGCCCGCCGTAGGGCGGGGCCTCGGGCCGCCTCGCCCTACCGGGCGGGTCAGGTCCCGAAACGGCTGGTCGGGTTCCGGCGCGAGACGGAGCACGTCGGGGAAGCGTCCGTACCGGTCGAACCGGACGGGAAAGCCGGGATGCGAGCCGATCGCCGGGCCGAGTCCCGTGACGACCGCCGTGGCGCACGGCGTCCGTGAGGGGCGCGGTCACCGTCACGCGCGCGGGCATTCCGAGTGCGGCGGAGGCGCCGAACCGCGTCCGCCACCGCCCCACCACGGGCTCGGTCTCGCTGATTTCCGCGACCAGGGCGGTCTGTCCGGCCCCGGGGCCGACCGAAGCCTCTCCCGCCATGGTCGGACCCTGACGAGGACGGTGCGGACGCTCCACCGCGTTGACGCCGGGATCGAATCCGACGGCTCTTCTGGAATTCCACCGGAAGCCGCTTCGCGCTTCCGATTCCGTGGTATGCGTTCGAGGCCGGGTTTCCTCCGAGCCGCGGAAATTACAGGAATTCGCTGGGAAAATCAGGGGCGGGCCGAGGAAACACATGGCTTCACCTGCTCTGTTTGGCTTGCACGTTACCGCGAGGGGGTCTGGCGGTTCTGTGGTGCCTCGTTCCCTGGGGCATGGCGTTTCCGGGAGCGCTGTGGCGTCTGGGACCGCCGGCACGGGTCAGAGGGCGGCCCCGCGCAGCGCGTCGGACACCGCTTTGGCCCCGCCGTGGCCGCTGTAACCGCCGTCCACCGCGATCTCCGCCCCCGTGACGAAGGAGGACTCGTCGGAGAGGAGGAACGCGACCGCGGCGGCGATGTCCGCCCCGGTTCCGGTCCGTCCCAACGGGGTCTGCGCGAGGCTGGCCCGCCGCATGGTCTCGGGTGCGGAGGCCGTCATCGGGGTCTCGACGAACCCCGGGTGCACGGTGTTGACCCGGATCCCGCGTGGGCCGAGCTCCAGGCTGGCCGCCGCCGACAGTCCGCGCAGCGCCCACTTGCTCGCCGTGTAGGCCACCGGGTAGTGGCCGGTCACCGCGGCCACGGAGCCGATGTTGACGATGGAGGCCCCCTCGCCCATCAGCGGCAGCAGGCTCTGCGTGCCCAGGAGCGGCCCGGTGACGTTGACCGCGTACACGCGCGCGAAGCCGACCGGATCCACCTCGGGCAGACGGTCGCGCAGGGTGGTGCCCGCGTTGTTGACCAGCCCGTCCACCCGGCCGTGCGCCCGGCGCAGCCACGCGGCCAGCGCCGCCCAGCCCGCCGCGTCGGTGACGTCCAGGCGGCGGTGGACCAGTCCCGCGCGCGGCGGCTGTCCGGGTTCCGACACGTCGAGGCCCACCACCCGGGCACCCCGCGCCGCCAGGGCGGCGGCGATGGCCGCGCCCTGGCCGCGCGCGGCACCGGTGACCACGACGACCTTGTCTCGCAGGGATTCCACGGGATTCCTTCCGGGAGGCCCCGGGCGAAGGTTGCCCGGGGCCCGGTGAGAGGGGGTCAGGGCCGGGTGCGCGGGCGCCTGCGGGCCCCGGGCAGCGGGAGGGGGTCGGTGCCGGGCACGACGGTGTTGGCGACGGTGCCGATGCCCTCCACGGTCAGGGCCACCGTGTCGCCCGGCCGGAGCGGGGGCGGGTCCTGGCGCCCGCGCCGCCCCCACAGCTCGGCCAGGCAGCCGCCGTTGCCGCAGGTACCCGAACCCAGCACGTCGCCCGGCCGCAGCACCGTTCCCCGCGAGGCGTGGGCGAGCATCTCCTCGAAGGTCCAGCTCATGTTGGACAGCAGGTCGCTGCCCACCACCTCGCCGTTGACCTCGGCGGTCAGCGCCAGTCGCAGGAACCCCTCGTCGTCGCGGTGGGGCTCCAGCTCGTCGGCGGTGACCAGCCAGGGCCCCAGGGTGGCGGCCGCGTCCTTGCCCTTGCAGGGGCCCAGTCCGACCCGCATCTCCCGTGACTGGAGGTCGCGCGCGGACCAGTCGTTGAACACCGTGTACCCGAAGACGTGGTCGCGCGCCCGCTCGGGGGACAGGTCGCGGCCCGGGCGGCCGACCACCGCGGCCACCTCCAACTCGAAGTCCAGGGCCGTGCAGCCGGGCGGGACCGGGACGTCGTCGTGCGCCCCCACCAGGGACGCCGGGTTGGTGAAGTAGAAGGTGGGAGCGTCGTACCAGGCCTCCGGCACCCCCTCGGCGCCGCTGACGCTGCGCCGCACCCCCTCCACGTGCTCCTCGAAGGTGACGAAGTCGCGGACCGAGGGCGGTTCCAGCGGCGGGAGCAGCCGCACCTCGGCCAGGGGCACGGGCGTCCCCGCGGCCGGGACGGGGGCGCCGCGCACGAGGTCGAGCAGGTCGGTGCCCTCGGGGAGGGGGCGGACCTCCCCGCCCTCCACGATGCCGCACCGGCGCCGTCCGCCGTGTTCGTAGGTGGCGAGTCGCATGGGTGCCCCCGCCTACATCGGAGGGGCGACGAAGCAGCCGCGGTCGGGGTCGTTGAAGGACTCCCTGGCCACGAACTCGTCCATCGGGTTGGCGGTACCCCACTGGTCGGTGACCTCGGGGTCGGAGAAGTCGTACATGTGCGGGTGCCAGGTGTCCTCGTCGAGCATCTCCAGCTCGGTGGTGTACTCCAGCGTGTTGCCGTGCGGGTCCAGGAAGTAGGAGAAGGTGTTGTTGCCCGCCATGTGGCGGCCCGGGCCCCAGATCTTGCGCACGCCCGCGCGCAGCAGGCGGCCGGTGCCGCGCATGTACTCGTCCAGGCCGCGCATCTCGAAGGAGACGTGGTGCAGCGAGGTGTGCGGCCCCTTGGCCAGCGCGATGCTGTGGTGGGCGGGGTTGCACCGCATGAAGTGCATGACCTCGCCCATCCTGGGGTGCGTGAGGGTGTCGGAGAGCGCGAAGTCCAGGTGCCTCTCGTACCAGGCGCGGGTGCGGTCCAGGTCCGGGGTGTTGAGCACCACGTGGGACAGGCGGACCGGGACCGACTCCTTCTCCTCCACCCTGCGGTGCGCGCGCACGGCCACGTCGGCGGAGACCTCGATGGTGCGCCCGTCCACGTCGAAGAAGCGCACGCCGTAGCCGCCGCCGGGGGTGTCCATCGCCCGGGGCTCGCTGATCATCCGCACACCCGCGCGGATCAGCCGGTCGGCCAGGGCGTCGACGTCGGCGGGCGAGGCGGCGCCGAAGGCCACCAGGTCGATCCGCTTCTCCTCGGCCCGGCGCAGCCGGACCACGTAGTTCTCCGGGGAGCCCTCCGCCGCCAGGAAGGACACCCCCGAGTCGGTCTCGGCCTCGGTCAGCTTCCACATGTCGGTGAAGAACTTCTGCTGCTTGTCGAAGTCGGGCACCGCCAGGGCGATGTGCCGGACGTGGGTGATGAGGCGTTCGGGCATCGGTGTCACTCCTTGGAAGCGTGGTTGGTCAGGTCGAACAGGGCCGCGGCGTTCCCGCCGCCGATCGCGGCCAGGGCGTCCGGGGCCAGCCCGGCGGCGCGCAGGGCGTCCACCGGGTCCTCCGAGCCCATGTCGAAGGGGTGGTCCGAACCCAGCAGGACGCGGTCGGCGCCCACCGCCCCGACAAGGTGGCGCAGGACGGCGGGGTCGTGGACGAGGGAGTCGAACCACAGGCGCCGCAGGTAGGAGCTGGGCGGTTCGGCGCAGCCCCGGGCCTCGGGGCGCACCCGCCAGCCGTGGTCGGCGCGGCCCAGGTGGGTGGGCAGGTAGCCGCCGCCGTGGGCCGCCACGACCCGCAGGCCCGGGTGGCGGTCCAGGACTCCGGAGAAGACCAGGTGGGACAGGGCCACGGCGTTCTCCGTCGGCTGCCCGACGATGTTGGACAGGTACCAGCGGTCCAGCCGCTCGTCGAGGGTGCAGCCGAAGGGGTGCAGGAACAGCACGGCGCCGGTGGCGGCGGCCCGCTCCCACAGCGGTTCGTAGGCGGGGTCGGACAGCTCGCGCCCCGGGGCGTGGGAGGAGATCTCCGCCCCGAGCAGGCCCAGGGACAGGGCGTGGTCGAGCAGCTCCACGGCCAGCTCCGGGTGCTGGAGCGGGACCAGGCCCAGGCCCCGCAGCCGGTCGGGGGCGCGCGAGCAGTGCGCGGCCACCCCCTCGTTGGCCAGCCGGTGCGCGTAGGCGGCCAGCCCGGGCCCGGCCCAGTAGTGGTAGTGCGACGGTGAGGGGCTCACGACCTGTACGTCGACCCCCGCCGCGTCCATGTCGGCCAGCCGCGCCCCGACCTCGGTCAGGCGGTCCAGCCGTTCGGCGACCATGCGCCCGCTGACCCGCAGGGACTCCTCGCCGTTGCGCCTGGCGTCCAGGGCCCGGTGCCCGGCGTGCCCGGGCTGCCCGGAGACCGCCTGCTCCACCTCGGGCAGCAGGACGTGCGTGTGGACGTCGATGATCACGGCAGCTCCGAGACCAGCGCGGAGACCGTGCGCATCATGCCGGGGACGTCGGCGTCGCGGACCCCGTCCAGCTGCCACCGGGCCAGGGTCATCGAGGACTCCACCACGGTGCGGGCCCGGTCGAAGCGCCGGTCCATGAAGGCGTCGAACAGGTCCTGGTCGGGGGAGTCGGCCCTCAGCAGCAGCTCGGCCAGTACCAGGGCGTCCTCCAGCCCCTGCGCCGCGCCCTGGGCGAGGGTGGGCGGGCAGGCGTGCGCGGCGTCGCCGATGAGGACCACCCGGCCCCGGTTCCAGGGCCGCTCCACGAGCAGGGACTCGAACCAGGTGTAGTTGACCCGGTCGGAGGCGGCGATGTCGGGGCGGATCTCGTCCCAGACCCCGCCGTAGCCCCGGGACAGCCCGGTCATGTGCGCGGCCCGGTCGCGTCCGGTGAGGCCGTCGTGGACCCGGGCCCGCTCCACCAGGTAGGCGTACATGGTGTCGGGGCCGGTGGGGCAGTAGCCCGCGATGAAGCACGGTCCCCCGTAGACCAGGTCGGTGCGCTCCACGCTGGCCGGACGGCGGGTGTGGATGCGCCAGATGCCCATGCCGGTGGGCTCCGGGTCGGCGTCGATCCCGATCATGCGGCGCGTCGCCGAGCGGATGCCGTCGGCGCCCACCACCGCGTCGTAGGTGCCGGACCCGCCGTCCGAGAACAGCACCTCCACGCTCCGCGGGTGCTGGGTCAGGGAGCGCACGGTCAGCCCGGTGCGGATCCGGGCCCCGGCCGACCGGGCGGCCCCGAGCAGGATCGCGGTCAGCTCGGGGCGGTTCATGCCGACCGTCGCGGGAAGGTCCGCGCCGCCGGTGCGCACGTCGGGGATCTCCGCGAGCAGGGTTCCGTCGGGTGCGCGCACGCCGAGGCTGTCGAAGGCGTAGCCCGACGCCCGGACCTGGGGCCACACGCCGAGTTCGCGCAGGACCCGCAGCGCGTTGCCCTGGACGGTGATGCCCGACCCGAGCGCGTCGGCGTCGTCCTTGATCTCGGCCACCTCCACCCGCACGCCCGCGCGGGCGAGCAGGACGGCCAGGGCCAGACCGGATGTTCCGGCTCCGACGATGAGGGCGTTGTCTACGGCTGCCATGGGGGGTACCTCACTTGACGGCGACGGGGTTGACGGGTGCGCCGACGGCTCCGGTGAAGGGGATCGGTGCGGCGGTCAGGAAGAACTCGTGGACGCCGTCGGCCGCGCAGTGCGCCGCCAGGGCGTCCAGGTCCCACATCTCGCCGATGAGCAGGCCGATGTGGGGGATGGCCACCTGGTGCAGGGGCTGGAAGGCGTCGTCGAATTCGTTGGGGCGCACCTCGAAGCCCCACGTGTCGGTGGCGATCGCCGCGATCCCGGTCCCGTGCAGCCACCCGGCGGTGGTGAAGGACAGGCCCGGCGCGGGCCCGCCCGCGTAGTCGCCCCACCCCTCCCGGAGGGCCCGGGTCAGCTGGCCGGTGCGCACGCACACGATGTCCCCGCGACCCACCGCGACGCCGTGCGCCTCCGCGGTCGCGTTCAGGTGCTCGGCGGTGACGGCGAAGCCGTCGGGGAGCTCGCCGTCCTCGCCGAGTACGCGCCCCACGTCCAGCAGCACACCGCGTCCGGTCACGGGCGCGGCCATGTGCTCGATCCCGGTGACCAGGTCACCGGCGGAGGTGACCACCTCGGCGGCGTCGCGGCCGTTCCAGGCCCGGCCGTGGTCGAAGATGTGGCCGAGGCCGTCCCACTGGGTGGAGCACTGCAACGGCATGGACACCACGTCGTCGGCGCCGCCGATGCCGTGCGGAAAGCCCTGGTTGCCCCGGGCCGCGTCGGTGCCGGTGTCGAGCATGGTGTGCACGGGGTTGGTCCGGCGCCGCCAGCCCCTCTGCGGGCCGTTCATGTCGAAGCTCTGGGCCAGCGAGAAGCTCACCCCGAGCCGGACCAGACCGGCCGCCTCGCGGCGCTTGGCCGCGTCGATGAGGTTGACGGTCCCGAGCACGTCGTCCTCGCCCCAGCGGCCCCAGTTGGAGTACCTGCGCGCGGCCTCGGCGACGGCGCCCTCGGGGTCGGTGCGGTCGAGGGCTGGGCGAGCGGGGTCCTTGGCGCTGGCGGGTTCGGTCATCACGCCTCCTCCGCCACGCACGTGGTGCGCTGGGCGCCCAGGCCGGTGATCGTGCCCTCCATGACGTCGCCGGGGCGCAGCAGCCGTCCCCAGTGCATCCCGTTCCCGGCGGGGCTGCCGGTCAGGACGAGGTCGCCGGGCAGCAGCTCCACGGTCCGGGAGGCGTGGGAGACCAGGCGCGCGACGTCGAAGAGCATGTCCTTGGTGGACTCGTCCTGCATGACCTCGCCGTTGAGCCGCAGGGTCACCTGGAGGTCGCCGGGGTCGGACACGAACTCCGCGGGCACCAGGTAGGGGCCGAGCGGGGTGAAGGTGGGGGCGTTCTTGGCGCGTAGCCAGTCGGTGCCGATCTCCGGCATGTCCCGGCGGAAGACCAGTTCGCGCGCGGTGACGTCGTTGGCGATGGTGTAGGCGGCCACGTGCTCCAGGGCCCGCTGCGGTGTGACGCGGAAGGCGGGTTCGCCGATCACCGCGGCCAGCTCCAGCTCCCAGTCCGGCTTGACACACCAGGACGGGATCACCACGTCGTCGTAGGGGCCGCTCACCGAGGAGGGCAGGCCGATGAACACGTACGGCTGGTCCTCGGCGGCCCGGCGGTCCATCATCGCGGCGGTCTCGGCGCGCACCCGTTCGGCCGACCGCCCGCCCTCGGGCTCGTGGGCCACGGCCAGGTCGAGGACGTGGGTCCGGTAGTTGGCGCCGGACTGGAGGATCTGGCGGGGGCGGACGGGGGCGTGGACCCGCAGGTCGGCCAGGGCGTGCCGCCCGCCCTCCCCGGAGGCGGCCAGGCGGTGCAGCACCGGCAGCGCCTCGGCCCACCGTTCCAGCAGGTCCAGGGTGGTCAGGCCGCTGCCGGGCGGAACGCGCAGTTCGGGGGCGGTGCGCAGGTCCAGGACGCTCTCCCCGGAGACCAGGCCCGGGAAGGGGGACCCGTTGCCCACGGAGAAGGTGCCGAGGGCGAAGGGGCCGGCGAGTGGCGAGAGGGTTTCCACGGTGTCTCCTCCAGGTGTGATGCCACTAACATTGGGCCGCCAGGAGGGATTTGTGAAATAGATCTCCCATATGAGTGGCATCCAGGCGGTGGATAACCGCTGGAAGGGCGGGGCGTGTGAACATCGCGAACCTGGACCTGAACCTGCTCGTGGCCCTGCGCGCCCTGCTGGAGGAGCGCAACGTCACCCGAGCGGGCGAGCGCATCGGGCTGAGCCAGCCCGCGACCAGCGCCGCCCTGGCCCGCCTGCGGCGGCACTTCTCCGACGAACTCCTGGTGCGCCGGGGCAACCACTACGAGCTCACCCCGCTGGGCCACGCCCTGCGGGTGCCCGCGGCCAACGCCTGCTCCGTGATGGAGCGGCTCTTCAGCAGCCGCGCCCACTTCCACCCCGAGACCGAGGAACGGGTCTTCACCCTCCTGGCCTCGGACTACGCCGTCGCGGTCTTCGGCGCGCGGCTGGCCCGCGTCCTGCACGCCGAGGCGCCGGGCATCCGGCTGCACTTCCATCAGATGCCGGCCACGATCGTGTCGGCCACCGAGAGCGTGCTCGGCGGCGTGGACGGGGCCCTGATGCTGCACGGGGTGATCAGCGGCTACCCGACCGTGGAGCTGTACCGGGACGAGTGGGTGTGCCTGGTCGACGGGGAGAACGACACCGTGGGGGAGACGGTCACCATGGACGACCTGGGGCGGCTGCCGTGGGTGGTCTACCAGCGCCCCTACGACGCCCCCGTCACCCACCAGCTGGGGATGCTCGGCCTGGACCCGCGCGTGGAGGTCTCCGTGCAGAACTTCGGGCTCCTGCCCGACCTGGTCCGGGGCACGCGGCGGGTGGCGCTGGCGCAGCGTCGTCTGGTGGCGCCGCGGGCGGGGCGCACCGGCCTGCGGGTGCTGCCCTGCCCGTTCCCCGCCGCCCCGATCCAGGAGGCGCTGTGGTGGCACCCCGTCCACCGGCACGACGCCGCGCACATCTGGCTGCGCGAGACCGCCGCCCGGGTGGCCGCCGAGCTGGATCCCGCACCGGAGGGGTGAGGGACCCGGTCGCGTGGGTGCCCGGTGGAAGGAACGCCCGACCGAAAGGGCGGTGCCGTGAAGCAGGGCCTGACGCGAAACCCCGTCCCCTCGCCCGGTGTTCGGACGACGTTCGCCCCACGCCCCGACCGCTCCCGCGCCGGGCCCGCTCGTCACCCCGGTCCGCCCCCGTGTGCGGCCACCCCGCCCGCGCCGGACCCGGAGGCCTCCCCGGCCGGATGGCCACCGCGCCGGGTTCTCCCGTGAGCACACCCGTGCCGCCGCGGTCCGGGCCCACCCGTCGCCCGCCCCTGGGCGGGCCGGTCGCCGGGCGCGCCCCGACGCTCGCCACCGGCGACGGAATCGGTGTCCGGGCTCATGTTCCCGCTACGGCCCGAGGACTCCGGCCGTCGGTCCCGAGTCCGGTGCGGCCCTTCCGGGGAGCCCTTCCGGAAGGGCCGTCGTTCGTTTCCAGGGCTTTCCCCTCCGCTTCGGCGAGGAGGGGACGGCCCCGGGCTTACGCGCTGTGCTGGTACGCCGGGTAGGTCAGATAACCCCGGTCGCCGCCCTGGTAGTAGGTGGCCTCGTCCACCGGGGAGATCGGTAGTCCGGTGCGGAGCCGCTCGACCAGGTCGGGGTTGGAGATGAAGGAGCGGCCGAAACTGATGAGGTCGGCGCCCTGTCCGAGCCAGTGGTCGGCGTCCTCCCTGTTGGTCTGCTTCGTGCCCATGGGGACCGTCGGGTTCACGATGAGGGTGCCCGGCCAGACGCGGCGCAGCTCCAGCAGCAGTTCCTCGTCGGTGGTGGCTTCGAGGTGGAGGTAGGCCAGTCCGAGCCGGGCCAGTTCGGCCAGCAGCGCGGTGTAGAGCTCGCGGACCTCCGTTTCCTCGGTCCCCCAGAACCGCCCGCCGGGGGAGAGGCGGATACCGGTCCGGTCCCCGCCGACGGCGTCGGCGGTGGCGGCCGCGGCCTCGACGGCGAACCGGATCCGGTTGGTCACCGAGCCCCCGTAGGAGTCCGTGCGCAGGTTGGCGTTGGAGGAGAGGAACTGGGAGATCAGGTAGCCGTTGGCACCGTGCAGCTCCACCCCGTCGAACCCGGCGGCGACGGCGTGGCGGGCGGCCCCGGCGTAGGACTCGGCGTGCTCGGGAACCTCGGCCTCCTCCAGCGCGCGCGGCATCGGTGCGGGCCGGGGCCCGGTCGGGGTGAACACGTCCCCGACGGCGGGAACGGCCGAGGGGCCGACCGGGCGCACACCGGTGGTGCTGGGGTGTGAGACGCGGCCGCCGTGCATGATCTGGGCGAAGATCCGTCCGCCGTTGGCGTGCACCGCGGCTGTCACCGGTTTCCAGGAGGCGACCTGCTCGTCGGTGTACAGCCCCGGTGTGCCCGGGTTGGACTGTCCCACCAGACTCGGCTGCACCCCCTCGGACACGATCAGGCCGGCGGTCGCGCGCTGGGCGTAGTACGTTGCCATGGACGGTGTCGCCAGCCCGCCCGCGGCGGCGCGGACGCGCGTCATCGGCGCCATCACCACCCGGTTGGGCAGAGTCAGGTCTCCGAGCTGGTAACGCTCGAACAAACTGGTCACGTCGGGTCTCCTTCGTGGACGATGCGCCCTTCCCGGGCACGTCGGCTACGCTAAAACCTGACATTGATGTGAGAGGCAAGTGCTGTGTCACAGGTCATAGCCAGGGCTGTGGCCGTAGCCGGAAGGGGAAGCCGTGCGCATCGGAGAACTCGCGGCACGGACGGGAGTGAGTGTCCGGTCCCTGCGCTACTACGAGGAGCAGGGTTTGCTCACCAGCACCCGCAGCGCCAGTGGGCAGCGGCACTACACCGACGACAGCGTCGAGCGCGTCGCCTTCATCCAGCAGTTGTACGCCGCCGGGCTGTCCAGCCGCGCCATCGCTGAGCTGCTGCCCTGCGTCGACGAGCCCAGCGAGGGGAACTCCGAGGCGGCGATGGAACGCATGGAACAGGAACGCGATCGGCTCACCGGGCACATCGCCGAACTGATGCGCACGCGTGACGCGCTCGACGGCCTGATGGCCAAGGGCCGGGCCTACCAGGAGAGCCTGCGTTCCGGCGCTTCCGTCTGATCGCGTCCGTGCGTGCCCGTGCGCTGACCGCAGTGGTGCGACCACCCCGGAAACGCCTGGCGCCGCTCGGCCCCACACCGCCTGCGGCGATCAACTCCCGGCCGCACGCCTCCACGCCAGCGTCATGACCGACCGCCGTCAGCGGCCAGCACAGCCGAGAGGCCCTCGCGCAGGTCCTCGACGAAGTACTCGGGAACCTCCAGCGAGGGGAAGTGCCCCCCGGTCTCGGGCGACCTCCACCGGACGATCTGCCGGTACCGCTCCCGC